>CALJPQ010000009.1 GCA_937980645.1 uncultured Saprospiraceae bacterium | reverse complement strand
TGTTGCATTCGGTGCCTTCTATTCCACCATTCTACCGATCCCGAATCGCATGGTTGAGGGCATGGGCAAGGCCGTCCCCGAACCCATTTATGAAGGCCATGCGGACGACATCACGCCAGGCAGCTTTTGCGTGGGCGTGGCCTATACCAGCCGGGAGGCAGAACGGGAATCCGGGGAAATCACGGGATTTGGACGGTTCACCTCTTCCATCGTGGATGGCATGGGGATCGCCAATGCACTGGTAATCCGGATTCAGACCCTGATCCTGCCTATTCGTGCGCTGGTCTTCCCCGGCTAGTCATAATGTCCAAAAATGAGCCGGGGCCGGGTGGAGATTTTTGGTACCATCACTTCCAGTGATGACAGAAGAAACCGATAAAAGGTCCATACCCCTGTGGCTGGCACTGTTGCCGCTACTTTTCCTTATCACCATGCTGGCCGCCTCGGTCAGCCTGTTCAGCGACAACTCTTCCTACGGGCCCAATCAGATAGCACTGATGTTGGCGGCGGGCGCGGCTGCACTGATCGGGCTGTACCTGGGCGAGAGCTGGGCCGATATGGAACGCGCGATGGTCGAAGGTATTTCTCTGGCCTTGAAAGCCTGCCTGATCCTGCTGGCGGTAGGATCGCTGATCGGCAGCTGGATGCTGGCCGGCACCGCTCCGGCGGTTATCTATGCCGGGCTTGGCATCCTGGACCCGTCATGGTTCTACCCAGCCGCGTTGATTATCTGTGCCCTGGTCGCGGTCTCCATCGGCAGTTCCTGGACGACGGCCGGTACGGTCGGTATTGCCCTGATGGGCATCGCCCAGATCATGGGGCTCTCGCTGCCGATTACCGCAGGTGCGGTCATTTCCGGCGCCTATTTCGGGGATAAAATGTCGCCGCTGTCCGACACCACCAACCTGGCAGCTGCCATGGCGGGCAGCGACCTGTTTGCCCACATCCGCTACATGATGCTGACCACAGTGCCCACCTACATCATTACGCTAATTACATTCGTCCTCATAGGCCTCAACTACCAACCCCAGGGCGTGGCAGACTCCTCGACCGTACTGGCAGCCATAGACTCGGCCTTTTACATAACACCCTGGCTGCTGCTGGTTCCGTTGGCCGTTGTTGGCCTCATCATCTTCCGCACCCGTCCGCTCATCGCACTGCTGGCAGGCGCGTTGCTGGGCGGGCTGTTTGCCGTCATCTTCCAACCGGGTTTGGTCATGAAAATCGCCGAAGCGGATGTGCTCAATTTTCAGGCCGCCTATCAGGGGGTAATAAAGGCCATGACCGTAAGCACCGGCGTAGAGACAAATAATGCCGCGCTCAATGACCTGTTTGCCACAAAGGGTATGGCCGGCATGATGCCCACCGTGTGGCTGGTCATTTGCGCCATGACCTTTGGGGGCGTCATGGAAGCCATCGGCGCTCTGGCGTGCATCAGCGCTGCCCTGTTGCGCCTGGCGCATTCGATCTTTGGGCTGTTTGCCAGCACGGTGGCCAGCTGCTTAGCGCTCAACGCAACGGCCTCCGACCAATATCTGGCCATCGTGATACCGGGCAAAATGTTTTCCAAAGCCTACGCCAAACGCGGGCTGGCCCCCGTCAATCTGAGCCGCACCCTCGAAGACTCCGGCACCGTAACCTCCGTGCTCGTACCCTGGAACACCTGCGGCGCCTACCAGTCGCGCGTACTGGGCGTGGATACATGGCACTACCTGCCCTACGCGGTGTTCAACTACGTCAGCCCGTTTATGACGCTGCTCTTTGCTGCCCTGCAAATTAAAATCCGACAGGCCCTGACCCAGGAACCCGAAACTGCTGAGCAGCCATAAACTGTACAACAATAGAAAGCAGTTTCAAGGATGAACCGTTGAGCCTGGCTGCAAATCGCAGGGTCATTCGGAATAGAAAAATTTATCCTCCTTCCATCGCTGTGGGTTAGTCAGGATGTAACGGCTGATGCGATGGTATTCCTCTTCGTTGCGGATGATGTGGTCGTGGAATCGCGTCTGCCAGGCAAATGCATGCCCCAGCCGATGAGCATGGCGCGTAACGGCCGATTTGTAGGAACGCACGATGGTGGATACCGAACCGGCAGCGGGGGAAATGGCAGCCATTTGTTCGTTTTTTTCGTTGGGTGGCGGCGCGTTGGGCGGCGCGTTGGGCGGCGCGTTGGGCGGCGCGTTGGGCGGCGCGTTGGGCGGCGCGTTGGGCGGCGCGTTGGGCGGCGCGTTGGGCGGCGCGTTGGGCGGCGCGTTGGGCGGTAGAGACGTTGCATGCAACGTCTCTACGGGGGCGCGGTCGGCGCGGTCGGCGTCGTCGTTGGGTGCCAATATCAAAACCCCGTGCACGTGATTGGGCATGACCACAAACGCCCCCAACGTTACGTGCGGAAAATGGTGTCTGATTTCGTACCACAGCACGTCGGCAATGATCCCGCAGGGCGACAAAACCATTTTTTGATGGTGTATTTCGCCAAAATAATGCTGCCGTTGGTCAGTGCAGATGGTGATGAAATAGGCGCCGGGGTTGGCGTAATTCCACCACGATGCGCGGGCTGAGGGTATTCGGTATTTGTTTTTGAACAGTTCTTCCATGGTCAGGGAGATGGAGGTTTGGAGGGTTTTCGGCATCATCGGCCCCACTTTGGCCCGAACCGTCCGACGCGCCGGCGGTATTCAGCGTATTCGGGATAGCGCTGGGCCAGCAGCCGCTCTTCGTAGCTCGATTTGGCCCAAAACAGTGCCCACAGTGCGGCGAAGAGGCCCAGCCGCCAGCCGCTTTGCGAAAAGGCGGCCCAGCCCAGCGCTATCATCAGCACCCCGGAGTAGATGGGGTGCCTGGCCCAGCGGTAGATACCTGCGGTAACCAGCTGCCCCGATGCCTTTGGGGTAGGGAATGCCGTCAGGTTGCGGCCCAAATTCACGAAGGCCCAGGTGAGTATGCCCGTACCGCCCACGGCGAGCGCCAGGCCAAGGTAGCGAGCCACTTCGGGCAGGGTTATCCGGAGTGCTTCCGGGTTGGCTAAGTAGGCGCCCATGAGGATGAATTGAATGGTTACGAACGCCATATCACGCCAGGGCCTGGTTGGGGGCGAATTGGACGAGGATTCTTGCGCTGAGGCTGGTGTTGTTTGCACATGTTTACCGCCCGTCCAGCCGTAGGAGGCTAAGTATTGGTTAGCCGTTTCTAAGGCAGGCACTTCCAGGGGCGTGCCCATGCTGTCGTTCCAGCGATTGAGAAAGCCGAACAGAGCCACAACGGCGAGAATTTCCACGATTTCGCCTTCGTCCCAGTGGCGGCGCAGGTTCTGCTCGACCTCTTCGGTAACGGCGTTGGGGATGGCAGCAGCGGCGACAGCGAAGTCTAAGGCTGCGCGTTCGGCGTCGTTAAAGGCCGGGTGAGTTCGGTATTCCCACACGTGGTAGAGTTGTTCGGCGGCAGCGCCGTAGCGTTCGGCCGCGCGAATGGTGTGAGCCTGGCAGTATTGGCAGCCGGCGGTGTGGCTGGCCACGTAGCCGATAAGGCGTTTGAGAGCGCTGGAGACCCGGCCTTCGTTGGTCATGACGGCTTGGTTGAGCGCAATGAAGGCCTGGGCAATGGCTGGTCGGCGCTGCATGGTCAGCACGCTATTGGGGCAAAAGCCCAGCGTTTCGTTGAAAAAGGCAGCCATGTGGGCCACCTCGGCGTTGTGTTCGGGCGGCAAAGGCGATAATAGCGGCGGCATACCTGTAGAAGACGAGTGCCTGTGTTGAGGATAAGGGTTGTCGTATATTTGGCCAAAAATAAGTCGTGCATGGTCATCCACTACAAAATAGTGCAGTACGAGGAGGAAATAGCGCAAATTCTTGCGCTTCAGGCCTGCAATTTGCCGTCGGCTATCACCCCTGAGCAGGCCAGTAGCCAGGGTTTTGTTACCGTGAAGCACGACCCGGAGGTGCTCCGGCGCATGAATGCAGCCTTCCCTTCCGTCATTGCCAAAGAGGGCGACCATCTGGCCGGCTATTGCTTAGTCATGTTGCGCGAATTTGCGCCCGAAGTGCCTGTCTTGGCGCCACTGTTTGAGCGATTGGAGCAGCTCACGTGGCGCGGTCGTCCTCTGAGTGCAGGCGGCTGGTTTGTCATGGGCCAAGTTTGCGTGGCCGAGCCGTATCGGGGCCGAGGCGTATTCGATAGCCTGTACCGGCATTTGGCCGACGTGTGCCGTCCGCATTTTGACTTTGTGGTAACTGAAGTGGCCGAGCGCAATGCCCGTTCGCTGCGCGCGCACGAGCGAGTGGGCTTCGAGACCTTCCACATTTACGACGACCTTACTACAGGCGAGCGCTGGCACGTGATTGCCTGGGATTGGGAATGAGCATTCGAGCAGGCCGCCTGTGTCGTCCAAACGAGACCAGTACAGTGCCTCTACGCAGCATTGCTGAGGCGGTTTTAATGCGCCGCCAACCACAGCGCATACACCCCCATGACCAGCGCCAACGGGGCCATCACCTGGCGCTCGAAATTGTTTTTGGACAGCAAGTTACCCAACGCGCTTGCTGCGAAGACGATGCCCATGAGCCAAAGCCCATAGTGCACGACAACTTCCGGTAGCCCCACCCGAACGCCTGCCCGCTGCAGCACCACACCCAGAAAAGCCAAAGTCAGCAGTAGCGACAACGCCTCGAAGCGGTACAGGTCGCGCCGGCTTTTCAGACGGCCGCCCCAAACTCGGTCATAGGGTACCCAGCCCAGCAAGACCGCCATGTGCAACAAGAGGAGAGCGCTTAGCGCGCCGATAAGCCCTGTAAGAGCCAGATTTTCCATATTTAATGCCAATTGAGTCCCACACCTATGTGTTGGGCAAGGCCCTTTCTGGAGTCCTCGCCCGAACCTGCTCGACCGGTATAAAGCCGGTAAAGGATGTCTAAAGAAAAATTCCGCTTTCGCCAGACCTCGTAGCCTGTGGCTAACGCTGCGCCGATGCCCCAGTGAAAATCGGCCTGGGCTGGGTCGTCAATGGTCCAGAAGGCCGGAGCGTCGAGGGCCAGCCCTGCGCCGGCCAATAGCCACCAGCGTTCGGTGGGCCAGTACTGCGCCGAGAGCAAAATGCCCTCAAAGCCGCGATGCTTGTCGTTTTGCGCATAGATGGCGCCGGGCAACAGCAGCTGGGCCGTCAGGCGTGGGTGCAGCCAATAGCCAATGCGCAGGTTGGGAAAGCTGCCCGAAGTCATGCGTTGAGTTTGAGCGTCTGTGGTCAGTTGCAGAGTACCCATACCAGCGCTGAAGCCAAAGGTAAAGCCTTTGCGGTAAGCCGTTGGCGAGGGTGCAGATGTCTGGCCGGTAAGCGTGCTGCCCAGCAGGCTAATGCAGAGAAACAGAAGAGCGATACGCATACGAAAACGAGGTTTTGGTATGCGGCAAAGGTGAACGCGGCTACAAGCGCCGGGCGTTACCCTAAGGTAAAAAACACGCGTCAGCGGGAGGGAGTACGTTCATTTTCCTGCACGACGCTTTGCCGTCTGTCGGCGTATGCGGCTCAGACTTTGCGGTGTGATGCCCAGGTAGGAGGCGATGTGCTTTTGCGCAATGCGTTGGGCGATGCCCGGAAAGCGCTGCTCTAAGCGGTCGTAGCGTTCGGCGGCCGTCAGGGTAAGCAGTTCGATTTGTTGCTGCTGCTTGTCCACAAACGAGGTCTCGGCTGCCACCAGACGGATGACCTGGCCCACCGTCTTTTGCGTCAGCAGGCGAAAGTCGGGAGCGCTCAGGCAGAGCATTTCCGATTTCTCCAAAGCCACCACCTCTAATGGTGTGGGCTGGTCGGTAAGGAGCGACATGTAGTCGGAGCAAAACTGACGGTCGAAGGCAAAATCTAAGCAGACCGAATGCCCTTCCTTCCACAAAAACAGACCTGCGCTGCCGCTCAGAATAAAGTAGAGGGCGCGCTCCGCCGTGCCGGGCTGTTTGATGATTTCATCCTTCCGGAACACCACTGGCTGGCAGGCATCGGCAAACTGCTGCCAGGCCTCCTTAGGCGCATGAAAGACGGGGGCAAAGGTCTCCTGCAAAATCTGTGCGTACTGCATAGGAATGTAAGCCTTTGAGCATAGAGGCGCGATGATGCACTGGAAAAACTCCGCACCTGCGCCTCGGGGCTGGCGCAGATTGCGGCAAGGGCACTCCGGCTTTACCGCTTCGGTTTTCGCACCCAGATATTTTCCAGCAAAAAGCCCTCGGCTTTCGGATCGTCTATGAGCGGTCGTTCACCTTTGCCCCAGATCATGACCTCATCTACGCGCATAGGCAAATGGTAGTGAGCGGCAATCGCTACGGAGCCCCCGCGCGGGATATAGATGTCGCGTTCGACACGGAACCAGTATTGGCCCTGAACGTCGTTGCTCTTGCGACTTTCGAGTTTTTCGCGGTGGAACTCTCGGCCCTCCGCATTGCGCACCGAGAGGATCCAGAAGCCTGGGTTCCAGCGCCCGGCGTCCAGATAATTCCAGGCCGAAAAGACCACCAGCGTGTCGCGGTCGAACGGAGTGGATGGAAAGGTGCAGACCCAATCTTCGTCTGGCGTCGTCTGGCGGCATCCCTGGCCGTAAAAGGCTACCTCAGAAGGTTCTTCATCAAAGCCCAGATGCAGGGCAGGTGCCTTTCGATACCCGTTGGCATACAGCCTTTGGGCCTCCGCGATAGCCCGGCTGTGCTCCAGGCTATCCAGTCGGAGTCGGCGCAAGGTGTAGCGCGGCGTTTCGGCCAAAGGCTCAGAAATATCCAGCAAATACCGCTCACCCACCTGCAGTTCCTCTCCGCCGAGGCCGTGCAGGATGAGCAGGTCTTTGCGATTGGGCAAACGGGCCAGCAACTGCAGCTCGATAAGCGGATGCCCAAACATCTGTACCCGCTCCAGAACGTGCTGCGTACCTACTCGCGACTGCACCGAATTCACAATGGGCAAGCCAGTGGCTACCGACAGACGCATGCTCCAGAATTGGGCCTCGAAGGGAAGACCTGGCCATACCTTATCGGACCACACCCCAAAACGCGGCAGCGCCAGAATGGCCTGAAAATCCTGGGGGTTGATGTTGTTCTGGCGCAAAACCGACAGCAGCTCCTCCTCGTGTTTGGCGTCAAAAATGTTCGGGTTGAATGCCCCGCGAAACCGCGGCGCTATGTATTGGTTAATGTCTGCATTCCACACTGCCCCTACTAAAAGTAGGAAGAGAACCCGTGCCCACAGGGGCGAAACGGTGCGATAGAGCGCGTCCACAATGAGCGCTCCGGTTACCGTCAGGGCGAAATACAGCGGCCATCCCAGACGCCCCGCCGCCTTGAACATCATCAACCACGGCAGATGGTCTTCTATCCAGTGTTGCGAAACAGGAATCAACGCCGTATTGGCCGCCAGTATGGCCATGAGAATAGCAGCGTCCACGAGCACAGTGTGCTCAAATTTAAAGAATCGGCGGGCCTTTTCAGAAAAAGGAAGCGTCAGCAGGCCCACCGCCAGCGCTGCCGTAGTTACTAGACCCACATTCAGCAGGGTTTCAAACTCCAACTCGGCAGGTACCCGAAAGCCCGCATCTTTGAGCAGGTCATGCAACAGCGACCCCGGCGGATAAAAGAAACCCTCGAACCGCGCCTGATAGTAAAAAAAGCCCCACTGCGGAGACACGCGGTCGCTCACCGGGTCGTGCCAGTAAAAATCGGCAAATACCCACAGCAGCGCACCTGCACCCATGAGCATGGCGCCAAAACCCGGTATCCAGTAAGCGCGCTGAAAACGCTTCCAAAGCAAAACCAGCGCTCCGGCGCCTATGAGCAGCAAGTTGATGTTGAAACCAACGTAGGGATTGTTGTAGGTAAATAGCAGAGCCGTCAGGAAAAACAGCACATCGCGCTTTTCCCACCGGCGCACCCGATACTTGCGCACGAACCACAGCATGGCTAACGGAATGGCCACCGGATAGCCCAGCCCAAAATGCCCACCCATGCGGATAACCTGCGGCGAAAGCAACACAATCAGCGGCGCAAATACTGCAGACGGGAGAGGCAGTCCACCCAGCGCCAGCAGCAAGGCATACACCACCGTAACAGCAGCAAATAGCAGATACAGCGGCACTCCATTGACGATACCAATGGCGTAATCGGACACGTCAAACCCCGCTTGCCGCAAAAGCCGCAGCGCGTTGGAAAGGACACCCTGAGCGTCGGTCAGGTAGATGTACTCGCCGTCGGGGTAATTTGTCCCGCGTAGCCAGGAGTCCTGCCCGTAGCGCGCGTGGAAGGCCGTATTGTAGTACAGCGCCAGCGCATCGCCCCCATAGGTGTAGGTCATGCTGTTCGGACGGGTGAAGTACTCGCCGAAGATGGGTTTGGCCAGCAAAAAGAAGAGTAACAACGCCACCAAAAGACCCGCCAAGACCGACCAATTAGCAGGGTAAGTTTTCGAAAGATGTGCACGTAGAGTCATAGGACATACCGCCCTGACGGCGACGGGTCAAAGGTAAGTTGGGGCGCCATTCTCATGCCCGACTTATGCCCTTTCATCTTCTGCCAAGCCGGTTACCAGGTTTCAGGAAAAATAGCTTAGGCTATCTTACTGTGTAGCAGTCCCTGATGCTGAGCACTGTGTAGAAAAACCTTTCTTCCCGTGAGGTGGCTGACTTCGGGCTTTCAGCACAATGCGTACAGGGTAGCCACGCCAAAAAGGTGAGGAGCCGTTTCTTCACCTTCTTGCCACACGAATGCGCACCTGCACGTTGTCCTCCATGTCCACAGTCGTCCCGCCCTCCGCGGCGTTGAGCGTCAGCTCTGTGGCGAGTACTTCGTTTTGAATATAAGCACCGAACTGCTCCACTGCCGGCCGCACGGCTGGGTGGTCTTCCACTTCCACGCGGACGCGGTCGGTAACGTTGAAGCCCAGGTCTTTGCGCAGGTTTTGGATGCGGTTTACCAGATCGCGTGCCACGCCTTCGGCCAGCAGTTCGGGTGTGAGGTTGACGTCTAAGGCCACCGTGAGCGCGCCGTCAGAGGCCGTTTTCCAGCCGGGCAGGTCTTCGGCGGTGATGACGACGTCGTCGGGTGTGAGGGTGTAGGTGGTGCCCTCGATGGTCAGGTCGAAGGTGCCGTTTTGCTCCAGTGCGCTGATGTCGGCCTGGGTGAAGGCGGCGATGCGGTTGGCGGCCTCCTTCATGTGTTTGCCTAAGCGGGCACCTAAGGTTTTGAAGTTGGCCTTGGCGGCTTTTTTGAGCAGACCGGAGTCGTCGGTTACGTATTCGATTTGCTTGACGTTGATTTCCGAAAGGATGTAGTCGCGCACGCTTTCCACTTCGGCCTGGAAGCGCTCGTCGAGCACAGGCAAGAGCAAGCGCCGCAGCGGCTGGCGCACGCGCAGTTTTTCGCGTTTGCGGATGCTGAGCGCCAGCGAGCAGATGCGGCGGGCATAGTCCATGCGGTGCTCCAAGTCGCGGTCTATCTTGCTGGCGTCGGGCTGGGGCAAGTCGGTCAGGTGTACGGAGTCGGGCCATGTGCTGGCGTTGTGCTGGCGCGCCGGTTCGGTGAGGTTGCGGTAGAGCCAGTCGGCAAAGAAAGGCGCCACCGAGGCTACGAGTTGGGCAAGCACCGTCAGGCACTCGAAGAGCGTTTGGTAGGCGGCAATTTTATCCTCATTGAGCTGCCCTTTCCAGAAGCGACGGCGCGACAGGCGCACGTACCAGTTGGAGAGATGCTCGTCCACAAAATACTCCACTAAGCGGCAGGCACGCGTAACGTCGTAGTCGTCCATAGCTTCGCGGTACTCGCCCACGAGCGTGTGCAGGCAGGAGAGCACCCAGCGGTCTAGTTCAGTGCGTTGAGCCAGTGGGACGGCGGTATGTTGGTCGAGCCGGAAGCCGTCCACGTTGGCGTACAGGGCGAAGAACGAATACGTGTTGTAGAGCGTGCCAAACAGCTGATTGCGCACCTCTACGAGGCGCTCTTCGTCGAAGCGCAGGTTTTCCCACGGGTTGGCGCTCGACATCATGTACCAGCGTGCAGCATCGGCGCCGTGCTTTTGAATGATGTAAAACGGGTCCACGACATTGCCTCGGCTCTTCGACATTTTTTCGCCGTTTTTGTCCAGGACAAGGCCGTTAGACACGACAGTGCGGAAGGCCACAGAATCGAAGACAATGGTGGCAATGGCGTGCAGGGTGTAAAACCATCCGCGCGTTTGGTCCACGCCCTCGGCGATGAAGTCGGCGGGGAAATTGCGCCGGAAGACGTCCTGATTTTCGAACGGATAGTGCCACTGGGCATAGGGCATGGCACCGCTATCGAACCACACGTCAATAAGGTCAGGCTCGCGGTGCATGGGCCGGCCGGTAGGCGAGACGAGCACGATTTCATCAATGTAAGGCCGGTGCAGGTCGGTGGGCAGGGTTTGTTTCAGCCCCAGAGCCTGGTTGGCTTTTTCGATTTCCGTCTGGAGTTCTTCCATCGAGCCGATGCAGATTTCCTCCTGGCCGTCGGCGGTGCGCCAGATGGGCAGCGGCGTTCCCCAGAAGCGGGAGCGCGACAGGTTCCAGTCCTGTAGGTTTTCTAACCATTGGCCGAAGCGGCCGGTGCCGGTGCTTTCGGGCCTCCAGCGGATGGTTCGGTTGAGCTCGGCCATGCGTTCCTTTAGGGCGGAGGCGCGGATGAACCATGAGTCCAGTGGGTAATAGAGCACCGGCTTGGAGGTGCGCCAGCAGTGCGGGTAAGGGTGGCGGTATTTTTCGATGCGGAAGGCCTTGCCGTCGGTCTTCAGGCGCAGGGCGATAAGCAGATCGGTGGGCTTGAATTCCGGCTGTTGCTGCACTTCACTTGGGTAGTATTCGGCCTTGACGTAGCACCCACCGAATTCGGGCACTTCATCCACAAATTTGCCCTGCCGATTGACTAAGGGTAGCGGCAGATCCGGGTTGAGCGGGTTGGGTAGGCCGATGAAGGGCACGCCGGCCTCTTTGCAAGCGCGGAAATCGTCGGCGCCAAAGTAGGGAGCCGTGTGCACCACGCCGGTGCCGTCTTCGGTGGTTACCCAATCGCCGGCGATGACACGGAAGCCGCGCGCCTCCAGCTCGGGCGTGCTGGCTGCAGGCGTGGGCAGCAACTGCTCGTAGCGAATGCCCACCAGCTGCTGACCGGCAAACGGCCCGGCGGCCTTTTGCCAAGGCAGCTTCTTGCTGCCGGGCTGAAAGCCCTCGAACGGTAGCCCCTCGTCTTCAACCGAAAAATAGGCCGACAGCCGTTCTTGCGCCAGCACCACACTCACCGGCTGACCCGTGTAAGGGTTGAGGGTCTTCACCTTCACGTACGCGATGTCGGGCCCGACGGTGAGCGCCACGTTGCTGGGCAGCGTCCAGGGCGTCGTCGTCCACGCCAGGATGCGCACATCCTCGTCGGCGCTGTCGAAGAGGAACTCGGAAGCCGCCTCGCGCCGTACGCGAAACATGGCCACCACTGATATATCGGTAACGTCCTGGTAGGTACCGGGCATGTTCAGCTCGTGGCTCGACAGGCCCGTGCCCGCTGCCGGGCTGAAGGGCTGAATGGTGAAGCCCTTGTACAGCAGCGAACCCGCCGGCGTGCGCTTGAGGTACATCTGCTTGAGCAGCCACCACACTGTCTCGATGTAGGCATTATCGAAGGTGATGTACGGATGCTCCAGGTCCACCCAATAGCCCATACGGCGCGTGAGGGCATCCCAGCGGTCTTTGTAGCGCATGACGGCAGCGCGGCAAGCTTTGTTGTATTCGTCCACACTGACCGTGCGCCCGATGTCTTCTTTCGTGATGCCCAGTTCTTTTTCCACCTGCAGTTCTACAGGCAGGCCGTGGGTGTCCCAACCCGCCTTGCGCTCAACGCGGTAGCCCTTGAGCGTCTGATAACGGCAAAAGAGGTCTTTGATGGTACGCGAAATGACGTGATGAATACCCGGCATCCCATTGGCCGAGGGTGGCCCTTCATAAAAAACAAACGAACGCTCGGCCGGGCGTTGCTCTACTGAGCGCTCGAAGATGCGCTCGGATGTCCAGAACTGCAGTATTTCCTCTTCAAATGCGGGCAGGTGTAATTGCTTGAATTCGCGGTACATCGCTTTCCTTTTTGCCAAAAATAATGGGCTGCAAAGGTAAAGCGGGCAGGCGGGTGAGAGAGGGTAGGTTTTTGGGAAAATGCTCAGGCAGGACAAAAGGCAGCAGACCTAATGCAAAACTTTCGTGGAGGCAAAAGGCTAAAAAACCGCAGAGGCCCCCAGAGGTGTCGTCTTCAAGGTACGAGAAGGCGACACCTCTGAGAATACACGACACCTCCCGGATGCACGAATGCGTTTTTACCACGGGGGTAAAAAAGTTTTTTGCTTCGCCACGAATGCACGAGTCATTCGCCTATTCTTCGTACAGGTGCGGCAACCTTGTCTTGCTGAATACTTGTGCAAGTTTGCTGCGAGGTAAAAGGCTAGAGAACTGCAAAAGGGTTTTCTCAGCGCCTTACTGCGCTGTTGGCGGTTGAGAAGGAGAGGGTCAGGCACCACCAGGGGCTTCAGGTGGATGAGCGCTCTCTTTTGTCCGGTGTTTCAGTCCGTTACTTATCCCAGCATTCCCTTTCCAGGCGCTGCGCCAGCGCTGGCTCGCGCACCAGACGCAGGTAGGAGTCGCGATTGTGCTGAGGGTTTTGCTCAGCGGTGGCGGTTTGGAAGATGAAGTTGGCTAAGGCGGGCCAGCCTTTTTCGGCTAAGGCGACCTGTGCGATGCAGCGATTGCGAGCCGGGCGGTTCTCCGGGTGAGCGGCCTGTTGGGCGCGGGTGGCCTGGTCTAAGTAAGCACTGATGGTTTCCGGTTCGGGCTGCTCAAAGAGCACGCGGTGGATTCGCGGGTCTTCGGGCAGATATTGCACAGCGAAGGCGTCGTGGTCGCTGATGGGAAACCCGTTAGGCAGCAGAATAAGGCCAGTGTCGGGCACCCAAAAGCGGCCCGTCATCAGGCGACTTTCCTGAGTAGGGAAATGGTAATAAACCATGCGCCGCTCGTTTTCATAAGCCACGAACAGACGGGCAACGGAAGTGCGGCCTTCCTCTTCCAAACGGCGTTGCTCTTGGGCAGAGAGCGGAAACGTAAACGCATCGGCCCAACGCTGTTGCTTTTGCCGGGCATCCCAGCGCATCAGGAAAAAGACAGCAGCCGAGACAATGGCGACCAGTACGGCCAACACGCCAGCCACCCCCCACCAGTTGCGGCGTTCGGTGGCGCGGCGCTGGCGGTTGCGCGGAGTGTCCACCTGTTTGTTCACGCGAAAATCGTAGGAAAAACCCTCCTTCTCCTTCTGAATGCTGACCTCGCACAACTCGTCTTCGATGAAAAAGGAGTATGTGCGCGACTCTTTGACCGAAAAATCCACCTGCACAATGCGCGCATCGCAGTGGACGAGCACATGACCGCTGCGGTCGCCGTGGTAGAGACCGACGCGGTGCCTGCCGCCAAAATCGTCCAGAAAAATCCAGCTGACCTGAGCCACGATGCGATAGAAAAGATGCTGGTCGGTCGGGGCCCGTTGGTTTTGCGCGTTTGCTATACCGTTTACCAGCGGATGAGGGCACTGCCCCACGTAAAGCCAGAGCCGAACGCGGCCAGACACACAACGTCGCCTTCGCGTACCTTACCCGCTTCCCAGGCCTCGCACAGAGCGATAGGAATGGAGGCGGCTGTAGTGTTGCCGTAGCGCTGAATGTTGTTCCACACCTGGTCGTCGCGCAGGCCTAAGCGCTTTTGCACAAACTGGCTGATGCGCAAGTTGGCCTGATGCGGCACTAACAGGCTGATGTCGGAGGGTTGCAAACCGGCGTCCTGGAGCGCTTCCAGGATAACTTCCGGGAATTTTTGCACCGCCAGTTTGAATACGAATTGGCCGTCCATATACGGGTAGTACATGCCATCCTGAAGCATCTTGGGGGTGATGAAGATTTCGCCATAGGTATCGGCAGGCGGATAGCCGTAGTCCACATTAGGGTCGTCTAAGCGGTGTTTGTGGTATCCGCCATGGCAGCCAGGGTTGATGAACGAGAGCTTTTCGGCATAGGTGCCGTCCGAGTGTAGGCGTGTGGTCAGGATGCCGCGCTCGGGGTCTTCGCTGGGCTGCACGATGGCTGCGCCAGCGCCATCGCCAAAGATGACCGTAACGTTGCGGCCGCGAGTGCTGAAGTCTAAGCCCATGGAGTGCATTTCGGAGCCAACGACCAGCACGTTTTTGTACATGCCGGTGCGGACGAACTGGTCGGCAATCGAAAGGCCATACACAAAACCGCTGCACTGGTTGCGAATATCTAAAGCGCCGGCTTCGCGGTGGGTGATGCCCAACTCGCGCTGCACCAGCACGCCACAGCCCGGAAAATAGTAGTCGGGGCTGAGGGTAGCAAAAATGATGAAGTCTATCTCCTCCGGCTCAATGCCCGCGCGTTCGCAAGCAATGCGCGTAGCAATGGCGGCCATCGTGGAGGTGGTCTCTTCGTGCTTGCGCCCGTAGCGCCGCTCTTCGATGCCCGTGCGTTCGCGGATCCATTCGTCTGAGGTGTCCATCAAGCGGGTGAGTTCTTCGTTTTTGACCACGCGCTCAGGCACGTAGAAGCCCATTCCGGCTATTTTGCTGCGTTTCATGAACGTTGATGATTTGACGACGAGTTTGGCGAATTGATTTCGGAAACAAAGTTGGCAAATGTTTGCTTATCGGCCTCCTCAAATTGCTCTGCCTGTACGGCGTATTGCTTAATAAAGGCGCGGTAGCGCGGGTCTTCGCCCAAAACGTCGGGGTTGCCCAGTAGCACAAGCCGTTCGCGAGCGCGCGTAAGGGCGACGTTGAGTTTGCGATCCACGCCCTCGGCAGACAGGCTCACCAAGCGGCGCAGTTGTTGCTTGCTGTGTACGCAGCAGGAGATGAGGATGATGTCGCGCGCGCCCCCCTGGTAGCGCTCTACGGTGTCAATGGTCAGTTCGTCGGGGTTGAGGCCCTCCTCAGCCAGGGCCTGTCGGATTTGCGCGATTTGCGCGCGCCAGGGCGTGATGATGCCCAGGCTGCGCTCGGGGTTCCACGGTTGGCCCGCCCGTTCAGCCTGCTGGCGGAAGTAGCGCGTCAGCCGGGCTATCCAGCGCGCCTCTTCGGCCGATACGCGCTGGTGCGGCAGGGCATCAGGCGATACCACCGGCAGGAAACACACCCTTTGACCGAAAATGCCGTCGGCCTGAGGCAGCGGCTGATGTTGGCGCTCACCCAAGGGTGCCGGTAGCGTGTACAGCTTCCCGTCGTAGAAATGCTGGCTGGGAAAGGCCATAATATCGGCGTGCATACGCCCCTGATGACACAGCAGCCCGTAGTGCCGATGCAGGCCTCGCTGAAGGCAATAGCGGTAGAGCCGCTCAAAGTAGGAGTCGCGCAGGTCGGTCAGGCCAATATCCAGCAGTTCAGAGTCGCTGACGCGGGTAAACTCCGGCTCCTGGGCCACCACGGCCGGCAGCTGGCAGTGATCGCCGATGAGCACCACGTGCTGGAAGCGCGTTAGCAAGCCGATGAGCTGCGGTTCCAGGATTTGCGAGGCCTCGTCCACAATGAGCCGCTGGAAGGTTTTGATTTTGAGCAAGCTGTCGCTTTGCGCAAAAGAGGATACCGTGCTGACGAAGATGCGCACCGGGTCTATGGCTGCCCGCAGCTCGGCGCGCGTTTGGGCGGAGGCAATGCGTTGGCCTAGCAGGCGCTCGCGAAAGCGCTCGCCCGTGGCAAAGAGCGCGCCCAGCCGAAGGTACTCCGTGCCCAGTTCTTCGAGCACCTCGCACATTTCATCCACCGCCCGGTTGGTGTAGGCCAGCAGAACGAGATTGTCCTGCGTGTGTTGAAGCACCCAGCCCACTAAGTCGCGCAGCATGATGCTCGTCTTGCCTGTGCCCGGCGGCCCCCACAGCAGGAAAAAGTGGGGGGCTGTGGCAATGTATTCGGCACTGAGGCTCTGCGGTGCTGAGGCGGCCTGCTCGTCCGATGCCGTGGGGCATAGCCAGCGAGCGCGTACCAGGGGTGCCGCTTTGGCCCACTCGTACAGGCTGCGGTACAGCGACGAAAATCCGCCCTCCAGCGAGTCCGGCTCCAGATTCCACCGCCGATGGGCCTCGAAGGGCTTGAGGTTGAACTGCCGCGCACGCAACTGCACCTTCACGTGTTGGGCGCCCAGTTCGACAATAGTGCACTTGATGACCTGGTGCTGCAGCACATTGGCGTCCTCAGTATCCGCCGGATAAAGGACGGCCACATCGCCCACGCGAAAGTTGGCCAGGGGGTTGGTCTGCTCCGTCCGGCGAAAAACCATTGTGGGTTCGGCCTCATTGGCCTGGTTGTCTACCAATTCCATCTGGGCCAGAATGGCGAACGCCTCCTGCTTTTCGGCCAGGCTGTTGCGCCACAGGGCGGCACTGCTGCCAGCCGAGTCCGTCCCCTCGGCGCCTACTTTGGACTGCCAGTGCTCGCGGGCAATGAAACCGGTAAAGGCGTTGAAGTACTTGCGCTCTACCGCACTCAGGCCGGTATAGACGGCCACAAACTGGGTCATCTCTTTCAGGGTAAAATCATTTGCATTTGCCGGGCCCTCCATCACCATTTTGCGCAGTCGCTCAAAAAGCGGCACATGCAGTTGCCCGGGACGAATGCCTGTCAGCAACCGCTCGATAGCCACCAGTTGGTTGCGCACCTGAAGGGCTTCCCATTGCTCCGCCTCTATCGTAGGGCCAAAGCGCAGGTGCCTCTCCTCAACGCCCGAGTACAGAATATACTTGACCGGGTCTGTGGTCGCCCCGAATACTGAGCGTGCCAGCAGGTCGTACAACAGTGTCTGAGTGAAATGGCTGCGCGAAATGCCGTAAGCATTGGGCCGAAAGGGCTGCCCGCTTTTGAGCTCCACAATGGCCGCCCGTTCGCCTTCGCGGTAAAAGAGGTCTAAGCGACCCTGCAAGCCATATTTGCGGCTGTAAAAAGTAGGTTCCAGCACACAATGCGCCGGCTCAATGCCTTGCTGGCGGAACCCCGTCTGGGCCATGACTTTCAGACCCTGGTAATGCTTCCGCGCTTTCTGCATCACATCCCGCACGTTCTGGTCCGACATGGGCGCGTACACGAGCGGGTAGAGGGCAAACGTCTCGCGCATCAGCGTGTCAAACTCCGCCTCAGGCTCATTCAGCAACCGATCGAGAAAGTAGTTGGCTAAGTTACCCACCAATGCCGCTTCAGACATCTCGTAGGGCAGAAATTTCTTAGCCAGAAAGCCCATAGGCTCCACCCGGTCTGGCAGGAAGCGCTCGGCCACCGTGGTTACGTCCATCAGGTAGTCCGGCTCCACTACGAAGGCGCGTGGGCGGTAATCGCCGGCCTGGTCTATGTCCACATCCAAAAGGTTCACCGTTACCGGCAGCGAAAAGACCTTCTGCAGCAGCCAAATGGTGGGCGTAAAATTGTCGTTGCGATCGGGCTGCTGATAGCGTACGCGGATGAGCACATCGGGCCGCTCCTCGTCGTAGGCCAGCAGACAGCGCTCTTCGGACACGTCTTCTACCACCACCACCCGCACCTGATCCCGATGGGCGGCCACACCAGCCGACTCGAACGACCACTCGCCCGGAGCGGGCAAAAGCACCGCTACCCACTCCGGAACGGCTTCGCCCGACAGCCCGCGCACCGCCTCAGCCAACGCCCACACCCCCAAGGCGACATCCCGAGCATTGGCTACCCGCTGAACGGCGCGAATGCGACCCGCCGTGCGCCGAAACTGGTGAATGACTCGCAGCGCCTCCGCCGAGAGCCGATACCTGTGCCCAACATAGCTGATGCGCGCAAACAGGGTGCTGAATGACAACTGCTCCTGCTTCGTTACCTCCACAAAAAGCCGCTCCTGCAAGTCAGCCAGCGCCAGCACCCTATCCGACGGCGTCCAGTTAGGGTGCGTCGTAGCCAGACGAACGATTTCCCGATAAACAGCATGTGCTAATTCTGGCGTCATGCAACAAAGATGCCTTTTCAGTTAAAAGTTTCCACCATTTAAACCGCTTGCCCTCCTAATGTCTTGTGTGCTCTACGCCGGTTTTTGTAATGAAGCTTTACAGCTACTTGGGCGTGTAGCGGTTTACTGCTCTGCTGCTTTTCGTTCGCAGGCTTCTGCGCGGGCGTGGTCGCCCAGCATTCGATAGGCGACGGCTAAGTTGCGCCATGCGGTGGTGTTTGAGGGGTCGCGTTGGATAACCCGTTCGAACCACTCGACAGCTTTCGAATTGTCACCCAGCAGCCCATAGGCTGTGCCTAAGTCGAGCAGAACATCGGGTTCTTGGTTGCCGTATTCGACGGCTTTTTCTAGCAATTCGGTGCAGCGTTTGAGGTTGTTGTTTTGGCGTCCTTCAATGCGCCCCCAGGCGGCGTAGGTGCGGGCCAAGTTAATGCGGATGATGCCGTATTTAGGCGCCAGTCGAAGCGCTTCTTCGTAATACCTGACGGCTTCTTCGTAGTGTTTACGGGCAGTAGCGGCGTTGCCCAAGTTGAGGAATGACACCGGGTTGGGGCGAATGGCGATGGCCGCCTGGCTGTGGCGTTCGATTTCCTGCAGAATAGCCTCCTGTTGGGCCTGGGGCAGGCTGTCGTGGGCCGACAGGTATTGGTACAGTTCGCTGCCCAAGCCGTTGTTGAGCCGCACGCTGGCGGGGGCTTTGGCGACATCGGCACGGAAAAGGGTCAGGTTATCTTTCCAGTCGGCATTGCGTCGCAGCGTTTGCAGGCTAAAGAGCAGCGCTGCTAAGGCGAACAAAGCTGTTGCAGGCAGGAGTTTTTTAGCCTTCGGCAAATCCTTTATTTCCTTCAAATCTACTCCGAAAAGCCGCCAAATAGCCCAAGTAATACCTAAGCAAAACCACAACGACGGAGTATAGAGCAGGCGTTCGCCCAGCAGCGTACCAATGACGGTGAGCAGCTGGCTGTACAGGGCCATGCTGGTCAGGAAAGCCGCCGGAGCGAAGGCCCAGGCATACCGCCGAGAAAGGCCCCATACTGCCAGGGACAGCAGGCCGCCGTAGGTGAGCAGTCCGGCGATAGCGTCGCCGTTGCCCCAGCCCACAACCGACAGGTGGCGGTAGGAATAGTCGCTCAGCAGTGGCTCCGGGAACAGGAGCAGGCGCAGGTACTTCCACAGCACAGCGAAGGCGGTGGCGGTGTGCTCCGCCCAACCCGAGGTCTCCACGATGGGGTTGTCCATGGGGCTTACGCTGAAGTCGGTACTGACGCGGCTCAGCACGACCGCGCGCAAGGCCAGAAAAACCAATACCGGCCCCAGCATGGGTAGCGAAGCGAGAAAACTTTGGCGTACCGTCTTGTCCCAAAAGCACCAGGCTGCCAGCGGAAAGACAGGCCAAAAGGTTACCGCGCTCTCCTTCGACAACAGGGCCAGCAAGTAACTGACCAACGCTACCACCCGCCAGCGCGCCGATAGGTGCTCCAGCGTACGCACCCAGGCGTACAGAGCGCCCATGCAGAAGAACAGGCACAGGACCTCGTCCCGGCTTTTGATGTTGGCCACGGCTTCCGTGTGGATGGGGTGGGTAGCAAAGAGCAAGACCGCCGCCGCTGGCCACAGCACCGAGTACCTGTGCAGCAGCCGTCGAAGGGCTGCAAACGCCAGCGCCACCGTCAGGGCGTACCACAAAGCGTTCATGAAATGGCTCAACCAGGGTTTGCCGGGCGCCAGGCTCCACTCTATAGCAAAGGTGATGAGCGACAGCGGCCGGTACAGCAGCGCCGAAGCATTGGCGCCCTCTGTGCCTGCGCGGTAATGGTGGAAAAGCAAATCGGGTATGGCAGAAAACCCGCGCTGAACCAGGTCGTTTTTCGTGATGGCCAGGGGGTCGTCGAGCACGTAGCCGTGCCCCAAAGTGTTGGCATATAAGCCAAAGGCAAGCAGGGCCAGGGCCGGGCCTGCCCAGTCCCACGGGCTGCGCGAGCGCGCGGGCGCGGCAGGCCTGGAGGTCGTTGTTTGCTTTCGTTTTGCCATGTGTGGGCGAAGCGGATTTTTGGGCAAAACTATGTCTTTCTCTGGCCAATTTTCGGGGGCTTCCTCTACCTGCCCTCCGAGGCATTTATGCCGTTCCAAAGGATTCACTTCACTCTGTGTAGTAAGGCTCTTGTGGTTTCGGGCCTTTACCACCCCTTTCGCTGGCGGTTGGTTTCGCTGCGCGGCGGCAATGCGCGGTATCGGCGCGCGTGTTTGCCCTCTTCCTGCTCGACGACGTCCTGGAGCCACTTTTTGGCTTCTGCTTCCGAGAGGGGGCGCGGTGCTTCGGGTGGCCGATAGGGCCGCGGCGGGTCGAGAAACGGCCCAGGCGGCGGAGGAGGTGGGGGAGGTGGCGGTGGGGGTGGTGGCGTTTCGGGCTGGAGCAGGCTCTGGGCAATTTGCAGGTTTCGTTTGGCGTCGGGTTGTGCGGGCTGCAGGCGCAGGCTGCGGCGATAGGCTTCAATGGCTTCGGCGTATCGGCCCAGGCGCAGGTAGGCGTTGCCGGCGTTGTACAGCGCATCGGCGCGCACTTCAGAGGGCGTGGCGGCGGCCTTCAGAAATAGCCGTGCTGCCCGCTCGTATTGCCCCTGCTGGTAGGCGGCGTTGCCAGCGTTGTACAGCGCTGTAAGGTCGTTATCGCCGGCTCGGAGGAACTCCATCTCGGCATTTGGATACTCACCTTCATCGTAGAGCCGTTGGCCCGTGCGCGACGTCTGCGCTAAGGCGGGGCCGGACAGGCATCCTGCTATTGCTATAGAAAAAAGCGCCCGTTTCATGCGTCTTCTGCGTTGGAGGTTTTGAGAAAACGCCAGGACAGCACCTGCTCCAGCACCAACAGGAGCCAGGCGCCCAGCGCTAACCAGACGAAGTAATAGACATACTGCGGCTCAGCCTGAAGCTTTACAGCGGCCTTTTGCAACGTGTCGCATTCGGCGGCCAAAAGCGAAATCGCATTGGCCTGCCCGACATCGAAAAAGCGCCCGCTTCCTGCTTGCGCCAGCTGGCGCAACAGCGCAAAATCGGGTCGTGAATATACGGGCGCACCCGTCCTATCGCGTAGCGGCGCCCCGTCCGGTTGTCGAACGGCAGCACCTTCGGGTCTGCCAACGCCTACGCTGAACAATCGAATACCCGCTGCACGGGCTGCCTGCGCCCGTGCCAACGCCTGCCCTTCGTGGTCTTCGCCGTCTGTGATGAGCACCAATGCCCGACCCGCCGACGAGGCTGACTCAAATAGCCGCACGCTCGTTTCGAGGGCCACGCCCAGGTCGGTGCCCGCTTGCGCGATGAATTCTGGCCCAGCTTGCTGAAGCAGTACGCGCACTGCGTCGTAGTCCGTCGTCAGAGGTAGCTGCGCAAAGGCGTCGCCGGCAAAAAACACCAATCCTATCCGATGCCCTTCCAGGGCCGACACGGCCCGTAGCGCCAGCAGCCGCGCCTGCTCCAGCCGGGAGGGTGATATGTCAGTGGCCCACATGCTGGCCGACACATCTAAAGCCAGAACGACATCGGCCCCGCGACCTTCCTTCGCCTCCGCCGGCAACACACGGCGCGGGTCGGCTATAGCCAGGGCCAGCAGGGCCAATGCCAGGCTAAACAGCACATTCTTCAGCCAAAAACGCCGCAGCGAAAAGCCGCGCAGCAATCGCTGCACCAACACCGGCGAGCCTAACTGCCGCAGCGTCCGACGCCGCCAGCGCCAATAATAGCCCATCAGCAGCGCCTGTACCAATACGGCCAGCAGCAACCACAACAACGCGGGATTTTGAAACGCAATGCCTTCCATGCAGAGCAGCAAAGATAGGACAACCCCACCGGCCAGAGGCTGCCAGTGCTCGGACGGTGCGAGGCAATTGCAGCTGCAGCGGTCTCAGCGTGGTTTATTAACTGACGTTGCATACAGTCGAAAGCGGAGTTCGGGTGAAAGCACTCTTTGCGGCCTCTGGAATTTTCTTTTTTCACCGCCGCGGACACAGAGAAACGCCTCTGTGGCTCTCCGTGTCCTCTGCGTTTTTCAATTTTTCGTCTCACAGCAGCCTTGTGTGAGGTCAGTTGGTTAAGGCCTTTTCTGGCCCTTTCCTGCAACTTTTTTTGCCAAAAAACGGCCAATCCCAAAAACGCTCTGTTAACACATGCGTTTAGGCCTCTACCTTTAAGGCCGAGAATAAAATACTTCCACCCGCTTTTAAACACAAGAACAATGCACAACCTCATCCTTTTCTTAATCTTAACCTGGGTGTATTCTTCCACGGCTTTTGGCCAGCGATACCAGGAAATGATTGAGGCGGGCACGTACCCGCTGAGCGAAATTCAGCGCGAGGCAGAGGCCTACTTCGACCAGGTGGGTCGCGGCCAGGGTACGGGCTATAAGCAATACAAGCGCTGGGAATATGTAGCCTCTATGGAATTGGACGAGCGCGGCGCGAAAATTCCGAACCATGAATTGGCCCAGCAGGCGCGGGCCTTTCGGAAAGCCGCCGAAGCCGAGCAAAAAGAGTCCGGTAATTTTGGCGGCGACTGGAAGTTTCTGGGGCCTACTTATTGGAATGCCACCACGAGCTGGAACCCTGGCGTCGGTCGCGTAACGTCTATCGGCATTGATCTGCAAAACACCGACCACATCATTGTGGGCAGTCCTACAGGCGGCGTTTGGAAAACACTGGATGGCGGCCTGACGTGGGCGCCGCTGACCGACAACTTTTCCACTGTGGATGTATATGCCCTGGAAATATCGCCTTGGAACAGCAACGACTACCTGTGGGGCAGCACGAGCGGGCGCATTTTCCGCTCCACCGACGGCGGCCAGACGTGGACGGCCACCGGCAACGTCAGTGGCAATGGGCGCGTGAGCCGCATTCAGCATCACCCGACCGACCCTAATGTAGTGTATGCCGTGTCGGAGTCGAACGGGCTTTTTCGCTCCACCAATGGCGGCAGCACCTGGGTAGCCGTGCCCGGCGTCAGCGGCAGCAATACGCCAGGCTACGATGTGGAGTTTAAGCCCAACGACCCAAGCGTCATTTATTTTTCAGGCACGCGCGTCTTTCGCTCTACCGATGGTGGGGCCTCTTTCCAGGAACTCAGCGGCTTTAGCACCTCCAATACTGCGTATAAAATGATGGCTGTAACGCCGGCCAAACCCGAGTTGCTCTATGTTTTAGAGTCAAAGGGAAAGGTCTTCGGCGCTTTTTACCGCTCCAATAACAGCGGTAACACCTTCGAGAAGCTCGTGGACGGAGCGACCATCAACTACTTTGGCTATAGCCCTACCGGCAGCGACGACAAAGGCCAGGCACCGCGCGATATGGATGTGGCCGCTCACCCGTTCGATGCCGATGAGGTGCACATTGCCGGCATCCATACCTGGAAATCCATAGACGGCGGGCAGTCCTTTTACCTCACCTCCCACTGGGTGCCCGGCACGGCAGCCGCTTTGGGCGTGGGCTACGTCCATGCTGACGTGGACATCCTCAAGTTCGTCGGCAGCCGCCTGTATGTGGGTACCGATGGCGGCTTTTTCATCAGCGACGACGGCGGCGAAACTTTCATCAACCGCACTGACGGCTTAGGCATCCGCGAATTTTATAAGATAGGCGTTTCCAAAACCAACCCAAACGTCGTTACGGGTGGCTCGCAGGACAACGGTACCAGCGTCCTGCGCGGCACCGACCGCCGCTGGTTCGACTGGCTGGGCGCCGACGGCATGGAAACCTTTGTGGACTGGAGCAACGACCGCGTGCTGTACGGCACCTCGCAATACGGCTCCATGTACCGCTCGACCAACCAGGGCAACTCGTACTCCGGCATCTCCAAACCACCTGGCGTAGGCGACGGCGCCTGGGTAACGCCCTTCGAGCAAGACCCTCAGATACCCACAACCATTTACGTCGCCTTTGCCGACATCTGGCGAAACACCACCGGAGGCGGCAACTGGGTGAAAATCTCCAACTTCGACGACGGTAACTTCAACCACCTCAAAATAGCGCCCTCCGATAACCAGCGCCTGTATGCCGCCCGCGGAGCACGCCTGTTCACCACCGCCGATGGTGGCGCCTCCTGGGCGGAAATCACCACGCGCCCCTGGACAAATAACGTCAGCTTCATTGCCATACATCCTCAGCAGCCGGAACGCCTGCTCATCGTAGTGTCTAATGGTGTATTCCACTCCACCGACGCTGGCGCCACCTGGACGAACATCAGCGCCGGTCTGCCTGGCGGCACGAAATACTGCGCCGCGTGGGAAGACACCGGCAAAAACGGCATCTATGTGGGGGGCTTCGGCTTCGTCTCCTACACCAACGACGACCTGAACGGCAAATGGATTGGTTTCTTCAAAGGCCTGCCCATCGTGCGGGTCTATGAACTGGAAATCAACTACATTTCCGGAACCATCTTCGCCGGCACTTACGGGCGCGGGCTGTGGGAGTCGCCGCTGTATTACCATCCGTCTTCTAGCGTAACGCTGTTGCCCGAGCAGGTGTCTGCGCGTGTTTTCCCTAATCCGGCCCGCGAGTACGTATGGCTCGAGCTGCGCACCGACCGGTTGCTGGACGCCCGCCTCGAGCTCTTTACACCAGACGGGCGCTTCGTCCGTACACTCGCCCAGAGCCAGTGGCCCGCTGGCCAGACGGCTCAGCAAATTGCCTTGCCCGCCTTGCCAACGGGCGTTTATCTGTATCGCCTGACGACCAACGCAGGAACGGTGCAAGGGCGCCTCCTGATACCGTAAGCTTTGTCGAAGCTCCAGCAATGCAAGGCATTATAGGCCGAAAATGCCGGCGCACTCAAAACTTCCCTGGCGTACCTTGTAGTGTATAAAACCCACCGCCCGCCTATGCGAAAGAAATCGAAAAAGCTGTCGAAAAGAAAAATAGCGCAACTCTACGACCGCTTAGTCCGGCTGTTCCTCGGCTTTACAGAGGTGCCTCAGGGCGTCATCCGCTACTATACGCCAAAGAGCGTCTCGCAAATCGTGGACCTGTCTTCTTTGGAGCCGATATCTTCGGCACACATCAGCGGCCGTTTTGGCACCTCTTACAGCGACGTGATTTACCAGGCACGCCTCAAAACCGGCAACTCCGCCCGACTGCTTTTCCTCTTTGAGCACAAAAGCACCCGCCCAGAGTATCCGGTGCACCTACAACTCCTCGACTACATCAAACAACTCTGGGAAGATGACCTGCGCCACAAACGCCCACCTTCGCTCATCATTTCCATCGTGTTGTACCACGGCGAGCGCCCCTGGGTGCACAAGACGCTCATCGAGGAAATGTTTGGCAAGCCGCCCAAAAGCCTACAGCCCTACATTCCCAACTTCCGATATATCGCTATCAACCTCAACGAGATGTCGGTGGAAGACATTTTGAAAAAGACCCCGCCCGGCTATTTGCAAAACCTGTTTATTTTGCTGAAATTTGCCCGAAATTTGAACCAGTTGGGCCAGCACCTGCCTTCCATATGGGCAGTGTTCAAAAAGCGACTGTTCGATATTCGGGCGCGCATGCTGGGTCAATCTACCGTTAACTACATCGAAAATTTGCTGGATATGAACGACATAAGCGTTTCCGAATGGATGAAGCAACTGCCGTCCTTTGCGCGCGAGGCCTACGAGGAGATGCTCGCCGAGTATCGCCAGCGCGTGTTGCCCGAAGAGATGGAAAAGGCAGAAATCAGAGGCATAGAAAAAGGCCGGAAAATGGGCCGCGAGGAAGGCCGCGAGGAAGGCCGCGAGGAAATGAGAAGGCTCTTCATCATCAACATACTGAGTGAAAACCCGGAGTGGAGCGATGCCAGAATTGCCGCCTTGACAGACACAACGGAAGAGCAGGTCGCTCATATCCGTCAGCAATTGGCACAAGGAAAAGACGGCCCTCCGTCCGACAACTAAGCACACACATGTGTGGAACAGCCTCCCGGGGGGCGCGGGCTGTGGGATTTTAACACCATACACAAACGGCTCGCGCATCATCGTTTTAGCGCCCGAGTGCTTGAGCACAATAAGCCTTGCGGCTGTTTATTGCAACATGAACACAACCTCTGCTTCCTTATTGGCCCGCTTGGGCGCCTTACGCTTGGTGGCAAGCCTTGTTATGTGGGCGTTGTGGATATCGCCATCGGCTTTCGCCCAAACCACTGCGCAGACTTCTTTTGGCAAAAGCCGCGTACAGTACGGTCGCCAGTTCGACGAGTGGATGCACTACGAAACGGCCCACTTTGACACTTACTGGTACGGCGAAGCGCGCAACGTGGCCCAGGCTGCGCTGCAAATCGCTGAGTGGGACTTTGCTTCTGTGCAGCAACTGCTCGAGCACCAGATTTCAGACAAAATCGAGATGCTGGTGTTCACCCACCTGAGCGACCTCAAGCAGAGCAACATCGGCGAAGAGGAACTGCTCTCGATGAAAGCCGGCGAAACGAAAGTGTTGGGCAACAAGGTCTTTGTCTTCTTCGACGGCAACCACCAACACCTGCGCGCCCAGGTGCGCGAAGGCACAGCAGGCGTCATCCTCAACTCCATGATCTTCGGCAGCAGTCTGCAAGAGATCGTTCAGACTGCCGTAGCCGTCAACCTGCCGCCCTGGTACACCACCGGATTGGCTGCCTATTGCGGCGAAGAATGGAACACCGACTTAGACAACCAGCTGCGCGACTATTTCCTCCGGAAAAAGAACCTCACCTTCGACCAACTGGCCCGCGAACAGCCACGACTGGCCGGCCACGCCTTCTGGTACTACATCGGGCTGCACTTCGGCAAAGGCACCATCAGCAACTTAGTCTATCTGACGCGCATCAACCGCAGCGTAGACGCCGGCTTCCTCTACGTGCTGGGCAGCGGCTACCGACGCACCACCGACGCCCTGATGGACTACTTTCGCGTGCGCTACCGCGACGACGAACAGGGCGCCCGCAAGCCCGACCCCAAGGGCGAAATCGCCTTCAAAAACAAACGCAACCTCCCTGTTTACGGCCTCAAACTCAGCCCCGACGGCAAACGCTTAGCCTGGGCCACCAACGACATCGGCAAATGGCGCGTCTGGCTGCGCGAAACCGGCGGCAAAGACGCCAAAGCCCGCCGCATCTTCAAAGGCGGCCAGCGCAATGCCCTGCAGGCACCCGACTTCAACTACCCGCTCGTTGCCTTCAGCCCCAACAACCAGGAAATGGCCATCCTTTACGAACGCCGCGGAACGCTGTACCTCACCCAAATAGACCTCAACACCCTGAAACGGCAAACCAAACCGCTGGCACCCGACTACCAGCGCGTGTACAGCATGGAATACCTCAACCCCATGGTGCTGGTATTCTCCGCCTGCGTGCGCGGCTACGGCGACCTCTTCCTCTACAACACCGTCAACCGCAACACCGAACGCCTGACCCAAGACTTCTGGGACGACTTGGACGCCACCGTGGCGATGCTCGACGGCCAGCGCGGCATCCTCTTCAGTAGCAACCGCCTCAGTGATACGCTCGCACCCCAACGCTTAGACACCCTGTTGCCCATCGGCGCTTTCGATGTCTTCTTCTTCAACCTTGACCAGCGTAGCAACACCCTGCTACGCCTGACCAACACTCCTTTCTACGACGAACGCTACCCGGTCGCCTTAGACAGCTTCCACTTCGCCCACATCAGCAACGCCAGCGGCATCGCCAACCGCCAGGCGGGCTATCTGGAACCCTATGTGGCTTACTACGAAGACGTCATCTACCTCAACGATGACGCCGAAGTGCGCGCCCTCAACACGCGCCAGACCGGCGAATGGCCGCTCGAACGGGTGCTCGCCTTCCTGGCACCCACCGATACGGTGCTGAAAAACATAGACAGCACCCGAATAGACAGCATCCGCACCTTTCCAGTGGTGAAAAAGCGGCCGGTCGTCTATGACCAGACCAACTACGACCGCAACCTGCAAGAACTCCACAGTGCGCCGCGCGCGGGTCGGTTGGCCCAACGCATCTGGCGCGAAGGCAAAACGCACCTGTATGTGCGCCCCATCCAGCCCGAAGTGCGCGCCCGTCCCTGGATAACGCGCTTCCGCGAAATGACCCTGCGTGCCGCCGGTCTGCCTTTGCCCGAACGCAGCCTGCTGCCGGACACCCCAACAACCGATGGCGCCGAACGCCCCGACACTTCCGAAGGCCCCGTATGGCGCTCCTACGCCGACTCCGTAAGCACCATCCCTCCCGGATGGCTCTTCCAGGTGCCTGAACACCTGCGCGAGCGCGGCCCAGAACCGCCCACCGTCACTCCGCCCGCCGAGGCGCCCCCCGTCGCACTCAAAGAACCCGAGGTGCAGCCCGCATTACCCGAAGCCATCCGACCTTACAACCGCTTCCGACTGACCGCGCCCGCAAGCGTACACCGCTTCATGCCCCACCGAATCGTGCCCTACCGCCTGCGCTTCCGCTCTGACTTCTTCTCCACCACCGTGGACAATAACCTGCTCTTCGAGGGCCTTGAAAGCTTCGCCGGCAGCCCGCAAGCCTTCACCACGCCGCCACCGGGCATCCTCATGCGCGCCAACTTCAAAGACCTGCTCGAAGACTACGTCATCGAAATGGGCATGCGCCTGCCCACCACCTTCAACGGAGCCGAGTACTTCATCTGGTTCGACAACAAAAAACGACGCTTAGATAAGCGCATCGCCCTCTATCGCCGCGGCAACACCCATACCGTCGAGCAAGGCTTCGGCGGGCCGGTCGCCTCCGTGCAGGCGCGCACCACCACTGTGCTGGGCCAATACGAGGTGCGCTATCCGCTCGACCCCTTCCTCAGCCTGCGCGCCATGGGCACGCTGCGCCAGGACAAAACCGTTACGCTCAGCACCAACCGCCGCACCCTGGAACAACCGGCCTTCGCCGAACAGCGCATGGCCCTGCGCCTGAGCGCCGTGTACGACAATACCGTACCCGTTGATCTCAACCTGCGCACCGGTACCCGCGCCAAAGTGTTCGTCGAGGCCGTCAAACGCTTCGAATTCAACACTGAACCCGCCTGGAGCTTCCGCTTCAACCGCGGCTTTATGACCGTACTTGGCTTAGACGCCCGACACTACCAACCCCTCGACCGCCACAGCATCCTGGCCCTCCGACTGGCCGGCGCCACCACCTTCGGCTCCGAGCGCATCCTCTACTTCCTCGGCGGCGTAGACAACTGGATATTCCCATCCTTCAACAACACCATCCCCGTACCCGAAGACAGCAACTTCGCCTTCCGAACCTTAGCGGCCAACCTGCGCGGCTTCCGCCAAAACATCCGAAACGGCAACTCCTACGCCCTGTTCAACAGCGAATTGCGCGTGCCGCTGTTCAAGTATTTCAGCCAAAAACCCGTGCTGAGCAACTTCTGGCGCAACTTCCAACTCGTGGGCTTCTTCGACGCCGGCACAGCCTGGCAAGGGCGCTCACCCTACAACCCCGACAACCCCATCAACACGGTGTTCTTCTTCAACCCGCCCACCGTAACCGTCAAGGTCAATTACTTCCGCGACCCCATCGTCGCAGGTTATGGCGTCGGCGTGCGCGCACCCATCCTCGGCATGTTCCTCCGCGTGGACTACGCCTGGGGCATCGAAACCCGCGTCGTACAAAAACCCATGTGGCACCTGGCCTTAGGAACGGATTTCTAAGGCGGCTTTCGGTAACCGCGAAGACACTAAGGCTTTTTTCGCAGGGAATACAGCACTACCAATATTTCAGACGCTTTCGGCAGATAACTTCTTCCAGAACCGATGATATGCCTTTCACCGCGTCAGCATCGTCTGCCCGTGCAGCGTCTCCTGGCTTCCGTCGGGCCATTTGACCTGGAGCACCCACACGAAGGTGCCGGGGTTGAGCGGTTGGCCTCGGAGGGTGCCGTCCCAGCCGATGTTGGGGTCGTTTATGGCGAAGTCGGCGGCTGAGAATACGCGCTCGCCCCAGCGGTCGTAGATGTCGAAGGTCAGGGCGCGTGCGCCGGGGGTGCCGTGCACAATGAGCAGGTCGTTGGCCCCGTCGCCGTTGGGCGAAAACGCGGTGGGCACCTGTGCGCTCCAGCGTTTTTCGACCTCGATGCGCAGGCGGCCTATGCCGATACAACCGGACGCATCGGTAACGCGCAGCGTGAACCAGCGCGAAAAGGCTAAGGCTTGCACGGTAGGTTCAGAGCAGTCGGTGCAAGAAAGCCAGGGGGTGTCGTCGGGTGCCCAGGCGTATTGGAGCGGTGGTTCGGCATTGCTGACGATGGTTTGCAGCGTTACGCTTTGGCCGAAGCGCAGGGTGGTGTCGGGGCCGAGCGCTACCGTCAGTGGGGGCCGCTGTTCAAGGGTGAGCGGTGGCAGGGCGACGGTGCAGCCGTTGCGGTCGGTGATGCGCGGCACATAGGTGCCTGCTGGCAGGCCTATCTGGCGCGGGGAGCCGTTCCAGGTGGCGTCATTAAGGGCATAGCGGTAGGGGGGTGTGCCGCCCTCGGCGGTTAGCGTGATTTCACCGGTGTGCGTGCCGAAGCAGATGATGTCTTTTTTCGCAGCAGTGCCCGTTAGTGGTGCGGGTTGCGGCACATTGGCCTGGGCTACGAAGGTGCAGCCGTTAGCGTCGGTAAGGGTGAGGGTATAAGAGCCGGTGCTCAGGCCCGTAGCGCGCGGGCCGTTCTGGCCGTTGGGCCAGGCGAATTGGTAGGGCGGAGTGCCGCCTTCGGGGGCGGCGGTGAGTGCGCCGTTGCTTTCACCGAAGCATCGGACCGCCTCGGCCTGTAGGCGGGCCAGGAGCGCGGGTGGCTGAGAGAGCGTTGCCGATGTGGTGCCCGTGCAGCCGGCGCGGTCGCTGATGGTAACGGTATAGGTGCCCGCGCGCAGGTTGATGGCGGCGGAGTCGGTTGCCATGGCGCCGCCGTTCCAGGCGTAAGTGTAGGGCGGCGTTCCGCCTGAAGCTGCGGCGATGATCTGCCCGTCGGCGCCGCCGAAGCAGCGCGGCGGTGTGGTGCGCACGATAGTGGCGCGCACCGTGAGGGTGGCGGGTATGGCGATGTTCTGCTCAGCGGTGCAGCCGCGCGGGTCGGTGGCCGTAACGGTGTATGTCTGGCCCGGGGCGAGCTGCACGGCGCGGGTGCCCGTTTGGGGGGGCGACGTATTCCAGTGGAAAATCAGGCGCCCCATATCTGCCGGTACAGAGCCGTAGGTGGCTCCGGCCACGAACGCTGCGCCGCCCTGGGCGCAGTCCACTTTTTCTATGGACACGTTGAGCGACAGGGGCGCCAGTTGGGTGATGTTCGCAGTGGCCGCGGCTGTGCAGCCGTTGGCGTCGCTGACGGTAACGGTGTGGCTGCCGGGCGGCAGGGCGGTGTTGGGCGTCGCCGGAGCGCCCGTGCTCCAGGTGTAGGTGTAGGGCGGTGTTCCGCCGGAGGCCGAGGCCGTTGCGTTGCGGCTGGTCTGTTCGGCGCAGAGCGTATCGGCTACAGGGGCAAGGGTGACGGTTAGCGGCGTTGGCGGTTGGGTCAGTGTAAACGTTTGCGTCTGTGTGCAGCCGTTGGCATCGGTCAGTGTGAGGGCGTACTGGCCGGCACGGAGTTGGTCGAGCACTAAGCGCGTATCGCCCTGAACGCCCGGGCCGCTCCACTGGGCTGAGTAGGGTGGCGTGCCGCCGGCGGGGCTGACGCTGATGCTGCCCGTGTTCCGGCCGTGGCAGGCGATGTTTTGCTGCTGCGTACTCAGTTGCAATGCCGGCGGCTGTTCGATGGAAGCGACAGCAGTTGTAGTGCAACCGTTGGCATCGGTAAGGGTCAGGGTATAGGTGCCGGCGGCCTTTTGGGAAAGGTTAGGCGCCGTTTCGCCACTGCTCCAGGCGAAGGCGTAGGGCGTGGTGCCGCCGGTGGCATTTGCAGTGGCGGCGCCAGTGGTTTCGCCAAAGCAGCGGACGTTTTGCACGCTGAGGCTGAGCAGCAAGGGTTCGGGTTGGCCCACCGTGGCCGAGGCGGTGGTGGTGCAGCCATTGGCGTCGCTGACGGTTACGGCATAGGTGCCGGCGGTGAGGTGGACGGCATTAGCCGTTGTTTGGACAGGTGTTGTGTTCCAGGTGTACGTGAGTATTCCGGTGCCACCCTGAGCAGTGGCGCTGATGCTGCCTGAGGGTTGGCCGTGGCAGCGGGCATCTTCAGCGGCAAGTGTTACGGCGATGGCGGGCGGAGCCTGCAGGGTAACGCTGGCGGTGGAGGTGCAGCCGTTCTGGTCGCCGACGGTTACGGTGTAAGTGCCGGCGGTCAGTTGGGAGGCGTTGGCGGTGTTTTGAATGGGCGTTGTACTCCAGGCATAGGAGAAGGCTCCCGTTCCGCCTTGCGCGCCGACGGAGGCGGAGCCGTCGGTGCGGTTGGTGCAGGTGGGGTTGGTTGCCGTGGCGTTCAGGGTCAGGGGCGGCGGTTGGGTGATGAGGGCGAAGGTTGCTTTGGCACAGCCGGCAGCGTCGGTAATGGTTACCCCTTGTGTGCCGGCGGGCAGCCCCACGGCAACGTTGGTGGTCTGGCCGTTCGCCCAGTGGTACTGGTACGGCCCTGTGCCGCCAGTGGCTGTAACGGTGGCCACACCGGAGGCTTCGCCATGGCAGCGGGCAGCCACAGCGACGACGGAAAGCAGGATTTCCGTGGGCGAGGTCAGGGCAGCGGTAGCGGTGGTGGTGCACCCATTGCGGTCGCTGACGGTTACGGTGTAAGTGCCCACGCGCAGGTTGACGGCGTTGGGCTGGGTCTGGTTTTGCGGGTCGCTCCAGAGGTATTGGTATGGCGGTATTCCGCCGCTGACTTCGGCGCGCAGGGCGCCATCGTCGCCGCCGAAGCAGGTAACGGGTTTATCCTCAAGTGCGATGGCAATGGCTGGCGGCGCCCCGACCACGACGTTCATCTGCCGCTGGCACCCTGCTCCATCGGTAATGCGAGCGGTATAAGTGCCGGGGGCGAGCTGGTCGAATACGCCCGTGGTGTTGGTGTTACCGCCTAAGGTGAACTGATATGGCGGGTTTTTTCCATCGGGCTGCAGCACAATGCGGCCATTGGCAGCGGTGGCACAGGTGGCGTCAGTAACCAAGGCATTCACCACTGGCTGGTCGCAGTTGGAGCACGTGGCTGTCGCCACAGTAGCTGGGCAGGGTATAGCGCCGAGGGCCTGCACCTCAATGCTGACCACAGCGCCCTGCGTCAGCCCACTCACGATGTGCTCTAAGGCTCCGCTGGCGGGCACCCAGCCAGTACCACCGACGTTGACCAAGTAGCCAGTAGCGCCCGGGACGCTGGCCCAGGTAAAGGTAACGGAAGACGGTGTGTAGGCCCCGCAGCTGACCTGAGGTGCTGGCAAAGCGGTGGCTACGTTTACAGTGATGGCATCGCTGACGGTGCAGCCGTAAGAGTCGGTGGCCACCACGGTGTACGTGGTCGTGTCGGTCGGAGTTACGCGCACGATTGGACAGGCCGGACAGGAGACATCTGCTGCGGGCGTCCACTGATATTCAATGCGATAGGAAGGCTCGAAGGTGATAGACCAGCGCTGGAGCGTGCCGATGAAGCCGTTTTGGTCATCGCGGAGCACTAAGCGCCAGGTGCCGTTTGTAGGGCTACCCCAGAGGTCGGACCACGGGCCTTCGGGCTGCCATTCGCCGGTGAAAGGCGCATCGGCGGCGGTGGCCGTGGCGATATTGCGCGTGGCGGCGGGTGTGAAGCAAGTCTGCGTGAAGTTCTTGCCATTGGCGCCGCAGTCGGTCATCAGTTCAAGGATCTGGCCGCCAGGGGCAATGAGGTAGGCATCAATGTCGTCCACCCAGCCATGAGTGATGTCTAAGCACACTGAGCGGATGACGCCAGGCTGCACCTTAGGCGGCGAAACGCCGGCGACATTGATGGTGGAAGTTACCGATACGTTGACCGGGTGAATTTGCAGGGGCTGGGTGTTTTGAAAAAAGGGCGGCGGCGGCAGAGGCACGGGCAGGGAGCCGTTCAGGCGCAGGGTGTCGGTTTCGCCTTTGCAGAAGAGCGTATCATCGGGCAGCGTGGGCGGCACGAGGGTGTTTTCCCGGATATAAATAAAAAAAGTGTCGCGATGGCATGGGTCTCGGCGCACATCAATGGCCAACCATTCTTCACCTTCGGCAATGCCATCTTCTACGGCGCGAATGGTGACGGTGGCTTCCTGTTGGCCTGCCGGGATGACCAACTGGGTAGGTATGGGCTCCACATCGGTGCCGTTGGTGGCCGTTCCGAAGATTTTATAGTCCAGCGATACATCGGCTGTATCGGGCGTGGGCAGTCGGAAGGTAAGGGTGGCGGCGGCGCAGCCTTCCACGATAACGCCATCGAGGTTGGGGGTAGCCAAAGTGGTTCGGATGGCGCCCGTGCCAAAGCTTTTGGCTTCTAAGAAGACGCCAGAGTCATAGACAGGGTCGCCTACGTCGGCGATAACGAGGCGGATGACGTAGGTATCGCAGGGCGTAACGATGGCTTCGGCGGTAAAGACGCGCGTCAGGCCGTCGTAAGTGGGCTGTTTGTTGGAGTTGAGATTGTTGATGTAAAACTGTGCGTTTTTAGGCGGGCAGGGCCGGTCGGGGGTAGTGTTATCGGGGTGCAGGTTGTTGATGGCTACCGGCAGTGCAGTGCCTGGTATGCGAGCGATGTTGGTGGGCGTGGGGTAGCCCGGACCGGAGATAAAGAAGCCGAAAATGTCGTTGTACTCGCTGCAGGCAAATTCGGGATACTCTTCGGAGGCAAAGCAATAGCGGAAGCGCAGCGTGTCGGCCGTCGGGATAAAGTGTATGGTATAAGCCGTTACGTCGAACAGCAGCCCGGAGGCGATGGGCGACAGGTTGGGGTCGGTGGTGGGAACGAGGCCGCCGACGTTGTTGCTGGCAAACACGCTGCCGACCTGTTCGCTACCAAACGGGCCGGCACTGGGGTTGGTGGTTTCGGCCAAACCCGTCGTCATAACGATGCCGCGCTGCAGACCTACCGCCTGTTGGCCATTGGTGAAATAACCCACGGAGACTGGCTTGCCGTTGAAAGCAATGCTCAGCACCTCTACGCCGTCGCCCAAAAAGATGTTGGAGATCAGGTTAGTCGGCGTAAACGGAGATGTAGCAGCCGAGGTAACCTGCATGGGCTGAGCGTATGCACCAGCACTGAGCACCTGCGCCAAAGCTGCGGCCCACATCCAGCGGCGAACGTTGCTGAAAACCAGAGTATATTTCATGACCGATATCTGTACCTGCTACGGATTGAGACACTTAGAGGGAGTAAAGAAAAGGAACGGGCCGGGTGCTCAGACTTTTTTTATACATATAGGCGAGCTGCAGCCGCAAAGGTCTTTGCTCTGGTATTTTCTAACTAAAAAGCCGCGCCTGTTGGAGGTGCGACGCAAGGGCCTGCCCTCATTTTTTGCTCGCTGTGACCGAAGTCACAGGTGGCGTGCGCGGCGTACTAGCACCTTTGTGCTATCCTTTTCACATACCTGTCTAAAAGCACACGAAATATGCAAAAGAATGAAAGAAAGGGCGCCACGCTGATAGATGTGCGCACACCCGAGGAATTCCGAATGGGCCATGCTGAAGGCGCTATCAACATTCCGTTAGACACCATTCCGTATCGAATTGCTGACGTTGCCGCCTTGCCGGCACCGCGCATCCTGTATTGCCGCAGCGGCAACCGCAGTGGTATGGCCGTGCAAATCCTTCGCCAGGCCGGCGTTACGGATGTACACAACGGCGGCAGTCTGGAGGAAGTGCTGTACGCTATGGCTCACTAATTCCATCCCTGCATCCAAAGCGAAGTTTATCGCCATGTTATCCCTGTTAAAGCGCTTGCTGGGCATAGGCCCAAGTGTAGATTTCAAGCAATTGATGGCCAATGGTGCCGTAGTGGTGGACGTGCGTACGCCGGAAGAGTATCGTTCCGGGCACCTGTCGGGTGCCATCAACATTCCGTTAGACCGCCTGCAAGGGCAATTGACTACCTTAAAAAAGAGGAATGCGCCGGTGATTACGGTGTGCCGCAGCGGCGCCCGTAGCCAGGTGGCAGTAGAAGTTCTTGAGAAAAACGGCATAGAAGCCTACAACGGCGGCGCGTGGACGAGCCTGCGTGCAAAAGTGGCTTGAAAGAAAAACGCTCCCGGTTTTTTTGTTTCTCTCGGCGCGCCTCATTTCCTTTGGGGTGCGCTTTTTTAGTAAAAGCCCTCTCCCAATATGGATGTTGAAATTTTGTCTCGCATACAGTTCGCCTACACGGTAGCCTTCCACTACATCTACCCACCGCTGAGCATTGGTCTGGGCCTAATACTGGTCATCATGGAAGGGCTGTACCTGCGCACAGGACGAAAGGAATACGAGCAGATGACGCGCTTTTGGATTAAAATCTTTGCGCTCATCTTTGGTCTCGGGGTGGCTACGGGTATTGTGATGGAGTTCGAATTTGGGACCAACTGGGCTACGTATTCACGCTATGTGGGTGATATCTTCGGATCGGCGCTGGCCGCAGAGGGTATCTTCGCTTTTGCGCTGGAGTCGGGCTTTTTGGGCGTGTTGCTCTTTGGTTGGGACCGCGTTACACCGGTAGTGCATTTCATCTCGACGCTCATGGTGTGGCTAGGCTCTATGTTTTCGGCCGTCTGGATTGTGGTGGCCAACTCCTGGCAACAGACACCGGCGGGCTATCACATCGTGGGCGAAGGGCTGGAGGCGCGTGCAGAAATCACGGACTTCTGGGCAATGGTGTTCAACCCTTCGAGCATGGACCGGCTGTGGCACGTGTGGATTGGCGCCTTTCTGGCCGGTGCCTTTCTGGTCATGAGCGTGAATGCCTGGTACATCTTGAAGCGCCGGCACGAAGGCATCGCGCGGCCGGCGTTTAAAATCGCGCTGGTTGTGGCCATTGTGGCGAGCCTGGCCCAGTTGTTCACCGGCCACCGCAGTGCAGAAATAGTGGCCGAATACCAGCCTGCTAAACTGGCCGCTTTGGAGGGCCACTACGACTCGCTGGCGCCTGCCGACCTATACCTGTTTGGCTGGGTCAATCAGCAACAGCAAAAGACCGTAGGCCTGGCGCTGCCGGGCGGCGTGTCCTTCCTCACGCACGGCGATTTTCAGGCGCCTATTCGGGGGCTGAACAGCTTTGCTCCCGACGAGCGTCCTACGCAGGTGAATGCCATATTCCAGTTGTATCACCTGATGGTGGCCATCGGCATGGTGCTCATCGGGCTTTCGCTGCTGGGGGCCTGGATGTGGTATCGCGGGCGGCTATTCCAGACGCGCTGGCTGCTGCACGTCTTCGTGTGGGCCGTTCTGCTGCCGCAAATCGCCAACCAGGCCGGCTGGTTCGCCGCCGAAATGGGCCGCCAGCCCTGGGTGGTTTATGGCCTTCTGCGCACCAGCGACGCGCTTTCGCGTACGGTTACGGCCAATCAGGTGCTCTTTTCGCTCATCCTGTTTGCCGTCGTGTACACGGTGCTCTTCCTGCTCTTCCTTTATTTGCTCCATCGAAAAATTCAACACGGGCCGGCAGCCGTGGAAACGCTAAGCGAGGAAAGCGAAGCCTACTCGCGACGCGAAAACCCGCTGATGCACCCCCCTGCTTCACCCGCTTAATAAGGTAAGCCATGTTTCTGGGCATTGATTACGCCACGTGGTGGTTTTTGGTTTTTGGCGCCGTCATTTCGGGCTACGCCATCCTGGATGGCTTCGACCTGGGCGCCGGCATGTTGCACCTGTTTTTGAAAAAAGAACAAAGCCGCCGCATCGCCCTCAACGCCATCGGGCCAGTGTGGGACGGCAACGAGGTGTGGTTGGTCATCGGCGGCGGGGCGCTTTTTGCGGGCTTCCCAGTGGCTTATGCTGCCATCTTTTCAGCCTTTTATGTGCCTTTCATGCTGTTCATCGTCGGGCTGATTTTTCGGGCTGTAGCCATTGAGTTTCGCAGCAAAGAACCCTGGACGTGGTGGCGCAAGCTATGGGACACCGCCTATTTCGCCTCCTGCACCGTGGTTACGCTGTCGTTGGGCCTCATGCTGGGCAATGTAGCCTTAGGAATGCCATTAGACGAGCACCGTGAATTTGCGGGTAGCTGGCTGTCGTTTTTCAACCCCTTTGCCCTGCTGGTAGCCGCTACTACCGTGGCGCTTTTTGGCATGCACGGCGCTATCTTTCTGACCCTCAAAACGGAAGGACGGCTTTTCACCAAAACCTCTCTGTTGGCGCGGAATTTCACCATTGCCTTTGTTGTCCTCTTCGCCATTACGACGGTCTATACCTTGTTGTATGTGCCGCATTTGAGCGACCGCCTGCGCGAACATCCGGCATTCTTCTTTCTGCCTTTAACCATGCTGTTGACCGTGGCCAGCATTCCGCGCTACCTGACTAAAGGACAATACGGATGGGCATTCATCAGCTCGGCCGTAACCATTGCGCTGCTGCTCTTTACGGTGGCCGTCGAGACGTTTCCGTACTTAGTGTATGCGCCCAATGACCCAGCCAACAGCATTACGGTGTACAACGCGGCTTCCAGCGAGAAAACCATGCGCCTGCTGCTGACCATTGCCTTAATAGGCACGCCTTTGGTGACCATCTACACAGCTTTTGTTTTCTGGACCTTTAAAGGCAAAGTGCGCTTAGATGAAACCAGCTACTAACTCCACACACATTGCAATGAAAGTGCTCCTCCACCTTTGGCTTTGCCTCTTATGCTGCTGGGTGTCCAGCCTTGAAACCTTCGCTCAAAGGCCCCAAATCATTGACCGCCACGGCGTCTCATGGAACCGCTACTACCTCACCTGGCCCTTTCGCCCTAACTGGACCTTTCATCAGGAGGTAGATTATCGCTTCCTGACAGCCAATGGGGTATGGCACCAGCTGGCCCTGCATACCCATGTGCATTATCGTCCGCATACCCTTTTTGAATTTGCACTGGGCACCACCCGCATGGAAAATGGCGACCCGAAACCCGCCAAAACGGGTTATCCTCACCGCATGGAGTGGCGTCTCTTTCAGGAGCTGCACTTCTGGACACCTTTGGAGAAGCCCTTCTCTTTAAATCATCGCTATCGCATCGAGCAGCGCTTTCAGGAAAGCGCCGAAGGGCCTTTCCTTTGGCGCGGGCGCTATCGCATCCAGTTCAACTGGACGTTGCCCAAGCCCAGCTGGACGATACATTTAATTGAGGAAATCTTTCTCAATTGGGGAGCCGGAACTCCCACCATCTTCGACCAGAATCGCATGTACGTGGGCATATCGCACTCCTTCTCTTCACACTTGCGCGTCGAATTGGGCTACATGATGCAGTGGCAACAAGCCGGCCAAATCGACCTGCTCTACCAGCGTGACGTCGTACGACTGAGCATCCACCATCAGCTGTAAACCCACAGCAGGCAACCTGCCTCCCTCCCTGCTATACTCTGAATACGTCCATTTTTGTGGCTCGGCCTTGGCAGCCTTTCGCGTTCTTTGCAGCCACAACCGCTGTACGAAGGCAAAATCAGAGGCAGATTGAGTGCTTTTAAAAACAAAAGCCTTGGCAAATATCAATACGGGAGCAGGCAAACAGCTAAAGAACTTCGAAGCGCTATCCGAACACCGGAAAAAGGCGGTACCGTTAAAACCGCTGGTACCTCAGCTGCACAAGATCGGATGGGCGGTTATCTCTTTTGGGCTCATGGCCTTTAACAGCTGGGCGCAGTCACAAACGGCTTTAGTGTTCGGGCGCATCACGGACGTAACAGACGGCATACCCCTAGAGCTGGCCGCCATCACGGTAAAGGGCGTTTCGGGTGGCGTCTATTCCGACGAACAGGGCACCTACGCCATACAGGTGCCCGCGGGTCAGCGCCTGACGCTGGTCATTCGGCGCTTAGCCTATCGTGAGGCTACTGCTGATGTGTTGCCCCTGGCGCCGGGCGCGCGCTTTGTGCTCGATGTGGCGCTGGCGCCGGAACGCTCCAACCTCGAAGTCGTCATCCGCGAGCGCCGGCTCGATGACGCCGGCATGGTGCGCGAACGCCGCATCGAAGAGCTGCGCTTGCTGCCTACTACCACAGGCAACTTAGAGAGTGTGCTGCCACACATCGCCTTAGGCCTCAACACCGGCGCAGGCGGCGAACTGACTTCACAGTACCAGGTGCGCGGTGGCAACTACGACGAAAACTTGGTGTACGTCAACGACTTTGAAATTTACCGCCCCCAGCTCGTGCGCGCCGGCCAGCAGGAAGGCCTCTCGTTTCCTAACCTCGACTTAGTGCGCGACCTATCGTTCTCCTCCGGCGGCTTCCAGGCGCGCTACGGCGACAAACTCTCCTCTGTGCTCGATATCAAGTACAAGCGCCCGGACAGCCTGCGTGCCAGCGCCAGCGCCAGCCTCCTCGGCGCCAGCGCCCACGTCGAAGGCAGCGTCAAACACCGCCGCGACACTTACCGCGCCTTCCGGTACTTAGCCGGAGCGCGCTATAAAACCACCCGTACCCTCCTGAGTAGCCTCGATGTGCAGGGCGAATACGTACCCGACTTTTACGACGTACAAACCTACCTCACCTATGACCTGCACCGACACTGGCAACTGGGCGCCATGGCCAACTACAACCGCTCGGTCTATCGCTTCGTCCCGCAAACCCTCGTGCGCGCTTTTGGCCTCATTGACTTTGCCCTACAACTGCGCTCCGTCTTTGAGGGCCAGGAAGTGGATGACTTCACCCAGGCCATGGGCGGCCTATCACTCACCTACCTGCCCGACCGAGACCGAAACCCTCGGTACCACAAATTCCTCTTCTCCGCCTGGCGAAGCCAGGAAAACGAACGCTTCGACATCCTGAGCTACTACCTGCTGGGCCAGATAGAAAACAACCTCGGCTCCGATGAATTCGGCGAAATCGTCAGCGTGCTGGGCACCGGAACCCAACACACCTGGATACGCAACTACCTCACCCTGGACGTCCGAAACGCCGAATACCGCGGCGGCATCGAACTGCAAAACGACCACCCCGAACAAAACCTCACTCGAAGCCACTTCCTCCAGTGGGGCCTCAAGTGGCAACAGGAAACCATTCTGGATAAAATTAACGAGTGGGAACGCTTAGACTCCGCCCTCTACTCCCTGCCCTACGACACCACCCAACTGCTCGTGCGCCGCGTCCTGAAAACGCGCAACGACCTCAGCAGCCAGCGCTTCGTCGCCTTCTTCCAGGACACCTGGACGTGGCGACAGCCCGGCGTGCGCGAATGGCAACTCACCGCCGGCATCCGAGGCCAGTATTGGAACCTCAACGGAGAATGGTTCGTTACCCCGCGCGCCCAATTGCTCTACAAACCCCTCAATACCCCGCGCGACATCTCTTACCGATTGGCCGCCGGATGGTACTTCCAGCCCGCCTTCTACCGCGAATTGCGACGCTTAGACGGCACCGTCAACCCCGACTTGCGCGCCCAACGCTCCGCTCACGTCGTCGGCGGCCTCACCTACGACTTCCTCTGGGGGCGCCGCCGACCCGTCAAAATGCGCCTCATCGCCGAAGCCTATTACAAACAACTGTGGGACTTAGTCTCCTTCGACATTGACAACGTCCGCATCCGCTATTCAGGCGAAAACGACTCGCGCGGATACGCCGCCGGCTTAGATGTCCGCATCAACGGCGAATTTGTGCCCGGCGCCGAAAGCTGGGTCAACCTCTCCTTTCTGCGCACCCGCGAAGCCCTCTACGACGTACAACACCTCTACCGCAAACTCGGCCAGCGCGAAGGCACCCCCGTACACGACGTACCCCGACCCACCGACCGTTTCTTCACCTTCTCTACCTTCTTCCAAGACTACCTGCCCAAAAACCCCAACCTGCGCATGCACCTCAACTTTACCTTCGGCACCGGCCTGCCCTTCGGTGTAGTGGATAACAACATCGTTTACCGAAACCCCTACCGCTTCAAACCCTACCACCGTGTGGACATCGGCTTCGGCTTCCAGCTCTGGAAACAGCAATGGCGCACCCAAAAGCCCAAACATCCGCTGCGCTTCACGCGCAATACCTGGGCCAGCATCGAGGTGTTCAACCTCATGAAAGTAGCCAACGAAGCCTCCAACATCTGGGTAAAAGCCATCACCAACGTGCAATATGCCGTGCCTAACTACCTGACAGGCCGACGGCTCAACCTGCGCGTACGGATGGACTTTTGAGCGCCTATGAGCCTAAAGCGTTTTGCGCAAATACTCGAGGGTGGCGGCGCGGGCTTCCTGTGCGGAGGGCTCGTGGTAGCGTTGTCCGGTAGGGTTGGCAAAGGCGTGGTCGGCGTCGTATTCGCGCAGGTGGAGCGTTCTGCCGGCGGTGCGCATGCTGTCGGCAAAGGCGGTAACCACTTCGTCGGTAATCCAGCGGTCGCGTTTGGCGTGCACAAACAGCACATCAGTGTGCAGGGCCTTTAGGCGTTCGGCGTCGCGTTCGGGCATACCGTAATAGACCACACAACCTTTGGCGCGTTCGCCCAGCAGGAGAGCAGCCTTGAGCGACCACCCGCCGCCGAAGCACCAGCCCAGCGTTCGGAAGTCCGCCTGTTCGCCCAGAAAAGCGGCTGCGCCGCGAATGATGCGCTCGGCGCGTTCGGGCTGGCAGCCCTGCATCAGCTGGCGCGCCTCGTCAGCAGTAGTTGCCACTTGGCCGTCGTATAGGTCAATGGCCAGCACATGGATGTTCAGGTCGTGTGTCCAGCGAATGGCTTCGTTGCGAATATGGTCATTGAGGCCCCACCACTCGTGGAAGAGGAGCAGAAACTGATTGGTCCTGCGGTGTGCCAGGGCCAGGAAGCCACGTCCAGTGGTGCTGTCATCCAGCAAGAACGTTACCGGCCGACCGCCGTGCAGCAGCGCCACCGGCTGCGGCTCCGGGTGCGCCTGCCGAAATGCCGGGTCATCGGCAAAGGCAGCAAAATCAGCGTGGCACATCGCCAGACGCGGCGAAGAAGGCTGGTGCTGACAGCCCAACCAACACAACAACAACAGGGCAAAGAGCGTAAAGCGCAGCATAGAGCAGTATGAATTTATGTGAAAAAATCGCCGGGGGCATAGGGGACGTGGCAAAGCACACTATGATGAACCGTTAGCGTCTTTATCACCGCTGTTGGCGTCGTTGCTGACCGTCGGCTCGCCGCGCCAAAAGGCGCCGATTCTTTCCATGAAATGCCGAACCGCCTGCGCCATTTCCGGCAAAACGCCGGCTCCGAGCGTGAGGCCGCCAAACACAAGGGAGAAAACGCCGGCGCGCACGACAATGTTTGCCAGCGGATAGCCGGTATCCGGGAGCATTACAGCAAGCACTATGGCTACTGTGGCGAAAAGCGCCAGCAGCAGCGTTTTCCTCGAAAACGGCTGAAGGCCAAACTTGAGCCAGACCAATACCACTCCAATCACCTGATATGCCAACGCCGTCAGGAGCGCTGCCAATGCCGCACCCGCGATGCCCAGCAGCGGAATGAGCCACAAGCTAAACGCCACATTGGCCATAGCCAATACGGCCAACGAGGCCAGCGAATATCGGTAGTACTGCGAGTAATAAACCATCGGGCCGTTGAGGCTCATGGCCGTCTCGACCAATTTGGCCGCACACAGCAGAAAGAGCACCCGCTTGCCCTCCGACACCTCGGCGCTGTTGGGCATGATGCGATATAGGTCATCGGCCGCCACCACGATGCAGCCGAACAAAAACAACCCGGCAGCCAGCAAGTGCACCGATACCGAGTGGTATAGCGCATGTAAGGCGGGCCGATTGTCTTGGGCCAGATGCTGGCTCATGATAGGGATGCTCACCGTCAGCAGCCCTTTGAGCGGAATGTCCATGGCCACGGCGATGTTGAGCGCAATGGCATAGATGCCCGTGCGCCGCATGTCGGTCAGGCTGCCTACCAGAAAAGTGTCGGCCTTCGTAGCCAGTAGCAGCGCCAGCCCGGAGACGATGCCAAAAGCACCATAACCCAGCATTTCGCGGCGCAATGACGCCGGCCATTCGGCCCAACGCGGCCAGGCCGGGTGTTCGCCAAGTTTTTTTAAATAAAAAAACAAGGCCGCACACACAAAGGCAAAATGCCCGACTAACAGCACCAATACCGCCTGCTGGCTTAGCCAGCCTTGCCAGAGGGCAATCATCAGCAGCGGAAGTACCATCTTGAGCGACACCTCAAACAGCAGCGACGGTACCACAATGCGCTGCCGGTTCGAGGCGTAGTAGGTCAGCGTCAACGACAAACTGTAAAACAGCGTCAGCGGAAAGGCCAGCCACAGGTGCGCACCCGACAGACCCGCTCGCTGTTGCAGCCAGGGCCACCACAGCACAGCCGGAAGGGCCCACAACAACCAACCTGCCAGCGGCAACAAGACTATTAAGCCGAAGAAAACCTCGCGCCCACGCGGCAACTCCTGAAAATGCGGGAAAAACCGCACCCCTATCGTGTGGGCCGACAGCGACAGCAGCGGAAAACTCAGCACACAAAGGCTCAGCAGATACTGAGCCAGCCCGTACGTCTCCACCACCTCGGCGCGCGAGTACACCAGCAGCGTACTGGCCGTGCCGATGACCAGTCCGATGAAGTTCAACACGGTGTACTTGAGGCCCTGTCGCTGAATGACGCCCATGCGCGTGTGGTCAGTCGGCCACGATGAAGCGGCGAATAGCGATGCCTAGCTCGTTGCGCATAGCCAGGATGTAAGCGCCGGCCTCTAAGCGCTCAACGGGCAGCGTCATCGTGTTCTCGCCGGGATACAGGCGCACGGGCTGCTGCCAGCACAGGCGGCCTGTAGCGTCGTGGATGGTCAGCTGGACGTCCATGGCACTCTCAACCTGCGCCACAAACTGAGCGGGTTGGCCCACCGATGTCGGGTTGGGCTTGAGTAAAAGGGCCACCTGACGCTCCAGCTCGTTGGTAGCCGACAGATTTTGTGTGCGGAAGGAGCCGATTTGCGCCTGGTCGAAAGGCTGGCACACGTCCCAATCGCTGTACGCGCGCACCCGCCAGAAGAGCGTCCAGTTGTTCGGCAGCGTCTTGGTAATGGTTACGTGATCGGCATCAATGAGCGTCTCGCTATAAAAGCGGCTGACGAAGTCGGGCGAGCGGCTTACCTCAACGACATAATAACGTGCTCCTGGAACTTTTTTCCACTTCAGTTCGACGTGGTTGAACTGCACTACCTGCGTCGAGTCTGAGGGGCTGATGAGCTCCACTTGCACATCGTCGGGAATTTCGGGCAGTGGGCTGGTCAGCTGCAGGTAGGCCTTGTGTTCCGTGCGCAGGTTGGCGCGCATAGCCGCTATCTGCTCCGGGCTGAAGCGACTGGCGCAGCGGTCGAAGGCGTAGCTCATGATGAGCGATGCATCCGAGCGGAAGGAAGCGCCGGTGGGATCTATCTGCGGCACGGTGCTTCGGCCTGCCGTGTCGCAGGCCCAGCGGTAGTTCAGGTAATCGGGCGGCGTATCGCAAAAGCCATCGCCAGCCGCATAGCAGTTGGAGCCGTCGGTTCTTTCCACCGGAATACCCGACACGTCGGCAGGTGCGGGCGTGCTGTAATTCCAGGTAAATCCTTCCCAGCCGAAAAAGGTGTGAGGCAGGGAGAAGTGATGCCCAACTTCATGCGCCCAGGTGGTGTTGTCCGGGCCAGAGCAGCTGTTCCGCATTACCACGCCATCGAACCAGGCGTAGCCGCAGTTGCCCGCCGGGTCGGCCACCACAAAGATGTTCAGGCGGTTGCGCAGCGGTGGCACCACCGTTTGCAGCATTTGCGCGCCACCGCTAAAATCGTGGTTGTACCAATTGCTGTTGTTGTGATAACGCACCGCATCGCCTGGCATCAGGTAAAACCGAATGTAGGCCGGCTCAAACTGTTGATTGAGCCGACACATAGCCCGCAGCGCCTGGTCTAAGCCAAAATAGCCGCTGCCGGTGTTGGTGCCCACAATGTGCAGCGTCGCCGGCACGTATAGCCAGGCCGTATCTCCGTTTTCTGGCGTGTCAAACACTCCCGTATTCCGCTGGTACCACTCCAACCACGGCGATTTGCCCATATAGCCACAACTGCCGTGCTCCTCGTGTTGGGCCCACACAGCAGCGGCCACAAACAAGGCTAATAAGATGAAAACCAGGCGCATATTGATGTAGATTTTTTAGCCAGCAGACCTCGCCAAAGGCAGAAAGGACGCCCTCAGCGCAATTTGGGAGCGAAGGTAAACACCTCCTGACGCATGTTGGGCGGCCTATTTTTGTACAGGATGGGCAAAAAACGTTTTTTCGAGCAGTCGCCTGGTTGCTTAGCCTGTAGTTGCGCTGGTCAAAACTTAAACCCGATGGAGAGCATGACATCCGTAACTCGCCCTTGCGTGCTGACCACCGGCCCACCAGCATATGGCACGACAGTGCCCACAGGCGCTGCCGTGCGCACACCGAGATCGAGGAAGAAGCCCTGGCCCTTGACACCAACGCCACCCGAATAGCCGACGTTGAAGCTTTCTTCACCAACTTCAGGTTTGCCCAGCAGGCTCACACCGCCGCGCAGGCGAAAGACCGACAGGGCCAGCTCACCACCGAGGCGGATGTTCATGGCGCCCTCGTAGCGGCGGCGAATCTGGTTATTGACCTGGCGTTCCTGCTCTTTCAGGGCAGTGTTGGCCGTACGCGGCGTGAAGTTGTAGCGTGCAGCGCTGTAATCCACCCATTCCACGTCGGCACTGACGAAGCCTTTTTTATCGAAAAGGATAGCCGTGCTCATGCCGGCGCGCCAGGGTGTCGCTAAGCGATAGTCAAAGGTACCCTCTGGCGATTGGGCCGTAGTGCGGTTGGTACCCGTGCCGTCGGTGAATTGATACAGAAAGGCATTGTTAAAATTGTCCGTCAAGCGCCACCACGTAGGTGTGTGGAAATAGGTGCCGATGCGGAAGGCCTGGCTGGCGCGGAAGATGATGCCAAATTTGCCGTTGAGGCCCAACCCTTCGGTTTCGTAGTATTCCGTAAAAGCCAGTTCGTCGAAGTAGATGACGTTGTCGTTGGCATCCTGTTCGGCATAGTCGCCCTCGAAGCGGTATCGGGCGAAGGGCACGCCGAAAGTAGCGCCGATGAAGAGCCGTTCGTCGTAGTTGCCGGCCATAGAGAAGACCAGCTCGTTGATGCGTCCGCTCTGGGCAATGGTGTGCGTGCGGCGTATATCCGCATTTTCGTTGCCCTCAAAGTCGTACGAAGGGCGGTTATTTTGGAAATAAAAGGCGCCCGTCTCGAAGGCCAGCCCGCCGGTGAATGGGTCGAGGGTACTGCCGTTAGGATTGGCCTGCAACAGCGGGCGAGCTTCCTCAAACCAGGGGTTGAGCAGCGTACCGGGCGCATAGCCTGCGTAGTAGATGTCGCGGTTGAAATTGGCTAACTGGTTCAGGCCGATGCCGACGTTGTAAGTTTTCCAGCGGCTACGGCGCGGTGGGGTGTGGAAGACAATGCCGACGTTGTCAAAGCGGAAAGCAGAGCCGCGTTCAACGTAGGGAGCGCCGGCGCCGGGCAGAGCGGCATCTACGCGGGTAAAGCGCAGCGTGGGCGAAAAGACCAATTCACCCGAACGGTACATGGCTAAGCCCGCCGGATTGAGGCTGGTAGAGGTAAATTCTGCGCCGAGCGCGCCAAAAGCACCGCCGACGCCGAGCACCCGACCCGTGCCTGCAGGATTGAGATAGGTATATCGAATGGCATCGGCGGCCGTTTGGGCCGAGAGGTTTATGGCGAAGAGGGCCAGGATGGCCCAGATGACGTGTTTCATGATGTCGCTGCAGTTGAATGGATGAAAGGAGTATGGTCGGAGCGGTAAAAGAAATGGGTGGAAAGAGGAGGTACAACCCATTTCCACCCATCAGGTGTGCTGGCTAAGGGTCTGCGCATGGAAGAGGCGCCACCGCTTTGCCGTATTGGTTTGGCTATTGTCGTCCGCGTGGGCTGCCGCCACCGCTGGAGGGTGGCGAAGAGGTGCGTCCACCACCGCTGGGGCTGCTGCCGGAGCGCTCGAAGCCGCCGCCGCCGGAGCGTCCGCTGGGGCTGCTGGAGGGCCGGTCATAGGAACGGCTGGGCGTATCGTAAGAGCGCGAGGGTTCGCTACTACGGCTGGGGCGCTCGTATCGGCCGCCATCGTCGGAGCGCGGCGACTCGCGGCGCTGAGGCATGTAGTCGCGGCTGGGCGTTTCATCGCGGCGCGGCGGGCGTTGCGGCTCCGTGTTGGGTCGGCTGGGCCGTTCGGGTGTGGCTTCGCGCGGCATGCGTTCGGGTGCCGTGCGCGGCATGCGATCCGGCGGAGTGGTGGGCCGGGCGGGTGCGGCTTCTCGCGGCGGGCGTTGCGGCTCAGCGCCTTCACGGCCCGGGCGGTAAGGTTCGGCCGGAGCCGTCTCGCGGCGGCCGTCGGGGCGGACGCCTTCAGCGCCTGTACGCGGCGGTGTGGTGGGCCGGGCGCCCTCGCGGTCGGTGCCTACGCGGTCTTGCGGCAGGCGCTCGGCAGGCGTCGTTTCCACGCGGCCCTGTGTCGGGCGTTGCGGCTTCAGCTCGATGACCTCAGCCCCAGCGCGCGGAGGCGCTAAGCGTTCGGAAGGCGACGTATTGCTGGCGATGCGCGCAAAGCCGCTGGGGCTAACCTCCGTGCCACCGCGGCGCGGGCCAGTATAGGTGCGCGGCACATAGCCATCGGGCCGGTTGTTCCAGTTGTTGTTGACCCAGTAGTAGTTGTTGATCCACACATTGGTGGGGCAGAAGTACGGGTTGAAGCCGTTCCACACCCAGTAGGGGTCGTAGAAGTAGTTGTTCCATACCCACGGGTTGTACCAGGGGGCGTTCCAGCCCCAGCCCCACGTATTCCAGCCCCAACCCCAGCCCCAAGTGTTGAAGCCCCAGCCCCAGAAGGGATCGTTCCAGGCCCAGACATTCCACGTGCGCCAGCGCATCCAGCGGCGCCACATCCAGTAGTCGGCAAAGCCACCGACGTAAATGCTCATGCCGGGCGTGAAGAAGGGATCGTACATCCACATATCCACAAAGAACGGGTCGTAGTAATCCACGATCCGCATCGGGCGGTGGAAGCGCCGAATACGCGAGGAATACTCAAAGTCGTAGCCGTCGTCGTAGTAATAGTCCTCGTCGTCGTAGTAGCGGCGCGTAACGTTGTTTTGCTCGCGTGGCTCCTGTCTGACAAAGGCATGCTGGTCGGTGGCCGGGTCGAAGTAAAGATCGTCTTGCGCTTGCGCGCCGACGGTTACCACCAGCCCTACCAACAAGGCGAAGAGAAAGCGGATATTTTTCATAGCGTGTTGCATTAGCGTGTTTGAAGGATGAATGCGTGGCATCGGTTTACGGGGTCAAATGTACTTACCTTTGCGCGCCTCTTGACGTTAAAGGCTATTTAAAGTCAACACATTAGATTGGTTAAAGTTGGCTTAAAGCCGCGAAAGGCCGTCAAAATATGTTAAAACAACCCATTGGCTTGCCCTCGACAAGTATTCCGTTCCCTCTTTAACCCTACAAATTTAGTTCAGCATCGCTTCATGGCAAAAGAAATCACGCCTCGTTCCGAAGATTACTCGCAGTGGTATTTAGACATTGTGCGCAAAGCCGGCCTGGCCGACAACTCGCCCGTGCGCGGTTGCATGGTCATTCGCCCACACGGTTTTGCCATTTGGGAAAAAATGCGCGACGCCTTAGACGGCATGTTTAAGGAAACCGGCCACGTCAATGCGTATTTCCCGCTTTTTATTCCGAAAAGCTTCCTCAGCCGCGAAGCCGCGCATGTGGAGGGCTTCGCCAAAGAATGCGCTGTCGTTACCCACTATCGCCTCAAAAACGACCCCAACGGGCAGGGCGTCATCGTGGACCCTGAGGCTAAATTGGAAGAGGAACTCATCGTACGGCCCACGTCGGAAACCATCATCTGGAATACCTATCGCGACTGGATCCAAAGCTATCGCGACCTGCCGCTGCTCATCAACCAATGGGCCAACGTGGTGCGCTGGGAAATGCGCACCCGCGCCTTTCTGCGCACGGCCGAATTCCTGTGGCAGGAGGGCCATACCGCCCACGCCACGAGCGAGGAAGCCATGGAAGAAACGCTGAAAATCTTAGAAATCTACCGCCGCTTCGCCGAAGACTACATGGCGATGCCGGTCATCAAGGGCGTAAAAACCCCCAACGAGCGCTTCGCTGGCGCCGACGAAACGTTTTGCATCGAAGCACTCATGCAGGACGGCAAAGCCCTCCAGGCCGGCACCTCGCACTTCTTGGGGCAAAACTTTGCCAAAGCCTTCGATGTGCTCTTCCTGAACAAAGACAACCAGCAGGAGTACGTTTGGGCGACGTCGTGGGGCGTCTCCACGCGCCTCATCGGCGGCCTGGTGATGACGCACTCCGACGACGACGGCCTAGTACTGCCCCCCCGACTGGCGCCTATTCAGGTCGTCATCGTGCCCATACCCAAGCCCGTACCCGCGCTGATGGAAGCCGCCGACCAGATTGCCGCCCGCCTGCGCGCCCGCGGCATCTCGGTCAAAGTGGACAACGACGACCAGAACCGCCCGGGCTTCAAATTCGCCGAGTACGAAATGATCGGCGTGCCCGTGCGCCTGGGCCTGGGCCAGCGCGACTTAGACGCTGGCCAGGTGGAAGTGGCCCGCCGCGACACGAAAGAAAAAACTAACGTCCCGCTGGGCAGCATTGACGAATATGTGGAGCGATTGCTGCACGACATCCAGCAAAACCTCTTCGAGCGCGCCAAAGCCTACCGCGATGCGCACATCACGCGCGTGGACACTTGGGCCGATTTTGAGGCTGTTTTGGAGGAAAAAGGAGGTTTCGTCTTGGCCCACTGGGACGGCACGACCGAGACAGAGCTGGAAATCAAGGAGCGCACAAAAGCTACCATTCGCTGCATTCCGTTGGACGGCGAAGCCGAAGCGGGCACCTGCGTGCTGACCGGCAAGCCCAGCCAGCGGCGCGTGCTGTTTGCCCGAGCTTATTGAGTGCGGCTTTTCCAGGGGCGATACGAGGCGTCTTCCGCTTCCCAGCCTTCGGGCTTTTTGCGCAGCGGCTCGCAAGGGCGCAGGCTCTGGCGGCACTGCTCGGGCAGCTGCTGATAGAGCCGCGTGCCTTCGGTTTTCCAGGCCAGCATCTCGTCGCTCACCTCGCGCAGGATGCGCGCCGGATTGCCCGCTACTAAGCTGCGCGCCGGTATCTTTTCGCCGGCTTTGATAAAACTCAGCGCGCCCACGATACACTCCGGCCCAACCTCGGCTTCATCCATAACCACGGAATTCATGCCGACGAGGCTGTTGCGCCCGATAATGGCCCCGTGAATGATGGCTCCGTGCCCGATGTGCGCGCTTTCGTGCAGCTCCACCGCCACGCCGGGAAACATGTGAATGACGCAATTTTCCTGCACATTGCAGCCGTCGGCAATCTCGATGCGCCCCCAGTCGCCCCGAAGCACAGCGCCGGGGCCAATGTACACATCGCGCCCGATGGCCACCCGCCCAACGACGACAGCCGTAGGGTGAATGAATGCGCTTTCGTGAACCACTGGACGAAAACCGTTAAATTCGTACAACATAGACCTGAAGGATTTACCGCAAATACACCAAAGAAAGCCCAAAGACACGGAGATTTTGTCTGGGCCGGAATGGCAGACTGCGAAGATGAGGAAAAAGCCAAAGCGCGCCGAAGAGCCAACGACGCGCCCTATTTTTGCCCGCCCTGTTGCCGTTGGCGGCATTCGCGCCAACAGCCGGACGACCTGCCGATTTTGAACTTAACTCACCTTATTTCATTCGTTTTTTATTGAAAAAATGGCTTTACTCGAAGGAAAAGTAGCCCTCGTAACGGGCGGCTCGCGCGGCATTGGCGAGGCCATCGTGCGCAAGTTTGCGCAGGAAGGCGCTCGTGTGGCTTTCACGTACGTCTCCGCCAGCTCGGCCGAACGCGCCGAGCGGTTGGCCGCCGAACTGGGCGAGAACGTGCGCGCTTACCAGAGCGACGCAGGCGATTATGCCCAGGCCGAGGCTTTGGTGAATGCCGTCGTGCGCGACTTTGGCAAGATAGACATCCTGGTGAATAACGCCGGCATCACGCGCGACACGCTGCTGCTGCGCATGACGGAACAGCAATGGGACGAGGTGATGCAGACCAACCTCAAGTCAGTGTTCAACTTGACGAAGCACTGCCTGAAGCCCATGCTGCGTTCGGGCGGCAGCGTCATCAACATGAGCTCCGTCGTAGGCGTCTTTGGCCAGGCTGGGCAAGCCAACTACGCAGCCTCGAAGGCAGGTATCATCGGCTTTTCAAAATCCATTGCCAAGGAGTACGGTTCGCGAGGCATCCGCTGCAACGCCATCGCACCCGGCTTTATCGAAACGGAAATGACGGCGGCCTTAGACGAAAAGACGCGCGAAGCCTACCTGAGCGCCATACCCATGAAGCGCCTGGGCACGGGCGAAGATGTGGCCAATGCCTGCGTCTTTTTAGCCTCCGACATGGGCGCCTACGTATCGGGCCAGGTGCTGTCAGTATGCGGGGCACTCAATACCTGAGAGCGCTGCCATGATCTGGATAGAGGGCAAGATCGTCAGTGATGCGCTGGTGGAGGAGTACTTTGCCTGCCAGCTGTCGGCGTGTAAAGGCGCCTGCTGCTGGGAAGGGGACTCTGGCGCACCCTTAGAGGAAGCAGAGCTGGCTGTGCTGGAGGCTATTTACGAGCAGGTGAAGCCTTTCCTTTCGCCGGCAGGCATTTCAGCCATCGAGCAGCAGGGCAAATATGTGCAGAGCGAAGACGACGGCAGCTACGGAACACCCTTAATAAACGGCGGCCCTTGCGCCTATATGGTGCTGGGCACTGATGGCGTTGCACAATGCGGCTTGGAGCGTGCTTATCGGGCAGGCGCTACGGATTTTCAAAAACCCATTTCCTGCCACCTGTATCCGGTGCGGGTAAGCCACAACCCGGAAACGGGCTTCGAGGCGCTGAATTATCACCAGTGGGACATTTGCTCAGCAGCCTGTCGGCGCGGCGAAGCGGAAAAAATTCTGTTGTACCAGTTCGTCCGCGAGGCGTTGGTGCGCAAGTACGGGCAGGAGTTTTACGAGGCTCTCGAAGGAGCAGTGCAATATCGGCAAAGGGAAAAGTTATCAGAAGAGGCTAAAGACTGATTTTTTTAAAGAAGGAGGTATTGCCGGCCTATTCGTTTTCCTCTGGGTTTTCAAATAAGAATGGAGACATGGGAAAGCGTTTCGGTTAATTACCCTATCATGTTAGGTAGTAAGCCTGCTCTTCCATAAAGAGCCAAGGGAGCTTTTTCGGGCGGACGTGTACAACAAGAATACGGGGGTGGATGTTCTAAACGATAGATTTTGATGTGGATAATCATTTAAACTCATTTTCTATGCCCTATTCTTACTCTTCTCAGCTGCTCAAGGTTACTGGTATAGTGTTGAGTGTTTTGGTCTGGTTGGCCAATGCCAACAATCCGCCTACTGGCCGCACGGGTGCTCCTTTCGACAACGGCACTTGTAACGATTGCCACGAAGGCGGCGGTTTCACTGGTTCCGTCAGTATCAGTGGCCTGCCGGCGACAATCGCTCCTAATACGACATATCCGTTGGAAATTACCCTATCCCCCCTAAGTGGCAACCCGAATCGGGGCGGTTATCAGTTGGTCGTGGTAGATGGTAATAATCAGAATGCGGGTGATTTGGTTGCTGCGAACTCGCAAAGCGGCACCGAGTTTTTTGCAGGTCGTGAATACGTAGAGCACCGCGCGCCTAAACTGTTTACCGGTGGCGGGCCAGCTACGTGGTTGTTCAACTGGACATCGCCGGCCTCGGCAGGCCGCGACACCATTCGTTTCTTCTTCGTTGGCAATTTCTGCAATGGAAATGGCAACTCGAACGGCGATGTGGCGTTCACCGGGGTGCGGGTGTTCCGATTTGGCCCAGATACGACCATTTCGACAAAACCTTTGCCGTCTGAGCCTGTGTTGCGCATTTATCCCAACCCAGCTGCGGACTGGGTGCGCATCCAGGGTGCCGACGAGGCCGCGATGCTGGAGGTGGAGCTGACCGACAACGCAGGCCGCCTGGTGCGCACCACTGTGCTGGCTGCCATCGAATCGCTCTGGGTTGGCGACCTCCCTTCGGGCACTTACCTCCTTCGCCTGCGCGAGCGCGACGGCACCTGGCAGGTGCAGCGCCTCATCCGGCTGTAAACTCGTTATCTCCGCCAACAGTAGGTGTCATGGGGTAAATCTGAACCCTGGCTTTTCGGCGTATTTAAGAAGCCATCGCTGTGCTCAGCGCATGACGACGAGCCGATGCCTTTTTGAAACATATCAGCGGCGTCTTGCTGCCGCAATTCTTTCCCTTCTCACTGTAAAAACTCCCTGTCCATGAAGAATTTCTACGCTTCTCCTTTGATGCGCGTGGCTGGCCTGGCACTGGGCGTACTGGTGTGGTTAGCTAATTCGGGCAATCCGCCCACAGGCGTTACTGGTGCTCCGTTTGATAATGGCACCTGCAATAACTGCCACGGCGGAGGGGCCTATTCGGGCACGGTCAGTATCAGCGGCCTGCCCTCGACCATCGAACCCAATACGACGTATCCGATGGAAATTACACTGACGGCTACGAGCGGCAGCCCCAGCCGAGGCGGCTATCAGCTGGTTGTGGTGGATGGCAACAACAGTAATGCTGGCGACCTCATCGCAGTCAATAGCGAGAGTGGAACAGAGTTTTTTAACGGACGGGAGTACATTGAACATCGAGGTTCCAAGTTATTCTCGGGCAATTCGGTGAGTTGGGTTTTCAATTGGAAGTCACCGGTATCTGCTGGGGGCAATACGATCAAATTTTATTTTATTGGTAATTTCTGCAACGGCAACGGCAACACCAGCGGCGACGTCGCCTTTGCTTTTTCTGAGACGTACGCCTTTGCTGGCGCGCCGCCCTTGACGGTGAGTATCACGAACGTGAACCATGTCTCCTGCTTTGGCGGCAACAACGGCAGCGCCACTGCAGAGCCTTCCGGAGGCACACCGCCCTACACCTATCAATGGAACAATGGTCAGAACGGCCAGACGGCCGTGAACCTGTCGGCAGGTACTTACACCGTTACGGTAACGGGTTCGTCGGGCAGCGGCACAGCAACGGCATCGGTAGCCATTACGCAGCCACCGCTGCTGACGCTTTCGGCTACCTCGAGCAATCCTATCACCTGCATCAACCTTTCTTCTACCCTGACGGCTACAGCGGGTGGCGGCACGCCGCCGTATAGCTTCCTATGGTCGGATGGGCAAACGGGGAACCCCATTCAGGTGTTTGCTCCCGGCACCTACGGCGTCGTTGTTACGGACGCCAACGGTTGCACGCGCTCGGCACAGGTAACCGTAACGGCCAACGTTACGCCGCCTAACGCCAACGCCGGGCCACCGGCGGTCCTTACTTGCACGCAACCCCTCGCTGTGCTCAACGGCGCAGGGTCTTCTACAGGGCCGAATTTTTCGTACCAGTGGACGGCCTCCAATGGCGGCAACATTGTATCGGGTGCCAACACGCTTAACCCTGTGGTCAACGCCGCCGGTACTTATACACTGGTGGTTACGAACAACGTCAACGGCTGTACCTCGTCGGCCTCCACGACGGCTACAAGCAACCAGCAGCCGCCAACGGCCACAGCCTCGGGTGGCGTTATTACATGCGTCCAGAACTCTGTAACGGTACAGGTGAGCACCAACGCCAACTCGGCCAATTTTTCCTGGGCCGGGCCGGGTGGTTTCACCAGCAACCAGCAGAACTTCCAGACCAGCACGCCGGGCACGTATTCGGTTACTGTTACCAACACCGCTAACGGCTGCACGAACACCTCGAGCACGCAGGTAACGACCAACACGACGCCGCCAACCGTAGCGGTGCAGACGGACACGCTTACCTGTGCAGATACGGTGGTAACGCTGCTGACGACCACCAATGCTAACCCTGCGACGTTCTCCTGGGTCGGGCCGTCGGGCTTTACTTCTACGCAACAAAACCCGGGTGTGTCGGCGCCAGGTACCTATACCGTTACCGTAACGAATGGTGCCAATGGCTGCGTGAACACCACTGTGGCTACGGTGGCTCAAGACACCGTAAAGCCCACCGCCTCAGCTACCGCTGAAGCCCTCACCTGCACCGACACCCTGGCCCAACTGACGCTGACCACGAACGCCGACTCGGCAGCCTTTGCCTGGAGCGGGCCGCAGGGCTTCACCTCGACGCAGAAAAACCCGCAGACCACCGTGCCAGGCGCTTACTCCGTCGTAGTAACCAACCTGCTCAATGGCTGTACGAATACGGCCTCGGCAACCGTAGCACTGGACACGGTGGCGCCTACCGTCAGCATAGCGCCGCCGCTCAATCTCAACTGCCAGAACGATACCCTGCAGCTGGATGCCTCCGCCTCATCGCAGGGCCAAAACTTTGCTTACCTGTGGACGACACCCGATGGGCACATCGTGGCGGGCGACACCACGCTGACGCCATTAGTGGACTCGGCAGGATCATATATTCTGCTCATTACCAACACAGTAAATGGCTGTTCAGCAACGGATACCGCTACGGTCGTTCAATCGCCACCCGTCGGAGTTGCCATCGTAAGCGCTACACCGGTAGCCTGCTTTGGCCAGCAGAACGGCAGCGCCACAGCAGCGGGCAGCGGCGGTGTGGGGCCGTTTGAATACGCCTGGTCGAACGGCGATACCACGACCACAATACAAAACCTGCCCGCCGGCACGTACTTCGTCAGCGTTACCGACAGCGAGGGCTGTTCAGCTACGACGTCCGTCGAAATCACCCAACCGGCCGTGTTGCAGGCCAACGCTTCCGCCACAGGTGAAACGGCTTTTGGCGCCAACGACGGCACCGCCACCGCCGACCCCACGGGCGGCACAGCACCCTACACCTATACCTGGAATACCGGCGACACCACGGCAACGATTACCAGCCTGGCACCCGGCGCCTACACCGTTACGGTAGAGGATGCTAACGGCTGCACAGCCGAGCAAACGGTTACGGTCAACAGCTTCAATTGCACCCTGACGGCCACCATCAGCGCCACGAACGTCAGCTGCTTCGGCGCCAACAACGGCACGGCAACGGTGAACGTCAGCAACGGCACGCCACCTTATGTGTACCTGTGGAACACGGGAGACACCACAGCGACCATCACGGGCCTGGCACCGGGCAATTACACCATCTCCGTAACGGACGATACCAACTGCCCGCTGCAGTTGTCCGTCGCTGTAATGGGGCCAACGGCCCTGCTGCCTAATGCCAGTGCCACGCCCGAAACGGGTGTGGGCCGCAACGATGGTACAGCCACAGCAGCGCCTGTGGGCGGTACGCCGCCTTACACCTACCAATGGAGCAACGGCCAGACGACTCCTACTATCACCGGCTTGGCCCCTGGAACTTATACTGTAACCGTGCAGGATGCCAACGGCTGCACGGCAACGCAAACGGTAGTGGTTAATGCGTTCAACTGCAACCTGACCCTGACCACCTCTGCCACGCCGGCCCGCTGCCCGGGCGAGGCTTCGGGCACGGCCTCTGCTGCGGTAGCCAATGGCACAGCGCCGATTACCTACACTTGGTCGAACGGTGGTAGCACGCCCACCATTGCTAACCTATCCGCAGGCGTTTACACCGTTACGACCACCGACGCAGCCGGCTGTCAGGCGATAGGCACGGCCACAGTGTCGCAGCCCGACCCAGTACAAATCCAGGTGGACGTTACGCCGCCCTCGTGCCCTGAGAGCGAAGACGGACGCATCACCATTTCCATTACTTCAGGCGGCACGCCACCCTACATGTTCTCCTGGCCGGGCGGTGACCCGAACCGCGTTGGCGTAGGCACATTCACGCTCACCGTTACCGACGCCAACGGTTGCCTGTACCTGCGCACGGTAACTGTAGTGGCCAATGACACTACACCTCCCACGCTGACCTGCCCGCCGTCGCGAACGGGCTGCGCCGATGCACCCGTGCAATACCCGGCGCCGACATTTGCAGACAACTGCGCGCTGGGCAATGCACAGCCCGTGCTCGAGCAAGGACTCCCCAGCGGCAGCATCTTCCCCGTAGGCCAGACGCTCCAGGTCTTCCGTCTGAGCGACGCTTCGGGCAACACGGCCACCTGTTCGTTCACGATAACCGTCGGGCCGCCCATTGCCATCACCTTGGACACGGTGGTCAACGATATCGGCGGCGCTGGGCGAGGCCGCATCCAGGTATCCGTTTCGGGTGGTGTGGGTACGCTGCGCTTTGAGTGGACGAAAGACAGCCAACCTTTTGCTACTGTGCAGAACCTGGACAGCCTCTATGCCGGCCGCTACGTGCTGACGGTTACGGACGAAAACGGCTGCACGCGCACCCTGGGGCCTGTGGTAGTGGACAACATCATCTCCACGCGCGACCTGGGCGCTGACGGGCGCCTGCGCGTCGTGCCCAACCCAGCGTCGGAAAGCATTCGCATTGAACTGATTGGCGCCGAACCCGCCGCCCTGCGCCTGTTGGACGCACACGGCCGCTGGGTGCTGACCCTGACGCCGGCAGACCTCCGGCATAACATCCCCATTGCCCACCTGCCGCCGGGGCTGTATTACCTGCAGGCCATTGACGCACAAGGGCTCAGCCGAATGATACCCTGGGTGAAGCAGTAATCACGCCGCTCGGCTTGCTTGCTGGCAGGGTTGGAGAAAAGTCTTCGGGCACTCCAACCCTGCTGGTTTTTCCGACGTCATGCCTGAAAAGAAACCGTATGTCGTTATGAAGCCATTCCTCCTCGGGTGCGCCACAGCAGCGCTGTGCGCCTATTCGTTTGCATTGCTCGCTCAGACGCGCCCGCGCGTAAATGCCCCTCTCTTGTCCACCCACCCGCACTTGGATGGGCATCTGTTGGACTCCTGTTGGGCCGAAGCCGCCGTGCTGGAGCCGTTCACCACCAGCACGCCTGTTTTCGGCCAAACACCTCTGGCGCGTACGGAAGTGCGGCTATTTTTTGGCGAATATGCCCTCTACGTGGGGGCCTTCTGCCACTCGAGCGGCACGGTGCGCGACGACTACGGCATCCGGGATGTGGAACTGACGGGCGACTGGTTTCGTCTCAGCTTAGACACCTGGGACGACGACCGGCTGGCCTTTGACTTCACCGTGAGCGCCGCGGGCGTACAACTCGACGCGCGCAACGCTGGCGTGGGCTGGGACGCCCTCTGGCAAAGCGCTGTGGTGCGCCACGCAGAAGGCTGGAGTGTGGAGATGCGCATCCCGTACACAGCACTGCGCTTTGCGCGTCAGGGCCGCCGCCATTGGGGCCTGCAATGCACGCGCTTCGACCGCACGGCGGGCGAATTGTCTACTTGGAGCCCTCAAGACCCGCTCGTGCGGGATGTGGTGTGGCAGTTCGGTACACTGGAAGGCGTACCCGCTGTGCAGCAGCTGAGGCGCGCCTCTATGGCAATACAGGCAGAAGGTACCGCCCGAGAGTACCGTCCCTTTCTGCGAGGAGGTGTAGATGGCCGCGCAGGGCTGGGCAGCGCCTCGACGCTGGACGTTACGCTCTTCCCGGGATATCAGGTAGAAACCGGCCCTCTTGTGATACCCTTCGGTTCTACTGCGGACATAGGGCTGTCTCAAACACCCCGGCCACGCCAATTCGAGGAAGAGGAGCGGGATTTATTTGAACACAATCCGCACTTCACCCACTACCCGCTCGTAGATGCATCGGCGTTCTCCCACCGTCTACCGCCCAATGGCCTTCCTGTTCCAGTTATCATCCCAATAATAGCCAGCAAATCGCAGGTATTGCAGGCTTCCAAACTCACGACGCGCACTCGGGGCAACTGGCGCCTGGGGGCTTACCATGCCCTGCTGGAGCCTGTGCGGCGGCGCATCTTTTTCATGGGTGGCGCCAATGTGGAAAACATTACCCTGCAGGGACTGTCGAGTTACCAGAGCGTGGCTGCGGAATACATCTTGCCCAACAACGGCTTTGTGAACGCCTCAACGGCGATGCTGCTGGCCAGCCGAGATTATCAGGTGTATGCGCCTGATGTGCACTGGCGCGTGCGCAATCGGGCCAACAGCCTGGAAGTCAGCGGCTTTGCCAATGGCCGCTACGACATTCGGCGCGATACGTCGTTCTCGCACGGGCAATATGGCCTTCGCCTGGCGCGCATCAACCGGCGCTGGGGCTGGGCAGTCAGCCATTCAAGCAAACAGCCGGTGCGCAACGATTTTCTGCCAGAACAAAATGTGCGCTTTGAGACAAGCAATGCGGAGGTGCTCTTCCAGGACTATACCCCGCGCGGGCGCTGGCTCAATCGCTTTGCTACCGCCGGGCTTAGCCGGCAAATAGGCGGTACCTATTACTCGTATGTGCGTCTTTCGGGCTTGGATAATGGCTTCCGCCATTGGGGGCTCCATCTGGGTTACATTCCTCATTATCAGCGGTATCGGCACACGTCAGGCGGAGTTTATTTACCTCAAATCCTGGCGCCTGAATTTGATGGAAGGCTTTCGCTTACTTCTGATGTGCGCCGGCGTTTTATCGCCGACATTGAGGCGAGTGGGCGAACCACACTGCGCGGGGAAAACCCCAGCCTCAGAGCTGCAGCAAGCCTCTCGTGGAACCTCCAGCAAGCCTGGCGCTTGCGGGCAAATGCTTCGGCCCAGCGCGATTTCGACCGCCTGACTATCCAGCCCATACCGCTACCGAGCTGGTTTTTCCTGCGTCAGGACCTGGAGTATCTGACCAGCCGGCTGACAATAGAGTGGTTTGCCGGTACGCACTGGCAGATGTGGGGGACAGCCAATTACTACCGCTATCGAAGTTTTCGCGCTCAAATTGTGGAATTACAAGACAACGGTAAGTTTCAGCCCACAGACCTCCCGGTAGAACAAAGCCCCACCCCGCATGATGTCGGCTGGGGCGGCGAACTGGGCATACGCTATGTGTTCTGGGGCATCAGCACGCTGCAATTAGCCTACCGATATTACTGGCAATTAGACGGACGCGGGGTTTTCACTCCCGATGAGGTGAGCGCCGGGTCGCTCAACTTGAAAGCTATTCTGTTCTTAGACCTTTTGCCGCGGTAAGAAGCGAAGGGCTTTGTACGCTTTTTTACCATGCTCTGCACGCCATAATGGCAGAAGAGTTGCGACTGATTGTGATCGGCATACTTGCTGTGTCAAAAAGCGCAGCGTTTTTGAATAGTTGCCAATCCACTCTTTGCGGCCGCTGCGCGAACGGATAATGAAAGAGCACAGGCTCGTACATTAAAAATGAATAGGCCCTTACATAAATAGGTAGTTACAAGAGGGTAAACGCGCTTTTAAGGACAGGAGAGACACCACAACCTTCTACATTGCCGGTGTCAGTTCAGGCGCTCATTTTCTATCCGGTATCGAATAACCGAAATTGACACCGCCATAGATGGGCATAATACCGATATCGGGCAAAGAGACCAGTCCCACTCTGTTGGGTTGCTGTTGGAAGCTCGCGGTCAGGTGGAGGTGCCATTGAGGTTGGAAATAAGCCACAGCCAGCCCTGTCTGGAGCAGGAAGTAGTTTTGATAAAACCAACCGTTTCTGGGGCCGCTGAATGGTTCAGCTCCGCCAGGGTACAGGTATTGAAATGCCTGAATAGCGTATGCACTGTGTTTGATGTGAATCCAGGGCTGATAGCCTATGGCAAGGTGCGGCGCTATAACCCACCTTTTGCCGTAATAGCTCGGGAAGAGATCCAATTTGAAGCCAGAGTGAACATAACGGCCGTTGATATCGGCTGTGCTGGAGAGGTTCCAACTGATGCCAGAGATGGCCCTGAATTTCTCTGTGAAGGCAAACAGTGCTCCGGCACCGATGCGCAGGTCGAAGTCAAAGCCTTTTTGAGAAAACAGCGGGAAGTTGGCCTGCGCTACAAAACCGTATCGGCGGACAGTCTTGTGTTGAGCATCGAAGCCGACAAGGTAGTCGGCATTTGCATTGAGGTTAGGGTTAGCATTTGCACCTATGGAGACTGTTTGTTGGTCAGCATTAAGCAAGCCAAAATAGTTTTGGGAGGTCAGCACATTTGCCAGGAACGCGCTTATCAATAATACGGTAAGTGTTTTTTTCATGTTCTAATATAGTTTTCAAGACAGGCCCGGCATAGGCCGGAAGAGAACAAATACCTATATCGGAAGGCATGGCTCTGTACAATGCCTGCCCGGTTTATCTGTATATCTAAGCGGACACAGACGCTGTAGGATACGGTGTGTCTTGTTGTTACGCGGCTGTTTCTTTCTCCGAAAAATCAGGGCAATTAGACTTGTTTTGGGGAGCGCCACGAATGGAGGAACTATCCATCTATCATTCGCATATTCATGGCGGCTCAAAAAACGCTGCGCCTTTGTGGTAAAATCTCATTTGGGCTACTCTTAGAGATGTCGCCTTCTCGTACCTCGAAGACAACACCTCTGAGAGTAACACCTCTGAGAGCACCTGAACTCGTCCCTTTGTGCCTTCTTACGTCTGAGGCGCCTTTCCTAATGGTATCCAAAGGCAAGCGCCACTTTCTGCTCGTAGGCGAAAGTGGCGCTTTTCTAATAGATTGAACTAATCTTCGGGTTATTGGCCCTGATTGCGTTTAGCAGCACGAGCCGCACGGGCCTTGGCCAACGCTTCAGCGCGACTCATCTTAGGACCCTCAGCAGACTCAGCAGACTTCTTAGACTTGGGCGCAGCCGCCTCAGCACCCTGGGCCGCACGCTTCGCTGCACGAGCCGCACGGGCCTTGGCCAACGCCTCAGCACGGCTCATCTTCGGACCCTCAGCAGCCTGAACGGGCTGCTTCGCTTTGGGCGCAGCCGCCTCAGCACCCTGCTCAGCGCGCTTGGCAGCACGAGCAGCACGGGCCTTGGCTAAAATTTCAGCACGGCTCATACTTGTTTCTTTTGTGGCCGTTTGTTGTTGTGTGGATTTGGGCTTAGCTGACGTTGCTGCGTGCTTTTCTGCTTTGTTTTCAGCGACACTTTGTGCCACTATGTTTAAATGGGCCAGATGATGTTTGCAGTGCCAGGCATAGAGCGCGATAGCCTCCGGCAAAAAAACAATGGCGTTGCGCTCTGGATGGAAATAGCCTTTTTCCAAATCGTCCTCAGTCAAAGACTCTAACAAGGCAACCCAGCGCCGATGAAGCGCCATCAATAGTCGCAGGGACACTTTGACCGGCATTTCTGTTACATCGGCTGTTTTTGCCCAGAGGTCTTGCTCATAGGGCTTAATAACCGGCGTTGGCTCTGTTAGCGCCATTTTCATGCGTATAAAAGCATTCATGTGCGAGTCAGCCAGATGATGGACTACTTGGCGCACCGTCCATCCACCCGGGCGGTAAGTCATGTCGAAATGGTTTCGACCAATTTTGCGAAGAACTTTTCTGAGCTCGTTGGGCAGACGCTCAATAGTATGAATGTTTTCGCGTGTTTGCGCCAGCGAGTAGGTCTTTCCGTACTCAAAAGGGCCGATAGGATAGCGCAAATTATCCGTTTTTTTCATGTGCTCAGAATGATTGATAAAAATAGATGGAGTGTCGTTTAATGTAATGTTTGTCGGTGGCGACTCTTGTGGCGAAGGTTCAGGGGCTGTTGCCTCTGGCCTCGGCGGCGGCTGAAAGAGTTTTTTTAGTGATTTGATAATGTTCATTGCCGTTTATGTTTACGCGATTGTGAACAGGCGAAGCACTTTGCCTTTACTGCGTTGCGCTCTTATTGAGCGTTGGTCGAAGTGGCTCAAGCGCCTTTGCTCAGATATCAGAAATGCTCCTCTTAGGCAGCGCTGACCAGAACTCAAGCCCGCTTTATTATCTTTTAGTAAATGCTACACTGAAACGATGTGTAGCCGTGCTTAAGTGTGTCTTCGCTTCGCAGGGGAGGGCATCGAACAAAGTGCCTGCTGTTTATTGCTTTGTCAGCCGTCCTATGGTGTAAACACGCGGCAAATGTACATGTATTTGCAACAATGGTATGCACTTCCGATAGTTTTTTTGGAAAATACTGTACAGCCGCGTCATGTGTAACAAACACAACGCCTGCTGCATAATCTAAACGAAGGCCCTCAAACTCACACAAACGACTGAAATTCAAATTTTTAAATGGGTATGTGTGCAAGTTGGACAGAATGCTCCATCAGCATCCGAACTGGTCAGCAAAAGCCTGTTTGTCGGGTACTCTATTTTTCTGACAGACCTGTTGATCGGCAGTGGGTATGCCTCCAGAATGTGTTTTTTGTTAAAATGCTCGATATGAAGGCGTTGGCCTCATCCATTTTAGCCAACGGAGTAAGCGGTCGCAGAGCGGATGGGTCTGCAGAGGCAGCACATCACTTCGCGAGTAGGGGGGCTTTCTTTTTTGCCTTCACAGGTTTGTTTTTGATGAAGTCGCCTGGTGTTTGGGAAAAAAGTAGCCTTGAGCGAACCACAATACCGCTTGAGTTTTCAGATGTTTGCAGGTGAAAAGAGGAAAACGCCTCGTAATACGCGCAAAAAACGAACAAAGTCATGGGTTTTCAACGGGTAACGACATTAGAGAATCAGGCGGACATGCTGCTGTTTGTGCGTCGGCTATTAGACGACGTGCAGGCCTTTGAGTACATGCTGGAGAACGGCTGGTTTGAAGACGACATCGTGCGCATTGGCGCCGAGCAGGAGATGTGCTTAGTGCACAACAAGACGTACAAGCCCGCTACTATCAATATGGAAGTATTGGCGAAGTTGACCGATGCCCCGTGGTGCGTTACTGAGTTGGCTAAGTTTAATCTGGAGACGAACCTGTCGCCTCGTGAATTCACGGGCGAATGCTTGAGCCAGTTGGAGGCGGAAAACCTGAGTTATTTGGCGCGTATTCAGGAAGTGCTGAACGATTTCGATGCCTCTATTGTACTGTGTGGCGTATTGCCCACCCTGCGTAAACACGATCTGGAGATGCACAACCTGACGCCGGTGGATCGCTACTACGCGCTTATGGCGGCCATACAGAAAAACCTGCTGGGTACAGCCTTTGAACTACGTATTGAAGGCGTGGATGAGTTGCTGGTCAAGCACGAGTCGCCGCTGCTGGAGGCCTGCAACACCAGTTTTCAGGTGCATTTGCAGGTGGCGCCTAAAGAATTCGTCAAGATGTACAACATTGCCCAGGCACTGGCCGGGCCGACGGTGGCCATTGCGGCCAATTCGCCTTTAGTGTTTGGCCGACGCCTGTGGGCCGAAACACGCATCGCACTGTTCCAGCAAAGCTTAGACACGCGCACCACCGCCGACCACATGCGCGAGCGACTACCGCGGGTCAACTTTGGCTCGGGCTGGCTGACGGGCGACATCACCGAAATATACAAAGAAGACATCAGCCGCTTCCGCGTACTGCTGGCCGGCAAAATTGAGGAAGACTCCCTGAAGACCATCGCCGAGGGCAAAGTGCCCAAACTACGTGCCCTGCAAATTCACAACTCTACGGTCTATCGGTGGAATAGACCTTGCTACGGCATCTCGCCCAACGGCAAACCGCACCTGCGCATCGAAAACCGCGTCATGCCCGCTGGGCCAACCGTCGTGGATGCCACCGCCAACGCCGCTTTCTGGCTCGGTGCTATGATCGGCATGAGCCTGCACTACCCCGACATCACGCGCGAACTGTCGTTCGACGATGTGCGCGACAACTTCATCAAAGCTGCTAAATTCGGTATAGACAGTACCTTCAACTGGATCGGCGACCGCAAAATACACGCCCCCGAACTCATCTTGAAAGAATTGTTGCCCTTAGCCAAGGAAGGCCTCAAACATCGAAAGGTCAGTAGCAGCGACATCAGCAAATACTTAGGCATCATCGAGGCGCGCACCAAAGCCCACAAAACCGGTGCCCGGTGGGCCTTGCGCTCCTACACAGCGCTCAAGCATCAGGTTACCAACGACGAGGCCGTCTCCTGCCTCACCGCAGCCATGATCAAAAATCAACAGCAGAACCAGCCCATCCATACTTGGAAAGAGACCACTGCGGACGACCTCATAGACTGGCATCCGTCCAATCTTAAGGTGGAAGAGTTCATGTCCACCGACCTGTTCACTGTGCAGCGCGACGACCTCATCGAACTGGTCGCCGAAATCATGAACTGGCGCCGCATCCGCTACATGCCAGTCGAAAACTCTAAAGGCGAACTCGTCGGCCTGGTCTCTTCGCGAATGCTACTGCGCCACTTCGCACGCAGCGGACGCTTCCAAAACAACGAACTGACCACCGTCAAGGAAATCATGGTGGAAAAACCTATCACCGTAACGCCGGAAACCACCATCATGGAAGCCATGAAAATCATGCAACAGCACCGCATCGGATGTTTACCCGTCGTCAAAGGCAAAGAATTGGTGGGCATCATCACCGAAATGGACTTCCTGCGCATCACCGCGCGACTGATGGAACGGTTAGAAAAATAAAACACCATGCAGGCCTATCACGATCTGCTGCGACACATTCTGCACAATGGCGTGCGCAAAGACGACCGCACTGGCACTGGCACGCTCAGCGTATTCGGCTATCAAATGCGCTTCGACCTGCAGGAGGGCTTCCCGTTAGTAACCACCAAAAAAGTGCACCTCAAAAGCGTTATCCACGAACTGCTGTGGTTCCTCCGAGGCGACACCAACATCCGCTACCTCCACGAAAACGGCGTTACCATCTGGGACGAATGGGCCGACCCGAACGGAGAACTCGGCCCCATCTATGGCAAACAATGGCGCTCTTGGCAGGGCGCCGACGGGCGCACCATTGACCAGATAGCCGAAGTCGTACACTTGCTCCGAACCAACCCCGACAGCCGCCGCATCGTCGTGTCGGCCTGGAATGTAGCCGACCTACCCGATATGGCCCTGGCACCCTGCCACTGCCTGTTCCAATTCTACGTGGCCCAGGGGCGGCTGTCGTGCCAGCTGTACCAGCGCAGCGCCGATGTCTTCCTTGGCGTGCCCTTCAACATCGCCTCCTACGCCCTGCTCACCCTGATGATGGCCCAGGTGTGCGACCTGAAACCGGGCGAATTCGTCCACACCTTCGGCGACGTGCACATCTACCTCAACCACTTAGAACAGGTACAACTCCAACTCGCCCGAACACCGCGCCCCCTGCCCACCATGCGCCTCAACCCCGCCGTGCGCGATCTCTTTGCCTTCCGATACGAAGACTTCGAACTACTCCACTACGACCCCTGGCCAGCCATTAAGGCACCGGTGGCGGTGTAAGGCTACCCTACCTGCCAATACGGATTGATAGAGGCGCATCGCAGGTGCGTTGAGGCGTTTCTGACCGGTATTTGTTATCCTGTAGGTCGGTTTTGCCCGATAAGGTGGGATAGCCTGCATAAATGCTATTAAGGGCTATTGCAGTTGAATCTCCTATTTGCTGTGTCTGATTTTTTCACCATAGAGGTCGCACAAAAACGCCGAGAGCAACACCTACACGGCCCTCTGCGCCTTCTGCGTTTTCTGACCTCTTGCTCCGCAGGAGCTTTGCACAAGGTCAATTATTCTCAGTAAGGCAACGTCGCCACGAATGGAGAGATGACAGACAAATAGCTCGTGGCGGTTCAAAAACCCTTTGTGCCTTTGGGGTAAAAACTCATTCATGGGCCCTCAGAGGTGTTGTCTTCGAGGCACGAGAAGGGGCGACATCTCTGAGGTTTTATCATTCATTGGCGAAGACCTTTCCACCCTTTATGACGGCGGCGACGCGCTCGAAGGTTCGGATGTTATCGAGCGGGTTTTCGGGTACGGCCACTAGGTCGGCTGCGAAGCCTGGGGCGATGCGTCCGATTTCGTTTTCTAAGCCCAGCAGTTCGGCGGCGTTGGTGGTGGCGGCGCGCAGGATGTCCCACGGTTTCATGCCGGCCTGGGCCATGTAGTGGAATTCTAAGGCGTTTTTTCCGTGTGGGAAGACGCCGGCGTCGGTTCCGAAGGCGATTTTGACGCCGGTGCGGTATGCACGTCCGACGGTTTCGGTGATGGTAGGGCCAATGTCTAAGGCTTTTTTTCGGACGATTTCGGGGAAGAAGCCCTTGGCGTTTTTGGCACTATCGCTGACGGCCCAGCCGGCGGTGAGAGTGGGCACGTACCAGACGCCGGCGTTTTTCATGTGGGTGAGGGTGAGGTCGCTCATGAAGGTGCCATGCTCGATGCTGTGCACGCCGGCGTTGATGGCCCGCAAGGCGCCTTCATCGCCGTGGGCGTGGGCGGCTACGCGGACGCCGAGGTCTTGGGCGGTGCGCACGATGGCGGTCAGTTCGTCTTCGGCGTAGTGGGGCAGGCGTCCGTCGCGGGCTAAGCTGAGCACGCCGCCGGTGGCGGTAACTTTGATGAGGTCGGCGCCTCGGCGCACCTGGTGTCGCACGGCGGCGCGGCAGGCGTCGGGGCCGTCGGCGATGCCGTCTTCGAAGCCGGGCGGCGGGTCGAAGAGGTCGGCTCGGGCGCCGGTGGTGTAGTCGCCGTGTCCGCCGGTGATGCTGATAGCTTTGCCGGCGGTCAGGATGCGTGGGCCGGGTATCCAGCCTTGTTGGACGGCGTTGCGCAGGGCGAGGTTGGCGGCACGTCCGCCCAGGTCGCGCACGGTGGTAAAGCCGGCGCGCAGGGTGCGTTCGGCATAGACGACGCCCCGGATGGCCGACTCGGTGTCGCTGAGGGTGTAGCGCTCGGAATAGGAATTGCGGTTTTGCTCCCACTCTAAGTGGACATGGCAGTCAATGAGGCCGGGCAGGACGGTGTAGTTTCGCCAGTCCACAACTTCTACGCCGGCGGGTGGACGCTGGTAGCCCGGCTCTATGCGCGCGATGCGGTCGTCTTCGACGACGATGGTCATTTGCATCAGCACACGCTCGTCGGTCATGGTGAACAGGCGTCCGCAATGGATGTAGCGCGTTTGGGCCAGCGCCGGAGCGGCTTCGGATAAGGTTAACCAGAGGAGCAGCAGGATGCGGGAGAATTTCATGTGCTTTCGTCTTTTTTGTTGACACCTTCCAGGAAGGGAACGAAGCGGAATGCCTCGAAGACTTCTTCGCGGTATTCGGTTTCGGACAGGCGGGTGAAGCGGTGCATGTATTGCACTTCATCACCCACGGGGATGACCAATCGGCCGCCGATGGCCAGTTGCTGGCGCAGCGGTTCGGGCACGACGGGGGCCCCGGCCGTTACGATGATGCCCTGATAGGGGGCGTATTCGGGCAAGCCGCTGAAGCCGTCGCGCCAGAAGCAGCGCACGTTTCGGATGCCCAACTGGGTCAGCAGGGCCTTGGCGCGCAGATAAAGAGCCTCCTGGCGCTCCAACGTATAGACGCGCGCGCCCAAGGCAGCCAGAATGGCCGCCTGATAGCCGGAGCCGGTGCCAATTTCGAGCACACGGTCGTCAGGTTTTACCTGTAAAAGCGCCGTCATGTAGGCTACGGTGAACGGTTGCGAAATCGTTTGCTTGTTGCCGATAGGAAAGGGTTTATCTTCGTAAGCGTGTTCTTCGAAGGCTTTGTCTAAAAAAAAGTGGCGCGGCACAGCCATCATCGCGGCCAGGACGGCTTCGTCGGAAATGCCGCGCTGGCGGAGGGCGTCAATCATGCGTTTGCGCAGGCCTTTGTGCCGGTAGGTGTCCTTCATGGTAGGTCGCGTTCTGGGGGGCGAAAGCACCCGAACGGTGGCTCAAAGTTAGGTTTGTGCCAACCTTTGGCAAAATGCGTGCTTACAGGCGATTGTTCTTATCTGTGACTTGTTCGACTTCTGCCGTCTTATGGGCGGTTTGTTGGAAAAAGACTCGCCATTTCGGGCCTTTTTTGTCTCTTTGCAGCCGGAAGTGATTGGTCTTTTTCACGCACAAACCCTCTTGCCTCAGTCTTGACGGAAGCAGTCTCATCCTCCTCTGCTGGAGCGCAGCCTTCGGACGCCGATCTGGTTGCCCGCTTTTTAGCCGAGCAGAATCCGTACTATTTTACGCTGCTGTATCGGCGCTATGCGGGTAAGGTGTATGCCAAGTGCCTTTCGATGCTGGCCAACGAAGCTCAGGCGCGCGACGCCGTTCAGGATATTTTCATCAAAGTGTTTCTAAACCTTTCTCGCTTCAACGAGAAATCCGCGTTTTCGACATGGCTGTATTCGATTACGTACAACTACTGCATTGACCTCATTCGGCGCAAAAAGAAGATGCCGGTACTGCTGGCCGACGACGTGAGCCGCGTCAGCGACGAGCCGGTGCCCGAAGTGCCCGACAGTGTGCTGCTGGAAATGAAACAGGAGCGTTTGGAAGAGGTGCTCAGGCATCTTTCGGAAGGCGACCGCATCGTGCTGCTGATGAAGTACATGGACGACATGTCCATTAAGGAGATGGCCGACTTTTTTCAGAAAACGGAGAGTGCCATTAAGATGCAAATCATGCGAGCCAAGATCCGCGCCCAGGCGATTTATGAGCAGTTGTACGGTAAAGATCCGCTGGTGTCTTGAGTGTTCCCAACCGATTTAATCACCTCATATCCGTTTTGCTTATGCGAGAATTTAACGCCTTCAAGAGCTTGGAAAACGATTTGATGTCGCAGCTTCCGTCAGAGCTGGAGCCGCAGGTGTTCAGCCAGGTGCGCAGTGCTGCGGCGGCTGGCCGGGTGGCTGACATTTTCCTCCCCTGTGCGTTGCGCACGGCGGCCCATCTTTTGGGTGGCGGTGCGCCGGGGCAATACTCCTGCCTGCCGCCGGGCCGGAGCGTTGGGGGCGATGTGCTGCCGGATTGGCGGCGTCCGCCTGGGCGTTTCTGACCTTTTGCCTTACTGCTTTCCTCACTCTCCCTCTTTCCTTTTTTATTGCCTGTTCCCATGCTCGAAGAGTTTATCAATAAAATCAAAGACGGTGTATTTCAGGAATTGATTACCCGCTTTTCGGAGGCTGCGCCCAAGTTGCTATTTGCGCTGCTCATCCTGATTCTTGGCCGGATCGTCGCGGGTTTGATTCGCCGGGTCATTCAGCGCGTGCTGTCGCTGGCGGGCATAGACCGTTTGGCCGAGCGCCTCAACGACATTGACTTAGTGCAGCGCTCAGGCATGCGCATTGCGCTATCGGCGGTGGCGGGCCAGATGGTTTTTTACCTGCTTATGCTGGCTTTTGTCATCTTCGCCACCGATGTGCTGGGTATTCCAGCCATCACCGATATGGTGCGCGACTTGATTGACTACCTGCCAGCGCTGTTTTCGGCCTTTGTGCTGTTCTTGTTGGGTCTCTTTTTGGCTGATATGATTCGCGGTATCGTTCAGGCAGCGTGCCAGAGCATGGGCATTCCGTCGGCCCGCTTGATAGGGACGGCGGTTTTTTATTTTCTCTTCATTACGGTGGCCGTCAGCGCCCTGGCTCAGGCGAAGATCAACACCGGTTTTATTGCCTCGAACCTGACGGTTATTGTGGGTGCACTGGCGCTGGCTTTTGCTGTAGGCTATGGTTTAGCTGCCCGCGATCTGGTGTCCAATTATATTGCCAGCCATTACAACCGCGATAAAGTGCAAGTAGGTCAGGAGGTACGCATCGCCGGGGTGCGTGGCAAGGTGGTGCACATAGATGCCACGTCGCTCATTCTGCAGACGCCCGACAAGGCGGTCATTGTGCCCATGAGCAAGATGATGACCGATAAAGTCGAGATTTTCTACCCCGACGGCCAGGAGGAAAACCTGCTGCCGCCTGAGAGTACGGCCCCGGAAGGTGTTTAGTTAAGTAAACAAAATTCACATTTCTATTATGCGCATTTTAACCACCCTTTTTGCCCTTTTCTTCGTTTTATCTGGCTCGCTTCAGGCTCAGGATGCCGCCACAGCTGCAGCCAAAGACACGACCTGGCGCTTTCGCGGCAGCTTAGGCTTCGACCTGAGCGGTCTGGGCATCATCAACCCGCGTGTGGGCGCGGGCACCAACCGCCTCACTATTGGCGGGTTGGGTACGTTTTCGGCTGACCGTATCGCTCAGCGTTCGTTTTGGAAAAATCAACTGGCGCTCCAACTCACACTCCAGCAGCAGGGACGCACCTCACCTACGCAACCACAGGGCTTTTTGAAAAATTTAGACGTCCTGCGCTTGACGTCTACATATGGCTACACGGTGAGCAGCAACGATAAATGGTTCGTCTCTGCTGATCTGTTGGCTCAGTCGCAGTTGCTGCGCACGTACCAGAGCAACTATCTGCGCCCCACAGAAATTGACGGCAAGGCCGACCGCCTTGTGGCCAATTTCCTATCACCTTTGATTATCCAGTTTTCACCTGGCATCACGTTCAAACCCAATCAGCACCTCAGCTTCCAGTATTCGCCGGTAGCGGTGCGTTTCATTTATGTAGCCGACGACTCCCTGGCTATCTTAGACATCCACGGCAACGAGGTGAAAAAGGATGAACAGGGGAACATTATTGAATACAACAACTACTTCCTTGGATTAGGCTCCGAGCTGGTGGGACGCTACACCAATAAGTATTTTAAAGACCGTCTATCGGTGAACAGCACGCTGCGTTTGTTTTCTAATTACCTCAATGAACCGCAAAATATGGTGGTGCTGTTCACCAACAACTTCAGCATCCAGCTGTTTAAAGGTTTATCTCTGGACTTGTTAGGCGAAGCCTTTTACGACCCGAACTTGAAAATGATCATTGACGCCAATAAAAACGGCATTTATGGCGATGAGGGCGACCGATTAGCACCTGCCACCCAGCTAACGGGTGCTTTCATGCTTAAATACAGCGTGATTTTCTGATGCGAATTCTCATGGTCTGTCTCGGCAACATTTGCCGGAGTCCATTAGCAGAAGGTATTCTTAAGCATAAAGCTCGGCAGCGGGGGCTCGACTGGTGGGTAGACAGCGCCGGCACAGGTGGGTGGCATGTGGGTGAGCTGCCCGATCAACGTTCTATTGATGTGGCGCGCCGCTTTGGCATTGACATCACCGACCAGCGCGCACGCCAGGTGCGTCCGGAGGATTTCGAGCGCTTCGACCTCATCTTCGCTATGGACCGACAAAACTTGCAGCATCTGCAGCAAATGACCAGCCGTCCGGAGCATCTACAAAAAATTCGATTTTTGCTTGACGTCCTCTACCCGGGGCAGGAGCGGGAGGTACCCGATCCTTACTACGGCGGCCCGGAAGGCTTTGTGCAGGTCTTTCGCTTAGTAGAAGCTGCCTGCGAGCGACTGCTGGAAGAACACAGGCCTCAGTAACTGATCTTATGCAGGCAGCAGAACAAAATGCCATCGTCCTCAGGCAGCGACGTCGCCACGAATGCACGAATGAGAAACAAAGTCCAGAGGCGACACCTCCCTGTGGGAGATGTCGCCTCAAATTCGTGCATTTGCGGCTACTTTTTTAGTAGATAAGGCGCACGGTTGATCTGCCCACAGGCTCTGAGATTTTATTTTTTCACGGCAGAGAACGCAGGGAAACGCTGAGAGAAATACCTCCGCGGCCTTGTGCGCTTTTTGCGGTTTTTGATCTTTTGCCTCACGGGGGTCTTGCGTAAGGTCAGTCAGTAAGAACCGCTTTTAAAACCACTCGATACCCTTAGACCATTCGAGGCCCCCGCCCCGAATACTCGTATTCCCAGAGTTGCGGGCCAATGAACGAGGTGGCGGCTGGCCTGTTTGAGGGAGTGGCTGGCATCGTTGAAGATGCGCCAAGTGTTAAAAAATAAAATTTGCCCGTAGAGTACATACTATTTGCGTCTTCAGCCTTGTTTAAAGGGCGGTTTTCAGGCAATCACACATCACCTTTGAATTTCTCGCTTATGTTCAAATCTTACCCGGAGGATGATCTCATGCGCTTTCTTTACCATGAAATGCCGGCAGAAGAAGCGGCGCGCATGAAGCAGCGTTTGGCATCAGACCCTGTGCTCCAAGCGGAGTTTTACGAGTTGCAGCATGCGAAGCAAACGCTTCCAAAAGTTCAATTTTTGCCGACATCCAATACCGTTCACCGCATCCTGCAATACAGCACAAAAACGGCTTTAGAGGCCCAGCTCTAACCAAAGCAACGGCCTCCAAACCATGAAAGCAGCCCCCGCTCTGGCTCTCCAGAGGGGGGGCTTTTTGTTGGTGACCTTTGGAGCGGCTTGTGCGGTCTATTTTTGCGGCCTCAAACGCGAGCGCATGGGTCGAAAATCCAAATCGTATGTGGCGGAGGCCGTAACTATTCACGGGCTGGCCGATAAGGGTAGGGCTGTTGGCCGTGCGGCCGATGGGATGGTTGTGTTTGTAGAGGGTGCCGTGCCGGGCGATGTGGCGGATGTGTGGGTGTTCCGAAAACGCGGCGGCTTTGCCGAGGGGCGTTTAGAGCGTCTTCGGGTGCCTTCGCCGCACCGGGTGGAGCCGTTTTGTCGGCACTTTTCCGTGTGTGGGGGGTGCAAATGGCAACATCTGGCCTACCCTGCCCAATTGGAGCACAAGCAGCAAGCCATTGTGGATGCCTTTGAGCGCATTGCCAAAGTGCCCGTGGGCGAATTTTTACCCATCCTGCCCGCGCCGCAAACGACACATTACCGCAATAAGCTAGAGTTTGGCTTCGCCAACAGGCGCTGGCTATTGGCCGAGGAAATCGCCGACCCGAGCATTGAGGCGCAGCCTGCACTGGGCTTTCACCGCGCTGGCGCCTTTGATAAAGTCGTGGACATCCACGAGTGCTGGCTGCAGGCAGAACCCTCTAACCTCATTCGAAATACGGCCCGGCAGGTTGCCTTCGAGCAGAAGCTGAGCTTTTATGACCTCCGAAAGCAACAGGGCTTTCTGCGCAACTTGATGCTGCGACTGACTACCACGGGCGAGGCGCTGGCCCTGTTCAGCTTCGGATACGACGACCCTGAAGCCATCCGGCACTATCTGGATGCCCTGCTCGAGCGGCTGGGCGAACGTTTGACAACAGTGATTTACTGCATCAACCCTAAAGCCAACGACATCGTGCTCGACTTAGACATGGTTACTTACACAGGCAAGGGCTTCGTGGTGGAACAACTGGGCGACCTGCGCTTCAAAATAGGGCCGAAGTCATTCTTTCAGACCAACTCGGCCCAGGCCAAAAACCTGTACGATACGGCGCTGGACTTTGCAGGCCTCACAGGACAGGAAAACGTCTTTGACCTCTACACCGGCACAGGGTCCATTGCCCTGTATGCCGCCCGACACTGCCGCCAGGTGGTGGGCATCGAGGAAGTGCCCGAAGCCATTGCCGACGCGGAGGAAAACCGACGGCTGAACGGCATTGATAATGCGCATTTTTACGTAGGCGACGTGAAAGACCTGCTGACGCCAGCATTTGTGGAGCGACATGGTCGGCCCGATGTGGTCATCACCGACCCGCCGCGGGCAGGCATGCACGAGCGGGCGGTGAGCTTCTTGCTCGAATTAGCTGCACCGCGCATCGTGTATGTGAGCTGCAATCCGGCTACGCAGGCGCGCGACGTGCAGCTGCTGGCCGAGCGATACGACGTATTGCGCGTGCGGGGGGTGGACATGTTTCCACACACGCACCACGTGGAAAGCGTGGCATTGCTGCAGCTGCGCTCGTCGGCGAAGATGGCCTGATATTGAACCAATGGCGCCCTATCTGCTTTTAGTGGCCGCTATTTTCGCTGCCCATGACACACCGCCCGCCCAGTGCTTTAGATTGGTTGCTGCTGTTGATCCTTACGGCCATTTGGGGGCTGTCTTTTGTTTTTATCAAGCGCGCCATAGCTGTTTATACCCCACTGCAGATGGCTATGTGGCGCATGGTGTTGGCTTTGGTGGCATATGCGCCGGTGGCCTGGCTGTTCTGGCCGCGCATTGACTGGGCGCGCTGGCGAGCACTGCTGGTGGTGGCGTTTTGCGGCTCGGCTATTCCCAATTTTCTTTTTGCGGTGGCACAGACGCGCGTGAGCAGCAGCCTGGCTGGCGTGCTCAATTCGCTCACGCCGTTATTCACGTTGTTGCTGGGCGCCGTTTTCTTCCATTTTCGGCCCTCTGGCAGCAAAGTGGCGGGGGTTACCTTAGGCTTTTTGGGCGCTGCTGCTTTAGTGTTTGTGCAGCGCGGCCGTGTCGTGGATGGCCAGATAGAGTATGCGCTGCTATGTGCAGCGGCTACGCTGTGCTATGCCATAAACGCCAACACGGTGAGCCGCTATTTGCGCGACCAGCACCCGGCGGCCATTGCTTCGGGCGCTTTTGTACTTACTGGGGGGCTGTTCTTGCTGGGGCTGGCCTGGTCGGGTGGCTGGTCGGCAGCGCTGACGCATCCGGAAGGTTGGGTCGGGCTGGGCTATATCAGCTATTTGGCGGTGCTGGGCACGGTGGGCGGCTCCATTCTATACTTCTGGCTTTTGCAGCGCACCAGTGCGCTGTTTGCCACGTCGGTAACCTACTTGCTTCCTGTGGCTGCTTTGATAGCCGGCGCTTTAGACGGCGAGGTGGTCGGTGCCTTCGACATGGCCAGTACGGCAATCATCCTGACGGGCGTGTATTTGGCGCGGAAATAAGCGACCGAAAGCGCCTGTGCATTTGCACGGGCGCTTTCGGTCGGATGCCAGAACGGCTACTGCCAACTTGGAGAAAAGCCGCTACTTGACCCTGAAGTCGAAGGTGATGGTTCCGCATTGCTCCGACACGTCTGGGTCAGGAGCAAAGCGATACTGGCGCGCCCAGCTGAGGGCTTTGTTGCGCAGCACGCCTTCAGTAGTGGTGGAGCCGACCTGAGTGTAGGCAGCAGAGGTTACCTCACCTTCGGAGTTGACGCACACGCGAATAGCTACGCGACCAGTATATTGAGTATCGTCCACCATTTTGGGGCGGCTGACCACACGGCGGCCCGACAAGCCTCCACCGATAGACTCGCCCACGCCCTGGCCATCGCCGCCACCGCTACCGCCGCCGCTGCCGCCCTGGCCGAAGGGGTTGTTGCCTGTTCCGCCGGGCTGCCCCTGGTTGCCGGACTGGCCGGTGTTGCCCTGGCCAGTACCTGAACCGGGTCGGCCAAAGGCGCTGCCAAATTGGCCGCGTTTGCGGTCGGCTTCCTCTTTTTCGCGGCGCTGGCGCTCTTGCTCTTCGGCGATGCGGCGCTGTTCGGCGGCCTGCCGGTCGGCTTCTTCCTGTTTGCGGCGACGCTCGTCTTCCTGTTGTTTACGGCGTGCCTCTTCCTGGGCGCGGCGCAGGGCCGCCACGTCGGGGTCGGTTGAAGTAGGCGTGTTGGTGGCCGAAGGCGCTGTGGGCTTCGGCGGTGGTGATGTCTTCGGGGGGGCCGGCGTGGGCACAGGCCGTTCTGCGGGCGTTTTGCTCGACGGGTCTTCCATTTGCTGGCCCTGAGGTGCGGGCGAGCTGCCCTGACCACGGTCGGGCAGGCCAGGCGATGCTTTCGAGCCGCCACCGCCCCATTCAATGACAATGGGTGGTGGCGTCTGCGGCGGTGTTTTCACACCCACCTGCATGAAGATGAGCAATAGCAGCAATAGCAAGTGTAGCAGCACGCTGATGACGGCCGCCTTGAGGCGGTCTTCGTCATTCTGTCGGGATATGGCAACAGACATGGTTTTTTTCTCCTTTAGATGAATACGCGACTATAAAATGCACAACTGCGCCGGATGCTTTTTATCGCAAACCGGGGGCGTCCTATCGCTCACTTCTGCGCTCTTCTGTGGCCAGGATGGTTTTGATCTTGAGCCGGTTGGCAATATCCAGGATGTAAACAACGTCGTCTAAAGGAACCGTTTTTTCGGCCACGACGGTGAGGGTTATTTGCTTGGGGTCTTCTCTTTTAGCACGGATCTTGGCCGCTACAGCATTCTCCAGATTCTCCTTGCGCACTCGGACGCCATCCACAAAGTACTCGCCGCTGCGGTTGACGGATACGGCCAAGTCGGGCGAAGCCATCGTCTTGGATGTACTGGAAGGCAGCTGCAGGTTTAAGGCGTTCGGAGTAACGAATTTGGACGTCAGCATGAAAAACATCAGTAGCAAGAAGATGATGTCAATCATGGCTGCCAGACTGAACGTTGGCGTAACGCGAACTCTTCGTTTCAGGCCCATGGTATTTTTCCGATGTTGGGATGAGGAGATGGGTGAACGCCCTTAACGCGAAGGCTCTTGCAGCAGGTCCATGAATTGAAGGGCGGTGTATTCCATTTTATACACCACTTTATCTAAGTTAGACACCAGCACGTTGTAGCCAGCCATGGCCACGATAGACACCACCAAGCCCATGGCGGTACTGGTGAGGGCCTGATAGATACCGCTGGAAAGCACTTGCGGCGTTACGTTTTCGGCGGTGGACATGTCTTGGAACGACAGGATAAGGCCCAACACCGTACCCAACAGCCCGAACATAGGCCCCAGGCCGGAGATGGAGGCCAGGGTAGAGAGGTTGCGCTCCAATTTGAGCAATTCCAAGTTGCCCACATTTTCAATAGCCTTGTTGATGTCTTCCAGCGGCTTGCCGATGCGGTCTAAGCCTTTTTCAACCATGCGGGCCATGGGAGCATCCACGCTCTGGCACAGCGCCTTGGCGGCCTGGAGGTTGCCGCTTTCCACACTGGCCCGGATGCTGTTCATGAAGTTTTGGTCCACGCGCCCGGCGCGCTTGATGGTCAGGTAGCGCTCGATGATGATGTAAACGGCGGCGATGGACAGAAACACCAGAATGAAGAACATCGCCATGCTGGACGTGGTGTTGCCCATAAAGGTGTCCAGCAGGCTTTTGTGTGTTACGGTTTCGGGTGTCTGGGTAGCGGGCAGGAATTGCAAGAACCAGAATGTGGCAAACAGAAAGGATGAACTCATACGGCGAAGAATGCGTACTGGGTTAGTAAACGTATTGTTTCTATGCGCGCTTGCAAACGCCAAAGGTAGGCCGTTTTGTATTTGCGTGAAGAAACAGCGTGTACTTCGGCGCCGCAAATGTGCGGAAATGTCTGGCGCCATGCTTATGCCGGAGGCCAGAAAAAAGTAACCTTTTGCCCTTGCGCTTAAACAAACAGAGCCGCCCGATACAGGCGGCTCTGCTCGTATTTTTGACGGGAAAACGAGGTAGGAAGGGATTATACGTACTCGCTGAGTATCCCGATTTCAGCGAGCGAAGCTGCCCCAGAGATGGGCCATTCTGGGCGCAACGCGCACTATTACAAGTGCGAGGAGGGCAATGTACAAAATGAGCATAGTGCAGAAACGGTTTAGATTATGAGAGAAGATAGGAGAAGTGCCTGAACTCAGAACATGCGCCTGAGTTCAGGCCCAAAGGTAAAAACTACCCTTTCTATGTGGTGCGATTAGAGGTTAATTTTTTTAGAATTCGGCGAAATTTTTCCGACGAACGGCGCCTTTGAGGCAGAGCAGGGTGTTTTGGGCGGCCTCACCAGAGGGTACACCTCTCCAAAAACAGGTGTACAACTGCCGTGTGCAGGGAGGCAGGCCACCTCCGGCTGATGGAGCAATGGCGTACCCTATGCCTCCGGTGGTCTTTTGCTTCGTGCGAACAAGCTCTTAGATGCTCGAGCGTTCGCGTCGGTTTTAGCGGCAAGATTGGCCGGCAGCGTTATCGCCTGAAGATGTTGGCCAGCGCGTCTTCTAATTGTGGGTACTGAAAGGAGAAGCCCGCCTGCAGGATTTTCGCTGCCGATACGCGGGTGCTGTTGAGCACGACGTCGGCCATCTCGCCCAGCATCAGGCACAGGGCAAAAGCGGGCGCAGGCGCAGGGATGGCCCAGCGCCCCATAGCACGCGCGGTGGCCTGCACTAATTCGCGATTGCGCACGGGGTGAGGCGCCACGGCGTTGTAGATGCCCTCGGCGCGAGGGTTTTCTATGGCCCACAGGAACATGCGGCATACGTCGTCGCGGTGGATCCACGAGTACCAGGCCTGCCCGTCGGCGAAGTAGGCGCCAATGCCGAAGCGCAGCGGGCGGATGATCTCGCGCAGAGCACCGCCCGATTGTTCGAGCACGATGCCGATGCGGAAGGCGACGGTGCGGATACCCGAGGCGCTAATGGTTTCGGTGGCGCGCTCCCACTCGATGGTCGAGATGCTCAGAAAACCCTGGTCGGCGGGTGGATCTTCTTCCGTCATCCAGCGCTCGCCGGAGTTGCCGTAGTAGCCAATGGCAGAAGCAGCCAGATAGGCTTCGGGCGAATGCTGGAGCCGTTGAAAAGCACCGAGCAAGACACGCGCGCTTTCCACGCGGCTGGCAATGATGAGCTGTTTGCGCGCAGGCGTCCAGCGCTTTTCAGCAATGCCCGCACCGGCCAGATTGATGACCACATCAGCGCCCTGCACGGCGGCATCGTCTATCCGACCAGCGATGGGGTCCCAGGCGTAATGGTGTGGGGCGCGCGGGGTGCGCGTCAGTAGGCGGACGCTGTGGCCCTGTGCTTGCAGCATTTCAACCAATCGGACGCCAATGAAGCCACTACCACCGGCAACGAGAATTGTTTTTCCCATAAAAATGACAGCACTCGCTTAAAAGACATGCCGTTCTGCATGATAGCTGGAACGCACCAACGGCCCGCTTTCCACGTACTTAAAGCCTTTGGTTAAGCCCACTTCTCTGTATTCGGCAAACATGTCAGGATGCACGAACTCCGCCACGTCTAAGTGCATCTTCGTGGGCTGCAGATACTGGCCTATGGTCAGGATGTCGCAGCCGTTTTCCAAGAGGTCATCCATGAGCTGGAAAACCTCGTCTTTGGTTTCGCCTAAGCCAACCATGATGCCGCTTTTGGTGCGTTTGCCGTAGGCTTTGATGCGGCGTATTTGTTCTAAGCTGCGCTCGTACTTGGCCTGTGGGCGCACTTTTCGGTAGAGGCTACGCACGGTTTCCATGTTGTGGCTGACCACTTCCTGGCCGGCACTGATCATGCGTTCGAGGGCCTCCCAGTTGGCCTTAGTGTCAGGGATGAGCGTTTCAATGGTGGTTTCGGGGCAGCGCTCTTTGACGGCACGCACGGTGCGATACCAGATTTCGGCTCCGCGGTCTTTGAGCTCGTCGCGGTTGACGGAGGTGATAACGGCGTGCTTGACGCGCATGAGCCAGATGGCCTCGGCCACGCGACGCGGCTCGTCCTCGTCATACTCGGTGGGCCGCCCAGTCTTGACGGCGCAGAAGGAGCACGAGCGCGTGCACACATTGCCCAAGATCATGAAGGTGGCCGTGCCGGCGCCCCAGCATTCGCCCATGTTGGGGCAGTTGCCGCTCTGGCAGATAGTATGCAGCTGGAACTCGTCCACAATGCTGCGCACCATACGGTAATTTTCGCCCATAGGCAGGCGCACTTTAAGCCATTCGGGCCGTTTGGTGCGCGCAGGTGATGTATCGCTGACGATGGGAAGTTCGAGCATGGGCTGGGCAAGTATTCGGCAGGTATGGTCGTTTTTTTGCGCTAAGGTACGCGACTTTGAGCAGTTCTACCGGAAAGGGCCACAGATTGCGCCTTTGGCTTCAAAGCCGCAGTGCCTTTAAACGCGCCGAGCGATGGAATGGTTGGCGATAGTATTAGGTCAGATAATTACTATTTCCGCAGCGGCTTGATGAGTGTCCCCGACTTCATTCTCGGCTCGAAGTAGGTGCTTTTGGGCGGCAGGGTTTCGCCGGCGTCGGCGATGCGCATCATGTCGTCGAAAGCGACTGGATGGAGTACGAAGCCGATGCGTTCGGGGTGCTGGCCGACGGCCTTTCGGATGCCTTTGAGGCCTTTGGTGCCCTCGATGTAGGTGATGCGCGTGTCGGTGCGCACGTCCTGGATGCCAAGGAGGCCCTGCAGGATATACTCGTTGAGCAGCGAGACGTCGAGCAGTGCGGGCAATGGGTTGTTGCGCTGGGCGTGCTGGAGCAGTTCGGGCTGCCAGTGGAGGCGGTACCAGTGGTCGCGGAAGAGCATTTTCATTTCATATTTATGTCGCGGCTTTCTGGGGTGCTCCACGTATTGAATGGTGCACAGGTGTCCCAAATGGCGGAAGAATACCTCGGGCTGGAGGCCATTCAGCCCTTCGACGACCCGATTGTAGTCTAAGATGTCCAGCTGGTCGGTAGCGAAGTAGGCGCAGAAGAGGCGCCCGAAGTCCATGTCTGGATGTTGTGCTTGCTGTTGGCGCAGGAGGGCGAGGGTGGAGGTGCGGTGGTGTCCGTCGGCGATGTAAACGTCGGGGACTTGCTGATCGAAGAGTTGTTGCAGGTACTGAATCTGGTCAGCGTCGCTGAGCATCCAGGCGCGGTGGGTTTGCTGTTCGTTGGCGAAGTGGACGGTGAAGAGCGGTTCGTGGGTTTCAATGAAGTTTTGCATCCAGGTGTTCAGGTCAGGTACTGGGGGGAAGGTGAGCAGCACGGGTTTGAGGATGGCCCCCCAGCGCAGCAGGAGCTCTTGCTGGCGCAATTCGCGTTCGCTCAGGGTGCGTTCGTGCCTTTTGACTTTTCCTTTATGGAAGTCATCCAGGTCGTTGGCGGCAATGATGCCGGTGTGGGTGCGGTGGGCGGTCTGAATTTGATAGACAAAAATGGCCAGCTGCTCTACCTGCGTCAGCAATTGGTCGCGCTGATAATCCAAGAAGGCGTGTTTGGCGTTGGCGCAGAAATCGTCGGGAGAGGGGATGCGCTCAAAGATGGGGTAGATAGCCCGGAAAGGGTGAATGTGCATAAGTGTTTTTGCCAGATTAGGCGGGTAAAAGTACTGGCATTGGCTTTTTGCTGCGGGCGTTCGGAAAGAAATTTTCACTTTTGGGCCTCACTTTAGCCACAGGTGTAAAAAGCCGGGTTTTGGTCATGAAATTTCCCGCATTTTTGGTTGTATGCTTGGCCTGTTTGGGCCTTGCTTCGGCGCTTGCGGCACAGTCGGTAGCCGAGTTGAGGGCAAATTTGCGCAAAGCGCAGACGAAGAACGAGCGCATGCAGATCAGCTACGATCTGGCCCAGGCGCTGATGAATGCGCGCAACTTTGCCGAGGCTTCCGACCTGGCGTATCAGGCCTACGAATTGGCCATCCAGCTGAACGAAAAGCGCATGGCCTCCGACGCTATCCTGCTCAGCGGCGACGCCCAATACCGCCGAAAGAAGTACCCAGAGGCCTCATCTCGCCTGCTCGAGGCCTGGAACACTGCCCGCAACTACGGCCACCGCGACGTGGCCCTGGCTGCCGCCGAAAGGCTGATGAACATCAGCAAAGAGCAGAAAAACTTTCAGGAAGCCCTCAAATGGAGCCAGGAAATGATCAGCTACCTGCAGGAAAATACGGGCCGAAGCGCTCCTGGTGGCGATGTTACTCGCCGCCTGGAGGGCCAGATAGCCGCCTTAGAGGCCGAAAATCGAAGCCTCAAAGAGCAAATCGCTCAACTCTCGGGCAAAACCCAGGAAATAGAGACCACGTACAAACAACAGATACAACAGGTACAGACCCTCTCGCAGCAGGAATTAGGCAAGCGCGAGGCCGAAATTTCAGAAACCCGACGACAGGCCGACTCCTTAGAAAAAGTCAAAAACCGCCTGCTGAAAACGATGACGGAAAGCCAGATGCTCGACTCTATGATTAAGGCCCAGCAAGAGCGTGAAATTCAAAAACAAAAAGCCATCGCCGCCCAGCTGGAAGTGGAGCGCCAGAAATCGGAGGCGGCCCGCAACCTGCTGCTCGTCATTTCAGCGGTTATTCTGATTATCGCAGCGTTGCTATTCCTGCTTTACCAGAGCAAGCAGCGCACGGCCAAGACCCTGGCACGTCAAAATGAGATCATCGAAAAAGAGCGGCAGCGTAGTGAGGAACTACTTCTCAATATTCTGCCACCTGCTATCGCCCAGGAGCTAAAAGCACAAAAAAGAGTAGCCCCTCGAAAGCATGAAGATGCTACTGTTATGTTCGTGGACTTTGTCGGCTTCACCCATGTGGCCGAGCGATTGACTCCAGAGCAGCTGGTGGAAGAAATAGACCACTGTTTCAGGACGTTCGACCACATTATTGGGCAATACCGCATCGAAAAAATCAAGACCGTTGGGGATGCTTACATCTGCGCAAGCGGCCTGTTATCAGACAAAAACGCCAGCCCATCCGATATGGTGAAGGCGGCCTTACAGATTCAGGACTTCTTGCTCCATCGCAAGGCGGAACGCATGGCTCAGGGCCTGCCTTACTTTGAAGCACGCGTCGGCATCCACACTGGCCCGGTCGTGGCCGGCGTGGTAGGCGAAAAGAAGTTTGCCTATGACATCTGGGGCGACACCGTCAACATTGCTGCTCGCGTAGAAGAGGCCTGCGAGCCAGGGCACGTCAACGTCAGCGAAGGCGCTTACTGGAAGGCCAAATACGAATTTGAGTGGCAACCCCGCGGCCTTATCTCCGCTAAAAATAAGGCACCCATGGAGATGTTCTATGTAACCGGCGTGCGCGATATGAAGTACTAAAACGCCCTTTCGGAGCCTCTGATAGGCCTCCGAAAGGGCGTTAAGTAGGTCAATAAGCCCTTAATTTTTCAACACCAGTACTCCGGCGGCCTCAAAGGCCACTTCGCGAAGCGGCTCGGTAATGCCGGCAATCTCGTCGGGCGACTTGCCAGCATCCTCGGCATAGTGGCGCAGCTCCTCCACGGAGGTTTCAGAAATGTACGCGAAGCCGTCAATAACCACGCGCTTGCCAGCCAGGTCTTTGGGCATGAAGAATGCGTAGTCCTTGAACGTTACGCGCATCTCGGGCAGGTCGGTGCTCTCGGCGACAATGGTCATCCAACAGCCTTTCTTCTGGCAGACTTCACCCACGCGACCGATGATTTTGACGGGCAAGGAGTCCCGATCGCCCATTCGCGCGGCCAGTTCTGTGTAAGGAATAGCGCCGTCCGGCGTGGTCGGAGCGCCAAAGCTTTGCTCCACTTCAGGCGCCTGGGCATTGCCCGAGTTGGAAGGTTGCTGCCCACACGCCGAAAGCAACGCGACAACAGGTGCGAAAAAAAGAATTTTTTTGAGCATGGCTTGCTTGTTTAAAAATTTGAAAATCAGTGATAAAGGTGTTCCTTAGCCGAATGCAAAGGTACAGCGCAAGGCACTACGTAGCGCATCTGGCACAGTATTCGGAAAAACAGCAATGTTTCCCGTACACGTGTCGGCTCAAACGCTTTTACGACCTTCGCACCTCGAGGCCCAGGTGCATGGCCTTTAATCTTTGCTTAACAGTATTTGCACCCTTCTTACGTTTTAACATTCGTTTTAACCACCCATCCAAAATCGCACTCCTATGAAGGGTCTTATTTTGTTCATCCTCCCGCCGCTTGCCCTGTTGATGGGCATGTCCCAAAATCTGTCTGCCCAATGCGTCCAGGGCGATTGCTTCAATGGTGTAGGCACCTACGTGTTTAAAAACGGCGACCGCTACGTCGGAAAATGGCAAGCCGGCCAGCCGCATGGGCAAGGGACGTACTACTTTGCCTCCAAAGAGCGCTACGAAGGCGAATTCAAATTTGGTAAGTTTGACGGTCAGGGTACCATGTATTACCCCGATAACGCTTACTATACCGGTAGCTGGAAAGAGAATAAGAAGAATGGCCAGGGGCGGTTAGTACATCGAAATGGCCAGGTAGAAGAAGGGCTTTGGGTAGCCGGCAAACTCCAGACGCGGGTCAGCAATACTGCTCCGCCTGCGAATGGCGCTACCAATACCTCAACGAACACCTCTTCAGCTACGGCCAATACCGCGAACAACAGCGGTCGCAACAACATCGCTGGCCTGCGCAACTGCAACACCACCTTCTGCCGCAGTGGAACGGGCTACTACGACTACCCCGACGGCTCGCGCTGGATAGGGGAGTTTCAAAATGGCGTTCCATTGGGCAAAGGCATCTGCTACTACGCCAGCGGCGACCGCTACGAAGGCCAATGGGCCAATGGCGCCCCGAACGGGCAGGGCGTGCTCTATTCAGGCCGCCGCGCTACTGGCGCCGTGTGGGTCAACGGCCACGTCATGCACGAGCTAACCTCAGAAGAGGTCTTGCCCAACAACCCTGTGCGGGTGGAGGCCACCCAGGGTGTCAAGATTTATGCCGTCGTGGTAGGTGTAGGGCGCTACACCGCCATGCCCTCGCTGCGCTACACCGACGATGACGCCTACCGCTTTTACTCTTTCCTGAAAAGCCCTGAAGGCGGCGCTTTGCCCGACGACCAGATCGTCGTGCTCGTGGACGAAAACGCTACGCGCGAAAACATCCTGCGCGCCATGCGCCAGTACTTCCTCAAGGCCGACAAAAACGACGTCATTCTCTTCTTCTTCAGTGGGCATGGCCTCGAAGGCTGCTTCCTGCCTGTGGACTACGACGGTTTCAATAACAAACTACGCCACGAGGAAATCAAGCAAATCCTGCTGCAAAGCCAGGCCAAGCACAAACTTTGCATCGCCGACGCCTGCCACAGCGGTACGCTCAATTACGGACTGGCGGCCAAAGGGCCTGCACCAGTGTCGCTCAGCCGCTACTATCAGGCCTTTGAAGAGTCCACAGGAGGCATCGCCCTGCTCATGTCTTCTAAAGGCGAAGAACTCTCACTGGAAGACCACGGCTTGCGCCAGGGGGTGTTCACCTATTACTTATTGCGTGGCATGCGAGGCGAAGCCAATGCCAACGGCGACAACATTATTACCATTCGCGAGTTGTACGGCTACGTGCGTGCAAAAGTGCGCGAATACACGGCCAACGTCCAGAACCCGGTGCTTACCGGTGCCTTCGACGACAACATGCCCGTAGCGTTTTACCGGTTTTAAATGACTTTGCTCTGCTATGGCGTACCTGCCCGCTCAGCGCCTGCGCCTGTATCGGAACTTCAAAGCGATTGATGCCGCGGACTACCATGGCATCATTCGCTATTTTGAGCAGCACGAAGACGAACTACGCACGCTGGACGATAGCGAGTACTTCGACTGTGCCTACACCTACACTGAAGCGCTCTACTCCGTGGGCTTTTATGGCCAGGCTGTCGTCATGCTGGACCACCTGATTGAGCAAGTCTTCCTGCAAAATATGACCCACTGGAGCGGGCAGGATATTCTGGCCCGTTTGCTCCCGCGCAAGGCCGAAGCACTCGTGCAACAGCGACAATGGCCAGCTGCCGAGCATGTGTTGCGCGAGTACCTCAAGCTCTACCCCTCCAATCGTTCGGGGTGGCGGCTGCTGCGCAAATGCCTGCTCCATCAGCGCCCGCCCTGGTTGCGGCGCTCCTGGGCCGTTTGCATAGGCCTCATCTTTGCTGCGCTGGCCGTAGCCGCCGCCGAACTGTTTGTAGTACGGCCCTTCTTTCGCCTGTATGACGATGTAGCCCTGGCGCTACAGCACCTCCTGACCGGCCTGGCGCTCTCCGTAGCCCTGGGCGCCGAGGGGCTGCACTGGTACCGCTGCCGCCAGAACATCCGTATCTTCGCCCAGCAAACCCAGGCGCGAAACAAGCGCTGAAATGCCGCCAAACCCAAACATCTACTGCCGGCGGCACGCCTTTGCCCGTTCACAAGCAACATGAACCCACTGCGCATCCGACTCATCATCGGCATGATGACCGCCGCCCTCATCGGCATCATCTGCATGCAAATCTATTGGATAGGCTGGAACATTCGCCTCAACGAGGAGCAGTTCGACAAAAACGTCTATGCTATCCTCAACCGCGTCGCCGATAAGATCGAATACTACGAGGACATCACCGCACTGGAAGTGCTGAGGGCCACCTTTAAATCTTCCTCCGACTTCAACCGCAACCTGCGCCGCGCCGCCCAATACTTTGAAGGCGGACAACACACCCGACGCATTGCCCGCACCGACAGCCTGCCTGAAACCCCTGCTGACCTGTCTCGCTCTTTTGAAGACCACACCGCCCTGTGGGAGTACATGAAAGTCAGCCAATTAGTGGATTCCCGCCCACTGGCCGAGCGCGTCCCGCTCGACCTGCTTGACCAGTCTCTGCGCGAAGAACTCCGCAGCCGCGGCATTGATGCTCCTTATCAGTACGGCGTCTATTCCAAAGCCCGCAGCAGCTTCGTCATTATGAACGGTTACTACGTCGTTGTAGAAAACACGCCGCACCTCATGGCTAAAGGGGCTACATCCCTCTACAATTCACCATATCGGGTGGCACTGTTCCCTAAAGACGTCGAGTCGCCGGGCTATTTAGCCATTTACTTCCCCGACCGCACCCGTTTGGTACTCGGCTCCGTCTGGCAAAGCCTGGTGCTGTCTATCATTTTTACCGGCATTATCCTTTTCTCGTTTTGGTACACTATCCAGGTCATTTACCGGCAGAAAAAACTGTCGGAGATGAAGACAGACTTCATCAATAATATGACCCATGAGTTCAAAACCCCCATTGCCACCATTTCACTGGCGACGGACAGCATCGTCAGCCCCATGGTCATTCAGGACCCGGAACGCATCCGGCGCTTTGCCGAAATCATTCGCCAGGAAAATCGCCGCATGAACGGCCAGGTCGAGCGCGTGCTGCAAATCGCCCAGCTGGATCGCAACGAAATCCAACTCCGCATCGCCGAAGTCAACCTGCATGCTCTCATCCAGCAGGCCGCCGAAAACTTCAGTCTTCAGGTGGAAAAACGCGAAGGAACGCTCAAACTCGACCTGCAGGCTACGCGGCCTGTAGTCCAGGGTGATGCCACGCACTTAGCCAACGTCATCCACAACCTGCTCGACAACGCCAACAAATACAGCCCGGAAAAGCCCGACATCACCGTCCGCACACGCGACCTGCCCAACGGCGGCGTGGCCATTACCGTCGAAGACAAAGGCATCGGCATCAGCAAGGAAGCCCGCAAACACATCTTTGACAAGTTCTACCGCGTCCACACGGGCAACCTGCACGATGTCAAAGGCTTCGGGCTGGGCCTCAGCTACGTCAAAGCCATTGTAGAGGCCCACAAAGGCTCTGTTGAGGTGCGCAGTGAAGTGGGCAAAGGAAGCGCGTTCACCGTAGTGCTGCCGCCTGTAAAAGGTGAAAAATGAAACGCCAAAAATGGCCGGCTGCCATTGGGCTTTGCCAAAGGCAAAGTGAATTTTTCATCGAATAGTCCCTGCGGGAGCAAAAACGATGGAAACCGCCGGCCTATCCATGCCGAAAAAGCGTTTTGCGCTAAGTTTGCGGCATCTATTGTCAGACCACCCATCCCTCTGCCGCTACTATGTCAGCACCCGTGCCGCATTTGCTCTACGTAGAAGATGACGAAAGCCTTAGCTACGTTACCCGCGACAACCTCGAACGCGAGGGCTTTCAGGTTACCCACATCACCGACGGGCGCGAAGCTCTAAAGGCCATACAGTCTGGCCAGAAGTTTGACCTCTACATTCTGGACGTCATGCTGCCCGAAGTGGACGGCTTCGAGCTGGCCACCGAAATCCGCAAGCGCGACCAGGAGGTGCCCATCATCTTCCTCTCGGCCAAAACCATGCGCGAAGACCGCCTGAAAGGCCTCAAAATCGGCGCCGACGACTACATGGTGAAGCCTTTCAGCATCGAAGAACTCATCCTTAAAGTACATGTCTTCCTGCGCCGTTCGGGTTTTGGCGAACCCAACCGTACTACCGGGCGTGTCCCTATCGGCAAGTATTGGTTTGACTACAACAACCTCTTGCTCTCCTACGATGGCGAAGAGGGCGAAACCCTCACCCAAAAGGAAGCCGACCTGCTCCGCCTACTCAACGAACACCGCAACCAACTCGTCAAACGCTCGTTCATCCTGGAAACCATTTGGGGCAAAAACGACTACTTCCTGGGCCGCAGCTTAGATGTCTTCATCTCCCGCCTGCGCAAATACCTCAGCCGCGACGAACGCATCAAAATCGAAAACATCCACGGCGTCGGCTTCAAATTTCGGGTAGATGCGTAGCGTTTCTGAGCGGAAAGCGTAAATTGATCCAAGGCATTTTAGCTGTGCTTTTGGTCAAATCGCATTTGTTGGGCAAACTTCTTGAGGATATCCTCCCAAACGTCCACAAGCAGAAATTACCGACTTCTTACTATGCGTACACTTTTCTTGTTTGCTCTGCTTCATGGGCTGCTTTGGGCAGCAGCCTGCCACTCTAAAAAATCCTTCGTCAGCCCGACGACGTCGCTGACGGTGGAAGAAGCGTATGCCTTGACACAAGAGGGTACCCTCCTCATTGACGTACGCGAACCCGATGAGGTAGCCGAAGTCGCCTACAATGTCAAGAACTACCGCAATGTGCCGCTGAGCCAGCTGGCCAATCGCCTGCAAGACATCCCGCGCAACCAGCAGGTTATCCTGGCCTGCCGGTCTGGCAACCGGAGCCGCCGCGCTTACGACATGCTCGTGGCACAGGGCTACCAGAACTTAGCCAACATGGAAGGCGGCATGCTGGCCTGGGAAGCACACAAACTTCCGGTCGTTCGCAAAGAATAGGCGTTCGGCTCTTTTGAGCCTTTTGCCAATACGCCTGTTTGTGTGATATGCTTTATCGAGTCGTATTCGTGGCGGCAATAGCATTCTTTGCTTTTGCCCACGGCGGATGCCGCCGCTCTGCCAACACATCGTCCGTGGCGACAGAAGGCACCTCTTCTGACACCTCGCAAACACGCCGGGTGATTTTGTTCTTTGGCAACAGCCTCACTGCAGCGTATGGCCTTTCGCCAGAGGAAGGCTTCGTGGCACTCATCCAGCAAAAAATAGACAGCTTGGGGCTGCCGTACGTCTGCATCAACGCTGGCAACAGCGGCGAGACGACGGCCGGCGGGCGCAGCCGCGTAAGCTGGGTGCTCCAGCAACCCGTGGACCTCTTTGTGCTCGAATTGGGCGGCAACGACGCCTTGCGCGGACTGCCTCTGGAGGCTTCGCGCGAAAACCTACAGGCCATCATTGACCAGGTACGCGCCAAATATCCGGCCTGCCGTATCGTTATTGCCGGGATGCTGGCCCCGCCCAACCTGGGGCCGGAGTACACGAAAACATTTGCCCAGATGTACCGCGACTTAGCATCGGCCAATCAAGCCACTCTCATCCCCTTCCTGCTGGAGGGCGTCGGCGGGGAACCCGACCTGAACCTGCCCGATGGCATCCACCCCAATGCCGCGGGGCATCGCATCGTCAGCGAAAACGTCTGGCAAGTGCTCTATCCGCTGTTACGGGCGCCACTGTAAGCACACGGCTCGCCCATCCTGCTCACCCTACCCTATGGCGAATAAGCAAGCACTCGACTCGATTAAGAAACGCCTCAGCCAAGGCGAATTAGAAGCCGCCTACGACGACTTGGCGCAATGGCTGGCGCAGTCGCCCGAATATGCTGAGCTGGCCCGCATTGTCCGCATCAACCAGGCCGAATTATATCAGGTGAAGGCGGAGGTACTGAAAGGAACGCTCTCCAGCGAAGAGGCGCGCCGGGCTTACAATCAGCTGACCGACAAGGCCTTGCAGGTAATAGGCCTGATAGAAGCGGGCCGGACAACGCTGAGCGCTTCGCCCGAAGAACCGCGCTGGCGCACCTGGCGCTACTACCTGATAGGCGGGCTGATAGCCCTATTGGTTACAGGCATAGGCGTCTGGTTTTATGTACAAACTGCCGAAGAGTGCCCGCGCTTCGACGATGCCGCCCGGGTGCGTGTACTCATCCTGCCGTTCATGGGTGCCAGCAAGGAGTACAATCCGGCTATAGACATCATGGACGAGCTCAATGACTGGTTCGAGCGCAGCCCGCAACTGCGCACCGAAGCCATCGCCGCCGTCCATCGGCGTTTCGACATTGAAAACAATTACCCCAACTCCGCAGAGGCCATCGAGTTGGCCCGAAAATGCAATGTGCAAATGCTCGTTTGGGGCAAAGTGCGCAAACGGCCCAATGGTAGCCTCGCCTTAGATGTGCGCTACCGCCTGGTGAGCTCCGGGAAAAGCGCGATGGTATCCGACACCACGCTGTGGCGCCTGCTAGCTACTACCGAAGAAGCCGCGCTGAGCAGCGAACCACCCGTCATCGCGCGCATGCTCTACATCGCCCTGTCCAACTTCCAGCGCGTAGCCGTGCTGCCTGCTGCCCTCCAGGCCCTCCAGGAAGACCTGGCTTCACTGACCACCACCGATAAAGACGCCCACCCCCCCATAGACACCACCACTGCCTTCTTGCTGGCTGACCATTACATCCAGAGCAACCAGCTGGAAAAAGCCATCGCCGAATACGATAGAGTGCTGGAACATTACCCTTCTAGCCCCACAGCCCATCTCAAACGCGGCGCCCTCCTTCTGCAAGCGGAGCGCTACGAAGCCGCCGCCCGCGACTTAGAGGCCGTACCAGTGCTGGATACTACCCTGCTGCCCGCCCTGCGCCAGGCGCGCATCGAGGCCTTCCTCAAAAGCAGCCAGCCCGAAAAGGCCAAAAAAGAAATAGAACAAGCCCGCCGCGAAGGCGCCATACCCGTCGAACAGCTGGAAGAGCGAAACCGCCAGGCGCGCGACAGCATCGCCGCCTTAGAAGTGCGACGCGACCAATTGGAGCGCAAAGCAACGCAAACACGCGACCCCAAGGTGCGCATCGGCGCCGCTCGAGCCAACTTAGCCTTAGGCGACGCCGACCGCGCTGCCCAACAGGCCAGCGAAGTGCTGCGCCAAAACCCGCGCAACACCGAAGCCATCCAAATCGCTGTGGAAGCGGAAATCCAGAAAGGGGACACCGCCAAAGCCCTGAAAATTATCGAACAATCCGTCCGAACAGGTGCCACGGTCAAAGGCATTCGCCCCAAATTGCGCCAGCAATTAACGGTAGATACCCTTGCGCGCCGCCCACGCCAATAACAGGACTGCTTTGTAGCAGACTGCTACTTCTTCAGCAGGCTCTGCATCCGGCGCGTGATGAAATGAACAGCATACCGGGGCGCCAGCCGATAAAGGCGGTCCATGAACGAGGCATCAGACCCCACGAGCACGCGGAAGGCATTCCTCTCGATAGCCCTCACAATGATGGCAGCTGCCCGCTCGGCAGGCAATGCCTTGAAGCGGCTGCTATCGCCCGAAGTAGGCGGCGCTTCTATGGCCGAATTTTCGACGATGTTGGTGGCTACCGCGCCCGGCATCACAATGGTTACTCGCACACAGGTGTGAAGTAGTTCGGCGTAAAGCCCCTCCGTGAGCAACTTGACGGCAGCTTTAGAAGCGCCATACACGCTCTGACCGGGCACGGGCAAAAAGCCGCCCATGCTGGAAACATTGACAATATGCGCTTCCGGGCGCTCCAGCAAGTGTGGCAGCAGGGCTTTGGTCAGATAGACCACACCGTAAAAATTGACATTCATCACCCGGTGGATGGTCTCCAGCGGCAACTCATTGACCGTCAGAAAGGGTTGAATAATGCCAGCGTTGTTGATGAGGCCGTCCACGGCGCCAAAAATAGCCGGTGCTTCAGCAGCAAAGGCCTGCACGCGCTCCAGGTCGGCAATGTCCAGCACAACGCCTCGGAAACGCGTATCGTCGCCGCCCGTCAAGGCTCTCGTCTGCGCCAGCGCGGCTTCCTTCAGGTCAAGGCCAATGACACGGGCGCCCCTCTGAATAAGCAGCACTGTCAGCTGCTGGCCAATGCCGCTGCCTGCACCCGTTACAACGAAAACTTTGTTGCCAATCTGCATAGTCAATAAGCGGTTTGCGTGTGTGTTTTATCGAAAAATGAAAGAGGCAAATCCTGCCATTTGCTCCCGTTCAAAGATACTCGCGCCCGCGCTGCTCTTTTTTGCTGCTTTTGGCCAAAGAAATAAAAATAGCTACACGCAGTGAATTTTCCTACTTTTGCTCACCCGTTTCGGCTACTGCTTTGCTCTGCTCTTCTTTCATCAAAAACTCAAACTGTCTGTGTTATGCTCAAACGTCTCCTTTTGATTGCCCTGGCTGCCGTTGTTTCCGCCGGCATCTACTCCTGTGTGCGCGACAACGGCGCCGAGGACTTGCTCCCCACCGTACCTGAAGACGTGAAGGCGAAAATCGCCCGCTTAGGCTTTAGCCCCAAGGACGCCTACGTCCATGAGGATGGCTACATCGTCGAGGGCGATATCTTTTTGCGCAAGCAAGACCTGGACGCCGACCTGAGCCTTAGCCCAAACCTGATTATTGCTCAGGAAGAACAGTACCGCACGTTCAACTTAGTAACGGGCCTGCCGCGCACGATTACCATCAGTACTTCCGGTTCGCTTACCACGAACCTTAACAATGCCATCAACGCCGCCATTGCTCGCTACAACGCGGAGAATTTACTGCTGACCTTTCAGCGAGTATCCAGCGGCGGCAACATTGTGATTAAAATTGTCAATGGCGGTTCGTTTATTGCAGCGGCGGGCTTTCCCAGCGGCGGCAACCCATATCCAGAAATTCAGTTCAATCGCCAGTACCGCAACTGGAATGTGAATACGCTGACTACCGTGTTTGCTCATGAAATTGGCCACTGCATTGGCTTCCGCCATACGGACTACATGAACCGCTCCTATAGCTGCGGTTCGGGCGGCAACGAAGGCCAGGAGAACAACGGCGTGGGCGCGGTACACATTCCGGGCACGCCTACGGGGCCGGATGCCGGCTCCTGGATGCTGGCCTGCATTGGCAATGGTGTTGACCGTCCGTTCAACACTAACGACCGGACAGCCCTCAACTACCTGTATTGAGTTCTTGTCGGGCCGAGGCGGAACACAGCGAGGCGACGGGAGGGTACTCCCGTTGCCTCGCACTGTTTTAGTGGCTTACGACCAGGGAGCCATGAGCCATAATTTGAGCGTTTTGGGTGAAAGTCCAGGCATAAAAGCCGGGTGGCAGGGGTGGCAAGACTCGGGCGGTGTGCGCATCCTCGATAGTGGTTTCTACGATAACGCGTCCAAAGGCGTCGTAGAGATGCCATCGAGCGGGCAAATACTCACTGGCAAGCAAAAGGGTGAATGGCTGGGCAGCACGGGCCGGGTTAGGGTACACCAGCCCCCCCGCAGGGCTGGCGTAGTAAACGTTTAAAGGTTCTGTTGCGGGGGCAGCGCCATTAGCCATGCGCAGGCGGACGCGGTAGGTGTTAGTGCCGTTTGAGACGTCAAAGTCTTCCGCTTCCATTCGGAGCCCCGAGGGCACCTCCTGACGCCAGGTAGTCCAGCTACTGGCGCGCCATTTTTCCCAAAGAACCTCCTCTACACCGTACAGGGAGCCTAAGGAGAGTTGCAGTGTTACCCTTGGGCGCGCTTCGTCGAGCAGAGCAATGAGGGCGTTCAGATAGCAGCCGGCGCCCTGTGCAGTAATCTCGGGGGCGGGAGAGGGCAGCGTCTCGGCTCCGTCGAGCAGGGCAGAGACGGCCAGGTGGCTCTGTGGAAAAAGGTTTTTGTATAAAACGAGGGTGGTGTCGGTGGTGAGCACGGGCAATGGCTCTAAGTAAAGCGGCCCAAGCCCCCAAAGGCGATAGCGAGCATTCGGGTGTGCGGCATTCCAGCGCAGCAGGAGGGAGTCGGGGCAGTTGGCATCCACATAGAAGCGTATGGGCGGAGCGATGAGAAAGGTATCGGAACGCCAATCGTCGTTTCCAACCACCATGCGCGCCTGGGCGGCGGTAGTGGTAGTGGGCAAAGCCCAGGAGTACTTTTCATGGTGCAGCGGCACACTATCGCTGAGCGTAATCCACGGCCCATTGGGCAGCGCCCGCCACTGAAGGGCGCCATGAGTGTTGTCCGGGTACGAATGTTGCCAGTACAAAGCCAGCACTTCGCCGCTGACTGCCGGCTCGTTGGCTGTTGGGCTTTTCCATTCCAGGTGCCTGGCGGCTTCCGTACATACGGCCACGGCAAACGGCTGCTCAGCAGTGGTTACCGTGCGTGCCCAGACGCGCAAAGTGTATGTGCCAGGCAGGGGTGCATACAGGTCAATGACTTCTGTGTTGTTGAGGGTATCCGCACCGCGTCGGGCGGGCTGGCTCAGGGAGTCGGCATGGGGGTAGGTGCTGAGTACCCACGGATGCCAGGCCTGGCCGTCCGGGGCGATGAGCATCAGGTCCAAATCGTTGACGAGCGCTTTGGGCGTCAGTGGAGGAGCGGGAGGGTCGTTCCAGCACAGTACGGCGCGCAGGCGATGCGTACTGGTGGGCACGTCGAGCGTGTATTCCGCCTGTTGCCCCTGCGCCAGAGTGCCCTGCCACAGCGGCTGCTGCCGGGCCAATTCGATGGCTCTTCGCCCGTTGAGGATGCCGTACCCGCTTCGGTAATCGGGGCCAGGCGTGCCCGCTTCGTCGCAGGCAGCCAGCAGTATGGCGCGCAGCAAGTCGGAGGTGGGCTGCACCTGGCGCTGTTCCCGCAGGCATTGGCGCACCAGGGTAGCAACCCCTGACACCAAAGCAGCGGCTTCGGAGGTACCGCCAGGGCCATAAGCCACTAAGTCGGGTTTCAGGCGTCCGTCGTAGGCAGGGCCAGCCGAGCTGGTGGGGCGCAACACGCCAGATTTATCCGTAGCGCCTGCCAACAGGATATTTTTGGCCATCTTGTACGAGCCGGTCAGGTTGGCCCATTCGCCAATGCCAGTGTAGGCACCCGTGGTGGGGGTTTTATCGCCCGCATTACCCGCCGAAAACACGTGCAGCAGGTCCGGATGCCGTAAACAGGCCACGTCGTAAGCCAGCGCACCCGGACTGTAATAATTCTCGATGTTGGAGCCGTAGGAATGGTTTTGCACCTGGATGTTCCAGGCCTCGTAGTCCTCGTCGGCGTCGGGCAGCAGGCCAATGAAAGAAGAAGACAACACACGGGCACCACGTGCCACGCCGCGTGCGCGAGGGTCGGAGGTGCCGGCGCCGGCAATGAGAGTAGCCATCAGCGTGGCGTGCTCCGTGGTCTGGGGGGCAGAGTGCCCGGTCAGCAGCACGCGCCCGTGCAGGTCCACATCGGCGGAGTCGAAGCGCCATTCTTTGACCGACACCACGACGCCACGCCCGTCCAGTTCGGGGTATTGCCGATGGACGGCATAGATGTGGTTGGGCGTAAGGCTGTGCTCCGGCACGGCCCGCTCCGGCGCTGCTGCCACGTACCCGACATCAGCGACCTGCACTTCGGGCAGGGGAGCCACGTGCCGCCAGAACACTTCGGGCGGGCAATAAAGCACCACAGTGCCCGCCGGCTCGTATCGGCTCAGGATGCGTGCCCGCGGTGCTACGCTCAGCAGCCGACGCTCGAAAGTAGCCACATCACTGACCAGCAGTGTAAAATACTCGCGCTTTTCAGCGGCATTTAGCCCGGGGGCGCATTTAAGCGCAGGACGCGATGAGTCCTGAGCCTGCAAAAGAGCCGCCCAACACCACAGCCACAGCGCAAACCTCATCTTTATCGCCATTTCTTCTTTTTCAAAAACCTCTACAAAACTACACCCTCAGCGGCGGAAGTAGTTGCGCGTAAGGGTGCTGTCTGGCAGCATTTTCAAACAAAAAACCCTTCCATTTGTCTATTTGCCGCATTATGCAGATCGGGCGACGCAAACTGCTGTACTTTCGCCCTTTACTCAAAACAGAGCGCATCCATGACCTCACATTCCATAGTACACCCGACCTTCACTACTGTCCCGCACGACCCCATCGGCGTGCTGCAATACACGCTGAGCAACGGCTTGCGGCTGTTCCTGTCTGTCAATCGCGACGAACCGCGCGTTTACACGGAAATTGCCGTTCGGGCCGGCTCGAAACACGACCCGGACGACACCACCGGGCTGGCGCATTACTTTGAGCACATGATGTTCAAGGGCACCGACCGCCTGGGCAGCCTGGACTGGGAAAAGGAAAAGCCGCTACTCGACCGCATCGAGCAACTATTCGAGCAACATCGGGCCGAGCGAGACCCGCAGAAGAAGCGGGCGCTGTATGCCGAAATTGACCGCCTATCGTTTGAGGCAGCGCGCTACGTGGCCGCCAACGAGTACGATAAACTGGTGAGTGCCATGGGCGCGCGCGGCACCAACGCCTATACGTGGGTAGAACAAACGGTTTATGTCAACGACATTCCCTCTAACGAGCTGGAGCGCTGGTTTGCGCTGGAAAGCGAGCGCTTCCGCCGGCCCGTGCTGCGGCTGTTCCACACCGAATTAGAAACGGTCTTTGAGGAGTACAACATCAGCCAGGATCGCGACTTCCGCAAGACGCTCAAGGCCATGCAGGAGGCGCTGACACCGACGCATCCTTACGGCACGCACACGACGCTGGGCCGGGGAGAGGACCTCAAAAACCCGTCGCAGACGAACATTTACCGCTTCTTTGACCAGTACTACGTACCCAACAACATGGCCATCGTGCTGTGCGGTGACTTCGACCCACACCAGGCGGTGCTGTTGGCCGAGCGCTATTTCGGGCATTTTGCGCCCAAGACTCTGCCGCCCTTCAGCCCGCCGCCTCAGCCGGAGCTGACGGCCCGCGTGCAGCGCGACGTGTATGGCCAGGAAGCGGCCTGGCTCGAAATGGGTTGGCGCTTTCCGGGCGCGCGTTCCGAAGAGGCGCTCCTGTTGCCCGTGGTGGCCGGCATGCTGCACAACTATCAGGCGGGTCTGTTCGACCTGAACCTCATCCAGGCCCAGCGCGTGTTGGAGGCCTCGGCTTTCCCGCGCATGTATGAAGAGTACAGCAGCCTCATCCTCTACGGCAAACCGCGCGAGGGCCAGGCCCTGGCCGACGTGGAAGCCTTGCTGTGGGAGCAAATCGAACGCCTGCGCCAGGGAGCGTTCGAGGACTGGCTCCCGCAGGCCGTCGTGAAAGACCTCAAACTGTCGGAAATCCGCCAATTCGAGAAAAACACCGGGCGCGCCAGCGCCATCACGGCTGCCTTCGTCTCCGGGCTGCCCTGGGCCGAAATGGTCAATCGCTGGAAACGCTTAGAGCGCCTCACCAAGGCCGACATTGTAACCTTTGCCCAACAGCACCTGCGCCCCGACAACTATGTGGCCGTGTACAAACACCACGGCGATGACCCCTCCGTGATGAAAGTGGAAAAACCGCCCATCACGCCGGTGGAACTCAATCGCACCGATCTTTCGGCCTTCGCGCAGGAATTTTTGCAAAAGACAACTCCGGAAATCGAGCCGGAATTTGTGGACTTTAAGAAAGCCCTCCGCGCCATTCGGCTGGCGCCTGGGCTGACGCTGCGCACAGTGCAACAGCCCGACAGCCAGCTGTTCCGACTGTACTTCATTTTTGAAATGGGCAAGAGCAGCGACCGCCGCCTTTCGCTGGCGGCCGGCTATTTGCCCTATCTGGGCACGTCGCGCTATTCGCCAGCCCAAATGCAGCAGGCGTTTTACCGCATCGGTGCGCATTTTTCGGCCTCTTGCTACGGCGATTACCTCTACCTGTCGCTCACCGGTCTGGCGGAGTCGTTCGATGAAGCCATAGCGCTGGTAGAACACCTGCTCACCGACGTGCAGCCCAACGGCGAAGCGTTGAAAAACCTGAAAGCCGACACCTTGCTGCGCCGCGCAAACGCCAAAAAAGACAAGCGCACCATCCTGAACAAGGCGCTGTACAATTACGCGCGCTACGGCAAGTTTTCGCCCTACACCGACCGCCTGAGCGCTGAGGAGTTGCAGGCACTGCGCGCCGAAGAACTGACGGAGCTGCTGCGCCAGCTGCCCGCTTTTCAGCATGAGCGCTTCTACTGCGGGCCGCTCAGCATGCGCCAGGTCGCTCGGCGTCTGCGCAAAATGCTCGCCCCTCATGCTGCGCTTTGGCCGCCTCTGCCTGCTCGCCGCTATCGCGAGCGCATCGTGCGCCGCGACCAAGTCTTCTTTGTGCACTTTCCTATGGTGCAGGTCGAAATGCTGCTCATTGCCAAAGGTGAGCCGACATTCGACCGCAATGCCTTTGCACTGTCGGAGTGGTACAACCAATACTTCGGCTATGGGCTGTCTTCCATTGTCTTTCAGGAAATTCGCGAGGCCAAAGCGCTGGCTTACGCCGCTTATGCCTATTACGCTAACCCCGATAAGCGCCGCCTGCCGCACTACTTCCAGGCATACGTAGGCACCCAGCCCGACAAATTGCGCGAGGCCATCGAAGCCTTTCAGCAGCTGCTCGCCCACATGCCCGTATCGCTGCCGCAAATGGAACACGCCCGCCAGAGCGTCTTGCGCCAGATTGCCGCCAGTCGCGTTACCCGCGCCGATATCTACTGGAACTGGCGCACCACGCGCCGCCGAGGCTTCCACCACGACCTTCGGCAGGACATTTACCAGGCATTGCAACAGGCAAGACCCGACGACCTTATCCGCTTCCATGAGCAGTACGTCGCTAATCGGCCCATGCGCTGGCTGGTGCTGGGCGATGAAAATCGCGTGGACTTCGGCCTCTTGCAACAAGCCATCGGGCCGGTGCAAAAACTGACGCTGGAGGAGATTTTTGGGTATTAAGGCAAAGCCGGCGGCCGCTTCGGTCCGGCATCGGGTTCAGATGTTGTTCAGACTGGCGGCGCCCGAAGCGCTCAGCGGCGCAAGGTGGGAAAACAGGAAGGGCACAGCAGGACAATTTTATGCCGCTTCGCGGAGGGACGTGCCGCTTTCGTCGCCTCGGGGCCGCGCGTCTGATAGTTCGGCGATAGGGCCTGCTCTTAAGCCGAGCAGGCGATACAGTTCGGATCGTCTAAGCTGCACACCCTGCCCTGAAGGTCTTCCACGCGCAGCGCTTCCATTTGGGGCGCGGGCGCATCGGCGTTGCCAGCGGTCGAGTGCGTGGCCGGCGCGTCGGTGGGGCGGGCGAATTTCTGCTGGTGCTTGTCGCTGAGGGTAAACTTAATAGGGTCTGTGGCTGCTTTTGAGCGCAGGTAATACATGCCTGTTTTGAGGCCTTTTTGCCAGGCGTAGAAGTGCATCGAGGACAGCTTGGCGAACGTAGGCGCCTCCATGAACACGTTAAGGCTCTGGCTTTGGCAGATGAAGGCGCCGCGGTCGGCGGCCATGTCGAGGATGACCTTTTGGCTGATTTCGTAGGCCGTTTTGTAGATGTCGCGTACCTCTTTGGGTATGGCTTCGATGCCCTGCACGGAGCCGTTAGCGGCCATGATGGCTTCGCGCATTTCCTCGTTCCACAGCCCTAAGCGCACTAAGTCGCGCATGAGGTGTTTGTTGACCACGATGTGCTCGCCGGCCAGGGTGCGGCGGGTGTAGAGGTTGCTGGTGTAGGGTTCGAAGCACTCGTTATTGCCCAGTATCTGGCTGGTAGAGGCCGTGGGCATGGGCGCTACGAGGAGCGAGTTGCGCACGCCCACGCGCTTGACACGCTCGCGCAGACCCTCCCAGTCCCAGCGGTTGGAGGGCTGGACGCCCCAGAGATCGAACTGGAACAGGCCCTGGCTCAGGGGCGAGCCGGCGAAGGTCTCGTAAGGGCCATACTTTTCGGCCAGGTTGCAGCTTTCGGTAACGGCGGCGAAGTAGATGGCCTCGAAGATGTCGCGGTTGAGGCAGCGGGCTTCTTCGCTGTCGAAAGGTAATCCCAGTAGGATGAACGTATCAGCCAGCCCCTGCACGCCCAGCCCGATGGGCCGGTGGCGGCGGTTGGAACGCTCGGCCTGCGGTATGGGGTAGTAGTTGATGTCAATGACCTTGTTGAGATTGCGCGTAACGACGCGCGTAATCTCGTGCAGGCGCTCGAAGTCGAACTGGCCATCGCGCACGAACTTGGGCAGGGCAATGGAAGCCAGATTGCACACGGCGACCTCATCGGGCGAGGTGTACTCGATGATTTCGGTACACAGGTTGGATGATCGAATGGTGCCCAAGTTCTTCTGGTTGCTCTTCTCGTTAGCGGCGTCTTTGTACAGGATATACGGCGTGCCGGTTTCTATCTGGCTTTCCAGGATGGCATTCCACAGCTCACGGGCGCGCACGGTGCGGCGCTGGCGGCCTTCGCGCTCGTACTGACAGTAGAGGGCCTCGAATTTAGCCCCATACACGTCGAACAGCCCCGGTGCCTCATTGGGGCAAAACAGCGACCACGCTTCGTCGTTTTTCACGCGCTCCATGAAGAGGTCGGGCACCCATAGGGCATAGAACAGGTCGCGGGCGCGGAGCTCTTCTTTGCCGTGGTTTTTCTTCAGGTCGAGAAACTCAAAAATGTCGGCGTGCCAGGGTTCCAGGTAGATGGCAAAAGCACCTTTGCGTTTGCCACCGCCTTGATCCACGTAGCGGGCCGTGTCGTTGAAGACGCGCAGCATCGGAATAATTCCGTTGGAGGTGCCGCCGGTGCCTTTGATGTAAGAGCCGGTAGCGCGGATGTTGTGGATGCTAATGCCAATGCCGCCAGCACTCTGGGAGATGAGGGCGCAGCGCTTAAGCGTCTCGAAGATGCCTTCGATGCTGTCCTCCGTCATGGAGAGCAGGAAGCACGACGACAGCTGCGGTTTGGGAGTACCGGCGTTGAATAGCGTAGGCGTGGCGTGGATAAACCAGCGCTCGCTCATGAGGTTGTAGGTTTCGATGGCGGCCTCGATGTCCTCGCCGTGAATGCCGACGGCCACGCGCATGAACAGGTGTTGTGGGCGCTCTACTACCTTGCCGTTCATACGCATGAGGTAGGAGCGCTCCAGGGTCTTGAAGCCGAAGTAGTCGAAATCGAAATCCCGGTCGTGAATGATGGCCGAGTCGAGCCGGTCTTTGTGCTTCATGACGATGCGGAACGTCTCATCACCGATAAGGCCAGCGCGTTCGCCGGTTTTGGGGTCCACGTAGTGATAGAGGTCGTGCACGACCTTGTGAAAAGTCTTTTCAGTTTCTTTGTGCAGATTGCTAATGGCGATGCGCGCAGCCAGCAGGGCATAATCGGGGTGAATGGTGGCCATGGTAGCCGCTGTTTCAGCGGCCAAGTTGTCGAGCTCGACGGTAGTTACACCGTCGTAGAGGCCCAGGATGACTTTTTTAGCCACCTCAATGATGTTCACATAGCGGGCATCTAACCCGTAGCAGAGCTTACGCAGGCGCGCCGTGATCTTATCGAACGAGACGTCTTCTCTGCGCCCAGAGCGTTTTACGACTTGCATAGGTAGTGAATTTGGAAGGTTTTGTATAGAGAATAGAAATAGATTTCCACCGAAGTGCGGTAGAGCGGGGTGGTTTGCTTTGGGACGTATCCTTGGAGGCCTTTCTCTTCGCCTCCAAAAACATTGGCCGTCTAAGAGGATGATGACATTAGCCCACGCCTGAGTAAACGATACTCAGGCGTGGGAGAAGCAAGGGTCAGGCCTCAACCGTTTCGTCCACGATTTCGGCGTCGGGGGCATTCTTCTTCACTGACTCAATACCGTTATCGCGCGTGGCTTCAGAGGCATACATCTGGCTTTGGCCGATGACCTGCCCATTGGTAGCTTTCAGCACAAAATAGGATTGGCCATTGGAGGCTTCCTTGCGCTCGAAGCGGCTATCTTCTTGGGCGTTTTTCTTGACCGACTCGACGCCGTTCAGGCAGGCAGCTTTGGTTGTGTAACCCTCGCTGGTCAGAATGACTTGCCCATTCGTAGCCAACAGATTGAACTGAAACTCGCCGTTTTTACGCTTGCTGATGACAAATTTGCCCATAAAACTTTTATTTTAATGAAAAATTTTAGAAATCGGCTTCGGTAGTGAAGGTCTGCTCTTCCCGTTTGGCCATGACGCCAGCCTTCTGGTAGTCGCCTACGCGCTTCTCGAAGAAGTTAGTTTTTCCCTGAATGGAGATCATGTCCATCCAAGGAAACGGATTGGCCGTACCATAGACCTTTGGCACACCTAAGGCGACCAGTAGGCGGTCAGCTACAAACTCGATATACTGGCTCATCAAATTGGCGTTCATGCCGATGAGTGATACGGGTAGGGCGTCCAGGATGAACTCCTTTTCAAACTCGACCGCTTCCGTGATGATGGCCTGCACTTCCTCGGGTGCCAGCTTGTTGTGCAGCATGGAATAAAGCAGGCAGGCAAAATCGCAGTGCATGCCTTCATCGCGGCTGATAAGCTCGTTGGAGAACGTCAGGCCCGGCATCAGGCCGCGCTTCTTAAGCCAAAAAATGGCACAGAAGGACCCGGAAAAGAAAATACCCTCCACTGCCGCAAAAGCAATCAGCCGATGTGCAAACGACGGCGCATTCTCGATCCAACGCAATGCCCATTGGCCCTTCTTCGCTACGCAGGGCAGGTTTTGCAGGGCATTGAACAGGAAGCGCTTCTCCTGCGGATCCTTGATATAGGTATCAATGAGTAGCGAGTACACTTCCGAATGGATGTTCTCGATAGCAATCTGGAAGCCGTAGAAGCAACGCGCTTCCGGAATTTGTACCTCGCGCATGAAGTTGAGCACTAAGTTCTCGTTCACAATGCCGTCCGAGGCAGCGAAAAACGCCAGCACGTGCTTGATGAAATGCCGGTCGTTGTCGTTGAGCTTGTGCTCCCAGTCGTGCAGGTCTTGCTGAAGGTCAATCTCTTCGGCCGTCCAGAAGGACGCCTCTGCTTTTTTGTACCAGTTCCAGACCTCCGGGTACTGAATAGGCAGCAGTACAAACCGATTGGGGTTGTCGGCCAGGATCGGCTCCGCGTCGTGTACATCTTCTTTTAGCATAAAAAACGTGTGTGTATAGTGTGGTAAGAATGTTGTCCGGAAAAAAAAAGACATAGCTCCTCGTACAGAAGAACCTCAGCGGTAAAGACAACGAAGCGTGGGGTGGATAAAAAAGCCCCCTTTTCTAACAGAAAACAGGGGGACTTGCCCGAGGCAAGAACGATAGAATGAGATTGGAATGGAAGTGAGCACAAAAGTAGGGAACGCAGCAGCCGCTGCAAGTTAATTTCCCCACAAATTGTGGATAAATTTTTCAAGTTTATGATTTTCAGGACTTTAATTCCAGCACAAAAAATGTCCACAATGTGGATAACTTGGTGTGGAAAATTTTGGGCTTTGCACAAAGCGTTCTGGGAGGGTCGTCTAGCGGTCTAAATGCGTTTCCGGGGCTACTGGCTGGAGCAGGTCGGCATACCTTTGGCAGCAAAAGGCGGCGGGTCGGGCAGTGTCGTTCGGCCTGCTTTTTTTACAGAAGCTATGGAATTCCATTTTCGCGACAGGCGTGTGCTCATTACCGGGCATACCGGTTTCAAAGGCGCCTGGCTAAGCCTGTGGCTGGAGCGTTTGGGTGCCCGGCTTTCGGGCATTGCTCTCGACCCGCGCACGGAGCGCGATGTATTTGTCCTTAGCGGCATTGGCCAGCGCATGCACGACTACCGGGCCGACATCCGCGATCTGGATGCCGTGCGGCGCATCTTCACCCTCGAACAGCCCGAAGTGGTGTTCCACTTAGCCGCCCAACCCTTAGTACTACCCGGCTACGAAGACCCGGTAGGCACGTTTGCCACCAATACACAGGGAACCGTGCACGTTCTGGAGGCCATCCGCCAGACACCCAGCGTGCGCGTCGCCGTGCTCATCACTACCGACAAGTGCTACGAAAATCGCGAGTGGGTCTATGGCTACCGCGAACTCGACCCCATGGGCGGCCACGACCCCTATAGCGCCAGCAAAGGGGCCGCAGAGCTGGCCATCGCCGCATATCGGCGCTCGTTCTTTCATCGCCCTGGCAGCCCGGCCATTGCCTCGGCCCGCGCGGGCAACGTCATTGGCGGTGGCGACTGGGCCGAATACCGCCTCGTGCCCGACATCGTGCGCGCCCTCGAAAGCGGCCAACCCTTAGACATCCGAAGCCCTAACGCCGTGCGCCCCTGGCAACACGTACTGGAACCTTTGGGCGGCTATCTGCTGCTGGCCCAGCGCCTGCTCGACGCACCCGAACGCTACGCCGAAGCCTGGAACTTCGGCCCACTGCCTCACAGCATCCAACCCGTGCGCGCCGTATGCGATGCCTTCTTCCGGCACTTCCGCCAGCAAAATGCCCAATTACAGGGCCACCCCGGCTGGCGCGACATCTCCTCGCCCAACCAGCCGCACGAAGCCGGACTGCTCATGCTCGACATCAGCAAAGCCATCCACCGCCTGCACTGGCAACCCGCGCTAACCTTCGGCGAAATGGTCACCCTGACGGCAGACTGGTACGCGCGCTACCGAACCGAACCAGTACTGGCACTGTGCCAAGAGCAGATTCAGGCGTATGAACGGCTGTGGACGGAGCGCTGCGGGTGAGTGCGAAGGGCCTGTTTTTTGTCTTGTAACGACACAAAACCAGCACTTTTGTCCGTGTTTGTCCCGATTCATCCTGAGAAGGAAGGCAAACGCATTCATCAACTCATTTGCAGAACAGGACACTATTTATATCCGATTTGGAGTTCTTTTGAATGAAAAACGACCAATTAAGGCATTTTTTAATGCCCTTTTGCACCTTCTTGGCGCTTTTGGCAAGTTTGAAAAGAGGAGTGTAGGCAGATTTCTCCTGTGTAAAATTTTGAGGCACTTGCCCAGGAAATTCTTACCACTCTTGTCTATCTGATTTCTTTCTCCTTACCTTTGCGGGCCGGAATGGCGCGGTAGCTCAGCTGGTCAGAGCGTATGATTCATAATCATAAGGTCGGGAGTTCAAGCCTCCCCCGCGCTACGAGCGGAAGCCCGGAGTGCTGTGTGCGCGACGGGCTTTATTATTTTTTCAGGCGGATTTCATCCTGCTCCGGGCGAGGTTTTACGGCGCGCAGTTGCCCTTCTGAGGAAGCCACACTGACCGCCACAGTGCAGTCGCCCGTGATGTTCGTTACCGTACGGAGCATGTCAAGGATGCGGTCTACGCCCAGGATGAGCGCGATGCCGGCACTGGGCACGCCGATGCTTTCCAAGATGATGATGAGCATGACTACGCCCGCTCCGGGCACGGCGGCCGTGCCAATGGAGGCCATGACGGCTAGCAGCAGGATGTTCAGCTGGGAAGTGAGGCTCAGCTCCATGCCCATGGCCTGGGCGATGAATACGGCCGCCACGCCCTGATAGAGCGCTGTGCCGTCCATGTTGATGGTGGCGCCAAGAGGGAGCACAAAGGACGAGACCTCTTCGGAGACGCCTAATTTCTCTTCGCAGCATTCCATCGTAACCGGCAGGGTGGCGCCGCTGCTGCTCGTGGAGAAGGCGACCAGTTGCGCTTTGCTGATGCCGCTCAGAAACTTTCGGAACGACATTTTGGAAAACAACCGCAACACCAAGCCATAGACGCCAAACGTGTGCAGGGCTAAGCCGCCGGCTACCGTCAGGCAATAGACCAATAGCCCACGGAGCAAGCCGGCCAGCTGGTTCAGGTCACCCTTAGAGGCCACGGCGATGGTGTTGGCCATAAGGGCAAAGACACCCAGCGGAGCCATAAGCATGATGATATCCACCAACCGGATGCTCACATCGCTCAGGCTTCGGAAGAAGCGTATCAGTGGGCGGGCACGCTTTTCGGGTACCTGCAGCAGACCAATGCCAAAAAAGATGGCAAAAAAGACCACCTGTAGCATATTGCTGTTGTTGGAGGCGGCGCTGAAGATATTGGACGGCACCATATCCGTCAGGATTTTGAGCGGACCGCCTTTTTCCACGTCCTGAACTTTTTGGCGGTTGGCCTCGACGTCACTGCTGTACGCTGCCATCAATTCGTCGCGCATCTGTGCAGGCAGGAATTTGCCGGGCTGCACTATATTCGCCAGCACCAGTCCGATGGTAATAGCCACGGCCGTAGTGGCTACGTAAAGCGCTATGGTCTTGCCGCCCATGCGGCCCAGTTTGCCCACATCCGACAGAGAGGTTACGCCGGTGATGAGGGAGCCAAGTACCAGCGGCACGGCTACGAGTTTGAGTGCATTGAGGAAGATGTCGCCGAAAGGCGCTATCCAGTGCTTGACAAAGGTCAGCCAGCCGTTGGCAGCGGCGGCAATACCAAAGAAGAGACCCAGGACGAGGCCCAGAATGATTTGCCAGTGGAGTTGTCGGTACCAGGGCATAGGCAGCCTGCAAGGCGGCTTTTCCGATGAGACACGCTGCATCTTGTATGCCGCCCGACGGTTGCAAAAGTAAGTGCCCCGACTTATTGAGGCCTTTTCACCTTAAAAATGTCAGCTGCGGGTTGGGACATACACCCAATGCCAGCGGGCGGCCGACTGTGCAGTCCGCCGCCCGCTGGTGAATGCTGGAGCAAGGAAAGGGAACGGGGCTCTACTGTTCTGATTTGCCGATGAGCGCTGGAGCGCTCTGGCGTTCTTGCAACTGGGCGAAAGCCGCTAAGCCACATTCCAAGAAGCTGCGGTATTCGTCGGCGTCAGGCGTATAGCCTCGGGGCTGGTTGAGCAGGGTTTTGCCGTCGTGGTGCATTAGTACATACCAGGGCTGGGAGTTACGCTGGAAGTTGTTGATCTGGAAGCTGCTCCATTTGCCGCCGACGGTGCGGATTTTTTCGCCGGTGTGCTGGTCGAGCAGGTATTTCTGGCGGTCGTCAGGGAAGAGGCGAGCCTGGTCGTCCACGTAGAGGGAGGCCACCACGTAGCGGTCGCGCAGCAGGGCCAGGATTTCCTTTTTATTCCACACGTTTTCCTCCATTTTGCGGCAGTTGACGCAGCCGTAGCCGGTGAAGTCCACGAAGATGGGCTTGTTTTCCATTTTAGCTATGCGTGCGGCTTCGTCGAAGTCGTGGTAGCAGTCCAGCTGGTGTGGGCAGTCCATGGGGCGGAAGTAGTTGTAATGCACCGGCGGGGCGATGCCGCTCAGCAGGCTCAGAGACTGATAGTTGAACAGGCCATAGCCCAGATAGCCGGCAAACCACAGGGCCAGACCTGCCGTAACGAGGCGCCCGATACCCGGGCGGCCAGAGGCGCCCTTCAGGAACGGCAGCAGGCCCAACTGGTAAAGCCCCAGCCCGAGGGCAATGAGGAACCACAGGCTGAGGAAGAGTTCAAATTTGAGGATGCCCCAATGGCGCACCATGTCGGCAGTGCTCAGGAATTTGAGCGCCAGTGCCAGTTCTACAAAGCCCAATGTGGCTTTTACGTTGTCCATCCAGTTACCCGATTTGGGCAGGCTCTGCAGCCAGCCAGGGAACATCGCAAACAGACCGAAAGGCAGGGCCAGGGCCAGCCCGAAGCCCGTCATGCCGATGAGGGGGCGCAGCGGGATGATGCCAAAAAGCGCATCGCCGGCGTTGGAGCGGGCCGTCTCGACCAACAGCGTACCCACAATAGGACCTGTGCAGGAAAACGACACCAATGCCAGCGTAAAGGCCATAAAGAAAATGCCGAGCAGACCGCCCTTATCGGCCATACGGTCGCTGCGATCTACCCACGACGAGGGTAATGTGATTTCAAACAAGCCAAAGAAAGACAGCGCAAACACCACAAAGACGGCGAAGAAGAGCAGATTGAAGTACATATCCGTGCTCATCTCGTTTAGGATGGTCGGGCCAAACAGGGCCGTGAGCAGGATGCCGATGCTCACATAGATAACCACGATGCTGGCGCTGTACCACAGGGCGTTGCGCAGGCCGGTAGCGCGGTCGCGCGAGCGTTTGGTGAAGAAGCTTACGGTCAGCGGTATCATCGGGAATACGCACGGCGTCAGCAGGGCGATGAGGCCGCCGATGAAGCCGGCGATGAACACCCACCAGCCGGAGCCGCTTTCTTCGGGTTCGGCGGCACACTGGCTGACGTATTCCTGTGGGTTGATGTCGCGCTTCGAGTTGAAAAAGCCCTGGAAATTGGGATCGTTAGGTGGGGTAACTGCTCCTGGCCCCGGGCCGATGACGGCCTGGTCATCAGGCGTTGGGTTTTCGGGAGCATTGCCACTGGGGGCAGTCGGAGACGTATTTGGCTGGTCAGGGGTGGTGGCGCCAGGTTTAGCACCCGTGCTGCCCGAAGGGGTAACTGTGAAGGAGAAATCCACATCGCGCGGCGGCAAGCACATTTCGTCGTTGCAGACCATGTAGGTCAGATAGCCTTTGATGGGCTTGCTCGGGTCGGTAACGACCACACGCTGCGTGAAGATGCCTGTGCCAGCGAATTTGGTCAGGTTCATGCCAAACACATTGTCGTATTTGGTGAACTTGTTACCGCTCTCCTTCACCTGGCCTTTGCGTTGGTAGTGCGGCCCGTCCTCGAAGGTGAACGAGGTTGGCACTGGCCCGTCTTCGCTTTCCAGGAATTGCGAGTAGGCATTCCAGCCTTCTGTGAGGGTCAGGGTGAAGATCAGATCGTACTCGCCATTGCCAACTTCTTTGGTAGAAAACGACCAACGGGCAGGATTTTGGGCAGTGAGTATCACAGAGGACAGGGTAGCCGTCAACAACCAGACAATCAGGCGGAGTCTCATACTTCTGAAGAGTTCGTTAAGAATCAGGGTGCAAAGAAACGGCGTTTTTGCCGGCCTTAAGGCGGACTTTTGTCCTTAAAAGAACTTTAACCGGCGTGTATGGGAAGGGTTAAATCCGGAAAAAAAGTGTGCAGCCATGTGTTGTCCCTGCGGTTTAAGGCGTTCGGGCCAGGCGAAAGCCCACGTCGTTGGCGCGTCCGCCAGGGGTATAGTTGTGTCGGAAGGCTGTGCGGATGTACTGGGTGGGATATGCCCATGATCCGCCGCGCACGACGCGGGTGATGCCGGTATCGGGGCCCCGGTAATCGGTGCGGCTGCCTTTGGGGTAGGGGCCCAACCAATCCCAGCACCATTCCCAAACGTTGCCGCTCAGATCGTGTAGCCCCAGGGCGTTAGGGCTGTTCAGGCTGCCTACTGGTACGGTTCTTTCGCGGTATTCGCCCGGCAAGGAGAGGCCTTTTTTGTTGTCCGGTTTAAAGTTGATGGCCCGAGGGTCAGCCATATTTTTGCCGTTGCCAAATAGTGTGGCTTTGGCGCTGCCGCCGCGTGCGGCGTATTCCCATTCGGCCTCTGTGGGCAGGCGGTAGCCGTTGGCGCTCCAGTTGGCCGTTACGCGGGTGCTATCGAGGGTGTACACGGATGTCAGGCCCTCCTGTTCGCTGAGCCAGTTGCAGTAGGCTATGGCGTCGAACCAGCTGACGTCAACGACTGGCCGCCGACCGCGCCCCCACTGCCAGTCGTAAGGTCTGGAGCGACCGGTGGCATCGCAAAAGGCATCGTATTCGTCGAAGGTTACCTCGTATTTCCCGAGGTAAAAATCGCTCACCGTTACGCGGCCCACAGGCTTCTCGTCGTCCCAACATTCGCGCTGCTCGGCGGTGCAGCCCATGCTGAACGTCCCGCCGCGAATGAGCACCATGTCGGGTTTGAGATAATGCGCACCGGTCTTTAGCGAAAAACCATCTGGGATTTGAGCTGACAGAAACGGCACCAGACCCGGAATAAAGCCTGCAAACCAGAAAAGAAGCGATGTCTTCGTCATAGGCCCTATGTTGAGAAAGAAAGGATGTGTACTCAAAGATAAGATTTTGGCAACATAAAACGCCTCTTCGTCGCCTGCTAGCATTTGGTAACGCCAACAACAGACGGGCATGGCTACCTTTGCCGCCTACAAATAGACGCAGGCATATCTTTAGCGATGAAAAACTACTTATTGCTGTTTTTGTTGCTGGGCTTATCGGCGCCCCTGCTGGCCCAAAAACCCAACCGTGGCGCTATCCGCGGCAACGTGTTTGAAAAAGAGACGGCCCAGCCGGTGGCCTTCGCCACTGTGCAAGTAGAGGGCCCTGAAACCCGTGGCACGGCTACCGACATTAACGGCTTCTTTTCCATCTCTGACTTGCTGCCCGGCACCTATCGGCTTAAAGTAACGTATGTGGGCTACGACGACTTCGTGCTGGAAATCTCCGTAAAAGGTGGCGAAGTGGTGTTCAAAAACATCACTCTGCAGGAAAGTGGTCAGAGTTTGGAGGAAATCGTCATCAGCGGCAAGAAGGAGCAGGCGCGTTCGGAAATTCAAATTTCCAAAATCTCAGTAACCCCCAAGCAAATTCGCTCGCTGCCCTCCACCGGCGGCCAGGCCGACATTGCGCAGTACCTCACTGTGTTACCGGGCGTCATCTTTACGGGTGACCAGGGCGGACAGCTGTACATCCGTGGCGGCTCGCCGGTGCAGAACCGTATCCTGCTCGACGGCATGACCATCTACAACCCCTTCCACAGCATCGGCTTCTTCTCCGTATTCGAGACGGAACTTATCCGAAACGTGGACGTGCTCACCGGCGGCTTTAATGCCGAACATGGCGGCCGCATCTCGGCCATCGTGGATGTGAAGACGCGCGAGGGCAACCGCAAGCGTCTCTCCGGCTTAGTGTCGGCCAGCCCTTTCCAGGCGCGCGCCATCCTGGAAGGCCCCATCGTGCCATTGCGTGAAGAGGGCGGCAGCAGCGTCTCCTTTGTGCTCGCTGGCAAACAGGCCCTCATTGACCGCGTAGGCAAGCAGCTGTACCCCTACGTCAACGATGGCGACGGCATCCCTTTCCGATACAGCGACCTGTACGGCAAACTCTCGCTCATGACCGGCAGTGGCAGCAAAGTCAACTTCTTCGGCTTCAACTACGACGACGGCGTACGCTTCAATATCGCCGACTTCAGTTGGAAAAGCTCCGGCGGCGGCATGGACTTCACACTCATCCCGGCCAACTCCAACACGGTCATCAATGGGGTACTGACGTACTCCGCCTACGACTCGCGCATCCAGGAAGCCGACCGCAAGCCCCGTACCAGTGGCATCAACGGCTTCTTCGCCGCGCTCAACTTCACTAACTTCGACCGCAACAGCGAATTCCGATACGGGCTGGAACTGAACGGCTTCCGCACCGACTTTGCCTTTGAAAACTTTCGCGGCCTTAAAATCGAACAAATCGAAAACACCACCGAACTGGCCTTCTACCTGCGCTGGAAGCGCAAAATCGGGCGCTTGATCATTGAACCTGGATTCCGCTTCCAGTACTATCTGTCGCTCAATGACATCTCGCCCGAACCGCGCCTGGGCCTGAAGTACAACATTACCGACAACTTCCGCCTCAAGGCTGCCGGCGGATGGTACTCGCAAAACCTGTTGGCCACCGTCAACGAACGCGACGTGGTCAACCTCTTTGTCGGCTTCCTCTCTGGCCCCGAAGAGACGGTCTATAAGCCCGGCTCCACTACGGAACGCATTGACCACCGCCTCCAAAAATCGGTGCATGGCGTGGCTGGCTTCGAGGTGGATATCACCAACAACATTGACCTTAACGTCGAGGGCTATTACAAGGACTTCACCCAACTGCTGGCCCTCAATCGCTTCAAAACCCTGCCACAGGAACCCAACTACATCACCGAAACAGGTAAGGCTTATGGCATTGACTTTTCGGGCAAATGGGAAGCTAAACGCTTCTACGTGTGGGGGGCTTACTCCTTCGCCTTCGTAACCCGATTCGATGGCCTGCAGGAATATCCGCCCATCTTCGACCGCCGGCACAACATGAACATCGTAACCACCTACCAGGCCGGCCCGAAGAAAGAATGGGAATTTGGCGCCCGCTGGAACCTTGGCTCGGGCTTCCCCTTTACCCAAACCCAGGGCTTCTACACAGTCTTCGACTTCAGTCAGGGCATCAATACCGATGTGCTGACGAGCAACGGCGAGCTGGGCATCCTCTACTCCACCACGCGCAACGGCGGTCGCCTGCCCTACTATCACCGCTTAGATGTGTCGGTCAAGCGCACACTTACGTTCACCAAATACGCCAAAGCGGAAATCATCGCTTCGGCCACCAACCTCTACAACCGGCCCAACATCTTCTATTTTGACCGCGTGCGCTACCAGCGCGTCAACCAGCTGCCCATCCTGCCCAGCCTGAGCATGACGGTGCAGTTCTAAAGTCGAAACGAGGGGCTATGCTTACCGACGAAGTCAAACTTACCCAGTTTTCGCACGGCGCCGGTTGCGGCTGCAAAATCGCTCCTGAGGCACTTGACCGCATTCTGAAGGCCAGCGCCGATGCGGCAGCGGGCTACTTCCCGCAGCTGCTGGTGGGCCATGAGTCGCGCGATGACGCCGCTGTGTATGACCTGGGCGATGGCACGGCCTTGGTGAGCACGACGGACTTTTTCATGCCCATTGTGGATGAACCTGAGACCTTCGGCTACATCGCCGCCGTCAATGCTATCAGCGACGTGTACGCCATGGGGGCGGAGCCGCTCATGGCTATTGCCATTTTGGGCTGGCCCGTCAACTTCATCCCGGTGGAGGTGGCTGGCCAGGTGGTGCAGGGTGGGCGACGCGCCTGCGCAGCAGCCGGCATCCCGCTGGCCGGCGGGCACAGTGTGGACAGCCCGGAACCCCTCTTCGGCTTGGCCGTCAGCGGGCGCGTGCGCATCGGGCACCTGAAACGCAACAGCGGCGCACAACCCGGCGCTCGACTGTACCTGACCAAGCCCATTGGCGTGGGCATCCTGACTACCGCGCAGAAGTACGGCATGTTGCGCCCCGAACACGCCCAACTGGCCCCAGAGGTGATGAAAATGCTCAACAAGGCTGGCGCACGCTTCGGGCAACTGCCCTATGTGCAGGCCATGACCGACGTTACGGGCTTTGGCCTCTTGGGCCACCTGCTGGAAATGTGCGACGCCAGTGGCGTCAGTGCCATCCTTCACACCGACCGCATTCCGCTACTGGCGCCCGATGTGCTCGATTTTTATATCCAAAACCGCTGCGTGCCGGCAGCCACCCAGCGCAACTGGGATAGTTACGGCCAGCACATCGCTGGCGTCGAAGACGAACGCCTGCGCGCCCTGCTGGCCGATCCTCAGACAGCAGGCGGCCTGCTCGTGGCCGTTGCTGCAGGACACGAAGCTGAATTCGAGGCCGCTGCTGCGCAAGAGGGTCTTTCGCTCCAGCCATTTGGCTTTTGCATCGAGTGCCAAGGGCCGGTCATTACCGTGGTATGAGCGCCGCGCCTAAGGCTTGCGGTTGCGGTATTCTTCCCAGGTGGTTGTTTTGTACGCCTCTTCGGCGGCAAAGCGCAGTTCCTTGAGCAGGTCGGGCGCTTCCTTGTAGCCCGGCGATATCATGATGCGCTCAAACTTTTCGTTGAGGTATACCATTGTGGGGTATCCCATGCGCCCATCCAAAAGCGAATAAGCCAGCGTGTGAACACCCTTGCCGTGGCTCGTTTCCACAAATTTGAACACCTCGCCATTGAAATGGATGTCAGCGCGCTGTTCGGCGTCGAGTTTCACAGGGTAGAAATGCTTGTTGAGGTAGGCTGCCACTTCCGGGTTACTGAACGTCACTTTATCCATGCGCTTGCACCAGCCACACCAGGCGGTGTAGGTGTCCACGAAGATTTTCTTGGGCCGCTTCTTGTGCAGCGCAACGGCCTCTTCCCAGGTGTACCATTTCACGGCGGAGGTATCCTGAGCCGGCAGGATGCTGGCCGTCAGGGCCAGAAAAAAGGTCATGGCGATGAGAAAAACATGTTTTTGCATAGAAAACAGTTCTGTTGAGAAAATGCCAGAGCGCTAAGCCGCTCCAGCGTCTTCGTGTTTTTGTTGAGTGTGTGCATCAGTACTCTCGCGTATCCAGCGCTCGTAGTCTTCGTTGGCGCGTACCTCGAAGCGCAGGAAGCACGCAGTCTGGTAGGGGTGTACGGCGCGGAGGGCGCTTTCCAAATCTCCCTCTCGTTCGAGGCTGGTTTTCAGAATGGAAACCCATTCCCCTTCGCTTTGCACAGCGCCTTCCCACCAGTACACACTTTGAATGGGAAAGACATTGGCGCAAGCCGCAAGTCGCTGCTCCACCATCTGGCCGGCGATGCGCCGTGCCGTCTCTTCGTCCGGATGCGTTACGTAAAATAAAAGAAATGCCATCTCCGTAACCGCCAAACTTGTTTGGCAAAAAACCTCCGCAAATATCACCCCCTCCCCCGACCTTGCACCCGTCATTAGCAGCGCATTAACATGAAAGGAAAGACGCGTACCGCCCACATAAAGGCTCAGGTCAAAGGCGTGGACGTGCCTGTCAGGGTAGTGCTGGAGCGGCGTTTCGATTGCCGCTATGCCATTGGGCGCCACAGCATCATCTTGCGCGTGCCACACCATTACGGCCCGGAGGATACCCTGCGCGAGATGCACGCCATGCTCCGGTGGGTGGAGCAGATGTTTGACCAGGACCCACGCCTGATGCAGCGCTTTCAGGTGCGCGAATACCGCAGTGGCGATGTGCTGACTGTGGGCGAGCGTCGCTATACGTTGCTCATTGCGGAGGAAGACCGCCAGACGCACACGGGCCGTCTGGAAGGCTCGACCATTGTGCTGCGTCTTTGTCGGGGGGTAGAGCCATCTGAGCGGGTGAAGGCTATCCGCACGCTGTTGTCGCGCGTGGTAGCGGGCGATTTTCAGCGCGAAATCGAGCGGCGCGTCTATGAAATGAACCGTCAGACTGTCAACCGGCCCATTCGCGGTATTTATCTCAAGTACAACACCAGCAATTGGGGCAGCTGCTCTTCTCAGGGCAACATCAATCTTTCCACGCGCCTGCTCTTTGCCCCGCGTGAGGTGCAGGACTACGTCATCCTGCACGAGCTGGCGCACTTAGTGGAAGCCAACCACTCCGACCGCTTTTGGGCCGTCATTGCCCAATATATGCCCGACTACGAGCACCACGAGCAGTGGCTGCGCCAACATGGCTCCGCTTGCGATTTTTGAGGCCGCAAATGGCGAGGTGTCGTCTTTGAGGCACGAGAAGGCGACATCTCCGAAGACGTAGGCGCACGTTCTTTTTTCACTTTGAGTTTTCTACGTTCCACTCTGGCATTACGGTTCCGCTCACCTGTCCGAAGCCTACGCGGATATTGCCTTTTTGGGCGTAGGCGCGCATAGTAACGGTGTCGCCATCGAGGAGGAATGCGCGAGTGGAGCCGTCGGCCAGGGTGATGGGTTTTTGGCCGCCCCAGGCCAGTTCGAGCAGGGAGCCAAAGCTGTCGGGGGTTGGGCCGCTGATGGTGCCGGAAGCCATGAGGTCGCCTGGGCGTACGTTGCAGCCGTTGACGGTGTGGTGGGCCAGCTGTTGGGCCATGGACCAGTACAGGTAGCGCATGTTGGTGCGGCAGACGACGGTTTCTGGGCCGTTTTGAGGGCGTATGCTGACTTCGAGGTTGATGTCATAGTGGTGCCGGCCGCGGATGCGCAGGTAGTCTAAGGGTCTGGGTTTTTGCACAGGTCCGCGGGTTAGGAAGGGTTTGAGTGCATCCAGTGTAACGATCCAGGGGGAGATGGAGGAGGCGAAGTTTTTGCCTAAGAATGGCCCCAGCGGTACGTATTCCCAGCGTTGGATGTCGCGGGCGCTCCAGTCATTGAAGAGCATCAGGCCGAAGATGTGTTCTTCGGCTTGTTTGATGGGTATGGGCTGGCCCAGGCGGCTTTCTTTGCCAATGACGAAAGCCATTTCCAATTCAAAATCCAGTTGTTGCGAGGCGGAGAAGATGGGCGTATCGGCGCCTTTGGGTAGGATTTGCCCGTGCGGACGGCGGATGGGAGTGCCATCTATGACGATGCTGGACGAGCGTCCGTGGTAGCCCACAGGCAGCCAGCGCCAGTTGGGCAGCAAGGGGTTGTCAGGTCGAAACATTTTGCCCACGTTGGTAGCATGCTCGATGCTGCTATAAAAATCGGTATAGTCGCCTATGCGCAGGGGCATCAGGGGCCGCACCTGAGCGCGCTCCAGGAGGATATCTTCGGCGTTTTTAGGGCGTCTATCGTCGGTCAGCCAAGATTGCAGACGTCGGCGGATGCGGCGGGCAAAGCCATTGCCTAAGGCGATGAAGCTGTTGAGCGTTGGCTGTTCGAACAGGCGCACGTGGGGGCGGCGCGCGCCAAAAAGGCCGTTGTCGGCGGCAGCTACCAGGTCTATTACATAGTCACCCACAGGTACGCCGGCAGTGATGTGGCCGTTGGGTGTTTCAACGATGCCGAAGGGCAGGTTGTAGATGGAAAAGTCGGAGTCTGCGGGAATGGGTAGCCAGGAGGTCATCATAAATTACGCTTGGATGTGGCAAATGTATGCCTTCGCGGAAAATCCATCCGCAGCGTCGCAAAAACAGAAGGGCCGGCCAGCCCTGGATGGGGCCGACCGGACCTTCGGGTATGCTGCTGTGCCTCCTATTTGAACGGGTTTTGGATGTCCGGGTTCTGGATGAAGGTTGTATCCGTGAGCGTGTGCAGAAACTTGATAATCGCCCGTTTGTGATGAGGGCTTAGCCCGGTGTACTGTAGTGGGACGGTACCGGGTATCGGGAAGCCCACCTGGTCAATGAGTGGGTCTTTGTTGGGCGAGTTTTTGCCGTGGCTGCCGTAGTGGTCGAGCACCTCTTCTAAGGTTTGGAAGCGCCCGTCGTGCATGTAAGGGGCCGTGAGGGCAATGTTGCGCAGTGTGGGTGTGCGGAACTTGCCGTTGTCGGTGCGGCGACCATTCACAGCGCCCCGGCCCTTGTCTTTGAAGTCATCGAGCGTAGCAACTTCATCTAAGCCGTTGTTGAAGTACTGGTTGCCCGTCAGGGTGAAGCCGCCGTGGCAGTGGAAGCATTGGGCATCGGGCAGCCCCAGGGCGGCGCCTTCTTCAAAGTACATCAGCTTACCGTCGAGTTCTTCGTCGTCTAAGGCATCTAAGTCGCCCTGCAGGAAGCGGTCGAATTTGGAAGTGCCGCTACTGATGAGGATGCGCTCGAATTGGGCGATGGCTTTAGCGGCGAGTTCCTTTGTGATTTGCTCGCGGTCGCGGATGCCGAAGGCCTTTCGAAAAAGTTCGGGATAAACCGGATGCTGCTTGAGTTTGCTGATGACATTGGGCCAGGTGTTGTGCAGCTCGATGGGGTCTTCTACCGGCAGCAGGGCTTGCTCCTCTAAGGTGCGCACACGCCCGTCCCAGAACAGGCCGTTGGTGGCGTAGGCGATGTTGAGCAGGCTCATAGAGCTGCGGCGTCCGGCGATGCCGTCAATGCCCACAGAGACGGGCAGCCCATCGGTGAAGCTCAGGTGGGGCAGGTGGCACGAGGCGCAGGACTGCGTGCTGTCGCCCGAGAGGATAGGGTCGTAGAACAGCCGTCGGCCCAGTTGCACGCCGTCCACCGTCATCGGGTTGTCGGGTGGGATGGGCACTTCCGGGAAATGCGGCGGCTTGATGACCTTGTACGGCTGCGGGTTGTAGGGAATATGCAACAGGTCGCCGCCTTCGGGTTCGGGCAGGTCTTTTTTGCAGCTTTGCCACAGGGTAAGGCCAACTAATGCGCTAGCCACAAGCCAGAGATGCCAGGCAATGCTTTTCATAAACATAAGCGTTATTGGGTAACCGATGTGGCGTTGCGGAAGTTGTCCATCAGCTTAGTAGCGATGACGACATCGTTGAAGTCGTTGGAAGTGATGTGATTGTATGGCTCTTTCAGGTCGAGCCACTGGCCATTGATGCGGAAGAGCTTTTTCAAATCGAACTCCACGACAACGGCTGGCGCGCCCTGGCCTACCCATATAGGCAAGTCAAAAGTGTATTCGCGGAAGACGGCGTCGGAGCCGCAGTGGTAGATGAGGCCGCCATCAGGGCGTCCGTCTTTGTCCAGGTCCACACGGCCTTCTATTTTGTTGAAAATGTAGCTTTTCCAGCCAATCCAGTACTCGTTTTCGCGGCTGAGCGGATGCCCGGCAGCAAAGTCTTTGGGTTGCTTAGCATTGAGCGCCGGCGGTACGCCATAGCCTAATCGGATGCCCGTGTACTGGCCTTCTGGGGCGCGCAAGGTGAGCGTTACGTCCACCACCGTGTCTGTTTTGGCATCGTCGGGTGTGAAGTCCACCCATTCGATGCTGCTGAGGCGCTCCAGAGTGCCGTCGCTTTTGAGCAAAGCAATGTTGCTCATATACGTGTTAATTCGGAAGAAATCCACCCAGTAAGTGTCGTAGTCTAGTTTCTCGTAGCGCACAATGGGGCGGCCATCGTAAAGCGCCCGGAAGGTGATCTGTAGTTCTGTTTTAGGCCCGGAGTTGTCTTTGGTTCCATCGCAACCCGTCCACAGCAGCAGGCTGCCGACGGCCAAACCTAGCAAAGCAATCCAACGCGTCATCATGTCCAATATGTTTTTATGTTTGAAAAAAAGAGGCAAATGTATGTGGTAGGGCGTTAGGTAGGCTGGCTTTGCCAGCGTGCAAATTTACTCTGGAACAACCAGTAACGCACTATTGAGGTTGCTCCAAATTTGCGCTTTCCATATCGAAATGTCGCCCGTTGTCAAATCTACGCCTCGGAACAGTTCGCGGTAATTCACGGCGAGGAGTAGCCGGAAGTCGTAGCCGCTTTCGCGTTGAAAAGGCCCTGGGCTTTCGAGGATTTTAGAGGAGAAATCGGGAGGGCCAAACGTCAGGGTATCGGCGGGTGTGTCGGGTAGTGTGTCGCGGGTAATGATTAGCTGAAGTGCAGCAAAGCCGCGATCAGAGCCGAGCCACAAGTCCTCAGGTTGTGGGCGCAAAGGGTGTCCTTCAGGGGCTAAGGAGGGAATGACGCGCTGCGCCGCATCGGGCACGCCTACGCGGAAGCGCATACCGGAAAACGTGCCTGCGGCTCTGAACTCGCCTAATGTGTAATCCACTACTGTGCGGCGCAAGACGAAGAGGTCGTTTGTAAACGTCTGACGCGCCGTGTCGCCGGCGGGCGTGCGCACCGAGAGCGTTATCGTGTCGGTTATTGAGTACGCCTGACCGTTCTGAATACCTTGAAAATCAGATAGGTAAAAAACGGCCTGGCGGATGCGGAACCAACGCCCGGGTGCGTATTCGTAAGCGGCGTTGGGCAGCCAGGTGGCCGTATCAAACAAGGGCACGTAGCGCAGGCGCAGTTTGGGATAATTGCAACAGCAGCAACAGGCCTTGTCGGCTGCCGCGTCGAAATTGACGGCTTCAATATCTAAGCAGCCTTCACCGGGCTCAAAGCAGCCGGCCCACAGAAACAGGCTACCTATCCACAAGAGCGCTATCCTTTGCATGCCTTCTCTGGCGCTATAAATGAGGCAGCGGCTGCCTCTTGTCTTTATTTACCCATTTCTACTTCGCGCATGAGCTGCCGCACTACCTGCTTGACCTGTGAGGAGAATTCCTTCTCCAGTATCCAATGGTAGTAGTTTTTATCTCGGGCAAAGACCTCTTTGACCGGTTGGCCGATGTATTTGCCAAAATTAAAGACCGGTGTGCCGTCGGGCAGCAAGCGGATGCGCTGCGTTACGTCTAAGAAGCTGTTGTCGTTGGTGAAGTCGTGCAGCGCCTGGATGTCGTTTTGGATGGGCGCTTCAATTCGGTTGCCGTCTTCATCTATGAGGTCCTGGCCCTCGTAGCGGGCAATCTGGCCCTGGAGCACCTCCAGCGTGGCGCGCACGTCGGCTAAAGCATCGTGCGCATCGGTCAGCTCCTTTTCGCAGTAGAAGCGATAAGCTGCCTTCAGCGTGCGCGGCTCCATTTTATAGAAGATGCGCTGCACGTCTACCAGACGGCGCTTGCTGACGTCGAAGTCTAGACCTGCGCGCGAGAACTCTTCTATGAGCATTGGGATATCGAAGCGGTTGGAGTTGTAACCTGCCAGGTCGGCATCGCCGATGAAGTCCCAGATTTTTGGGGCCAGCTGCAAGAAAGTGGGCTTATTGGCTAAGTCTTTGGGCGTAATGCCGTGTACCGCCATCGCTTCAGCAGAAATAGGAATGCCCGGATTGACCAGCGTGCTGAACTCCGCCGGCGCCCGGCCGTCTTTGAACACCTTGATCATCGCTATCTGCACGATGCGGTCGCGGATAACGTTAAGGCCAGTCGTTTCCACGTCCAGCACCACCAAGTCGCGTGTCAGGTTGAGTTTCACCATAAGTAATAACCGGTTTCGAGCATGAGCGTAAGCGCGTGTCTGTTATTCCTGTCCTTCCGCGGATTTTTCGCCATTGAGCAGCCCTTGCTTGCGCGCCGTTTCCACATAACCGTGCAGCTGAATAGGCTCGCGCACTTTGCGCAGGCGCAGGTTGAGCATTTCAACAAACAAGGAAAAGAAAATGGCAAAGTAAAGATAGCCTTTCGGAATGGAACCTTCGATGAAATGCCCCTGGTGTGCCGCCTCGCCAATAAGCGAAAAACCGATGAGCAACAGGAAGGCCAGCCCAAGCATCTGCACCGTCGGGTGCTGATTAACAAAACGGCTCACTGGTGCGGCAAAGGCCATCATTACCAGCACAGAGGCCACGACGGCAAGAATCATGATGACCAGGTCTTTCGTCAGCCCCACAGCCGTTAGAATGGAGTCAAACGAGAAAACGATGTTGATAAGCGTAATTTGAAGAATGGCTGAGGTCAGCGCCTGCGCACCCGGATTGACCTGGGGGTCGTCTCCAGCGCGTGGGCTTTCCAATTTGTGGTGGATTTCCGTCGTCGCCTTGTAAAGCAAGAAAGCACCGCCCAGAAACAAAATCAGACTCTGACCCGTAACCATGCCGTGCAGACCAGGCAGGTCAATGTGAAACAGCGGCTTCGTCATTCCAATGATCCATACCAGCACGAACAGTAGCGCAATACGGAAGGCCATGGCCAGCAGCAGGCCAATGTTGCGCGCCTTGGCCTGGTCTTCAGGCCGTAACTTGGAGGAAATGATGGATAGGAAAATGATGTTGTCCACACCGAGGACGATTTCTAAAAACGTCAGAGTCAGCAGGCTAATCCATACACCACCGGAGGTGAAATCGGGTAGGGTTAGCAAGGGTAGCATATGCAGAGAATGGGTTTGTGTGCAAAATGAGGCGCAATGTTAAGGGTGCTCAGCGGGTTGTAATGCGCCTATGCCTAAGAGTTTTGCGAAGTCAGGGCCTCTTCAGGGTCAAAAAAGTTTTTCGTTGAGGCATACGCGCAGAAGCGTTAAGAAAACGTTATGAAGGTGTTAAAGGTCTGCGCTCAAATTATCGTCAAACCATTTAAACAGCGTGTATATGAAATGCTTTGGCTTGGCCATTGTGGCCTTCGTTTCCATGTCTTTCTGGGTGAAAGAATGCGAAACGGTGTATTTCTCAGCGCCGTTGCCGCACGACGGGCAGCTGTTGGAACAATTCCCGCAGAACATTGCTGGCGTTTATTGTAAAAAGACGCCCTATGAGAACGGTATCGAGACATTGGTGAATATTCTGCGAATAGATTTCCCGGAGCCGTGGCAGATGCGGGTCGTTTTGGAAGATTACGTCCATCTGAAAACCCCCAACCACTATCTGATGCGGCGGCTTCAACACGAGCAAGGCCAGGAGATGCGAGTTCGCTATACGGATAGCCTGATAACAGTTTGCTCTTCGGAGCCCGGGGTTGAGTGCATCCGCATCGAGCGCATCGGCGAACATTGGAAGGTACTAGAAGAGTACTCGCAACTGCTCTATGACCTGCGGGCCAATACCTGTCTGCTTACAGGGAAAGGCGCCCCGTATCTTTCGCATTGCGTCGTGTTGCAGAAGGGCCAGCGCCTGTACATGAATCGTCTGGTAGCCTCAGAAACGAACGGCTGGATGATGGAGTGCTATGATTTTTCCCAACCGGGCAATGTGAAGTATGGCATACCGCACCCGGATGTTTTCCTGAATATGGCGCGAAGCGGTGGGGGGAACATCTCGGCCATTCGCGTGGACTCTACGGTGGTCTGGGAAGAGCGGGGGGACTCCAGTGGGCGCGATAGTTCCCGTGTGTATTTCGTGCTGCCGACCGATGCCTTTTTGGAAGAGACGCTCAACACCGCGGAAGAATGGTGGACAGGAGGGTTCCGACGCATAACGGGCGACCCGTTCTTAGAAGACCGATAAAGGGCACTTCCCTGCAGTGAAGCCATTGGGGGGCAACGTCTCTGTTCAGGCGTTGCTCCCTTTTCATTTCTTTTTGGGCGGCGCCTTTTGCCAGTGCAGGGTTTCGATGAGGCGATTGACATCTTGCCGCACGAAATCGAGCACGGGTGCCAGTGAGTCGGGGCGGGCCTGTGTTCTAAAGTATAATGCTCCGCGCAGAAAGTGCTGAGTAGAGTCGGTCAGGAAAAACTGGTAAGAAGAAGCGGTAGCACCTTCGAGATTGAACACGACGCCATGCACGTGGTCGGCGGTGCGATGCACGGGTATTTCTTCGATATAGCTGGCCTTGATGTTGTGCTTTTGGGCCATCGTGAAGGCATCCTGCACTAACTCGTCAAAGCGTGCACGATTGTGGATGGGATAGTAGCTGCAGTGGATTTGCGCGTTGAGCGGGCGCACATGCAGCGTAAACCAGCAGTCGCTCTTAGGGCCTTCATCGAAAAAGGAGACATCTTGCTCCACGTCGGCATAGACGGGCATATCGAACGTAAAGGGACAACCACCCGCCTCGAACGGCTTATATGCTTTCTCTGGATAAATGACGCGCGGGTAAGCGCGTGGCTTAGGTACAGGCACACTGTCGTCGCAGGCGACCAATATCAAAGCGACCAGAGGCAGCCACAAGAGGGAAGGCGAAATGCGCATAGAGCAAGGACTTGGATTGTTCGGTCTTGGGCCAACCACGTCCGATGACGCTAGAGCGGTTTACCCTCAATTCCCGCTTCTTACCAGGAGAGATCGTCTTCTGGCGGTGTCTTACTTTTAGAAGTTTTACCGCGCGGCTTTTCGTCGTCCTCATCGAGGTCGTCGTCCTCGAAGTCTTCGTCAAAGTCCTCCTCGAAATCATCCTCGTCGGCATCTTTGGGGGTGCCGAGGCGCTCGTCGTCGTCGTAGGTGGTGTTTTGTTGCTGTGCCTCCCATTCGGCCTGACGACGGTCGAACTCCTCGTAGTCGAAGTCAGGCATCAGGTTCGTTTTCACGTGCTCCACGACTTCATTAAGCGAGGCGAGGAAGCGGTTAAAATCCTCCTTGTAGAGGAATATCTTATGACGACGATATCCTCCATGGCCGTCTTCGCGGCGGGTGCTTTCAGTGATGGTGATGAAGAAGTCGTCGCCGCGCGTTTTGCGCACGTCTAAGAAGTAGGTGCGGCGTTTTCCGGCCCGCACGCGCTTGGAGAAGACGCTTTCCTCGCCTCCGCCGTCGAAGTTGCGCTGTTGGTCGTTTCCGCCTCTTTCGCGGTAGCCGCCGCGGTCTCGGTCTCTGTCGCGATAGTCGTTTCGTTCGCGGTATCCCCCTCGTTCGCGGCGCTCAGTGTTGCGTTGTTGGCTATTTCCAGAATTGCGCCGCTTAAAAAACCCGTATTCCACTTCGTTGTGTTTTGTGAAAAAATGAAGTTCGCTCTCGTAAACGCGAGCAAAGGTAGGCGTTCCGAGCAATCCACATCCTTCTTTTCCTCAGCATCATTCTTATGGCGACAAAATGTCGCTCTTTCAGCGCATTCTTCCTCGCTAATCGAATGGCGTTTTGCCCCTGAAGGTCTAAGTCTTTTCTTCCTGCGGCATGGCTATTGTGCCGACCAGGCACGCCGGCCCGCCACGATGGTGTGCAGGACGCGCGCCCGAAGGATGTTTTCTTCGGGGCATTCCAGCAAGTTTTCCGAAAGCACGACGATGTCGGCGCGCTTGCCGGGCGCCAGTATGCCTTTTTCGTTTTCTTCAAAAGCTGCGTAAGCATTCCAGCGGGTATAGGAGAGCAACGCTTCCTGTCGGGTCATGCGTTGTTCGGGGAAGAACGGCTCGCCGGTGTCGGGTCGTTTGCGCGTAACGGCAGCGTAGATGCAGGCCAGCGGATTGATGTCTTCTACTGGTGTGTCGGTGCCGTTGGCTAAGCGGGCACCGGAGTCCAGCAAGCTGCGCCAGGGGTAGGCTCCTGTGCGGGCACGCTCTGGGCCTAGGCGCTTGACCACAAACGGCGCGTCGCTGGTGCAATGGATAGCCTGCATAGAGGCGATGACGCCCAGCTGGCCAAAGCGCGGAATATCTTGCGGATCAATATGTTGGGCGTGTTCGATGCGCCAGCGCAGGGCTTTATCTGGCCCGACGAAAGCGCTGTACAGGTCGAGGAGTTCGCGGTTGGCGCGATCGCCGATGGCATGCACACACAACTGAAGGCCGTGTTTTTGGCAGGCTTCCGCTGTGCGGCGGATGGTATCCAGGGGTGTTATGTTTTGCCCCATATGGCCCGGTTTATCGGCATACGGCTGGAGCAACCAGGCGCCGTAGGCTCCGAGGGCACCGTCCAGATAGGCCTTTACAGCGCGCACCGTCAGGAAGCCTTTACCCAGATTTACTTTAGGGAAATCCGCTAACTTGGGCAGGTCGGCGGTACTGGGCTGCGCAATCATGACCCACAAACGCACGGGCAGCTGGCCGCTTTCGGCCAGCCGCTGGAACTGCTGGATTTCCCACAGGCTACTGCCGGCGTCTTGAAAGGAGGTAACGCCGTTGCGCAGGCAGGCCTCGGCGGCTAAGGCGGCGCTGCGCTCAAAAGCAGCCTGCTTTTCGGCGTCGCTGCGCAGGTTTTTGTGCGCTGTCAGCGGGTGCAGGATGAGGTCCATGGCGTTTTCCTCAAACACGCCGGTGAGGTTGCCGCGCGCATCGCGCACGATGCGGCCGCCCACTGGGTCGGGTGTTTCGCGGCTGATGCCGGCCAGTTGCATGGCTTTGGCGTTGGCTAAGAGCGCATGGCCGCTGGCATGGCGCAACACGACCGGATGGTCGGGCGTGCGGGCGCTCAGGTCGTCGTGGTAGGGATACCCGTTGACGGTACGCACGGGCGGCATTGCCCATTTCTCCTGATGCCAGCCGCGGCCTTCGACCCACTCACCAGCAGGCGTCTGTTCGGCCTGGTGGGCTACACGCTCCACGACTTCCGACCAGCTGGCGGCTCCGCCCAGGGCAACGATTTGCAGGCTCTGGCCCAGGCCCAGAAAGTGGCCATGCCCTTCGATGAACCCCGGCATGGCAAAAGCGCCTTGCAGGTCGAGCAACTCCGTCTGTGGGCCGGCTAAGGCACGCGCGGCGGCGTCGTCGCCCACGTACAGGATGGTGTCGCCGCGCATGGCAATGGCCGTAGCCGTCGGGCGCGTATTGTCGGCAGTAAACAGGCGGCCGTTGTACAGGATCAAGGTCGCTGTGGTCTTTTGCTCGACACCGGAACAGCCCGTCAGGACCAAGGCTGCCAGCCAAAAGCTAAAAAAAGGTATTGTTTTCATGAAAACCAGGTGAATAAGCACGCGCTCCATTGCCGACGGGTCAGCCGGTCTTTTTTCAACGGCTCCGAAGATGTAGGTACCGCACAGCAAACGAGCGCCTTCAGTAAGCGTTACGAATGGCGGACAAAGGTAGTGGTGTTTTCGAGCAACGAGCCAGCGGTCGAGTGCTTCGCACAGGGAAGCAACCCAATGCCGGCTTAAAGCGTTTGAAAATGCGTACCAACAAATAAACACAATTTCTCATGGCGCCTCGTTTATCTGGCCGCGCATGGTGGCTTACGCTTGCGCTGGGGTTCGGCCTTGGCGTGCTTTTCTATGCCTGGCTGACCTATCTTCAAGATACCGACGACCCGGCCAAATGCGATTACCGAATTGCTCGCGTGAGCGGCTACAAGTGGGTAGGGCCACTTCTTTCGGTGGAGGATGAATGCGAGGCGGAGATCTATTTGCCTTTGAGGCGGGCGCTTCTGCATCAAATAGATAGTCTTCGACAGTCAGGCATTTTGGCACAAGCCTCGGTTTACCTGCGCGATTTTGGGCATGGGCACTGGATGTCGCTCAATGGGGACGAGCGCTATCACCCGGCTTCACTGATGAAGGTCGCCCTGCTGATTTCGATGCTGAAGGCAGCTGAAATGCAGCCCCGGCTGCTGCAGCAACGGATCGTGTGCACAGCCCCTCCTAATGGTGTCATTCAGCCGCAGTATTACACCTTTCCGAGCATCGAGGTCGGTAAGGAGTACACCGTGGCTGAGCTGCTGGAGCACATGATCGTTCACTCCGACAATCACGCTACCTGGCTTTTGGCCAGTCGCCTCGACCCTCAAAGCACACCCAAACTTTTTGATGACATTGGTTTACACGTCTCCTGGGATACCATAGACCGCTTCACCCTATCGGCGCCCGAAATAGCCGTGCTGTTCAAGGTGATTTTCAATTCTTCCTACCTGCACCCAGAGTTTTCGGAGTACGCTGCTCAGCTTCTTTCTAAATGTGCTTTTTCTGAAGGTTTCAAGAAAGGGCTGCCGCTCGGCACGCGCCTGTGGCATAAATTCGGAGGCTGGGGGCACGCTGGCCGTACCCATGAGCTGCATGAAGCCGGTGTGATTTATGTGGAAGACGCTCCTTATTTGCTTGTCATTATGACGCGCGGGGGTGATACCGAGCGTCAGGCGCAGAGTATTGCATTACTCACGCAGACGGTCCATCACTATCTACTGCAACAACAGCCCAAGGGCGGCCTGGGCGCGGTAGAGGAGCTCAGGGAGGCGGCTCCATGAATGGCTTATGCCCTTTCGGGAAGCACTCGAGCGGGCACCCACTCGCCACGTTCGACCAGAGGCGCGTGCAAGGCTTCATCTTCTTCTGATGAAGGCGGCGCTATCGTGCGGGACGTGGGAGCGTCGGGCCGATAGCGCTCGACCATGCGCACCACTTCAGCCAGTAGGTCGAAGTAATGGGGGGCGGTTGCATAGCCGGCCCGTGCTACTTCGCGCAGGAAAGCCAGCGGGTCAGCACCTACGCGCACGGCCTCCGCATAGCGCGGGTTGTTCAGGAAGAACTGCGCGTGGTCGTCGAAGGAGCCTTTGGCCGTGCGATAGCGGCGAAACCAGTCCTTTACCCGATACTTCCACAGCCCTGGCTTTACCTCGGTGATGGAGAGGACTTTTGGGAAGCGGTGCCCCTGATCGGGGCTTTTCAAGTATTCCGTGGTAGTCAGCAACTGGCGTTTGCGCGGTGGGTCAGTGGCTTTAGCCTTGATACCAAAAAACATATTGCCCGGCGCGTGTTCGCCCTAGCCGCTTTCCACGTCCGCCTGGGCCAGAATAGCAATGGCGCTGATGCCGGTTTTTTTCTGCGTTTGCAGGGCATAGCGCCAGTACTGGTGTACAAAATCGCGCGGGGAGAGCTTTATGTCGTACGTTTTTGCTGAAAAAGCGCATGGTTTCGGCGGCTAAATTAAGTTTTTTCGCTGGATGGCCGACATTTCAGCAATAATGGATTACATTTGCCCAAACATCACCGTGCAAAATTTAAAACCGCTCCACCTATGAGTAAAATTCCACTCTGGCTCGTGTTGCTGGTGTTTGCCGGGTATTCGGTGTGGGCCGTTCGTTTCTGGCACTGCTATGTGTGCAAGTGCTGCGACGGGCAGGCACCCACGGAGGTATCCGCCAAGACTACCGGCGAACCCCTATTCAAATGGATGTCAAATGCGCCGGAACCCGACGCCAACTTTGCGGCCTGGAAAAAAGCCTTGCTGGCGCGCGGCGGTCAGGGCGATACGCTCCTCATCACCGGCTGGCAGCGCCCTGGCGAACCGGAAGGCATTGGCCTGGCACGCGCTGAGGCCATCAAACAACTGATGGTGCCTGAAGTGCCTGCAAGCCGCATCCGCCTGGCCTCCAAAACCGTTGAAGACGGCCTGGCCGAAGGCGGCCCACCCATGGCTTCGGCCAACTACGACTGGATCAAAATGGTGCTCGCTATGGAAGAAGGCGCCATCATCGAAAGTGACCAGGACGTCATCTTCCTCTTCCCCTTCCGCTCCACAGAGTACGACAAAGACCCGAAAGTGGAGGACTATCTGAAGAAACTGGTAGAAAAACACAAAACCACTTCAGCCACCTTCCTCATCGTAGGCCACACCGACGACGTAGGCACCGACGAGGCCAACATGGAACTGGGCCGCGCTCGCGCGCAATCCATCGCTAACGTGCTTATCAAAAGCGGCATCGCGGCCAACCGCATCAAAGTAGAGTCGCGCGGCAAACGCGAGCCCGTGGCCGACAACACCACTGAAGACGGACGCCACCGCAACCGCCGCGTCGTCATCACCGTCAAACCGTAACTGCACACCATCAAAACAAACTCAACGCCATGTTTCTCTCATACATCTTGCTCAACAGCTTCACTGAAAACCTTCCGGTAGCGCTCGCCCTGTGCATCGTTCCGTTTATCCTGGGCTGGATTGCTTCCTACATCTACTACAAAGTCAGCAAACTGCAAAGCGACAATGCCGAGCTCAAACTAAAGGTGGACGAGCAAACCCAGGCTATTACTGACCTGCGCATGAACGTCGCTAAAGTGGAGGCCGACCTCGAAACGCGCTCCAAAGAGCTGCACAAAACCAAGGATGCCCTCATCCTGTGCGAGAGCGAGCGCAACGCCCTGCGCGAGCAATTAGGCCCTGAAGCCCTAGCCGCCCTGCAGGCAAAAGCACGCGAAACACGGGTGCGCACCGTAACTTTTGCCGGTAAAGAATATGCCTGGGATGACCTGCAAATCATCGAAGGAATCGGGCCGAAAATCGCCGAGCTCCTTCAGAACGCCGGCATTACTACGTGGCAAATACTTTCGATGACCTCGCCCTATCGCCTGCGCGAAATCCTCGACGCCGGAGGCCCCCAGTTCAATACCCATGACCCGGAGACCTGGCCGCACCAGGCCGCCCTGGCTGCTGATGGCAAATGGGACGAACTCAAGAAGCTGCAGGACGAATTAGTGGGCGGGAAAGCCGTCTAAAAATAAGCCGGTATCGGGCACAAACCGCCTCAGCCCAGGGTTGTATTGGGCGGGTCTATAGCATTATGCCTGGGCGATGGTCCGTCGCCCAGGCATTTGTTTTGGGCCTTATTGCCAAAGGAGCCTGTCCGAGGTTTTGTACCTATGTCGCTGCAGGAGAGGTCGTTTTAGCCTTTTTAGCGCAAAACACTATAAATGGATGGGCCGATTGGCAGTAGCAGCCAATGCTGCTTCGCGGAACGCTTCGGTGTAAGTGGGGTGAGCATGGCTCATGCGCGCGGCGTCTTCGGCGGAGGCGCGGAATTCCATGAGGGCGACGGCTTCGGCAATCATGTCAGCAGCGCGGGCGCCGACGATATGCACCCCTAGGATTTCATCCGTTTCGGCGTGAGCAATGACCTTGGCCATGCCGTCTAAGTCCATGCTGGCGCGGGCGCGGCCCAGCGCGCGGAAGGGAAACTTGCCCACTTTATAGGGCACGCCTTTTTCTTTAAGCTCTTCTTCGGTATAGCCCACGCCGGCCACTTCGGGCCAGGTATAGACGACGTTTGGGATGAGGTGATAGTGGATGTGCGGTTTTTGGCCTGCCAACCATTCGGCCACAAAGACGCCTTCTTCTTCGGCCTTATGGGCTAACATGGCGCCGCGAATAACATCGCCAATGGCATAAACGCCCGGCACGGCAGTTTCCAAATGATCATTGACGGGAATGCGGCCCTTCTCATCCAGCGCCAGGCCGATGTTTTCCAGACCTAAGCCATCGGTATAGGGCCGACGGCCGATAGAGACTAAGCAGTAGTCCACCTCGAAGGTGAGCTTTTTAGACTCGTCGTCCCGGCTTTGGGCGACGACTTCGACCTGCGTTTTAGCGGGTTTTACCTCGGTAACGGCGTGGCGCAGGTAAAACTGGATGCCCAGGGCTTTGAGGCTTTTACTCAGTTCGCGGCTACAATCGGCGTCCATAGTGGGCAGGATGCGGTTCATGTACTCGACGACGCTGACCTCGGTGCCTAAGCGAGCATAGACGCTGCCCAGTTCGAGGCCGATGACGCCGCCGCCAATGATGAGCATTTTGCCGGGCACCTGCTCAATGTTGAGGGCTTCGGTGCTGGTAATGACGCGCTTTTTGTCGTAATGGAAATGGGCCGGTACGATGGGCTTGGAGCCAGTGGCAATGATGACGTTGCGGGCTTCGAGTACTATGTTACTCTCTTCTTTTTGCGCCACCTGGACAGTTTTGGGCGTCAGGAAGGAGGCGTGGCCGTGATAGACGTCCACTTTGTTCTTTTTCATGAGGAATTCGACGCCCTTGTTGTTTTCGAGCACGACCTGGTTTTTGCGCCGGATCATTTGCGGCATGTTGACTTTGAGGTCTTTGAGGTCAATGCCGTGGGTTTTGAAGTGGTGTTTGGCGGCGTGGTAGTGCTCGGAGGAGTCCAAAAGGGCTTTGGACGGGATACAACCCACATTGAGGCAGGTGCCGCCAAGGGTTGGGTAGCGCTCGACGATGGCGGTTCGCATGCCCAGTTGGGCGCAACGGATGGCGGCCACGTAGCCGCCTGGGCCAGAGCCAATGACAATAACATCGTACTGCATGAGAAGAGGCGAATGCTGTTATGAGGCGAAAGGAAGCAGTTCTACGGTTGAGGCACGTTGATCTACTCAGGCTGTAGGCGGTGGGTTGCTGTCGGGCCCGTCAGGGCGGTTCGGGTTTGGGCGGTTTTTCTTTTTTTTCTTTTTCTTCTTTCGTTCGCCGCCGTTGGGCGTCGGTTGGCCGGGCTGTGCCGCTGAGGGGGATTGCGCAGACTTGTCCTGTGGCGATTTGGATGCATCCTTAGGCTGTGCCTGTCCGGGTGCGTCTTTAGCTTGTGAGGGCTTAGGTGCATCTTTTTGTTGAGGCGGCGGTTGGTGCTGGCCGGGCTGCTGGGTGGTTGGCAATTGATCGGCCTGCTCTAAGGCAGAAGCGAGGCTCTGGCCAGCGCGTTTTTTGCGCTTTTTCTTGCGCTTCTTTTTGCGCTTTTCAATAGGCAGCTCGAGTACGTTTCCGACGGTTTCATAGTCGGGCGTAGGCTCTTCTTCTTCGTCGCCGTCATCGGTAACAGGTGGCGGCGCCAGCGCGAGGAGGTCTTCCAGGCTGGTGGGTAATTCGCCGTTTTTGATGCGGTCGAGCGCTTCCCACACCTGGTCCACGTGCAGGGCGAAGAATTTGCCCCGGTCGTCGGCATAGGTGTAGTACATGAGCCGTTTAAAGACGTCCGTTTTTATCAGGATAGCCAGTCCGGCCTGGGTTTTGATGCGTTCAGCTTTGTCAGGGAAGTCCTCTAAGGCGTCAATGTAGGTATCGAGCTCGTAGTTGAGGCAGCACTTGAGGCGGCCGCACATGCCGGAGAGTTTGGTCTGGTTGATGGCCAGGTTCTGGTAGCGCGCGGCAGCGGTGTTGACGCTTTTGAATTCGGCCAGCCAGGTAGAGCAGCACAATTCGCGCCCGCAATTGCCTACGCCGCCCAGGCGGGCAGACTCCTGACGAGCGCCTATTTGACGCATCTCGACGCGCACGTTGAACTCGCGGGCATAATGGCGAATGAGTTCGCGGAAGTCCACGCGCCCATCGGCGGTGTAATAAAAGGTGCACTTGCGGCCATCGCCCTGAAACTCCACGTCGCCAATCTTCATTTTCAGATCGAGGCTGCGCGCAATGACGCGAGCGCGAATCATAATATCGCGTTCCATTTTGCGCAGCTGGTCTAAGCGCTCTATATCGCGCTCATGTGCTTTGCGGATGACGCTTTGCTGGCGACTGTCGGGGCGCACACGCTTGCGCTTCATCTGCAGACGCACCAGCTCGCCCGACAGCGAGATAACGCCGACGTCGTAGCCGCCGGTGGCCGACTCGACCAGCACCCAGTCGCCGGTGGTAGCGCGCGTATGGGGCGGGTTTTTGAAAAAATCCTTGCGGGCGCCATTCTTGAAGCTGACCTCGACCATGTCGAACGGTATGGGATCTTCAATACCCATAGCCGTCAGCCAGTCGTACGAATTGTGTCGGTTGCAGCCGCCAGTGGCGCATCCGCCGTTGGAGCGGCAACCCTTTACGCTATCTTTCTCTGTGGAACAGGAACAGCCTAAACAGCCCATAATTTGCTTCTAAACTCGTTTGGGTGAAAAACACGGTGGATTACTGCGGTTTTTTGATGAGCCGATGGATACCCAGTGAGGCATCCAAGATGAGCGCCTTAGGGTTCGCATTTCGTTCGATGTAAAAGATGTTGTCGTTTATGCGAGCGGCCAATTGAGTGATATGCTCGAGTGAGAAGACGGTCGCCATTTTGCGGGCCGTTTCCAATTCGGCCGGGCGCAAACGCGCCGGCAGTTGCGGATTGACTTTGAGAGCGAGCAGTTCGCGCAGGAAATGGAGGGCGTAGGTGAAGAATTTTTTCTGGTTTTCGCGGCCCAATTGGGCGAACTGTTCGGCCCAGCGTACCAGCTCGACGCCGTTACCGCGCCAGCATTGGCGCAGCCACTCGAGCAAAAGGCGCGCATCGTCGCTCTCAAGCGTTTGGATCATTTGCAGGGCCTGGTTGTAATCGCCGTCGGCCAGAAAAGCGGTTTGCCGCGCGCGCTCAGTGTCGAGGCTGTGGTGGCGTTGCAAGGCCTCCGCCACGACTTCATCGGGCAGCGGGTAGGTCTTGACTATCTGACAGCGCGACAGAATGGTGGGCAGTATGGCGTCGGTATTTTCAGCTACGAGTAGGAAAACCGTCTGCTCAGGCGGCTCTTCGATGAGTTTGAGCAAGCGGTTGCCTTCCTTGCCCAAATATTCGGGCAGCCACATCAGAAGCACTTTATAGCGGCCTTCGAAGGTTTTGAGGCTCAATTTGCGCACGATGGCGACACACTCTTCCTTGGTGATGTTGCCTTGTTTGTTTTCGGCGCCGATGCGTTGGAACCAGTCGTTGGCGCTCAGCCACAGGTTATCACTGATGGCCTTGCGCCACTCGGTCAGGTAGTCGGTGCTGACGGCGTTAGCCCCCACGACCGGATAGGAGAAATGGATGTCGGGATGTGCCCACTGTTGGGCTTTCTGACAGGACGTGCAGGTGCAATCAGTGGGTATTTCGGGTGCATTTCGGCACTGCAGCCAGCGGGCAAACTCGAGGGATAGGGCCAGTGTGCCCCAGCCGGTTTTGCCGGCCAGCAGCAAGGCATGCGGTGTGCGCTCCTGCCGAAGGAGCCGCCGCAAATACGCCTGTGCGTCGTCTTGTCCGAATATGGTCATGGCCTGTGTCCTGCTCGCGTTGTGGGTGCTGATCTCTGCGCTGCTGTTGGCTTGGCGTTGTGGCTAACAGCCCCGGCGCTTCGTCAGCGCGTGTTCAAGAAAGGTGCGCAAGGATGGACGGGTCGAGTGGCTCGCAGGCCGGCGGGAAAACGGCGATGAGGCGTCCGTTTTCGTCGAGCAGGTATTTTTGAAAATTCCAGGAAACAACGCTGTCGGAGTGGCCGTTTTCGGCGGCAGTAGTCAGCCAGCGGTACACCGGATGCGTATTCGGCGCTTTAATGCTCACTTTGGCGGTCAGTGGGAACGTTACGCCGTAGCGCATACTGCAAAACTGACGTATCGCAGGAGCATCGCCCGGCTCTTGTCCCCCAAAGTCATTGCACGGAAAACCTACCACGACCAACGTATCGCCAAAATGCGTGTATAATTCCTGAAGTTGTTGATATTGCGGCGTGTAACCACATTCGGAGGCTACATTGACGACCAATATCTTTTTACCTGCAAACGCTGCGAAGTCTATCTCGGCTCCGTCGAGTCCTTCCACGCGAAATTGATGAATGGTACTCATGTTTGCTTTGGCGGCGAAGGTATGGCGAAAGTTTGAATGTGCAAGCATAGGAATGTCGGTAAGCCGTGCAGTAGATATTTATACGCCCACTGCTTAAAGCGAAGCCGGGCGATACCCGATGCAGCCTTATGCCTTCGATCAGACGGGGTATATTCCGCCGCTTGCAGGACGGCGGCCCGTACATCTTCTACGGAACGCTATTGTGTAGCGGGTTTTATTGCCGATTTGCGATAACCGTAGTTGACCAACCACACGCCTACAATGGCAACGAGCATTCCGATGGCCTCCAGCGCGCTCAAATGCTCGCCCAGAAAGGCCCAACCCAGCATAATGGCCACCACGGGGTTAATATAGGTGTACAGCGACGACACAGCGGCGCTCAGGTGCTGTAGGGCAAACATGTACAGGCTAAAAGCCAGTGCCGAGCCAATCAGGGCCAGATACGCTACGGAAACCCAGCCCTCCGCCGTGTGTGCGATAGTGTGATGCGGGTCGAAGAAGGGGCTCAATGCAAAGCCACCCAGCCCGCCGGCGGTAACCTGCAGACCCGCATTCAGCACTGGCGATACGCGCGCGTCGTTCCACTGTTTGGCCATCACGGTGCCCAACGACCACGTGAAGCACGAGCCAAAGCACGCGGCAATGCCCCACCGATAGGCCGGATTCAGAAAGTCGGCCCAGCCGTGGTGGAACACCAACCCCAGCCCGCCAAAGCCCAACAGTACGCCCGCTATCATCAGCCCATTAACGCGCTCCGAGCCGCGCCAGGCTAGATTGATGAGCACAACAACCACCGGCGTCAGAGAACCGATGACCGCCGCCAGCCCTGACGACACTTCTTGCATGCCCCAGGTAATGAGGCCGTTGCCGCCCGTGATGGTGCACAACCCCGTCAGTGCTTGCCGCCACAAGTATCGCCGCCGTTCGGCCAGGGGCATGCCCATCAGCGATGCGGTGCGCCCTGCCACCCAGGCCCAGCCTATCAACAGCAACCCTGCTGCCGTCTGCCGAATGCCGACGAGCAAATAGGGTGGAAAATCGCGCAGGGAAAACTTAATGGCTGTGTAGGTGGTGCCCCAAATAATGCAAATGGCGGCTAAGGCTAAGTAAGCCTGTGCGAGTGGGCGCGTCATGGGCAATGCGTATTGGGCTGCAAAGAAAGTGAAGGGCGCTTACCTACAGGTCAGCAACGCCGGGCGACACCGGGAAAGGCGTCTTTAGGTGCAGTTCAACCGCGCGCTCCGAAAAAAGGAGAGCCGACCTGCAGCAGGCAGGCCGGCTTCACTCATTAGTAGGGTATCAGGTGTACAGGTTTTCAAAGTGTTCCCCGAAGCGCCTGTTCGCGTTCGATGGCCTCGAACAGAGCTTTGAAGTTGCCTTTCCCGAACGATTTGGCGCCCCGGCGCTGGATGATCTCGTAAAACACCGTGGGGCGGTCTTGCACTGGCTTGGTAAACAGCTGCAGCAGATAGCCGTCCTCGTCGCGGTCTACCAGAATGTTGAGGCGCTTGAGGTCTTCCAGGTTTTCTTCAATTTTGCCCACGCGCTCCAGCACGTCGTCGTAGTAGGTCTCGGGCACGTACAGAAAGTCCACGCCGTTGGCGCGCAGCTGCGTAACGGTGGCAATGATGTCGTCAGTGGCCACGGCGATGTGTTGCACTCCCGCAGAGCGATAAAAGTCTAAATACTCCTCTATTTGGCTCTTCTTCAGACCTTTGGCTGGCTCGTTGATGGGAAACTTAATGTAGCCATTGCCGTTGGAGACCACTTTCGACATCAGGGCACTGTACTCGGTGCTAATGTCTTTATCGTCGAAAGTGATGAGCAGTTTGAAGCCCATGACGTCCTGGTAGAACTTGACCCACTTGTTCATGGCGCCCAGTTCGACGTTGCCCACACAGTGGTCCACATATTTGAGGCCGACAGGCTTGACGGGATAGACGCTCCGGCGCGCTTCGTAGCCGGGCAGGAAGGGGCCATTGTAGCGGCTGCGCTCCACGAGGGTGTGGATGGTTTCACCGTAGGTTTTGATGGCCGCCAGCACGACTTCGCCATGTTCATCGCGCAGTACTTTGGGCGGGAAGGCGCTTTCGGCACCGCGCTCCAGCGCGGTGTAGTAGCTCTTTTCGGCATCATCCACCCAAAGGGCGAGCACCTTGACGCCATCGCCGTGCAGGGCTACGTGGCGAGCAATTTCGTGCTCGGGCGCAAGTGCTGCCGTCAGCACTAAGCGAATTTTGCCCTGCTGAAGGACATAACTGACGCGGTCGCGCACACCGGTCTCTGGCCCCATGTAGGCCACCCACTCAAAGCCGAACGCTGCCTGGTAGTACAGGGCACTTTGCTTGGCATTGCCGACGTAGAATTCGATGTGGTCAGTACCGTTTATGGGGAAGAAATCTTCGGCGCCTTGAACGGCTATTTTCGGCGCTGTCTGAGTCATGGTATCCATAGCGACACTATTTTTATTGGGTAAAAACAAAAAATCACCGCCTTCAGGTCGGGTGAAAAGCGCTGGCAAAAGTAGCGCGCCCCTCAGGCCCGGAGGCGATGATTTTCGTCATGGAAGCCCACCCGAAGGCAATTGGGCTTAGTAGATTTCCATTCCGCTAAAGTGGAAAGCAGCCTCGATAGCGGCGTTTTCGTCGCTATCGGAGCCGTGTACGGCATTTTCGCCGACGTTGGTGCCGTAGCGCTGGCGCACTGTGCCGGGCTCGGCTTTGGCCGGATCGGTAGCGCCGATGAGTTTGCGAAACTCCTCTACGGCATTTTCTTTTTCCAAAATGGCCGCCACAATGGGGCCGCTGCTCATGAAGGTGCACAGCTCGTCGTAGAACGGACGCTCGCGGTGCACGGCGTAGAACTGGCCGGCGCGCTCTTTGGTCATTTGCGTCAGCTTCATGGCGACGATGCGGAAGCCGGCGGCGTTAATCATCTGCAGGATGTTGCCAATGTTGCCCGCGCGTACAGCGTCGGGTTTGATCATGGTGAAGGTTCGGTTGCCCATAAGTTTGCGTGTATGCGTTCGGAGAAATTGATGCGGCCCAGGTGCTTGCAGGCGACGGGCATAGCGACCCGTCCACCAAGCGGCGCGCAAAATTAGAGCAAGATTTTATTTTAAATGAGGCTGGTATTTGGCTGATTTAAAAAATAAAATCCCGAAACTCGCATCAAGCCCGCGCTGCAGCGTATCTTTGCCAGCCTTTTTGGCTGGCGTCTGCCGTGTTTGTCCGAACGGATGGGCTAAGGCAAATGTCTTTGCGGAAGCAATGCCCGCGCGCCCGATATCCGTTTTTCCAATTGCTCATGGTTATTCCATCCGATCTGAAGGAACTGCTCCATTATCCGCAAAACGTGGCGGTGATTTCGCACCGAAACCCCGACGGCGATGCGATTGGCAGCTCGTTAGCCATGCAGCATTACTTAGAGCAGTATGGGCACACGGTGCACGTGTTGTTTCCTTCGGAATACCCGGAGGAGTTCATCTTCTTGCCAGGAGCAGAGGATATCCTCATCTGGGACATCCACACCGAAGAATGCCGCCAGGTGCTGTGTCGGAAAAACGTGTTCATCTTTCTGGATTTCAATGCGCTGAACCGCATTGATAAAATGGGTGAATACGTCAAAGACCTGCCCGGTAAGCGCATCCTGATTGACCACCATCTGTACCCCGACCCGATTGCCGACTACGTGTTCTCGGAGCCGGAGGCCAGCAGCACGTGTGAACTGGTCTATCGCTTCATCGAGGCCATGGGCGACCTGCAAAAGCTCAACCCTACTGTGGGCATGTGCATCTACACCGGCATTGTAACCGATACCGGTTCGTTCAAGCATGCCACCAACAGCCGCATCTTCCGCATCGCTGCTGACCTTATTGAGCGCGGAGTGCAGGATACAGATGTACAAGATAAAATTTTCAATTCTAACAAGGTCAAAAACCTGCGCTTGCTGGGCCATTGCCTGATTAACCGCATGGAATACCTGCCAGAATACCGCACGGCCTACATTTGGCTGACGCGCAAAGACTACGAAACTTTCGACATCCAGCGTGGCGACACGGAGGGCATCGTCAACTACCTGCTCACTGTGCGCGATGTGCGACTGGCGGCGTTCATCCACAACCAGCCTAACATCGTCAAACTCAGCCTGCGCTCAAAGGGTGATATTGATGTGCAGGAAATTTGCCGCACCCACTTCAACGGCGGCGGGCATAAAAATGCTGCTGGTGCCTATTCGCACACCAGCCTAAAGGCGACGATTGATAAATTCCTTTCCATTCTGCCGTTGTACAAAGAGGCGCTGACGCGCTAAGCGCACGCCCCGACTCCGTTGCTTTTTCACTTCACTACTGTAAACTAAACATAGATTTTTCACCACTATGCGTTCCATTCTCATTTTCGGAATAGCGCTGCTTGCTTTTCTGACGGCCTGCCAGAGCGATGGCATCAAGACAGAACATGGCTACCGCTTTATCAACCACACCAACAAGACGGGCATCAAGCCGCAACCAGGAGACTTCGTCCTGATAAATCATTACGTCTGGGTCGGCGACTCTATGATGTCCAGCACCGTCACCAACTTCGGTGGCGCACGCGAGTACGAAATGTTTACCAAAGATAACCTGCCCATACGTGTACCGGCCATTTACGACGCTTTGCTGCTCATGAGCGAAGGGGACAGCGGCACCGTTTATGAAAAAGTGGACACTTTCCTGCAGAAATTCATTCCGCCTGCGCTGAAAGACGTCAAGGAAGTGCGCCATGAGATTGTGCTTTACGACGTCATCACCCGCGCTGAAAAAGAAAAAGAGCGCGCCGAAGTAGAGGCTCGATTCCATACGGTGCAAAATCGGGTACAAGAGGTACTCAATAGCTACAGAAGCGGTAAACTGCCGGGCCTCATCACGATGAGCTCTGGCCTTAAACTGCTCATTGAAGACAAAGGCAACGGCGCTCCTATCAAGACAGGCCAACAGGTGAAGGTGCACTATTACGGCTGCCTTACCAACGGCACCATGTTCGATAACTCCTACCAGCGCGGTGAGCCTTATGCCTATCCGGCCAACGTCGGCCAGATGATCCCTGGCTTCGACGAAGGCGTAATGCAGCTCAATTATGGTGGAAAGGCCATTCTGTTTTTACCGCCCAAATTAGGCTACGGCGAGCAGGGCGCTGGCCCCATACCGCCCAACTCCGAGCTGGTTTTCTACGTAGAAGTTCTGTAAGCCAATCACTCAAACAAAAAACGCGGCCTGCGCTCCGCTCTGTCGCTCATCGGAAGATGCCTTCTCGGCTTGCCAATGGGCAGCAGGGTGGAGCCAACGGCCATAAAACGCAGAAGCCATGACTGTAGAACAGTTAAAAGACCTGAAAGACAGGCTGGCGGTTTTAAGGAGGTATCTTTGACGTAGATAACCGCCTGCGAGAAATAGAAGACCTGACCAGTCAAACACTCGACCCAAACTTTTGGAACGACCCCAAGCGCGCGGAAAATATTCAGCGCACGCTGGGGATGCACAAAAACTGGGTGGACGAATACAACCGCCTGGCACGCGAAGTGGACGATCTGGACGTCCTCTATGAGTTTCAAAAAGAAGGCCTGGCCACTGAAGAAGAAGTAGACGCCCAATACAAAAAGGCCGCCGACCTGCTGGCCGATGCTGAGTTCCGCAGCACGCTCAATCAAAAGGAAGACCCGATGAATGCCGTGCTGACCATCAACGCCGGCGCGGGCGGCACCGAAGCGTGCGACTGGGCCTCCATGCTGCTGCGCATGTACCGCATGTGGGCCGAAAAATCGGGCTTCAAAGTTGAGGATATCTTCGAACAGCCCGGCGAAACCGCCGGCATCAAATCGGCCAGCATCGAAATCCGCGGCCCTTATGCCTACGGCTGGCTCAAGGGCGAAAACGGCGTACACCGCTTAGTGCGCGTCAGCCCCTTCAACGCCCAGGGCAAACGCCAGACGTCGTTCGCCTCGGTGTTCGTGTATCCGCTGGTCGAGGACGATGATATCGAAATCGTCATCCGACCCGACGATATCGAAATGGACGTCTTCCGCGCCTCGGGAGCCGGCGGGCAGCACGTCAACCGCACCGAGTCGGCCGTGCGCTTGCGCCACCTGCCCTCGGGCATCGTGGTGGAATGCCAGGCCGAACGCAGCCAACATCAAAACCGCGAGCGCGCCATGCAAATGCTCAAAAGCCGCCTCTACGAACTCGAACTGCGTAAACGACAGGAGGAAAAGGAAAAAATCGAAGCCGGCAAAGCCAAAATCGAATGGGGCAGCCAGATACGCTCCTACGTACTCGACGACCGCTGGGTCAAAGACCTGCGCAGCGGCTACAAAGTGCACAACCCCGACGCTGTGCTCAATGGCGACTTAGACGGCTTCCTGAAAGCCTACCTGATGTGGAAAAGCAATCCTACTCCAGTGGAGGCGGAGGAGTAACCAATCTTACACAAAACTGCCGTGAGGTAAGAGGTTAAAAAAAACGCAAAGGGCGCAGAGGGCCACAGAGAGGTATCTTGCTCGGTGTTTCTCTGCGTTCTCGGTGGTGAAGAAAGAAAATTCCCCACTCCACACAGCGGAGAGGGCTCAACCAGAGAGAGGCATCCTAACCGTGCGTAACCTCTATAAATAAGTTCGGGCGTTTTAGGCCGTTGTTACGTTAACACCCTCCGCTCAATCCTTCTTCAGCCCCAGCCCGGCTTTTTCCGAGATTTCCAACATGCGGTTGATGCTGCGCACGCCCTGCTCGATGACCCAATCGGGCAGGGTGATTTCGGGCATCTCGTACTGCATGCACAGGTAGAGCTTTTCCATGGTGTTGCGCTTCATGTGTGGGCACTCGTTGCAGGCGCAATTGTTGGCCGGCGGTGCCGGGATGAAGGTCTTGTGCGGGCTGGCCTTTTGCATTTGGTGGATGATGCCCGGTTCGGTGGCCACGATGTACTCGGTGGCGGAGTCCTTAATGGTGAATTTGAGCAGGCCAGTGGTGCTGCCGATGAAGTCGGCCATTTCTAAGATATGCGGCTCGCATTCGGGGTGGGCGATGAATTTGGCGTTGGGGTGGCGGGCCTTGAGTTTGACGATGCGCTCGTGGCTGAAGATTTCGTGCACCATGCAGGTGCCGTTCCACAGCACCATATCGCGTCCGGTTTTTTTGATGAGGTAGGCACCGAGGTTTTTATCAGGGGCGAAAATGATGGGCTGGTCCTTGGGGATGCTTTCAATGATGGCCACAGCGTTGGTGCTGGTGCAGCAGATGTCGGTGAGGGTTTTCAGCTCGGCCGAGCAGTTGATGTACGAGACCACGATGTGGTTCGGGTATTTTTCCTTGAAAAGCCGGAACAGGTGCGGTGGGCAGGAGTCGGCCAGCGAGCAGCCGGCTTTGAGGTCGGGCAAGAGGACTTTTTTGGTGGGCGAAAGCATTTTGGCCGTTTCGGCCATGAAGTGCACGCCAGCAAAAACAATGATGTCGGCGTCCGTCCGGGCAGCCTTTTGCGACAGACCCAGTGAGTCGCCAATGAAGTCGGCTACGTCCTGGATTTCTGAGTCTTGATAGTAGTGGGCCAGGATGATGGCGTTTTTTTCGCGCTTGAGGCGCTGTATTTCGGCCACCAAGTCGAGTTCGGGGTCCACCTCGAGGTCGAGGAAGCCGTTGCGTTCGAGGTTTTGGGCAGCGCGGGCGAGGTCGGCGGTCATAGTGTGCGGAAAGGTTTAGTCATTCAGAACAGGTAGCAAAAGTGCAGATACTCCAACAAAGATAAGGCTTGCGAGTTTGCCTGAGAGCCGCTGCGCGGGTCTACTTTTGCCTGAAACAAGGAGACGAACATGCTACTCTACAACGTGACCGTAACGGTTGACCTCGAGGTGCACGACGACTGGCTGCGGTGGATGCGCCAGAAGCACATCCCTGACGTGTTGGCTACGGGCTTTTTCCGCGGCTATCGGATGAGCCGTTTATTGCAGCACGAGCATCCTGGCTCGGCTATTTACACCATCCAGTATGAAGTAGAGAGCTTGGAGCAGCTCCAGCGCTATTGGGCCGAATGCGCTCCGCAGCTGCAAGGTGAGCATCAGGAGCGCTACGGCGAGCGGTGTTTGGCCTTCCGAACGGTGATGGAAGTCGTGTCAGAATGAGGCCGCATCTCAGGGTTGTTGTTCTGGCTGGCAAAGGGCGTCCCAGTATTCCACAGCGCGGCGCGTGTGCGGAATGCAGATGGAGCCGCCCACTAAGTTGGCAATGGCGAAGACCTCAAAGACCTCATCGGTACTGACGCCCAAAGCGTGGCACTGGCCCAGGTGGTAGCGGATGCAGTCGTCGCAGCGGAGCACCAAGGAGGCCACCAGGCCAAGCAGCTCTTTGGTTTTGACCTCCAGAGCGCCTTCCCGATAGGCCTGGTGGTCGAGGCTCCAAAAGCGCTTGATGACCTTGTTGTCGTGGCTCAAAATGCGCTCGTTCATGCGAGCACGATAGTCGTTGAATTCCTGGACGATATTTTTCATGAAGAACCTTTTTTTGCCTCTGAGTGCTATTTGGGCATCTGTGGTGGCCAACCAAATTCGTGCATTCGTGGCAGTCCGTATTTTGAAGAGGTGTCGCCTTCTCGTGCCTCGAAGACGACACCTCCGGGGCAACGCAACCAATCAATGCACGATGAGCACCGGCACGTGCACGGCGTGGCGCACGGCATCAATCGTGGCGCCAAAGATGAGGTCTTTGAGCGTTCGGTGGCCATGGGCGCCCATAACGAGCAGGGTGATGGGTTGGTTTTGGACCAGCCTGGGTAGTTCCTGGCGGGCCTTGCCGAAGCCGATGAGCACGTCGCAGTGGTAGCCCATCTGGCGCAAGTGTTGGGCATACTGGTCGAGGATTTTCTGGTCTTCGTAGGTTTCTAAGTCGCGTATCTGGTCGCCCATGACCCAGGCGCCGGCGGTTTCGACGACGTGCAGCAGCAGATAGTGGGCGTTTTTGCCGCCTAATTGCAGGGCATGGTGCAGGGCCTTGACATCGGCGTCAGTGAAGTCAAGAGCCACAGCGATATTGGGATAGGAGGCCGTTCCGGCTTCGCCAATTTCGGAAAAGGCGCCGTGGGGTAATGCCGTGCGAGTGCGGCGATGGGCTGGACGCACGATAGGCTTCAGGACGATATAAACCAACATCCCGGCGGCGAAGAGTAGCAAGGGAACGACACCCCACTGGATCCAGGTGGCATGTTGGGGTGCACTGGCCAGCCATCCGCTAACCTCTTCGATGACTAACCAGATGTTCAGACTTACGATGACAGCGGCGCTCGTCCAGCCTGCTGTTTTCGTCCAGGGCCCAATGGCAAAGGTACCCATGCGCTGGCGACTGCTCACGTAGTGGAGCAGTGGCACAATGGCAAAGCCCAATTGCATGCTCAGAATGACCTGGCTGAGCACCAACAGATTGCCGGTAATCTCTTCGCCCAACACGGATACGGCCACCAAAGCCGGCACAACAGCCAGCAGGCGCGTCAGCAGACGGCGCAGCCAGGGCGCAATGCGCAGGTGCAAATAGCCCTCCATCACAATCTGGCCGGCCAGCGTGCCCGTAACGGTGCTGCTCTGGCCGGCAGCAATGAGTGCAACGGCAAAGAGGACGGGGGCATAGTCTTCGCCCAGCAATGGTGCCAGCAACTGGTGGGCGTCCTGAATTTCCGACACGCCCGAGTAGCCATTTTTGTGAAAGACCGCAGCGGCCAGGATGAGGATGGCGGCGTTGACGAACAGCGCCAGATTGAGCGCAACGGCCGAGTCCACAATGTTATAGCGAATGGCCCGGCGCACGCTGTTGGGTTCGCTGCTGTCAATTTTGCGCGTCTGCACCAGCGCTGAGTGCAAGTACAGATTATGGGGCATTACCGTGGCGCCAATGATGCCGATGGCGATAAACAGCGCTTCACTGTTTGGGATGGACGGTATCAGCCCGGCGGCCATTTCGCTGCCGACGGGCTTTGCCAGCACCATTTCGATGGCAAAGGCCCCGCCGATGACCCCGATAAGGGCCAGAATAAAGGCCTCCAGTTTCCGAATGCCTAAGTGCATGAGAAACAAGAGCAAAAACGCATCGAGCACGCTGATGGCCACGCCCCACACTAAGGGCAGGCCAAAGAGCAGCTGCAGGCCAATAGCCATGCCCAGCACTTCGGCCAGATCGGTGGCCGCAATGGCTATCTCGGCCAGGAAGTAGTTGAACAGATTGACGCCACGTGGGTACAGCTCGCGCGAAGCCTGTGCCAGGTCGCGCCCGGCCACCACGCCCAGACGCGCGCTCAGGCTTTGCATAAGTAAGGCAATGAGGTTCGACATGACCAATACCCACAGCAGCGCATAACCAAAACGACTGCCGCCCGCCAGGTCAGTCGCCCAGTTGCCGGGGTCCATGTAGCCCACACTCACTAGATAAGCCGGCCCGATGAAGGCCAGCAGGCGGCGAAACGCTCCGCCTTTGACGTTGGTCTCTACGGTGCTGTGTACTTCCGAAAGCGAACGGTTTGCAGGTGGTCGGTTCATTGTTTTCGTCGTTTTTGCTTGTTTTGACCCTTCTTATTCCCTCGCTGGCTCCACAAACAGGCTGTGTGCCACCTTGTCGCTCAGCGTCAGGTCGCGGTTTTGCTCCAAAAGGCGGACGTTCAACGAGTGGTCATATTCGATGCGTTCCAGAATTGTCAGGTGGGCGCCCAGCCCGATACCTGTGCGGTCCAGGTACTGTAAAAAGGCGGCGCTGTGGTCGTCCACCCCTACTACGACGACCGGGCTGCCCACTGCTGTGGCGCTGAGCAGCTGGCGTTGCCGCTGAGGCCATTGGCCCTTCGCATCGGGTATCGGGTCGCCGTGTGGGTCGAAGCGCGGGTAGCCTAAAAAGGCATCCAGCCGCTCTACCAGTTCGGGGTGTTGCACGTGCTCCAGTTGCTCGGCCATGTCGTGTACGGCATCCCACGCAAAGCCCAGTTTCTGGGTCAGAAACACCTCCCAAAGCCGATGGCGGCGCACTAAGGCCGTCGCTACGCGCACGCCTTCTGCGGTCAGCTGCACACCGTAGTATTTCTCATACGTCGCCAGCTGCTTCTCCGACAGGCGGCGCAGCATGTCCGTCACGGAAGGCGCCGTAGTCTGCATCTCGGCAGCCAGCGCACCAGTGCTTACCGGGCCGTCTTCTTTTTGTGAAAGTTTTAAAATCGCCTTCAGGTAGTTCTCTTCCGAAGAGGTGTACATGGCTGAGTGGCTTGAGTAGCGAAATTTGAGGGCAAAGGTATTTGTTTTTTAGGCTTGCCTAAAAAACGGTTTTAGCCCTTGAAAGTTTGCTGCATGGTTTCTCAATTTTTTCATCGTTGCACTGTCGAATGCCCGCCTGACGGCTCTTGCCGCCTACTTTTGCCACGAAAAACGCTCAGGCTGTGCACTAGCCCATTGTTTAAGGTGGCCCCTGCGATAACGCGGAGGCCACCAATAAAATGGACGCCATGTGGCATGCCTGTTGAGCGCCTGCCTAACATCAACCTTTCGCACAACATATGAACATCATTATACCCATGGCCGGCAAGGGTACGCGCCTGCGCCCGCACACGCTCACGGTGCCCAAGCCGCTGATACCGGTGGCGGGCAAACCCATCATCCAGCGCTTAGTGGAAGAGCTGGCGCGCTCCTACAACGGTGAGATACAAACCATTGCGTTTATCGTGGGCGACTTCGGGCCAGAGGTGGAGCGCGAACTGGTCGCCATCGCTCAGGGCCTGGGTGCGCGCGGGAAGATTTACTACCAGGAAAAGGCTCTCGGCGTAGGCCATGCCATCTATTGCGCCCACGAAAGCCTGAGCGGGCCGTGCATGATTGCCTTCGCCGATACGCTGTTCAAAGCTGATTTTTCCTTCGACCCGCAGACCGATGGCGTCATCTGGGTGCAGCGGGTGAAAGATCCCTCGTCGTTTGGCGTCGTGCGCCTGAATGCGGAGGGTTACATCACAGAGCTGGTAGAGAAGCCCTCGACATTTGTGTCCGACCTGGCCATCGTGGGTATCTACTATTTCCGCGAAGGTGAACGGCTGGCGGAAGCGCTACACTACGTCATCTCAAACGATATCAGAGAGAAGAACGAATACCAGCTGACCACCGCGCTGGAGCATCTGAAGAACCAGGGCCTGCGCTTCCGCACGGGCGAAGTAGAAGAATGGTTGGACTGCGGCAACAAGGAGGCCATTCTGTTTTCCAACGCGCGTATGTTGGAGCTGTATGCGCACGAACCTTTAGTGTCTCCCAAAGCGACGCTGGAGCACAGCGTTGTCATTCCGCCCTGTTTTGTGGGCGAGGGTGCGGTGGTGCGGCATTCCGTCATTGGGCCATTCGTCAGCGTAGGGCATCAGTCGGTGGTAGAAAGCTCAGTCATTACCAACAGCATCATTCAGAACAAGTCGCAGATCCGCAACGCGCTGCTGGAGAACTCCATGGTGGGCAACGCCAGCAAGTACTTAGGCGCTAAGGACGAACTCAACCTGGGCGATTACTCGCATCTGTCGAAGCGATAGTGCGCGGGCTACCAGCTACCGCCTGCTCCACCGCCGCCGAAAGAGCCGCCTCCGAATCCGCCGCCACCACTACCTCCCCAGCCGCCACCGCCGAAGCCACCGCCAAAGCCACCGCCCCAGTGCCTTCCACCGCGGTAGGTGCGCACAGGCCCGCGGTGCATGGGGCCAGTACCGGTGTACATCGTGCCGTGCTTGATCATGTAGCGGACAAATAAAAACATCAGCAGGAGGAAGACGATGACCACCCACAGCGGGATGCGCACAGCTTCATCGAGATGGTCGGCTTGAAACTCACCGGCCAGCGCAGCCATGATACCGTCGAGGCCGGCGTTGATGCCCTCGAAGTAGCGCCCCTCCTTGAAGCGCGGGATCATGAGGTGGCGCACAATCTGGCCGGCCATGAGGTCGGTCAGTGCGCCCTCGACGCCATAGCCGGTAGCGATAAACACACCGCGCTGCGGCGGTTCGCTGACGATGAGCACCACGACGCCGTTGTTTTTGTCTTTGCGCCCGATGCCCCAGCGGTTGCCCAACTCAAAGGCGTAGGAAGCCCGGTCGTAGTCGCCAATGTCGGGCCGAATCACGACGACGACCTGGGTGGACGTGGTGTCGGCGTAGCGGCGCAATTTCATTTCCAGCGCGGCTTTCTCCTGCTCGCTGAGCCAGCCCGAATAGTCGTGTACGTACACGGCCGGGTCGGGCTTGGGCGGAAACAGCGCGTCCTGGGCCTCGAGGCGCACGATACCGAGCAGGACTATCAGCAACAGCCCTACCCAGTGCCGAAGGCGGCACAGGCGGCTATCGCCCGCCGTAGATGATGTCGTCAGGAAGTTCATTATCGTTGCCCTGTGGGTCGGCGGGAAAGTGTTCCCGCAGTTTTTCGCCAATTTGCTCGATGACGCGGCACACACCTTCGCAGGCGTCGCCCTGGCTCAGGTGCTGTTGGAGGAGTTGCTTTTCGGCTTCCCAAAAGGCGTAGCCGACGCGCTCGTGGATGCCCACATCGCCCCAAATGGCAAAGTGGTGCGACTTTTCGGCGATGTACAGCAGCACGGCATTGCGCTGGCGAGTGTTGTACATGCCAAAGAGCTGAAAAATTTCGGCAGCGCGCTCCACCGGGTAGTCGCGGTCGCAAAAGTCTTCTACGAAGAGGCGTATTTCACCACTGGTGCGCCGCTCGGCAGCGCGAATGGCCGCTACAATGCGGGCTTCCTGCTCGGGAGTAAACAGCATGGGCGGCGTCAGAATTTGACCTGCGGTGCCCGTTCAGCGCCTGGTGTGGACTGGAAGTAGGCCTTTTGTGAAAAGCCCATCATGCCGGCGTACAGGTTGGTAGGGAAACGCCGCACGTAGCTGTTGTACTGGCCTACGACTTCGTTGAAGTTCTTGCGCTCGACGGCAATGCGATTTTCGGTGCCCTCCAGCTGGTTCTGCAGGCTCAAGAAGTTTTCGTTGGCCTTCAGGTTGGGGTAGTTTTCGGCTACAGCCAGCAGGCGGCCCAAAGCCGAGCTGAGGGCGCCCTGTGCCTGCTCGTAGCGCTGCAGGTTTTCGGGTGTGAGCTCATCGGCCTGAATGGTTACGCGCGTAGCGTTGGCGCGCGCTTCTACCACCGCCTGAAGGGTGGATTTCTCAAAGTCGGCGTAGCCTTTGACGGTCTCCACCAGGTTCGGAATGAGGTCCATGCGGCGCTGGTACTGGTTTTCCACCTGCGACCAGGCTTTGCGCACCTGCTCGTCTTTCTGCACTAAAGCATTATAGGTACTGCACATGTTGAAGCCCAGTACGAGGACTAAGCCGATAAACACCAGCGGGAGCCATTTGCGAAAAGTTGCCATGTCTTGTTTTGAAGGTGAGTGTGGTTAAGGAGATGAAATCCGGCAGCGAAGATAGCGCGCCATTACCAACCGCTCGGCGGCTGTTTTAATGAGGGAAGAGGTGGGCGGGCAACAGCAGGGTGCGCGCCGGTACACCTATTTTTTTTCTGCGATTTTGCGCAGTTCGTTGAGTTTCCACAGGGCATCTATGGGTGTCATGGAGTTGAGGTCTAAGGCGAGCAGTTCTTCGCGGATTTTGCGCGTATATTCGTCGGCGTCGAAGATTTGCATTTGCAGGCGGGGTTGCACCTGGCGCACGCGCTCTTTGACCGCTTCGGGCTTAGGCAGGGAGGGGGTTTCAGCGCTCAGGCGGCTACCGTCAGCTTCCAGAGTGCGCAGGATTTCCTGTGAGCGCTCAACAATCTCGGCAGGCATGCCGGCCATGCGGGCCACGTGGATGCCGAAGGAATGGTTGGTTCCGCCGGGGGTGAGTTTTCGCAGGAAGATGACCTTGTGGCCTACTTCGCGCGTACTGATGTGAAAGTTGTGGATGCGTTCGTGGCGTTCGGCCAGTTCGTTGAGTTCGTGGTAGTGGGTGGCGAAGAGCGTTTTAGGGCGCGCGCGGCCGTTGTCGTGCAGGTATTCGGCGATGCTCCAGGCAATGGAGATGCCGTCGTAAGTGCTGGTACCGCGTCCGATTTCATCGAGCAGGATGAGCGAGCGGTCGCTGATGTTGTTCATGATGAGCGCCGTTTCGTTCATTTCGACCATGAAGGTGCTTTCACCACTGCTGATGTTGTCGCTGGCACCCACGCGGGTGAACACCTTGTCCACCAGACCGATGCGCGCTGATTGGGCCGGTACGAAGCAACCCATTTGGGCCAGCAGTACAATGAGTGCTGTCTGGCGCAGTAAGGCCGATTTGCCGGCCATGTTGGGGCCGGTGATGAGCAGGATTTGCATCGAGTCGCTGTCTAAGAAGACGTCATTAGGCACATAGGTTTCGCCTAAGGGCAGTTGTGTCTCGATGACGGGGTGGCGTCCGGCTTTGATGTCAATGACCAAAGAGTCGTCTAATTCAGGGCGGGTGTAGTGGTATTTTTCGGCAACGGCGGAAAAAGAGAGAAGGCAGTCTAAGCGGGCAATGACCTGGGCATTTTGCTGAATGGGGCCGATGTAGTCGGCGCTCTCGTGGATCAGGCCTCGGAAGATTTGCTCTTCGAGTTCGAGGATGCGCTCTTCGGCGCCGAGGATTTTGGTTTCTAATTCTTTGAGTTCGGGAGTGATGTAGCGCTCGCTGTTAGCAGTAGTTTGCTTACGCACCCAGTCGGCGGGTGCGCGGTCGGCCCATTTGGAGGTAACTTCTAAGTAGTAGCCGAAGACGTTGTTGAAGCCCACTTTGAGGCTGGGGATGCCGGTGCGTTCGGCTTCGCGCTGTTGGATGTTGAGGAGCAGTTCGCGGATGTCGTGCACGATGTGGCGCAGTTCATCCAATTGGGGGTGGGCGCCGTCGGCAATAGCGCCGCCTTTGCGCACATCTACGGGTGCTTCGGGGTGTATGGTGGCGCCGATGCGTTCGCGCAGGCCGGTGCAGGGGTTAAGCGCTTCGCCCAGGCGGCGCAAGCCAGCGCCTAAGGGCGAAGCGAGTGCCTGTTGTACGGCGTAGTCTTCAGCCGAAATATCTTCTGCGGGTGCGCTGGCGGGCTGCAACAGGCGTTTGACGGCGTCTAAGGCGACCAGAGCGCGCCGCAACTGGAGGAGCTCGCGAGGGTTGATTTTGCCCACCGAAGCTTTGGCTACGAGGCGTTCAATATCGCCTATCTGGCGCAGGTGTCCTTCCAATTGCCGGGCCAGCGAACGGTGTTGCAACAGGAATTCGACGGCGTCGTGCCGCTCTCGGATTTGCTGCAGGTTCGTCAGCGGCAGCAGCACCCACTTTTTAAGCAGGCGCGCGCCCATGGGGGTGATAGTGTGGTCGAGTACCTGTAGAAGCGACACACCGGACTCATGATTGGGCTGTACGAGCTCTAAGTTTCGGATGGTGAAGCGGTCGAGCCAGACGTAGGCGTCCGTTTGCAGGCGGCTTATCTGGCGGATGTGTGCCAGGCGGGTGTTTTCTGTGGCGGCCAGATAGTGTAGGGCTGCACCCGCTGCGGCCTGGGCCAGCTCGAGTTCTTCAATGCCAAAGCCTTTCAGGCTGGCGCTCTGGAAATGTAACAGCAGCTTCTCACGCCCGAAGGAGGCGGTGAAAATCCAGTCCTCCAATGTGTAGGTGTAAAACCTATCGCCAAAGTAGGCCGTAAACTCTTTCTGCCGGCTTTTAGGCAGCACCACTTCGGCGGGCCGGAAGCTCTGGAGCAATTTGTCCACCACATTGGCATTGCCTTCGCAGGCGAAAAATTCGCCAGTGCTGATGTCTAAGAAAGCCAACCCATAGTGGTCGTTTTTGCCAAAAGCGATGACAGCCAGGTAGTTGTTCTGTCGGTTTTCGAGCAAAGCATCGCTCAGCGTAACACCCGGGGTAACAATTTCCGTCACGGAGCGGCGCACCACTTTGCCCGGTATGGGCTTTTCCATTTGCTCACAAATGGCTACGCGATAGCCGGCACGCACCAAACGGGGCAGGTACATTTCCAAGGCGTGGTGCGGAAAGCCGGCCAATTCGATGTCGGAGCCGCCGTTGTTGCGGTTGGTCAGGGTGATGCCCAGCGTGTTGGCGGTTTTGATGGCGTCTTCGCCAAACGTCTCGTAAAAGTCGCCCATCCGAAACAGCAAAATGGCGTCGGGGTGTTGTGCCTTCACCGCAGCATACTGGGCCATGAGCGGCGTAGTAGCCGACGCTTTGGAGGAGTCTTTATTTTTGGAAGGACGAGCCATATGCGCAATGCGGACAGGAATTGGGTGTTCGGATTGGTCGGCAAAGTTAGCGCGTTGGCAGGGACTGCACCCGCCCGGCCTACCAGCGCATGGGCCATCGTTGGCCGCTTAGATGCGCTCCAGGAACTCCGCCTCTGTCCAGATTTCTACGGTGCCCAGTTCCTGGGCTTTGCGCAGCTTGCTGCCGGCTTTTTCGCCCACGACCAAGATGTTGAGGTTTTTGCTGACGCCGCTGGCGATGGTGGCGCCGGCGGCGGCGGCGCGGGCTTCGGCCTGTTCGCGCGTGAGGGTGGAAAGCGTGCCGGTAAAGAGGATGGTTTTACCCACGAGCGGCCCTTCGGCGGCACTGGCCGGGCGTCGGTCTTCGGGCGTCTGGCGCAGGTTGACGCCGAGAGTTTCCATCGTCCGCAGCATCTCCAGGTTGTGCGGGTTGTGGAAGAAGTTGTAGATGTTTTGGGCCAACACGGGGCCAATGTCCTTGATTTGTTGGTAGCGTTCTAAGTCCCAGTTGGCCAGTTCGAGCACGTGTTCGACCTGGGCGGCCAGCAGTTTGGAGGATTTCTGGCCCAAGTGATGGATGCTCAGACTGTGCAGCAGTCGGTGGATGGGGTTTTGTTTGGCTTTTTCAATGGCTTTGCGCAGGTTGGCGGCTGATTTTTCGCCGAAGCCCTCCAATTGGGCAATTTTGTCATAGTCTAAGCGGTAAATGTCGGTAATGGAGCGCAGCCAGCCCAGTTGGTAAAATCGGGTGATGGTGCTTTCGCCCAGGCCCTCGATGTCCATGGCATGTTTGGAAGCGTGGAAAATCATGCGCTGGAGGATCTGAGCCTCACAGTTGGCGTTTTCGCAGCGCCATATGGCTTCGTCTTCGGGTTTGACCAGTGGGCTGTGGCACACGGGGCAATTTCGGGGGTATTCGATGGGCCGCTCGGAGCCGTCGCGCAGGTGGTCGAGCGCCTTGACGATGTAAGGAATGACGTCGCCGGCGCGTTCGACCAGCACGTAGTCGCCGATGCGGATGTCTTTGCTGCGGATAAAATCTTCGTTGTGCAGGCTGACGTTCTGAATGGTTACGCCGGCCAGTTGCACGGGTTCCAACTTGGCCACAGGCGTTACGGCGCCGGTTTTGCCGACCTGAAACTCGACGTCGCGTAGGCGGGTGGTGGCCTGTCGGGCTTTGAATTTGAACGCCACGGCCCAACGCGGGTGGTGGGCCGTGGAGCCGCAGCGCTCTTGCAGGTCTAAGGCATTGACTTTGACGACCATGCCATCAATTTCGTAGGGGTAGGCGTCGCGTTGTTCCTGCCAGGCTTCACAAAAGGCGATGACTTCCTCGATGCCGCGGCACAGGCGGCGTTCAGGCAGGTCAGTGGGGCCTGGCTGAGTGGAGGGAGCTTTGAAGCCCAACTGCTCAAGCATGTTCAGCGCGTCGGTGTGGGTCGGAATGTGCTCCAGAACGCTCTGCCCCTGGGCATCAGCAGCATAGGCCAATTGATAGACGAAGGCTTCCAGCCCGCGTGAGGCGGCTTCTTTAGGGTCTTTCATGCGCAGGCCGCCGGTAGCGGCGTTGCGCGGGTTGGCAAACAGGCTTTCGCCCGCGGCCTGCCGGGCGGCGTTGATTTTTTCAAAAACGTCTTTTCGGATGATGGCCTCGCCGCGCAGTTCGGCTTTGGCAATGCCGTATTGCGAAAAGGGCGCCTGCAATGGTACCGAGCGCACCGTGCGGATGTTGGCCGTTATTTCATCGCCCACCAGACCATTGCCGCGGGTGGCGGCGCGCGTGAGGCGGTCATTTTCATATACTAAGGCGATGGTGCCGCCGTCGAATTTGGGCTCTACGGCGTACTCGACGACGCTGTCGGGCGGCAGAGCGGCTAATTTTTTGACCGATGTGTCGAAGTCCAGCAGGTCGCGGGCGTCGTAGGAGTTGTCCAACGACAGCATGGGCGTCAGGTGTGCTACCTGGTTGATTTCTTCGATGAGGTCAGACGATACGCGCTGAGTGGGTGAGTCGGGCGTGATGAGCTCCGGGTGTTGGCGCTCTAAAGCTTCAAGTTGCTTGTACAGCTGGTCGTACTCGAAGTCGCTGATGACAGGGTCGTTGAGGGCGTAGTAGCGCCATTCATGGTATCGGATGACACTGCGCAGGTTTTCGATGCGTTCGGCGGCAGTTTCGTCCGATGGAGCGCCCTGCGGAGTATAAAGCAGGACTTTGGAGAGTTCGTATAAGGCCCGTTGGGCTTCTGCGGTGTACATGGCGATTTGCAGCGATTGGGCCAAAGGTCTGGTTTTAGTGCATTTTTTGGAGGGCCAATTCAGCAATGCGTTTGGCGTATGGAAGGTTATCACCGGGGGCCTCGGTGTAGTCTAAGGTGATTTTGATCAAGAGGTGTCCTTTTTTGACCATGAGGGAGGTGGTGGAGGTGCTCCAGAGGGCGTCGTCGCCTAGGCCGACGACGTCGGTTTCGTAGGTCTGGCGCTGTCGGTTGCGCAGCAAGTCGAACTGCTGCCGGGCGATGATCTGGCGGCCGTAGTCAATGACCTGAATGACGAGGGTGTTTTTGAACTCCCGGTATTCGGCGCCGGGTTGTTCGTTGGCGCGTTCGATTTCGCGCCAGTTGGGTTTCATCCAGTAACGCAGACAGAAGGCCTGGCCGGGCAGGCTGCGGGTGTTGAAGACGTCGCGCTGGACGTCTATTTGGAAAAGGACGATGACTTCTTCGTCGGTTACCAGAGCGCAGCCGTTGTCTTTCCATGGGTTGGGCAGTGGTGCCACGTCACCCGTGAGAGTGTCAATAGTCATAGGTACCGGCGGCGGTGGCGGCGGAGCGTCGTTTCCACAAGAACCACAGGCAAGGGCATAGCAAAGGGCGCTCACGTAGGCGCCGACCATCCAGGCCGATTTTGGGCGAAACATGAAGGATTGCCGATTAAATGTACTGCTGAAGGGCAGCAAAGATAGCGGCCTCGCAACGACCAAACTCGTTTGGCCAGATTTCACCGCGCAAGCAGGAGTGCCGAAAGGCGAAAAAAGATGATGTAGAAGGCCATTCTCAACTGACCACTCGGATCGGCCGGCGCTCTGCAACCAGCGCTTGAGGTAAACACCTCTGCAATTTCGGCCAGTCAGCGGTGAAAAATCTGTCCGGTCTGAAGAACACGCCCCCGAAAGCCGTAGCTCATGATGAAAAAATGCGCACTTTTGCCGCACATACGGAAAACTATTGTCACACCTTATCAACTTCTCTGCTCTTATGCATCCTGCGTACAAACTTATGCTGTTGGCCTGGGTAGGCGTTGCCATCTGGGTCGCCTTCGTCATTTTCTCCAACCGGAAAATTCACCCCAAAGTCCTCTTCGCCCTTTTCATGGTGGAGCTGTGGGAGCGCTTTAGCTACTACGGCATGCGGGCCATTTTGGTGCTCTACATGGTGGCCAAGGCTACTCAGGAGGTCAAAAACAAAGGTCTGGCCTTCGACGATGCCAAAGCCTATGGCATTTACGCCGCCTATGGCGCCCTAGTGTACCTGACGCCTATCGTTGGTGGCTACTTTGCCGATAAAATGATGGGATACCGGCGGGCCATCATCTGGGGGGCTATTCTGATGGCAGCGGGTCAGTTCACGCTATTTTTAGACAATAAAACAACCTTTTTCATCGGCCTGGCGCTGTTGGTGGTGGGTAATGGCTTTTTCAAGCCCAACATTTCCTCCATGATTGGCAAGTTCTACGGTGCTGGCGACTCGCGACGCGATGGAGCATTCACCATATTCTATATGGGCATCAACATCGGCGCCTTCCTCACCCCGCTCACCTGTGGCGCCATCGGCGAGATTGAGGGCTGGCGCTACGGCTTCCTCACCGCTGGTATCGGCATGGTACTAGGACTGCTCATTTTCCTGTGGGCACAGGCAAAAGGCTGGATACTGACCGAGTTTGACGAAGAAGGCCAGCCGCTCACTTGGCCGCGGCCCATCGGCCTGCCGCCCGAAAATGCGCCAAGCATCGCCGGTATCAGCGGCGGCATGGTGCCCTACGTCAGCACTATCCTCTTAGTGCTGGCCTCGTGGGTGCTGGTGCGCAACGACGACGTGGTGGATATCCTGCTGGCCGTCATCGGCCTGGGTGTCATCGTGTACATGCTCTATGCATCGGGCAAGTACGACATCGTGCAGCGCCAGCGCATCTGGGTTATCCTGCTCCTGCTGCTGTTCACTACCGTGTTCTGGACGTTCTTCGAACTGGCCGGCTCGGCGCTCAACCTCTTCACCGACCGCAATGTGAACAAGACCATGCTGGGCGCCGAACTGACGACCACTTTTTTCCAGGCCGTCAACCCGCTGTTTATCATGATTTTCGCGCCCGTTTACTCGTGGATGTGGATCCAGCTGGCACGCGCTAATCGCGAACCGTCGGCGCCTTACAAGTTCAGCGCGGGTCTGCTGCTACTGGGTCTGGGCTTCCTGGCCCTCAATGTAGGCAAGGGCAATGCCGTGGCAGGTCTGGTGCCGGCTATTTTCTTAGTAACGCTTTACCTGCTGCACACGCTGGGCGAGCTGACGCTCTCGCCCGTAGGCCTGTCGTTGGTTACCAAATTGGCACCCGCCCAAATTGTGGGCTTCATGATGGGCATCTGGTTCCTATCCTCCTCCATCGCTCACCAGGGCGGCAAGCACATCGCCAAACTGACCGCCGTGGATGAAAAAGGCATCATCGCCAGCGCCGAGTTCCAGGATTGCTACTCGGACAAAACTGTACTGCAAGCCCTCGATAACGGCGATGGGCTGAAAGACGACAAAGGCAAAGTCATGCCCATAGAAAAGGTACTGATCCGCCCCAGCTTCATCAGCAAAGCCAATGAGCTGGCCGGCAGCGAGCGCTACTTCGTCGGCCGTTTAGTGGCAGGTAAAGACACCATCTCCTTCCTCACGACGGACCCTAAGTACGCTGACCCGGAAAAGGTGATGTCGGTATCGAAAGAAGAGGCTAAGGAAATCGCTGAAAAAAGCCTCACTGGTCAGGCTGTATCCTGCCTCCGCCAGCAGTCGCTGGGCCTCAGTTTGAACATCTTCCAGTGGCTGGGCTTTGTCGCCATCGGCTGCGCGGTGCTGCTCTTCTTGCTGGGCCCAATGGTGAGCCGCTGGATGCACGGCATCAAGTAGCGGATACCCGGGCTTATCCATTACCGCCATTGCGCGTTCGGGAGGTGTTCCGAACGCGCAATGGCATTTTTATCAGGCTGAAAGGTTGCCACGAATGCACGAATGATACCCAGACTCTTCGTGCACTCATGGCAACTAACCAAAGACCATTCCTGTCGAGATGCCTATTTTTGTGGCCGAAAATGAGACCTGGAGGCCAGCGGGTTTTTCAAATCGCTAAAACGTTCCCGGCATCGGCGAGAAGGTATTCTCGCCACCTAACTTTTTCTTCGAGAGTCTGGGTGTAAAATCCACGCACATGCGCATACTCCTCATCCTGTTGTTCTTCGGCGCCAGTGCGCCTTTGTTTGCCCAAAAGCCTACGCTGCAGTTTGCCTTGCTCAAATACTCGGGCGGCGGCGACTGGTACAACGACGTTAATTCGCTGAAGAACCTAGCGAAGTTTTGCAACCAAAACCTGCGCACCAACTTCAGCTTAGAGCATGCCATCGTGGAGCCGGGGAGCGCCGATATTTTCAACTACCCCATCGTTTATGCCACCGGGCACGGCAACATGCTCTTTTCGGATATCGAGGCCAAAAACCTGCGCGCCTATCTGGAAGGTGGCGGCTTTCTCATCCTCAACGACGATTACGGCCTCGACCCTTTTGTGCGGCCGGCGCTGAAGAAGGTATTTCCAGAACTGGACCTGGTAGAGTTGCCCTTCAGCCATCCAATTTACCACCAGAAATACGAGTTCAAAAACGGCCTGCCCAAAATACACGAACACGATGGCAAGCCCCCGCGCGGCTACGGCCTCATCTGGCAGGGGCGCTTAGTGGTCTTCTACAACTACGAAACAGACCTGGGCGATGGCTGGGATGACGTGCACAACGATCCCGAAGAAATCCGCCTGAAAGCCCTCCAAATGGGTGCCAACATCATCCGCTTCGCCTTCAGCCAATAGCGCCTGAAACTCGCCCAGACGCCACCTTCCGAGCGGGCTCGGTTATCTCATTTTGGCCATTTACCTTTGCAAATTAAAAATGCCATGTTTAATTTGCAAGGCCTATGTGGATTCCGCGCACTCTTTCGGTAAAACTACGCGAAGCAGCTGGCCAAATGCCGATAGTAAGCGTTAGCGGCCCTCGTCAATCTGGGAAAACGACCCTGGTACGGCAAGTCTTTCCGGAGTACGAGTATGCCAATTTAGAAAACCCGCTTACCCGCGAGTACGCGCGTGAAAATCCGTTTCGCTTTCTGCGTCAGGCGCCTCAGGGCATTATTATTGACGAAGCGCAGCGCTTACCCGAACTCTTTTCCTATGTCCAGGTGCATGTGGATGAAACAGGTCGCAATGGGCAGGTGATTCTAACCGGTTCGCAGAACTTTCTGCTGTTGGAAAAAGTGACCCAATCACTTGCTGGGCGGGTAGCTCTCTTCTATCTTTTGCCTTTCTCTGTACAAGAACTCAAAGGTACGGCCCACGAGTTACAAGACCCTTTTCAATATATCTATCAAGGTTTTTTCCCACGCCTTTACGACCAACCGACATCACCCGAGGTTTTTTATCCTTCTTACATCCAGACCTATATCGAGCGCGACGTACGCCAGCTACAGAACATTGGCGACTTATTGGCTTTCGAGCGCTTTTTACATCTGTGCGCGGGGCGCATTGGGCAAAAGTTCAACCAGAGCGCTATGGCTACGGAAGTAGGGGTCTCGGTGCCGACCATTGCCCGCTGGATGTCGGTGCTACAGGCCAGCTTCGTGGCCTACCTGCTTCCCCCCTATTTTAAAAATTTCAACAAGCGCATCGTGCGCACACCCAAGCTGTACTTCTACGACACGGGGCTGGCCTGTGCCTTGTTGCGCATTCGGTCGGCAGCAGAACTGGACACCCACTTCGCCCGAGGGGCATTGTTTGAAAACTTCATTATCAACGAAATCTACAAGAAACTCCTCAACACCGGTATCCGCCCTGACCTTTACTTCTGGGCTGACAGCAGCGGCCACGAAGTGGACCTCGTTGTAAAACAGGGGCAGCGCCTCTACGCCTTAGAGATCAAATCTGCTGATACCCTACATGCCGACCATTTCCGAAATCTGGCACTTTTTCAGCAGCTTAGCGGCATTTCGCCTGAGAATTGCTACCTCATCTACGCCGGCTCGGAAAATCAATATCGCTCCTCAGCCCACGTACGCGCCTGGAATGCTTTGCCAGAGCTTTGAGCGTCGCCTCCTCGTACAAATTGTTATAAGGAGAAAAGGTAATGAGGCAAATGGCGATCACATAAAAAACCGCGGGTTCGACATCCCTTTCTTGCGCTTCACTAAGTCAGCGTACATCATTAGCTCGAACGAGCCGCCCACAAACGAGCGCAGGTTGGTGAGGGTCATATCGTAGGCAGCGCCAATGCCGATGCGCGGGTCTATTTGCCAGTAGGTCAGAAGGTTAAGCGACTCGCCCAGCCCGTCGCCGCCGGCTCGGTAGCCCAAGCCCAGCGACGCTATGCGGCGAAACTCGAGGCTTAGCGACAGGTCTACGTCAATGGGCGCATTGTGCACATATCGCACCAATGCTGCCGGCATCAGGTTGAAGTCGTCGCCCAGCGTAATGATGCCCCCCGTCGTGCCATAAAAGTGCGGCTCTTCGCGTGCCGTGCGCATGCCTGGTTCTGTGTTCAGGCCGATGTTGTTGCGCACGATGCGTGGCACCGAGAAGCCAAAGTACAGTTTTTCCTGAAAGGTGCCGTAGATACCCGCGCCGAAGTTGGCCAGCGCCTCGTTAATGCGCTTATCGTCGAGCGAAGGGTCGTACTGGATGAGCGGTGTGGCTTTGGCAAAGTCAATGCTCAGCACGCGCAGGTTGCCCGATACGCCGATGCGCATCGAGAATTCGTCGCCGTTAATGATGTTGTACGAATAGGCCGCCGTCAGCTGCACATCGCGGTGCAGGCCAATCTGGTGGTGCGACAGCACAGCGCCCACACCCACGCGCTGGGTGAACACGGGTGCGTGCACACTGACCTGAGCCGCACGCGGCGCGCCTTCCATCTTGAACCACTGGTTGCGGTAAATAGCCGTACCCGTCAGCAACCCGCGTATGCCTGCGTAGGCCGGGTTGTACGACAACTTATTGTACATGAACTGCGTATAGCGGTGCTCTTGCTGGCCAAAGGCCACTTGATGGAAGCACAGGAGGGCGGCGATGAAGAGGAAATATAAGCGCATGGTTTGAGTTGTTCTAAAGCGGTGAAGGTTGGGAAAAGGGGAGGAAAAGGTGGGGCGTCGCCTGTGCCCGGCGGCGCCCCCTTTCAGGCGTTTTTTATCGGAAAATTTCAATGTAGCCCGATATCGGCTTGCGGTCGGGCGCGGGCTGGAAGTAATAAAAATAGGTGCCGTCGGGCAGGTTCTGGCCCTGGCGGCCGTTCAATGTGCCGCGCCAGGCTTTACTCGGGTCGTTGTCGTAAGGCGAGGCTTCATAAACCTTGTCGCCCCACTGGTTGTAAATGATGAGGCGGTTGTTCGGGTACAGGTCGGTGTTCAGGCACGGTATCTCTAAGTAGTCGTTGATGCCGTCGTCGTTGGGCGTGATGACGTTCGGGATGTACGTGCAGAAGCTTTCGCGTACGGTGATGGTTACCACGGCGTCGCTGCACAGGTCGGGGCAGGCTGCCGAGCAGAGGCGGTAGATGAAGTTCACGCGCCCGTTGTTGGGGCCAGCCTGGTAGGTAAACAGGCCGTTGCCCAGCTCGGTCAGGCCGGCCAATGGGCCAACGACGGTTACGGTGAAGTCGTCATCCTCGTACGTGTCATTGTTCAGCACGCTGAATCCTTCGAGCAGACCGCCGGTTTCTACTTCAAAGTCTAAGTCATCTACGGCTTTGGGCAGTTTGCCGATGCGTACCAGTGCTGTGTCTTTGGGCGTGTAGCAGCCATTCACGATGGCCTGCACGGTGTAGATGCCTGTGAGCGCCGGGCTCAGGTTTTCGATGAGCAGGTTATTCGAGTTCGGATACGGCGGCTTAGGCCCTGTCCAAACATACGTGGCGCCCGGGATGACTGGCGTACTGATAACAATATCGTCGCCGGCGCAGCCGATTTTGTCGCTGACCTGAGGCGCCAGCGGCTGCAAAGGCGCTACCACCACCGTTACCGAGCACAGGTCGGTGTTGCCAGCGGCATCTGAAGCGCGGAAAGCCAGCACATGCGTGCCCACCGGGAAAAACTCGCCGCTCTTGAGACCGCTCGTTTGCTCAACCAGCGGAGCACTGCAGTTGTCTGTGGCAGCAGGCAGGCCGAAGGTCAGCACGGCGCCATCGCAGGAAGCCGTGGCCTGCGCCGAAGTCAGGAACTTAGACGGGTCGCTCTTGACGGCACCGCTGACGTCGGCCAATACGGGCGAAGTAGGGCAGCTGAACACCGGCGGAATGCTTTCCGTAACCGTTATGGTGAAGCTCACGGAAGCCGAATAGCCCAGCGTGTCCGTCACCGTATAGGTTACTATCGTTGTACCTACCGGGAAGGTATCGCCCGGCTGGTGGGTAGAGGTTACCGTAGCCGGAGCGCATACGCCCACTGTCGCAGGCGGCGACCATACTGCCACGGCGGAACAGCCGACGAAGGACTGATTGGCCGGAGCATCTACAAAGCTCAGCGGCGGGCCGATGACGGTAATTTTGAACGAACACACGTCCTGGTTGCCGCTGGGGTCTTCCACCACCACCTTCACCAAGGTATGACCGACCGGATAGGTGTCGCCCGGCATCGAAGAGGCCGTTATCGTCGGCGCGGGTGCGCAGTTGTCCGTTGCGGTGGGCATCGTCCAGGTTACAGGCGCAGAGCACGCGCCGTTGGAGTTAACCACCGTGTCTTTTGGGCAGCCACTGAAGGTAGGCGCTACGGTGTCAATTACCGTTACCGAGAAGCTGCAAGCGGCTGTATTGCCCCAAACGTCGCTGGCCGTGTAGGTTACGATAGTTGTCGTTTCCGGGAACAACGCCCCAGGGTTGTGGCTCGAGGTCAGCGTTACCGGGCTACAGTTGTCCGACACCTGCGGTACCGTCCAGTTGGCCGTAGCCGTACAGTTGTTGGTGTACAGCACGATGTCCTTCGGGCAATCCACCAGCACCGGCGGGATGTTTTCCTGAACGGTAATGACGAAGCTGCATGTCATCACATTGCCGGTCGTGTCCTGAGCAGTGTAAACGATGGTCGTATGCCCCGTAGGCAACACACTGCCCGGCAGGATGTTGGGCTTCGGCAGAATGGGATACGGGTCGCAGGCGTCCACCACTTGCGGGTCGTCCCAGATAACCTTCATGTCGCAAGCACCGGCAGGCGTAGTTACCGTAAAGTTCGGCGGGCAATTAATGAGTTGAGGCGCCGTAGTGTCGGCCACAGTGATGCGGAACGTGCACGTAGCGCTGTTGCCGCTATCGTCCACAGCTTGGAAGGTAGCAATGACCGTCCCGATGGGGAATGTGGCGCCGTTAGTTACGCTGCTCGTTACCTTGGGAGTGGCGTCGCAATTGTCCGAAACTACAGGTGCACCGAACGTGACGACCTGTGCGCAGGTAGCACCGTTAGCCGGTACTTGCACATCGGGCGGGCAGGTGATGCTGGGCGGTGTCGTGTCTTTGACGGAGAGGTTTTGCGTAATTTTGGCGGTATTACCGCAGTTGTCTGTAGCCGTCCACTGGCGGCGCAGCAGGTAGGTGCCGCTGGCCGAGGTGCTCACTATCGTTTCGCCGTCGTACGTGATTTGCACGTCAGCGTCGCAGTTGTCCGTCGCCGTGGGCTGTGCGGGAGCCGGTACAGCGTCGCAGCTCACGGTGGCGTCGGCAGGTGTGCTGGTGAATACCGGCGGCGTAACGTCGCGGACGAAGATGAGTTGCTGGGCGGTTTTAGTGTTGCCACACTCATCAGTAGCCTGCCAGCGGCGAATGAGCGTGTATGTATCGGGGCAATTGCCGTCCACACGCGTCTCACCCAAATAGTTGAGCGTGGGCGCAAACGAACAGTTATCGGTGGCAATAGGCGTGGCCACGGCGGGCACAGCGTTGCATTCCACCGTGACGCTGGCCGGCACGAAGGTGAACGTTGGCGGCGTCTTGTCTTCCACGAGCACGACCTGCTGGGTTGTGGCCGTGTTGCCGCAGTTGTCGGTAGCCAACCAGCGGCGCGTCAGCGTGTAAGTGTTCGGGCAGGGGCCGTTGCCGCGGTCTTCGCCGAGGAGGGCGATGCTAACGTCAGCATCGCAGTTGTCGGTGGCTTCCGGGCTGACGATGGCCGGCACACTTTCGCAACTGACCGTAACACTGGCTGGCACAAAGGTGAAGACGGGTGGAATGAGGTCGCGCACAACGATTTTTTGAGTGGCCGTCGTCGTGTTGCCGCAGTTGTCTATGGCCGTCCAGCGGCGCGTCAGCGTGTAGGTGTTAGGGCAAGCACCATCAGCGCGCGTTTCGCCGTCGTAGGTGATGGTTACGCTGGCGTCACAGTTGTCCGTAGCAGTCGGTGTGCCTACGGTGGGCACGGCTTCACAACTCACCGTCATATTGGCCGGCACAAAAGTGAATGCGGGCGGCTCAGTATCGCGCACCGTAATGATTTGCTGAGCCGTCTGGGCGTTGCCGCATACATCTTTAGCTGTCCAGCGGCGCGTCAGGGTGTAAGTATCTGGGCAGGGCCCGTCGGCACGTGTTTCGCCATCGTAAGTGATGGCTACGTTGGCGGTGCAATTGTCGGTAGCCGTCGGCGCAATTATAGCAGGCACGGCTTCGCAGCTGACTGTTACATCCGCCGGGATAAAGGTAAAGACCGGCTTAGTGGTGTCTTGAACCGTCAGACGCTGTTCCGCAATGGCGTTGTTGCCGCAGTTATCTACGGCCGTCCAGCGGCGGATGATGACACCCCCACTGGAACAATCAGTACCGATTTGCAGGTCGGTCGTCAGGCTCACGCTGACGCTGGCGTCGCAGTTATCCGAAACGATGGGGTCGGCGATGTTCGGAATGGCGTCGCAGTTGACCGTAGCGTCGGGCGGTACAAAGGTGAACACCGGCGGCGTTACATCGCGTACTGCAATGACTTGCAGGGCCGTTGTCGTGTTGCCGCAAGCGTCGGCCGCTGTCCAGCGGCGCTGAAGTGTGTAAGTATCCGGACAGGAGCCATTGAGGCGGGTTTCGCCACTGAAAGTGATAGTTACGTTTGCCGTACAATTATCGGTAGCCGTCGGAGTGCCGATAGCCGGAACACTCTCGCAGCTGACCGTAATGTCGGCGGGCACGAAGGTGAATGCCGGTGCAGTAATATCGCGCACCGTAATGACCTGCTGAGTGGCGATGGAGTTACCACAATTGTCGGTAGCCGTCCAGCGGCGCGTCAGCGTGTAGGTGTCGGAGCAGGGGCCGTCGGCGCGTGTTTCGCCCAAATAGGCGACGCTTACGTCAGCGTCGCAGTTGTCGGTAGCCGTAGGAGTGGCCACTGCCGGCACGTTCTCGCACGATACCGTTACGTCCGCAGGGGCGAAGGTGAATGCCGGTGCAGTGATGTCGCGCACCGTGATGACCTGCTGAGTGGCGATGGAGTTGCCGCAATTGTCGGTAGCCGTCCAGCGGCGTGTCAGCGTGTAGGTGTCGGGGCAGGGGCCGTCGGCGCGTGTTTCGCCCAAATAGGCGATGCTTACGTCAGCGTCGCAGTTGTCGGTAGCTGTGGGAGTGGCCACTGCCGGCACGTTCTCGCACGATACCGTTACGTCCGCAGGGGCGAAGGTGAATGCCGGTGCAGTGATGTCGCGCACGGTAATGACCTGCTGAGTAGTCGTAGAATTGCCGCAGTTATCTGTGGCCGTCCAGCGGCGCGTCAGCGTGTAGGTATCCGGGCAAGGGCCATCGGTGCGCGTTTCGCCCAAATAGGCGATGTTCACATCAGTGTCGCAATTGTCAGAGGCTGTGGGTGTTCCGACAGTGGGCACATTTTCGCAGCTGACAGTCGCGTTCGCTGGTACGGCGGTAAAGGTCGGTGGCGTCACGTCGCGCACCGTAATGATTTGCTCGACCGAGCGCGTATTGCCGCACTGGTCGGCGGCTGTCCAGCGGCGCGTCAGCGTGTAAGTGTCTGGGCAGGGGCCATCGGTGCGCGTTTCGCCGTCGTAGAAAATGCTCACAGTGGCGTCACAGTTGTCCTGGGCTACGGGCGTGGCCGCGGGTGGCACATTTTCACACGATACCGTTACGTTGGGCGGCGAGAAGGTGAAGACTGGTCGCTTGATGTCCTGCACGGTCAGGCGCTGCTCAGCGGTTTGCGTGTTGCCACAGGCGTCCGTAGCCGTCCAGCGGCGTACCAATTCATAGTTGTTGGCACAGGGGCCATTCAGGCGTGTTTCGCCGTTGAAGGTGACGGTTACCTGGCTGGTGCAATTGTCTGAAGCTGTTGGCGTGCCTACAGTGGGTATGCTGTCGCAGTGCACCGTGGCGTTCGCCGGCACAAAGGTGAAGGTCGGCGGCGCAAGGTCTTGAACGGTAATGGTTTGCACAGCGGAGGCGGTGTTCGAGCATTTGTCCACCGCCGTCCACTGGCGCTTGAGTGTGTAAGTATGCGGGCATGGGCCATCGAGGCGCGTCTCGCCGTTGTAGGAGACCAGCACGTCTGTAGCACAGTTGTCGGTGGCTAAAGGCGTGGCTGGCACAGGTATGTTTTCACAGCTGACTGTGATGTCGTTGGGAAAGGAGGTGAAAACCGGCTTCGTCTGGTCGCGCACAGTAATGCGCTGCGAGGCCGAAGTCGAATTGCCGCAATTGTCAGTGGCTGTCCAGCGCCTTACCAGCACGTACTCGTCAGGGCAGGTGCCATTGGTGCGTGTTTCGCCCAAATAGGCGATGCTCACGTCAGCGTCGCAGTTGTCCGAGGCGGTGGGCTGGCCGGGAGCGGGTACGGCATCGCACGACACAGTGGCGTCTGCCGGTACGAAGGTGAAGGCTGGTGGCGTCAGGTCGCGCACAGTGATGACCTGCTCGGCAGTGCGCGTATTGCCGCACAGGTCGGTGGCCGTCCAACGGCGGCGCAGCGTGTACGTGTCATCGCAGGGGCCGTTGGTGCGCGTTTCGCCGTTGTAGTTGATTTCCACGTCGTTGGCGCAGTTGTCGGTGGCCTGTGGCAGCCCCGGAGCCGGGATGTTGTCGCAGCTGACGGTCGTATTGGCCGGCACAAAGACAAATACCGGGCGCGTTGTGTCCTGTACCGTCAGCATTTGCTCGGCTACAGCCGTGTTGCCGCAGTTGTCGGCGGCTATCCAGCGGCGCGTAACCGTGCCGCCACTGGCGCAGCTGCCGCTGGTTTGCGTAACGCCGGCGAAGGTGATGGTTACGCTGTTGTCGCAATTATCGGTAGCTAAAGGAGAGCCTAAACTTGGGATGGCCTCGCAGTTTACGGTGGCGTTCGGGGGCACAAACGTGAATACCGGTGACGTCAGGTCTTGCACGGTGATGATTTGCTGCGCGCTGGTGGTGTTGCCACAGTTGTCTATGGCTATCCAGCGGCGCACGAGCGTGTAATTATCGGCACAGGCACCGTCTAAGCGCGTCTGGCCGTCGTAGCTGATCGTTACGCTGGCGTCGCAGTTGTCGGTAGCCGAAGCCGTGCCAACGGGTGGAATAGCGCTGCAGCTAACCGTTACATTGGCCGGTACCTGCGTGAACACTGGCGGCGTCTGGTCGCGCACAGTGATGACCTGCTCGGCGGTGCGGGTGTTGCCACACTGGTCGGCGGCCGTCCAGCGGCGGGTGAGGAAGTAGGTGTCGGGGCAGGGGCCATCGGTGCGCACCTGACCGTCGTAATTGATGGCGGCAGTGGGAGTGCAATTGTCAGCAGCCACCGGGTTACCCACGGGCGGAATGGCATCGCAGCTCACGGTCGTGTGGGCCGGCACGAAAGTGAACACCGGCGCTTCCGTGTCGCGCACTGTGATGGTTTGGGTGGAAATGGTCGTGTTGCCACAGGCATCGGCGGCCTGCCAGCGGCGCAGCAGCACGTAATTGTTAGGGCAAATGCCGTTGTTGCGCGTTTCGCCCAAATAGGTTACCGTAGCTGAAGCGGCGCAATTGTCCGCAGCCGCGGGCGTGGCCACAGGCGGCACGGCATCGCAGCTGACCGTGGCGTCGGCCGGGAAATTAGTAAACGTGGGCGGTATGTTATCGCGCACGGTCAACACCTGTGTAGCTGTAGCCGTGTTGCCACAGTTGTCGGTGGCCGTCCAGCGGCGTGTCAGCAAGTAGGCGTTCGGGCATGCGCCGTCGGTGCGCACCTCGCCGTCATAGACGATGCTGACGATGTTGTCGCAGTTGTCGGTAGCCACGGGGTTACCTACCAACGGCACAGCGTCGCACGATACAGTGGCATTGGCCGGTACTGAGGTAAATGCCGGCGGTGTAAAGTCTTGCACCACAATCACTTGCTCAGCAGTGGCGGTGTTGCCACAGTTGTCGGTGGCCGTCCAGCGGCGGCGCAGGGTATAGCTATCGGGGCAGGCGCCGTTGGTACGTGTTTCGCCATTGTATACGATGCTAACGCTAATGTCGCAATTGTCTGATGCTGTGGGCGCTCCTACGGCCGGAATAGCGCTGCAGCTGACGGTTACGGCCGGTGGCACGAAGGTGAAGGTCGGCGGCGTGTTGTCCTGCACAGTAATGATTTGCTCGGCGGTAGCGGTGTTGCCGCAGCCGTCGGTGGCCATCCAGCGGCGGCGCAGGGTGTAGCTGTCGGGGCAAGCGCCGTCCGTGCGCGTTTCGCCATTGTAGGCGATGCTGACGCTGGTGCTGCAATTGTCGGTAGCGGTTGGAGCCCCCACTGCAGGGATGGCGTTGCAGCTAACAGCCACGTTGGCCGGCACGAACGTAAAGGTGGGGGGTAGATTATCTACGACCCGTATGAGCTGCGTAGCCGTGGCACTATTGCCAGCGGCATCAAAGGCTCGATAGGTACGCAGCAATCGCAGGGTATCTCCCGGGCAGCCGCTGCCCGCCTGAATGACATCGCTGACGTGAACGATGGAAGTAACGGCACAGTTATCGGAAGCCGACACAGCAGCCGGATTGGGCGCAGGCACGGCCGAAAGGCAAGTAATACCCGTCAGCGGTGGCAGGTTGTTGGCCGTGGGCGGTTGCGTATCGTTTACGCGTACGGTGAACGTACACGTAACGGCGTTCGAGCCGTCGTCCACCCGATACGTAACCGTTGTGATGCCGCTGGAGAAGGGAACAGCATTCGACAGCTGCCCATTACCGCTGCCTGTTGTGGCACCCGCAAGCGTGTAGGTAACCCCCACGGTCGGGCAGTTGTCGCTGAAAGTAGCATCAATGTTGGGTATCAGCGTCGTGCACATGCCCGGATTGGCCACACCCACAGCATCGGGCGGGCAGCTGAGCGTGGGCGGCACATTGTCCTCTACCGGCACGGTGAAGGTATGAATGCCCTGGCAGCCTTTGCCGTCTGTAATGGTAACCGTATAGTTACCGCCGGGCACATTTGTCAGATTTTTCGTCGTTGCTCCATTTGACCATAGATAAGTATAAGGCGCTGTACCACCTGATACGGTTACGTTGAGCGCTCCCACGGGCACATCCAAGCAGGGAACAGGCGTGGCCGTTGCAGTAGCATTGATAGGTGGATTGACCCTCACCGTAGAAATACCACCACAGGAAAGCACGTAAGGGTCGCTGCCGTCATAAGGTTTGAAAATGGCTGACATTTCTACGCGGTAGCTACTCGTCTGCTGAGGCGTAACAACATGTGGCCCTTTACCTGGGCCAATATTGGGCGACCACAGAATGTTGTAAGCTAACTCGCCACTTGTGATGACGCTTAAGCGCACTGTATCACCCGGCTGGCAAATGGTACCATCGTTAGGGATGCCCGAATTTTCGGCAGTAACAATGAAAGCATTGCAGCAAATGCCCGTATAGGTTACACATCCCGCGTTATTGACATCGGAAAAGGCATGCGGCGCTGTAGAGCCGTTGCAGTCCACGACTTTTTTGTTGTCAAAATACAACGCTCGAAACGAGTTGCAATCCGGCGCATTGCTAGAAATGGGGCGAAACCTGCCGCCATTGATCAACACCACTTTGGCGGAATAGCCTAATTTCAGGTAAGCGTTAGCCGTCCACTGAATAACACCGCCATCTACCAAAAGTAGGCCCTGATACGGTATAAACCCGATAATTGGCTCGTAATTGACATTCACTAGAAAGGAATCCCGAATAATAATGGTGTCCGTCCCGACAGGGCAAGAGCCAAAGGGGTTGTCTGACGCACGGATGAACCCATTAAAAACGCACGTCAGCGCATGGGAGGACTGCATAGGGAGGGTGAAAAACAGCGCCAGCAGGCCGGCTGTCAGAAGGATAAATCCCCTTTGGGATTTGGTGCGGAAGGCCGAAAAGGCCCAGGCGCGCAAGCTGTACGGATGCCACATAAGAAACGGACTAAGTGCGAAGTGCGACTGTTTAGGTGTGGTGTGATGGTGCATGCGACTACTCAAGAGACCCGCACAACACCCACTCGGAAATCAGGGTGAAAGTGTGTGAAGCCTTTGCATGAGACCGTCGGTCAGCCTGGGCAGGAGAATACTACGGATTGGAGAAGATTGCTTTCGCCTGTGGTCAAAGGCGTAAACCCGGGGAGGGCTTTTCTGATTTGATTACACCGCCTTCTGCGGCGCGAATATGCGGGGAACGGCAGGATTAAAGAGGAAACGGCAGCAAAAATAGAACTTTCGGCCAAAACGAAGTCGGCGAATAACATGCCAAAACTGGACATTAACGCTATTTTTAGAGGTCGTTTGCAAAAAAGCCTACCCGCAAGCGGTCAACCTTACGCGAAAACCGGTAAAAACTACCTTTGCGCACTCATTGAGTAGAACCTTCCAGAAGTCATGTACCCATCTCTTTTGCGCATCTGCCTCATTCCCGCTGGCCTGTTTTTGGCCTGTGCAACCGTATGGACGCAACCCAACGCCGACATTCGTCCTTTGCTTAAAGCCCTGACCGCCGACCAAAAGCAACAGCTGACGCACTACCTGCGCCATCTGGGCGCGCAGCCAGACGAAGAAATACAGAACACTTACCGGCAACTGCCCGAGCGCGATAAAAGGCGGGTGCTCGATTTGCTGGACTTCTACCGTGAGTCGGCCCGGCAGGAGCTGCTGGCCACGGTAGTATGGTCGCCCGATACCCTCACACTGGGCGATATACCCGACGGCACCGTGCGCATGGAGTCGTTCCGCGTAACCAACACTGGCAAATACCCTTACTGGATTGAGCGCACCCGCGCCACTTGCGACTGCACGGTCGTGCAGGCCCCGAACTATCCCATCATGCCCGGCGAGTCTGCCGAACTGCGCGTGGAGTTTAACAGCCGCGGCAAACTGGGGCTCAGCCGACCGGTTATCATCGTTTACGACAATTCGACTCCCAACAAACGCCACATCCTTCACCTCAAGGCACACGTGCTGCCTCGAAAACAGGCCATCATGCCCTGGGAATACTGATTGGTCGTCGTGCCCCATCTGAACCATTTGCCTTGAGCACCGTTCAGACGCCCGTCAAACGACGAGGTCATGAGCTTTTCCGGGAAAAATTTCGCTATCGTCGGCGCATCGTCGGGCATTGGCGCTGAAATTGCGCGCCTGCTCAGCGAACAGGGCGCCAACCTGTTCACCTACAGCCGCCGCCAACCTACCCATTTGCCGCCCATGGCGCATTGGGAAGCAGTGGACATCACCGAAGAAAACTTTCAACTCCACGGCCTGCCCGATGCTTTGCATGGCGTTGTCTATTGCCCGGGCAGCATCAACCTCAAACCTTTCGGTCGCATCAGCACTGCCGATTTCCGAAAAGAGCTGGAAATCAACGCCGTTGGCGCATTTCGTGTCCTCCAGCAAACGTTCCCTCGCCTCAAAGCCGCCGGGCCGGGCAGTAGCGCACTCCTGTTCAGCACCGTAGCCGTTCAGACTGGCATGCCCTTTCATGGCAGCATTGCCGCCGCCAAAGGTGCTGTGGAAGGCCTGGTCCGCGCTTTAGCCGCTGAGTGGGCCCCATCCGTACGCATCAACGCCATAGCGCCCACGCTGACCGATACCCCGCTGGCCGCCTCCCTGCTAAGCAACGACGAAAAACGCCAGAATGCCGCCCAGCGGCACCCTCTGCGCCGCATTGCCACACCCGCCGACATCGCCCAAACCGCATGCTTCCTACTCTCCGATGCCGCCCAATTCATCACCGGACAGATATGGGCCGTGGATGGCGGTTTCGGGTGCCTGAAAACGTAACCTAAAAAGCGGGTATCCACGCCAAAAGGCAAGCATCGTAAGCAGTATTCCCGTATTTTTGCCCAACATAAAAAGCAATGGCTATGGAACCAGAAGTCCTGCCCTTAGAAATAGATTACGAAACGGAACGCGGAAAGCCTATGCCTAGTCTTTTACATGCTCGCTTGCAGGCGAGGCTAATCACATACCTGTCCGTCCATTTTGGAGAGCGCTTCGAGATATTCTCCGAACTGACGCTGGACACGCCAGGTGAGAAAACTACGCCCGATATCTGCATCTATCCCATTGAGCCTGTAAACTTCTCGCATGACGAAACCAAACGTACGTACCCACCTCTGGCCGTCATCGAAATCCTCTCGCCCAATCAGGTGTTACAGACGCTGGTGGACAAAACCCACACCTATTTCTCCTTCGGCGTTAAGTCGTGTTGGTTAGTATTGCCTACGCTGCAGAGCATTTACGTGTTCAGCGCCCCCGGCCAGCACGAAGTCTTTTCCCAAAAAGATGAGCTCTTCGACCCGCATTTGGACATACGCATCCCTATGGCGGCGATTTTCTCCACGCAAACGCCCTTCCGAGTGTGAGCGGGCACCCAAGCAATGAAATATCATTTGGTTGAGCATTCTTAGGGCTCCGTTTTTTAATTTTTCATTAAATAACAAGGCTGGCCCGCAAATTTTAATTTCAAAAATCGCACCAATGCGGGTGCGAGTGCCGTACCTTTGCGCCCTATTTGTGCTGATTATGAAAAATATCCGAAACGTCGCCATTATTGCCCACGTTGACCACGGCAAGACGACTCTGGTGGACAAAATGATCCACGCCGCCCGCATATTCAAAGCCCACGAGGTTACGGGCGAACTCCTGTTGGACAACAACGACCTGGAGCGCGAGCGCGGCATCACCATCCTGGCCAAGAATATCGCCATTCAATACAAAAACGTCAAGATTAACGTCATTGACACCCCCGGCCACGCCGACTTCGGCGGCGAAGTAGAGCGCGTGCTCAACATGGCCGACGGCGTACTGCTGCTGGTAGATGCCTTCGAAGGCCCCATGCCTCAGACGCGCTTCGTGCTGCAAAAGGCCCTGCAAATGGGCAAAAAGGTCGTGGTCGTCATCAACAAGGTGGACAAGCCCAACTGCAACCCCGACTGGGCGCACGAACAGGTGTTCGACTTGATGTTCTCGCTGGGCGCCAACGACGAACAACTGGACTTCCCCATCATCTTCGGCTCAGCTAAACAGGGCTGGATGAGCCACGACTGGAAAAAACCCACCAGCGACATCACACCGCTGCTCGACGACATCATTCGCTACATCCCGGAGCCGCAAACCGAAGAGGGCACTACCCAAATGCTCATTACGTCGCTGGACTATTCCAGCTACGTCGGCCGCATTGCTATCGGCCGTCTAACACGCGGCCAGTTGAGCGCCAACCAGCCGGTCTCGCTGGTGAAAAAAGACGGCACGGTGCAGAAACACCGCATCAAACAACTGTTCACTTTCGACGGCTTGGGCCGCAAAGAAGCTGATATTGTAGAAGCTGGCGACATCTGCGCAGTGGTAGGGCTGGAAGGCTTCGAGATCGGCGACACCATCGCCGACTTTGAAAACCCTGAAGCTCTCGACCCCATCGCTGTGGACGAGCCGACGATGAGCATGCTGTTCACCATCAACGATTCCCCCTTCTTCGGGCGCGAAGGCAAGTTCGTTACCAGCCGCCACATCCGCGAACGCTTGATGCGCGAATTAGAGAAAAACTTAGCCATGCGCATGGAAGAAACGCAAAGCGCCGACTCCTTTATGGTCTATGGCCGCGGTGTGCTGCACTTGAGTATCCTCATCGAAACCATGCGTCGCGAAGGCTACGAATTGCAAATTGGGCAGCCCACGGTCATCATTCGGGTCATAGACGGCGTTAAGCACGAACCCATCGAAGAGATGAGCATAGACGTGCCAGAAGCCTTTAGCGGCAAGTGCATCGAACTCGTAACCCGCCGCAAAGGCGTGCTTAAAAGCATGGAGCCGCGCAACGACCGCTTTCTGCTGCGCTTCGAGATCCCTTCGCGCGGCATCATCGGCCTGCGCTCGCAACTGCTCACGGCCACCCAGGGTGAAGCCATCGTTACCCACCGCTTCCTCACCTACGAACCCTGGAAGGGCGATATCCCCGGCCGCCAAAACGGCTCGCTCATCGTCATGGAAACCGGCACAGCCATCGCTTACTCGTTGGATAACCTCCAGGACCGCGGCGTCTTCTTCATCGAACCCGGCGAAGAAGTTTACGAAGGGCAGGTCATCGGCGAACACAACCGCTCGAATGACTTAGTCGTCAACGTAACCAAGACCAAGAAACTGACCAACATGCGCGCCTCCGGCTCCGACGATAAAGCTTCGCTGCCGCCCGCCCGACAGTTTACCTTAGAAGAGGCCTTAGAGTACATCCAGGAAGACGAATACGTAGAGGTTACCCCCAAAAGCATCCGCCTGCGCAAAATCTTTCTCAAAGAGCACGAGCGCAAAAGAGCACCGCGCGGCGTTGTAACGGTATAAAGCCAGCCGCCTTCCGCTCGTCATCCGCCCTTTGCCCAACCCAATCGCAAAGGGCTGAACCTTTTTTTGTCCCTTGCCGTTTGTGAATAAAATCTATTTTTGCGGCCATTTTGTAGCACTCTTACCCTTTTTTCTGACGGGTTATGCGCACTAAACTGAGCAGTTTTGACTACCATTTACCACCCGAGCTGATAGCCAAATATCCAGCTGAAGAACGCGATAAAAGCCGGCTGATGGTTGTCCATCGAAATACCGGAAAGATCGAGCACAAGATGTTCCGCGACATTCTTTCCTATTTCGATGAGGGGGACGCCATGATTTTCAATAATACGAAGGTGTTTCCGGCCCGCATGTACGGCAAAAAAGAACGTACAGGCTCTACCATTGAGGTCTTCTTGCTGCGCGAACTCAACGCCAAGGCGCGCCTGTGGGACGTACTGGTAGACCCCGCGCGCAAAATCCGCGTGGGCAACAAACTCTACTTCGAGGACGAAAATGGCAACGACGTGCTCTCGGCCGAGGTCGTGGACAACACCACTTCGCGCGGACGTACCCTGCGCTTTCTGTTCGACGGACCGGATGAAGAGTTCCGCGCTACCCTCAAGCGACTGGGCAACACGCCGCTACCCACGTACATTGACCGCGACCCAGAACCCTTAGACGCCGAGCGCTACCAGACCGTCTATGCCAAAGAAGAAGGCGCCGTAGCCGCTCCGACAGCGGGGTTGCACTTCAGCCGAGAACTACTCAAACGACTGGAACTCAAGGGCGTCCTCTTCGCCGAAGTTACCCTGCACATCGGTCTGGGTACCTTCCGCACCATAGAAGTAGAAGATCTCTCCAAACACAAAATGGAGGCCGAGTACTTCCGCATCCCGGAAGAGGCCGCCGCCGCCGTCAACAGTGCCATTAAAGCCGGCAAAAGGGTCTGTGCCGTAGGTACTACCGTCATGCGCTCCATCGAAACGGCCGTATCCGCTGAAAACTTGCTCAAACCTGTGGAAGGCTGGACCAACAAGTTCATCTATCCGCCCTACGAGTTCCACATCGCTAACTCCATGATCACCAACTTCCACTTGCCCAAATCCAGCGTACTCATCATGGTGTGCGCATTTGGCGGCACGGAACTCATCATGGACGCCTACCAGGAAGCCGTTAAGGAAAAATACCGCTTCTACAGCTATGGCGATGCCATGCTTATTCTCTAAAGCGCAAGAAAATTATCCGAACAACCTGTTCAAAATTTAACCAAAATCAACTATGTACTGGACGCTTGAATTAGCCTCTCACCTCGAAGAAGCGCCCTGGCCCGCAACAAAAGAGGAACTCATAGACTACGCCATCCGCTCCGGAGCGCCCGCCGAAGTCATCGAAAACCTCAACGAACTCGAAGACGACGGCGAGCTGTACGAAAGTATCGAAGACATCTGGCCAGACTACTTGCGCCACGACGACTTCTTCTTCAACGAAGACGAGTACTGACCCCCCCGCGCAGATACGCCAACGCCAGACGGTGTCTCGCCTCATACCCTCACGTATGCGGGCCGTCTCAGCCGCTTGACGGCGCAGTAAGGCTGACAGCAAACCCACAAAGCCGGCAGTGCACGAACACACTGCCGGCTTTATTTTTTTGAAAAAAAAGCGGCTTAACAAAAAACTGAAAATCAGACGACTATTTTGTTTTTTCGAATAAAAAAAGCCCGACAAACTACCTTCTTTGTGCTTGAGCGGCGCTTCATAGCAGCCCTACTTTTGTATCGTCAAGAGCGCATTTTTTAAATCTACAAAAAGGAGCCGCCATGGATAATGCCGCTAAGGTAGCCTTCCTCAAACGCTTTCCGCTGTTGCAGGTCCTGTCGGAGGAGGAAATGAGCCGTCTGGCTGCTTCTGCTCAATTGGTCTCTCGGCGCAAGTTTCGGTTTATCTATCAGCCCGGAGATACAGCAGATCATCTCTATTTCCTGCACTCTGGCCGCATCAAGATTGGCGCCTACTCTAATGATCGGCGAGAGGTTATCAAAGATTTGCTCCGCGCCGATGCCGTTTTCGGGGAGTCAGTGCTCATGGGCGAGCGTACCCGCACTGAATTTGCTCAAGTGCTCAGCGAAAGTGCAGAATACCTCGTGGTGCGGTGCTCCGATTTCATGTACCTGATGCACACCAATCCGCGCATGATGCTGTGCTGCCTGCAACACCTGAGCAGCCGCCTCAAGCGCGTCGAAGACCGCCTGGCCCAGGTCTTACTCCGAGACGCCCGCGAGCGCGTCATCCAGTTTCTGCTCGAGGTAGCAGGCAAAGAGGGCATGCAAGTAGGCTATGAGACACTGGTGCGCGACTTCTTCCCCCAGCAGGAAATCGCCAACATCACCGGCACCAGCCGCCAAACGGTAACGGCCGTACTCAACGAATTGCGCAAGTCCAATCTCATCCACTTCGACCGCCACTCTATCCTCTTTCGAGATGTAAGCAAGTTAGCCTGACCGTCAGCAGTATAACCCAAACAAATAAGCTGTTGCAAGTCTGATGTGAAGGCCTCCCGAAAGCGGGAGGCCTTTTGCATTTCCGGGTTTCATGGCCCTATCTAACGCCAACCTTCCCGAGCAAAAACACCGTCGGCCTTGCTGCTAATACCAGCTGCCGCTCGCGCCAGACCTGTACCGGCATCGTGCGCACAAAAGCCTCCGGGCCTGTCAGCTCCTGTGCTACCCCCAAAAGCGTGTCGGTCTGCAAGGCCGTTAGCGCCACCTCGAAAAGCCAGGGCGCCCGATATGGTGTCTCGATGAACATTTGCGTCTGGTCGTGCTGGCGCGCCTGCTGCTCCAGCTGGCGCAGCTGCCGCATCAACTCCGGCCGTTTGGGCGACAGATAACCGTGAAAAGCAAAACGCTGGCCACCAAGCCCAGAAGCCATTAGCGCCAGCAAAATAGAAGACGGCCCTACAAGCGGAACCACCGGCACGCCCTTGCGATGCGCCAACGCCACCACAGCAGCCCCCGGGTCGGCTACACCTGGGCAACCCGCTTCAGAAAGTAACCCTACATCACGCCCTTGTCGCACAGCCTGCTCGAAGACCTCTAGTACCTCTGGTGTCAGCCCACCATCGCGGTCGAGCTCAACAAACACCAACTCGCCTAACGGACGCCGAGGTCCCAAATGCTTGATGAAATGGCGCGCCGCCTTGGCGCGCTCGACGATGAAAACTTCAATGCGCCGAGCTATTTCTACCGTGGCCGCCGGCAGAGTGTCGAAGGCCGCCTCGGAAATGGGCGTGGGAATGAGGTAAAGAGCCAAAACAGTATGGAAGATGATCAGCCAAAAAACGCCCAAAAGTACCACCCGGCGAGCGGTTTGTATCTTTGCCCTGGTTCGGCCAAACCAGTTTGGCCGGTACTTTGGCCAAACCAGTTTGGCGGTTACGGGGACTTTGGACACGTTTACAATAAAACTTCCGGTTTTTGAGGGGCCATTCGACCTGCTCCTGTTCTTCATCGAACGGGACGAACTTGACATTTACAACATCCCTATCGCCCGCATCACTCAAGACTTTCTGGACTATCTGCACCAGATGCAAACGCGCAACCTGGATGTGGCTTCGGAGTTCATCGTCGTAGCGGCCACCCTTATGCGCATCAAAGCCAAAATGCTGCTGCCGCGCAAGACCTACGACGAAGAAGGCAACGAAATAGATCCGCGCCAGGAATTGGTAGAGCGCCTCATCGAATACAAGCGCTACAAAAGCGTGCTCGACGAACTGCGCCGCTTAGAAGAAACGCGCGCCTTCATGGCTCCACGCGGCTTTGCCAGTGCCGAGCTAAGTCAGCTGGCCCAAAAGGCACTGGCCGATGCCGAATGGGAAAGCGTATCGGCCTACAGGCTTTTGCGCGTCTTCACGCGGCTGATGGAACGCTTCGAGGAAAACCAAAAGCGCAAGCGCGTTCACACCGTTTACAACTACAGCTACACCATACAAGGCCAACGCGATTACCTGCGAAGCCGCCTCCGACCCAACGAACAAACCTCATTTGAAGAGGTGTTTCTGACCTTAGACAATCGCATTCATGCTATCGTTACCTTCTTGGCCCTGCTGGAAATGCTCAATGCTCAGGAAGTCATCCTGGTGCAAGGCGAAGGCCCTAATAATTTTTGGCTGACACTACCCGCCCCGTAACTGCCAAACTTGTTTGGCCCCGTAACTGCCAAACTTGTTTGGCAAACCCCACTACTCATACCGCCCACTCCAAAGGCTCTCGCGATGCGGCAGCGCTGTCAGTCGGCGCTTGTGCTCTAAGTGCAGCCGAAGTGCCAGACGCGCCGCTAGCAAAGCAGCAGTAGCGTGCTTTTGATATAGGGCTTCAGGGGTATAATACCTCTGAATGAAGCTAGTGTCAAAGCACCCTTCGACGAAAGCTGGATGATCCATGACAAAGCGACCAAAAGGCAGGGTAGTAGCCACGCCTTCCACTTCGTAGTCTTCGATAGCCTCTTTCATGCGCTGGATGGCTTCGGCACGCGTGTAGCCCCAGACGATGAGTTTAGCCAGTAGGGGGTCGTAAAAGATGGGCACTTCCATGCCTTCCTCATAGCCGCTATCCACTCGGATGTGCTCTCCTTCAGGCAAGCGGTAGCGCGTGAGCCTACCGGTTGAGGGCAGGAAATGGTTGAGTGGGTCTTCCGCACATATGCGCAGCTCAATGGCGTGGCCGTGGATACTCAAGTCTTCCTGCCGGAAGGGTAGCTCATCGCCACGGGCCACGCGGATCTGGCATTCCACTAAGTCCAGCCCGGTAATGAGTTCCGTTACCGGGTGCTCTACCTGCAGGCGGGTGTTCATCTCCAGGAAGTAGAAATTTCGGTCAGCATCCATGAGGAATTCCACCGTCCCAGCACCCGTATAATTGCAGGCGCGCGCCACGCGCACGGCAGCCTCACCTATCGCACGGCGGATTTCGGGCGTAACGATGACGCAAGGCGCTTCCTCGACAACCTTCTGGTGGCGGCGCTGCACGGAGCACTCACGCTCAAAGAGATAGACCACATTGCCATGCATGTCGGCCATGATCTGTACTTCGACGTGGCGAGGTGAGGTTACGTACTTTTCAATAAATACGGAGCCATCGCCAAAGGCCGAGACGGCCTCCGATACGGCGCGCTCCATCTGTTCCTGTAGGTCCTCTTCACGCTCTACCACGCGCATGCCCTTGCCGCCACCGCCTGCACTGGCCTTGATGAGGATGGGATAACCAACACGGCGCCCGATGGCCTTAGCAGTCTCAAGATCGGTGATGGCCTCCTCGATACCGGGCACCATAGGCACACCAAAGCGTTTAGCAGCCTCTTTGGCGGCTAATTTGCTGCCCATCATTTCGATGCTCTCGGGTGATGGGCCGATGAAGATGAGGCCCGCTGCTTTCACCTGGCGTGCGAAGTCCGCATTTTCACTCAAGAAACCGTAGCCCGGATGGATAGCGTCGGCGCCGGTACGAAGGGCGGCCTCTAAGATTTTTTCGGCCTGCAGATAACTCTGCGCCGAGGGCGGCGGCCCAATGCAGATGGCTTCATCGGCAAAACGCACATGTGGAGCCGAGCGGTCGGCTTCTGAATACACAGCAACTGTGTGGATGCCCATGCGGCGGGCAGTGCGCATGACTCGCAGGGCGATTTCGCCGCGGTTAGCAACAAGTATTTTTTTCATCGGAAGAAGTTCAGTGTAGTTTGGCGACTAAACCCGCCCACACGCGCTCAAACAACCAGCGCGTACGCTCGCTGCCCCGTCGCGCGCCCGCAAAAATGCGAACGGGCTGAATGCCGCGTACGGCATTGGTCAGGAAAATTTCTTCTGCAGCCTCGAGAGCATCAGCATGGATAGCTTTTTCAACTGCCGCCAGGCCGGCCTCAGCAGCTGTTTCCAGCACAAAGGCCCGCATTACGCCTGCTACACAGCCCTCGCTGAGTGGCACCGTGCAAAGCGTATCGCCCTCCCACCAGAAGATATTGCTGGCTGTGGCCTCGCACACGCGCTCAAAGGCATTGAGCACCAGCGCGTCGTCCCACTGCTGCATCTGCGCCTCGCACGCCGCTGCCACATAACGAGCACTGCTGAGCGTTTTGAGGTTTGAGTAACTATCCACCGGCAGCCGCACCGATGCGCTCACTCCTAGCGTTAGCCCGGTCTCCGGCCATACCAGGGCAGCATGCGGCAATGCCTCTGCCGTGATAAGAAACTGCGGATGGTTGTTGGTTGGCCAATAGTATCCGCCTGCCGAGCGCCACACCGTCAGCCGCACACGGGCATTCAATGGAGCAACACGCCGAATGTTTTTTTCAAAGAAAACAACATCCCATTCCGGAGGAAGCGCAAAACCCAACAACGTCAGGCCTCTGCGCAGCCGCTCCCAATGGTACTCCAACAGCGGCAACCGACCGCCAAAAGCGCGTATCGTCTCGAAGAGCGCATCGCTGTAAAACAAAATGCGCTGAATCTCCGCCCACGCATCGGGCAGGCGCTTCAAAGGCCTACCGTTCCAGTTGACGTACATAGCTCTTTTGACTGCAAAGACACGAAGTTTTAGCCGGCAGGCGCGTAAGCCCCCTCCGCCAAAAAGGCTGCCTTACTCTTTGGAGCCTAAACTTGACAGAGTTTTCTGTTTATTAAAACCAATTGGCTGTGAAGACGGATGCTACGCAAGACTAAAATAAGGCATCTCGTCGGCACTGCCTCTTGTGATAGTCTGCTCTGAGCGGCACAAAAGTTCTTTTCTGCGCGCGATGGTTAATGGTTTTGTCTTATCTCAGTACCGCTTTACGGACTCAATGATATACAATGGCCGATTTTTGATCTCGCGGTAAATATTGGCTAAATAGATGGATATCAGATACAGATTGAGGCAAGTTACAGCAAAGAAGATCGAGACGAGCACTACCAAATAGGCCCATCCGGGCACGGTTTCGTGGTATTGGCCCAGGAAGTCCACGTTGGTCAGGCGCACCTTAACAGCATTAGCAATGGCGGCGGCTGCGATGACGCACGAAAGCAGAAAAATCCAGCCCAGCAAGGCACTGAGGAAGGAGGTGAAGGAGGTAATGGCCACCAGTGCGCTTTTGAACTGCTCGCCAAAGGTGATGCCCGGTTCTGGCTCGAGTGGCCGGGGGACGTCTATGGCCGTAGTGTTGTAGCCCACTAAGGCGTAAAGTGCTTTGAGGTAGTGGCTGTTTTCACGCAGGCGCAGCAGCGAGTTGAGGGCGCGGCGGCTGATGATTCGCGTGTGATGGGCGCGGGCGTCGAGGCGCAGGTTAGAATAGCGGTGTAGGATGCCGTAAAAGACGCCGTACATCAGACGGTAGTACCACGGCAGGCGGCGTTGCGGGGCGCGCAAGTAAACAATGTCGAAGCCTTCCTGTGCTTTTTCCCATAGCGTGCGGACGAGGTGGGGGCTATCGGAAAACAAAAACTCAAACACTACGGCATAGTCTCCATTGGCGCGGTCGAGGCCGGCCATAATGGCATTGTCGCGGCTGACGGGTGCGCTCAGGTTGAGCAGAAACACGTTCTGCCGCAAGGCCTGTGGCAATGGCTCTAGCGCGGCATCTATGACCCGGCGCTCGCAATGGTTGTTGATGAGCACAAACTCGAAATCACTGAAGTGGGCCGACAACTCTGCATGCAATCCTGCCAGCCACGAAGCCAGACGCTCGATGTCGTGCTGCGTGTGAATAACTCCAATAACCGATATAAACGACTGTCGCATAACCAACCTCGTAACCGCCAAACTCGTTTGGCTCAGTAGCAGCTAAACTTGTTTGGCCACTTATTTGGCCCCAAATGCCCGGCAAAAAACGGCACATGCCGGATAATATGTAGGATGAAACCCTAGGAATAGGTTTTGGCGAGGCAGGAGCCTCACCAGAGCTTAGAGCGAAGTGAAATCGTCCGTTTTGGGCCACAGGGCGAACATTTCCGCCACTGCGGCTGGTGGCACGGTCAGTTTTCGGCGGTGCAAATCTAACCATGCTCCGTCCACAGTGATGACGGCGCATAGTGTACCGTCGGCGCGCACCAGGTCATGACGAAAAGTAAAGCGCGAGCCATCGGGGCGGGCTTTGGCCAACAACAGGCTCATGCTGAGTTCATCGCCGTAGCGCACCTCGCGCCGGAAGACGGCTTCTTCGCGGAAAAGAATAGGCCCAAAACCCTCCGCTGCCATGCGCTCGATGGTCAGGCCTTGGGCCGACAGGAAGGCCATGCGCACCGAGGCGCCCCAATCGTAATATACTGAATGGCGCACGTGCCCGTTAGGGTCCAGGTCGGCCCATCGCACACTGACGGGGATTTGAAAAGGAGATTTCATGTGTTTGCCTGTCGCCGGTCAGGGTGGAACCCTGGGAATGGGCTTCGGCGAGGCAGGAGCCTCGCCGAAGCTACTTTTTTTATTGCTTTTCGCGTTTCACTTTGCCGAGGTGGTTTTGACCAATTCCACCATATTTTGCATTTCGGCGACGAGGGCGTCGTTGTCGCCGGAGAAGCCGATGCTTTTGAAGCGGATGCGGCCTTGTTTGTCTACGACGAACTTAGTTGGGATACCGGCGACGCCGTAGGCAGTTACGACCTGGTTGTCGTTGTCCATAAGCACTTCGAAGGTGTAGCCTTTGCTGCTGATGAAATCGGCGGCGTTTTTCTCTTTGTTGGCGGCGCTTTCCCAGGTGTCCACGAAGAGGAAGACCACCTCGGGGTCGTTTTTGTAGAGGTCCTGGGCTTTTTGCATGCCGGGGAAGGAGGCTTTGCAAGGGCCACACCAGGTGGCCCAGAAATCAATGACGACCACTTTGCCGCGCAGTTCTTCAAGGCTGACTTCTTTGCCGGCGAGGTTTTTCAGTCGGAAGGTGGGGGCGGGCTGGTCAATCATTTTGTTAGCCAGTTCTTTTTTCTGGTGTTCGCGGGCCTTTTTTTCTAATTGGGCTAGGTAGGCCTCGGCGCCGGCGGCGGATTTGTCTTCGGCGGTATAGAGGCGTTTGAACTGCTCCTTCATGGCCGGGGTGGCGTTGCCTTGCATGATGAAGCCTTCGAGGCGGTAGCGCAGTTCGGGCGATTTGACTTGCTCCAGGTACTTGGTATAGCGTTCGTTGAGTTCGGCTTCTTTGCCTTTGCTGTACTCGACGACGCGCGTTTGATAGGCCAGGGCGGTGTCGTGTTGGCCTTGTTGGCTAAGGACAAAGGCATACGTGTCGGCATACTGCGCGAAGGCGAAGCGCAGGTTTTCCTCCCAGTCGGCATAGGGCATGTAGGGTGGTTTGGGCGCCTGAGGGTTGCTCAGTTCGCTTTCGGCCCATTGAGTGGCCTCCTTTGCCATGGCGAGGGCCTGGTCTAAGTGTTCGCCATTTTCCGCCAGTTCCCAGGCGGTGTTGTTGTAGAGGCTGGCGCGGGCATCGGGCGTCATTTGGGCGGCGTATGCTTTGGCTTTGTCCCAGTTTTTTTCGCCAAGGGCTTTGGTGGCCAGGAGGCTGTACAGTTGGCTGAGTTCCTGTTTTTCTTCGTGGGTGTTGGGCGGGAAGTCTTTTTGGTACTTCTCAATAGCCTGCTCTATTTGGGCAGTTTCGGTCATGGTGCGTATTTCGCGCTGGCGCGTCTGCCGGGCGTAGATGCCTTTTGGGTACTCGCGTTTCATGCGTTCGCGTAATTGGTTGGCCTCATCGGTAGCGTTTAATCGGTCGAGAAGGCGCGAGATGGCCACCAATTCTTTTTCTGAGGTTTGGGGGTTGGTGGCAGCGGCTTTTAACACCTCTAAGACTTCTTTTTTGCCGTCGTCGCCGCGTTTGACGGCCAGTAGGCAGTTGGCGTAGGCCGAGGCAAAGGTGTTTTTCAGTCGGGCATCGGCCTTAAAGGCGCGTTCGAAGAGTTCCTGAGCGATATTGGCCTTGCGGTCTAATCCGGCCACTTGGCCCCAGTCGCGATACACGACGGCATGGGCGGCCCAGCTGGTGGGCAGCACTTCGCCCTTGGCGTTGTGCAGGTAGATGAAATAGCCCTGGCCCTGGTTGTTGTCCATGCGTTCGCCGGCTCTGAAAGTGATAAGCAACACGGCGGCATCTTCGCTCGGGTTAACGTGCCCGTGCAGGCGCTGTGCATCGCGGTAGGCATGAACAGGTAGAGTGCGGAGTTGCTCGGCGGCGTATTCGTGCACGACCATTTCCACTGGTTCGGTGCTGTTGGCCAGCGGGCTTTTCGCCAAGTCGTATTCTAATAGTAATAGTTTGCCGGGTTGTGGGCGTTCGGGCGTAATTTTCAGCAGGCTGGTTTGCGCCAAAGCGTTGAAAGCAACGGCAGCAAGAAGCGAGCAAAGGAGCAGACACTTTTTCATGGTATGCGAAAAGGTTGAACGTGAGATAATGAGCGCACCGCGATGACGGGCAAAGGAGGCCTTTTGCGGTTGCTTATTGCGATTGCATTTTTTTCTTCATTTCCAGCCGCTGGTCAAACTCGTCGGCCAACGTGCGCAGGATTTGGGCGCGTTCGCCGTATTTGCGCGCCTCGTCGGTACGGCCTGTTTCGCCCATGAAGATGGACTGCATTTCGAAGAAGCGCGCCACAAAGCGACAACAATTGGCCTCGTTGGTCTGGCGTAGGCGGGAATTGACGTTTAGCTCGTAGAAATAATCGGGCAGATAACCCAGAAACTCGCTCAGTAGCGCAGTGTACTCCGAATATTTTTTTTCCAGCTCCAGCTGTACCAGCCGATTGGAATAATGAATAAGGTAAACGGGCATGATGTCGTTGGGGTAAAACGGGAAAAACCGCCGCTCCCGGATGTTCCATGTGAACACTGCAGCGCCTATCAGCAGTAGAGCCGAAAAGGCGACAGCCTTAAACTGCCTTTCTAATAGCATTCTGACAAAGATCACAACGACATAGGCGGCCAGCAAAGTCATGAGCACCACAAACGGTGTGCGATAACGCGCTACGCTGGTGCTCAAAAAGAGCGGCAAGGCACTGACGGCCATCATGCAGAAATAAGGCAGAAAATCGCGCCGCAAGCGCCAAAAGCCCAGCACAAACCCCACCAAGCCCAGCGGCGCTATCCAGTAATACGGTGCAGGCAGGGCCGCCAGCATGGGCGAAAACTGCCGGTACATGTAATAGCTGATGTTGTTCGGAATTTCCATCCAGATGAACAGGCTCTGAATCTTCTCGCGATACACGCGCCACAGTTCGCCGGACGAAGGAAAGGCCTCCAAACAGACAGGAATGGCTTTGAGCAGCGAGCCCTCACTTTTGAGAAACAGGTCCACCGTCGTTTTGGCATCCCAAAAATTAGGCTCCAGAGGGTGAGCCGTAGGGCCATTATAGCTCACGTAAATGATGGGGCCGGCGCCCGAAAACGCCGTCAAGGGCGCCCCTACAGCGGCGTTGCGATAGAAAAGTGGCGACAGGGCCAGCAGCCAGGCAGCTATGGTGATACCTACCGTTTTCCACATCAGCTGGCGCTGGGCGCGCAATTGCCAGGCCAACCAGACAAATGCTGGCAGCCAGAAAGCCAGGAAATAGGACTGGTTGAGCATGGAAATAGCGGCTACCACGCCCAGCCCAATAGCATTGCCTAACGTGGGCCAATTCAGAGTGCGCACATAGGCATACAGCGAGAGCACCGTCAGGAAAGCCGTCAGGGTCGAGCGCAGTAGCGTCATTTCATACACCATTACTGGCCCGGAAACCATGACCAACATTGCGCCCAAAAGCCCAGCTAACGGGCCGAAAAGCATGCGCCCCAGCCAGAAGACCAACACGTTCATCAGCGCCCCCAGCAGTATTTGCCAGGCGTACACCCAGCGCGGGTCAGTCGTTCCGGTGATTTTGTAGGTGAACGCAATCAGGTAGGCATATAGCGGGTCCTGGTAGAAGGTTTTCCCGCCCATTTTATTGGAAATAAAGGCTTTGCGGGCGGCTAGCGTGTCAATGCCGCCGCCGAGGCTGTCGGGTTTGGGGTAACGTTGGTAATATGCCTGGGCTTCTTCGGGGCGTCGTTCAAACACGAGTTGCGCCACCTCGTTGTGCCAGGTGTGGTAGGGTTGCATGGCGGTGTCCAGCAGCCAGTCGCCCGAGGCCAGCCGTTTGGCTACGGCGTCGTAAAATTCCATATCGCTGCTGTTCCAAGTGTGCAGGGTACTGGCCGGCGATTGGCGAGCTTCATGGAAGTAGGTGTATCGGATGACTAAGGAAACTAAGAAGATAGCCGCCGAAACCCACACCCATCGGGCGTTGAGGAGGCGTTCCCATTGCTCCAAGAATCCGGCCCAATTAGGGCTGCGTTTGGGCGGGCGGCTTTCAGCAGCGGCGGAGGGCCTGGCGGCGGTCTTAGCGGTCTTTTTTTGCGGTTTGGCCATGATTGCTTCGCGTTGGTTTTAATGAAAAGTTCAGGCGTTGGGCTTTTCAGGTTTCACCAACACCACTCCTACGCCTACGCTGGCGCTCGACCAGCCGAACAGCACGCGGTCGAGCCACAAAATAGCATCGGTGAGCACAACCAGGCGGGGCGGTTGGCTGCTGCGCGGTTGTATGGCAATGGAAGGCGACTGTGTATCCGTCGTATTTTGGGCATTGCGCTTGAGCAGACGCTGCAGCAAACCAGTGTGGTACATTTCCAACAGGCCAACTAAGTAATGGCTCAGGCCGCGCTGTTCCAGCACCTCAAAGCCCTGTTCTCGCACCCATTGTAGAAACTCGCGGCGGTCAATCAGGTACGTATGCCCGAAGGCGTAGGCGCCCTGTGCGATGGCGTACTCGCGCTGGTGCGGCTTGCGCAGGCGCAGCCAGAGGTAATTAATGGGGTCGTAAGTAAAGGGAAAACCGCGGTTAGGGAATGTCAGGAACACCCGTCCGCCCGGGCGCAGCACGCGATAAATTTCGGCCAGCATGCGACGCGGCTCGCCCACGTGTTCGATGACCTCGCACGAGACAACTAAGCCAAAGGCCTCATCCGGGTAACTCAGGTTCAGAGCGTCGTTGTTCTCGTAGGTTACATTGGGCACGTCGGCATTCACGGCGCGGGCGCAGGCCAGGTCGTCTTCGTTGACGTCGCAGCCCACCACCTGTTGGCAGTAGGTGGCCAGCATTCGGTCGTAGTCGCCTTCGCCCGTGCCCAGATTGAGCGCTTGCGACACAACAGGCCCACCCCCAGCAGGTGGGGCATAGCGCTCCAGACAGGCTTGCACAAAGCAGTAGCGGTTGCGAAACGTAGGCAGTAAAAACTTCAGGTTCATGTGCGGGTGTTTCCCAGAGACAGCAAAAAATGGATAGGCAAAATAGCAGTCATCAGCCCGAAAGACAGGCATTTAAAACCGCGGGCATACGACGCGCGAGCGCCGCACGGCTGGGTGGTAGTAGGTGAGCGACAACTCGAAGGCGCCGCGCGAATTGTTGACGCGCGCCAGCGAGGAGGTGGTCATGTCGTAGCTGAGGCCCAGCATCCAGCGTTCCAGTTCGAGCATGACGACGGCTATCACGGCGTCGGTTTGCACGCCCTGGTGGAGGCGGTTCACGACGCGCGCCCACGCTCCGGCGCGCAGGGCCAGCTCGTTGCGGTCACCGTTGGAATAGCGAATGGCAGCGCCAGCATTCAGCTCGCGGGCAGGGCCTTGGCTCATCAGGAGCAGGGCGGGCATCAGGCCCATTTGTTCACTAAGGGGCAGCAAGCCGCCGGCGTGCATCGTCCAGCGCAGGTAGAGGCGCTCGCTGGGGTTGTCGGCCAGCAGGGCTACGTTGGGCCGATTGAGGTGATGCCAGGCAATGCCCAGCGTCCAGAAGCCGTCGTTGCGCGGCGATACAGCGTACCACAGCAGGCCAGCATTAAAATCTAAGTACGGCCTGGAGTTGCCCTGAGCATTCGGCTCTCCATTAGGTGCGTTGAAGTCGGGCTGCTCCTGCAGAGGGTCAAACTGGCGGCTGAACCATACCCTGCCCCAGTCGGCGCTGTTTTGGCCAAAGCCCAGTTGCGCTCCGGCGCTCAGTACGTGGGCTGTCCGGCGCGGGCCACCACTGATTTGCTTCAGAAAAGCGCCGCCCAGATGGGCCTTGTTCTGCGAAAAGCGCGCGGTACCCGCTTCGTCGTGCAGTGCTCCGACGCCGATGGCGAAGTGGTCGTAAGCGCCTACGTCGAAGCGCACGTCGGCTGCCGCCGAATACGTGCGAAACGGCACGGGCGACAGAATGCTGCTCCATTGGTCACGGTAGTTGGCCGTGGCGCGCCAGCGGCCTTCGAAGGCACCCGTAAGCGCCGGGTTGAGGTTCCACGGCGAGGCGTAAAACTGCGAAAAACGAGGGTCTTGCCCTAAAAGGTCGGACACCAGAAGCAGCCAGAACATCCCTGTGGCCAGAAGTCGAAATGCCATAAGCCCAATGCGCGCCTTTGTTTAGCGCCGCCAAAAGTAGGGCTTATCCGGCACTCCCGCTGCCAGCAACATTGCCTTTGAAACGCGAACTCATGGGCGCAAACTCCCGAGAAACCGCATATACCAAGGCCGTAGTGGTCAACACCGTTGGTTCTCAGTGGTCGAGAAAAAAAACGGCTGCCTGGAGGGAAGCCCGGGCAGCCGCAAGGCGGATTGAAAAAGAAAAGCGCAGTTCACGGGATTACACGCGCTTTTTGGAGGAGGACTCAATTTCCAAAACGGTAGAACTTCCCAGCGCATCGTTTTAGCGCTTTAAAGAGCACTATCCACACAGCCAAAAATGTGCCAGGCAGACGGCAGCCCGTTACTTTAACATTTTAGCCAACCCTTAAAGCATTGACAGCTGTCTTTGTAATTATGCTAAGCGCAGCATTTGGAGCATCGGGTGAGTCTTCTCTTCTAATAAAAAATATTCTCTATGAAAAATAGCGTTGTTCTATCCGTAGTGATCTCGATCCTTTGGAACTCTTTCGGCTGTAAAAAAAGTGTTGAGCCCTTGCCATCTCCTATTTCGCCAAATCAGGTGGCCAACGTTGCCCAAATGAGCCAGGTCGTAGGCTGGGCGCTTTTCCGCCAGGAGCAGTTGGCAAAGCCCAAGCAGAATGTGCTGCTTTCACCGTACAGCATCCAGACGGCGTTCTCCATGGCCGTCAACGGCGCGCGCGGAAGGACTGCCGAGGAGTTGCAGGCCTTTCTAGGCTGTAGTGGCTGGACAAATAGCGACCTCAACTCCGGCTATCGCCACTTAGATGCGCTGCTCACCAAGCAAAGCGGGCACCCGACCGTTACGGTCGCTAACCGGTACTTCTACGACGCCAAGCGCATCACGGTGAAAGAGTCTTTCCTGCAAACCCTCCAACAATACTACCACAGCGGCGCCGACAACCTCAATTTCAGCGCCGTCCAGCAGGCCCTTGAGCACATCAACGGCTGGGTGAAAACCAGCACGAAGGGCAAAATTGACAAGATATTAGACCAGATAACACCACTCGATGTGGCCTTCCTCATCAATGCGCTGCACTTCAAAGCGGACTGGGCTACGGGTTTTGCTACCGAGCTCACACGCAAAGCGCCCTTTACCCGCGCAGACGGCTCTAAGGTGCAGGCAGACTTCGTCTATGCAGACCGCACGTTCACCTTCGCCGTTACATCGCAATTTCAAGTGGTGGACCTTCCCTTCCGCGACTCGACGTACAGCCTGAGCCTCATTCAGCCCGGATGGGGTAATTCAGACCCTCAATGGCATCTCAACCTGACGCCTCAGCGCTGGCGAGCCTTGTACGATAGCATCGTTTATGGTCGGGCCGAGGTGCTCTTCCCTAAGCTGAACCTGTCTTATGAAAACGACCTGATAAAAAGCATGGAAGCGCTAGGCATTCGGGCCCCCTTCTCCGAACGCGATGCAGATTTCACGCCCATAGGCACAAGCCCGAGTGGCAAGAACATCTTTATCAGTCAGGTTAAGCACAAGGCCGTCTTGAATGTGGATGAAAAAGGTGCTGAAGGCGCCGCCGTAACATCCATTGGTTTTGGCATAACCTCTGTTCCACCTCAGTTCTGGTTCGATAAGCCTTTTGTATTGGTATTACGCCACATCCCGACCAACACCATGCTATTTGTAGGCTATGTAGCGGACCCTACACAATAGCCTGTACTTCAGCAGATGCGGTGCTTTTCTGAAGGTTCATACGCGCCCGTTTAGCTACATCGAAAGAATGTGCCGCCACCGCTGCCCAAAAGCCGTTGAAGGGGCATTCACCTTCGCTTGTTTTAGGGGGGCCCGTCGGACAACCCGTGTGCTTTCCGCCTTATGGCATTGGCAATACCCTCGGCGAAAACCCGTCTCGGGCTGCTTCCAGGAATTGCACTGCCGTCTCTCGGATGGTCTGCTCGAGCGGGCGATAGGTGAAGCCGCCTATAGAAAGCGATTTTTTATTGGAATAGGAGAATCGGCCCATCGAGGCGCGGGCGCTGTCGCGCGTCAGCAGCGGGTCGGTGCGCAGGAGTTGCGACTTGAGCCATTCGACGCGCCAGCCGATTTCGGCCAGAAGTGGCGTTACGCGGATGAACGGCCGGCGTACGCCCAAAGCATCGGCGATCTGGAAAAACAGGTCGCGAAACAGCACGTCCTGTGCGCTCAGGATGTAGCGCTCGCCCTGGATGCCGCGCTCCAGCATCAGGACGATGAACTGCGCCACGTCGCGCACGTCCACGAAGCCGTTTTGGCCCATGGGGTAGAGTTTCATGCCTCGGTAAATCTGCTGGAAGATGCGCCCCGTACCCACATGCCAGAAGCCGCTGCCCAGCACCATCGAAGGGTTGACGATGACGGCCGGCAGCCCTTCGGCGTGTGCGCGCCACACTTCCTGTTCGGATAGATACTTGCTGACGGCGTAGCGCGTGTTGGTGGGGCTGTCCACCCACGTGCAGGTTTCGTCCAGCTGAGGCCTGTTGGCGGCGCGCCCCAACGCGGCAATGCTGCTGACGTGTACGAAATGCTGCACGCCCGCATCGAGGGCAAAATTGACCATGTTGGCCGTACCCTCTACGTTGACGCGCATCATGCGGCGCTCGTCGGAGGTGCGAAACGACACCAACGCCGCGCAATGGCACACGTGCGTAATGCCTTGATAGGCTTCCTCTAAAGCAAACAGGTCGGTAATGTCGCCTTCGACCCATTCGACCTGGTCGGCCACGTCGCGTACCAGATCTGAGGGGCTGGTGTGGCGGCGCAGCGCGCGCACCGGATAACCGCGTTGCAGCAGCAAACGCAACACATAGGCGCCAATAAATCCGGTAGCGCCCGTAAGCAGGACTTTGCGGTTGTTCGTCATCTTCGAAGTGTTTCGATGTACTGAGCCACGGCCGATATTTCTTCTTCCTTTAACACCCCTCCAAAGGGCGGCATGGTATTTTTGCCCACAGCGATCTGGTGGATGCGCTCCTCGAAGGAAAGGGCCGACCGGGAGAGGTCAGCCGCGCCGTTGAGGGCCAAAGTTCCATCGGCGCCATGACATATTACGCAATGCTGACGGTAAACGGTTTTCCCGTCGGGCGCACCGTTTTGGTGGGCCGGCACCTCTGGGCCACACGAAGCGAGGAGAGACGCCGACGCCAAAGCCGCAGCCATTGCAACACAATGAACTGGTTTCCAGTTTTTTCGCATAAAAAACAACACGGGTATACAACAATGAAAATCGCCTTCTTTTCAACGCGCTCTTACGATCGAGAATATTTTGACCGGGAGAATGCTCGGGCAAAACATCACATCTGGTACGTCGAAGCGCCGCTTCAGGAGGAGACGGCTTCGCTGGCCCAAGGCTATGCGGCCGTGTGCCTTTTCGTGAACGACCGCGTAACAGCGGCGGTGGCCGAACGGTTGGCTACTGTGGGTGTTCGGCTTCTGGCGCTGCGATGCGCGGGCTACAACCACGTGGACTTAGCCGCTGCGGAGCGCTGGGGCCTGACGGTCGTGCGCGTGCCCGCCTATTCGCCGCATGCAGTGGCCGAGCACACGGTGGCCCTCATCCTGACGCTTAACCGCAAGACACACCGCGCTTACAACCGCGTGCGCGAGGGCAATTTTGCCTTAGAAAACCTCATGGGCTTCGACCTGTACGGCAAGGCCGTCGGTGTGGTGGGCACGGGCAAAATCGGCAAAGTGTTCGCCCAAATCATGATGGGCTTCGGATGCCGCGTGCTGGGCTACGACCCGTTCCCGGATGCCGAACTGGCCGCAGCGGGCGCCGAATATGTTCCGCTGGACGACCTGCTGCAGCGCTCAGATATTGTATCCCTGCACTGCCCGCTGACGGAAGCGACGTATCACCTCATCAACGCCGACAGCCTTGACCTCATGCGTCCGGGCGCCATGCTCATCAACACCGGACGCGGTGCGCTCATTGATACAAAGGCCGTCGTTCAGGCCCTCAAAAGCGGACACCTGGGCTATCTGGGCTTAGACGTGTATGAGCAAGAGGAGGGGCTATTCTTCCACGATTTCTCGAACGAAATCATTCAAGATGACCTCATCGCCCGCCTGATGACGTTTCCCAATGTGCTTATCACCTCACACCAGGCATTCTTTACCCACGAGGCCATGACCGAAATTGCCCGAACAACGCTCCATAACGTTACGGCCTTTGAGCAGGGGCTGCCGTTAGAAAATGCCGTGCGCCGCGGTGGATAGCGCTTATTCTTCAGGCACCTCAATGACCTCTTCGTCTTCGCCGGTTTCGCTGACTAAGGTTTTGCGTTTGGAGATTTCCAACGAGTTGGCGCGCATCTCGATGTACTCGTTGCGGTTGCGCACGATGTCGGCGGCTAAGTATAGGGCGCGGATGAAGGAAGTTTCGTCGGCTTCGCCCTTGCCGGCGATGTCGTAAGCCGTGCCGTGGTCGGGCGAGGTGCGCACGGCGGAAAGGCCTGCGGTGTAGTTGACGCCTTCGCCAAAGCCAAGCGTTTTGAAGGGTGCCAGCCCCTGGTCGTGGTACATGGCCAGGACGGCATCGAACTTGCGGAACATGCCCGAGCCGAAGAAGCCATCGGCGGGGTAAGGCCCATAGGCCAGCACGCCGTTTTCTTTGGCTTGCTCAATGGCCGGGCGGATGATGGTCTCTTCCTCGTTGCCAATGGCGCCTTCGTCGCCCGCATGCGGATTGAGGCCCAGGACGGCAATGGTGGGCTTATTGATGCCAAAATCCACCTTCAGCGTTTCCGAAAGGATCAAAATTTTTCGGTACACCTTTTTGGTATTGATGGCATCAGGCACTTCGCGCAAGGGAAGATGGCCGGTAACTAAGCCGACGCGCAGGTCGTCGGAAACCAGCAGCATGAGCGACTCCTTGTTACCTAAGGCCTGAGTGATGTATTCGGTGTGGCCCACAAACGGAAAGCCCGCCATTTGCATGGCTTTTTTATGAATGGGCGCCGTTACGAGGGCATCAATGTTGCCTGCTTTCAGGTCGTTCACAGCGCGCTCTAAGGCCAGATAGGCGCATTTACCGCTGACGTCGGTGGGTTTGCCTAAGGTGATGTTGACGTTATCCGTCCAGCAGTTCACGATGTTGATGCGGCCCGGCTGCGCCTCCTCAGGCGTGCTGATGGAGAAAAACTGGATGTTTTCCGGGGTAATGATGTTTTTGTGATAAGCCACAACCTTGGTGCTGCCGTAGATGACTAAGCGAAACTGCTGGCCTGCTTTTTTGAGCAGGAGGGCTTTGAGCACCGTTTCTAAGCCGATGCCGTTGATGTCGCCGCAGGTGATTCCGATGGTTATGCCGTTCATTTTTTAGGAAAAAGCCGGTGAAATAGGAGCGACTGCGAAGCGACGCGCAGGCGCGGGAGAAGAGGGGGGCGGTGGTGCGGTTTTAACGCCGGTAATGTTTGAGGAAATCAAACAATAGTCGTACGCCCACTCCTGTACCGTCTTTCGGACGATAGCCGCTTGGGGCGCGAAGGTACGCCGGGCCGGCGATGTCTAAGTGCAGCCAGGGGTAATCGGTGAAATGTTCCAGGAATTTTCCGGCTGATATCATACCTGCGGGGCCGTGTCCCATGTTTTTGAGGTCGGCGACGCTGCTTTTAAGGTCTTCGGCGTATTCTTCCCATAGGGGTAGTTCGACTAAGCGCTCGTAGGTGCGCATGCCGCTGGCTTCTATGGCGCGTTTGGTGTTAGCGTCGGCGGTGCCCATGTAGCAAATGGCGTGGCTGCCTAGGGCGCGTACGGCGGCCCCGGTGAGGGTGGCGATATCGAGTGTCAGTTCGGGTTGGTAGCGTTTAGCGTAGTGGAGCGCGTCGGCCAGAATGAGTCGGCCTTCGGCATCGGTGTTGGTTACCTCCACGGTAGTGCCAGAGTACATGCGGATAACGTCGCCAGGCATGAGCGAGCGGCTGCCCACTTTGTTGTCGGTGATGGGCAGCAAGCCGATGATGTGCACCGGCAGTCGCGTTTGGGCAGCCACACAAAAGGCGCCCACGACGGCTGCTGCGCCGGCCATGTCGCATTTCATACTTTCCATAGACTCCGGCGTTTTCAGGCTGAGGCCACCAGTGTCGTACACGACGCCTTTGCCCACCAGCACTACCGGGCGTTCGTTGCGCGGGGCATCGGGCTTCCATTCCAGAATGCAAAACTGTGGCGGCGTTTCGCTGGCCTGGCTGACGGCGAGCAGACCACCCATGCTCATGGCGCGAATTTCGTCGGCCTCCAGTGCCTGAGCGGAAAAACCGTAACGCTCTGCCGCAAGGCGGGTTGCTTCTACTAAGCGCAGTGTGTCCAGGTGCGAGTGCGGCTCGTTCACTAAATCTCGCGTCAGGAAGACGGCCTCCACCAGCGCGTTCAGTTCTTCTACGGCGCTGGCGGGGGCGGCGTCGCATGCCCACTGCACGCGGAGGGCAGCAGCAGCCTTTTTTTCCGGGCTGGAATAGTGGCGGGTGAACTGGTAGGTGCTCAGCAGCAGCCCTTCCAGAAAGGCCAGCGTGGTGGGGTGCGGGCAGTAGCTCACAACGGCTACAGACTCCGCTTTGTAATGCCGAATGTCGCGCAGTAGCTGGCTGGCGGCCTGACGGGTTTTTTCCAAATGGATGGCTTCGTCGGCGGCCTCTTCAAGCAGGCAAACGAATACTAAGCGCTCGGCCTGCGGGAAGCAGCAGGTATAGACGCCTTTCTCGACGGCCTTTTGTAGGAATAAGCGCTCGCTCGCCGTCAGGGCAGCCGAAAGCAGTTCGTATTCGGAGCGGCGGGCGAGGAGGATGAGATTTTCATGAGCGGGGCAGTCGGCTGCAGAGATCAGGTGTAAGTATGACACAAATGGACAGTCGGTTGGGTACCAGAAGGCGGTACGGTTCAGAGCCTGGTTGGGAAAACCGGAGGGATGATGAGCGACCCACAGGGTCAAAAGTGGCGCAAAGGTAGCCTGTGTCGCCACTTTTCGCGTTCAATGCAGCAAATAGGGGGCCAAATTGCACTCAGGGACTGATGGGGCCTTCTACAAAGTACATATCCACCAGGCCTTTGTTGTGCACGGCCTTTTTGCCGCGGTAGGTGCAGCGGAAGCAGTGGCGGATGGCGTCGTAGGTAGCGCCGGAAATGTTGATACGCCCGGGTTCGCCCAGCATTTCCAGGCGGGAAGCGAGGTTGACGGCGTCGCCCCAGATATCGTAGGCGAATTTGTTTTTGCCAATGACACCGGCGATGACCGGGCCGGTATGGATGCCGACGCGCATTTCGCGGAAGATGGCTTTAGGGTTGGTCTGGTTACGCTGTTCGAGCCAGGTCATCATTTCCAGGGCAGCGCTGACGGCGTCCACCGGATGGGTATCATTGGGTACGGGTAGGCCGCCAGCGCACATGTAGGCGTCGCCTATGGTTTTGATTTTCTCCAGGCCGTGGCGCTCGCAGATTTCATCGAAGCCCAAAAAGCAATCGTTCAGTTCGTCAATGAGCTGCTCGGGGGTGAGTTTCTCCGACAGGCTGGTGAAGTTCAGGAAGTCGGTGAACAAAACGGTAGCGCTGAAATATAGGCGCGGTGTAGCACGGCCCTGGGTACGCAGTTCGTGGGCGACTTCGGCGGGTAGGATGTTGAGCAGCAGCTGGTCGCTTTTGCGGCGTTCCTCTTCAATCTGCGCCTTTTGGCGTTCGATTTCCTGGTTTTTAGCGCTCAGGCGCCGGCTGGCCTGTCGGGCCAGGAACCAGCCCATGGTGAGCAGGGCCAATAGCAAAAGGCCCAGGCCGCCTACGGTGTAAACAAAGCGGCGGAAGGATGCCTGCTCGCGTTGCTGGAACGCCTGGTCTAAGCGCAGTTGTTCCATGCGGGCGCTGTCGGCCTGCCGTTGAGCCAGGGCGATTTGCTCCTGTTGTTTGAGCAGAGCGATGGTGCGTTCTTTTTTTTCGGTGTCTAAGCGCTGGGCCGCCAGCTGCAGTTCGTTGCGCGCCTTGAGGGCCAGCAAGGTCTGTTCGCGCAGGCGGACGCGGTCGGTTTCGCGTTGGGCCAGCAGGAGTTCGACCTCTTTTTCCTGGCGTTGGCGTTCCAGTTCGAGGTTTTCGTTTTGTAGGCGCAGGCGGTCTTGTTCGTAGCGGGCGTTCTGGAGTTCGAGCTCGCGGATATTTTGGCGAATGAGTAGGTACTTGACCTGGTTTTCGGCCGCATTGAGCAGGGAGCGTTGCTGTTCTAAGCGCTGCTGGCGCTCCTGTTCCTGGCGGCGCAGTTCGTCGTTGAGCCGCAGGTATTCCCGGTAGGCGTGGTAAGCTTTTTCGTACTCGTACAGCTGGTAATAGATGTCGGCAGCGGTGCGATGGGTTTTGGCCAGCAAGTCGGGTTGTTGGGTGGCTTCGGCCAGTTGCATGGCCTCGGTATTGTACTCCAAAGCATGCTGGGCATCCCGATTGCTCAGGTAGATGCTGGCAATGAGGTGTTTGAGCGCAGCCAATGCGCCGCGGTTGCCCTGTTCTTCCAGCCGCTTGCTGGCTTTTTGAAGATACTCAATGCCGGCGCGCGTCTGGCCAGTGTTGTGCAGAGCGACGCCTATATTAGCATAGACCACGCTGAGGTGTTCGCAGTCAATCCACTGGCATTGGAGTTCGGCTTTTTTGAAGTAGCTCAGCGCCCGGTTGTAGTCGTTGAGCAGGGCGTACTGTTTGCCCAAGTTGTTGTACATGACCGCGCGGATAGCAGGGCTGCCGTGGCGCTCCAGTATGTCTTCAATAGCTAAATAGTAGAACAAACCTTTGCTCAAGTTGCCCTCGCTGTTGTAGGCAGTGGCTAATTTTTGATAAACCTGGATGAGCTCCGGGTATTTTCCGGCGCTTTTATAGTGGTTTATCAGGCTTTTGTAGGCGACTTCGGCGCTATCGTACTGCATGCCTTGCAGGAAGGTGTCGCCGATTTTTTCGATGAGCAGTTCATCCGCCGGTGATAGTTGCCGCGCCTGGCGGTAATAACGGCGAGCGTTGGGGTAGTCTTTTTCCCGGAAGAAGAGGTCTCCGATACCGATGTAAACCTCGCGCAGGACGACCCTGTCGGACACCAGCGGCGGCGTTCGTTCGGTGGGGGTGAGTTTTTCTTCGGCTTCCAAAAAAAACTGGAGCGCCTCTTCGGCGCTTCCGTTGCGGGAACGCACTTGGGCCATGAGCAGGTAGGCGCGCGCCATACCACCGTCGTAGCGCAGGTCGCGGGCAATGGCCAAGGCCAGTTCAGCCAGCTGGTAGCGCTCAGCATCGGAGCGAGCAGCGCGGGAGCGGTCGAGCAGCTCTTCCACCTGTGCCACAGAGTACTCCAGGTCATCCGTCTGCGCCAGCAAAAAGCCTGGCCACAAGAAGGTTAGCAACAGGAGAAGAGAGGCGAGGTATCGCATACATCAGACGCTCAGCCGACAAAGGTAAGCTACCAGCGAATTGCGCCAAGGCTACGCACGCACCAGGCCGGGGCAATCGCCCCTGCAAACACGGGACCTCTCTCAAGGCGCGAGGCCGCCACAAGTGCGCGAATTATTCGCCTACCATTCATAGCAGCCCAAAAACCCTTTTCGCCTTCGCGATAAAAAATCATTCGTGTGCTTTCGGAGGTGTCGCCTTCTCATAACTCGAAGACTACACCTCAGGCATGAGGCGACATCTCCCAAAAGGAGGTGTCGTCTCAAAACGTTTTGTGCTCAGCGGCACTGCTGCTATATGCCGAGATGCGGCACGGCCTGCTGCCCGATGTATTCGCCGAGCATACGGTAGGCCTCGAACTGCCGCTCGTCGAAGTACTGGTCGGCAGTGCTTTCGTGCGGAAACGCCGGATTGGCCCGCGCGTAATTGCGCACATAGACGGGCAGCATCTCGCCTCCGGGTGATTTCATCAGCGACGATTTCAGGTACACCAGCCGACCTTCCATAGCCGGCTGCTGGCGAGTGGCCGGGTATAGGATTTTCCCAACAGCCACGCACGCCGGGCAATGGGACCTTTCCTCGGGTTTTTCAGGTGTGAGAGGTGTAAGGTCAATCTCAATATCGGTATGGAAAATGGCTTTTGCCAGCCGTAGGGCTTGGCTGAAGGAAGCGAACGAAAACTGTGCATCCTCCTCAAAATCAGCCACCACAATGGTGCGGCAGCGGCGCTGGATGAGCGGAATAAGCCCCAGGTTATCGCCCGTATGCCCGCCGTCCGATACATACACACGTCGTGTTTTTGCCCCCAGCGCACCCGACATTTCACGCAGCAGGTAGAAGAGCCAGAACGGGTAGCGCCGCGTCAGTCGAGAGATGCGCTCGCGCAGGGTACGCTTTACTGGTATACCGCTTGCCTCTAGACGTTCCTCTGTGTTCTCTTTGTGCAGGTACCACGGGTTATCAATCCAATAGCCCGTGCGCAGGTTGAGCAGCGTAAGGTAAAAGTTGGAAGCGGCAAAGCCTAAGTAGCCCATGCCGCCGGCGACCGCTGCCGCTGAAATCGTCATGGCGGTATTCAGCTTCATGCCGCCGCCCCGGTATCTGTCGGTGCGGTAATAGCCCGTCGTGCGCGAGCCGATGAAGTATTTGGAGAAAATGAAGTGGTCGCTCTTTTGAGTCTTTTGCGCCAGGTCTTCCGTGCCTTGCAGGTTGAGCGCGGCCACGATGATGTGGTACGGACCCTTGCCGTTGCCGTCGCCCAGATTGGCCAATTTCAGGTTTTCGTGGTTGCGAAGAGTTACGTCGAACAGTCCCTTCGGATGCACGCTTCGAGCCTCGCCTTCTTTGGGCAGATCCGGGGCGCGCTGCACCCGCCCGTCCGTGCGCAAAAAAGCCTCCGTCAGGCGGTCGCGGTAGAAGAAGTGCAGCGAAATATCGTTAGAGTTGGCCGCAAAACCCAACAACATCAGCAAAGCAGAAAACCCTATCAGCATCAGCAAAGCCACGCCAAAACGCCTCGAAGCGTCATCGCCCACCCATATCTGCTCCAGCTCGAAGAGCATTGTGGAGACCCAGGCCAGCGCCAGGCCCACAAACAGGAAAATGGACAGGTTGAGCAAGGGCTTTTGCACCGCCTTCAAAAGGTTATTCCACAGACCGCTCACGCCTGACTTGCCTGCCAGGCTCTGCGCCGTGAAATAGTAGGCCAATGCCACCGGCACAAACGAGAACAGCAGGCGCACCAACAGCCCATGTTCCCCGAACAACAGCAGAATGATCAGAGGGAAAAGTAGGGCTACCACCAAGCCCAAAAAGGAAGCTCCTTGCATGCCCATGTAAAAAGACCGGTATAACCGACCAGCCACCTTCTCCTGAAAGTTATTGACGAAAAAGAGCGCCGTCAGCACCACACAAACCACCAGCAGCCCGGCAGCAAAAGCGCCTGGCAGCGCCATCATGACAAAATAGCCTTCATCCTCAAAAAGATCCAACTGTGCCAGTACAATAGCCGTCAGATACGCCAGACCTGGGCCAGCCACGTAAGCCAGCATAATGAAACGCCGCTCAAAAGCGCCAGCAACATGCTGAAACAGGTTTTGCCCCCCTGGCCTGTCGTAGTACCGGTCTTTAGCAGGGTCATTATACTGTGCTTCAGCGCTCTCCATTTGCGCTACCCGCTCCGGAATGCGGCGCGCCATCAGCACCGCTACCCATGCCGATGCACCGCCCAGCGAAAAGAAGAGCAGTACCAACGGCCAGTAGCGCCTTACCGCATGCACAATCAGGTAAATCTGCGGCCACAGATGGGTCGAAAACCAGATAGAAAGTTTTTCGCCAAACGGCAGCGCATCCCAGTCTTTCCCCGAACGGAAAAACACACTTGAGCCCTGCTCTCCTACCGGATGATGCTGGCTGTAAAAGACCATCGGATGTGCCAGCTGCTCAATGAAACGCCCACCCGACATGGCGGCAAAAAGCATGTGATGTATCAGCACCACCACCGACAGCAGCAACAAAAACAGCGTCAGGTGAATGAGCAGGCCCGACACAACGGCGCCTACTGCCCGACTGACGTCCCAGCCAAAAATGCCCCGCCGCGGTGTCAGGTATTCGCCATAGCGACGCAAGTGCAGCAGCTGGTGTTTGGGCGTCAGGCGCGTGCGCTCCAAAGGCGCATACTCGTAGTCTATTTTGGGCGATAGGGGGCAATCATCTTCGCTCAGGCCCACCTCTTCGGCTTTGTAGCGTTCATTCGGATTGGGTACAGGGCTGTATTTTTCCAAGTTGTTCGGCTCGCGGCTCAGCAACGACGACAGGCAAGCGCCGATGTACCCCCCACCCGACACCGTGCTCAGGTAATCGAAGCATTTCAGAACATTCGCCCGAATAAATGCCTGAAACAACCCCAAGCCCATGGTAGCCGAACGAACGCCTCCGCCCGAAATGGCCAGCCCGATGAGGTTGTCGTCAGTAGGTGGCGCCAGCCCGTGCTTGCGGCGCCGCTCCCTCAGGTAGCGCTCGCGCTCAACGGCCAAAATGTAGTGCGTCCGCTCAACGTAATCAGGCGGATTGTGCGGGTCAAAGGGCGGAGGCGTTGGTGCAGCCATAACACAGAAACAGGGTCAGGTGAGAACGATGGAAAAAAAGAAAGACCGTCCGCCCGAAAACGTCGGCGTGCCCTCAAAGGTACTTCTCCGCATCTTCTACCACCACGCGAATGGACGCGCGCTTCTGCCGATTGGGTACTGTACCAAACACGTAGTCCCACAGCGGCGAAGATACGCCAAACATCACGTCGTCCTCGCTGTAGTGGTGAATGGCATGGTTGATCCAGAGCATGCGCAGCGCATTCTTGGGCATTCTAAAAATATGTACTGAATAATGCACCACTAAGTAGAGAGCATAGCCCACCATGAAACCCGCCAGGAAAGAAAAAGCATACTGGCCCAGCACCAAGCGGAACAGACCCAGCAGTACCGTGCCGATAACTACGCTCAATACTGGTGGCATAGCCAGACGACTTTTGTCCTTAGGATAAGCGTGGTGCACTCCGTGCATCGTCCACTGAAATTTACGCCGCGACTCCGTAGTCGGCTCAATATGATACACGTAGCGATGTACCAGATACTCCACCAGCGTAAAGAACAGCAAGCCGCTGGCAAAAAGGCCCCCTATCTGGAGGTTGCTCAGAGTAGTGGCTATCTTCGTCCACACAAGCAGGCCCGTCGCATATAGGAAAAACAGCGATACTGGCACAGCAATATGCGTGCGCGTCAGGCTATCCAGGAACTTGTTTTTGAACAGCCGCACCGATACGTCCTCGTTCGAGACAAACGGCTTTTGCTTCGCATTTTTCATGGCAAGAGGCAGATGTATTGACTGAATGACAATGGTTTTGAAAAGCGGCGCCAAAATTAAGGCGCTTTTAAAATACGCGAAGCCTGCTTGAAGGGGCAATCTTTACTGTAAAAAAAATATGCCAAAACCCGGCATTAAGCTCCAAAAGGTGGGTACATTTGTCGCGGACCGGGAAACAATACATCACTATTCACTACAAAACAAAACGTACCACACATGAACACCACACTGACTTCCTCTGCAATAACCCTGATAGCCGGCTTTATTGTCAATAAGTTTCTGCCTGCAGGCTCAGCGACGTGGGCTTTGCCCCTCATCAGCGCCATTGCCGGCGTTGTGCTTAAGCAGGATCCGAAGATGGGGGCTGCCTCCGGTGCTTTAGGCGGCGGTGTCTTGGGCATTCTGACCAGCCTGTTGGGCGAGGCCGCTGGCCCTGGCCTGGGCGGCACGCTGCTGAGCGGCGTCTTGGGCGAAGAGACTGCTGGCGGCCTCATCGGTTCGCTGCTCGGCGGCGGCATTCTGGGCGGTGCTGGCGGCGGCATCGGTGGCTTCCTCCAGGGCATGCTCAACAAGGCAAAAGCATAAGCGATTAGTAATTATGTGCCTCCGTCCCCTGCCAGTACCCGGTCGCTGGCGGGGGATTTTTGTTTGCCTACCTTTGCCCGCATGCAAAGGCAAGTGCTTTTATCGGCAGGTGTAGCACTGGCGGTGCTGTTGCTGGCGGCGTGCCAAAGCCCGGCGCCGTCGAGTCGTTTTTCTTCCATTGCCGACGCCTATTGCGAATGCACGGCCATGCTGGCGCGGCTCAATCGGGCGACAGACACCCTCGAACATAGCCGCCTGCCCCAACAGTTCAGGCAAATCGAAAAAGCCTTCGAGCAAGCGCGCGAGTGCATGGCCGCCACCATCGGGCAGTACGGCCTGCTGCAAGCCGCCGAACTCGACAGCCTGACGCCTCTGCTCCAGCAGCGCTGCCCCGAAGTAGCTCAACAGCGCGACTTGCTCGAAGAATTACTGAGCCGATAACCACCACTATACCTCGTTTCCTATGGCCTTTATCGCCATCGAAGGCATGCGCTTCCGCGCTTACCACGGCGTCCATGAAGAGGAGCGGCGCGTCGGCGCCGACTATCTGGTAGATGTGTACGTACAGACCGACATCAGCCAGGCCGCTCAAAAAGACGACATCGAGCAAACCATCAACTACGAAACCATCTATCGCTTGTGCCAATTGGAAATGGCCCAACCGCGCAAACTTCTGGAAACGGTGGTCTCGGCCCTTGTAGAGCGCATGAAAAACCAGTTTGACAACATGATTGCCCTGCGAGTATGCGTGCGAAAATTGCACCCGCCCTTAGGCGGCCAGGTAGCATCTGTGTACGTGCAGGAGGAGATTAGCTTTATGGCCGAATGCCCGCGATGCAAAAAGCCCTTCGTCAGCTATACCCCTAATGGCTGCTGGGAACGCTTCCCCAACCTGCACCCTGCCACCAAAGAAACACTCTTGCGCCAGTTCGGCGGCAAATGCCTGTGCGACAATTGCCTCAAGTTCTATGCTGGCTGAAGTACAGATCCCCGAACCGCTTCACCGTCAGAAGTCAGCGCTTGCAGAAAAACCTCCTGAAGCGTATTAACAGCGCTGGCTTCCGCCGGAATTTCTATCCGGATATAATTGTCCGTAAAGCCGCCCAATAGCGCGGGGTCTTTGTGGCGTTCCAGCAAGACCGGTCGCGCCGTGCCAAGATGTTGTTGGTAAAAATGCCGGCGTTTCATCTCCGAAAGCCCGCGTAGCGCCTGATTGCGGCGGCGGCGCTCCTCTATGGGCACAACGCCGGGCATGGCGGCGGCCGGCGTATTGGCCCGCTCGGAGTAGGTGAACACATGCAAGTAAGAGACGTCCAATTGCTGAAGAAACCGGTAGGTCTCCAAAAAATCCGCCTCCGTCTCGCCCGGAAAGCCCACAATGACATCGCAGCCGATGCAGGCGTGCGGCATCAGGCGTTTGATAGCCTCCACACGCGCCGCGTACAGGTCGCGCCGGTAGCGGCGCCGCATGTCACGCAGCTGCTTGTCGTTACCCGATTGCAGCGGGACGTGAAAGTGTGGCATAAAGCGCCGGCTTTGCGCCACAAAGGCGATGATTTCATCCGTAAGCAAATTCGGCTCAATGCTGCTGATGCGCATGCGCGGCACTTCAACGGCTTCGTCTAAGGCGCGAATGAGGTCAATGAACAGCGCTTCTTTTTTAGGCCGCTCACCCTCAATGACCGCCGTGCCGTTGCCAAAATCACCCAGATTGACACCCGTGAGCACAATTTCACGCACGCCCTGCTCCGCCAAACGCTGCGCGTTGGCTACGGCATGCTCGACCGTATCGGAGCGGCTGGCCCCACGCGCCTGCGGGATGGTGCAAAACGAACATTTGTAATCGCATCCGTCCTGCACTTTCAAAAACGAACGCGTGCGGTCGCCAAAAGAAAACGCCGCATGAAACGTATTCACTTCCCGCACTTCGCCCGCCTGCACCATGCCTTTGCCCTGCGCTTTTGTCAGGTTATTCACATAGTCTAAGATGCGGAATTTTTCCCCGGCGCCCAGCACCAAATCCACCCCCGGAATGTCGGCAATTTCCTGCGGCTTCAGTTGTGCATAGCAACCCGTAACCACCACGAAAGCATCGGGCCGGCGACGCAACGCCTGGCGCACCACTTTTTTGCACTCGCGGTCGGCCTGCTCCGTTACCGAACAGGTATTGATGACGTAAATGTCGGCCTCCTCTTCAAAGCGCACGGGCAAATACCCCTGCTGCTCAAAAAGGCGCGTCAGCGCCGAAGTCTCCGAAAAATTCAACTTGCAGCCTAACGTATGAAAAGCGACCGTGCGTGGCGTAGCCATGGCGTTTCTTTCAAAAAGGCCTGCAAAGGTACCGCCCTGGAGCCATTTCAAGCGCATGCCCCAGATTTCTTCGGCAGATACCCTGCGCAACATCTGCCAAAAGGTAGCCCGAACGCGCCTTCAAGGTGCCAAAACGTCAGGTTTTTCGCCGTGGCATATTCATTGATACGTCAGGGCATCAAACCTCTTTTTTAGATTACAACTGTATTCAGACAGACTGCTTAAATCTGTTTTTATCATGGGAAAAATTATTGGCATTGACTTAGGAACGACGAACTCCTGCGTGGCCGTCATGATGGGCAACACGCCGGAGGTAATTGCCAACGATGAAGGCTCTCGCACGACGCCTTCGGTCGTGGCTTTTTTGGATAACGGCGAGCGCAAAGTAGGTGCGCCGGCAAAACGCCAGGCGATTACGAACCCCAAACGCACCATCTTTTCCATCAAGCGCTTCATGGGGATGCGTTACAGCGAGCGCACCGACGAAATTGCGCGCGTCCCTTATAAGGTGGTACGGGGTGACAACGACACCTGCCGGGTAGAAGTAGATGGCCGCGTCTATACGCCCCAGGAAATCTCGGCCATGATCCTTCAGAAAATGAAGAAGATTGCCGAAGATTATCTGGGTGAACCTGTAACGGAGGCCGTCATCACGGTGCCCGCCTACTTCAACGACTCGCAACGCCAGGCCACCAAAGAAGCCGGCGCCATCGCTGGCTTGGATGTGAAGCGCATCATCAACGAGCCGACGGCTGCCGCACTGGCTTATGGTCTGGATAAGCGCGACAAGGAAATCACGGTGGCTGTGTACGACCTCGGCGGTGGTACGTTCGATATCTCCATCCTGGAGCTGGGAGGCGGCGTCTTTGAGGTGAAGTCCACCAATGGCGACACTCACCTGGGTGGAGACGACTTCGACCAGGTCATCATCAACTGGCTGGCCGATGAGTTCCAGCGCGAAGAGCGCGTGGACCTGCGCAAAGACCCTATGGCCCTTCAGCGCCTGCGCGAAGCCGCCGAAAAGGCCAAAATCGAGTTGTCGTCGGGCTTGGAGACGGAAATCAACCTGCCCTTCATCACGGCGGTGGATGGTCAGCCTAAACATTTGGTGAAAAAGCTCTCTCGCGCTCAGTTCGAGAAGATGATTGACCACCTGGTCGAGCGCACCCTGGAGCCCTGCCGCAAGGCACTGGCCGATGCAGGCCTGAAACCTCAGGACATTGACGAAGTGATCCTGGTGGGTGGCTCTACGCGCATTCCGCGCATCCAGGAGGCCGTTGAGCAGTTCTTCGGCCGCAAGCCCAATAAGAGCGTCAACCCCGACGAAGTAGTGGCCATTGGCGCTGCTATACAGGGTGGCGTATTGAGTGGTAGCGTTTCCGATGTGTTGCTGCTCGACGTAACCCCGCTGTCGTTAGGTATCGAAACGCTGGGCGGCGTGTACGACGTCATCATCGAGGCGAACAAGACCATCCCCATCAAGCGCTCGAAGATATACTCGACCGCTTCTGATAACCAGTCTCAGGTGGAAATCCACGTCCTGCAAGGCGAGCGGCCCATGGCCAAAGATAACCGCTCGGTAGGCCGCTTTATCTTAGACGGCATTCCACCGGCGCCGCGTGGCGTGCCGCAAATCGAAGTAACCTTCGACATTGACGCCAACGGCATCCTATCGGTAACGGCCATGGACAAAGGCACGGGTAAAAAACAAAATATCCGCATCGAGGCCAGCACCGGCCTGACAAAGGAGGAAATTGCCCGCATGAAAGCCGAAGCCGAGGCCAACGCTGAAGCCGACCGCATCGCTCGCGAACGCGCAGAAAAGCTCAATATGGCCGACGCGCTCATCTTCCAGACGGAAAAACAGTTGCGCGAGTATGGTGACAAAATCCCGGCCCATCTGCGCGAAAACATCGAAAAGGCAGTAGCCGACCTGCGCGAAGCGCACAAAGTGCAAGACTTCAACCGCATAGACCAGGCCTCCAAAGCCGTGGAAGAAGCCTGGAGCGCTGCCGGTCAGGCCATTTACCAGGGCACGCAATCCGACAATGGCCAGGGGAACAGCGCCAGCACGACTGCCAGCGACGGCGCACAAGATGTCGAATTTGAAGAAGTGAAAAACTAATCGCCTCTTTCCACGAATAGGCCTTGCTACAACGAGCCGCTCCGGAAATTCCCGGCAGCGGCTCGTTTCTTTTTAGGAAAGCCAACCCAAAATGCGCACATTTGCACCAGCGCTAAAACCGCCCTGCCGCCATGCACAAAATTGACATGCACACCCACATCCTCCCTGAAAAACTGCCCAATTTCGCCCAAAAATACGGTTACGGAGACTTCATCCGCCTGGAACACCACCGCCCTGGCTTCGCCCGCATGATGAAGGGCAACACCTTCTTTCGCGAAATCGAAAGCAATTGCTGGGATCCGCGCGTGCGCGTCGTCGAGTACCTGCGCCACAACACTTCCGTGCAGGTTGTTTGCACCATACCGGTCATGTTCTCTTATTGGGCCAAACCCGCCGACTGCTTAGACCTCTCGCGCTTTCTCAACGACCACTTAGCCGCCATTGCCGAAGAGTACCCGGAACACTACATCCCGCTGGGCACCATACCTATGCAAGACGCCGACTTAGCCATTCAGGAGCTGCAGCGGCTGAAAGCCTTGGGTTTTCCAGGCATCCAGATAGGCTCCAACGTCAACCAGCGCAACCTCGGTGAGCCAGAATTCTTCCCCATCTTTCAGGCCTGCGAAGCGCTGAACATGGCCATCCTCGTACATCCGTGGGAGATGATGGGCCAGGAACACATGACCAAATACTGGCTGCCTTGGTTGGTGGGAATGCCCGCCGAAACCTGCCGCGCCATCTGCTCGCTCATCTTTAGCGGCGTCATGGAGCGCCTGCCTAAGCTGCGCTTCTGCTTCGCCCATGCCGGAGGCTCTTTCATCCCAACCATCGGACGTATCCAACACGGATTCGAATGCCGACCCGACTTGGTAGCCATAGACAACAACGCCCCCCCACGCCATTACTTAGGCAAATTCTGGGTGGACTCAGCCACCCACGACCCCCAGCTCCTGCGCTACGTGCTCGACGTCATCGGCGAAGACAAAGTGTGTCTCGGTACCGATTATCCTTTCCCCTTAGGCGACCTGGAGATAGGTGCTTTTATCGAGCGCATGGGGCTGCCACCGCAAACCGTGGAAAAGATTTTCCACCACAACACCCTGCAATGGCTTTACGGCGAAGAAAAGCCCGCCTACCCCGGGTAGCGTTTCGCCACCAGGTAGGCATAACGTTGCCCGGCGCGAGAGAAGGCCTTTCCGCCGTCCGCCTTTCGACCCTTCTGCTCATTGCTCATGCCCGTTATCCGCATTTACGGCATTCGCCATCACGGCCCTGGCTCGGCGCGCAGCCTGTTAGAAGCCCTGGAGGCCGAACCGCCGGACCTCGTACTCATCGAAGGGCCGGCGGATGCGCAAGACCTGCTGCCGTGGGTAGGCCATGCTGGGCTGAAGCCGCCGGTGGCTCTGTTGATATACAACCCCAAGGCCCTGCGGCAGACGGCTTTCTTTCCGATGGCAGCGTTTTCGCCTGAGTGGCAGGCCATTGCCTTTGCCTTGCGCCGTTCGGTAGCGGTTCGGCTCATTGACCTGCCCATGTCGCTGGCCTTTGGGCTGGAGGAGGCGGCTGCAGTCGAGCAATGGAAGGCGCCGCGCTACGACCCCTTCGACGACATTGCCCGCATGGGCGGCTATACCGACCCGGAGCGCTGGTGGGAGGTGCACTTCGAACGCCAGCAGCACACCGATGCCTTTGAGGTGTTTGCCGTCGTGTTGGAGCTCATGCGCGCGCTGCGCGAGGCCAAAGAGGCGCAAAGTGGGGAAGAAAGCCGCGAGACACTGCTGCGCGAAGCCTTTATGCGGCGCGAAATTCGCCGCGCCCGGCGCGAAGGTTTTCAACACATCGCGGTAGTGTGCGGCGCCTGGCACGGCCCAGCCCTCGCGGAGGTGGATGCCTTTTCGGCCAAAGACGACGAGGCCTTGCTCAAGCCGCTGAAGCGCCAGAGCACTCAGGCGACCTGGATACCGTGGTCGTTTGAGCGACTCGCCCGTCAAAGTGGCTATGTAGCAGGTGTGCTGGCACCGGCGTGGTACCAGGAAATCTGGGACGGCAACGCCGGGTTGGAACGCTGGTTTTCGCGCGCGGCGCAGCTGTTGCGGCGCGAAGGTCTGGCAGCGCCCTCCTCGCAGGCCATTGAGGCCGTGCGGCTGGCCCAGGCGCTGGCGGTGTTGCGCGGCACGCCCCTGCCCGGCATCGAGGAACTGCGCGAAGCCACCATAACCGTCCTTTGCGAAGGTGCTGAAACAGCCTATGCGCTCGTGGAGCGCCACTTAGTGGTCGGCGACGTATTGGGCCAAACGCCACCCGACGTACCGCGCACACCACTGATGGCAGACTTTGAGACGCAAGTACGCAGCGCAAGGCTCAAGATGAGCACGGAGGAGATGACGCTGGAACTGGACCTACGCGAGGAAGCCCACTTGCGCAAAAGCCGCCTGCTGCACCGGATGGAGCTGCTGGGCATTCCGTGGGGCCGCGAGCAGGCTGTGGGCGGGCGCAAGGAAGGGCGCTTTCACGAGCACTGGCTGGTGCGTTGGCAGCCCGACTACGCGGTGCAACTCATCGAAGCGGGCCAGTGGGGTGGCACGGTAGAGGAGGCAACGACCAATCGCCTGCACTGGCAGCTGGCTTCTGTTCGGGAATTGCCCGAGCTGGTAGCCTTGCTGAATGCAGTGCTTCGGGCCGATTTGCCCGATGTCATCGGCCCCCTGTTGGAGCGTCTGGAAGACACGAGCGCACTGGCGCAGGATGTGCTGGCGCTGGCGGATGCGGCGCTGCCTTTGGTGGAAGCCCTGCGCTACGGCCACGCGCGGCGGTTGAACATGGAGGCGGTGGAGCAACTGCTGGAACACCTGATGCCGCGCGTGTGCGTACAACTGCCGGGCGCCTGCATGAGCATACAGTACAACGTCGCGATGGAAGTGCTCAAGCGGCTGCTTTCGATGCAACGAGCAGTAGCCCTGTGGCGTCCCGAAGAATATAGCCCACTCTGGCAGGAGACTTTGGAGCGCGTCAGCGCTAAAGGCGCACCGTTGCTGGCGGGCCTGTGTGCACGGCTATTGTTCGACCGCGAGGCGTACTCGCTTGCGGAGGCTGTGCGCCACATGGCCCTGAACCTGTCTGCAGCGCGCCCACCTTTGGAATGCGCTCAGTGGTTGGAGGGTTTTCTGCACGGAGGTGGACTGTTGCTGCTTTATCGCCCAGCTCTTTGGGAAGCGGTGAACGGCTGGGTATGCGCCTTAAACGCGGAGGACTTCGAGCAGGCGCTGCCGCTGCTACGGCGCACCTTCAGCGCCTTCACGGAAGGCGAGCGACAAAAGCTGTTTGCCTTAGCACAACACACGCAACAGGGGAGCTCAACGCCCGCCGCACTCGAGCTTGACCCCGCGCGCGTCGAACTGCTCCGGCCCCTACTCCAGCGTCTGTTTGACTGAGCGCGCGCTTACTTGGGAAGAACGTACTGCCGCACGTCCTCTTCGTGCACGACATTGTCGCACAGGATGAGCAGGCGCTCGACTACATTGGCCAGTTCGCGGATGTTGCCCGTCCAGTTGTAATCTTGAAGGGCACGTATAGCCTCGGGGGTGAACTGCTTGGGCGGATGCCCATAATCGTCGCTGATGCGGCGGTTGAAATGCTCGATGAGCAGCGGGATGTCGTCGCGGCGCTCGTTGAGCGAAGGTACGTTCACCACAATGACGGCTAATCGGTGGTAGAGGTCTTCGCGGAAGCGGCCGGCTTCTATTTCCTTGCGCAGGTCTTTATTGGTAGCGGCGACGACGCGCACATCCACTTTGATCTCCTTGGAGTCGCCCACGCGGGTGATTTTGTTTTCCTGCAGAGCGCGCAGCACTTTGGCCTGGGCATCTAAGCTCATGTCGCCAATTTCATCCAAGAACAACGTGCCGCCATTGGCCTGTTCGAACTTGCCTGGTCGGTCGGCGATGGCGCCGGTGAAGGAGCCTTTTTTATGACCAAAAAGCTCGCTTTCAATCAGTTCGGAAGGTATAGCAGCGCAGTTGACCTCGACCATAGGGCCGTTGGCGCGCTGGCTGCGTTCGTGTATCCAGCGGGCGACCAGCTCTTTGCCGCTGCCGTTGGGGCCGGTGATGAGCACGCGGCTTTCGGTGGGGGCCACCTTTTCCAGCATGCGCTTGACTGCCATGATAGGCCCGCTTTGGCCGATCATGACAACACCTTTGGTGTTGCTTTTGACCTGCTTTTCCAGCTTTTGCTTGGTAATGACCAGCTCGGCCTTTTCCATGGCATTGCGCACGGTGATGAGCATGCGGTTAAGGTCGGGCGGCTTGGAGATAAAATCAAAGGCACCTTTCTTCACTGCTTCTACGGCCGTGTCAATGGTACCGTGCCCACTGACCATGATGACGGGGGTTTCGGGGGAGATCATCATAATGCGTTCCAGCGCTTCGATGCCGTCCATTTTGGGCATCTTGATGTCCATGATGACGACATCGTATTTTTGGCTTTGCACTTTGGATACACCTTCCTGACCATCGGCGGCTTCCTCGACTTCGTACTGTTCAAATTCGAGGATTTCGCGCAGCGTGCGGCGGATGGGGACTTCGTCGTCCACGATTAAAACTTTAGCCATGCGGATACTCTGGTTGGTGTGTTAGTGAGGCACAAAGAAAACGGATTTTCGGCATACGCCGACAAGGCGTGTGCAGAGATTTGTGTGGCCTGGCAACGGCTTTCGTCGAGCCCGGCAGCGATTGTTCCTATGCTCAAGTGAACCTCGGAATGCGAGCGCCTATGTAGGCGCCAAAACTCTGAAATTGAGCGTCAACCTGACGCACATTGCGAGCATCGGTAAGGTTGAGGGACGCAAGCCCCGCATCGGAGGGCACCTCAGTAACTCTTAGCCGGAGTCTGCCTGATATCTCCTTTTCCGACAAACCACACTCGTTCGCTTCCGTTGGCAGGGCTTCTGGGATTTTCTTTCTGCTGCAAAAAGGTTAGAAAAGAGTCCGCTGCGCAGGCTCAGGCAATGTGTGCGCGCAAAAGTTGTTTAAAAACTCCACATAGTCTTGCTCGCAGGGGATATCCTCCAGGCAAGCGGCCCGGCATATTGCCTAGATTTGTGGAAACGACACCGCCCGGGCTATGGCGCGCAGGTCAATGCGCTGGAGGGTTTCTTTGGTAAACCTCCGTTTGGCATCTGCAAAAGTGATGGCTTCCAGCAATTCAGTAGCGGGCGGAGCATTGAGCAGGGCAAAGGCGATGGCCGCCAGATTGTATTGCTCAAAGCCGATAAAATAGCAGGTATCGTCGAGCATCAGAGGTTTGCCGTTCTCAGGCAGCACCAGGGAAAAGACGGCCATTTTGTACAGCCCAGAAATAGCGACTTTATAGGGCAAAAAGGCGTAGTCGCCAATGCCAAAGATGGAAAACGGTGGTTTGTTCTGGTAAATGCTCGATTTTCGCCGGGCAAACAGCTCCCAATGGGTGCTCAGGTAGCGATAGGTCAGCGGATACATCTGCTGGATGTAAGAAGTGTCCTGGCCTATCCTGCGCTGTGTAACGATGGTGTGCCTTTTTGCCTCTGCTATACAGCCGCCTTTGAGATTTGAGCTTTTTAGCAGCCCAAACACCAAGTCGTCCTCTATGTAGACCTGGGGGGCAGCAGTGCTGACAAAGTGATCTCCGACGCGCTTTAATTCCATGACGGTCGCGCAGTCGTGCTTCAGTCCTTGCCGCCATTCGAGTGGGCATGCACCGTCAAACGCCTGCACCCGGCAATACTTCTCCAAATCGGAAACAAATTTGCTTCCTTCCCAGCCGTATCGAATAGAAACGGGTTTAGAGGCTTCCCAGTCGCTTCGCGTGCATTGCATGGCCGGCGTGTGGTCGAAATCGCATACCAATAAAGACGCTTCCACGGAGGCCCCAAAGCCTTTTTGAGCATCTATAGCATACTGCTCCACACGGCCTATGCGCAAGCGCCGGCTTTGCTGCTCGAACAACAGGTTTTTGATGACCGTGTTCTTTACCAAAAAGGCCATGCTGCCTGGCTAGTGTTGAAATGCTTGCAGCAGCATCAGCACGATGGACTCACCAATATCAAAGTTGCTCTTGCCGGTGAGCGCATCCAGGCCGTTGAGCTTTCGGAAGTTTTTCTTCAGCGGAAGATTTGCGGCGTCCACAGCGCCAAGTTGTGCATTGGTTACCCAGGGAGGATTTCCTAACACCAGCACTCTCTTCCCAGAACTTTTCTGGCTTACGCGCTGAAAATCAACCTTAAACACATCCTGATGAATAAGCTCAATCCGGGGGGGCTTTTGGTGTGGGCGCTCCAAAAAGTATTGGAGTATGGCTAATTTCGCTGCCCATACGTAAGGCTTGTAAATCTCGATGCCAATCACCCATTCCAGTTCAGGAAAGGCCTTCAAGGCCGCCACGATAAATGCACCCTTCCCAAACGTCGGCTCGATCAGCACCTGCGGAGCGCCGCTGCGCTGTTTCATCAAACCAACCACCCGCTCGGCCAGATCGGCACGGGTTTGAAAATCGCCGTAGGCCGCCCGGTCATCGCCAGGCAACAAGGCATGCGCTTCGGTGAGATGCCTGGCGAATGCCGCCCGGTCGGCATCCGTTTCAAAAAAGGAAACAATGCCACACAGAGCCTTAATGCACTGATTAACTCCGACCAGCTCTGTGTTCTCTTGAAAAATACGCTCCAGAAAACAGTGGAGATCATGACCAATGTGTGCTTCTTTGATCCGTCTCATGGATTGATTGAATGAGTTACCCTGACAATGCCTTCGATTTTTTTGTTCAAATGTAAAACGCGCTGATACTGTAATCGCCATTGTAGGGCATTGGAAATCGTCAGATAGCCTCGGGCCGGCGGGTTCGCTAAAATGTGTTGAGCTATAGCGCGCAAGGTCAATTCATCTGCGGGAATGTTGCGATCGCTTAAATACGCTGCAATATCCTCTTCGTTAGCGCCATCCTTTATCATTTCGCGCAATCGAAGCGTGGTTGTGTAGTCACCTGTTCGTTCTTTTTTGATAAAAATGCACGATACAAAATCCAGGGAAGAGGTCTGGGCGACGGGGGTCGTCCCGCTTATCGTACACGAAGACCAGCAGATGGTAGCCCAGTCCGAAAATTTTCTGCCGGGGGGCTTTAAACGGACACGACGACTGCGGTTGCCGAATGGAGGTAACCTTAATGTCCGTTTCGATGCCAGCACCGGGCAAATCAATGCCACTGGCTGATCTGCCCACCTCCAGTACATAGCGTTCCTGCAACTGCTGTTTGAATCTGTGCTCGATAAATGTGCCGACAGCTTTTCCATCCGTTACGCCGAAAAGCTCGGGAATGGACCGCGCCTGCGCACAGAAGGCAGCGGCTTCAGCCAAAAGCGCCGTTAATGTTAGGGCGGGTTTCATGCACATGCTTTTTTCAGGCGTAGAGATAGCGCTTGCAAAGCTGGTCGCGGAGGTCGTGCATTTCCCTTGACGACCAGGATTGTGGAAATCCCGCTTATACCACGGTTGCCCCTGCTGGCCGAAGCGCATCTGCCTGAGCTTAAAAATTCTTTCTCATTTTCATCCAGCAATTTACTCAACACCTTGAGCAAATTTGCCTATATCTTTGAGTAAAAAAAGGCCCATATATCGCAGACCGCTTTACGGTCTAGCTGGAAAAGCCCAGGAAGATTCATCCAGCTGATCGTTGGCCCGCGTCAGGTGGGCAAGACGCTTTCAAAGAAGGCGGTAACTTCACCCTCAGGCAGCACAACACAACGCATTTACCTGGTAGGCAAAAAGAGGGACTACCCTGGGCGGCGCTGCTCAGGCTATCGCCGGAGGCGCTGTTCTGAGCCGTGCTGGTTGGCACCTTGCTGCAGGGCCTCCTCTTGCGCTTCGCACACGGGCGACATCTGGCAGGCCTTGTCGAGCGCCTGCTCTAAGTCCCACCAAAGGTCTTCCACGTTTTCCACACCTACCGATAGGCGGATGAGCGCGTCGCTGATGCCGAAGGCGGCCTTTTCTTCCGGAGCCATACCCGCATGCGTCATGGTGGCCGGGTGCTGGGCTAGCGACTCAGTGCTGCCCAGGCTGACAGCCAGCTTGATGATTTTCAGGTGATTGAGAAAAGCGAAGGCTTCGCGTTCGCTGCCCTTCACCTCAAAGGAGACCATGGCACCCGGCGAAGCGCACTGACGACGATAGGTTTCGTAAGCCGCTCCGTCGGCAGGCGTCAGAAGGCCTAAGTAGTGCACGCGCTCCACCAAAGGGTGTTCTTGCAGCCTTTGGGCCAGCACTTGGGCATTTTCGGCCTGCTTTTCCATACGCAGTTTGAGGGTCTCTAAGCTGCGCAGCAGCAGCCAGCCGGTATGTGGGGCAATCATGTTGCCCAAAAACGTGCGCAGTGTCTTGACGCGCGCAATGAGCGGCGCCGAACCCAGACATGCTCCGGCGATGACGTCGCTGTGGCCGCCGATATATTTAGTGGCAGAGTAGAGCACTAAATCCGCTCCGTGCCGCAGCGGGTGCTGCCACAGCGGCCCCAAATACGTGTTGTCCACAGCCACGAGCACGCGGCGCTCTGGCGCGCTGAAACGGTCGGCCACGGCGCGGCACATGGTAATATCCACCAAGTCGTTCGTAGGGTTGGCTGGCGTTTCGATAAAGATCATGGCTAAGCGCTCCCGATGGCCCGACTGTTCCACCAGCTGTACCAGCTCTTCCTGGGTGGCGCGGGGCCGAAAGCCCAACACGTGGACGCCCCACTTGGGCAAAATGTGGTGCACAAAATGGCTCGTACCACCGTAAAGGGGGTTGCTGTACAGTAGCAGATCGCCCGGCTGTAAAAACTCCAGCAATGCCGTTGTGATGGCCGACATGCCGCTCTCGAAGGCGGCGCAGGCTTCGGCGCCGTCCCAAAGCGTCAGGCGGTCTTCCAAAATCTCCATATCCGGGTTGTTTAGCCGGCTGTAAATGAGGCCTGTCTTCTCGCGCGCGCCCTTCTCGCGCAGGCCATAGGCCACCTCAAAAAACGCTTTGCCCGCCTCCGCACTCCGAAAGGCAAAGGTGGACGTCTGGAAAATCGGGCATTTCACCGCTCCCTCCGACCATTCGGGCCGATACCCGTAGGACATCATGAGCGTCTCGGGATGCAAGGTCTTTTTCATAACAACATCTTTTTTTGAACAAAACTAAGCCTTTTGCCTCCAATTTTCTGCTTTTTTATTTTAACAAAGAAAACAAAACTGCTTGATTTCCTATTTTGGGAAAAAACATCTTTCCAATAAAACAAAACAGCCTCCGTCATGGAAAAAAAATCGGACGCCTTAGACGCCACCGACCGCATCATCCTGCGTCTGTTGCAGCAAAACGCTTACCTGACGACCAAAGAAATCGCCGCATCATTGGGCCTGACCACCACACCCGTACACGAACGCATCAAGCGCTTAGAACGCGAGGGCTACATCGAGCGCTACACTGCCGTTGTCAATCGCCGTAAGGTCGGGCTGCCTCTATTAGTCTTTTGCGATGTGGCCCTTAAAGAGCACAACCGCGAGTACCTGCTCCGCTTCGAGCAGTTCGTCGGCCAATTTGACGAGGTACTCGAATGCTACCACGTTACCGGCCAGTACGATTACACCCTCAAAGTCGTCGTGGCCGATATGGAGGCCTACCAGCGTTTTATCAAAGAAAAACTCGCTACGCTGGAAAACATCGGGCGCGTGCAAAGCCACTTCGTCATGACGGAAGTGAAAAGCACTACGGCGCTGCCGGTGTAACGGCCCTCTTTATAGAGATCTAAACAATGGTTCGTAAAGAAATGGGCTTTTCCGATTTGATTTCATATTGATAAAAAAGGGCAAAAGTTTAGGTTTGTGGTGCAAAACATCAACCAACTTTTGCCCATGAACGTCGAAACGCTCCCAAGCGCAATACTGCGGGAAAGACCGAACATAAACAAATGGCAACGCGATTTTTTTCAGCACCACTTGGGTTTGTTCTTGACCCTTCGTGGCCGGTACACCTATTTGAACTTTGAGCGTTACGGCCAGAAGAGCGAACTGACGTACCGCAACCACCATGAGTCGAGGTTTGATTTCAGGACATTTAACCAGATTTTGATCGAAAAGCATACCGGCAGCCGACGCATGATGGCATTTGACCCCTCCTACATTCCAAAGAGCGGCAAGCGCACGCCCGGCCTGGGCTACTTTTGGTCAGGCAGTGCGGGTAGGGTAAAATGGGGCCTGGAACTGTGCGGCTTTGCGGCGGTGGACATAGAGGCCAGCACGGCCCTGCATTATTTTGCTGCTCAAACCTTGCTTGAAGATGGCCAGGGGCTGATGGGTTTTTATTGCGACTTGTTGAGGCAGCAGGCCCCGGAGTCGCTTAAAATGAGTCAATACTTGGGTGTAGATGCCTTTTTTTCAAGGAAATCCAGCCCGCTGCGCCTGACGCCCAACCCGGCCCACGAACTCACGCGCTTCGAGGTGGACGACGACTGGAGCGGACAGGGCCTGCTGCGCCTGACCAACACCACCGGCGCCGAAGTGCGCACCATCACCGTGCAGAAACCCGCCGGCCCATGGGTGCACACCCTTCTCATCAGCGACCTGCCCGCCGGCGCTTATCGCGTCAGTTTACTGCTGGGCGAACGCCACTACGAAGGCTACCTGCTGAAGCCAAAAACACCTCAAACCAGATGGCCCCACTGCCGCCCTACAAGCTTTGCTGTGAGGCGGCATTTTTTCTATCGCTCTCCCACGGAGTTTTTAGCCATCAAAACCTCAAGCGCCTGCTCGCGCGTTATAGCGCCCAAAGCGGACCACCGAAACCCGCTACCTTTGCTGCCCATTTTGATTTTTGGAGGAAAAGATGAAAAGTCCTGTTTTGCGCACAGCGCTCTGTGTCGTGTCGGCGTGGCTGATGTTTGCCGTGGTTGCTTTTGCCCAGCCCAACCCTGAACTGGCCAATCAGTATTTCAAGAACGGCGAATACGAAAAGGCGGCCGAGTTGTACCGCCAGCTCATTGAGTCGAACAAGAACTTCGCCGAGGTGTATTTCGACAGATACCTGGCCTGCCTGCTCAACTTAGAGCGCTACGACGAAGGCGAAGAAGCACTGAAAAAACAAATCAAGCGCTCGCCCAATAACACGCGCCTGTACGTGTCCTACGGCAACCTCTACGAGCGCATGGGCAAAACCGCCGAGGCACAAAAACAATACGAGGAAGCCATTGCAAAAGTATCGGCAGATTACTCAGCGGTCTATTCATTGGCTGAAGCCTTCGCCCAAGCCGCCAAATTTGAGTATGCCTTGCGCACCTATGAACGCGGCAGCCAGCTGGCCAAAGACCCGCGGCGTTTCGCCTTCCAGATAGCCGAAATTTACCGGCGCAAAGGTGATAGTGCCAAGATGATAGAACACTACCTCAACCACGTCGAGGCCGACCCCTCGCGCATGAGCTTAGTACAAACCCAACTGGCGCGCTATCTGCCCGAAGCCGACTACCCAGAACTGCAGCGCCAGCTCTACGTACGCCTGCAGAACAAGGACATGACCGAACTGACCGAACTGCTGGCCTGGACGTTCATCCAGCGCAAAGACTACAAAAACGCCATGCGTCAGTACCGCGCCTTAGACAAACGCCTCAATGAAGTGGGCCAGCGCGTCTTCCAACTCGCCAACGACGCTGCTAACGCGCGCGACTATGAAACCGCCATCGCCGGCTACGAGTACATCATTCAAGAAAAAGGCCGCCAAAACCCCTTCTTCTTCAGCGCCAAAGGCGAACTAATGAAAACCCGCCGGCGCAAAATCACCGAAGGTTACAACTACACCCAGCAAGACCTCCAGGCCTTAGAAAACGACTACGAACAGTTCATCGCCGAGTACGGCTTCAGCCGAAGCTCCGCCATGATCATCATCGAGTATGCCGAACTTCAGGCGCTGTACATCAACAATCTGCCAAAAGCCATTCAACTTTTAGAAACCCTCATCAACACGCCCGGCATCCAGCGCGCCACCGTGGGCCGCGCCAAAATCAACCTGGCCGACTACTACCTGATGAACGGCGACATCTGGGAAAGCACCCTGCTCTACAGCCAAGTGGACAAAGAGTTCCGCGAAGAAATGCTCGGCCAGGAAGCCCGCTTCAAAAACGCCCGCCTCTCCTACTTCAACGGCGACTTTGAGTGGGCACAAGCACAGTTCGATGCCCTGAAGGCCTCCACCTCCAAACTGCTCTCCAACGATGCCATTGACCTGTCGGTGTTCATCATGGACAATCTCAACACCGACGCCACTACCGAGGCTATGGCCATCTATGCTCAGGCCGAATTGCTCGTGTTCCAAAACCGCTTCGCCGAAGCCCTGAGCCTCTTAGATAGCCTGCGCCGAACCTTCCCTCAAACCAGCCTCCAGGACGACGTGCTCTACCTGAAAGCTCAAATCGCCGAAAAAAAGCGCGAATACGAACAGGCCACCGCTTTCTACGCTGAAATTGTGGAGAAACACCCTCAAGACATCCGGGCTGATAACGCCCTCTATAATTGGGCCTTGCTTTTGGAAGAACGCCTCGGCCAACCCGAAAAGGCCATGGAACTATACGAGAAAATTTTTGTGGACTATTCCAGCTCCGTCTTTGCCGTGGATGCCCGCAAGCGCTTCCGCATCCTGCGCGGCGATAAGGTGCAGTAAGGCCTGGCCATATTATTCCTGTATCTCCGTCGGCTCAATGATAAGCGCCGGCGGCGGCGCCTCCTCTGCTTTCTTCAGCTGATAAAGCACATACAGGAGGATGAGCAGCACGACGACGGACAGCAACACGATGTTGCGTATCGGAAACGGCTCGCGAGTGTGGCGGCGAAACATAGCAACAATTAGAAATTACCCCCCCCGGAACGGCGCGCCTTTCTGTTTTTTCAAGACTTTTGCCCTGAAATGCTTTCCTGGCTGGCTGTGCGCCGCGGCGGTAGTGTTTTTTTTGAAAAAATGCTTTTCACGAAAGCCGCTCAAAGGTAAGCCAAACGCGACGCTGAACAGTTAGGGGGCTTCATTCTGCAGGCCATGACAGACGAGAAATTGCAGAAAGTATTGGGCCAGGTAAACCAAGCTCTGGCACTGGAGGCCGCCGAAGCGCCACCCGACGAGGCAGCCCTGCTGGCCCTCATTGCAGGCCGTGTGGCCGAATTGCTCGAGCACCAGCCCGAATACCTGATGAGCCTGCTCTATCGGCTCGACGTGCTGGAGGAAAAAATCGCCCCTGTGATGCGCGGCCACAGCAAGGAGCCGATACCGTTGGCATTGGCCCGGCTCATTCTGGAGCGGCAAAAGCAGCGCGTGGAGACCCGCCGCACCGTAAAACCGCGCCCCATGGACGCCGCCGATGCCGACGATTGGGCGTGGTGAATGGCTATATGGGTGTTATTCAGGCGTCATCGCGCACCACAGCGATGCACTTCAGTTCGATGGCGATAGGAGTGGGCAGGCGGTCAATACCCACAGTGGTACGGCAGGGCTGGTTGTCCTGGAAGTACTCGGCGTAGATACGGTTGAACGTGTGGAAGTCCCGTTCCATGTTCGTCAGGAAGACGGTAACGTCCACGAGGTCTTCCCATCGGGCGCCGCTGGCCTCGAGCACGGCACGCACGTTGCGGAAGACGGAGTGCACCTGTGCTTCGAAGTCGAACTCCACGTAATTGCCGCTGGGGCTGCGCTTCAGGCCCGGCACGCCGTCGGTTTGCGGGTCGCGCGGGCCGATGCCGGAGAGGAACAGCAGATTGCCCACGCGGCGGGCGTGTGGGTAAAGGCCAACGGGTTTGGGCGCATTCTGAGCGTCGAATTTTTCGGATGTGGCCATGGTGTTGTTACGGGTAAGTAGCGCGGCTGCGAGCCACCTAGATGGGGCGGTTGGCATCGAACTGCTCCAGATAATCCGCCACGCGGCGCAGGAAAGAGCCGCCCAGCATACCGTCCACAATGCGGTGGTCGTAGGAGAGCGACAGGAACATCATATGGCGGATGGCGATGACGTCGCCGTGTTCCGTTTCGAGCACAGCGGGCTTTTTCCGGATAGCACCCGTAGCCATAATGGCCACCTGCGGCTGGTTGATGATGGGCGTGCCCATGACGTTACCAAACGTGCCCACATTGGTCAGTGTGAAGGTGCCGCCCTGGATTTCTTCGGGCTTCAGCTGATTTTGCCGCGCGCGATTGGCCAGATCGTTGACGGCTTTCGTCAGGCCCACCAAGTTCAGGTAATCGGCATTGCGAATGACGGGCACGATGAGGTTGCCGCTGGGCAGGGCTGCCGCCATACCGATGTTGATGTCTTTCTTGACGATGATGCGCGTGCCGTCCACCGAGGAGTTGATGAGTGGGAAGTCGCGAATGGCGCGCACGATGGCCTCGATGAAGATAGGCGTGAAAGTGATGTTCTCGCCATATTTTTTGCGAAACTCATCCTTGATGCGGTTGCGCCAGAGCACTAAGTTGGTTACGTCGGCCTCGACGAATGAGGTAACGTGGGCGCTAGTTTGTTTACTCATCACCATGTGCTCGGCAATGAGCCGGCGCATGCGGTCCATTTCAATGATTTCCACGTTGCCTGAAACGGATGCTACTGCAGGCGCAGCGGCTGGGGTAGCCGTTGATACAGCAGCAGTTGCCGTGGGCGGCGCAGGTGCAGCCGGAGTAGCCACAGTTGTGGCAGCCGAAGCGGCCTTGCGCTGTTGCACGTAGGCCAGGATGTCTTTTTTGGTAACGCGCCCTTCCAGGCCCGTGCCCGGGATGCGGTCGAGCTCGGCTTGAGAAATGCCTTCCTCACGCGCAATGGTGCGCACCAGTGGCGAGTAGAAGCGCCCGCCGGCTGCTGCTGCAGCGGGCGCCGACTCAGCTGTTGGTACGAAGGGTATGGTCGCTACAACAGGCTCGGTTACCGACGGTGAGGACTGGCCGTTGCCCGGAACAGAGGTGCTGACAGCCGGAGACGCAGCGGGTGCCGCGGCAGAGGCTTCCGTTTCAATGATGGCAATGACGGTATTGATGGGTACGACGTCATTTTCTTTGAAGAGGACTTCCAACAACGTGCCTTCGACCGGAGAGGGTACCTCGCTGTCCACTTTATCGGTAGCGATGTCCAACACGGGTTCGTCCAGTTCTACCCGGTCGCCGGGCTTTTTGCGCCACTTCAGGATGGTGGCCTCCATGATGCTCTCGCCCATTTTGGGCATGATGAGTTCTACGCGCGCCATGCTCGTGTGCGAATTGTTTGTATTAAGGCGGCGCAAAGGTAGCGCATTCGGGCTGTGTATGATTGATGCGAATGCCTGCAAGGTGAAAAGCAGCGAGTAAAAGCCGCCCTTGACCTTTTTAAAGTCGTTTTAGCCTTTTAGTCTTCTAGGGCAAGTAACGGGCTAAATGTACGTTTGAAAGCAGACATTTGGGTCGTTATCGCATTTTTGTAGCGTAAAACGCCTACCTGAGGTTGTCAAAGAAAGTGTTCATCAGCTTGCAAAGCGGGCAAAGCAGGCGCTTACTTATCAGCCTTAGGGCTGCTATCCCAGCAATGATGATGCTGACCAAATCTCCGTACTCATCCTGCCGAGATGAGCAAAAATAGCAACTTTTAGCCTTTTTTAACACATCTTCGGCCTGCCGCCTTAGTCTTTTTTGCGTCTATGGCGTTGTTTTTCCGAACGTACTTTTGAGACTTAACTTTCCCAATCTATTATGCGTTACGCTTATTTGTTTTTCCTCGCCTGTGGATTGCTTTGGAGTACGGCGGCTGAGGCTCAGTATTTCGGACGCAACAAGCCGCGCTATCAAAAGCATGATTTCCAGGTGCACGAAACGGAGCACTTCCGCATTTACGACTACCTGGGCAATCCGGATAAGTTGCGCGAGCTGGCTGCCTCTGCTGAGTTGTGGTACCGCATGCACCAAGCTGTCTTACGGGACACCTTTTCAGAGAAAAACCCGCTCATTATTTACAACGATCATGCGGGCTTTCAGCAGACCAACACCATCACTGGAGACATTAGCGTAGGCACGGGCGGCGTAACGGAAGCGCTGCGCAACCGCGTCGTCTTCCCAGTAGCGATGACCAACCAGCAGACGCACCACGTGCTGGGCCACGAACTGGTGCACGCTTTCCAGTACAAACTCATTCTGGAAGGCGACTCTACCACGATGCGTAATCTGGGCAACCTGCCGCTGTGGATGGTGGAAGGCCTGGCCGAATACCTGTCCATCGGGCGCATTGACCCGCACACGGCAATGTGGATGCGCGATGCCGTCAAGCACGATGCACTGCCTAAAAACTTCCGCGACTTAGACAGCGGCAAGTTCTTCCCCTACCGCTGGGGGCAGGCCTTTTGGGCCTTCGTTACGGGCGTCTATGGCGACGGGGTCATCAACCCGCTGTTTGTCAACACGGCCCGCTTCGGCCTGGAGGGCGCCGTGCAGCTGGTGCTGAACACAACAGCAGACTCGCTCTCGGCGGCCTGGACGCGCACACTGCGCAACCACTACGGCCAATGGGTAACCAAAGGCAAAAAAGATCGCTTCCCAGGCAAGCGACTGCTGTCGGACGACAACTTCGGCTCGATGAACATTTCGCCGTCTATCAGCCCCAACGGCAAGTACTTCACCTTCCTGTCGGAGCGCAACCTGTTTTCCATTGACCTATACCTGGCCGATGCACGCACGGGCAAGGTGATACGCAAGGTAGCCAGCAGTGCTCAGGATGGACACATTGACCACTTCGACTTCATCGAAAGCGCCGGTACGTGGGCGCCCGATAGCGAGCGCTTCGCTTTCGACGTCTATGAGCAGGGGCGCAGCGTGCTCATCGTTAAAGATGTCTTCTCCGGCAAAACGCTGGAGCGCATTGCTATACCGGGCGTGCCGGAGTTCAGCCATCCGGCCTGGAGCCCCGATGGGCGTACCATTGTCGTCAGTGGGCTGGTGAACGGCCAGACCGACCTGTACGCCTATGATTTGAGAACCCAAAAGGTGCGTCGTCTGACCAACGACCGCTATTCCGAGATACACCCCACCTGGAGTCGCGATGGCTCCGTGCTGGCCTTTGCTACCGACCAGCTAGGCATGGAACGCGGCCGCACCGACGGCGCCTGGCGCATGAACATCGGCATCATGGATATGGCCAACGGCTACACGGAAATGCTCGACATCTTCCCAGGGGCCGACAACGTTAACCCGCAATTCGACGGGCAGGGCAACCTGTACTTCCTGAGCAACCGCGACGGCATGCGCAATCTGTACTACTACGACCGCGTTACCAAACAGGTCTTTCAGGCCACGCAGCTGGAAACCGGAATTAGCGGCATCACACATTACGCCCCAGCCATCGCCGTAGCCGGTGATCGCGTCCTTTATACCCTGTACAACGAGGGTAGCTACGAGATACACCAGGCCCGCGCTGAAAGCTTCGAAAAGAAAGAAGTAAGTGCTAATGCCGTGGATATGGCTTCTGCTGCCTTACCGCCCTTCTCGCCCGGCAAGCGCGATGTAGTAAATACGAACCTACGCCTCATGGACAGGAACTTCAAAGAGGTGCTCGACACCATTGCGCTGCGCAAGGTCCCGTACAAGGCCAATTTTTCCCTCTCTTACATCGGCGGCGGGGGCGGCATCGGCGTAACGACCGGGAACACCTCCTTTGGTGCCGCTACTGGCCTGGCCGGAGGCGTGGACATGCTTTTTGACGACATTCTGGGCAACAACCAGATGTATGTCGGTCTGGCCGTTAATGGCGAAATTCAGGACGCCGCCGGCATTTTCTCGTACATCAACAACAAGCGGCGCTTGGCCTGGGGCGGCTCCTTCTCCCACATACCCTTCCAGTCGGTGGCCTATTATGGCCTGCGACCCGCACAAATCGAAATACGCCCGGGCGTGCAGATGGATGTCATAGAAGAAGTGTTAGGGGTACGGCGCTTGTTTCAGGAGCGTCTGAGCGCCTTTTTGATGTATCCTTTTTCTATCACTAAGCGCATTGAGTTTGGAGGTGCTTTTGAGTTTTCCAGTACGCGCACCACGGAGTACTCCACCTTTTACGACCCGGCAACGTCTTTTGCTATCGGTACGCGACGCCAGCGCGTACCTGGCTCAGCGCAGATGTTGCTGTTCAATGTAAATACGGCTTGGGTGGGCGACAATGCGTTTTTCGGCTTCACCGCTCCGCTCCAGGGCTGGCGATACCGCATCGGCTTTGAGTATTTCTTTGGCGATTTCAACTTTTATACTATGCTCATTGACGGGCGGCGCTACTTCCGTTTTCGGCCTTTTACGTTGGCTATGCGAAGTATGTCATATGGGCGTTTTGGGGTCAATTCCGACGAAGTATTTCCCTTCTTTTTGGGCAATCCCTGGTTCGTACGCGGCTACGGCTCCAACGATCTCTACACCGCCGACCCACGGTTGGCTGAACGCATGATCGGTAGTAAGATATCCATAGCTAATGTGGAGTTGCGCCTGCCATTTTTGGGGCGCAAGCCATTGAGCTTGGTCAACTTTTTCCTGCCGGTGGACCTGGGCTTTTTTGCCGATGGCGGCGTAGCTGTATTCAATTTCAGCGACTTAGAAACGCCCTCGGAACAGACCGGACAGATCCACCAGCCGATCTTCAGCGTGGGCGCATCCATTCGCATCAATCTGTTCGGCGCTTTAGTGCTGGAGCCGTACTACGCGCTGCCGCTGTCGGTAAGGCCCGAAGTGCGCGAATGGCGTTGGGGGTTCAACATCCTACCCGGCTGGTAAGGTGGCGGCCTACTTTTGCGGCGGTTTAGCATGAAGAATTTTCTCATAGCGCTTGCAGGAGCGGCTCTGCTGGGAGCATGCGCGCGAATAGGATCACCAGAAGGCGGCCCGAAGGATACAACGCCCCCTCGAGTGGTGGAGGCCAAAAGCACGCCCAATGGCGCCCTGAACTTTCGAGAGCGCATCATTTACTTGACCTTCGACGAATGGGTAACTCTGCAGGAGGTCAACACGCAAGTGTTCGTTTCGCCGCCTTTAGCTAAACGGCCTGAGGTTACGCTCAAAGGCCGCACGGTCGTCTTCCGCTTTGACGAGGATGAGCAGCTGCGACCCAACACGACCTACACCATCTTCTTCGGCACGGCGGTGCGCGACCTGCACGAGGGCAATGTGGCGCAAGACCTGCGCTTCGTATTCTCCACCGGCGACCACATAGACAGCACAACGCTTGTGGGCGTGGTGGTGGATGCGTTCAGCAACGAGCCGATAGAAAACGCTTCCGTCCTGCTGTACGACAACCTGGCCGACAGCGCCATCGTAGCGGAGAGGCCGTATTACTTAACGCGAACGGATAAAAGCGGGCAGCTGCGCCTGCCCAACGTGCGCCCGGGTACCTACCGCTGTATCGCCATCGAGGATGCCGACCAGAACCTGCGCTGGCGACCGGAGAGCGAGCGCATTGCCTTTCTGGACTCCTTCGTCGTCGTGCAGCCCACCGACACGCTGGTGGCTGTACCCGTGTTGCGCATGAGTGCTCCTGCACCGGCAGGGCGTTTGCTGGCGCGCCGCGTCAATCAGTACGGCGCGGTGCGCTTAGGCTACGGCCGCCTGCTGGCGCCGCCCGAGCTGCGCGTCGAGCCGCCTCAGGTGCGCTGGTTGCCTACACGCGAGCAGGACACCCTCGTCGTTTGGTATGACAACCCCGACTCTGTGGCCTGGACACTCTACGCCGGCGCCGACACCGTGCCGGTACGGGCCCTATCGAAGACTACCTTTCTCAAACAGCATCGCCTCTTCTTCGGCGACGAACGCCTGGCGCCCCCACCCGCTGGCCGGCGGCCCACCCAACCCACTACGCCTGCGACCTTGCCACCACCGCGTACGGTGAACGTGCGCTCCGAACGACCCGTGCTTGTGCCCTTTGGTGCACCGCTCACTGCCATAGATACCAGCCGCGTCGTCTGGCTGGCCGACAGCACCGAAATACGCGACTTCTCTCTGACTGCCGACTCAACTGACCCGCTTTCGCTGCGCCTTTTATTCCATCGGGAACGCGGGCGCCGCTATACGCTGACCCTGCTGCCCGGAGCACTCACTGACTTCTGGGGCGCCACCAATGCCGACACGTTAACGCGCTTCTTCACCGTGCCTACCGAAAAGCAGGTCGGCAACCTCGTTCTGGCGTTGGAAAACCTGACGCCCGGAACGGCCTACATCCTGCGCCTGCTCAATGGCAATGTGCTGGAAGAGGAACGCACGTTCGTAGCCGAACGCCCAGAACAACGAGAGGTATTCGCCGACCTCACTCCGGTAGCTTACACTGCACAGCTCATCGAAGATACCAACCGCAACGGCCGTTGGGACAGCGGCGACTACTTCGCTCACCGACAACCTGAGCGGGTCTTTTCCAAAAAGATGGACGCCCTCCGCCCGGGATGGGACTCCGAATTCACCATTTCCGTACCCTCCGATACGCCGCGCCGACGCGAATAGCACCTCCGCCTAACGGCGCTGCCCTTTCGTCTTGGGCGGGCGACCCAGCAGGTCGCGCCGATTTTTATCGTCCAAAACCGGATATGGCCGAGGCGCTTCTTCCTGGCTATCGCGGAATACCTTTTCCACAAACACCCATCGGCCTTTTTCATACTTGAAGCCATCGTAGCTGCCGTCGGGCACGTGCGTAATGCCGCCCGTATGCGGCGAGGGCCAGGGAATGAGGTGGTCGAAGAGCACCATTTTGTAGTAATCGTCCCAGTTGAGCTTCACTTTGGCATCGGCGGAGTACTCTAAGATGAGGCGGTGTTCGCCCAGCTGGCCGTTGCGCTCGAACACGGGCGCGCCCAGCACCGGCTCGCCTTTAGCATCGAAGGAGAGCACATCCATGACCTTGCGCTTTTCAAAAAAACTATGCCCATCGAGGCCAAACAGCAGGTACATACGGCCCTGGCGAGTGTCGAAAGGCTTCAGGTTGTAATACACAGCGCCATACCAGCGGTTGGGTGGCAGCGCTTCGCGCGTGGGCATAGCCCCCAGCTCGAAGCGGCGGTCAATAAGTGGGAAAAGCTTCAGCTCCCGCTGATTCATCTGGATGGCACCATAGTGCCGATAAGTGGAGTCGTCCACAAACAACTGCCAGGTAAAGATACGGAACGAACTGTCGGGCGGCGTCAGGATGGAAACGCTGCTAAGCCGCTCGAAGGGATAGCGGAACGAATTCTCCGTCTTCAGCGCGCGCACCAAACCCGTGATGAGGCTCTTACAGGCCAAAAAGCGCATCTCCGACGAGGTGTCGTTCGTAATCGCAAAGGCAAACACGGCCAGGGTATCCTCAGCCCGGCGCAGCTGCTCGCGCGCTTCGGGCGCCAGCTCGGCAGCACGCCCCATTTTTTGGGAAAAAACAACAGTTGTTACCGCAAAAAACAGCGCCAACAGTGCCCAAAAGCGCCCGTAATGGCCAGACTTGTCTGACCCGAAAATCACCCAAAACGAAACGTCATGCATGTGCGTCCTGCCCCTGTTTCAGAAAAGCGCATCCTAAACGCCCTTTCGATTGGCCAAATTGCGCGTGCAAGCGCTCCTACAGGGTCAAACTGCCTGTGTCTGCAATACTCGTGCATTCGCAGCAGAGCCAAAACCTCCGTGCCCTAGTGGTAAACCCATTCGCATGTTCGCACCAGCACAAACCCTCTCTGACCTTACGCAGGGCTGCTACGAGGCAAAAGATTAAAAACCGCAGAGGACACAGAGGGCCGCAGAGGTGTTTCTTTAGGTGTTTCCCTGTGTTCTCTGCAGTGAAAAACGAAAATCCCGAAGCCTGTGGGCTGCTCAATCGTGTGCCTTATCCATTAAAAAAGTAGGCACGAATTTGAGGCGACATCTCCCGCAGGGAGGTGTCGTCTCTGGGCTTTCACGAAGACACGAATTATTCGTCTTTCATTCGTGCACTCGTGGTGATCTTACCGCCTGAGGACGGTGGCATTTTGTCCTGTCTGCATAAGATCAGTTAGAAACGCTGGACACCGCATGAGCATGGAAAAATTTGAGGAAGTAATGGCAGCTATCAAAGCGTTTTTGAAAGAGTACTGAACGCGACAGCTTCAAGGCAATGAAATATGTCGCACCTTTGAGCGTTGCCTTTACCTTGCGGATTATACTGCGTCTTTTCTGCATCCAGCCGCAACAGGCTCAGGCTAAAAACGAGCCTCTCTGAAGCCGAACAACTGCAACATAATAGCCCTGACATGTACACCCGACCTTTGCTTGCAGCTCTCCTGACGCTCTGCTGCTTGTCCGTCGGCCAGGCCCAGTGGGTAGCAGAAGACCCCTGGCAAGCACCCGCTCAGGCGACACCCAAAGGCGCCTGGGCTACGTTAGAAGTCGTCAACGGCGACTCTACGTTCCTCATGGCGCTACCCGTCGTCCGCATAACCGCGCGACGCATCTTTAAAGACGAAGCCGAACGCCGCCAGCACTTCCTTTATACCCGCGCTGCGCGCAAAGTGTACCCTTATGCCTTGCAAGCCATTCACCTCTACGAGGAGGTGCAGGCCGAAACCCAGGACATGAACAAGCGCCAACGCCGCCGCTACTATAGGCGTGAAAAGCGCGACCTGGAAAAAGACTATGAAGAACAACTCAAAAACCTGACGCGCACCGAAGGCAAGGTGCTCATCAAAATGATTGAGAAAGAACTCCATAAGCCTTTCTACGAACTCATCAAAGAAACCCGTGGTGGTCTGGCGGCCAACTATTGGCACAACTTAGCCAAAATATGGGGCTATGACTTGAAAACGCCCTACGTGCCCGGCGCCGACCCCTTGCTCGATGAGGTGCTGCTCGACTACGACTTCGGCAAAACGGACTGGTGGCACTACTGAGTGGGCTAATTGGCCCGAATGACCTCGATCTCCAGCTGGTGCACCAGCTGGTTGAGCGTCGGAAGGTCAGCCTCGCGGATGCGCTGCCAACGCTCCAACTCGGCATTGATTTTCCCAAATAACATATCTCTGACCTGCACAGCCTGCGTTGTGGGCGGAAAATTGCCCGCAGCAGCGACCTCCATGACGTTGCCCAGCTGGTCGTTGAGCCGCACCGGAAAGTTGAGCGGGTCTTGTGAAGAGCGGTTTTTAGTCTGATACAGTGCCTCTTCGATTTCCGTCATGGCCGTCTGGACAGACTTTATTTTTTCGCGCAGCGGTTTGAAGCGTTCTTCGTCGGTCAGGCGGCTTTCCAGCGTTTTTATCTGGCTGCGTACAGTGCGGATTTGCTCGATGACCGTGTGTATTTCCGATAGTTTATCAGCGCAAGCTTTGACGAACTCAAACTGCGCGGCGTAGTCCTCCGGTCGGGCGGAAGCGCGCGGGTCGGGCAGTACAGTGAAGCGTTCTTCGGCCTGTTGGCCATTCCACACTAAGCGAACGCGGTATTCGCCGGGCGGCGCTTTGGGGCCATTGAGGCGAGTGGACCACAAAACCAGGCCCTCAAACTTCTTGATATCGGGGTAGCGGAGGTTCCACACAAAGCGGTTACCGCCTGCTTTGAGGTCGGTGAGCTTATCGGTTTTGTCGTGGTAGGAGGCGAAACGCCGGATGAGATTACCCTGGGCGTCCAAGAATTCCAGGGCGATAGAGTCCTTTTCGGAGGGTTTGTTTTTCAGGTAGAAATGTGTCATCACGCCGCCGGGGTGGTTGGTACCGGCGGTTTTGAGGTTGCGCACCTGACGCCCTTCCATGCGGTACGAAGGCATGGGCTGGTAAAGGTGGAAGTCCTTTTGCCCGATGCTCTCCTGCACCTGATGGAGCACCGTCAGGTCGTCTATAATCCACAGGCTTCGGCCCTGAGTGGCGGCGATGAGGTTATCGTTTTTGATGGCCAGGTCGGTGATGGGCACAATGGGCAGGTTGAGCTGGAAGCGTTGCCACGTGGCGCCGTCATCGAAGCTGATGTACATGCCCTGCTCTGTGCCGCAGTAGAGCAGGCCGCGGCGCTTGGGGTCGGCGCGCAGGACGCGCGTAAAGTGTTCGGCGGCGATGCCGTTGGTGATTTTGCGCCAGGTGCGCCCGTAGTCGGCGGTGTGGAACAGATATGGGCTATAATCGCCCATTTTATAGGAGGTGGCGGCGATGTAGAGGCCACCTTTTCGGAACGGGTCGGGTTCGACACTGTTGACCATGCACCATTTGGGCATTTGGGGCGGTGTAACATTGGCCCAGGTAGCGCCGCCGTCGCGGCTGACGTGCACTAAGCCATCGTCGGTACCGACCCACAGCAGGCCGGGTTCGTAGGGCGATTCGCAGGCAGCAAAGATGGTGCAGTAGTATTCGACACTGGTGTTGTCCTGAGTGATGGGGCCTCCGGAGGATTTCTGGCGCTCGCGATCGTTGGTGGTTAGGTCGGGGCTAATGGTGGTCCAGCTGTGTCCTTCGTCGGTGGTTACGTGCAGGTGATTGGAGGCCGCATAGAGTTTGCGTGGGTCGTGCGGGGAGAAGAAGAGCGGGAAGTTCCATTGGAAGCGGTAGCGCGCATCCTCAGCGCCGTGGCCCATGTTGTCTTCGGGCCAGACGTTGATGATGCGGTAAGTTTTGTTGCGGTGATCCAGGCGCGTCAGATATCCGTGGTACGAGCCTCCATAGACGATGTCGTCGTTGGTGGGGTCCACGGCGATGTGGCCCGACTCGCCGCCAGCGGTGGGCTCCCAGTCGCGTTCTTCGATGCTGTTACCTTCGGTGCGATGTCGGATGCGCAGGGTGCTGTTGTCTTGTTGGGCGACGTAGATGCGGTACGGGAAAGCGTTGTCCGTTGTTACGCGGTAGAACTGGGCGGTAGGCTGGTTATGGTAGGTACTCCAGGTTTCGCCGCCGTCGTAGGTAATTTGGGCGCCGCCGTCGTCGGCAATGATCATGCGTTTGGGATCCTCAGGGGCTATCCACAGGTCGTGGTGGTCGCCGTGGGGAGCCGATTTGGCCGTAAAGGTTTTACCGCCATCCTTAGAGACGTGGTATTGGACATTGACAACATAGATTTTGTCGGGGTCGTGCGTATCGGCGTAGATACGTGTGTAATACCAAGCACGTTGGCGCAGGTTTCGGTCGTCGTTGAGTTTTGTCCAGGTTTTGCCGGCGTCGTCGGAGCGGAATACGCCGCCATTTTGGGCTTCTACGATGGCCCACACGCGTTGGGGGTTGACAGGTGAGACGGCAATGCCGATGATGCCGATAGTGTCTTTTTGCGGCATGCCGGGGTTGCGTGTCAGTTCCGTCCACGTGTCGCCGCCGTCAGTGCTTTTCCACAGGGCGGAGCCTTCGCCGCCGCTGCTCAGGCTGTACGGGGTACGGCGCACGCGCCAGGTGCTGGCGTAGAGGATACGCGGATTGGTGGGGTCGAAGCACAGGTCAATGGCGCCGGCGTCTTCGTTGGCAAAGAGGATGCGCTCCCACGTGCGCCCGCCGTCTTTGGAGCGATAGATGCCGCGCTCGGGCGAGGGCTTGAACAGGTCGCCCAGCACAGCGGCATAGACGAGGTCCGGGTTTTGTGGATGCACCCGTATGCGCGGAATGTGGCGGCTGTTGGGCAGACCCATGTACGTCCATGTCTGGCCAGCATCCGTGCTCTTCCATACGCCCGTGCCGGCACTAACGTTGCCGCGCACCGTTTTCTCGCCGCCACCCACGTAGAGGACATTGGGGTCGGAAGGCGCTACCTCCACTGCACCGATGGAGCCACCAAAGTACCCATCCGAGATGTTCTCCCACGTGCGGCCGCCATCGGTTGTGCGCCAAACGCCGCCGCCCGTAGCGCCGAAATAGAACAAATTGGGCTTGCCCGCAACGCCCACCACAGCCGCCGAACGACCGCCCCGAAACGGGCCAATACAGCGCCATTCCAAGGCATTGTACAGGTGCTCACCGATCCGCGGCGTCGGCGCCGCAGGCGGGTTTTTCTGGGCAAAGGCCGGCCCAATAGCCGTCAGAATGAACAAGAGGTAACTGAATATCCAGCGCATAGCTCGTGTGTTTTTAGTCTGAAAAACGGACTGCAAGGCTACGAAAAAACCCGTAAACAGCGCCCTCAAGCGCCGGTAAGCGCCCTCCGGGCAATTGCATTCAAAAACAAACTCAGGCGCTGGCGAGGCTCCCCCTTAGCCAGCCCTTATTCCCAGAGTTCCACCCTGCACCGCTTCAACATTGCTTTTGACAAAACCCTGACAATTACCGCTTAAAGGCGGCTTAACCTTGCGGCCTTAAACACAAGAGCATTAAACCATGCGCAACCTTTTCATTCTGCTAAGCCTTGCCTTTGTCTCCTCTGTCGTATTGGCTCAAACTGAAACCATCCCCACTTCACCCACCGAGCAAAAATACCTGCGCAATATCCGCCAACTCACCTTCGGCGGCGACAATGCCGAAGCCTATTGGAGCCCCGACGGAAAATGGCTCACCTTCCAGACCAACAACCCCACCTGGAACCTCCAATGCGACCACATCTATGCTATGGAAGTAGAAAAGGCCGCCGGCAACCCTAACTATCGCCCTCTGAGCATCAGCGGCGGCAAAGGCCGCACGACCTGTTCCTATTTCATGCCCGACGGCAAACACATCCTCTTCGCCAGCACTATGGCCGGCGGCGCATCATGCCCGCACGTACCCCAGCCGTCGGGTAAGTACCTGTGGCCCATATACGACTCCTACGACATCTACGTGGCCGACCTGCAGGGCAACATCGTAAAGCAACTCACAGACCACCCCGGCTATGACGCCGAAGCCGTCGTCAGCCCAAAAGGCGATAAAATTCTCTTCACCAGCACCCGCTCGGGCGATCTCGACCTGTGGACGATGGACCTCGACGGCTCCAACCTGCGCCAGATAACCTTCGACCTGGGCTATGATGGCGGCGCTTTCTTCAGCCCCGATGGCAGCCAGATCGTCTTCCGCGCCAGCCGCCCCAAAACAGAGGAGGAAATCCGCGAATACCGCGAACTGTTGGCCCAGGGCCTGGTGGCACCCACTAACATGGAAATCTTCGTGTGCAATGCCGACGGCACCAACCTGCGCCAGGTAACACACCTTGGCAAAGCCAACTGGGCACCCTACTTCCACCCTTCGGGCCAGAAAATCATCTTCTCCAGCAACCACCACTCCACGCGCGGCTACGACTTCCAGCTCTACCTCATTAACGTGGACGGCAGCGGGCTGGAGCGCATCACCACGGAAAGCATCTTCAACGCATTCCCTATGTTTTCGCCCGATGGCAAACGCTTGGTCTGGAGCAGCAACCGCAACAACGGCGGCACGCGCGATACCAACGTCTTTGTGGCGGATTGGGTGGAAGGGGAGCAGTAGAATAGCTCGCCTCAAACGACAGCATGTGGGCCTTTAGCCCACCACCGCCATTTCGCTCAGGCGCTTCTCAAACACGGCTTCGGATAGCCACAGGAAGCCGTCCATGAACTGCTGGATGTTTTTTTCAAAAGCCACATCCAGCAAGTTGCCGTGCTCGTCGAAGCGCTGCTGCACCTGCCCGACGGTCAGCATCTGCGGAATGGCATAGCCGGCAATACCCAGCACCAGTTGTTGCATGGCCAAAGCAGCTCGAATGCCGCCCAAAGCGCCTGTGCTTACCGATACCACGCCGATGACTTTGCGCGCAAACTCGCGGTCTTTGAGGTAGTCCACGGCATTTTTGAGCGCTGCCGTATAGCTGCCGTTGTATTCAGGCGATACGAACAGGTAAGCATCTGCCTCCCGAACGCGGCGGGCGAAATCGGCCAGCCCTTCGGGCGGGTTAGGGTGTCGGCCCAGCACTTCTTCTAAGGCCGGGAACTGATACTCGGCCAAATCCAGCACTTCGGCGTTATGGTTGGTGTGGGTTTCTATCCACTGTTTCAGGGCCAGCGTTACGCGATGCGACTGGCGGTTGGGGCGTGTGCTTCCGGAGAGTATAGCAATTTGCATGGCTGCCTGAACGCCATGAGAGGTCAAAAGTTCAACGGTTGCTATTCCAAAATCAGAGAAGCCTTCCACGACGGCTAAATCGTGAAAGGCTTCTCGTTATCTCATTCGGATCTGAACACTATTGCTTTACAACGGGCCTGACCCATAGGGCACTTGCCCCTTCAATGTGTAACAGGTACACCCCTGCAGGCAAAGCGCTGATGTCAATAAGTGGCGTAGTGAGCAAACCCGTATGCAGGGTACGGCCCAGGCAATCGCTCAGCCTCCAGCGCGCTCCAGTAATTGAAGCGTCATCCGGTAAGACAACGTTGAGCAAGCCTGTGGTCGGTATAGGGTACAGCCTCAGACTATGCTCACTGAAGTCTTCCTCAGTAGAAACCACTTTGCGGGCGGGTAGGCAGAAAAAGTCCACCAAGACGCTGGCATTCTGAGCAAGTTCAATCGGGATGGGATTGCATATTTTGATGGCCGGTTTTACTAATCTACCTCCTAACAGGCTATTACAGTTGGTCAGCGTCAAGCGGTTGAGATCGTAAGGTATTTCTACCTCCCTCCAGCCTCCCTCGGCAGGCAAGGTTATTTTTAGCACAGCACCCGTATCGGCCAGGAGAGAAGCCTCATCAAAGGCTATTAAAATTTCTGTGCCGGGTAAAATACCTCCACCACTGGCCTCTTCTTGAATGCGCAGGAGAATAACTCCGCTATCACTCTTCACGCATTCCGGCGCTATGGCCGAAAAGGCATCGGAAATGTCCGCATTGCCCTGCAAGCGTATTGCCCAACCGTCTAGGCTGCCCGGAGTGTTCTGAACCACTTGAGGCTTTCCTTCGGCGCGCGTCCAGCCAGCCGTGGCCCCATCCACTGCCAGGATACCCGCTTTGGCGTCGAGATCAAAACCTGGATTTTGGAAAACCGTTTCACAGAGTGGAACAGGGGCTGACAAGCACTTTATCTTCACTATCTGATACTTCAAGAACACCTCGCAGAGCGTACCGTCCGGTTTGAGGCGGGTAACCTTCATAACGATGGTGTAGGAGCCGCCGCCAGGGAAGGTGTAGCAGAATGGTTGGTTGCCCCATGTAACTCCCAGGGGCGTACCTACTGGAGTGTTAATAAACCATTCGACGCTGTCGCAAGGAGAAAGTGCCAGTGGACTAAAACAAGCCTGGCAGCTCAGAAGATTTACGGATACTCCAAACCCGGCCTGAACGGCCTGAGCCAGCTGCTGAATGATTTGCGGCGTGCACGGACAAGCGGGCGGGCAGTCGGTACGGAACAGCAGACGACAACGGCATGTGTCGCTACCGCACACAGCGCTGATTTGCAGCTCATAAAGCCCCGGGGTGGCATACCAGGCGGGCAAGATACTGATGCTGAAGATCGGGCTGGCCGTAGCAGTACCACTGGCCACAAAAGTGCCGGGAAGCCGCTTCAGTGTCCACTGTAATGTTACAGGAGCCGGGCAGCTCGAGCCTACGCACTGGAAGGAACTCGTGAACGTGTAGGACCCACCTGCCGCCGGACAAGGCAACAGAACCGGAGCACCCCCACAGGTTAGAGTAACAGGCCCCAAGTTTTTCTTCCACGAGACATAGAAGGGGCCCCAATTCCCGCATTTACAAGCAGAAGGGCACACTACCGAAACGGTGTCTGACACCAGCTTCTCCAAGCAGATGCTCCCTGTTTCATCGAGTTGAATAGCCAGGTAAGAAATAACATAAGTGCCGCTGCCCGAATACGTGTGCATGGGCATGCTTCCCGGATAGAAGGGGCCATAGGTCTGATTTCCGTCCCCCCAGTTTATCCATTCAATGTAACCCGGGCAGAGCAAACTGTCGAACTGTAGGGTTACCTTGCAAAGAGTTGTATCCACCAGCCAGGTAACTGCCTGTTCAAAATCAGCGCACAGGTCCTCGACGTCCAGACAACAGCACGGCGGAATGGTTACACAGAAGGTATCGTTCTCGAAACAGCACCACTGATTACCACTGAGCAAATCGGCCAGTCGTGATTTAAAACACACAATACTTCCCACTGGCGGTGGAGTGGTCCAATACAACCCAGTATTGATCGTCGTAATCCCATTAGGCGGCAACAGCCCTACCGAGACGGGATTGGGAAAGACCGTTGGAGCAGGTGTGGTAATAGGTGTCAGAATCACATGTGTAGCTGAATACGGAGGCGTAGATGTGTTCTGAACCGTCAACTGGAGGGTGTAGTAGAGTTGTCCACTAATAGAGTCTTTTACACACCTAATGTGCGTTTCTAACACTTCCAAACAGTTTTGATATAACACAGGTTTACACTCGAAGCGTAAAGTATCCGAACAAGCCACAGAGTCCTGACCTGTGCTGGAGGTCGTTATCCAATTTAGGACAATGACCTGCGGTACCTTTGCCGGCGCGTCTATGCTATCCAAGCAGAACTGAATTAATTCTGGGAAAAAGCCAAAGGGCACAAAGCCGGACAAATGTTGCCACTGAACGAGTGTAGGAGTAGAGACCGGATTTATCCACGGAGAGGGAGATGGTCCGCCCGTGCTATGAGACCCAAACACTACTCCTGGCGTGAGGGATACGAGCTCTAATTTGGTGAAGTAAGGGAAATTGCACCCATTGAAGATATCGAGTTTGTGGCAGCAACTGTCCTTAGGCTGCTGTTGATGGGCTACTACTCGACGGCGATCGCAGGGAGAGCAGCAAGGCTTGAGGGTAATACAGTGCTTTTGGTGGCAACAGGAGTCTTTGCTGAAAATGCCCGCGTTAAAGCACAGAGTGGTTGGCGAGGTAATGGCTGAGGTACTTACCAGCTGAACACACATCACCGGCGAGATACCCCCTGGTGGTATCGCAGGAGAAAAAGGCGGCAACACGATAGATGGGCTCGTAGTGGATACCGTCGGAGGCGGGCAGGGCTTAAACCCGAAGCCGGGCGGCAGGTTGCTTAATATCGCTTGTTGAGCCGTGAAGTTGCTCAGGTTTTTCACCTGAAAATAATAGGTAAACTCGGAAGGAGCCTGTGGGTTGCATACCAAGGAGTCCCATACTACCGCTAAACAGCCGCCAGGCGGATCAACAGGCGGTTTGCAATCAAAGTAGCATGTGTCCTTACAGACCAGTGTAGGTGCATCCGTCGGGCCCAGGGCATACCAATTGAACACCACCATTTGAGGAACCTGGCTTGTCGACGTGATATTTTTCAGACAAAAGCGCAACGCATTGGCGTGCGTGCCTAGCGGTATAGGCCCTCCCGGGTTATTACCGATAGTCAGCAGCGTAGGCGTGGGGGGGCTTGCCCACACAAAACTGGAACTTACAGACGGGTTACCAAATACTACTCCAGGTGTGAGAATCTGAGCCTCCAAATAAATGATAGGGCCTGCTCCTATCTGGAAAGTGATGTCCCAACAGCAAGTATCAGCAGGTGTGCCCGGCGGGAAGAAGGCCGGCTTTTTGCTGACCTCCAAGTCTTCGCATGGAAAATCTGGAGTGCTCTCGCAAGGCGGGCACTTGCGGATTTCCACATCTCCGATTTGTACTTTGTCATGGCTGGTTACGTCATGGTCAAAGTCTATGAGCACTCCGTTCGGATAACTACCGCCACTGGCGGGCATTCCTTGCATACCATACACCCACTGCCCTGTGTTGATGAAAGGAAGAAGCTGATCGCCCGTTGCCCATACAAATTGGTCGCATTGGCCCGGAGGGTTAGGTGGGAAGAAACTATCATAGCCATAAGCTACTCCACCGGCACTGTTGGTTTCAATCGTATAACCACCTACCCGGAATTTCAACTGAGAAGCGCTTGTGGTAGGACATACGGAAGAACTGTGGCCAGGTGTAAGTGTCCACACCGAGCCGGGTTTATGGTATTCTAAAACCCTTGATAAATGCGCATAGGAGCCAATAACTGGGCCTGACAGAGCTCCGCCGCAGTCATCTAACATAGTGCGCTCGGCCAACAACATGCGACCGTCGTGAGCAAAAGCAATATCGGACACCGGATTGGACCAGTTTGCCTGGTAACAGGGCAAAGTGATTTCCAGCACCTCACCGTCTTCCCAGGTACCGGCATTGAAACTCAAGCCTGCAAAGTCACCACTACTATTCAGACCTATACTCCAGATTTCGTTTGCGCCCGCGCTGGGGCGTCCTTTGTCTTCGACCCAACGCGAAAAATACACACGCCCCTTATAGTAACCTATCCCCCAGGTTCGCTCTCCAAGTGCCACAAAAGCAGCATTTAGCGGCTGGGGGGAGTTCACCGAGAAAAATGGGTCAAATCGGCTTAGTACGACACCGTTTTTAATGCGGTAGATCATTCCATCTGCGAAGTTGGTTACAAAGAGTTGGTCGTGATCGGCATCGTAACAGATATTGCCCAGCCCAGAGCCTTTATTCGGAATGCTATTCCCTCCCGCAACAAAGCCTCCAGTGTTCACATAGGTGCTAACAAGACCTGTTGCACCAGAGATGCGATAAATACCGCCGGCTCCTGCCGGACCAAAAGGCGAAGGTTGGCCCGTCATAGGGCAGTAGTAAACTGTCGTTGGTGTTGCGTAGATATCTCCAGTACTGTCAATAGCCAACCCGAAGATTTGTCCCATGTTGGCCGCTGTCCAGGAGGGGTGCATGTACTTAAGAGTGGAGCTGGCTTGTTGCCACCACATACCTGGCGGAGCAGCAGCATGTGTACGTACGTCTATAATGCCCATAACAGGGCCGTTCACATTAACGGTAAGCGGCGCCAGCTGAGAAAAGCCCGAGAAACAGCTAACCACCGCCATACCGCAGTCGAACCGTTGAATGGGTGCTTGCGCTCCAACAGACGCGCAAAAAAACCCAATCCCCAGTACAAATGCTACAGAGAATAAGGCAGTCTGTTTCATAGATGTAGCACGTTTTAGGTTAGGAAATGAGTGAGAAGGATATTGCTCGACGTATTCACTGACGTTGTGCTCGATTAAGACAACTGTCGTATTTGAAGCCTTCTATGCGTTCTGTGAAGTTTTCTTCTTCACCATAGAGGTATACAGAGAAAAGCCGAAAAATAACACCTATGCACTCCTCTGCTGTTCTTGAGTCTCTTGACTCCGCAGCAGTATTGCGTAAGATCAGGTAGTCATTGGCCAGATCGTTGCAGGGCTATCTATGTGAAAAGCACGCTATCGTATTTCATGTTTTTTTCAATTGTTACGTGGCCAGGGCTGTTGGTCAAACCTTTCGAGCCTTTCGTGTTTTTAGTTGTCTGGTGCCAGCAGCGTTTGTTCAAAGCCTGACAACAGAGGGAGCATCAAGTGCACTCAAAACGTCTTACTGTCCGTATCGTCGTTTGCGGCGCCAATGGAAGAAGATGCCGAACAACGCCAGGAAGAGCAGCGGCGCGCCGATATTGAGCGCCTGCCAGAGTGGTTTTTCTTCTTTAGCGCGGACGGTATCTAACAGACGCAGTTTGACCTCGCGCGAGCGGGCCTCGATGACGCCGGAAGATTCGATAAGGTACTCTACCGCGTTGATGAGCAGGTCGCGGTTAGCATACGTAGCGTTCTCGAAGCGGTTGAAGCCCAGCGGGAGCCATTCCTTTTTGGCCCGGTCGCGCACAAAGTTGGCGGCCACATCGCCGTCGCTGATAACGATCATGCGCGTGGGCTGGCTCTGTGGGCGAAACGTCAGGCCGGCCTGGCGCAGCCCCTCGGCCATTTGCTCTGACACGCGATTTTCGTAATTAGACGGGAACTCGCCTTCGAGCAGGACGCCCAGCGTCTGGTGGCCTTTGTTGAAATACTCTGGCTTGAGCTCTTCACCCATGATCTCAAAGCCCAGCTCAATGGGGCTGAATTGCAGGCGGCTGTATCGGCTGCTGCGGAGCAGCACCGTTTTTTTCACCGGCGTCTTGGTGCGGATAGTGTCTATGGAAGAGCAAAAGCGCAGCTCCACGCGATCCAGATTTTTGACCACTGGATGAGCGCCTGTAGGAAGCACGGCCAGGTGGTAGGGCCAGGGGAAGAGCCGAAACTGGGGTGCATTGCCTACCACACCTACCTGAAGTGGGATTTGCGTGCATTCCATATCGAGTACCAGGTCGGGCTGGATGCGCACGCCGTACTTGAAGAGCATGTCTTCCAGGTTGAGCGGATAGTCGGTCGGGATGAAGCGCTTTTGATGGCGCAGGCTATCTAAGCTGGCATCGAGGCGATCTATTAGCCACAGCACTTTGCCGCCGTTCATGATATACTGGTCTATGATGAACTTATCGCGCTCCGAGAAGGCCGTGCGCGGCTGGGCGATGATGAGCAGCTCGCATTTATCCGGTGGCAGGTGGATGACGGAGTCCAGCGTAATGCGGTCGGTGTCGTAGAACTGTCGCAGCGAGCGCTCGAAGTCTTTGGTTTGCAGTTCGTCCAGCTCTCCGTGTCCGCGCGTGAACAGGATGATGGGCCGCCCTTTGGAGCGTAATTTTTTGACGGCGTTGGCGAATTTGTATTCCAGCAAGCTGATGGAGTTGTTGATGACCTCGTCGGGCAGTAGCGTAGGTGACTGGTTTTCTAGAAGGTTCACGATGACCTTACGGCCGCCGTAGTGGAAGATGGCTGTGGGATAAATGATTTGCGATTTGCTTTCGCCTTCGCCGCGCACGTTGAGGTTTACGGGAGCGATGCCTTCTTCGAGCAGGGCCTTACGGCGGGCATTGACTTCTTCCTTGCTGCCTTTGTTGGGGTCTTCAAACTGGTAGTCAATGTAGCCGCTGATGCTGCGAAAGTCATCGAGCATCTCGCGCGTGGCTGTGCGCAGGCGCTTGAAACCCGCCGGAAACTCGCCCTCCAACAACACACGCACGTAGATGCGGTCGTCTACGCTTTTAAGTAGCTCGCGCGTGGGCTTCGTAAGCGTATAGCGCTTCTCCTCCGTGAGGTCGAGATGGGTATAGACCTGATTAGCCAGGATATTAATCAAGACCAAGATGCCGGCGAACAGGCCAAATTGCAACAGAGATTGGGTGCGCTGAGAGCGTGGCATAGGCAAGCGAAATTATGTACGTCGGCTGCAAAGGTAATTTTTGTTTGAGGGCAGGGAATGGCTCTCTCCTTCTCACATAGGCTTTCCTAGCTCAGGGCATAGAAAAATCCAGCGTTACTCGCACGGCATGCTGTCATTGTAGGCGTTTTCGCTCCGCCCTTTTCGGTATTTCAGGCCAATAACCTTCCGCCCATTTGCGCGTAATACTGGATTTTTGCCCACGACACCCGTACCGCTCCGGCGGCCGCTATCTAACTTGAACGCATGCGACTAATTTTATTATCTCTTTTTCTGCTCCTCGCTTACATGCCGGCTGAAACCCAAACAACTGCCGTACCGCTACGACAACCTCTGCAAGCAGCCTGGTCGTTCCGAAAAGCGCACACGGGCGCCTGGATGCCTGCCCGCATACCCGCCAGCATCCACACTGCCCTGCTGGCCGCCGGCCAGATAGAAGACCCCTTCTACGGAACCAATGAGGAAAAACTGCAGTGGATCGAACGCGAAGACTGGGAGTTCCGCTGCACCTTCGACGCGCCCGCCGCCGTGCTGGAACGCAAACACGTGGAATTGGTCTTCCGAGGCATAGACACCTACGCCCTCATCTTCCTCAACGATAGCCTCATCCTGGAAACGGAAAACATGTTCCGCACCTGGACGGCCGATGTGAGGCGTTTGCTCAAGCCTACGGGCAACGAACTGCACATTTACTTTGAAAGCCCTATCAAGAAAGTGGAACCCGAATGGCAGGCGTTGGGCTACGAATTGCCCGGCGGCATCCGTACGCTCACACGTAAGGCGCAATTCCACTACGGCTGGGACTGGGGCCCGCGCTTCGTCGGCTGTGGCATTCTAAAAGAACCCGAACTGCTGGCCTGGGACGACTTTTTGCTGGAAAATGTCTTCATCACTGCGCAGGAAATCACCGAAAAAGAAGCCCGCATGGTAGCCCGTTTCCGTTACCGGGCCGATGTACCGATGCGGCTGGATGTTTCCATCATGGACGGCCGGCGCAAAAGCATTGAAACCCGCGACACAGAGGTCGGCGTTCGGGAAGACTCTATCACCTTCAGTGTGCCCAACCCGCGCCTGTGGTGGTGTGTGGGCATGGGCGAACCGCACCTGTACGACTTCGCCTTGGAGTTCAAACGCGGCTACGAGCTCATCGAGCAGCGCCGCGTGCGCACAGGCATCCGCACTATCGAACTCGTGGCCGAAGCAGACCGCTCGGGCCAGTCATTCTACTTCCGCCTCAATGGCAAGCCCGTCTTTGCCAAAGGCGCCAATTACATCCCAATGGACATCTTCCAGGACCGCGTCGGGCCACAGCAATACCAGCGCCTGCTCGACGACGCCGTGGCGGCCAACATGAACATGCTGCGCGTGTGGGGCGGCGGCATCTATGAAGACGACATCTTTTACGACCTGTGTGATGCTCGCGGCATTCTGGTGTGGCAGGACTTTATGTATGCCTGTGCCATGTATCCGGGCGGAGGGCGTTTTTTGAAAAACGCCGCCGCCGAGGCGCTGGAGCAAATCGAACGCTTGCGCCAGCATCCGTGTATCGCCTTGTGGTGTGGCAACAACGAAAACAGCGAGGGCTGGCATCACTGGGGCTGGCAAATGGCCTTCACCGAAGCCCAACGCAAACAGCTGTGGCGCGACTACCAGATACTGTTTCAAGACCTGCTGCCCATCTATGTGGCCAACTATGGCGGCGGTGTGCCCTACTGGGAGAGCTCACCCAAGTATGGCCGCGGCAACCCTAAATCGCTACGCGAAGGTGACGCCCATTATTGGGGTGTGTGGCACGACGAAGAGCCGTTCGAGGTATTTAATAAAAAAGTGCCGCGCTTCATGAGCGAGTTTGGCTTTCAGTCCTTCCCCGACTGGGCTACCATTGAGTCGTTCAGCCAACCGGAAGAGCGCGTGCTGGACAGCAAGGTGATGCTCAACCACCAGAAGCATCCGCGCGGCAATGCGCTCATCGCCGAGTACCTGCGGCGCGATTTTCGCGTGCCGCGCACGTTTGAGGACTTCGTCTATGTCAGCCAGCTGTTGCAGGCCGAAGGCATGCGCACCGGCATCGAGGCCCATCGGCGCAATAAACCCTACTGCATGGGCACGCTCTACTGGCAACTCAACGACGTGTGGCCTGTGGCCTCGTGGTCGAGTATAGATTATTATGGCCGCTGGAAGGCCTTTCATTACTACGCTCGCGAGGCCTTCCGACCCGTTGTAGCGTTGCCCATCGTGGAGGACGGCATTTTGAAAGTTTTTGCCAGTGCCGACGTGCCCGACGACTCGGTGGTCGTTACGCTGCAGGTACGTGCCCTCACCCTTACGGGCAAGCGTCTCAGCGAGATCATCGTGCCCAATCTGGTGCTGCGCCCCGACTCGGCGCGCATGCTCTGGCAAGCGACTGTGCGCACCCTGCTTGACCGCCATAAAGAGGAAGATGCTGTGGCTGACATACGCCTGCTCACACCTCAAGGTGAATTGCTGAGCCGGCGTCTGTTCTACTTCGCGCCGCCTAAAAAACTCCTCCTGCCCGACACCCGCGTCAGCGTGCGCGTCAGCCCCGCTAACGAAGGTTACCTGCTGGAACTGGAAAGCCCCGCATTAGCCAAAAACGTGCGCCTGAGCACAGACGTACCCGGGCGTTTTTCCGACAACTATTTCGACCTGTTGCCCGGCGAACGCCGCACCGTGCTGTTCATCACCGAGCGTATCCTTGACGCCCCCGAACAGGCGTTTCGGCTGCGCCACCTCCAGCAAACCCCGTAACCGCCAAACTTGTTTGGCTAAGCAACGGCCAAACTTGTTTGGCCAAAAACACGCACTAAAAAATAAAACACACATGACCCACCACTACCGCAACTCTTACTGGCTTCCCTTCGCCTTAGTGTGCAGCCTTTTCTTCTTATGGGGCTTAGCCAACAGCCTCAACGGCTCGCTAATCCGCCATTTTCAGTTTGCCTTAGACCTGAAGCGCTGGCAGGCGGGCATCGTGGACTCGGCGTTTTATCTGGGTTATTTTATCATGGCCATACCGGCAGGGCTATTCATGCAGCGTTTCGGCTACAAGAAGGGCATTCTGGCTGGGCTGTTACTTTATGCGGCGGGCGGGTTGCTGTTTTTGCCGGCGGCGGAGGTGCGAGTGTATAGTTTTTTCCTGTTTGCCTTGTTTACCATTGCTTCCGGGCTGGCGTTTCTGGAGACGGCGGCCAACCTGTACGTAACGGTGTTGGGCGATGCGGAGCGGGCGGAGTGGCGCATCAATTTTGCGCAGTCGTTCAACGGCATCAGTATTATTTTGGGGCCGGTTATTGGCAGCCTGTTCATTTTTTCGCAACAGGAGTACACGCTGGAGGTGCTGGCAGCGATGACACCCGAGCAGATTGAGGCAGCGCGCGTGAGGGAAGCGCTATCGGTGCGTGGGCCGTATGGCGTCATTGCGGGCGTGGTGTTGCTGGTGGCGCTGCTATTCTGGCTGACGCGCATGCCGGAGGTAGGGCGCGAGGCAGAGCAGGCCGAAGGGGGCACGAGCGTGTGGGCGTTGCTGCGCCGCCATCACCACCTGGCGCTGGGTGTGGTGGCGCAGTTTGCCAATGTGGGTGCGCAGGCAACGCTATGGGGTTATTTTGTGGATTTTAAAATGGATTTCTCCGCAGCGAAGCATCTGGCGCCGGTGGTGCCGTACGCCGAGCTCTGGCACAGCACCATTAAGAAGGCCGTAGAGGGTATGACGCTGGAGCAGATGGCGGGCTATCATGCCTCGTTTGCCCTGGTGCTTTTCATGCTGGGCCGTTTTGTGGGTACGTACCTGATGACGCGCATGGCTCCGCGCCGCGTAATGGTAGGGTACAGCGTGGCGGCGGTGGGGCTGGTTGCTGCGGCGTGGCTGAGCGGTGGCCTGGTGGCGATTGCCTGCATTTCGCTGGTCTATTTTTGCCAGAGCATCATGTTCCCGACGGTATTTGCGCTAGCCACTAAGGAGATGGGGCCTTCAGAGCAGAAACTGGCTTCATCCTTGGTCATTATGGCCATTGTAGGCGGAGCAGTGATGCCGCCGCTGGCGGGCTTGTTGTCGCAATGGGGCGGCATGCGCATGGCATTGGCGGTGCCGTTGGTGTGTTTTGCTTATGTGGCTTTTTACGCGATGTGGGGTTATCGGCCTCAACGGACGAGCGCTTAGGCGGGTTATCTGGCGAACTATCGCCACAAAATGGACGTCATGAGAGCGCTTCTACTCTTGCTGTGGTTAGTAGCGGCAGGCTGCCGAAAGGATGTGATGTTGTTACCGGTTTTCGAGGAAGTGCGAGCGCCGGTACCGGAAGATATTACGTCGGTATGGTTCACGGATAGTTTGCGCGGGTTTGCTACGGCTGGAGCAGCGTGGGTGCGGGGGCATCTGCTTTCCACGCAAGACGGGGGGCGCTCCTGGCGTGTGGATACCACGGTGGTAAATCGCTTAGAGCATGTCATGTTTGATAGTTTTGGCGTGGGTTATGCCGTTGGGTTGCACGGGCTGGCGCTCATTCGCTGGCCCGACGAGTCGTATTGGCGTATATTTCGCACGGATTATAACTGGCACCGCAGTGGCTTCTTTTGGAGCTATCGTCATGCTGTGCTGGTGTCGGGCGATGGGTTTCAGGGCGGGCTTGTGCGCAAACTGTGGCCGGAAGTGTGGTATGTAGATACCCTGCACACTTTTGTCAACAGCCTTTATGACGTGTGGATGACCGACTCGCTCACGGGATGTGCCGTAGGCTTAGGTTGGGTGTTGCGCACCGAAGACGGAGGACGCTCCTGGAGGCGCCAGCCGCCGCGCGGCGATTTGTTTTGCTCGGTGCACTTTCCTTCAAGGCAGGTAGGCTACATTTGCGGGCGCAACGGCACATTGCTCAAAACCACGGACGGTGGCCAATCCTGGCAGACTATTCGCCAAGGGGGTAGCATCGGGCAGCGCCATCAGCCCTTCCGTGCATTGTGGTTCGTGTCCGAACAGCGCGGCTTCCTCGTGGGTGACGGCGGCCTCTTCTGGCGCACCGACGACGGCGGACACTCCTGGGCACCCCTGCGCGGCTTGCCCGCCAATGCTAATGCCACCAACGTGTTCGCCTTAAAGCACACAGGCTGGATAACCGCCGATGCTGGACGAATTTACCGGTTTGAGTACTAAGTCCGTTGCCCTAAACACCCTTGAAGGAAAAGGCACACAGACCCGACCCAACTTCCGCTCTCCGCTTTACATTTTTAATTCTCTACCCTTCCTTTTTAATGCACCTTCCTTTCTGGAAAAAATGGCTTTCGCACCTCCACCCCCTGACGCTGGAGCGCCTCTCGTCACCCAAAAACCCGCAACTGGCCGTCGTACTCGATCGCGGACGCCTCCAGCTGCTCAGTGGCAATGCCATCTATTCGTGGGACGACCTCTACCACAACTTTACCATCGCCTTTAGTCAGCTCGATTTGGAAAATCGAGCCTTCACCGATGTTCTGGTATTAGGCCTGGGGCTGGGCAGCGTTCCTTTTATCTTAGAGAAAGTCTATGGGCGCCAATACCGCTACACTGCTGTGGAGTGGGACGAAGCCGTTGTGCACCTCGCCTCTAAATACACCCTGCCGCGCCTGAAGAGCCGCGTGGATATTGTAGTGGATGACGCCGAGCATTTCCTCCGGGCAACGGAGGCGTCCTTCGACCTCATTGCCGTGGATATTTTCGAGGATGACCACACGCCGGCGCCGTTCGAGACTGCCGACTTTCTCCAGGCCTGTCGCCAGCATATGCGGCCGGGCGGGCTGCTGCTGTACAACCTCCTTTACAACAGCGACGCCAATCGCCAGGCCTCACAAGCATTCTATCAGGACACGTTCTGCAAGGTTTTTGAGCAAGCGCGTACTATCGAGACGAACGGCAACCTCATTCTGGTGGGAGAGGTAAAATAGCGTTGGAAACCACTGAGGAAAAGCACCACCAGCGTGAGTATAACTTTTTCATTCCCTTGACCTTGAAATCGGCAAAGCGCCTAAATTAGCCGCGTCAAGCAAACGCTGTTTTTCCATGGACTTAATTTTGGGCATAGATGTCGGCGCTTCCGGCGTCAAAGGTGCATTAGTAGATGTGCAGAGCGGTCGGCTGCAAGGCGAGCGCTACCGGGTGCCGACGCCACAGCCGGCTACACCTGAGGCCTTGAGTGCTGCTTTTGCCGAAGTAGTGGCTTTTTTCAACCCTGGTGGCCCGGTGGGGTGTGGCTTTCCGGCCATCGTCAAAGACGGTGTCGCACATTCTGCCGCTAACATTGACGCCGGCTGGATAGGCGAAAGTGTAGAAAGCCGCTTCAGGAACGCCTGCGGCGCTCCCGTCTATGCCACTAACGACGCCGACGCGGCTGGCGTAGCCGAAATGCGCTACGGCGCCGGGCGCAACGAGCAAGGGCTGGTTATTCTCATCACCATCGGCACGGGCTTAGGTTCGGCGCTTTTTTATCGCGGCATGCTGGTGCCGAACACTGAACTGGGCCACCTGCTGTGGAAGAAAAATAAACCTGCTGAAGCCTTTTGCTCTTCTGCCGCCCGCGAACGCGCCAAAATCAGCCGGGCCGCTTGGGCAAAGCGCTTCAACGACTACTTGCATCACTTGGAGCGCCTCTTTTCGCCCGACCTGTTCATCTTGGGCGGGGGGGAAAGCAAATACTTCGACCAGTACGCCCAATACCTGACACCTCGGGCTCGCGTCGTACCGGCGCAATTGCTCAACAACGCTGGCATCATTGGGGCGGCGGCCTATGCAGCTGAACGCGCTAATGGCCTTTAGCCGACCAACACACCTGCCGTAGAAGGCCGGTTTTCTGGAGTTGTAAAAAACTGTTTCCTATGTGTAATTTTTATATTTGCCTTTGGATTTGTGCGCTGCTGGGCTGGGTACACGCACTGTCAGCGCAGGAGTATTCACTGCGTTTTTACGGAAATGGCCCTAACGATATTGATCGGGTGAAGATTCCGATTGATGCTCCACACCGACCAGTGGACGTCAGTCATAATTTCACCATAGAATTCTGGATGCGCGCCTTGCCAAACGAAAATACGGCTAACGTATGCGCCGCCAATCAGTGGTACTATGCCAACATCATGATTGACCGGGACATCTTTGGCGACGGTGATTATGGAGACTATGGCATTGCTCTAGGGGATAGGCGCATTGTGGTGGGCGTACAGGTAGGAAACAATTCTACTACGGGGGTATGTGGCAATACTATTGTGGATGATGGCGACTGGCATCATGTGGCTATTACACGCAATGCTTCCAATGGCCAGGTAAAGTTGTTTGTTGACGGCGAACTGGATGCCTCCAGCCCTTCTTCACCCAATACAGGAAATATCAGCTACCGCGACGGCCGCTACACCGCCTATCCCAACAGCGACCCCTTCCTCGTATTAGGAGCGGAAAAACACGATTATCCCGGCTCACTCTATTACAGTGGCTGGTTAGACGAAATGCGTATTTCTAACATCATTCGGTATACGGCCAACTTTACACCGCCGTCGGCTCCCTTCACCACGGACGCCAACACCATGGGCCTATACCATTTCAACGAAGGTTCGGGTACAACGCTGACGGATGTATCGGGCGCCTCGGGTGGTCCCTCCAACGGCACGTTGATGGTGGGCGGCAATCCACCCGGGCCGGCATGGAGCACTTTATCGCCCTTCTCGCCACCCATGCCTGCCGAACTGGATGCGCTAACAGCTTTCCGAATGTCTACCGGCGAGGTGCGACTGCACTGGAAAACCTACACGGAAACCAACACAGCGCGCTTTGTGGTGCAACGCAGCATCAACGGGCTGCAACATTGGGACGACATCGGTCAGGCACCCGCTCAGGGCCAAAGCCGCCAGGTGCAGCGCTATACCTTTACCGACCCCGCGCCGCCTTTTGCTGAACGCCTGCACTATCGCCTGCGCATAGAGGACTACGACGGCAGCTGGCAATACTCACCTGTCGTAGCAGTACACGCTTTGGAAGATGCTCTGCAGGTCTTTCCTAATCCTTTTACTGACCGCTTTCACGTGCGCATGACCTCAGCGGGGCCGTGGCAGGTAACCCTTTTCGATGCGTTGGGCCGCGTCGTTCTGACATACTCGACCCAACTGGAAACCGAAACGCTCTTTACTGAAAAACTGCCTTCCGGAATTTACACCCTCGTCGTGGAGCAAAGCGGCATCCGCTGCGTACGTCGGCTACTCAAGCGCTAAGGACTATAAGCCCGCCAAGCAGACATATTTAATTTCTAGAAACTCCTCCAACCCGTAGCGCGAGCCTTCGCGGCCGATGCCGCTTTGTTTCATGCCGCCGAAAGGCGCTACTGCTGTGCCCAAAATGCCGGTGTTGACGCCCACCATGCCGTACTCGAGCGCATCGGCTACCCGAAAGATGCGACCCACATCGCGCCCATAGAAGTACGCCGCCAGGCCATAGAGGGTGTTGTTGGCCATGCGGATGACTTCCTCTTCCGTATCAAAAGCGATAACGGGCGCCACAGGGCCAAAAATCTCCTCTTCTAAAAGGGCCATACCTGGCTGCACGCCGCTGACGACGGTAGGCTCGAAGAACGTCCCCTCGCGCCGCGTGCCGCCCGTGAGCACACAGGCACCCTTTGCTACGGCATCGCCCAGCAGGCGCTCAACTTTCTCCACGGCGCGCTGATTGATGAGCGGCCCTACGGTTACGCCGGGTTCCAGGCCAGAGCCAACCTTCTGGCTGCGCACGGCCTGAGCAAACTTTTCGATAAAAGGCTCATACACTGCACGCTGCACGAATAGCCGATTGGCGCAGATGCACGTCTGGCCCGTGTTGCGAAACTTGGAAGCCATAGCACCTTCGACGGCGGCATCCACGTCAGCATCCTCGAAGACAATAAACGGTGCGTTACCGCCCAGCTCGAGTGAGATTTTCTTGACCGTGTCGGCGCAGCGGCGCATGAGCAACTTGCCTACGGCTGTGCTGCCCGTGAACGACAGCTTGCGCACCACTGGGCTTTGCGTCAGTACCTGCCCAATGGCGTCGGCATCCATGCCTGTAACGACATTGAACACGCCTGCCGGAAAACCGGCTTGTTCGGCCAGTTCGGCTAAGGCCAGTGCCGATAGGGGAGTCTCCTCCGAGGGTTTGACGACCACCGTGCAGCCCGCCGCCAGCGCCGGTGCCACCTTGCGCGTAATCATGGCATTGGGGAAATTCCACGGCGTGATGGCGGCCACCACGCCCACAGGTTCCTTGAACACCAGCAGCCGCATGCGCGGGCCATGTGGTGGAATGATGTCGCCATAAGCCCGGCGTGCCTCTTCGGCAAACCACTCGACGAAGGAAGCACCGTAGCGCACCTCTCCGCGCGCTTCGGCCAGTGGCTTGCCCTGTTCGAGCGTCATCAGCAGCGCCAGGTCTTCGGCGTGTTCTAGGATGAGCTCGTACCAGCGCCACAGCAAATTTGCTCGCTGGGCGGCTGTTTTGGCTCGCCAGGTGGGGTAAGCCGCCGCCGCCGCTGCAATGGCGCGCTCGGTGTCGGCTGGGCCGCAATCCGCTACTTCGGCCAGCACCTCGGCAGTGGCAGGGTTGTAAACGGGAAAGGTCTGGCCCGAAAGGGCACTTTCCCAGCGGCCGCCGATGTAAGCCTGCGTGCGCAAAAGCGAAGGTTGGGTCAGGGTGAGCATAGCCACGTTTTTGGAGACAAAGGTCGGAGATGGGCGTGTTTCAGGGCATAGCTCCGGAAGTAGATTTCGGCAAGGCGGGGGCCTCGCCGGATCTGGGCTTTTTCGGAAGAGCCTGATGTGTTAGGCGCTCTATTCCTTCCATCGGCTGGCTGCCTGACGGATGTTTTCCAAAAAATCGGCTCGCTCTGGCTTCTTGTTTAAGAAAGAGTTTGGCGGATAGAAGCTGTAACGCGCGTAGCTGTCAGCAAAGAGTTCGAAGCGTTGGCGAGCGGCGTAGTTGGTCATGCCGGGTCGTGCTCGATGGGCGCGCAGGGCGTCAATGTCGAGCGTGGCGTGGGCCACCATACTTTCGCCGGAGCCGGCTTCGCTGAGTACGTGTCCTTCGTAGTGGACGATTTTCGAGCCGCCGTCAGCGCTGGCAAAAGGGATGTCTATGTCGGCAATGCCGGCCGAATTGGCAGACACAACGTAGGCAATGTTTTCGATAGCGCGGGCCAGTTTGGCTACGTTTTTAGGAGTTAGTTGTGGGCTGCTGATTTCTGAAGTAGAGTGAAGAAAAACCTCAGCGCCCCGCATCAGGAGGCAACGCGCAATTTCGGGGTATAGGATTTCCTCGCTGGCGATACAGGCTAAGCGGCCAATTTCCGTATCGGCCACGGGGAAGACGGCTTCCAATCCGTATACCTCTAAGTATTTGTCCCACACATCGTGGGGCGTTGGCGCGAACATGCTGTTCAGACGGCGATAATTGAGGATGCGCTCGCCTGCAGGAGAGAAGATGAAACTGCTCTGCAAATACAGGTCGGGGAAGTGTTCATCCAGTTCGTAGGCGTTGCCCGACAAGAAGACCTGCTGGCGTTGGGCAATTTGGCCCAGCGTTGCCCACATGGGGTCATCGGGATGCAGGCAGGCTTTTTGCTGCCATTCGGCGATGGTTTCGCCCAGGGGAAATCCGGTCAGAAAGTACTCGGGCAAGACGACCAGGCGCACGTCTGGGCCGATGAAGCGCTTAGAGGCCTGTATTTGCCGTTCGATGCGCTCGGCGGTGCGGAGCATGCGTTCGCGAGCCTCTTGCAACGTGGCAGCAGCATTGACGGCGAAGCACGTAGTTTGTAGGGCGAGGGCCTTGTAACGCATGGCGTTGTTGCTCACTGTTTTTTCTCCAAAAAGCGCAACACAGCCAAGTTGAAGCGCTCGGGTTGGTCCAGGTTGCTCAGGTGACCGGCCTCAGCCAGGAGGAGGCGTTGAGCATTGGGCGCTTTTTGAGCGATGATGTCGCCGATACGCCGAATGCTTTCTTCGTCTCTATCCCCTACGATGACCAGCACGGGGGCCTTCAGCTCTTCCAAGCGCTCTACGGTTGGCGGTTGGCCGTATTGGGGTGCCGCGGCCGGGTTTACGAATTGGTCGCCGTTGTAGGAGCGTACCATTTGCTCCACCAACGCCCGGCGCGAAACGTAGGGCGTCTGCAACTGCAGCAGCGGTACTTTGAGCCAGAGGTCCTGCGTGGTTTCGTTCCAACCGCTTTGCGCTACTGCTCCGAAGACCTGGCCGAAGGCGGCGAAGAGTTCCGGAGTATAATCGGTAAATCCATCGAGGTTAGGGTCGGCAGCCACCACCTTGAGGACACGATGAGGATAGCGCACGGCAAAATTGAGGGCAATATTGGCGCCCATAGAAAGACCCACCAGATGGGCCCGCTCTATCTTCAGATGATCGAGCAGCGCCAGCAGGTCGGCGGCGGGGTCGTGGGGATCTCTTACTTCGGCTGACCGCCCAAAGCCGCGCACATCATAGCGCACCGTGCGGAAATTTTTGCCGAAGGCTTTCCATTGAGGCTCCCACATGCGGGCATCCAGCGTAAAACCGTGAATGAACACAACCGGTACGCCCCTACTCTTGCCCCCTACCTCATAGTAAAGGTAAGAGCCATCCGTATTCAGAATTTTGCCCTTACCGCCCCAAGGAGATTGGGCAGTAGCCGAATGTAGTCCCAAAATAAGGGCCACCAGGAAAAGAAGGTATCGCATAGGTCAGAGCATTTCAAATATCAGCATTCAGAATTCATCCAGACGAGCCAAACAGTTATCTAAAAAGCGCAAGGCGGCTTGCATTTCCTGACGGTCGAAGCCTTCGAAGAGTTGTTCATTGAGTTGAAGACGCATGGGCTGCAGCGACTCCACTAAAGAACGTCCTGCTTCTGAAAGTTCGATGCGCTTACGGCGATGGTCATTGCGGTCTTTAACCTGCTCGATAAGGCCTTTTTCGAGTAAAACGTTGAGCAACTTAGTTACATTGGGCCGCGATACATCCAAGCTGCGAGCGATTTCGGAGGCCAACAGAGGCTTGCGATGCTTTTCTTTGGTAAAAAAGGCCAGATTAGGGTCTTTAGCCAAATGCAATAAGATGAGCCATTGCTGGGCTGAAATGCCTAATTCCTGACAAATTTTATCGCGACGGCGTTTGAGTGCTTCTCCCACAGCGATCAGTCGGATGATAAGAGACTCCTCGAGGCGTTTTTCAATATTCATTAGCAGCGAAATTCGTTTTGCGGATAAATGGAACGCAAATCGCCGCTAAAGTGCACAAAATCAGCATTACCAGAAAACCCGACTGATAAGAACCGCTGCTGGAACGCACAAAACCTAAAAAACTGATGCCGCTGACCCCTGCCAGCGTATCTATCATAGTGTAAAGCCCCAGTATTTTACCGTAGTGAGGGCCGCTGTAATAATCCGCAATGAGCACTTGAATGATGGTAAACGTACCGCTGAAGCCGATGCCAAACACAACGGCATAGGCCCAGGTAAGCACCTGCGGGTTGCGGTCAGACAGGTACAGCAATAGAGAGCCTATCACCATATTGATTGTGGCTAGCTGCATGATGTATTTCTTCTCGAAGCGGTCGCTGAGCCAGCCAAAGAAGACCTTGCCTACAAAGCTACAGGCGAAGAATACCCCCAGAATGGAGCCTGCCGGCAAGTGCCCGCCGAGGTCTTTCAAATAGAGGGCCTGATGCTGCACCACGGCCAGTATGGTGAACCACATGGCTGCCGTAGCCACCAGAATGAGGTAAAACGTGGGCGTGCGTACGATTTGCGGCAAGGTAGGGCCACTCCAGGACGAGACAGACTTTTGAGCGGGAGTACCGGGGGGTGGTTCGAGCGAAGTAGCGCCATCGGGCTGCAGGCCCATTTCCTGAGGGGTGTTGCGCACGAAGAAAAACAAAGGAACTACCAACACCACCAGCGCAATAGCCGACAAGGCAGTAGCTGCCGAACGCCAGCCCATGTTCCGAATGAATACCTCTGCCAATGGATTAAAAATGGCGCCACCCAGGCTGGAGCCTAACAGAAAGACGCCGACAGCAATGCCTCGATAACGCACGAACCAACGCGTGAGGAGGTACATGCTCGAAATGATACCGCACAGGACCAGGCTGACCGAGAACAGCAAATAAATGGCGCTCATGGCCGCCAGCGTCCTGATGTGTGCGAAAGCAAAGATGCCCAGCGTCATCAGTACCGCCCCTGCCAACACCACGCGGCGCGTGCTGAGTCGGTCCAGAAGTATGCCTACAAAGGGCGATAGCACAGCGACCAGTAAAAAAAGCAGTTGTGCCGGGCGCGTTACTTCACTCTGGTTCCAACCAAATTCGCGCACCAGCTCTGGATAGAAGATGGGTAGCGAATTGAGCACTAAGCCATTCGTAACGGTGTAGGCCAGCGTTAGCGAGGCGAGCAAGTACCAGCCAAAGAAAGGTTTTTTCATAACAGAAACGTTGGTTTGCCCCTGTTTGGCCTACGGGTCAAATGCCCGGTTCGACGCTTGGGGGCGGTGTGATATATCCTGCCAATATGGAAGCGGCCACCGTGGCAGGAGAGGCCAGAAAGATTTGCGCTCGGGGGTTGCCCATGCGCCCGCGGAAGTTGCGGTTAGCGGCGGAGATGACCGTTTCACCATCAGCAGGTACGCCCTCGTGGCTACCCACACAGGGGCCACAACCCGGAGTGATGAGGGTAGCGCCAGCCTCTACCAGAGCGTGGGCAGTGCCGTCGAGCATAGCATCGAGCAGCACCGAGCGCGAGGCAGGAGCAATCACTAAGCGCACGCCTTCAGGTATTCGCTTGCCGCGCAAGACCTGCGCAGCCGCTTGCAAATCTTCCAGGCGGCCGTTACCGCACGTGCCAATGAAGCCGTAGTGTACCGGCGTACCGACGTAGCGCTCAATCGGATGTACATTATCAGGCGACTCCGGGGCAGCCACCTGAGGCGGAAGTTCGCCGATGTCTACTTCAATCGTTTGGGCATATTCGGCATCCGCATCGGGCGCTATAGGCTCGAAGGGATAAGGTAATTTCAACCCATGCGGATGTACAAACCCCGTCTTGGCGCCCATTTCGGCTGTCATATTGGCCACGCACATTCGGCTGGCCAGTGACATCGTCTCAAATGCCTCGCCCTCAAATTCTACGGCCATGTAGGTGGCGCCGGCGATACCTACTTTTCCGGTCAGGAACAGAATGAGGTCCTTAGCGCTGGCGTCAGGGCGCAGCTGGCCATGGCAACGGATGCGGAGCGTGGCCGGCGTTTTGAGCCAGATTTTGCCCGTCAGCATCACAGCGGCCAGGTCGGTAGCGCCAACCCCACAGGCGAAAGCGTTGAGCGCTCCGTAGGTAGGCGTGTGGCTGTCGGCTCCGGTAAACAGGTATCCCGGTCGTACGTAGCCCTGTTCTACCATGACCTGGTGGCAGATGCCTTCGCCAATTTCAAACAGGCGGATGCCCTGCTGGCGGGCAAATTCGCGCATGAGCCGGTGCAGGTTGGCAATGCGCTCATTGGGTGCTGGTGCAGCGTGGTCAATCACTAAGGCGCACTTTTCGGGCGCCCATACGCGCTGGCCTCCCATCTTTTCAAAGGCCTTTATAGCGCCGGGTGCCGTAGTGTCGGTGGCCATCAGGCCGTCCACGGGCGCAATGACAATATCGCCCGGTCGTACACGCTGGCCCGTCTTCTGAAACAGCATCTTTTCAACAGTGGTCATTCCTCCCATACTCGAGGCTTAAAAAGTTTTATGCTCTCGCAGATAGTTCACCAATCCGCCCGCCTGCAAAATACGCAGCATGACTTCGGGCAGCGGCTTGGCTTGATAGGTTTTACCTGTGGTACGATTATAGACCCACCCACTGGACAGGTCTGCCTCCAGCTCGTCGCCCTGGGCGATGTCGTGGTCTGGAATTTCGAGTACTGGCAGGCCGATGTTGATGGCGTTTCGGAAAAAAATACGGGCAAAGTATCGCGCAACGACAGCCGATACTCCGGCCGTTTGCAAGGCTACGGGCGCCTGCTCGCGTGAGGAGCCACAGCCAAAGTTATCGCCTGCTACCACAAAGTCGCCGCGTTGCATGCGGCTTCGGAAGTCCGGGTCCAAATCTTCCAGAACATGCTCAGCCAGCGACTGAACGTCGAGCGTCTTAGTGTATTTGCCCGGAATAATGCGGTCGGTGTCAATGTTGTCGCCATACACGTGGGCGCGTCCGCGCAGGATGTTGTTCATAATTACCTGCCATTTGTTTTTTTCAGAAAAATTTACCGCGGTGCTATCTGTTCTACTACGGCGGTGGCACTTTCGCAGGCCGCTTCGACGCCGTTGTTTTTCAGCCCTAAATGTTCGCCAGCGAAGTAAACGCGCCCCACCGGGCGGCAAAGCGCCGGGAAGAAGCGATAGACCTGCCCGGGCGCCAGGTGGAAATAAGCACCTTTGGCCCAAGGGTTATTGCCCCATGAGTTGATATGAAGCACGTCCAGCTGATTTTCAGAGGCGGGGCGCAGGGTTTTCATTTCGCGTAAGAAGGCGCTAACTATTTCTCTTTCGGAAAGGGTATCTAAGGCCGCGGCCTGAGCACCATTGACCCAGCAGATGAGGCCCAGCTGGCCGTTTTGGCCGCGGTTGAGGAAGATACGCCCAAAGGGACCATCCGTCCACATGTTCACTGGCAGGCTGTCCTCCTCCCAAAAGGGCTGGCGGAAAGCCACATGAAGTTGCGTGATGCGCGTGTAAGGCAGCTGTTGGGCAGCCTGCTGATGCGTAAGGGGCAGACCGCGTGTGAACTGGATACCGCTCAGCACCGACATCGGTACGGTTACGATGACATAACGGGCCTGGTACTCTGTGCCATCGGCACAGCGCACGCTGACGCGCCGCCCGCGGTCGTGGATGCGCACCACTTGTTTACCCAATTCCACACGATTGCGCAGGTGCATTGCTACGGCCTCGGGCAGACGTTGGCTACCGCCCTGAATGCGCAACACTTTTCGGCTGCCGCCTTTTTGGCGAAACGTCAGTGCCCGAAACAGGTGCAGGGCTGATGTGGTCGTTAGGTCATTCGTGTTCGCATTTGCACCAATGAGGCGTATAGCCTCCTCCGAAACGCCTCGTTGCCTCAGCAAATCCGATACGGCCACATCAAATTCCGAAAAGCGCCGGTCATACCAGTCTTCCATCGTCTGAAGCGGGTTGATAGGGCCGAGCAGGGCCGTCTCTAAAGCAGCAGGTGCATACTTTTTTTCTTGTTCAGCGAGCAAGTTGTAGGGCGAGGTGGGCCATTCTTTGTCCCGTACCTTCTGGCCGCGCACCACGTAAAGCGTTGGAGTACGGCGTGGGTCTTCACCACTGGGTTCTATTGTGCTAATACCCACCTTTTCGGCCAGACCCAACAGATGCCGATAGCCATCGCCAATCTCCGTGCCGCCCGTTTCGGGCTTCCAGGGCAGAGCGTCCAGAGTGTACAGGCGTCCACCGATGCGCTGCGAAGCCTCCAGGACGCGCACCGTCAGGCCCCGCTCCTGGAGTAAATAAGCGGCATAAAGCCCAGAGATACCAGCGCCTACAACCAGCACATCTGTTGTCGCTTCGCCAATGAAGGCAAAGCGACTCATCAACAACGACCCGCAGGCCAACGAAGTTTGCTTCAAAAAGGCGCGTCGTTTCATGACGAAAAGGGTGTTTAATCCATGAAGTCCAAATTTTTATGGAAGGTCTCTTCTAGCTGCGTGAAGGCCCAAAAGGCCAAACCCAGCGAGCATGCGCCTGTGATGGCTGCTGCTGCGGCAGCACCTATCGCAGGCGTAAGTGCACTAAACAGCAACGACTGTGGAATAACGGAGGCACGCAGCAGATTAAGCGCCGAGGTGGTTACCGTTGAGCGAATGTTCGTGCCGAACATCTCTGCTGCATTTGTCAGCAGCACGATCGTATAGCCCACACTGATGCCCATGAACAGAAAAAGCCCGTAGTACACCTGCAACGACAGCCGCCCTATTGCAAAATAAGCCACCGTGAGTAGCGAAAACGCAGAGAGGTAGAGCAAGATAGCCCGCTTGCGGCTTCGCAGCCATTGGCTCACTAAGCCACAGGAAAAGTCGCCAAAAGTGAAGCCCAAAAAGAACAGGGTAAATACGGTCGCTACAGAAGGAATGGAACTCATGCCCATGCTCCGGGCAATTTCGGGTGTAAACGTCATTACGATACCATTGACGAACCATCCTGGAAAGCCCATCAGAATGACTGCCAGATAACGCCGCCGATGGTAAGGATTGAGCAGAAGGATGGCCAGATTACCGCGCATTGAGGCTTGCTGTGTTTTTTTCATAGCCTCAAACAGTCCGCTTTCCAGCACACCCAAGCGCAGGAAAAGCAACGCAAAGCCCATCAGGCCACCTAGCTGGTAGGTGAATTGCCACGAATAGCGCCCCCCTACCCATGCGCCCACCAAAGCGCCCAGCATCCCACAGGAGCCGATAATGGCTGGCCCTAGCCCTCGCCTATGCTGTGGCATTTGCTCGCTGACCAGCGTAATACCCGCTCCCAACTCACCTGCCAGGCCAATGCCAGCCAGAAAACGGAGTAGCAGAAATACCGGATAATTGGGTGCGTATGCCGTAGCTAGGGTCGTCAGAGAATATAGGAAAATAGAGCCAAACAGCACCGATAGGCGTCCGCGCTTGTCGCCCAAAATACCCCAAATAAACCCTCCTATGAGCATGCCCGACATTTGCGCGTTGAGCAATAGCACGCCTCTGGGTAAGAGTTCGCTTTCGGGCACGCCCACACCTAGCAGGCTGCTCTGGCGCACGACGCTGACGATAATAATATCGTACAGATCCACAAAAAAGCCTAAAGAGGCAGCGACGATGCCTAAGATGTAGCCATTTTGCTTCATGGAGCGGAAACGCGCGCAGGTATTTTGTACAAAGCGCCCGAAAGATGAGCATGTGTCATGGCCTCCACTTCACGACTGACGGCTGCCACTTGCTCGAGGTCAATGCCGGTTTCCACACCCATTTGGCGGAAGAAGTGCACCGTGTCTTCCGTAGCGATATTGCCCGTAGCGCCCGGGATGAAGGGACAGCCGCCCAGCCCGCCAAAGGCGGTGTCGAATTGGCGTACACCCACCTCATAGGCGGCAAAGAGGTTGGCCAACCCTTTGTTTTCAGTGTTGTGCAGGTGTAAGGCTAAGGGTACGGGGCCGCACAATTCTAAGGCACGCGATATCAGGTAGCGCATCTGCACAGGGTGGGCCATACCCGTAGAGTCGGCTAAGGCAATTTCATCAGCGCCTGCGTCCAAATGGTGTTTGATAAGGTCGAACACGCGCTCAGCTGGAATAGCACCCTCGTAACGACATCCAAAGGCGCACTGAATACCTGCTCGTACTCGAATGCCGTGCGCACGTGCCAGCTGCACGTTCTGGCGAAAGTCGGCTTTAGCCTCTTCAAGCGTCATGCGGGTGTTCTTCTGGCTGTGAGTGTCGCTGGCCGAAACGGAGATGGCCAGATGCTCCACGCCCGCTGCAATGGCGCGCTCCACCCCTTTCTGATTGAGCACCAGCGCCGAGTACACCACTCCCTGGTGCTTCCTCAACTGCTGAAAAAGGGCCTCAGCATCTGCCATTTGAGGCACTAAGCGCGGATGCACAAACGATGCTAACTGAATGCGTCGCAAACCCGCCGCCACTAATCGGTCTACCCATTCCAGCTTTTTCTCGGTCGGAATGAGCGTTTTGAGCGTTTGCAGGCCATCGCGCAGACCTTGCTCTTCCAAAATGACTTCGGGCGTCGTCATGGAGCAATTTTTTGAAAAATTTCTACAGGAAAACCGTTCGGCGCAAGCAGTGTCATCGCTTCAATGAGGCCCAGGGTAGGGCTTCGGAGCCGCACGCGGGAGTGCAGAAAGGGGGTGCCGACTGCTTTTGCACGCCGTTCTATTTCAGCAATGTTGCGCGTTTCGAACGTCCACATGCCGATGCCCCGGTAAGGTAAGCGGGGAGGGTGGGCGGAGGGTTTTTCGCGCGCGTCGTCGAAGTCCAAAAACAGCAATTGTCCGGTGCGGGCCCCCTGCGGATAGACAATGGCAAAACGGAAGGGTATACCTTCCGGAATGCCCAGCGCCGAGCCTGGCGAGGAGCGCCACTGCCGGTCGGAGCGCAGTTCCAGCCCCAGCACACCAGTGTAGAAGGCTAGAACTTCATCGGAGCGGTGCACCACTTGAGCCGAGTAGCCTGGCCCCCCATGGCCAGTAATGGAGTCCACGGGTGCCATCTGGCGCATGCCGTCGCCGCGCGTGATGCCTACGCAGTGTGTAAAGTCTGGAGCATTGAAAATAGTTTCGTAAATGCTGTACGGCCGCCCGTCGGGGCGCTTAATCTGGCTGGCCTCCAAACGGGCCAATGCCGAGAAGCCCAGGGCGCGGATGTGGCTATCCAATTTCACCTGCTCTAAGTTCGGAAATCCTATGGACAGCGGCCCCAGTTCCAGGGGGTCATAGCTGGCGTGAATGGTGGGCACGGGCTGGTCAAAGACCAGCAGGCGGATTTCGATTTCGCCTTCGATTTCGGGGCGATGCAGGCGATATTGGCGCCATGTGAGGGTGTCGGGTATGCCCCATAGCTGGCGCAACGTGCGGCGAGTTTTCCGCCCAATTTTCAGAGGGCCTTCCAGCGTCATGCCCATTCCCTGCACGTAGAACAGGCGAATGCTGTCCAAATGATTGGTGGACAGCGATATTTCGGCCAGTCGAAGTGTGAGTGCCTCTTCGGGCTTTGAGCGCGGAGCGAGCCAATCTTGCTCTATCCAACGAGGGTCATCGGGCGGCAGCTGCTGCGCCTGCAACGCCGAAAGGTTAAAGGCCGACAGCACGATACCGGATAGGAGATAACGCATCGCCTCTGGCATTCGGTTCATTGCTTTTTGCTCTTGATCTTCCTGAAGTAAGTCCAACTGGTTTCGTTAGGCGCCTCGAAAGTATCGGGTGCATGCGCAAATTCGGGGTGATGCTGTATCACATAATCGCGCATCTGTTTGGGGAGTTTTTCCCAGGCCTTTGGGCCTGTGATTTTGTAGCCCCGGCACTGATACACCAGATTTCCGGGCCGTTGACCCATACGCATCCAGGGCAGATATGGCCCTACGCGCGTCCAGGACACCTCCACGGGTATGCTCGTCAGGGCAGGGTTGTTCAGGTCTTTTTTAGAAAAGAAAAACTGAAACAACTCTGCAGCCTCGTACATATCAGAGGCAGAGTTTTCAGGAAATTCGGCTACCTTAAGCGGCGACGGATAGTGCAAAAAGATGTCGGAGTACATGACGATACGGTCTTCGTGCTCCTGGAACGGCACGCCCCAAGAGCCTCGGTCCGACTTTAGCATAAATTTCTGGTTCACCGGGTCGTTCCACACCTGAACCACTTCACAGGTGTCCTTTATCCAGGGGTTGTACCACTGCTCTAAAATCTGGCCGGTTTTGAGGTCTTTATAGAAGCCGACTTCTCGCGTCAGCAGGTGGTAGCCGCCTTCTACCTTTTTCATCTTTCCTACATTATACATCTCGAAGCCCATAAGTGGCACATCGCGTTCGCCCGGGATGAAAGAATAGATGGTTCCGGCAGCATAGAAAAAGATTTCTTCGCTTTCATTGGTGGAGCCGCGCACCTTCACGAAGGCCGCCAGGTTGTCCTCGGGTTTCGATAAGTCGAGCGTTGAAGCCTTCCTGGCGTCCGCAGTGGTGGCTTTCTGGGCACTGTCGCAGGCAAGAGCAGAGAGGAGCAGCAAGAGGAAAAGCACTGGTCTGATTTGCATGGCAGAAAGATGCGTTTTTTCACGTCAAAGAAAAAGTGTCGGCAGGGACTTTTCCCTGCCGACAGTGGCTGAGAGCATTTTAGAAGCGATATTCTAAGTTGAACAGAAGACGACGCGGCTGGGCGGGTATGCCCGTGAAGAAAGTGTTGTTTGGGTCTACTATATTAGCCTCTACACGCTGACGCAGCACCAGGGCATTGTCATTGTCCAGCAGATAGAGGGCGCGAAGAGCCTCCTGGCGATTGAGCAGGTTTTTACCCAGGACACCCACGCGGAAAGAGCCAGCGCCCTTGATGGGCAGTTTGAACATTACGCCGGCGTTTACCAGGATAAAATCATCCATCTGGAATACGTTAGTGGCGTCAGCATAAATGTTACCGTTCCAAGTGCCGTTCAGGTTGACATTGAAGAACTTATGGTCGTAGTTGGCCGTAAGGTTGAAGATATGGGCCGGTACACTAGGCAATTGTTTGCCTTTCAGATCTATGGAGTAGATTTTCACCGTGTCGTTCTGGATGCCTTCTAAGTTCACCTTATTGCCATAGAGTGGACCGTCCACGTTAAGGTTAGGCTTCTTAGTAGTGGAGTTGAGCGTTACGGGTATTTTGAAATCCACAAACGTCCCTTTTTGATAGGTGTAGGAAGCCTGCAGGAGCAGCCCTCTTACGGCGCGAGGCGCGTAGGTGAGGCTGAGTTCGGTGCCAATGATCTGGTTGGTACCCAGTGGCCGCACAGTGGCCACGGCACCTTCGTAGATGGTGGCTAAGCGGTTGTTGATGCGCGTGTGGAAGAGAGCAACGTCAGCGCTAAGGTCGCCGATGCCGGTGCGGTAGCCGGCCTCAAAGTTATAGATAATCTCGTTCTTCTCGATGCGCGGATTGGTGGTCAGTGAGTTAGCACGAGCTGGCGAATAAGCATCATAGTCGGGCATGCGGTAGGCGCGCACCACACTGCCATAGATGGCTGAGCGGCCTGATAGCAGGTAGTTGGCACCCAACGAAGCACTCCAGTCCGAATGTTTTTCATCGCGGTTGATATTCTGGGTAGGCGGGTTGGTGGTGTAGAAGCCTTTGATATTCATATCAATCTGGTCATAGCGAGCACCGGCATTAACGGTCAGGCGTTCGCCGAATTTCATTTCATCGCCGAAGAAAGCTGCCAACACGGTTACATCGTATTCGTCAATGCGCGCCTGGCTACCTGTAGAGGGCGCTGGCAGCGTCGGTGAAGGGCCGAAGCGCCGGAAGGTCAGGTTGGACTTGTCGGCGTTGCTCCAGCCGGCCAGGCTGTAGGTCGTAGGTGTGTATAGGCCGTGTGTGTAGAAGCCGCCCAACGTCAATCGGTGGCGCATTTGATCGCCTTCTAAGGTCTTGGTAATGCGCAGTTCGTTCATCAGCTCGGTGTCGTTGCCATCGCCATCTACCAGTACGCGCGTCTGGCCGAACGGTACATCGCGATAGGTCGGCGATACGCCCAAGTTGAATTTGGTGCCGTGGTCGTAACTCTGATAGCGCAGGTGGTTGGTAATGGCCCAGCCGCCGCCAAACTCTAAGTTGACTTCCATGCCGGCATTGCCGCCGCGAGCGTAGTTGCCTTCTTCGTGCGACTTGCGGATGCTGCGCTTTTCAGGTTGCCCTTGCTTGTTTGTTACTGTGTAGTTGATGGTATCCAGTGCCTGGTGATAGTACGAGTCCGTGATCTTCCAGCCGTCTTTGGGCAGGTGGTCGCTGACACGGAAGGGGATATCAATGTTGTTTTGTATAGTGATATCCATCCTTTGCCCATATACTCGAATACGGCCTAAACGCTTGGGCAGGAAATAATCAAAGTTGGCCCGAAACTGATAGCCTTTGTCGGGAGCGCCCAAGTCGCGGAAGCCATTGTCTTTCAGATAGAACCCTCCCACATTGAAGCGCAGATTTTTGGATTTACCAATGGGGCCGTTCAGGTTAAGCTCGGTTTTAAAGTCGGTGCCGCGCTGATCAGGGGTATTGTCGTTATAGAACGTTTGCCGCACCGTGCCGCTCAGTTTCGTACCCCCAGTACGAGTGATGATATTGACCACTCCCGCTGCAGCGGCGCGCCCAAAAAGTGTCGCCGCATTGCCGCGTACAATCTCGATGCGATCCACATTCGGGTCCATGCCAAAAGCAAAATCCGGCGGGCGCGAAGTAGAAGCCAGCGCTGGCAGGCCGTCAATCATGATGCCCGTATACACCAGGCCATTGCCCGTACCGTCCGGAAAACCTCGCGTGAAGATACCGCCGCGAAAACGCCCTTGTGCAAACGATGAATACATGCCTGGTGTGCCAAACACAGCTTCCGCTACACCCTCCGGTCGAGCTGTCTCCAATTGGCGTGGACCCAATGTTGTAATCGCCGTAATCGTTTCAATCTTCCGAACCGGTATGCGAGTGGTCGAAACCACTACATCAGACAATGAACTGAGGTCTTCTTCTAAAGCAATCTGCATCGGACTGCCCACGGTAACCGCCACTTCCTGACGAATGAAGCCCGTGTACGAAACCACCAACACGGCACCGCTGCCGCTCACCACCAGCGAAAACTCGCCTTTAGCGTTGGCAATAGTACCGTTCCGAGTACCTTTTTCCTGAACGCTCGCACCCGGCAGGGGCGTACCATCCGCCGCCGAAACAATCGAGCCATTCACCGTAACTTGTGCGCTTATTAGCCCGCTAAAAAGTAGCGAAGCACACAGCAGGAGCATACGTTGAACAAGGGTAGAGTTGAGCATAACTGTACGTTTTTGTTTAAAAAAGAATAGGTCTTCTATTCAAAATATAATTCCATAACCTCCCAAAAGGCGCCGCCTTTGGGCAAGTAAATTCGGCTTTGCGCCGACTCCCGTATTTTTTTTGCGAAGGTAGTTTGATTAACTGAGTTAATTGTATTTTTGCCTCGAAAAAATTTTTTACACCATGCAACTAAGACTTTTTCCGAAGCACACGGGCATCTGGGAAGGCACCTACATCCGCATTGACGCTCAAGGCAAAATGACCGACCGGTGGAAAAGCCGGCTCACTATTCGGCTCTTCGACGGCAACAAGTATCACCAGGTCAACCAGTATTTCTGGGACGACGGACACGCCGAATGCCACGACTTCGGCGTGTGCCAGTTCAACGATGAAGGCCTGCTCATCTTCGACACCCCGCGCATCAAAGGACACGCCTGGGAGACGCGCGACTCCGTTTGCCTGATTTGGACGTACCTGAATCGCCCCGCTTCCAAACTCTTTGAAATGATTGACCTCATCGGCGACGGCACCCACCGCATCCGCAACTGGCGTTGGTCGGAGGGCGATGAGTTTCAGGGCATCACGATGATCGAAGAACGGCGCGTGGCTACTCAAGACGAAATTCCCCCCACCTTCTGGGAAAAACTGCCTGAGTTGCGTACGACTGGCCCTTCCCGAAGCGACCACTAACACACCTTAATAATTATATTGTAGCACTGTCGGCTAGCACATTAAAATAAGCGCTCGGCCATGCCAGGAATGACCATCACCGAGAAAATCATCGCCCGCAACAGCGGCAGACGGCGCGTCATGCCCGGAGAGCTGGTTTGGGTAAACGTCCATACGGTCATGACAATGGACTACTTAGGCGCTCAAACCTTCGCTAAACTGCATGAATTGGGTGTGAAGGACGTCTTTGACCGCGACCGCGTCATCTGCGTGTCGGACCACCTCGTGCCACCGCCCAACGAAAAGTTCGCCACCCTGCTCAACGAATGGCGACGCGTTGTGCGCGAACACCGCATCACCCACTTCTACGACCTGGGCAATCAAGGCATTGCTCACCAGATCATGGTAGAAAAGGGCCACGTTCTGCCGGGTACTATCAGCATCGGCACCGACAGCCATGCCAACACCTATGGCGCCGTAGGAGCCCTGGGCAATGCCGTAGGGGTTACAGATGCCGCCGTGGCTATGGCCACCGGCAAATGCTGGTTGCGCGTGCCCGAAAGCGTCAAGTTCGTCGTCCGTGGCCAGTGGCATCCCTACGTGATGGCGAAAGACCTGAGCTTATATGTCATGGGTATGATGCACTGGAACGGGCATCTCATCTATAAGGCGATCGAGTACACCGGTGAGGCCATTTCCCAACTGGGCATGGCCGGGCGTATGACATTGTGCAACATGACAGTAGACCTTGGGGCCAAAAACGGCATTATCGCCCCCGACTCCATCACCCGTAAGTACTTGCGCGGCCGCACAAGCCACAAGTATGCTCCCCTGCAAAGCGACCCTAATGCCCGATACGAACAGGTCTATGAAATTGACCTCAGCAAGGTGGGGCCCACAGTAGCTCGTCCGCACCGATTAGACGACGTGGTGCCGGTAGAAGAAGTAGAAGGGATACCCTTCAATAAGGCCTTTGTAGGCACTTGCACCAACGGGCGCGTTGAAGACCTGGAAATTATGGCCCGTATCCTCAAAGGCAAGCGCATTCATCCGGATGTCAACATGCTCATTGTGCCGGCCAGCCAGGCCGTCTATCTGGAAGCAATGAAAAAGGGGTATCTGACTACTTTAGTAGAGGCGGGGGCGGCCATTGATACCCCTTCATGCGCAGCCTGCGCCGGCATTCACACCGGAGTAGCCGGTGATGGCGACATCGTCTTGAGCGCCGGCAATCGCAACATGCAGGGCCGCATGGGCAGCAAAAAGGCTGAAATCTACCTGACCAGCCCGGCCGTAGTGGCAGCCAGCGCGCTTTATGGAAAGATCACCGACCCCCGCAAACTCTCATCCTGAACCCAATCCGTGCAAGCATGAAGATTACTGGAAAATGTTGGGTAGCGCCGGGCTATGTGATGGCCTACGACATCATTACGCAACCCTTCTGGACCTCGCCGATTGACCCAAAAGAAAATGCCCGCTGGGTTATGGCTGGTGTAGCTGAGGAGTTCAACCGCGAAAACGGCTTTACCAGCCAAGGTTACACCTTCATCGTGGCAGGCCACAACTTCGCCGGCGGAGGTAAAAGCATCGAACACGTCATCACGGGCCTCATGGGAGCGGGTATCCGGGCTGTCTTTGCCGACAGCTTCTCGCGCCTGCAGTTTCGAAATGCCATCAATTATGGCCTGCCTTTTATCACCTGCAAAGACATCGTCAAAGGCTGCCAAACCGGCGACCAATTAGAATGGGACACGGAAACGGGCCTTATTCGCAACCTGACCAACGGCAACGCCTTCCAGTCTGTACCGGTAGCGCCCTTCGTGGCCGAGGTGGCTGAAGCAGGTGGCTTGATGAATTTCATCAAAAAACGCATTGCCGAAGGTACTATCGGTGATTTGCGCTAACCTTTTAATCGAACTCATGAAAGAAAATGCGCTGAAAAAACGTCTGCTCGAACGCCAGCCCTGTTATGGCGTCATTTCGCCCACTGCCGACCCTATCGTGTGCGAATACGCAGGGCTTTCAGGGCTACATTTTTACGTCATTGATGCCGAGCACGGCTTCCCCAACCCCTCCGATGTGCAGCATATGGTGCGTGCGCTGGAGGGCGTCGGCTGCACGCCACTGGCGCGCGTGGGCGACTTGAATGAAAAACTGCTGCTTCAATACCTCGATGCTGGCGTCATGGGCATTATGATGCCTGGCTGTTCTGCTGCCGACGACGTGCGGCGCCTGGTAGCAGCAGTCAAGTATCCACCCTTAGGCCAGCGCGGCCTGGGCCCGGTACGAGCGGCCGACTACATGATGCGAATGCCCCAGGCTGAATATGTGCGCTTTGCCAACGAACAAACGCTGGTGCTCCCTCAAATTGAAGACCCCCAGGCCGTCGAAAACCTGGATGCCATGCTCGCCGTCGAGGGCGTGGATGGCTTCATTGTCGGCCCACGCGACCTGGCCTTAGCTATGGGCTTCTACGATGGCCCTACTCATCCTGAAGTACAACAGGTCATAGAGCGCGTCTTTGAAAAAATTCTGGCTGCTGGCAAAATCGCCGGCACCGTTGCCGCTACCGCCGAACAGGCCCAAAAACTCACCCAACGCGGCGTCCACTTCATCCTCAATTCGGTACAGGGCCTCATCGCCGTCGGTACACGCGCTTTCATAACTCCCTAAAGCCTGAGGATTAAAGACAAAAACCTTCACCTGCTCAGTATTTAAGCAACGACTATGCCTACCCTCATTGTACTGTTCAACCTGAAGAACAAAGACACCGCTGCACAGCAGTATGAAGAATGGGCCAAAACGGTAGATGTGCCCACCGTTAAGCGTTTAGCCTCTGTGGATGACTTCCGTCTCTTCCGATGCGGCAACCTGCTGGGTACGGATACCCCAGCGCCTTTCCAGTATTGCGAGGTCATCGAGGTCAATGATATGGAAGGGCTTTTCGCCGACATTACCACAGAAACGATGCAACGCGTGGCCGCCCAGTTTCAAGCGTTTGCCGACAACCCCACGTTTATCGTAGCGGAACAAATTGCTTAAACCCAATTCAAACGTACTGCAGCTATGTACAACCTCCAGGGAAGAGTAGCCATCGTTACCGGCAGCGGCCGCCACAAAGGCATTGGCGAGGCCATTGTGCTCCGCCTGGCTGCCGAAGGATGCCGGGTCGTAATCACAGATTTGGGCAAGCCACAAGGCGAGGAGTTTTCAGAGCAGCACATCGGCACCACTACCGAAATGGAACAAATTGCCGAAGCCGCCCGGAAGCTGGGCGCCCAGGCGATCACCGTTGCCTGCGACGTGCGCAGCGAAACACAGGTCGAAAACCTGATTGCCCACACTGTCGAAGCCTTTGGCGCCGTGGATATCTTGGTCAACAACGCCGGGGTCGGCTACCTGATGGAGCCATTCACCGAATTCAAAGAAAGCAGCTGGGATGCCGTGCTCGATGTCAACCTGAAAGGAGCCTTTCTATGCTCCAAACACGCCGCTCGCCAGATGATTCGCCAGGGCACAGGCGGTGCTATCATCAACATCGCTAGCCAGGCTGCCAAGTCAGGCTTCCCTTACGCAGCGGCCTACACCGCCTCAAAACACGGTTTGGTAGGCCTCACACGCTCCAATGCTGTTGAACTGGGCAAGCACAATATCCGCGTCAACGCCGTTTGCCCCAACCATATCACCACCGGTCTGGGGCACTGGCAAAACCAGTTCTTCAGCGAAAAATTCGGCCTCGATTACGACACCTACCTGCAAGGCATCCGCGACCGCAATCCGCTGGGCCGCACCGGCATGGTGGAAGACATCGCCAACGCAGTAGCCTTTTTGGCCTCCGACCAGGCCAGCTACATCACGGGCGAAGCCATGAACGTTAGCGGAGGCGAAGAATACCACTAACCCCGCCCACACTACGCATGAAGTTAGGCATTGACATCGGCGGCACTTTCACCGACCTCGTCCTGCTGGACGAAGGCAGTGGTCGTATGGTGCTGGGTAAAACGCTGACGACTTACCCCGACCCTCTGCAGGGCATCCTCAATGGCGTGGAGCAAATCATGCACGATAGCGGTGTATCCCTCCATAGTATTGGCGTTATCGTGCACGGCACCACTTTAGTAACAAATGCTGTCATCGAGCGAAAGGGCGCCCGAACCGCCCTGCTCACTACTGCCGGCTTTGAAGATGTACTCGAAATCGGGCGCGAAATGCGCTACGACATCTACGATCTGTTTCTGACCATGCCCAAGCCCTTAGTGCCGCGCTCGCTGCGCATAGGCCTCCGCCAACGCATGGACAAAAACGGGCGCGTCCTGACTCCCTTAGACCTGACCGAAGTGGAACAGGTCGCTGACCGCTTAGTGCGCCGTGGCGTGCAGAGTGTCGCAGTGTCGTTCTTGCATGCCTTTGCCAACCCTGAGCATGAACAAGCCGTTGGCGACCTCTTACGCCGCAAATACCCGTACGTGGCGGTCTCGCTCAGCTCCGAAGTGCTGCCCGAAATTCGCGAGTATGAACGCACCTCGGCCACAGCCATGAACGCTTACGTACAGCCGCTGACGCAAGACTACTTGCGCCGCCTTCGAAGGGCATTGACTGAGCGAGGCTTTCAGGGCGAAATCTACATCATGAACTCTGCGGGTCGCCTCACCACCCTGGAGGGCGCCCAGCGGTTTCCCATTCAGCTGTTAGAGAGCGGCCCTGCCGGCGGCACGATGGCTGGCGTCTTCTTTCAACGACAGCTGACGGCAGCGGGCAACGACGTTTCCCAATTGCTGGCCTTCGACATGGGGGGCACTACAGCCAAGGCTTCCATGGTGCGCCAGGGCCAGCCGGAAATTACGCACCACTTTGAGGCCGCGCGCGAGCGCCGCTTCAAAAAAGGCAGTGGCCTGCCTGTACGCATCCCGGTGATTGATATGATCGAGATCGGCGCTGGCGGTGGCAGCATCGCCCGCCTCGACGCCCTGGGCCTGCTCACGGTAGGGCCCGACAGCGCCGCCTCTCAGCCCGGCCCCGCTTGCTACGGCCGCGGCGGCCAATGGCCCACCGTAACGGATGCTGACCTGGTGCTGGGCTTCCTCAATGAACACTACTTCCTGGGCGGCACCATGCCCCTGCGGCGCGACTTGGCCGAAGAGGCCATCGAAAAACACATCGCCCGTCCCCTGGGCATCCGGGTAGAGGAAGCGGCCTGGGGCATTCACCGCGTCGTCAATGAAAACATGGCCAACGCTGCGCGTGTGCACATCCTGGAAAAGGGCCTCGACCCTCGCCCCTTTACCATGATGGCCTTTGGCGGCGCCGGCCCTGTACATGCCTTTGCCGTTGCCAGGCTGCTAGGCCTGTCGCGCCTCATCGTGCCCGGCGGAGCCGGCGTCCTGAGCGCATTGGGCTTCCTCGTTAGCCCCATTGCCACAGAGGCCATCTTCAGCCATGTCTCTCGCCTCGACCGCATGGACTGGGCAAGTATTAACAGCCGAATGGCTGAAATGGAGCACAGGGGGCGCACCTTCTTGCAAGAGGCCGGCGTAACTGCCAACCAAATCCACGTGCACCGCGTGGCCGAAATGCGCTACGCCGGCCAGGGCCACGACATCACCGTCCCGCTGCCCTCAGGCACGCTCTCGGCAGACTCATTACCTGCCATCACCTACAATTTCGAGCAAGAGTACACCCTGCGCTACGGACGAGTGCTCCCGCACATGCCTATTGAGTCCGTTACTTGGCGCATCGTCGTCAGTGGCCCATCGCCGCAGGCATCGCTACACCAACAGGTAAAAGGCGCCGTCAGCCAACAGGCCCAAAAGGGCACCCGCCCGGCCTTCTTCGGAAAAACGTGGCTCGAAGTGCCCGTACTCGACCGCTACGCGATGCCTGCCGAACAGCGCTTCAATGGCCCCTGTATCATTGAAGAATTTGAAAGCACTACCGTCGTCGGCCCTGACGCCGTCGTCTGGCGCGACAGCTTCGGCAATCTCATCATCGAAATGTCCTGACAACATGATTCACGTTTCATACCCCTATAAGTGCCTCACAATGTATGCGGGCTGGTGTCTTGCGCTGGCAATGGCGTCAACGCTTTTCTTGCTGGGTTGCCGCACGACCGAGCGCCGCCCAACAGCGCCTCGTCTCACCGATGACAACGCTCTGCTTTTCAAACGAGCCACTCTCGTCGTGTCTGACATCGAGCGCTCTCTGGGCATCTATCGCGACATCCTGGGCTTCACCCTCAACGCACCTGTATCCGAGTCTTCGGCCGAGTCTTACTCTTATCCCGTCTTTCGCATCCCTAAAGAAGCTAAAATTCGCTTTGTTACGCTCGACACCAAAACTCAAGAGCGTACGCTGGCCCTGACAGAGGTAACCGGAGTGCCCCTGCCCAAACCCGGCCAACCACTCATGAGCGCCCTTGTCATCCGCGTGCCCGACATCGCCGCCACTATGCAAAAAGTAAAAGCTTTGGGCTTAGAAACCACCGAACCTAAAACAGCCCGCTCCGCCGACGGCAAGTTCGCCTTCATCGAACAAGCTTTTGTGGACTACGACGGCCACCTCATCGTCCTTTACCAAACGATAAAGTAACCCACAACTGCCGACATTATCCGGTCCATCTATCTGACCATGACAGCTATCACACCCACCGCAACATCGCCTACGCCGCGCGATTTTGATGCGATAGAACTATCCATCCTGTGGTCTCGGCTCATCTCTATCGTGGACGAAGCCGGCACGACCTTACAGCGCACAGCCTTCTCCTCTGTAACGCGCGAAAGTGCTGACTTCGCCGTCGTGCTCATGGACACTCAGGGGCAATCGCTGGCCCAAAGCTCGGTAAGTGTGCCCTCGTTCCTGGGCGTGTTGCCTTTCTTGGTCAAGGCCTTGCTGCGCGACCACTTCCCACCAGAACAGTGGCAGCCAGGCGATGTGGTCATCACCAATGACCCCTGGCTGTGTGCTGGCCACAAACCCGATATCGGCATTGTATCGCCCATTTTTTACGGACAAACGCCGGAGGGCCACCCTCGCCTCATCGGCTTCATTGGCTGTATCGCCCACAGCCCCGACATCGGCGGCACTTTGTGGGGAGCCAATGCGCGCGACTTCTATGAAGAAGGGCTTTATATCCCACCCATGAAACTGTTCGACGCCGGACGGCGCAACGAAACACTCTTCCGGCTCATCCAGACCAATGTACGCGCCCCACAACAAACGCTGGGAGATATCCTGGCCCAAGTAGCCGCCAACGATCAGGGCATCCGCTCGCTCCTCCGCCTCATGGACGAGTACGGCCTGACGGAAATAGATACCCTGGGCGCTCACATCATCGCTGCCTCCGAAAAGGCCATGCGCGACGCCATCCGACAAGCACCCGATGGCACCTACCACGCTGAATATGAAGCCGATGGCGACGGGCTGAACCATCCTGTGCGGCTCAAATGTGCCCTGACCATCCGCGGCGACGAAATCTGGGTGGACTACACCGGCACCTCGCCCGCACATCCATTGGCTATCAATGCGGTATTGAATTATGTCTTCGCCTATACCGCTTACCCCATCAAGTGCGTCTTCAGCCCAGAGGTACCCAACAACGAAGGCAGCTTCCGGCCTATTCACGTATGGGCGCCCGAAGGCTGTCTGCTCAATGCCCAAAAACCCGCTCCTTTAGGCGCGCGCAACGTAACGGGCAACCTGCTGTATGCTCCTGTCATGCTGGCACTGAGCCAAGCCGTCCCGGAGCGCGTTCAGGCAGACTGCGGCGCGGCCGTGTGGGTCATGGTGCTCAGCGGCCGCCACGATGACGGACGCGAGTTTGTAGAGTACCTCTTTCTGGCCGGTGGCTATGGTGGGCGAAAAGGACTACCCGGCGAGCCTACGCTCTGCTACCCGACAAACGTAGCCAACGTACCCGTAGAAGTGTTTGAAAACGACGCTCCGGTGCTGGTGCTGGAGAAAAAACTTATTCCCGGCAGCGGTGGCGCCGGCCAATATCCCGGCGGTGCGGGCCAGCGTTTCGCCTATCAAAATATCGGCCAGCACCCCATCCATATCAGCAACGTAACGGAAAAAATCCGCCATCAGGCCTACGGCCTCTTCGGCGGCAAAACCGGACGGCGAGGGCGGCTCTACGTGCTGACACCTCAAGGCAAACGGCGCTTTACACCACCCAAAGGGCACGATACCCTGCTGCCCGGCGAAACACTCGTCATGGAACTGCCGGGCGGGGGTGGCTACGGAGCGCCCCAGGCGACCAAACGCTATCGCCCAGCCACCCCCTCTGCTCATCCCCAACACCCGCAACATGGCTGAAAACAAGCGCATCCTGTTGGTTTCGCGCCCCATGGGCATGCCTAAACCCGACAACTTTCGGTTGGACGAGGCCCCCGTGCCTGCCCCTGCAGAAGGCGAAGTCCTCGTCCGGATAGAAATGATCTCCCTCGACCCTGCCATGCGCGGCTGGATGAACGAAGGTACTACGTACATCCGCGGCGTAGCCCTGGGCGAAGTCATGCGCGCCTTCGCTGCCGGCCGTGTTATCCAGTCCCGCCATTCGACCATCGCCGAAGGCGACTACGTCAGTGGATTACTCGGCGCCCAAACCTATGCAACCATGCCCGCCCATCAGCTAAGCCGCCTTGATCTGTCGCTCGGCCCCCTGGAATGGCACCTCGGTATCCTGGGCATGCCTGGCATGACGGCCTACTTTGGCCTGCTGGAACGCGGAAAACCCCAGCCCGGCGAAACGGTCTTCATCTCCGGAGCCGCTGGCATCATCGGCTCCACAGTGGGCCAAATTGCTAAAATTAAGGGTTGCCGAGCCATAGGCACCGCCGGCTCCGACGAAAAATGCCGCTATCTCCTGCAAGAATGCGGCTTCGACGGAGCCATCAACTACAAAACGGAGGACGTTGAAGCGCGCATCCGCGAGCTGTGCCCCAAAGGCATAGATATCCTCTACGACAACGTCGGGGGCGATATCCTCGACCTGGGCCTGGCACACCTGGCCCGCGGTGCTCGCGTGGTCATCTGCGGTGCCATTTCGCAGTACAACGAACCCACTATGCGCGGCCCACGCAACTATATGAAAATCGTAACCGCCCGCGGAACACTCACCGGCATCATCGTCTTCGACTTCCAGGAGCGATATCCCGAAGCCGTAGCCCAACTGTCGCAATGGCTCAAAAACGGCCAGATGCACACCCGCACGGACTTCGTGGATGGCATTGAGAACTTCTATCCGGCATTGATGAAACTGTACACTGGGACGAACTTTGGGAAAGTAGTACTGAAGGTCTGATGAAATTTTGCCAAACAAGTTTGGCGGTTACTGGAGCTAAACAAGTTTAGCCGTTACGGGTATGAAAAAGCGATTTCTTCGGTTGAGAACGGGCGAAGTGTTTTACCGCCATTTTGGGCGCCCCATGGGGCAGCCTGCGGTGGTGCTTTTGCATCCCTCGCCGCTTTCATCCGCGTTTATGGAGCGATTGGGCTACTTTTTGGCAGACGCTTCAGAGGTGTACGCCCCCGATTTGCCGGGCTATGGGCTATCGGCCCCGCTGGCACAAAAGCCCCAACAGATGTCAGACTACGTGCCCTTCCTGTTGGATTTTTTGAAAAAAAAGCGGCTGGAGCGCGTGCGCCTGTATGGTACGGCAACAGGATGCCAGCTGGCTATCGCCTTTGCGCTGGCTTTCCCGGAAAAAGTGGAACGATTGGTGGGCGAAAACGCCTGTCATTTTGAGGATGCCGAACGGGCGGAGTTGTTCCGCACGTATTTCCCCGACCTGAGGCCTCGGGCCGATGGCAGCCATTTGCTGAGCCTGTGGACGATGTGTTACAAAACGTGTATCGGTTTCCCGTGGACGAGCGTACCGGACGAGGCGCCTTTGCCAGCAGGCGTACCGTTGGCCCAGGTGCAGGCGATGGCCCGCGATACGCTACTGGCCGGCGAGTCTTACGACATAGCCTACCGCGCTGCTTTTGAGCATGAGCGGGCCGAGTACGTGCAGGCCCTGCGTGTGCCGGCGACGTTCGTTATCTGGCAACACAGCATTGTACGGCCCTACGTGGAGCGTCTGGCATCGTTCCCTATGCCGCCCAACGTGCGCTTTTTACGTTGCGAAGGCGACCTCAACGAACGCTACAGCCTTCTTAAGTACGCATTACTTTCACCGCAAACAGCCAACCTATGAGCGCCTCTTGGGATGTCGTTGTCATTGGAGCCGGTGCGGCCGGCATGAGCTGTGCCATTGAGGCCGCCCAGCGCGGTCTGCAGGTGTTGGTGGTGGAGCGCTCCGAACGACTCGGCGGCGCATTGCACTGGTCGGGCGGGCATATGAGCGCCGCCGGCTGTCGGCGACAACGCCAGGCCGGTATCGAGGACTCCCCTCAACAGCATTTGCAAGAAATCCTAGATATCAATGGCCACACAGGCGACCCTGACCTTATTCGCCTAGCCACAGAAGAGGCCCCAAAAACCATAGACTGGCTGGAAGACGGCGGCTTTGAGTTCGTCCCCGAATGCCCGCGCATTATCTATGGTCATGTGCCATATTGCGTGCCGCGTACGGTATACGGGCTGCGCAAAGGGCTGTCGGTGCTCGAAGTGTTGCAACGCCGCTGGAATGCCTTAGCAAGAGAAAACCGCCTGACGGCACTCTTCGCTACGGAGGCAAAAGACGTAGTGGCCTCGCGAGGTAAACGCTTTGACACCGTGGTCATAGACTCGATTGTAGGCGGCTACGAACAGCACATTTCAGCGCGGCATATCGTGTTTGCCACCGGCGGCTACGGAGCTTCGCACCGTTTTTTCGCGCAAAAACACTCTGGTGTACCGCTTGTGAGTGCAGCCTACCCGACTGCTGACGGCAATGGCATCGCACTATTGGAGCGCAAAGGAGCTGCTTTCCGCTTTGCGGAGTGCCATCTGCCCAGCCTTGGCGGCTTAGAAACGCCACCTCGCAGCGGCCTCACGGACTTCAACGACACCTGGGCTATGGTGCTCACCAGCGTCTATCGCCCACCACGCGAGATTTACCTCAATGCCCACGGGCGCCGCTTTATGCCCGAAGACGAACCCAACGCCGACACGCGCGAGCGCTGGGTGATGCAGCAGCCCGGCTGGTTTTTCTGGGCTGTATTCGACCAGGCAGCCCTCGATGAGAGCGCCCCTGACGGCTCGGAAAACCCGTTGCTTATCGGCTGGTCGCGCGAGCGCTTCCTGCGTCGCGCGCAAGAAGGCGAAGGTGTGCACATCGCCCAAAGCATAGAAGACCTAGCCCTTGCCTGCGGTTTACCTCCCAAGACAGTCGTCGAAGAAGTTGCGGCCTTCAATCGAGCCGTAGCGCGCGGCGTAGATGAAAAGCTGGGGCGCACTTATCTGAAAAATATTATTCAGCAGCCGCCCTTTTATGCCGTGAAGATCTGTGCAGCCTCGCTCGTTACTTTCGGCGGTATTCGGGTGAATACCCACTTTGAAGTGCTCGACAGCGCTGGAAAACCACTGCCCGGCTTGTACGCCATCGGGGAAATGATCGGCTTAGGCGCTACCAGCGGAAATGCTTTCTGTAGCGGCATGGCCCTTACCCCAGCCATCAGCTTCGGACGACTGCTGGGCCAACAGCTTACCCCTTCACCTTGATAAACCAGCTTCAAACCTTGCGCTATGAATGTTCTGAGCGATATCCTGGTACTGGATTGCACCCACGCTGTCATGGGCCCTACCACCAGCCTGCTGCTGGCCGACATGGGCGCCGAGGTAATCCACATTGAACCACCCGACGGCGACCCTACGCGCCGCCTCAAAGGCTTTGGCACCGGCTATTTCACCTTCTTCAATCGCAACAAAAAAAGCCTGGCACTCGACCTGAAGTCGGAAGAAGGTAAAAATACCTTTCTGCGGCTGGCCCAAAAGGCCGATGTGGTGGTGGAAAACTTTGGGCCCGGCACAATGGAGCGCTTAGGGATGGGCTATGAAGCCCTTGCAGCCCTGAACCCGCGCCTTATCTACTGCTCGCTCAAAGGCTTTATGCCCGGCCCTTACGAAAAGCGGCATGCTATGGACGAAGTGGTGCAAATGATGGGTGGGCTGGCCTACATGACAGGCCGCCCTGGCGACCCGTTGCGCGCCGGCAGCTCTATTGTGGACATCACCGGCGGCATGTTTGGTCTCATCGGCATCCTTTTGGCGCTACTAGAACGCCAAAAGACCGGACAGGGCAAGTTTGTACAGGCTTCCCTGTTTGAAACCACAGCCTTCCTCATGGGACAGCACATGGCCTACGGTGCCATCAGCCAAGAGCCTGTACCGCCCATGCCCGCGCGTGTGAGCGCCTGGAGCATCTATTCCATCTTTGAAACAGCCGATGACGAGCGCGTCTTCGTGGGTGTCATCAGCGAAAAGCATTGGGAAAAGCTGTGCCACGCCTTTGACTGGACGGACTGGCTCAACGACCCACGCTTAGCCACCAACAACCAGCGCATTGCCGAACGCGAGTGGTTTCAGCCTGCCCTGCGCGAGCGCTTCGCCCGGTTTACTAAAGCAGAGATTATAGAAAAATGCGAGGCAGCCGGTATCCCCTTTGCCCCCATCGCGCGGCCTGAAGACCTCTTTGATGACCCGCACCTGCGCCAGGGCCAAAACCTGCTCGAAGTGCGCCTGCCCGATGGACGCACGGCGCCATTGCCCAACCTGCCGCTGCTATACGGCAACCAACGAGCACAAAAACGCCTTGACCCACCGGCCATTGGCGAGCACAATGAGGAAATACTCAGACGCCTCAACACCTGACAAATCGCTATAAACACATTCTGGTTTTTGGGCCGTTCACCCGCCAGCAAGAAAGAAAGACGAAGCATAAAATGGCACAACAAAGCACTCATCTCATCCTTAAAAATGCGCGCGTCGTCCGTCCACACACGCCTGAAGTGGAACAAAGGGACATTCGCATCCTCGAAGGCAAAATTGTGGAAGTGGAACCCTCCCTGCCCATCTCAGACGATGCTCAGGTCTTCGACGCCGCAGGCTTGTTAGCCTTCCCGGGCCTCACCGATGCCCACATGCACACGGGCATCTACAGCCCGCTCGACCAGGACGCTCGCACGGAAAGCCGCGCCGCTGCTATGGGCGGCGTTACCAGCAGTCTCAACTATATCCGTACGGGTCGCTATTACCTCAATAAAGGCGGCCCCTACCGGGACTTTATGCCCGAAGTGCTGAACCTCTCTCGCGGCAACTTTTATGTGGACTACGGCTACCACATAGCCCCCATCCAGTACAGCCACATCGAGGAAATTGAGCCGCTCATCGAGTTCTTTGGCGTTACTTCCTTCAAAATTTTCATGTTCTACGGCTCACACGGCCTGCACGGCAAGGCTACTAAAGGCAGCCAGAACGAGTTCCTGATGACGCCCGAAGGTGAACACTACGATATTGCCCACTTCGAATTCATCATGCGCGGCATTCGCCGGGCCATGGATGCCTTCCCGGACCGAAGCGATATCATCAGCCTGAGCCTGCACTGCGAAACGGCTGAAATCATGCGCGCTTATACGGAAATCGTGGAACGCGAAGGCAAGCTCAAAGGCCTGCGCGCCTATTCGGCCAGCCGACCGCCGCATTCGGAAGGGCTGGCCATCTTCATCGCTTCGTATCTGGCCCACGAGACGGACTGCATGAATATCAATTTGCTGCACCTCACTTCGCGCAAGGCCATAGATGCCGCCTTGATGATGGAACAGGTGTTTCCGCACATCAACTTCCGCCGCGAGGTAACTATCGGCCATCTGCTGCTCGACTACGACTCGCCGGCCGGAGGCTACGCCAAAGTGAACCCACCCATCCGCTCACGTGAAGACGTCGAGTACCTGTGGCAATGCCTGCTGGAAGGTAAAATTGACTGGGTAGTCAGCGACCACGCCTGTTGCTCGCACGAATTCAAACTGGACAAAAACAACCCAGACAACATCTTTCTGGCCAAATCAGGCTTTGGCGGAACCGAATACCTGCTTTCAGGCCTGTTTTCAGAAGGCAGCAAACGCGGCATGACCTACCAGCACATGGCGCAATTGGTGTGCTGGAACCCTGCCCAACGCTATGGCCTGCGCCAAAAGGGCGACATCGCTCCGGGCTACGATGGCGACATTGTACTGCTCGACCCGAACGAAACCTTCACCGTGCTCGCCGCCGAGTCGGAAAGCGCCCAGGGCTACACGCCCTTTGAGGGAATGACGCTCACCGGCCGCGTCAAACACACCTTCTTGCGCGGCCAACACATTTACAACAACGGCGTCATCCAGGGCGAGCCAGGCGGACAGTACCTGTGGCGCCATTAAAGCCATTGGAAAGCAGGGCGAAAACCCGTAGCAGCATCTGGCAACCATTGCTTGCGCATAAAAAGCATCTTATTCTATCAAAAAAACACTTTCTGCCATGAAACTCAACGACATCGTAATGGGCAGCGACAAAGCAAAAGGCGCGCGGCCCTACTTCTTCGACGACCCCATGGCCGAGCGCGTGATGAACATCGCTATGGCCATCGCCACGGAAGTGGCCGTTATCCGCGAACGCATAGACACCATCGAGCGCCTGCTGGAAGCCAAAGGCATACTTGCGCAGGCGGAAATTGAGGGCTTTGTCCCCACTGACGAGCAGGCGGAAGAACGCCAGCTGTGGCACGCCCGCTATGCAGCGCGCATTTTGCGCATCGTCAAGCAGGAACTGGATGCTGTGGCTAACCCGGAAGACAACAAACCCATGCACCAGATCGCCGATGAAATTAACGAGATGTAGGAAATAACATGGTGAAACAAGACCTTCTCGACTGCGCCGGCATGCTCGCTACTCCCTTCCAGACATTCTTCCTCTTGCTTATGGTGGCTGCCTTTTTCTCATGCAAATCACGGATGCCTGGTGCGACCTCGCCACAAGCGATTGACGTGTTCAAAAGCTATATCGTCGGCGACTTCGATAACCGCCAGCAGGTGGAAGCTGAGCGCGCTGCAGGAAAGCAGGTACACCCTCTGGCCCGACACGTCAACCGCATCGCCGACCACCGCATCCAAAATGCACCGCCGCGAACCGGCTTTTGGCTTATCGAAGAAAGCTACTACGACATGCCCGATGGCACGCACAAAATCAATCATCATCTGTTCTTCTTCGAAGCCGTAGATGCACGCACGGTGCGCCTGTATGCTTACCAGTTGCCCGACCACCTGCCCATGGAACAGCTGACCAACAATAACCCTAACCTGATGCTGAACTACAATGATTTGCGCATCAGCCCGCGCTTCAAACCTGCCGAATACACCTTCAACGGCAAGGATACCTTCACCATCTACGCTCCCAACGACTGGGGCAACGGCATGCGCTTCACGCTCATCGAAAAATTCACCCCCGGCCGACTGGAGGTAATGGAACTACTGGAAAAAGACGGGCAACGACTGACACCCTACGACACGCCGATTATTTACCTGAGAACTCAATAGACCACCGAAAACGACAAGTATGATTTCACACAATTAAAAACAAAAAATATGGGAGACAACAGGCAAAATTCGATAGGCTATTCGCTTCCGCCCGTATGGACGAAGCTGAAGCAACACGCGGTATTTCCGCACTTTACGCACGACGAGCGTGCTCGCTACAACTTCCTGGCCAATCTGAACCGATACCTGTCCACGGTCATCGCCCCGGGCGTACAGGTGGCCTACGAGCGTCGGGTGGAACCTGCATTCAAAGCCGAACACGGCCGCACCTTTCAGAACCGCCACGAGCTGCGCGAGGCCATCAGCCGCGATGCGTACTACCAGATGTGGGCGGCACTGCGCCGCTGCACCATGGAAATGCGCCAGCAAAACGGAAGGGCTGTGGTGTTGCGCCAAGCCGAGGAGCTGGCCCAGCGCGTGCAAGATACCTTGAAAGGGCACGAAGATATCTTGCGCCTGAGGCCAGGCTTTGAAGTACCCCGCTACCTGCGCCACGTGGACAACCACCTGATGCCGGGCAGCTACCACACCCAATATTTTGAGGGCGATGTGGCTAATGCCGCCAACTACGACAGCGGCCTGTTCGTTACCAGCGGCGGCATGTTGGGCAGCCTCACCGATGGCGGCGGCCGCGCTATCGCCAAATGGGTACGCGAAAACTACCCCGACTTCAAGCCTAAACGTATCCTGGATATCGGCTGTGGGCTGGGCCACAATACCTTGCCCATTGCCGAAGCCTTCCCCGATGCCGAAGTGTGGGCCATTGACGCCGGCGCACCCATGTTGCGCTACGGCGCTGCACGTGCTATCGCTCTGGGCATCACGAACGTACGCTTCGTGCAAATGGACGCTGAAGACATGAGCGAGTTTCCCGATGGCTACTTCGATTGGGTGCAAACCACCATGTTCCTCCACGAAACTGGCGGCAAAGCCATCCACAAAATCTTCAAAGAAATCGGTCGGGTACTGGCACCCGGTGGGCTAACCCTGCACATCGAACAGCCACAATACACGCCAGAAATGTCTTACTTCGAGCAATTTATGCGCGACTGGGACGCCTACTACAACGCCGAGCCATATTGGGGCCACATGCACGACCTGCAGCCTGAAGACCTCATGGAAGAGGCCGGTATCCCACGAGCCAACTTCATGCAGGTAGGCGTGCGAGCCGTCAACGACTTAGACCAACCCAACGGCACCCAGGTGCGCGAAGACTACGGACGCTCGCCCATCTGGAACGTGTTCGGCGGCTGGAAACCAAAATAGACACGCTATGACCGCTGTGCAAAGCGCATTGGAAACCATTACCGGCCACTACCAGGCCATCGTGAACAAAGACCTGCCCGGAATCCTAAATAAATATGTGCCGTCGGAAGAAACCTATGTCATTCTGGAAGGTCCACGACTGACGACGATAGGTTTTGAAAAAATCAAAAAAGGCTGGACGGACTTTTGCCAGTCAGCCATCGAATTGCTGGGCATCGAGTGGCTGGAAGGCCCCTTCCACCAACAGACGGACACGATGGCTTGGGTGGCCGGCATCATCCGACTGCGCGTTAGCGTGTCAGGACGCGCCTTTGAAAACACATTTCGGGCCACCTTCGTGCTGGTGCCCGATGCTACTTCCGGTCAGTGGCGTATCCGACACGAGCACGTATCGGGTGCCTTGCCCGACCCCTATGGCATCGGAGATTGGCTGAAAAAACAAGAATGACGAGCCATGCATAATGTCCTAAAACAACCAGAGATCAAAGGAGGAATTTTGACCCAGACCCAGAAAAGGTATCCGAAAAAAGCAGATACCCTTTTGGTGTTTCGCAAAGCGGTATTCGTTGTGCTAACAGGTTGGCTATGGGGCATTGCTCTGCGTGCGCAAAGCCCTGCCGACGTATTTGCCCGCTACATCAGCGGCGAGTGGGACAACTTTCAGCAATGCTGGATGGAAAACACAGAAACGGAAAGCCATCGCGTACCGACGGCTCACCCGCACCGACATGTGCACAGTGTGTTCGAACGCGATACCGCAGCCGGACCATGGGTATGGCGCGTAGAACATTATGAAGGTAACCGCCGCCGCCTGCTGGCGCGATACGCCATGCACCTCGAGGAATTACCCGATGGCCAATGGCGGACGGACTTTTCTCCGTTGCGCGCTGAAAGCACCCTCGGGACACTACCGGCACCCATTCGCTGGCATTTTAAAGAAGGCGCCTTCCTCGGCCAGTCGTCGGACGGCACCTCGTCTTTTGTACTCAAAAAAGACACGTTCTGGCTCCTCGATAAAGGCCTTTTTGAACAACCCGATAACGAACCTTATCGCCTGCTCAAATGCCGCTTCTTCCGTGGGTGGATACAGTACCCCATGGACCACGTGCGCCCCGACAGCGTATATTTCTTCGCCGGTTTGACGCTGCACGACCAAGGCGATGCTGCTCAACTGCTCTTCCCTGACGGTGCCGCTGGCGAATACACCGTAGAACTCACACAGCTGGTGCATAGCCGACGCACGCCTATTATGAAATTGGCCATTTACACTGACCCTCCCGAACAACTGCACTGGAACAGCCGCGCCGTAGCCTATACCTGGGCCGACCCGGCCGCACGCCGTATTGGCATCAACATCCGAAAAGTGGTCTCCGGCTGGACCCTCATCAGCGACCCATGAGCACAGCGAAATATCCTGTCCGCAACCCGCGCACTGGTCAGGTGGACTACTACTTCAACCTACCTGAACGCGAAGAGCTGCAACAAGCCGTAGCCCACCTGCGCCATCATCAGCACATGTGGGCACGATTGCCTTTGCATGAACGCATCGCCACCCTGCAAACCTGGAAGGCGGCGCTCCAACACCACCTGCCCACCCTTATCGAAGCCCTCACGCTGGACACCGGCCGCCACCACGAAAGCGTGCTGGAAGCCCAACTCATCGGCCAAAGCATTGACCGCTGGTGCCGGCTGGCTGAAAACTTCTTCCAGGAAACGCCGGACAAAGGGAGTGCTATTCCTTTCATACACATTCGGCAGGATGTGCAGCCTATCCCGGTCGTGGGCGTCATTAGCCCATGGAATTTTCCGCTCTTACTGGGCCTGATAGATACTTTGCCCGCCCTGCTGGCCGGCTGCAGCGCAGTGGTGAAACCCAGCGAAATCACTCCGCGCTTCATCGAGCCCCTTATGGCCTCCGTGCGCGAGGTACCGCTGCTGCGCGATATACTTCTCTTTGTTGCCGGCGACGGCAGTACAGGTGCACAACTCATTGACCTGGTGGACCTGGTGTGCTTCACAGGCAGCGTCGCTACAGGCCAAAAAGTGTATGCCGCCTGTGCCGAACGTTTTATTCCCTGCTTTTTAGAGTTAGGTGGAAAAGACCCGGCTCTGGTATTCGAGGGAGCTAACTTAGAGCATGCCGCGGCTTCCATCCTCTGGGGCAGTACGGTCAACTGCGGCCAATCATGTCTGTCCATCGAGCGGGTGTACGTGCAGGAGAGCATTCAGGAGGAGTTTTTAGAAAAACTGAAACAACGCGCTGAAAATGTCCGCCTGGCCTATCCTACTCCTGAAGATGGCCAGATTGGCCCGGTCATCTCTGAACGACAAGTGCACATCATTAACGAACACCTGCGCGACGCCATAGAAAAGGGCGCTCGCATAATCACAGGTAGCCAACAGTGCGAAAACCTGGGTGGAGGCTGGTACTGCCGACCTACGGTACTGACAGGCGTCAACCACACCATGAAGGTAATGACGGAAGAAACTTTCGGCCCTCTCATCCCGGTGATGCCTTTCCATACTGAGGAAGAAGCCGTTCAACTGGCCAACAGCACCATCTACGGCCTGAGCGCAGCGGTATTCGCCCGCGATTGGCCCACCGCTCTGCGCATCGGGCAGCGTATCGAAGCTGGCGCTATTTCCATCAATGAGTGTGCTCTGACCGCCTTAGTGCACGAAGGCGAAAAACAATCCTTCAAAATGTCGGGTATCGGTGGCACCCGCATGGGTCCGGCCGCACTCAAGCGATTCATGCGCCAACGCGCTTTTCTCATCAAGAAAGAGCCCGTAGCTTCGCCCTGGTGGTTCTGACATGCAAGGGCACACAGAGTTTTCTGTATTCAAATGCTCGGCAGTGAAATTCGCTGCCTCTTTTCGTTCTTTGCCTCCTCCTTTCACCGCGCGTTGGTGTGCGCGCCGACGGCACGATTTACTCTGAACGATGGACATTTCTCTTTCAAACAAAAATGCCTTTGTAGGCGGCTCGAGTGCGGGCATTGGACAGGCCGTAGCCATAGAGCTGGCAGCCTTGGGCGCCAACGTTACGTTGGTGGCGCGTACAGAAAGCGCCCTTCAGCAGACACTTCAGCGTTTAGACGTTTCGCAGGGACAGCAGCACAGCTATTTGGTGGCCGACTTCAGTGATAGCCAACATTTGCTGAAGCAGGTATGGGCCTTGCTCGAGAAGCAGCCCATTCATATTCTCATCAACAATACGGGCGGCCCTCCGGGCGGGCCTATCCTTAATGCGCGGCCGGAGGAGTTTTTAAAAGCCTACCACAACCATCTGTTGTGCAATCACTTGCTGGCGCAGGCCATGCTGCCGGGCATGCAGGCAGCGGGCTACGGGCGCATCATCAACATCATCAGCACGTCGGTCAAGGAGCCTATCGAAAATCTGGGCGTATCAAATACGACGCGCTGGGCCGTGGCCGCCTGGGCCAAGACGCTGGCCGGCGAGGTAGGGCAGTGGGGCATCACGGTCAATAACGTATTGCCCGGCTTCACACGCACCGGGCGGCTGTACGACCTCATCGAGAAGCGGGCCACCGCAGCAGGCGTGCCGGTGGCTGCGCTGGAGGAGGAGTTTCGGCGCCAGGTACCGCTGGGGCGCTTTGCCGAGCCGGAGGAGGTGGCGGCTGCCGTAGCCTTTCTGGCCAGCCCGGCAGCCGCTTACATCAACGGCATCAACCTGCCGGTAGACGGCGGGCGCACGAAAAGCCTTTGAAGGCGCTCTTAGACAGTGGCTTCTCCTTTTTTTCGACGAAAAGCACAAAAAGACGGCTCTGCGGTCGCTGTTGTTAGATTTTGGCATCTTTTTTTGGTATCTATTAACACTAACGCGACCGTTTTGGCAGTTTCCTTGCCAGCATCCCTTCGTATCAATACCGATTTTGACACCACCCTTTTCATCTTGTTCAACTGCCATGAAAAATCTGCTTTTGGTGCTGTTCTTATTCCCCTTGACCACAATCGCTGCTGCTCAGAACAACCCGGTACTCGAGGCCGTGGCTCGCGCCTTAAGCGCGGGTGATGCCGATGCCCTAGCACGCCACCTGGCTGATAATGTGGACCTGTCTATTTTGGAAAAGGAGCAGACGTGCTCGAAAGCCAAAGCAGTGGAGTTGCTGCGTGGCTTTTTCAGTACCAACCGCCCGCGTTCCTTCAACCAGGTGCACCAAGGCGCCAGCCGCGGCAGCAACGACCAGTACTGCATCGGCAACTTGGTAACGGCCAATGGCGCCTTCCGTGTGTACATCTACCTGAAAGTAACGGGCAGCAGCGCAGTGGTGCAAGAGCTGCGCTTCGACCGCGACTGACAGAGGCCCGTTTGCCCAATCCGTTTGAAAGACCCTACGGCATTTTTCGGGATTCGGTCTAATTTTGCCGCGTTTCCGGGCTTCCCTCTGGCGCCCGGAAACGCTTTTTTATGACGATCCTCTTCCGGCTGACCCTTTTTGCTTGCCTGGCGCTATGGCTGTGGGAATGCGCCTCTCCGGACGCCAACGCCCGCGAGGGCGATGTGCTGCTGGCCAAGGTATATAATAAAAGCCTTTACCTGTCGGAACTGGAAGGCATCGTGCCGCCCGGAACCTCGCCGGACGACAGCGTCCTGTTAGTACGAGCGCACGTACAGCGCTGGGTACGCGACCAGCTGCTCATGTACGAAGCCGAGCGCAACATCCCCAAAGACCTCAACATTGACAAACTAGTGCGCGACTACCGGGCTAGCCTGGTGCGCTTTAACTTCGAGGAGCAAATCATCGCTGAAAAGTTGGATAGTCTCGTATCGGAAAATGACCTGCGCGACTTTTACGAGCACAACAAAGACCAGTTTCAGCTGGAGAACACCATCCTGAAATGCCAGCTGATTGTGATACCCTACAAAGCGCCGCAGGGCGAGTTTAACCGCCTGTGGTACAGCAAGAACCCCGCTGACGCCGAACGGCTGCGCGCGCTCTCGAAGCAATGGGCAAAAGAAGCACTGCTCGACACCGATCGCTGGCATCGGCTAGAGGAGGTGTCGGCCTTATTACCACGCGGCACATTGACCTCCGAAAACGTGGCCCCGCGCCGCGAAGGCACCTTGAGCGATGGCGACTTCCGCTACTATTATCGCGTACTCGAGGTGGTGCGCGGCAAGGAAACAGCCCCCTTCGAGTACGCGCGCGAACAGGCCAGGGCTATCCTGCTGCACAAGCGAAAACAAGAGCTCATCGAACGATGGAAAGAAGACCTGTACCAGCAAGAACTGCGACGCCAAAACATCTGGATTAACCAATGAACAGAAACGCTCGCAGCCAGCACACGGCCAAAAATTTATCCGCCCTCAGACAACCCGATACTACCCACCAACACTCAGGCATAACGCCTCGTCTGTATGCCCAATAACTGTGCGTCCAACATCCATGCTAAAGCTTTTCCTATTGCGCCCAAACACCCTCCTCGCCCTTCTATACAGCATCGCCTTCGCCCTATCAGTAGCGGCTCAAAACGACCGTCTGCTCATTGACAAGGTCGTCGCCACAGTTGGCGGCGAAGTGATCCTACTGAGCGAAGTGCAGGAACAGGTCGCCTACGCGCGCCAGCAAAACCCTAAAATCGGCCCTGACTATGGCTGCATCGTCCTGCAAAACCTCTTAGTGCAAAAACTGCTGGTGCACCAGGCCAAAATAGACTCTGTGCTCGTCAAAGACGAGGAGGTCGAAAACCAGCTCGATGCGCGCATTGAGCGCCTGCGCTCCTACTTTAACCAGGACGACAAGGCCATCGAAGAGTATTACGGCCAGACGGTAGCCCAAATCAAAGACCAGATGCGCAACGACATGCGCGACCAAATGCTGGCCGAACGCATGCAGCAGGAAATCACCAAAAAGATCACCATCACGCCTGCCGAGGTGCAGGCTTTTTTTAATGAAATACCGACCGACTCGCTGCCCTTTTTCAGTGCCGAAGTGGAAATCCGCGAGCTGGTGTACAAGCCGCCCGTCAACGACGAAGAAAAAGCCAAAGCACGCGCCCAAGTGGAGCAACTACGCCAGCGCATCGTGGATAAAGGCGAAAGCTTTGCCGAATTAGCCAAAAAATACAGCGACGACCCCGGCAGCGGCACGCAGGGCGGCGACTTAGGCTGGCAAAAACGCGGTGTTTTCGTGCCCGAGTTTGAGGCCGCCGTCTATAAACTCGAACCCGGCCAGATAAGCCCTGTGGTCGAAACCGAGTTCGGTTTTCACATCATCCAGCTCATCGAGCGCCGTGGCAACCTCATCCACGCGCGTCATATCCTCGTTAAACCGGAAATCACGGAAGAGGATTTGGAAAAAGCCGCCGCCAAATTGGACTCTATTCGAGGCCTCATCGTATCGGGTAAACTCAGCTTCAGCGATGCTGTCAAGATCTATGGCGACAAAAACACAGCCAGCTACAACAACGACGGCCGCGTAGCCAATCCGCGCACAGGCAATACCTTCTTCGAAGTGGGCGACTTAGACACCAACATCTTCTTCGCCATTGACGAACTAAAGGTAGGCGACATCTCAAAACCCACACCCTTCCGTGCTCCCGACGGGTCGCGCTATTACCGGCTCATTCTTTTGGAAAGCCGCAGCAAACCTCACAAGGCCGACCTTCGTCAGGATTACAACAAGATCCAGGCAGCTGCTTTAGAGCAGAAAAAGAATGAGTACATCGAGCAATGGATGCTCCGGCGGCTGCGCAAAACGCACTTATTCATTGACCCGCTTTTCCAGCAATGCCCAAACCTGGAAGAAATCCTCTCCCTGGCCCACAAACCGTAATCCAAACGCTTGCACCCACAAAGCCCATCCACTTGCCCACATCTATTGTATCCATGAAACTGCCTATCCTCGGCCTGCTTTTGCTGGCTTTGAATGGTCTGACCGCTCAAAGCACTATTTCTACCGATACCGCCCAATTGCCGCTGTTCCCTTATGAAAAAGCGCAAGAGTACAAGATTAGCGGCGTGCGCGTCAGCGGTGCCCAATACACCGATGCTCAAGCACTTATTGCCATTTCGGGTCTGCGTGTCGGCGAACAGATTCGCATCCCTGGCCCGCTCATCACTCGCGCCGTGCAGGCGCTGTGGAACCTGCGCCTCTTCACTGACGTGCAAATCGTCCAGGAACGCCAGCAAGGCGACGAGGTTTTTTTGGAAATCGTTGTCAAGGAATTGCCGCGCTACACACGCCACTCCTTCTCCGGCGTCAAGAAAAGCAAGCACGAAGACCTCAATAACGTTATCAACCGCTATCTGCAGCGCGGTGCCATTCTGACGGAAAACGCGCGCGTCTCGGTCATCAACGGCATCAAAAACTACTACGCCGACAAGGGCTACCTGGATGCTAATGTCAGCATCAAAACCACCCCCGACGAGCGCTCCGTCAACGGCGTCAAAATGGAAGTGATCATCAACCCGGGCAAGCGCGTCAAAATTCAGGACATTCGCTTCGTTGGCGTTCAGCAGGTCAAAGTCAGCAAGCTGCGCCGAAAGATGAAAAACACGGCGCGCAAAAGCCGGATTTTCAAAAAGTCCAAACTCGTCGAGAAAGACTACGAAGAAGACAAGCGCGCCATAGAAGCCTACTACAACACCCTAGGCTTCCGCGACGCCCGCGTGGTGCGCGACTCCGTGTGGCGTACGCCTAAGGGCGACCTGATGATCGAGCTGACGATAAACGAAGGCCGGCGCTACTACTTCCGCGACATTACGTGGAAGGGCAACACCATTTATGAAACGCGCGTCCTCCAGCAAGTGCTCGGCATCTCTAAGGGCCACGTGTACAACCAGGAACTGCTCAACAACCGCCTCAGTTTCAGTCAGGACGGGCGCGATGTGTCGTCGCTCTACCTAGACAACGGCTACCTGTTCTTCCGCGCCGACCCCATTGAGACGGCTATCGAAAACGACTCCGTAGATTTAGAAATCCGCATCTTCGAAGGGCCGCAGGCCACCATTGACCGCGTCGTCATTAAGGGCAACGATCGCACCCACGAGCACGTCATCCGACGCGAACTTTTCACGCGGCCGGGCGACAAGTTCAGCCGCTCCGACATCATCCGCTCGCAGCGCGAAATCGTCAACCTCGGCTACTTTAACCCCGAATCCCTGGGGATCAACACGCCCGTCAACCCCGATCGGGGCACGGTGGATATCGAGTACACCTTAGAGGAAAAGCCCTCCGACCAGCTCGAGCTGAGCGCCGGCTACCAGCCCCGCACGGCCTTTGGCTTAGGCGGTGTCATCGGTACGCTGGGTGTTACGTTCAACAACTTCTCGCTGCGCAACATCCGCAACCGCGAAGCCTGGAACCCACTGCCCCAGGGCGATGGCCAGCGCCTCAGCCTGCGCGGCCAGACGTCGGGGCCAAACTTCCAATCCTACAACTTCTCCTTCACTGAACCCTGGTTAGGCGGCCGCAAGCCCAACTCGCTCACCGTCGCTGGCGTGGCCAACCGCTTCGCCTCGGGCTTCGAGGGAACCTCGAGCTATAGCCGGCTGGGTATTCTGCGCGGCGCTGTCAACTTCGGTACGCGCCTCAAATTCCCCGACGACAATTTCGTATTCCGTGCCGGCTTAGAAATGCAGACCTATGACCTCATCAACTGGACCAACTTCCGCGACGAGTTCGGCCGCATCCTGGGCAACGGCAAGTACAACAACTTTAACCTCAACCTCACGCTGGCGCGCAACAGCATCAATGACCCCATTTTCCCCCGCGGCGGCTCGCTGTTTTCCGTCTCCGTGCAAGCCACACCGCCCTACTCCTTTTTTCGCGATGCCAGCTTCTATCAGCAGGATGACCCTGCCATAATCTACCGAAACGTCGAATACGTGCGCTGGCGCTTCGACGCTGAATGGTACACTACTTTAGTAGGTAAACTCGTGCTCCGCTCCCAGGCTAAAGTGGGCATTCTGGGCCGCTGGTCCAAGAAGACCGGCCTCAGCCCCTTCGAGCGCTTCGACCTGGGCGGCGACGGCCTCAATAACCAGAACTTTGGCCTCTTTGGCCGCAGCATCATCAGCATGCGCGGCTACGGCGTAGAGGACATCATGCAGCCCTTCCCGGGCGGTGCAGGGGTATTCAGTAAATTCACTTTAGAGCTGCGCTATCCCATTTCACTCAACCCCCAGAGCACTATTTTCGTAACCTCTTTTCTGCAGGGTGGTAATGCGTGGGCCAATGCGCGCGTATTCAACCCCTTCGACCTGCGTCGCTCTGCCGGTCTGGGCTTGCGCGTGTTCCTGCCTATGTTCGGCACGCTGGGCTTCGACTACGGCTTCGGCTTCGATAAACCCGACCTCATCGCCCGCGGCGCCCGCTGGACGGAATTCGGACGCTTCAATATCGTCCTCGGCTTTGAACCGGATTAATTCTCATCGGTTTATGCGTCGCCCCACCTACCTGTTGAACGAGGGGCCACACTTTCTAACGATGACCCGACACCTATGCAGTTTTATCCGTTGACCGTCTTGCGTACCCAACCCGAAACCCTCGACACGCGCACCATCGAATTTCATATCCCTGACGAACTGAGTAACCGCTTCGCCTACCAGGCAGGCCAGTACGTTACGGTGCGTCATACCTTCAATGGGCACGAAGTGCGCCGAGCCTATTCCATGTCTTCCAGCCCTTTGGAAAAACGCTTAGCCATCACGGTAAAAAAAGTGGCCGGTGGCCAGATGTCCACTTACCTGCACGACACCCTCCGGGAAGGTGATGCGCTCGAAGTCGCCCCACCCGACGGGCGTTTCATTACAAAATTTGACCCCGACAGACGGCGCACGCTCTACCTCTTCGGCGCCGGCAGTGGCATTACCCCGCTGATGTCCATCCTCAAAACGGCCTTAGAGGCCGAACCCATGAGCGCCATCTTCCTCCTCTACGGCAGCCGCGATGAGGAAAACATCATCTTCCGCGACGAACTGGAGCGCCTCAGTCAGCGCTACGCCGGCCAACTGCACGTAGAGCACATCCTGAGCCAACCCAAAAAAGTGGAAGCAGGCAACTTCCTCGGCCTCTTCAAACGCTATACGACGAACTGGAATGGACGCACCGGCCGCATCACGGGATTGGTCGTTGAGCAATTCTTAGACGAAAACCCACCTCACACACCCGCCGCCGACTGCGAATACTTCATCTGCGGGCCGGGCAACATGGCCGATGTCGTGAAAGCCACCCTGCTGAGCCGAGGTATAGACAACAAGCAAATCCACACCGAGCTGTTCATCAACGCTACCCACACGCCGGGCGAATTCGTCGAAATGCCCACCCAGGCCAATGGCGGCGCCCGCCTCGTCGTGCACCTCAACCGTGTGCGTATCGAAACGACCGTGCCGCCCAAAGCCACCATACTGGACGTCTTGGTCAAAGAAAAATACGACGTCCCCTATTCCTGCACTGCCGGCGCCTGCTCCACCTGCATGGCTAAAGTCCTCAAAGGTCGCGTGCGCATGGACGCCTGCTACGCCTTAGACGACGAAGAGATCAAGGCCGGCTACTGCCTCACCTGCCAGGCGCATCCCGAAACCGACGAGGTGGAGATCACCTACGATATGTAAATGCCCGCCCAGTGCCGCGCTCTTCAAACAAAAACCGCCCAGACTGGCGGGGGGTCTGAGGCGGTTCAAGGAGATGGCTTTCATCTGGCTGCCCAGGGCCGAAGGTCAAAGGGTCTTCTGAGTGGGGCGGCGGAGGAGTCAAAACTCCACATCAGAAAGATCGGGCGAAAAGGATTATATGCGGAGGCTTCCAAGTGTTGATTAGCCGCGTGGCCGAATGGGCCATCGTAATTGAAAGAGTAATGTCGTCAACCGTGCGCGAGTCTCAACTTCCGGGAAGAGGAAAGTGAATTTTTTTGGGGGGAATTTGCCGCATGTGTCTAAGCAGACGTGTCGAGACGAGGATAGCTCACCACTTGACCAACATCGTCCCTTTAGTCTGTCCTTCCGGGCCGAGCAAATGCACAGAGTAGATGCCCACTGGCAAGCGCTCCAGTGCGATCTCGTAGCGCCCTTCGGTGGGCAGCCATTGAGGAGCGAGCGCCGGGCGCCCGTTTGGGTAAAATACATGGATCCACGCTCCCGAGGGTTCTACACAGTTTACGAAAAATGTTTGTCGGGCCGGGTTAGGATATATCGACAGCGAGGCTTCGGCGAGGGGCGTGCGGACGCGGATAGGGCTGCACACCTGCGTGATGTAGTTGGCCACTGCCGAGCGTACGTTGGGCAGTGTAGGGTAGAAGGCATTGCCCGGGCAGGCTGTGCTGCAACCGTCGCGGTGGCCGCTGATGCGGGGCAGTACCCGTCCGGAGGGCACATGCAGGGCGCTGTCGAGCGGGCCAGCGCCAATGGCGCATAGTTTCCAGGCCAGCAGGTCGCGCAGGCGGTTGGTGGCGGCAGTTGTGGGGGTTTGGTTGGTGTAGTCGCCGATCATGCAAACGCCCATGGTGGCACTGTTGGCACCGCAGAAGTGGGCACCGATAACGTTGTCGCCGCGGCCTTCGTAGAGGGTGCCATTGGGGTCAATGAGCCAGTTGTAGCCGATGTCGGCCCAGCCGTTGGTGTTGACGTGGAAATCCCAGATGGCGCGCACCACGGCAGCCCAGTCGTTGGCCGTGTTAGCGGTGGCCGAATGGTGCACAATCAAATGGGTTACCGTGGTGTACACCGGGTTAGGATGCGGTGGGCAATTGTCCGCCGGGCACCAGTCCGAGCGCTTAAGGGAAGGCGGCTTGGGGCAGGGGCATGCCTGTAAATCCGTTTCTTCAGAGGGAGCAACAGCCCTTGAAGCGCCCGGACTGAAGAAGTGAAAAACTACATCGCGCGCCTCTGCTCGTACGCGCACCTGAAAGTAGTGCATCTGGGCAGCCTCGAACGACAGAGCGCTCACCTGGCGCCCATCAATATCGGCAGCGGCATGTGCATCTGGCTGCACGGACGTCCAATTGTCCTCCCAATGGCGCCCGTCCGGCGAGAAGCGCACTTGCAAAGCCGAAGCCTCACCGTGCCAGACCACCGACCAGGCCAGAAAAGGACTCACCTCCGACAGCGGGATAACAAAAGAGCGCGAAGCCTCTGAAGGAGTAATCCGGGGAAAAGAAAGGGTGGCGCGCTTTCCTTGGGCCAGGGTCATGGCCATAAAAAGCACCATGCAGCACGAGGTGGTCAAAGTTTTTTTCATAAGAACGGATTTTTGCCGGCGAAAATAATGATAGCGAAGGAGGCTTAAGCAAGGGTACCTCTAAAATCGGTGCGGCCAATATCTTTGCCACACCTCTCAGAGCCGTTACGGTCAGGACAGCAAAATATGAACAGCGACCAACTTTGCGCGATGATCCGGCGAGGCGGCTCTGCTCGAGAGCGCGCCAATGGGTTTATTCAAAAGCGTTTTTTTTACTTAGTGCGTTGGGTGGGCGTGCGCGAGTTGCATTTGCCCTACGAAGAGGCAGCCATGGCCTTTACCGATGCCGTAGCCGAATTGGACCAGAAGATATATGCCGGCGAGGCCATCGAGGATGTGGGCAAGATGCTGTACACCCTGACGCGCAGGCGCGGAGTTGACGCTGTGCGCCGGCGTACGACAAAGGTAAAAATAGAGCCGTTGAGCCAGTCCAACAGGGTGTTGGATTTGCCGCAGTGGCTCTTCGACGTATTGCAACACTCAGAAGAAAACGTGCAAGAGTTGTTCCGACACGAAGAGGAAGCCGAAGGGCAAGGACGCCAGCAGCGCATTCTGGCTTGCCTGCAGATGGCCTTAGACAGTATGCCGCCCAAGCGCCGCGCCCTGTTGGTGGATAAGCTGGACGGCTACGACTACGAGGACCTGACACAACTGCACGGTTTCAAGACCGAGCGCGTGGCCCACGAGATGGTCTCCCGGGGCATGGAGAGTTTGCGGCATGCGTTGAAGGAGGCCTGCCAGCAACAGCAGGCCGTTTGCCGCGACCTGTGCGCCTGGCTTCGGAAAAAACGCTTTTAATCGCTCAGCATTCAAAAACAAATGCACCATGAACGACGACACCCTCACCACCCGCATTGAACGCTACTTAGACGGCCTCTTGTCGGCGGAAGAGCGCGCCGCTCTTGAAACGGAGCTGGAAAAAGATGAAGTGCTGGCCCTTGAGGTTCGCCTGCACCGGGCTGCTCGCTTTGCCGTGCGGGCTCAGGGTGCTCTCGACCGCCGCGAACGCCTCCAACAGCGCAGCCGCCGCCTGCTGCGCACCCGCCTATGGTGGTGGAAAATTCAGGACCTTATTGAAGATACCTTCGCCAATCACAGCCCTGAAGGTGTGCTGCAGCCGCGTTGGGGCCGCTTAGCCTTAGCCGGATTGTCGGTGCTCTTACTCGTCGCTGGCGTCTGGTGGCTGATGCAAACCACACCCGTAGCGATGGAAGCACCCATTGCGGCAAAAGACGCGCAGACGCTCTTCCAGGAGTACTTCAGCCCCGTGGAAATCAGCGCCACCTTAGGCGCAGAGGCCGAAGATGACTATACACGCGCCCGGCAGTGGTATGCCCAGAGAAAGTGTGCCGAGGCCTTGCCTCTGTTGGAAAAAGCCCTCGAGACGCCCGATTTTGAGGCGCGTCCAATGGCCTTAGTGCTCAAAAGCACCTGTCTGCTGAAGTCTGGCCGTACTGAAGAGGCATTCGCCTATTTACAACAGGTGCCGCCTACGGCCAAAATACCCTACCAGCACGCCGAGTGGTACCTCGCGCTGGCCTACCTGAAAGCCGGGCAACACACTGAAGCCATAGAGCAGCTGCAGCGCATTGCTCAGCAGCCGCGACACCTTTACCGGGAGAACGCGCGTGCTATTCTGGGACTTAAATAGCGACCTCTCACAGGATTGCTCCAGGCCAAATCCGGACGTTTTTGCACCTTTGCTGTATGCAACAAGGCGCTCGTTTGCACGCTTTCAAGGCTCATTTACACTTTCCCGCAGGCGTAATTGCCGGTGCGCTCATGTTGGGCGTTTTTGCTTTAGACGTCTGGTTTGTAGAGGGTGATAGCATCCCTTTCCTGCATGTGTTTGCTGTCCTGTTGGGCATTTTTTTTCGGGAGCGCAACGACGTAGTACTGGCGGCAGTAACTGCTACCGCCCTCGCACTGGGTGCTGCTGCAATACGCCAATACGAAGGCACCCCATTACCGCTTCAGTCGTTGCTGTTCGGGCGCACCTTTACGGTCATCAGCATCTGGGCAAGCGCTTACCTGGTACTGCTCATCCAGAACATGCGGCAGGAGGAAGGAGAACAGCGCGAAGAGCTGCAGGCGCTCTTCCAGTTTGCTACCAGCGCCATCCTCATTGTTAACCATCAAGGGCAAATTATTCGGATTAATCCAGCAGCAGAGAAACTTTTCGGATACCCTCCAGAGGAATTAATAGGTCGCTCCATCGAGGCCCTGATTCCTCGGCGCTTTGCCCGCGTTCATGAGCGACATCGCGAGGATTATCGGGCCAATCCGCGCGCCCGTCCTATGGGTACAGGCATAGACCTTTACGCCCTGCGCAAAAATGGCGTCGAGTTTCCGGTTGAGGTTAGCCTTAGCCCATTCCGCACAAAGAAAGGCTGGTTTGTCGTGGCTTTCGTGATCGACAACACTACGCGCAAAGAGAATGAGCAGCGCATCATGCGTCAAAACCAACAGCTGGAGCAGCTGGCTATTGAATTACAAAACCTCAACGAAAGTCTGGAGGAAAAGATTCGCCAGCGCACCCAGGAACTCGAGCAGGCCAAGAATGAACTGGCCACGGCTCTGGCCGCTGAGCGCGAAATCAGTGATCTGAAGAGCCGCTTTGTTTCGATGGCTTCGCACGAATTCCGCACCCCTTTGAGCACCGTGCTTTCTTCGGCAGCGCTTATAAAATCTTATGCTGAGCGCGGAGAGATGGAAAATGTCAAAAAGCACGCTCTTCGCATTCAGACGGCAGTCAATAATTTGAATACGATATTGACCGAATTCCTCTCGCTAGGGCGACTGGAAGAGGGCAAGACGGAGCCACAACTAGCGGAAGTCCATTTGCCTGGTTTGATAGAAGAGTCTATCGGTGAGATGTCCTTGGTGCTGCGTCCGGGTCAAACCATTCAACATCATCACGAAGGGCAGCAACTCACCCAGCTGGATGCGGGGCTATTCAAGCATGTTCTCACCAATCTGTTGTCAAATGCCAGCAAGTATTCGCCTGATGGAGCCAGCATCCGCGTGTACTCGAGTATTGATGCCCACGAAACCCGTGTGCGCGTGCTCGACGAAGGTGTGGGCATCCCGGCGGCTGACCAGAAACATCTCTTCTCACGCTTCTTCCGAGCCACCAACGTCACCAACGTGCAGGGTACAGGGTTAGGGCTGTACATCGTGAAGCGGTATGTGGAGCTGATGGGAGGGGAAATTGGGTTTCACAGTGAGGAGGGCAAAGGTTCTGAGTTCTGGGTACGCTTTCCAAAGGCCCTTCCGGTTGCTGGAAGCTCTGAACCAGCATGAAAAAACACCTCTTTCTCATTGGTTTTATGGGCAGCGGTAAAACCTACTGGGGCAAGCGCCTGGCGGAGACTTTCTCGCTGCCGTTCTTAGACCTGGATCATCTTATAGAGACCAAAGAAGGCCAACCCATTGCCAATCTTTTCGCCCGCGAGGGCGAGAAAGCCTTTCGGATACTGGAACGGCACTATCTGTATTCGTTAGCCGAAAGCCCATCCAGCATCGTCGCCACAGGTGGTGGCACGCCTTGCTTTTTCGACAACATGCTCTGGATGCGCGCGCACGGCGTTGTGCTCTGGATAGATGTGCCTTTCGAGGTGCTGTGGGCAAGGCTTCAAGGGACTGAGCAGTACAAACGCCCTTTGTTAGCACAAACAACACTTGAGGCTGTTCGCCAGCTGTGGCAAGAGCGCCGGACGTGTTACGAGCAGGCAGACGTTACAGTAAATTTTTTTTCGGAGGGGAAAGAAGATGTTTTTGGGGCGAAATTATACGCTGCTGCACAGACAGCCTTGAAAGGCATCTTACCGGAGGATACCTAAAAAAGATGCCCCGCTGGAGCATGTCCAGGGTCGGCTTTTCCCCTAAAGGTCAAATAAGCTTGGCCGTTATAGAGGAGTTGCCGCTCAGGCTTCGCCTCCATCATCAGTAGGCGGCGTATTGGAAGTCTCGTCGGTGGGCGCTTTCTTTTTAGGCGTGCGCTTTGGAGATGCGCTGGCTTCAACGGCTTCATCTACGGACTCGATAAGCACCTCAGCAGTTTCTTCACCCGATGGCAGGGCCGATGTTTCTTCGGCCTTATCAGCGACCTGTTCTTTCTCTCGACTCAAATCGTCCGCCACCTCTCGGACTGCTTCCGTAACTTTATCAAAGATGTTGCCTAAGAAGTCCTGCGCCTTTTCGGCCATTTCCTTAGCAATATCTTCCACTTTGTCGGCCATTTCTTCGGCGACGTCCTCTGCTTTATCCAACGCGTCTTCTACCCAATCTTCGGCCTTATCGGTGACCTGTTCGGCTTTTTTGCCCAGTACTTGTCCGATAGCACGGACGGTGTCTACGGCGTCCTGAAGGCTTTCACCAGCGATACGGGTGGCCACTTCGAGCGCATTGTCTCCGGGTGCCTCTTCGGAGGATGTAGGGGGCGTGTCGGTAGTTGTTGGCTCAGGGTGTGCCTGTTCGGTCTCCTTGGCAGCGGCCACCTGCTGGGCGATTTCCGCCTGTGCTGCTGCTTTGGCGGCCTCGAAGCGTTTGCGCTCGGCTTCTTTGGCAGCGCGGGCGGCTTCCTTTTCTTTGGTTTTAGCCAGCTGGCGCTCTAAGCCACTCAGCGTACCGAGTACTTCTTTAAGTTTTTCGCGCTTGACGTTGAGGCGCTCCTCAATCATTTTGATTTTGGCCACGCGGATTTGGGCCTCGAGCTGGCCTTCGGTGGTGGCGATTTTGCGATTTTGGAATTCTAAGTCCTCTTCATCGCGGCGGATGCTGTCCTGGATGCGTTGGGCGGCTTCTTTGAGGCCGGCGATGCGGCGTTCCAGGCGGTCGGCAATGGACCCTTCGTTGACACCGGGGCCGAAGCGGCGCTCTTTGGCGGCCTTGAAGGCTTTATCAATGCGGTCCCACAGGCGGTTGCGGTGTTCGTTGGTCATTTTGGCGTCGCGGTAGTCGCGCTGGATGATCTTGAGGTCTTCGAATACCGTGCTGATTTTAGCGCTACCGGCAGCGATGCGCTGCTCGATTTCTTCCAGACGAGCGATGAAGGCATCATAGACCATTTGCGAGGCGCTTTTGGCCTCTTGCTGCATCTGGTTGCGCAGCGATCGGAGCTTCTCAAAGAGTTCGTTGATGTTATCGCGCAGGCTGTCGGCATGGCTGCGGAAGAGGTTGCGCTCGCGGGTTTGTTCCTGGACTTTGTCCCAGAAGGTTCGCAGGTCTTCCCATAGACCTTCGTCGAAGTTTTGCAGGGCGGCTATTTTTTCCTTAAATTCAGCCAGTTCCTGCTGGTATGCTTGGTGGAGTTTGGTGGAGAGCACGACGAAGTGCCACTCGGTCTGAGCGCGTTGCAGGACGCCGCTGCGGTCGTCGCTTTTGAGGTCGTCGGGCAGCAGGCTGTCGGTGATGGCCAAGGGGCGCTCGATGACGGTGTGCTCCGGAAACTCGACGGGCTTGTCGTTTTTCCAGTCGTTCATCATCTCGTTGTAGAAGGCGTCGGTTACGACGGTCTCCGGGAAGGTGTAGAGCAGCACTTTGTTGTCTTCGGCCTTGAGCTCTAAGGCTATCAGGACTTTTTCTTCGGCGGCGTTAGTTCCCCAAACTACGATCTTGTTCTTCATTGCTGTGCGGGCGGTTAGTGGCGTTAGGCCAGGGTCGGATGGAATGTCTCTGATGGATGACGTGAAACGTATTTTTTGAGCGGGCAAATTTAGCAGGTCAATTCGGTTTGGCAGCGTTTGGCTTTAAAATTCCGCGTTGGGTGAGGTATTCGGCGATTTGTATGGCGTTGGTGGCGGCGCCTTTGCGCAGGTTGTCGGCCACTACCCAGAGGTTGAGGGTATTGGGTTGGCTTTCGTCGCGGCGCAGGCGACCCACGAACACCTCGTCTTTATCCTGGGCGTACAGGGGCATGGGATATTGATTGTGGGCGGGGTCGTCTATCAGCACGACGCCTGGGGCCTGGCGCAGCAGTTGGCGCACTTCGTCCAAGTCGAAGTTGCGTTCAAATTCGACGTTGACGGCTTCGGAGTGGCCGCCCAGCACGGGCACGCGCACGGTGGTGGCGGTTACGCGGATGCTATCGTCGCCCATGATCTTTTTGGTTTCCAGCACCATTTTCATTTCCTCTTTGGTGTAGCCGTTGTCCAAGAAAATGTCAATGTGCGGCAATACGTTGAGGTCAATGGGGTGCGGGTAGGCCGGCTGCTCGACGTTTTTGCCGCGGCGCTCGCCCATAAGCTGCTGCACGGCCTTTACGCCGGTGCCGGTAACGGCCTGGTAGGTGCTAACGACAATGCGACGGATGCGGTAGCGGTCGTGCAGAGGCTTGAGGGCCACCACCATCTGGATAGTGGAGCAGTTAGGGTTGGCGATGATGCGGTCGTGCTCCGTCAGGACGTGGGCGTTTACTTCGGGTACGACGAGTTTTTTGTCGGGCTCCATGCGCCAGGCGCTGGAGTTGTCCACTACGATGGTGCCCACCTCGGCAAAGGCCGGTGCCCAAGTTTTGGAAGTGCTGCCGCCTGCGCTAAACAGGGCCAAATCGGGTCGCAACGCGATGGCTTCTTGCATTCCAATGACGCGATGGCGCTTGCCGCCAAAACGGACAAACTTGCCCACCGAACGCTCAGAGGCGACGGGGATTAGCTGAGTTACCGGAAAACGGCGCTCTTCGAGCACCTGCAACATTTTAGAGCCAACCAGGCCGGTGGCGCCTACAACGGCTACTTTCATCCAGAATACCTTAAAAACAGGCCGCAAAGGTATGAGCAAAAAGTCTGCTTCTGCCGCCGCAAGTATCCTGAATTGCCGACCTTCGCCCCCCGAAAATGATGGACATGTTTATACGCCTCCACCGCGAGGGCTTCGCTATCCTGACCGTAGTCGGCCTTTTCCTTTTGGTCATCAACATTGCCTTGCGCGCTGCCGGGTCGGTTTATTTCTGGCCGATACTTGTGCTGTCGTTGGTGGTTTACGGCCTTTTTGTGCAGTTTTTTCGTAACCCTGTGCGCACCATCGAAAAAGCCGACAACCGCATCGTGTATGCACCCGCCGATGGGCGCATTTGCGCCATCGAGGAGGTCATCGAGACGGAGTACTTTGGCGAAAGGCGCCTGCAGGTCTCCATCTTCATGTCACCGCTCAACGTGCACGTCAATCGCAACCCGGTGGGCGGCGTGGTGCGCTACTTTCGCTACCACCCAGGTAAATACCTGGTGGCCTGGCATCCCAAGAGCAGCACAGAAAACGAGCACACAACCGTCGTTTACGACACCGGTGAGCATCAGGTCCTCATGCGCCAGATTGCCGGCGCCCTGGCCCGACGCATCTGCTGGTACGTATCCGAAGGCCAGATGGTGCGGCAGGGCGACGATATGGGCTTCATCAAATTCGGCTCGCGCGTGGACTTGGTCCTGCCCCTCAACGCTACCCTGAACGTCCGCATGGATCAAACCGTGCGCGGCAATCGAGACATCATTGCTTATTTGCCTGAATAACAAACTGCTGAGACATCGCTCACAACATGACCGATCAAGAACTCATCCGACGCGAAGCATTGCGCAAACTGCGCGAATTAGGCATTGACCCCTATCCGGCCGAAGCCTTCGAGGTTACGGCATTCGCTGCCGACATCGTGGCCAACTATCAGGAAGAAACCTTAGCGGACGGCACCAAAAACCGCCTGAACTATCAAGACGTCGCGCTGGCCGGGCGCATCATGGCTGTGCGCGAGGCCGGAAAGGCCCTGTTCATGAACCTGCAAGACAGCAGCGGACGCATCCAGCTATACGTGCGCCGCGACGAATTCCTGCAGGGCGACGACGCCACCTTCTTCGATGTGGTTATCAAAAAACTGCTCGACTTGGGCGACTATATCGGGGTGCGCGGCTTCGCCTTCAAAACCCGCACCGGCGAGGTAACCGTACACGTGCAGGCGCTGAAACTGCTGGCCAAAAGCCTGCGACCCCTGCCCATCGTGAAGCGCGACGCCGAAGGCAACGTCCACGACGCCTTCACCGACCCGGAACTGCGCCACCGCATGCGCTATGTGGACCTGACGGTCAACCCCGAATACCGCCAGATCTTCATCAAGCGCAGCAAAATGATCCGCACCATGCGGGCCTATCTGGATGAACTCGGCTTGCTCGAAGTGGAAACGCCCATCCTGCAGCCCGTCTATGGCGGCGCGCTGGCCCGGCCATTCATCACGCACCACAATGTGCTGGATATGCCGCTGTATCTGCGCATCTCCAATGAGCTGTACCTCAAGCGCCTCATCGTGGGCGGCTTCGACGGTGTGTACGAGTTTGCCAAAGTGTTCCGAAACGAAGGCATTGACCGCACGCACAACCCCGAGTTCACGCTCATGGAGTTCTACGTGGCCTACAAAGACTATCATTGGCTCATGGGCGTCACAGAGCAAATGCTCGAGCGTGTCGCCCGCGCCCTGAGCGACGACGGCTCGGCCATCATCCCCTACGGCGAGCACCGGCTCAACTTCGCTGGCCCATACGCCCGCTTCACGATGGCCGAGGCCATCCGCCAATACACCGGCTTAGACATCGAAACCGCCACCGAACGCGACCTGCGCGCCTACTGCGACCAGCACAACATCGAAATCGACCCAAGCATGGGCACCGCCCAACTCTTGGACGAAATCTTCAGCGAAAAGGTGGAAAAACACCTCATCCAACCCACCTTCGTCCTCGACTATCCCATCGAAATGTCGCCCCTGACCAAACAACACCGCAGCAAACCCGGCTTAGTCGAACGCTTCGAACTCTACGTCAACGGTAAGGAAGTGGCCAACGCCTATTCTGAGCTCAACGACCCCTTAGACCAACGCAAGCGCTTCGAAGAACAACGCCGATGGGCCGAACGCGGCGACGAGGAAGCCATGGCTACCGACGAAGACTTCCTCCGCGCCTTAGAGTACGGCATGCCACCCACCGCCGGCATCGGATTCGGCATTGACCGATTAGCCATGCTCTTCACCGGCCAAACCACCATCCAGGAGGTGCTCTTCTTCCCGCAAATGCGCCCCGAAGGATAGCGCAAAGACACCGCCGCCGCTTTTGAGTGAAAAGTGGGAGGCGTTCGGTGGGGGTGGAAAAGCCCGTTAGGGCTGGCGCTGTTTGCAGCGCATTGGCGCGTCTTAAAAAGCCTATCAGTCTGGCTTGAAAAAAAATTTTTCAGGAAAAAAATAGGCATTTTTGGGTTTTATTACTCAACAAATCAGGTGATTTCTTTTTAAAAGAAATTTCTTAAAGCCTATGGTTATCAATTTTTTACAAAAAATACACCCTGAATTTGTGCTTCAAAAATTGAAAACAAACGCTTTTTTTTGTTCTTTACCACCGGTAGTTACCGCTGCACTTTTGTATCGTCAATGAAGAAGAACGGCAGCTGAGAGACAAGAAGCGGCGATCATTGACCCACAGATTTGCGACTTTTCATGAGATTATACGGGAAACCGCCGCGGCGCAAACGAGCGTCGCGGTTTTTTTTTGTATAAGCCTCAGGAAGCACTCATGCGGCGCACGCGCACGGCGAGCAACAGCACCATGCTGATCACGAAAAGGCCGCTCAACACCAGCACGCTGGTGCGCATGCCTCCGAACAGCTGCGCTACCAATCCAAACACCAGCGTCCCGAAGACTGTGGATACTTTATCCATGACGTCATAGAAACTAAAAAACGACGTCGTTTCCGTCGTTTCTTCTGGCAGGAACTTGGCGTATGTGCTCCGCGATAGTGCCTGTGTGCCGCCCATGACCAAACCGATAGCGCCCCCCAATATAAAGACTTCGATTTCCGTGCGCACGTCGTATCCGAGCAGGCAAATGATCGTCCAGATGACCAACATCGTCAGCAGCGAAGCGCGGTTGCCCTTCCAGGCCGACAAGCGCGACGACAGGTAAGCGCCCACAATAGCCACCAGCTGCAAAATCAGCACTAGCACGATGAGGCGCGATTTTTCCATTTGCATCTCCTTATCAGCAAAGCTGGAAGCCAGAAAGAGAATGGCCTGCACGCCGGCATTGTAGCAAAAGAAGCTGATAAGAAAGCGCGTGGTGTTGCCGCTCTGGCGCAGGATGTCAAAGGCTTTGCGGATTTCCTCGTAGCCCTTCTTCAGCACCCCCGCTGGCAAGGCACCGGGGCGGTCGGGCGGCAGCCGTCGAAACGGGATTTGGGCAAAGCCCAACCACCATACGCCCACGCTCACAAAGGCCCAGCGAATGGCAGCTGTCTCGGACGGAAAGCCCAACGCCTCGTACTGCAGAATCATGGCCAGGTTGGCCAGCAAGAGCAACACGCTGCCTGCAAATCCGAAGATGAACCCACGAGCACTGACGGCATCGTAGCGGTCTTCGGTGGCAATGTCGGGCAGGTAGGCGTTGTAGAACACAATACCTCCCGCAAAGCCTACTGTGGCCAGTACAAAGCCCAACACGCCCACCCACAGGCTTTCAGGGCTGCTGAAGAAAAACAGGCTCATGCACGCCAGCGAACCCAACAGGGTGAACGAGCGCATGAAGCGCATTTTGCGCCCGCCGTAGTCAGCAATACCCGAAAGGAGTGGCGACACAGCAGCGATGATCAGATAGGCCAGCGAAATACACCAGGCCATGAGCGACTCGTCGCGGATGCTCGCCTCGCCGATATTCACCCGGTCGGGTGCCAGCGCCAGAAAGTAGGGCGGAAAGATGGCTACCGTAATGACTAAAGCATAGGCGCTATTGGCCCAGTCGAAAAACGCCCAGCCGTTGATGAGCCGGCGGTCGTTTTTAGCAAATGCAGGAGGAGACTGGTGGTCAGACATGTGTCGGTTCGTCTTGTCTTGGAGGTGAGTGAGGACGGCGCTTGGCGAACCTCCTATCCTTAAAGATAAAGGGAGCAGGCGCTTCACCAAAGCTGCCTGTTACAACCACCCTTTGTTGCTTTTACGCCGGCGCGTGCTGCTGCCGCCCGCTCCCAGCACGCCCAGCAGGCCGCGCGTCAGTTCGCGCACGATGGTATTACCTATCTGGCGCGTGGTGGGGCTGTCGAGCACCTGTTCAAAAACACTCTTCTCCTGCCGCGCCGGGCGCGAGGCGGTGGTGGTGCCCTTTTGCGGCGTGCGTTCCTGGACCTCCTGGATTTTTTCCGATAGGATTTCGTAAGCGCTCTGGCGGTCAATCTCCTGATTGTACTTGCGCACGAGCTTCGACTGGGCGATGACCTGGTCAATCTCCGCCGGCGTCAGCACATCCATGCGCGTTTCGGGGGGGCGTACCAGCACGTGTGCCAGCGGCGTAGGGATGCCCTTTTCGTTCAGGGCGCTTACCAACGCCTCGCCGATGCCCAGATGCGTCAGCACGTCTTCGGTCTTGTACCACTGCGTGATGGGATAGTTCTGTGCGGCCAGTTTGATGGCCTTGCGGTCTTTGGCCGTAAAGGCGCGCAGAGCATGCTGCACCTTCAGGCCCAATTGGGCCAGAATGCTTTCAGGGATGTCCACCGGGTTTTGGGTGATGAAAAAGATGCCGATGCCTTTGGAGCGAATAAGTTTGATGATGGCTTCTAATTGCTGCATCAGTGCTGGTGTAGCCTCCTGGAACACTAAGTGCGCCTCATCCACGAAAATGCACAACTTGGGCTGGTCGAGGTCGCCTTCTTCGGGGAATGTGGCGTAAATCTCGGCCAGCATCTGCAGCATGAACGTGCTGAACAGCTTGGGGCGGTCCTGGATGTCGGTCAAGCGAACGATGTGTACTACGCCGCGCCCGTTTTCGTCGGTGCGGCAGAGGTCTTGCACTTCGAACGACAGCTCGCCAAAGAAGCGCTCGGCGCCCTGTTGTTCCAGTTCGATGACCTTGCGCAGGATGGTGGCAGCGCTGGCGGCGCTGAACTGTCCGTATTCGGCCTCGATAGCAGCCTTACCCTCGTTGCCCAGATATTGGAGCACTTTTTTGAAGTCCTTCAGGTCGAGCAGTGGCAGTCCGTGGTCGTCGCAGAATTTGAAGATGACGGCCACCACGCCGCCCTGGGTATCATTGAGGCCCAGGATGCGGCTGAACAGCACCGGGCCAAATTCGCTGACTGTAGCGCGCAGGCGGGCGCCTTTTTCATCCGACAGGGATAGAAACTCTACCGTGTAGCGCGCGGGCTTCCATTCGAGGCCGATTTTGGCGACGCGCTCCGTGATTTTTGGGTTTTCCACGCCGGGCATGGCCACGCCCGAAAGGTCGCCCTTGATGTCCATGAGCAGGGTAGGCACGCCATGGGCGGCCAGCTGCTCGGCGATGGCTTGCAGGGTTTTGGTCTTACCCGTGCCCGTAGCGCCTGCGATGAGACCGTGGCGGTTCATGGTGCGCAGCGGGATTTTTACCTGCAAGCCTGGAATGGCTTCGCCATCGAGCATGGCGCCGCCCAACACAAAAGACGGGCCGCTGAAGGTGTATCCTTTGGTCATTTCGGCGCTAAAGGCTTCTTTTCGTTCCATAACAAAGGAGTCAGTTTTGAATTTGCTTGAGCCAGTCGGCAATGATTTTCGCGTCGGCGTTGGTGAAGGTGGGAATGGGTTCCATAGGCGGATAGTCGGGCCAGTTCTCGGGCTGCGGCTTGCGCATGAGAGCAGCTAATTGTCTGGGCGTATAGTTGCGCTGGGCCAGCTGCTGCCAGCTGGGGCCGATAAGCCGCACTTGAGGCGCATGGCAGGTCGTACAGGCATATTTACCCATCACCCGCTTGACCTCGGCGGGCATGGGCTGCGCGCTAACGGCGCCCAAAACAGAACAAAGGCCTAAAAGCAGCGCTACGGTCTTCACGCCGGCAAAAGTAAGCCATCAGCTAAAACATGACGGCGACATCTTCCGCAGGGTGACCTCGCCGCTACAACAGATCGCCTAACCAACCATTTTATCGCATCAAGGTACCCTTAGCTGTAAAGGCAAGGTGATGAGAGTGTTCAATACATCCGGCCCAAATATTCCCACGCAGTATTGCATCCCCTTCGCCCGATGCTGCTGGCCGTCATACCCCATGACTGACGGCCCAACCACTCGCTGTAATTAGCCCTTCACAACTGGTAGATACCGCAAAAGCCCTCGAGTAGCGTTCATCTGCATCTGGCGGGAAGAACCCGTAGATTAGAGATGTGAAGCCAAGACCTCGCATTGGCTAAATCAATTAAGCCTCAAGCCAGTTGACATATTTACAAGCCTCCGACTTGAGCACATATACCTTCACTAAAAAGGGAGCTTCTCTCCCTGGTGCCTACCGGTTAATCTAAATGAAAAACAATACTACCCTCCTGCCTGCACACAACCGTCGTGCATCCGTCAAAAATGGGTGCATATCTTTATCAACTCCAGGCAATTTCAAGACTGCTTGCCCGTTAAGCCTCCTGTTTCCCACGCATTTTTCCTCGTTCTGGGGGGGGAAATTTCTTCCCATAGAGGACGTAAGGAAGCGCGGCCATGTGTGCGCTCCTCAAATTAAAGTCATCATCCTCGCGACCGCGAGGGCATGAGGCATTTTTGAATCTACAGAGGCGAGAAGTACTCTATTCGGGGCGGCTAACAGGTCTGAACGCTGCCTTGTTCGACAGCCTATATTGCCAAACCAGCCTGTAATCATCCCTATTCACCGACAATCTTCGAAAGATAATGCCAAGCAGTACTAAAATTTTCCTAAGTCGGCTGCGCCAAACCGTTGAGCAGTGCCTTGCCGATCCGGATCTCAACGTTAGGCGCTTAACGCGCAGAATGTGTATGAGCCGCACCGATCTGCACCGAAAAATCAAAGACGCGACGGGCCTGTCCACCACAGCCTACGTGCGCCAAATGCGGTTGGAGTGCGCGGCAAAACTACTGCTCACATGCCCGGAATGCTCCATTGAGCAAATCGCCCAGAAAACGGGTTTTAACGACTCCAGCTACTTTACCCGGCGTTTCAAAGAGGTCTTTGGCGTATGCCCATCTGCTTACCGGCAATGCTACGGCAATTTGGAACATATGTCTTAATTTTTGGAACATATGTTCAATGGCTGGACCGATTTTTATTTGATAAATTTGCATCTGTTACCATTTGTGAAACAGTTGTGCTAATGACGGCGAGAGGGCTGATGTGAACGCCTAAAGGGACTGCTTTTAGCAAAAGGCGCCAAAGGCGCTAATCGTTTTACATTTTTTCATTCCAGGAAAATCGCAACCCATTTCCTGACCTGCTATACAGGCAGTTCAGGAGGTCGATGTATTTTTTTTATGATAGACATAGCGCTCAATTGGCTTCTCCAGCAGCTCAATGCCGATCTTGGCCAGGTCAGTCCGCCAGAAGTAGTGCTGGGCAATGTGTCGGCGGTGGATTCGGGGCAAGACAGCTCAACACAAAACCTGACGAACGTGGGCATTGCCACGGTGGTCAATATCGAACAGGAGGCGGCGTTGCGCAACCAGCCCTATCATCGCAAGGTGAACGGCGACGACGGGCTGCCTAAAACCGTGGGACAACCGCCCGAAGTGTTCATCAACGTCTATGTTCTGTTCAGCGCGAACAAAAATCAATACGCTGAGTCCTTGCGCCTTGTGGGCGACATCCTTGAGTTCTTTCAGGCGCGTCACGTTTTTGCCGACCCGGCGCTGAAAGCCGTGGGTATTGAAAAGCTGATTTTCGACCTTCATTCCCTCAACTTCGAAGCGCTCAACCACCTGTGGGGTATCAACGGCAGTAAATACCTGCCCTCAGTGCTCTACAAAATGCGCCTGCTTATCATCCAGCGACAGCAGCCGCAAGACGCCGGCGTGGTTACGGGCATTGGCGCGACACCGCAACCGCTATGAGCACCATCAACTGGAAATACGACATCCTCTTCGCCCTGCGCATCCTTCACCCGCTGGAGCCAGATTTTTTCACCCTGCAGCCAACCGACGATGGCACGCTGGCGCTGCGCAACCACGGGCTGCTGTTCAAAGCTTATCCATCGTCGGCGGTCGCCATTGCGGAAAAAAAAGTGTTGCCCGACGGCACAAAAACGATCGTTCGGAAACTGAATCGAGTGCAAGCATTTACCTTTTTATTAAAAGCCAAAAACAAAGTGGCCTTAGGTAACCTTAAGCCTTTCAATGCCACCACGCCCTCGCTGCTGAGCCAACCCCAAACGCTGTACTTCGATAACCTGAATGCTGCGCTGGCGCCCGATCAGGGCCTGGTCAACGATAACGGCATACTAGCCCTGACGTTCACGGCTGCTGCTCAACACCGAGCGGCTCGCCTCCCAGAGCGGCTCATCTACGCACCACCGGCAGGCGTAACTGCCGTACAGGTAACACCGCGTCGCCCAGGGCCGCCCGCGACATCGCTGGTGTTCGATGCCTCCGACAAAAAGAAACTACCCTTGCTCATCGAATTACCCGCTGGCGTCTACCGCTTTGCGCACGTTGGGGTGCCTCCGGGCGAGCAATTAGCTATTGCCGACACCGCATTATTATACGAAGACGTCGTCGCTGTCATCCGCATTTTCAAAGACCAAAATACCGACTACGATACCCCCATTCGCTACGACCTTCGATTTGAGCCGGTTTAGGGTGACCGACATCTTCACCCCATCCAATAGCCGCCACCGTTTTGTTCATTCCATAAAAAACAACCACGCAGTATGAATCTTACAGATCTTAAGACGCCGGGAGTGTACGTACACGAAGTCGCTATGCTACCGCCCTCGGTAGCAGGTGTAGAAACCAGCATCCCGGCTTTTATCGGTTACACAGAAAAAGCTGAAGAGAAGACACCTGGCGATCTGGTGCTGAAACCGCGTAAAATACGCTCGCTCCGAGAGTACGAAAGCTTCTTTGGGCGCGTCGCAGAAGGCGGCATTGAAGTAACCATCCACGACGCTACCGACGCCAGCGACGTGCTGTTGCGCCGCACCCTCGCGGTGAGCGCGACGCCCGCCAAACGCAACATGTACTACCACATGCAGATGTTCTTCGCTAACGGCGGTAGTACCTGCTACGTGGTGTCCGTTGGAACAGGCAACCCAGCCGATGCACCCACAGCAGGCGACCTGGAAAAAGGCCTTGAAGAGGTAGAGAAATTGGACGAACCCACCCTGTTGATCTTCCCCGACGCTACCGGCATTGCTTCGCAAAGCGCCATCTGCAACCTTTACAAAAAGGCACTCAACCAGGCCGGCGAACTCAAGGACCGCTTCGTTGTCATGGATGTCAAAGATGTGACCCAATTCCGCCAGCACATCGGCACGGAAAATCTCAAATACGGCGCGGCTTACTACCCGGCGCTGCTGACGCAACTGAACTACGTGTATACTAACGACGACGTAAAGATCGCCCACAAGGTATCCAAAGACGGTGGTGCGCCCACCGACGGCCCGCTAAAAGACAAGAAGTTAGGCTCGGCCGACATTCCCAACACAGGTGCGCTGTACAATGCCATCAGGCAGGCCATCGCCACCGAAGGCCCCACGCTATACCCTGCCGCTGCTGTTGCGGGCGCGTATGCTGCTGTGGATGCCTCCCGCGGTGTGTGGAAAGCACCAGCCAACGTCAGCTTAGTCAACGTGCTTGGACCAGCCATACTTATCAATGATTTGGAGCAGGCAGAACTGAACGTGGACGTCAACGGCGGTTATTCCATCAACGTCATTCGCAACATCACGGCCCGCGGCACCGTCATCTGGGGGGCGCGCACGCTGGCCGGCAACGACAACGAATGGCGCTACATCAACGTCCGCCGCTTTTTCAACTACGTCGAAGAGTCCGTCAAGAAGGCGACCTACCGCTTCGTGTTCGAGCCGAACGACGCTAACACGTGGGTAAGCGTGCGTTCAATGATTGAAAACTTCCTCATCCTCCAATGGCGCGCTGGCGCACTCCAGGGCGCCAAGCCCGAACAGGCCTTCTTCGTGCACGTGGGCCTGGGCCAGACCATGACCACCGACGACATCCTCAATGGGCGCCTCATCGTCGAAATCGGCATGGCCGTCGTGCGACCCGCCGAATTCATCGTCCTGCGCTTTATGCACACGCTGCCTGAGTAACCCGTAAGCACACGTAGACCAAATCAGTTTGATCCTCACAGGCATTCACCAACAGCATTAAACCAGGCCAAACGAGTTTGGCCGCTACTTAAAAATTATGGCAGACTATCCTCTTCCCAAGTTTCACTTTGTCGTTGAATGGGGCGGCAATCGCGTCGGTTTCACTGAAGTGAGCGGTCTAGACGTCGAGACGGAAGTTATTGAATACCGTGAAGGCGCCAGCCCGGAGTACCACAAGTTGAAGATGCCAGGTATGCAGAAGTACGGCAATATCACGCTCAAGCGGGGTACGTTCCAAAGCGACAACCAGTTTTTTGAGTGGTGGAACACCGTGCAGCTCAACACCATTGAGCGGCGCGATCTGACCATCAAGTTGCTCAATGAGAACCACGAGCCGGTAGTTACCTGGCAGGTCAAGAACGCCTGGCCCGTCAAAGTGCAGGGCACTGACTTGAAGGCGGACGGCAATGACGTGGCTATTGAAACGCTGGAGCTGGCACACGAAGGCCTTACTGTTCGCTTTGAATAATTCACCTGCACGTTTCCGCCTGTGGCGTCGGCTGACGAACGATCTGACGCTGCAGGGCGGGACGCCTTTTGAACTGCAGCGCTATGCCGTATTATCCGCCTGTTGGCTTTCACTTTCGCGTCGAGTTCCAGGGTATTCCCGGGCTGAAGGCTCAGGACGCTTTTTTCCAGGAAGTAAGCGGCCTGACGCGCGAGCTCGACACCGAAACCGTCAAGTCGGGCGGTGAAAACCGCTTTGCTTACACGCTACCGGTGCGAGGTCGGTATCCCAATCTCGTACTTAAGCGCGGGGTGTTCTTAGACACCGGTATCCTCCAGTGGGTGGACGACGCCATCCTGCATTTCGACATTAGGCCCGTAACCGTCGTCGTCAGCCTGCTCAACGAGCAGCGACAGCCGCTTCAGAGCTACCAGTGCATCAATGCCTGGCCACAAAAGTGGTCGGTGGCCGACTTTAACGCCATGGAGAGCCGCATTTTCGTCGAGACCTTGGAACTGTCCTATCATTTTTTTAACGTACTGAAATCGTAAGCGCTATGCCCATAGAGATCAACGAGTTAGTCATTCGAACTGCCGTAGCCGATAGTGGCACTTCTGCTTCGGCTGCTTCGGCGAATACAAGCGATGCCTCCGCGCAAGAGCAGGTGTCGGCCGTTGCGCGCAAGGCTGCCGAGGCTGTCCTACGTCAACTCAAACGTAAAAACGAACGCTAAGCCATGGCTTTACCCAATCCGACGAGTGCGGTAGGTAGCCGCTTGGGGGCTGTTATTAATCAAGCGCCTTTAGCGGGCAAGCTGACTATCCTGCCCATTGTTCGCTTCAGCGCCATTCCCGTGCCGGTGCCTTTACCGCCGTATGTGGCCATGTTCAACCCAGAACACTGGGAAATCCAGGAGAGCGTTCGGTACCAGACCGCGCAGCCCGCTGGCTCCGACGGCACGCCTACGCCTACCTACGCCAACACGGAGCGGCGCAAGCTGACGTTTGAACTGCTCATTGACGGTACTGGCGCCAGTGGTGAAAAGCGCGAGGTACTGGCCGACATTCTCTACCTCAAAAAAGTAGTAGGCTATAATGGCGATATCCATCGCCCCAACCGGCTCATCGTCATCTGGGGCACGCAACTGTTCCAGGGGGTGCTGGAGAGCATGGGGGTGAAAATCACCCTCTTCCGGCCCAACGGCACGCCCCTGCGTGCGACGGTATCCCTTTCCATTATTGAAGACATTGACCGAACAACTGGCCAGCTGGCCAGCGACTTGCGCTCCAGCGATCTGACGCACTTTTATCGCGTCCGCGTCAACGACCGTCTCGACTTGCTGTGCCACCAGGTGTACGATGACTCGCGCTTTTACCTCGAGGTGGCACGCGCCAACCGGCTCACCACCTTTCGCGCTCCACTGCCCGTGGGCAAAGAGCTGGTCTTCCCTCCTACCGAAAAATAACGTCGCCCTATGCTTGGAAGCACATTAAATCAGCTTGCTCCGCCACTCCCGCACGATACAGGCGCTGTGCGCTTTACCGTCAAGGTCAACGGAGTACCCATACCTGACCGCATTGCGCTGGCGCGCATCGAAGTATCGCACGGTGCCAATCGCATCCCGTGGGCGACCATCGCCATCCTGGACGGCGAGCCGGCCAGCCAAACGTTTGCTTCCAGCGACTTGGACACCTTTTCGCCTGGGCAACGCATCGAAATCACTGCCGGCTACGGCGGCGCCAACCAGCAGCGGATTTTCAAGGGCATCATCGTGCGCCATAGCGTTCGCATCTTGCAAGACGAAGCGCCTTTCATCGAAGTAGTGTGCAAAGACGAGGCAATACGCCTGACGGCTGGGCGCAATAGCCGATACTTTTTCAACAAAAAAGACAGCGAAATAGTGGAAGAACTGCTGCGCAGCGTGGTGCAGGCAGAGGTTGAGACGACGCGCGTGCGGCACCGCGAGATGGTGCAGTACAACGCCACGGACTGGGACTTTCTACTCACACGGGCGGAAGCCAATGGGATGCTGGTAGTAGTGCATGCCGGTCGGGCGCGAGTACGGCGGCCTGACTTTTCGCAAGAGGCGCGTTTTGCGCTCACGTACGGCAGTAGCATTTATGAGTTTGAGGCAGAGATGGACGCACGCGATCAGTTTCCACAGGCAGAAGCACGGGTGTGGAGTCCGTCGGATCAGCAGGTTTTGCAGATGCGTGCTTCAGGCGGTAGCAATGGCGGCGGTCTGCCGGACGGCGTACGGCCCAGTCTGCTGTCGGCAGCGGCGACCAATCTGGGCATTAACCTGCCGGGGCAGGCGCCCAATACCGACTATCAGCGAGTGATGGGCTGGAATGCTTACCCGCTCCAGCACGGTGGCGCATTCACCAGTGAAGAGTGCCAGGTCTGGGCCGAGGCACAGGTAACCAAGAGCACGCTGGCGCGTCAGTGCGGGCGGGTGAAGTTTCAGGGAGTAGCCGACGTGTTGCCAGGCCAGTGCCTGCAGATTAACGGTGTGGGCCAGCGACACAGTGGCAAGGTGTTCGTTACGGCTGTTACACAGGAGATCGCCGAGGGCACGTGGTTCACCCACGTACAGTTTGGCCTGCCCATGCAATGGGCGGCACAGGAGTTCGACGACCTACACGAGCCGGCGGCAGGAGCGCTGGTGCCTGCCGTCAGTGGCCTGCAAATCGGCGTCGTTACGCGCTTAGAAGGTGCTGCCGGAGACTCCGAGCACGTGCAGGTACGCCTGCCCTTGGTAAAAGCCGGCGGCGACGGCGTTTGGGCGCGAGTAGTTCAGCAAGATGCCGGCCACCGGCGCGGCGCCGTGTGGCGGCCCGAAATCGGCGATGAAGTCGTCGTCGGATTCCTCCAAGACGACCCGCGCCACCCCATCGTCATCGGCGCCTTGCACAGCACAGCCAACCCGGCCCCCATACCGGCCAGCGACGACAACCACGAAAAAGGCTGGATCACCCGCAGCGAAATACGCTTCGTGTTCAACGACGAAAAAAAAAGCGCTACCCTCGAAACTCCTAACGGCAAGAAAATCACTTTGAGCGAAGATACTGACAGTATCGAAATCTTCGACGAATACGACAACCGCATCGTTATGAACCGCGACGGCATCGTCATCGAGTCAAGCCAAAACCTGACGCTCAAGGCCGCCGCCAACGTGAAAATCGAAGGCATGAACATCGGAGAAAAGGCCAATGCCTCGCTCAAAATGGAGGCCCAAGGTCAGGCTCAATTCAAAGCCAGCGGCGATATGGAAATCGGGGCCTCGTTCATCCGAATAAATTAAAAATAAAAACCGACACTCGGCTGCTTTCCCCATTTTTCATTTTTCACTTTCCACTCTTTTTATGCCACCCGCAGCGCGAACAAACGACATGCATATCTGCCCTTTGGTTAATCCTGGCGGCGCTCCACACGTGGGCGGCCCGGTGATGCCACCAGGCGTGCCGACGGTGCTCATTGGCGGTATGCCTGCCGCCGTCGTAGGCGACATGTGTACGTGTTCAGGGCCGCCCGACTCCATTGTTCTAGGGTCGCATACGGTTTTCATCGGCGGCAAGCCGGCAGCGCGCATGGGCGACACCACTGCCCATGGCGGCCAAATTGTGGGCGGATGCCCTACTGTCCTTATCGGGTAATCTTCATAACACATAACACGCTGGCTTACCGCTGTTGGGGCACCTACGCCAATGGCCAGCACTCAAACCAGAAGCCTCATTCGACATTGACACATGGAGAAAAAAACATTCCTCGGTATTGGCTGGGCTTTCCCGGTAGAGTTTGATTACGCCTCGGGCACAGTGCGGCGCGTATCAGAAATAGAAGACATCGCCCAAAGCCTGACCATCCTGCTGCGTACCCGCCCGGGCGAGCGCGTCATGCGGCCCGACTACGGTTGCGCATTGGACGATCTGCTGTTCGAACCGATTGACGAGGGCATGTTCACCTTCGTCAAGAACCTGATTACTAACGCTGTGCTCTATTACGAGCCGCGCATCACGCTGCAAGAGGTAAACATTGCGACTGACCCGGCCATGATCCAGGAAGGACGCGTGCTCATCGAGGTCAGCTTCGCCGTGCGCAGCACCAACGGGCGCTACAACTACGTGTACGACTACTATAAACGCGAAGCCAGCATCCAACCATTATTATGAGCCAGATAAAACCTTGCCACCCACTTCAGCACCCGGGCACGAGTCGAATCGCCCGTCTGGTAGCTGCTCTGCAACCGGGCTATTTCCGTCTGGATGAGCGCAGCTTGCAGGACCTCATCGTCGCTACCCACCACTATGCCCAGGCGCTGCGCTTCTTCGATAACCACGACGAGCACCCTGCCGGTGCTTATTGGGACCGCTTTTGGGAAGTGGAAGTACTCACTTATCTGGCCGTCGTGGCTGCTAAGGACACCGATGATCTGTGCCGCCGCTACGACGAGGCCGACGAGGCCCTGGAAAAACTCCTGACCGCCCCTCCCATCCAAAAAGGCAAAAAAGCCCCGACACACCCACTGGCTGCCTACCTGCCCCTCATTGAGCTGCTGCGCCAAATGGCCTGGTCGCTCGAAGAAACCTATCAGAAACTCGTCCAGATCAAACACCCACTACAAACGCGCCTGCTCAATAGCATCCGCCGCGACAATTGCTGCGACACCGACGAATTGGAAAGCGCTCTGCGCAAACTCATCGCCTTCCACAAGGCCGCTACCCCACCACCTGACAAGCTGGCCTACATCCACTACGAAGGCTTTTTCTCCCACGACGAACGCTGGGGGCTGCGCAACCGCGCCACCTTCGAGGCCATCCTGCCCAGCGGCACCGTTACGCGTGAGGCCCTGCGCACCCTCTTCGCCACCTACTTCGACGCCTGGCTCCTACTGAAGGCCGACGCCCAGGCCGCCTTCGACGCCGAACTGGCCCATGCGGACCTGCCCGAGGACGTTGCCAAACGCGCCATGGAACCCCACGTCGCCCTTTTCATCGCCTTCCTGCGCCTGTTCCGACACGCACAGGATAGCCTCAATGAACTGGGCGACAATCACTTAGACTACTACTACGACCACGTGCTTAGCCTGTGCCGGCGCCCAGAAATGCCCGACGATGTATGGCTTATCTTTGAACTAGCCCGCGACGCCGACCAGTTTCTGCTGCAAAAAGGCGATGTCTTTCTGGCTGGTAAGGACAAAAACGGCGCACCCTTACTCTTTGAGGCCATCGAAGACTGGGTGCTCCGCCAAGCGACCGTGGCTGACCTTCGCAACACCTACATTGACCTTGCTTGTGGAAAAATCAACGCCAACCCCGACGTCAGCAAGATCTATAAAGGCCGTCTGGAAAAACCCAACGAAACCACCGCCCACTGGCGCGGCATGGGCGACGATAACGAATTGCCCGACGGCTTGCTGGGCTGGGCCTTCTCCAGCCCACAGCTCATCCTGCGCGAGGGCAAGCGCATCATTGATGTGAAAATGCAGGTGCTCGAGCCTGTCAATGCCGACCTTTCGTGGATTGACCAACAAGACTTACTCGGCGTCTGGCTCAGCACTAAGGGAGGGTGGGTTCGCCTGGAACATCGTCCCGATCGCATTGTTACTGGGACCCCCACACCTGATGTGGAACGCGGAGCCTTCAATATCTTCTTCGAAAACAATACGCTGCATCTGCGCATCGTCCTGGAGCGCGACGACCCGCCTATCGAGGCCTTTGGCCCACAAGCGGCCGCTAAAGCCGGCTTCGACACCCCTTGGCCACTGCTGCGTATACTCATCAACGCCGAACGCCTGCAGAGCTGCCCGCCCAGCCCGACGCCTACCACCACCGGCATTTACGAAGCCCTGCGCCAACTCCTTATCGGTACCGTAAGTATTGAGGTGAAGGCTTCCGGAATCCGCGAAAAACTCATCTTCCAAAACGACCAGGGCCTCTACGACGGCACGCAAAAAGTCTTTCCTTTCGGCCCCGCTCCTGAGGTGGGCCACAAATTCTATTTAGGTAGTACCGAAGTCTTCCAAAAAGCCCTCACCTGCTTACGGGTCTGCTTCGACTGGATTGCGCCACCCGAAGATTTTGAAAAACACTATGCCGCCTATCGGCACACTACGCTGGGGCCAAACAACCAGGTCATTGCCCAGATTAACTTCCCAACCCCGACCCCCTACCTGAAAATTGATTTCATTGATCGCGCTGACGCACCAGCGCCCAAACAGCTGGCGCGCTTTGGCAAACGACCCGCTAACGGTCTCCTGAGCGGTACCGTCACAGACATGAACAACGGGGCGCCCATCAAAGACATCACCGTACAGCTGGTAGGCCCAAACGGCGTGGTAAGTGAAGTTCAAACAAACGTCGAAGGCCGATACGAATTCCAGAGCGTCAGCGCCGGCCTGAGTATCCGGTTCATTGCTCCGCCCCAGAGCGACTCAGACCCCGACAAATCACCGCTGTATGAGCCCCTCGTCCTGTTCGCTGAAAAAGGCGCTTCTAACGCCGTGCCCATTGAGGTAGGCGAGTTCAGCGTCATCAATGCCGTGCTGTTTCCCAAAAGTGTCGTTTTTGGCAAATTCCAGCAAATCGAAGGCGAAGTTGTGGACATCTACGGCAAACCCATCACCAGCGGTGTCAATCTCTTGCTGGACAACAAGGCACTGGACTTAGATGCCTCCGGAAAATTCGCCGCCTCGCTCAAAGGCAATCAGGAACTCAGCATCGGTGTAGACACCGATCAGTACCGGCAACCCAATCTGGACGCGCTTCAGCTGAACGACTTCACGCACCTTAGGGTGGTACTGGAGCCGGCAGAGCTTACCCGCGAAACACCGGGGGCCAATGCAATTGACCCGAAAAAACCCGGTATATCCGGCCAGATATTGGCAAACACCAACCACACCCCCCGCAAGGGCGCTTATGCCGTAGCCCAAAGCCCTGATCTGACTATCTCGGCCTTTGCCAGGGATGATGGTAAATACGATCTTCCGCTACCCTCTGGTAATAGCCCGGTGCAATTCCTGCCCAATGCTTACGCCAATGCCATTCTCAACCCCACTGGTATGCAGCCGACTATGCTGGCGAAAGACAAAATAGACGCACACGTCATTGCCATCAACCAGGTGGAAAAAGACTTTCACCAAAGCGCCGTCTTCGTGCGCGTCCGAGATTACAAAGGAGACGCGGTAACCGCTGGCCTGACGTTTGAAGTCGTCCGACCAGGGAGTTCCACAGTCAAAACACCGATACTGGAAAGCGGCCAGTTCCGCCTGGACATTACCCGAGGGGATAGAGAATTTCGACTAAAAATTTCCCTGGCTGGCTTTGAGCCACAAGAATTTGCCATCGGCAGCTATTCTGAATTTGACGTAACGCTCTTCCCTACAAATGGCTACCAGACATACGGCACTCCTCAGGCAAGCACCATCAGCGGCAGCGTTTACGATGCAAACGGCGCGCCATTGACGGGCGTTAGCATCGAAGTTATGGCTACCGCTACGACGCCGCAGATTAACGGCAACATCTTTTCGTTGTCCGCTACAGGTGTCTCCAAACTTGTTTTCAAAAAAACGGGCTACAGGAACGTAGAAATCACTGGGTCGAATTGGTCGAGTAGGTTGGATGTCGTTCTGTCGCCAGAGACTTCTGCTCCGACGGTAAGTACTTCAGGCATATCGGGTGTGCTCAAACGCGCCGATACGCAGGCAGCTGCCGGTGTGCACGTAACGCTGGAAGGCGTTTTAGCCGGCGGATACATCAAGTACGAGACCCGAACAAATGCGGATGGTGCTTTCTCCATAACCCCTTTGAGCGGTGTTAACGTGAGAAGGCTGACATTTTTGGAGGGCGATGTTTTTGTGGAGATGGACAATCCGTCGGACCAGACGCCTCTGCCGCCCTTTGCGCGGCAAGTGGTCAAAGTCCGCCCCGCGCGCCCTTCCCTGCGCGGGAAAGTTCTGGATGCGCAAGACAATCCTCTTCAGGGCGTTGCCGTCCATCTGCAAAGTGCCTCGGGCGCTATTGTCGCTCAGACCCGAACTGATGTCTCGGGCGTCTATACCCTGGACGCCGCCTTGCAAGGCGCCTCGAACACGGTCGAAATTTGGCACCCGGGTTATCAGCCGCTTCGGGTCAACGTCGAGCAGGGCTGTATGGCCTTAGACGTTCGCCTATTGCCCAAGGCCGTCTTTTTCTTCGTTAGCGGCAAGGTTACCGACGTGCTGGGTGCTCCGTTGTCTAAAGTGGCAGTAGCCGCCGCAGATGCCCAGGGTATCGCGGTCGCGGAGACGCAAACCGGTGCTAAAGGGGAATATACCCTCGCCTTGCCCTGGGATTTTGCTGAAGTCCTGCACTTTCAGGCGCCGGCTGATTTTGTTAAAAAAGTGGTTTCGATACCGGCGGAATACCCAAAGCCCGGGCTGAACTTCAGCAAATCGGCGCTTGACGTCATTTTATTTTATCAAGAAATCAACTATGTTGGTCTGTTAGATGCCAACTCGGCCATCAAGCGCTGTTTTGAGGTGAACATCAACGCGCTCAACCTGGTGCGCGACGTGCGGACACAGGTCTTTGAGAAGTACAGCCCTACCCTCAAGCGCGGTTTTCTAGTGTTCCACCTGACAGAGACGGACTTTCTGCACAAGGCTTACCCGCAGGCGTTGGCGTACTACGCTCTTTCGGCGCCCAAAGAGGCACACCTGTTGAACCCGCCCTACACGCCCGCGGTCAACAGCATTTCTTTAGAATACTGTTCCGTGCAGGTCATCAGCGGCCCTGAAAACGATGGTATTGACCGTTTCTACCACCTGTTGCCCTTCAATGGGCATAAGGAGGTATCGCTGCGCGTGCCTATGCGGCGACTGGTTTATCCCTACAACCCGCACGACCAGCAAGACCCTGAATCTGGCCCGGTAGCGCCTATACCCTATGCCACGGGCAACCTGTATATTGGTTTAGACAAGCTCGTGCCGGGCAGCGCGCTGTCGTTGCTGTTCCGCATAGCGGCAGGTACAGAGCGCGCCCCCGAGGCGCTGCCGCCACGCATCGTGTGGTCGTGGTTAGGCCCCAACAACGAGTGGCATCCCTTTGGCCCCGGCCAGGTGCTGCGCGATGAAACCCGCGGCCTGACGCGCAGTGGGATGGTGCAGTTTGCCGTGCCTACGGCGGCGGTCAAAGGAACGACTATGCTGCCCGGCCAGCGCTATTGGCTGCGCGCGGCAGCGGTGGAGGAAGCCGACGCTAAGCGCTTAGCCTCAGCGCTGCCCTCGCTCATGGGCATTGACGCCCAGGCTGTGCGCGCCCGCTTTGTCAGCCGCGATAACGACCTCAGCCACTTAGCCCAACCGCTGCCGGCCGGCACCATTGGCAGCCTATTGGAAAGCCGTGCCGAGGTGCGCAAGGTAACCCAACCGCTGCCCTCTGTGGGCGGTCGCTTGCCCGAAACCACAGGCACCGCCTTCCGCACACGCATCAGTGAACGCCTGCGCCATCGCGACCGTGCCGTAACGGTATGGGACTTTGAACATCTGCTGTTGGAGCGTTATCCCGATGTGGCTGTAGTCCGCTGCATCCCGCATACGTGCTACCGACCTACCACCGTTGCTGCCGAACTGGCTCCAGGCCACATAACCCTGGCCGTCGTGCCCCGCCCTGCCCTACGCAACGAACCCTGGGAACAGCCACACTTCCCTAAGGCGGATTTGGACGACATACGCGACTTCTTAGCTACGCGAGCCAACCTGTTCGTCGCCTATGGTTCGGACGAAGAAGACACCTGCCTCCAAGTGCTCAACCCACATTACGAACCGCTGGACATCAAGGTCAACGTCAAATTCAAACCCGAATACACCGATGAGGCCTTCTATAAACAAAAACTCGCGGAGGAACTGCGCGACTTCCTCAGCCCCTGGCTCAACAACCCAGATGTGCCGCCCATGTTTGGCCGTAGCATCGCCCGTAGCAAATTCTTAAGGTTCCTCGAAGGACGCTACTACGTGGACTACGTTTACATGGACAGCCTGCGTATCCGCCGCCTGCGCACGGACGTAGCTGGCCAAATCCTCGACCCAGCAGGCAAGCCGATATCGGAGAAAGACCTGCTAACCCAAACGCCCGCTGTAGAGTGGATATTGGAGAAGGCCTGCCCCGCGAGTGCCCGCTCTATTTTCGTTGCCGGCTACATCGCCGTTAATGAGGCACTGCCCGATGTGGTGAAATGCTCGCCCACCGCTCAAAAACCACCTACGGACAAGCCTAACGGCACGAATCCGAACCCGCAGGCGCAGCCCGTCACGGTCGTCGCCACCGCCACCATGCGTGCTGAAACACCACCTGCCGCCTCCGAACCCGCACTCGCGCGCAAAACCCGCACATCCAAAACGAATAAGCCATGAGCAGTCTCAACGTCATACCTATTACTCGACCCGACCACCCCTGCCTCGACTACGACCTGCTGCGCAGCGAGGGCATCCGGCATTTAGAAAACCTGGCCACTGAACTGTGGACGGACTTCAACGCCCACGACCCGGGTATCACCCTGCTCGAGGTGCTCTGCTACGCCATCACCGACCTGGGCTACCGCTCGCGCAAACTCCACATCGGCGACCTGCTGGCCGACGGCAAAGGCAAAACCTTCTTCGGCCCCGACGAAGTGCTGCCCATGGCTCCCGTAATCGCCCGTGACTTCCGCAAACTGATGATAGACGTCAAGGGTGTGAAAAATGCGTGGATGGAAAAACACACCACCCAAACGCTTTTCACCGACAAAAACGGCCAGGCTCACGTCCTTTACCTGCCCGAAGGCAAAGTCATTCGGTTTAAAAAAGTTGCCACTCAAACGCCCGATGGGCAATGGCAACCCGACGCGCAGGCTCTTCTGGAGTTCCTTCAGCATTTCATTCAAAAACAAAAAAACGAAACGGACGACGGCTATGCCCAACGCCTGAAAGCAGCCTTCGAGCAGGCAGCCAAATGGGTAACAGAAGGCTTGACGGATGAGTCGGCCAAAGCCAACCCAGCGCTGGCAGAGGCGCTGTTGTGCCGCTTCGGCTACGTACCCCTAGCCAAAGGGCCTGCACCAAAGAACTCCGACAAAGTGCTGCTGCTCAGCGGTCTATCGCGCATTGTGCTCGATTTGGAAGACCACATAGACCCGGACAACCCGCTGCAGACGCAGCCCGTCGTGGCTCGCGTGATGGAGCGTCTGCAAGCCAACCGCTTTTTGTGCCACGACTACGTGGAGCCGCCGGTCACGGTGGGCCAAAAGCGCGTTGCCGTGTGCCTACACCTCGAGGTTAGCCCTAACACCAAACCGTTGGACGCCGCCGTCGAGGCGCTGTGGAGCATGGAGCAACACCTGTCGCCTCGCCCTCGCTTCCGTACGTACCAGCAGATGCGCGCTCGCGGCTACTGCAACGATGAGATCCTCAACGGCCCGCTACTAATGCACGGCTTCTTAGACGACGCCGAAGTAGATGCCGCCCGCTTGCCTACTGAGGTGCGCCATTCCGACCTCATCAGCGCAGCCACGGCTCACCCCGACGTGGTGGGTGTGCACGAGCTGAAGGTGAAGGTGTATCCGGGCGAAACCTTCGAGGAAAAAACAGCCTATCCCATCTACAGCCCGCTCGAGCGCCCGCTGAAGGCCGTACTCGACCTGTGTGCGTCGTGTGTCTATGTGTCGCACAACGGCATGCGCTGCGATCTGTCGGAAGGGGCACTCAAGGAAGCCCTACGCCTGCGCCGTAAGCAAGCCCTGTGCATGGACGACCCCAGCGGCCCCGAAGCGCCCGGCGGCATAGCGCCCGAAGGCCTGGGCGACTACCGCAGCCTGCAGTATGACCTACCCGAAGTCTATGGTGTGGGCCAGTACGGCCTCTCCGACGAGGCTACGCCCTACCAGAAAGGCGTGCGCAAACAGCTGCAGGCCTTCCTGGCCCTGTTCGACCAACTGCTGGCCTCCTACTTGCTGCACTTAGAGCAGGTGCGCGACCTGATGGCCGTGGAGCAAGACTCTACAGCGCCCACCTATCTCAGCGCCGACCTGAGCGCCCTGCCGGGCATGAGCGACATCTTAGACCCGGACATACTAGCACAATTCACCCCCGAAAACACAGCCACCCGGCAAGACCGCCGCAACCGCCTGCTCGACCACCTGCTGGCGCGCTTCGGCGAAGCATTCACCGAATACGCCCTGGGCCTGCTCTGCTCAGGCAACGACACCCCCAGCGAGGACTTCACCGAATACCTTCAGGCCAAAGCCCAATTTCTGCGCGAAGTGGCCACCCTGAGCACCGACCGTGCCAAAGGCTATAACTACCGCTGCAAGCCCGTGTGGAACACCGACAACGTCGCTGGCGTCAAAAAGCGCGTCCACCGCGCCCTCGGCCTCAAAGGCCACTGGAGCAGCAGTTCTCTGCTCACTTCGCCACCCTATCGCTTGGATATTCAAACCGTCCATAAACCTGGCGGCGCCGCTCAATACCAGATTGCCTTCCGCGACCTGGGGGCTACCGCCAGCTCCGACGACAACGCCATCCTGCTGCGCAGCAAACGCTTCAACTCGCCCAAAATGGCGAAAGAGCGCCGCGACCAGCTCTATTCCGACGTCTGGCGCAAAGAACGATACAGCGTTGGCTCCCACCCCACCGAGAGCGACCGTTTTGCCGTGCTTTTCACCGTCAAAGGTGCCGTCGAACTCTTCAGCCCACCCGGCAGCGAACAAGAGGCCCACGACCTGCTGGAGCACATTCTGGCCCTGGTGGGCTTCACTCCCGACGCCGAAAAAGAGGGCTTCCACGTCTTGGAACACATCCTACTGCGACCCAACGACCCGGCCGACGACCTGCTGTGCCTGCCGCTCAGCTGCGACCCGGAGCGCCTCGTCGTCGATCCCTATTCCAACTGGGTAACGGTGGTGGCTCCCAACTGGCCGGCGCGCTTCGCCAACGCCCGGTTTCGCACCCGCTTCGAACAGCATTTCCGACGCGAACTGCCCGCCGAAAATGCCGTCCGCTTCTGCTGGGTGGACAAAGAACAAATGCGCGCCTTCGAAGAGCGCTACATGGCCTGGCTCGAAGCTAAAGCCGACTGCACGCCCGACGAATGCCATGTAACCACCGCCGCTAACGCTCTCATCCAATGGCTCAATACAACGCTCTGCTCCTGTTCATGCGAGCACTGCTGCCATGCCGAAAATGCCTGCGACGATTGTCAAGATTGCGGAAGTGGCGTCCCTAAAGAATAAAAAGACAACGCTTCAGTGACAAAATGAATCGCACAGGCGCTGTGCTGTTACCTCGAAAAAGACCTGAAAAAAGAACAATACCCTAAAGAACACCTGAGCTGACCGCACCACTCAACTTCATACATCATGCCCGATAATGCCCGCTTTAGCGAACTTTTAGCCCAACTTCAGGAGCACGTCGAGCAACTTCGAACACCTGGCGGCTCTTCACCGCAGATCATAATTCCGCGCGCTATCGGCGTCATTGCCGACCTGATGACTATCCTTGAAATGCCAACGTTCGGCATCGAAAACCTGCGGCAAGACCTCGATGTCCTGCAGCAAACTGTGCAGACACAGGACGCCGACCTGGCACTGACACAAGAAAAAATCGCCGCACTGGCTGAGCAACTCAAGGACCTAGCCCAGGCTATCGCTGAAAAAATGGATGCTAATGCAGCCCAAAAACTCATCACCGACGGCCTCCAACCACACGTACAAACGCTGGAAATGCTCGCCCAGCGCATCGCTGCCTTAGATCAAGCCCTTGGCGAAGCGCCACTGACCGAGGCCGCCGCGCGTCAACTCATCAAAGACGCCCTCGGCCCTATCCAAAATGATATCCACCAACTCCAGCAGTATAGCGACCCACGCATCGCCGACCTACTCCAGCGCATCGCCTTCATCGAAACCCAACTGGCCAACCCAGGCGGCCTCACCGAAGCCCAGACACTGCTTCTCATCGCACGCGAACTAGGGCCTATCCAGCAAAACATCGCTGACCTCCACAGCGACCTCCAACAGCAAATCCTTCAAAAATTGCTGCTCACCACCTTCGATGCCTTCAAAACCCAAACCCAATTCACCCTGGACGGCAAAGCCGAACGGACCGAATTAGACGACCTGAAAACCACCCTGACCGGCAAAGCCAACCAGACCGACCTGGACGCCATCAACCAAACAGTAACCCAAAAGGCCAACCAGACCGACCTGGACGATTTTAAAACCCAAACCCAACAGCAATTAAACAGCAAAGCCAACCAGACCGACCTAGATGCCATCAACCAAACAGTAACCCAAAAGGCCAACCAGACCGACCTGGACGATTTTAAAACCCAAACCCAACAGCAATTAAACAGCAAAGCCAACCAGACCGACCTAGACGCCATCAACCAAACAGTAACCCAAAAGGCCAACCAGACCGACCTGGACGATTTTAAAACCCAAACCCAACAGCAATTAAACAGCAAAGCCAACCAGACCGACCTGGATACCCTCAAAGATGGAGTTCAGAAGGCATTGGAAGAAACAGCAACAAAAGCTGACTTGGCGGAATGCAAGGCAGAGATAGCAGTAGCGTTGGAGAAAAAGGCGGACAAGACGACGGTAGAGGAAATTCTCCAAATGCTGGAGGGTATGGACTTAAATAGCTGCGAAAATCCCAACGTTGCAGGCGTTCGGCTGACACGCCTGGCACTGCAAGGGTGGGGCCTTGTGGGCGGTTTCGATATTCGCTCCGACCAAAAGCATTACGTGCACATCACGCCGGGTGTTGGCGTTACGCCCCAGGGTGCGCTCGTTGTGGAGCCGCGCCAGGACAACACGGGTTTAGGCAGCAGCGGTGAATGCGACGAAGAGGACGTCATTAGCGGGGCACTGGTGTTCTCACATTATCGGCCTTTCGCCTACGAGGGCGATTGCCTGAATTTTCAGCACAACTTTGGCGATTGTCCCGTGTGGGAGCTGCTGCCGCCCAGTGACAACTTACCCAGCGACGCTCTGCCACTGACGCCCCAAAATCAAATAGAACAGGAGCAACCGTTCATCGCCGATAAGATTATCCTCCTGCTGCCCGACAACGACAAGCGCCATTACCTGCTCATCCGGCGCGAAGACCTGCTCCAAAAACTGTCGCTCAGCCACAAATGCAAACCCCAAAACCCCAACGCCGACTATATCTTTGAAAAAGCGTATAGCCCTGAGGACGACATCCTTTCGGACAAAGCGCTCTGGCTTTGTCTCTACCCGGCCTATGGGCTGCCCGAACTATCGCTCTACCGTTTCGGCTTTTACCAGGGCAAGGACTGCGCTCCGGCGGATTTAGACACAACCGATTTTCCCCAAATATGCCATCTCGACGACCTGTACCAGACGTGGAAGCCCATTGTGGACGAAGCGCTTCAGCACCTGCATAAGACGTTAGGCTTGCTCATTGAGCGCTATCGGCCCATGCTGTTTCCGCTCTTCAGCGCACAGCCCTATCACAAGAAGCGCGATCTGATGATGGAAAAGTGGCTGCGCTTTGTGAAGTACAACGATGCGCTACCCGCCGGTGAAAAGGGCGTCAAGTACTACGCCCAATACTTCTACGACTGGGTGCGCGACCTGATGGCGGCCTACCACGAGCTGCGCGACACTCTGACGGAGCTGATGAACGACCTGCGCCCGCTGACGCTGGAGATGCTCGAACTGGAACGCTGCTTCCTCATGCTCGGTCCGGCCTACCACCCCACAGCCTGCCACGAACGTCCACCACTGCGCGACTACTTCCAGCAGCCGCCCATCTTCAACGGCAATGCAGCCCGATTAGATGCCTGCAAATTGTACTTCTGCCGCCTGTTTGCCATGATAGAAGGCTTTCACCTTGAAGGCTATCTACCCAACGCTGACCCGCCCGGCTGGTGTAAACCCGAAAAGGGTTACGAGGAAATCCCGGTGATGCCCGACTTCTCGCGGCTGCGCATCACGCCGGGCCGCAGCTACTTCTATCCCTTGAGCGAGCAGTCCATACCGTTCTACTATCCGCTGAATGACAACCCCAAGTCACTCCAGCATTTCTGGAACTATCGCCGCTTTAAGACGTTGAGCACTGACGGCCTCCTGTCGTACCACGCCACGGATGCGCCGCCCGACTTTCCCTCGTACTCGCGCCGGCGCCCCACGCTGCGACCGCTCTACTATTCGCTCGATGCCTACGACTTCTATCGCATTGAAGGGCTAATAGGCAAAAAGAACACGACCATCTACGAAAACCCATCTGCGGATGCCAACGAGCCGTTGCCCGAGTTCCCGGTGTTTGAGGCGCTGGTCTTCCTGGTGCAAAAGCACAACTTGGACTTCGACGTCGTGCAACTCTCCGTGGATGCCCTACAAGAGCTGCCCTGCCCCAAGGACGACTATAAGTACCTGTGTGCCTTAGGTGACACCGACGATCCACGCCTGCACGCCTGGTCGTTCGGGCAGGCGCTGTTGGGGGCTGAGCATCTGGCCGGCGTGCCTAAAGGCGGTACGTTCATCCTCGTTGCCGACGCCGACGGCTGCGCCATTGCCGACTTTAGCCTTCCCTACCGATGCTGCAAGGCCGTGGCCGATTGGGCCGAAAAGGCTTATTCGCCCCGGCAGTCCATGCAAGCGCCCGTTCAAGAAATCGTCTCACCGTCGGCCCTAGCGCCCGTCCGAAAATCTGCCCGTAAGAAATGATCCACCGCATTCGACGCACGATCGTGGAAGTGGTTCTGCCCGAGGCCACACTCACCGACAGCCTGCCGCGCCGGACCGCTCGCGTGTTTCAGGAGAAGGTGCTCCCACACCTGGATGAACTGTTCAGCCGTTTAGCCCCTCCTGACCGCATCGTGCGCATCGAACGCTTAGACCTTGATCTCGGCGCCCTCGACTCCAAACAGTGGGAAAGCGACTTCACCAACGCCTGCCTTCAGCATCTCGAGCGCTTGCTCCAGACGCTAACCACTGTCCACTCCTCGCCTGCCGAGGCCGAAGGCATGCGCATGCTTGACGCACCCACTGACGCCGCTGAAACACTGCTCCATTTCCTCCAAACCGGTGCACTACCCTGGCACGCCGCCAGCCGCCGCATACACGACCTCGAAACGCTGCTGACCGAAGCCGACATGTTCCCTGTCGGAATGCTGCAACGAGTAATCGACCTTTTACGCCAAAGGCCTACCGCACTGCGCCGCTTCGTCTGGCAGTTCAGTACCGCCTTCGTCCAGCGCACGCTGGAGCACCTCTTCCGCCTGCCCACCGGCTGGATGGCGCAAACGCTGGCAGAAATGCAGCACCTGCCTCTGGCTTCCGAAACAACACTGCCGGCCAAACACACGTTGCCTTTAGGCGCACTTTTGCTACACCTGTGCCAGCACCTGCTAACCCTACCCGCCGCAGAAATCCCGATACTATCGCCTCAGGAAGCCGCTCGACAGGCTGCTGCTTCAATGCCTACCCAACCCCCACCCATCAACGGCAACATCGCTCACCGCAAACGCAAGCAGACATCTATACCCAAAGAAGGACCCGAACGCAAGCCACCCATCCAACGCGCTGTGGAAGCGCCGTCCACATTGCTCGTCGAAAATGCCGGAATCGTCTTGCTGGCTCCTTACTTACCTGCCTTCTTCGGCGCCTTGAATCTCACCAAAGACCGCACCTTCCGCAGCGAAGACGACCAATACCACGCTACGCACCTCATCTACTGTTTAGCCACCGGCCAGGGGGATGCCGATGAACCCGCCCTGCTGCTGCCCAAACTTCTCTGCGGCCTACCCATAGACAAACCCATACCCCCCGACCTGTCGCTCACGGAGACCGAAAAAGCCGAATGCCTCGACCTCCTCCATGCCGCCATCGGCCACTGGAACGCACTGAAAAACACCAGCCCCGACGGCCTGCGCCAGGGCTTCCTCCAACGCCCCGGCAGCCTCAGTACCCAACCCGACACCGACCAAACCCGCTTGCTACGCGTCGAACGCCGCGGGCAAGATCTTCTGCTCGCTCGCCTGCCCTGGAGCTTCTCCGTCGTCCGACTACCGTGGATGGAAGAGGTGCTCAGGGTGGAATGGTGAAAAAAGATGACGTATAGAGTGGTAATATTCAGCCAAACATAGATGACGATGAAAGGACTGCTCTTCCTGTTAATGGCGCTAATGCTCATGAATGCGCTGCCCTCCAGTTGTCGCAAAGACACCTGCAATCAGGCCGCCACTTTTCGGGAAATGAAGGCTAACGACATGCTCGTGCTGGCCAATGAACTATTCCCCCTGGCCGTGCGCTTTACCACCGACCAGCGCCTAACTAGAGAATACTACCATGCAGCCAACATTTCTCAAGCTAAAATAGACCCTTATGGGAATCCCTGGAGAAATGACTACGCCCTTTTGCGAGGATTTAGCGCGGACTCTTTCGCTTTAACGTTGTATCTCATTGCAGACTCTATTCCTGAAGGTCAACGTTCAGTAGCCTTTCACCTGATTTTCCCTGACCGCAGCTCCTACATCAACTGCAGCCACCCAGGAGGCCCTGACAAGTACTATTTGGACATGCAATGCACCCTGAGCCGAACGAAAGATGCCTGTGCAGTAAAAGCTTTTACCTGGAAAGAAACCCGAAGCAAAGGTCCTTTTTAAACCGATTAATTTATGCCTTTTCTGAAACAAGCAATCACTTCTCGAACCCACACGCCGCCTGAGCCAACGGATGCGAGCAAGGCCCCGTTATTCCAGCCTAAATCCCATCTGGCAGTGAACACGCCTGACGACGCGCTGGAGCGAGAGGCCGACAAAAGGGGAGAAGGCGCTATAAAAGGCGAGGTGATGCAGCGTACCCCTCAGCATGCCCAACAATGCGCCTGCCCACAATGCTGTGCAGCACCCATTGTGCAGCGTTTTGCTGAAGAGCGAACGATGAGCAACCAGGATGAGGATGCCCTGGAACCCGAACCAGAAATGGCCGCTGCGGCCGCTGACGAGGCAGAGGCGCCAGAAGAAGAAGCGTCGTTTCAGATGAAATCGGCCCATGCTACCCCGACAGATACCCTGTCCGCCCCACTGGGCCTCGCTCAAGCCCTATCCCACACCAAAGGCAGCGGTTCCCCTCTGCCGCCACAAACGCGCACACTAATGGAGCACACTATCGGTGCAGACTTTTCACAAGTGCGCCTGCACACTGACGAAAAGGCCGCCCAGATGAGTGACAGCGTCCAGGCCCAGGCATTCACCCATGGCCAGGATATCTACTTCAACACGGGCAAATACCAGCCTGATACCCCTTCGGGTAAACGCCTGCTGGCACACGAACTGGCGCACGTAACCCAACAGAACCAGGGCAATGTCGTCCGGCGTTTCCTTGGAAAAGCCTGGAAAGGCCTTAAAAAAAGCGCCAAATGGCTGGGAGATAAGGTCAAAAAAGGCCTAAAAGCCATCGGTAAAGGCGCTAAGTGGTTGGGCAGCCAGCTAATAAATAAAATAGCTGGCATCTTTCATCGAATAGGCCGCTGGATAACTCAGCTACCCGCACGGATAAGCCGTTTGCTCAGCGGTTTACTCCACGGACTTAAGTCCTTCAAACCCTGGACACTCAGCTGGTGGAAATCACTGGCTAAGTTGGACACCTGGAAGAGCTTCCTGAAATGGGTCGGCGCCCGCCTGGTGGATGTGGTAGAAATCATGGGCGTCGGAGAAGTGTATGAAACGCTCATGGACTTCATCAAATTCAACACCCGCCCCCTGAACGAAGCTGAGCGTACAGCTGCTTCGCGTATCTTCGGGGCATCCATCCACCTCGATCTGGTGCGCGTGGATGAGCTCGCGATCATTGGACCAGCATTCTCAGGTAGAGCCTACACGAGTTTTCACACGATAAACTCCTGGGGGCGTGAGCCGCTAGATGTCATGATGCACGAGCTGACTCACGTATGGCAATACGAGACGGCTGGCGCAATATACATACCGCAGGCTATTCACGCCCAGGTATGGGGAGAGGGCTACACTTATGGAGGCGCCCGAGGCTTACAGGACGCCCAAACTGCCGGCAAAGACTTTCATTCGTTCAACCGCGAGCAGCAAGGGCAAATCATTCAGAACTTTTACAACCTGAAAACCACCGGCAGCACACAAGATGGCCACAACCCCGCGACTCCGGCCGATTTGCCCCTTTATGCTGAGTTTGTTCAATCGGTTTCTACACTAAGCCAGGCCCAGTTGCTGGCGCCATGGTAACGAGGAGCGCCGAATATCTTGATCTTCACTTCTCTTATCTTATATATAATGTTTCAGGCACGAGCAAAAAACGAAACGATCCACGCTCAGCAGACCGCTACCAAGGCGAAGAGCAGGGCTTCTGCATTCTTCCAACCTAAACTTACCGTCAACACCCCCGGCGACGCCTACGAGCAAGAAGCCGACCGCGTGGCTGACCAGGTCGTGCGCATGCGAGACGGCGAAGTACCTATCCTTCAGCGTATGTCGCTCAGCACCGTGCCGCGCATCCAGCGCAAATGCACCGAATGCGAACGCGAAGAGCAGGCCCAACGCAAAGAAACCACAGGAGCCTCGAGCGGCTTTTCCGCTCCGCCCATCGTACGGCAGACGCTGGCGCGTAGCGATGGGCGGCCAATGGATACCGGCACGCTTCAGTTTATGGAAAGCCGCTTTGGGCAGGACTTCTCTCAGGTGCGCGTCCATACCGATGCCCAGGCTGCTCACAGCGCAGCAGCCATCCAGGCGCGGGCCTATACGAGCGGACGGGATATTGTCTTTGGACAAGGGCAGTATCAGCCTTCGAGCGAGCGAGGAAGGCGGTTGTTGGCCCATGAGTTGGTGCATGTGGGGCAACAACGCGAAGGCGCCGTACAGCGCGCCTGTGTTGGCGGCCGGTGGCACTTTGAATACGACGGCTGCAGTGTACCTACAGCACTGGCTAATTTTTTAGGGATAGATAAGGATAACCCCGCCGGCGGAGCGGATACGCACTTTGGCTCCAAGACGGGCGCAAGTCTGGGTTTACCTTGCGATTTGCACGACGAATGCTATCAGACCTGCGGTTCCGACCGAAGCGCCTGTGACAGGGCTATGCTCACTAACATGCTGGCCGTATGTGCGCGCTCTAGGGCTTCTGCTGCCGCCCGGGCAAAATGCCGGGATTGGGCTTACCGATATTACGCGGGACTTCGCGTAGGTGGCGCTTCGGCGCACCGACAAAGGCAATCCCAGGTATGCCATTGTTAGGAATAGCACTTAACCACCTAAACCACGCCTACCATGTTCACCATTCTAAACATCGTTATCGGCATAGTATTCGTCCTGTTGCTGTTCAGCCTGTTGGCTACAGCGATACTGGAAGTTCTTGCGGCGGCCTTGTCGTTGCGGGCGCGCCATTTGCGGCACACGCTGGAGAACATGCTGGGCGAGAAGATAAATACGTTTGTGCGGCACCCCCTGTTTCGGCAGTGCACCTATGCGGCCAACTATCGGCAGGCACGGCCGTCGGCCTATCACCTGCCGTCGTACCTCAGCCGCCAGGTATTTGCCACGGTGCTACACGATGTATTGTACGGCGACGACGCTTCACAGACGGAGGCGCGCTTACAGAATATGGAAGAGGGCGACGCTAAGCGGATGCTCCAGTACTTAGTGCGCCGCGCGGGCAACGACCCCTCGGCCTTGCGCGCCCAGGCGGAGTTGTGGTTCGACGAAGTCATGCAGCGCTCAACCGACTGGTACAAACGCTCGGTGAAATGGTGGCTTTTTGGCATTGGGCTGGCGCTGGCGTTGCTGTTCAACGTGGACACCGTTCAGATGTACCACAGCATTTCTTCCAACACCACCACCCAGCGCTTGCTGGTGGAATGGGCTTCCGACTTTGCGGCTCAGACGGCCACATTGGAAAGCAGCGACTCTGCTGCGATTGCACTCGACCAGGCTGTGGTACGTATGGACTCGGCCCTTCAGCGCATCGAATACATCCGCTCGCCGTTGGGCCTGGGCTGGTATGTGGCCGACGGTGGCGAGCGTGCCTTCCCGTGGTGGCTGAGCAAGCTGCTGGGATGGCTGCTGACGGCCGTAGCCGTTACTCTGGGCGCACCGTTCTGGTTCGATTTGTTGCGGATATTGTTGAATGTACGGCGAGGTGGCGACTCCGCTCCCCCTTCCTCTGCAGGAGTTGAGGCCGCACCGCGCCGCCAGTTGCCTGCACGCACCGCTTCTTCCAACCCGGTGGGCTGACCCTGTGTAAACGCTGCGTGTCATGAAAATTCGACTCTTAGATGATACTTATATTCGGCCGGCGCCGTCGGCCACGGGTAGCGAACCCATCGGTATCGCCTTTGCTGGAGCAGTCATCGAGGTCAAGCCAGTGCAAGGCGAAGCACTCGAAGGGGTCAGCCTATGGTATGCTGACGCTAACGGCTGGTATTACTGGGCCGGCATGACGGAAATCGTATCTGAAAAGGCCTTGCCACCGCCTGCCGACGCTGCATACGAAACCACGCCTACTCCGCTGCCCGATGCGCCGGCCTGGCCGCAAGCCGACACATCACCCGAGCCGCCGCCTGCGAAGCCCCGCAAGGCGCCCGAGCCGTCCCCGCTCGAGTCTCCACCCGCTCCTGAGTTGGCCCGGCTCAACTGGGCGCTTGCCCTGCACCGCATCCCGGAAGACTGGTGGACGCGTGGCTTGCGCGGCAACGGCGTGCACTTGGCAATACTGGGCACCGGCGCGTTGACCGACCACCCTGACCTCCAGCACATCACCGACGTCTGTGCCTTTCCTAGCCTTAGCAGCGACGTGCGCGACACTAATGGCCTCGGCGTTCAGTGCGCCGTAACGGCTGCCGGTGCGGGCACGCTGCTCTACGGCGTGGCGCCCGAAGCGCAATTGCTCATCGGCAAAGTGGGCGACCAGCCGCTGCTTATCGCACCCGACAACCTCATCAGCGGGCTGGCATGGGCGCTCGAGAAAGACGCTCACGTCGTCCTGACGCTGGCCGAACTTCCCGTGCTGACGCCCGCCCAGCGGGAAAAACTCCAACAACTCATCGAAACCGCTCTTGCACGCGGCGTGCCGCTGGTAGCACCGGTGGGCACGACGCTTTCCAGCCGCCCTCTTCTGCGCTACCCGGCCGTGCTAGACGGTGTGCTAGCTGTGGGCGCGCAAGACTCCTTCGAAAAGCGGTGTGCCTTCTCTGCCATCAGCCCGCGGCTCGACCTGCTGGCTCCGGGTACGGGGCTGAACTACTCACTGCCGGGCAAACCGGCGCTACCCGTCTCGCGCAGCACGGCAATCGCCGCTGCCTATGCTGCCGGTGTTGTTGTGCTGGCCGTGCAGGCCTTGCGAGCGCAAGGGGCAGTACCCGACGCCCGGGCGCTTTACCAGATGCTGCGCCGTACAGCCATCGTCAAGTCGCCTTACGAACACGCCCTGGATCCTGAATACGGTGCGGGGCTACTGTGGCCGCCGGAGCTGCTCCGGGCGCTGCAAATTGCTTAACCCTATCCGATGACAGCCAATTTAGAAGTTGCCTTAGATTACCTGGCCCGCCTGACAAAAGCGCGCCTAATCGAACACTCCGGAGGCACACCGCCACTGCTGCCACCGCCAACTTTTACGGATGACGGCTCGCCCTTTTTGCGCTTCATACAGGACAAGCGGTTGACAATGAGCGAGTTGATCGTGCTCACAACAACCTTGGTGCCCTACCTGCGCCCGGGGCTATTCCACGACGCCGTGGCCGATGTCTTCCCCAACGGCAGCGACCTGCCCGCGCTGGGCGGCATCAGGGCCGGCCACTCGCGCTATATGACGCCTACGGGTGAAACAGCTCTTTTCCTCATTGCCGGAAGCGACCTGGAAAAACGCCTGTTGGCCCAGCAACTTTTCTCGCCCGAACACTTCTTTGCCACAGAGAACGTGTTGAGCCTCGAAGAACTTCGCCCCGGCGAACCACCCATGAGTGGGCGCCTCATCCCCGACCCGGACTATGTGGAACTGTTCACCATAGGCCGTATCTCGACGCCGCGCTTTGGCGCCCTCTTTCCGGCCAAACCCATCACCACAGAAATGGAATGGGACGACCTCGTGCTGGACGAACACGCCTGGGCGCAAATTCGCGAATTAGAAAACTGGATCCTCCACAACGACACGCTGCTGTACGACTGGGAAATGTACCGCCGCGTAAAACCCGGCTATCGAGCACTTTTCTATGGCCCGCCCGGCACAGGCAAAACGCTGACAGCCTCGCTGCTGGGCAAGTACACGGGCCGGCCCGTCTTTCGCGTGGACCTTTCGTTGGTCATCAGCAAATTCATCGGTGAGACAGAGAAAAACCTTTCCACCCTTTTTGACAAAGCCCAAAATAAACACTGGATCCTGTTCTTCGACGAAGCAGATGCCATCTTCAGCAAGCGCACCGGCGTGCGCGACGCCCACGATAAGTATGCCAACCAGGAGGTTTCGTACCTATTGCAGCGCATCGAGGACTACCCGGGCCTAACCATCCTCGCCTCCAATTTCAAAAATAACATTGATGAAGCGTTTGTCCGACGCCTCAACGCCATGATCTACTTCGCTCTGCCCGGTCCAAAGGAGCGGCTGGCGTTGTGGGAAAAGAGCTTCCCGCGCATGGTCAGTCTCGCCGCTGACGTGGATTTGCGCGCCTTAGCCAATCAGCACGAACTCACCGGTGCCCACATTGTGAACATTGTGCAACACGCTTGTCTGTGCGCGTTGAGCCGCAGTGAGGCAACGATCACGGCTGCTGACCTTCGGCTCAGCATTCGACGCGAACTGGCTAAAGAGGGGAAGACGCCGTAGGAAGCAATTGATGAACAGGCAGAAGGCCTCGCCTTCTTGTTTCTAAAAATACCCCCCATTCGAGCGTCACAAAAAGGGCATGCCTTTCGTTTGTCTTTTTATGGTTTTCGCAATCGTTCTGCCCCAGCAAGCAAGCGGTGCAACCCGACTGACCGTACCTTTGTTATCGCTTTCCAATCGCTTAATTTAGCTTATGACACGTTTTCCCACAGCCGCCGAGCGCGGCAGTTACCAACCTGCGCATGCTGACATGAAATGGAAACCCACCTTGCTGCTCTTCTCTTTCCTGGGCCTGTTAGGTACCGCTTTATGGTTCCACCGCCAGGAAATCTGGCCGACTACCACCGGGCCTAACCCGCAAAAAGAAGCCCGACTGATGCAGGGCATTCTGAACGGTCTGGAGCGATTTCACTACGAGCCCAAAGCCGTGGACGACCAGCTGTCGCGTCAGGTTTTTCACTTCTATTTGAAACAAATAGACGGCGGCAAACGCTTCTTTACGCAGGCGGACATCAACCAACTGCTCGTTTTTGAAACGCAGCTGGACGACCAGGCCCGCGCCGGCATCTTCCCTTTCTTCGACCGCACAATGGAACTCTACGACCAGGCGCTGCAGAAAACCCAGCAGTGGTACCGCGAGATACTGGCTAAGCCCATGGATTTCTCTGCCGAAGCCTACATCGAAGTGGATGGCGAAAAGGTGCAATGGACGCGCAACGACGACGAACTGCGCCGCCGCTGGGAGCTATGGCTCAAGTACGAAGTGCTCGAGCGCATCCACGGTGCCATAAAGGAGCAGGAAAAGCCTGAATTCTCCGGCGAAAAGAAAAGTCGCGACTCCCTCGAGGCTGAAGCGCGCCAGAAAACCCTCGAAGTTTACGACCGTTGGTTCAAGCGCTTGCAGCGCCGCGACCGCGACCGCCGGTTAGAAGGCTATCTAAACGCCTTCATCGGCGTCTTTGACCCACATTCCGGCTATTTCTCGCCGCAGGAAAAGGCCGATTTTGACGTCAGCATGTCGGGCAAATTGGAAGGCATCGGCGCACGCTTGCAAAGCGACGGTGAAAAAACCACCGTCATCGAAATTGTGCCCGGTGGCCCGGCCTGGAAGCAGAAGCAGCTCGAAGTAAAAGACGTCATTCTCAAAGTAGCCCAGGGCGACGACGAACCGGTGGACGTTATGGGGATGGAAATTGGTGACGTCGTGGCTAAAATCCGAGGCCCCAAAGGCACCACCGTCCGGCTGACAGTACAAAAACCCGACGGCTCCATCCGTGTCATCTCCATCGTGCGTGATGTAGTCATCACCGAAGAGGCCATGGCTAAGTCGCTGCTTATCAGCACGAAAGGCAGCGAAGACAAGATTGGCTACATCTTCCTGCCCAAGTTTTACGCCGACTTCACGCCGCAGGGGGTTACTTCCTGCGCCGAAGATGTGGCCAAAGAAATCGAAAAGCTCAAGCGCGAAGGTGCCAAAGGTATCATCCTCGACTTGCGTAACAATGGCGGCGGTTCGCTGCGCGATGTGGTGCGCATGTCGGGCTTTTTCATCGAAACTGGCCCTATTGTTCAGGTTAAAAGCCGCAACCGCGCGCCCGAAATCAACGACGACACGGACCCGCGCGTGCAGTACAGTGGTCCGCTCATCATCATGGTCAACGGCGCCAGCGCCTCTGCTTCCGAAATCATCGCTGCAGCCCTGCAAGACTACGGCCGCGCCCTCATCGTAGGGGCAGCCTACACGTACGGAAAGGGTACTGTGCAACGCTTCTGGGACTTAGACTACTCTACCAGCGACGCCAGTGTCAAGCCACTGGGTCAGATGAAAGTAACTATCCAGAAGTTCTACCGCATCACTGGCCAGACGACCCAACTCGAAGGTGTCAAGCCCGACATCGTGCTGCCCGACACCTATAACTATTATGACTATGGAGAGCGCGAAAACGAGTACTCGCTGCCGGCTACCAGCATCGAACCGCTGACGTTTTCGCAAAAGGTGTACAGCGTAACACCTGTGCTCGAACAACTCAAGAAAGAAAGCGCTCGCCGCGTCAAGGCCGATCCCACTTTCCAGAAAATCGAGGAAAATGCTCAGCGCTTCCGCCGGCAAAAGGAACAAACCCGCATGCCGGTGCAGTGGGATGCCTTCTTCCGACAACAGAAAAAGAATGAAGAAGAGGCGAAGCGATTTGAAAACATGCTCACACCCATCGAAGACTTTGCCATCGCGAACCTCGCCGCTGACCTGCCGAACATCCAGAGCGACACCTCCCGAACGGCACGCAACGAAAGCTGGATCAGCGAACGCCAAAAGGACATCCAACTCTACGAGACGCTCCGCATCATGCAGGATATGATCCGGCTCAACACGCTGGCCTCTCGAAAATAGTTCGCTCTAAGGCGCCTTCTGCGGGCGGTAGCCGAGCATCTTCAGGCTACCGCCCGCTTTCTTTTAGGCGGCCAGGGCACGCCCGACGGCGACCGCTCCGCCCTCCAAAAATTTTCACATTTTTTTAACTGCGTTGGTTAATCCATTGGTTTTTATACCTTTGCCTCTGGTAAGCATGCCGGTTTATCCGGTTTTTGCGCCTTTTCCTTTAATCCTCCTCCAATCTTTCACTGCCGTCAAATGCTTTCCATTCTTCCTCTGCAGGAAGGCCTGACGAAAAATCCGTTTCTGCTTATGAACGACTCTTGCAGTAGTAAGCGCCTCATCACCACCAAATGTTCTCTTCTTCTCTTCACGTTCCTTCTTCTGCTGGTTTCAAGTTTGGGAGTGTCTTTCCGTCCGGTGCGTATGCTGGATCCCGAAATGCTCCAGATGCGCGAAGAAATCGTGCAATATGCCCAAACGTTCATCGGCTTGCCGTACCGATACGCCAGCCGCAGCCCTGAGAAAGGCTTCGATTGTTCAGGGTTCACCAGCTACATCCTCTCCAAGTACGATGTTCCGTTGTCGCCCAGCTCGCGCACGCAAGCGCTGCAGGGTAAGCGCGTGCCACTGAGTGAAGTGGTACCCGGCGATCTGCTGTTCTTTGGTTACAGGGGCCGTATTCACCATGTAGCCCTTGTGGTGGAGAACACACCCGGCGGCATTGTCTGTATCCACAGTACCCGCCGCGGCGTCGTGTTGGAAAATGTACACGCTTCTTCGTACTGGCGTCCGCGCGTGCTCTTCGCCCGCGACGTGCTGGGCGAGCGGTAATTGCGCCAAAAGCACTTCCGGCTGGTGTCCTACAAGGTCAGGCCGATGCAAGGAAAACACTACCCTGACAGGAACACACTGCTTACAAAGCGAAAAATGAAGCGGTTGTTGGACGCCCTCCGACAACCGTTTTTTTTATGGATATGGCTAAAAGTACTTGAGGCAGAACACAGGAAAAACACTTCTGACAAACGAATGGGCGTTTTATGGCTTTCTGAAAAAACTTGCCTTCGTCGATGCTTTATTCCTGCGCCTTGCGCCGTTGCGCCGTTGCTCTATTGCTAAGTGTGCTCGTGTTTTCCTGCACACCCGCACGCAAAGCTGCCACTGGTCCGGCCCGCGTGCCGCCGCCCAGTGCTTCCGAAGCCCGTTTGCGCCAGGAGATTGTGCGTTATGCCCTCCAGTTGCGCGGCACATCGTACCGATACGCTGGCAAAGAGCCTTCCACCGGCTTCGATTGCTCAGGGTTCACCAGCTACGTCTTGGGCCAGTTCAACATCACCGTTTCGCCTGCCTCCGCCCTTCAGGCACGCGAGGGTACGCCCATACCGCTCAAGCAGGTGCAACCGGGTGATATTATTGTCTTTGGCAAAAACCCGCGCAACATCCAACACGTCGCTCTGGTCGTGGAAAATCGCCCTGAAGGCATCATTGTCGTCCACAGCACCAACACGCGCGGCGTCGTCTCCGAAAACATCTCTACCTCCTCCTATTGGCAGCCGCTTATCCTGGAAGCGCGCAACGTCATCGGGCGCCAATAAGCCCAAAACAGCACAGCTATTGCGGGGCACCAGATTCGCAGTTGTCTATTCCACAGGCATTGCCCGCTGCTCCCTCGCTTTTTTTCTTTAACAGAACTTGTACTTTTGTTGGCAAAAGCGCCAACACCATGAAACTTAAACGCATATACCCCCGCCGGATACAGGATAAGTTTTACCTCTCCCGCCTGTTCGATGCTTTGCTGCAAACGCTGGAAGATAGCCCTCTTCAGGTCAGGCCCCGAGCGCTGAGCTATGACACTCAAATCCCGGAGCGCGTCCTGGCGCGGCTGCGCAACTTACACCGAGACCCCGACGATGCGCCCAACATCTACGCAGAGGACTACCACGTTATCTTTCCACACATCCTGATACGGTACCCCACGGTGCGCATGTTTGAACTACCCGACGGCTCCTTCTTCTTCCAAATGTAGGCGAACCAAACGCTGCTAACCTTGTTTCAAAGCGGCATACAAAACGCATATTCGCATGGAAAACTCTGTCGCAAAAGGTCCTGTCATGCTCTACACAGAGCAGACGCCTAACCCGGAGGCTCTCAAATACGTAACCAATCGCCTGCTTCACCGCGGCATTGCTGACTTCAAGGACAAAGACCTGGCTGCCCAGTGGAGCCCCATGGCCTATTCCCTCATGGAATTGCCCTACGTCAAGAGCGTCTATTTTAACAACAACTACATCACCATCACTAAGGAGATGAACTACGATTGGGCCGACATTATGCTGCGGCTCAAAGAGTTCATCAAAGATTATTTAGAAAAGGGCGGTGAGATCATTCGCGAGGGCTTTGCCGAGTTCTGGGACAAGCACCAGGCGGAGCAAAATGCCGCCCAGTTTGCTGGCGAAGAGGGCGAAATTGCTCGTCGCGTCAAGGAACTCATTGACACCTACGTCAAGCCCGCCGTAGAGATGGACGGCGGCAACATCGAGTTTAAAGCCTTCGAGAAGGGCCGCGTCTATGTAACCATGCAAGGCTCTTGCAGTGGTTGCCCGTCGTCTACCGTTACGCTGAAGGCCGGCATCGAGGGCATGCTCAAGCGCATGGTGCCGGAGGTTACAGAGGTCATTCAGGAAATGGAATGAGGGAGGCTAAAAATGAAAAATGGCCCTATCCGGCGCCTCGGGCAGATAAGGGGGAACCCTTGCAGTGAATGAGGCCAGGCAATTTGGCCGAAGCCGAAGTTCGGATTTTTCCAGATGTTTGCCCTATGCCACAGCCGTCTGCTCCACTGGTTCACATTGACTTTTCAGGGAGCCCCCAACCGAGTTTTAATAAAAATTTTGACCTCCTCATCCGCGCCTTGCGCGAATGGCAGGACAAAGGGTACGAGCTATTCATCTGCTCCGACAACCCTAAGCAGCTCAACCGCTTGCAAGCCATTTTTAAGGACTTGAAAGCCGGCCTTTCGTGGCATCCGGTTGAGCACGCGCTCTCGGCGGGTTTTGTGGACGATACGCTGAAGATTGCCTGCTTTACCGACCACCAGATTTTCCAGCGTTTCCACGCCTACAAGCTGCGCACGGGCTTCACGCGCGAACAAGCCCTCAACGTGCGCCTGCTGCGCGAACTGCAGCCGGGCGACTTCGTTACGCACGTGGACTATGGCATCGGCCGCTATTCGGGCCTGCAGAAAATCGAAATCGGCGGCCAGGTGCAAGAGGCTGTCCGGTTGGTTTACAAGAACAACGACCTGCTCTACGTCAGCATTCATTCGCTGCACAAAATCTCCAAATACATCGGCAAGGATGGCGACGCTCCGCAACTGTCGAAACTCGGCTCTGATGCCTGGAAGCAGCTCAAGGCGCGCACAAAGCGCAAAATCAAAGACATTGCTGCCGAGCTCATCCGCCTTTATGCCAAACGGCGCGCCTCACCGGCGCACGCCCTCCCGCCCGACGGCTACCTGCAAAACGAACTGGAAGCCAGCTTCATCTACGAAGACACGCCCGACCAGTATCGCGCCACCCAGGAGGTAAAGGCCGATATGGAAAAACCCTACCCCATGGACCGCCTTATCTGTGGCGATGTGGGGTTTGGTAAAACGGAAATAGCCATCCGCGCGGCCTTCAAAGCCGCCACCGACGGCAAACAAACGGCCGTATTGGTGCCCACGACCATCCTGGCCCTCCAGCATTGGCGCACCTTCAGCGAACGTCTGATGGAATTCCCGGTAACAGTGGACTACCTAAACCGTTTCCGAAGCGCCCGCGAACGCAAAGAAGTGCTGGAGAAATTGGCCAACGGACAGATTGACATCATCATTGGTACCCACGCTCTCCTGGGTAAGGATGTCAAATTCAAAGACCTGGGGTTGCTCATCATTGACGAAGAGCAAAAGTTTGGCGTTGCCGCCAAAGAAAAACTGCGCGCCTTGCAGGTCAACGTACACACGCTAACGCTGACGGCCACTCCCATCCCGCGCACGCTGCAGTTCAGCCTAATGGCCGCACGCGACATGAGCATCCTGCGCACGCCACCGCCTAACCGACAGCCCATTCATACCGAAGTGCGGGTGTTTGATGAAAAACTCATCCAGGATGCGATTTACTACGAAGTGCACCGCGGTGGTCAGGTCTTTTTTGTGCACAACCGCGTTACTGAACTGCCCAAAATCATCGGCCTTTTGCAGCGCCTGTGCCCCGATCTGGACATCGCCATGGCCCACGGCCAGATGGAGGCGGAAAAATTGGAGAAGGTACTCTTAGAATTCATTGACCGCAAGTACGATGTGCTGGTGAGCACCAACATCATTGAGACGGGCTTAGATATTCCGAACGCCAACACCATCATCATCAACCGGGCCGACATGTTTGGCCTGAGCGACCTGCACCAGCTACGCGGGCGCGTGGGCCGCTCCAACGTGCGCGCCTTTTGTTACCTGCTGTCGCCGCCGATGAGCACCCTGACGCCCGAAACCCGCAAGCGGCTGCGCACCATCGAAGAGTTTAGCGAACTGGGCGACGGCTTCCAGGTGGCCATGCGCGACTTAGACATCCGCGGCGCAGGCAACCTGCTGGGTGCCGAACAGTCGGGCTTCATCGCCGACATTGGTTACGAAACGTATCAGAAAATCCTGGACGAGGCCATTCAGGAACTCAAAGAAACCGACTTCAAAGACCTGTTCAAAGACGACCTGGCCAGAAAAGGCGCTTACGTACGCGATGTAACCATTGAAACGGATGTAGAAATGCTCATCCCGGACGAATACGTCTCGAACACCAGCGAGCGCCTGAGCCTGTACACGCAGCTGAACGACATCGAAGACGAAGCCGGCCTCGAAGTCTTTGCCCACATGCTGCGCGACCGCTTTGGCCCGTTGCCGCCGCAGGTGCACGCGCTCTTCGAGGCCCTGCGCCTGCGCTGGCTGTGTAAACCGCTGGGCTTCGAGCGCCTGTCGCTCAAAGGACACAAATTGCGCTGCTATTTCCTCAGCAATCCACAGTCTTCGTTTTTCGAGACCGAACAGTTTCAGCGCCTGATGCAATTTGTAGCCGAAAAAGGGCGCATCATGGGCCTGTCGCTCAAGCAAACCACGCGCGAGCTCATCGTCATTCGAGAAGATGTGCGCACCATCCAGCAAGCCAAGCGCACCCTCGAACAACTGGCTGAGGTATGCGGGGTAGCACCTACCCTTCAGAGGTCCGCAGCATCAGCATAAGGGCGGGTATTCATGGAAAGGCTCCCCTCCTGTACAAAACCGCAACGATTTGGCCGCAAGACCTATTAAGCCTTAAGCCTTTCCTGTTTTTGTCCGGCCTATTTTCGGAAAATACTGGAGCATACCAGGTTTTTCGCTATCTGCCTTCAATTTCAGCTCCTGAGGACCCGACTGTTAAAAACTTCCTAAACCACACAACAGGCCAACCAGCACCTGTATCACTTACCCATACCTTTGGCGGGCACAGTTTCATGCCTCATGGCACTATGACTTCGCGCATCGTCCTCCTGTCATTGCTAATACTTTGCAGCCTTCGCTTAAGTGCTCAACGCCACCAGCAGCAGCACGCTAACTGGTTTACGTACTTCGCTCAGTATCGCCTCAGCCGGCACTGGGGCATACACACCGATATTCAGTTTCGCACCGATGAGCGCGTCTATCGCACCAATCAATCTTTGGTTCGCTTTGGGCTGCAATACCTGCTTTCGCCAACGACAAACCTTACATTGGGCTACGCGCTCATCGGTAATTACGGCGCCAATGGCTACTACGGCGAGCGCCGGCTGTGGCAGCAATATCTGCACACCGTTCGATGGGATAATGGCCACTCCATGACCCACCGCTTGCGCTTAGAAGAGCGCTGGGTGGCCTACACCAACGGGCGCGAGGGCTGGCGCGAAGGCGTTCGCTTTCGCTACTTCAACCGAACGCTGTTCAACCTCTCCAAAAAGGCGCCTGCCTACGCAAAACCCTACCTCGCCCTGCAGAACGAGCTGTTCCTCAACACGGCTTCGCGCGACATTAACCCGAACTTGTTCGACCAGAACCGTTTCCTGGTGGCCATCGGCGTACTGCACAACGGACATACCCGCCTCGAGCTCGGCTACATGAACCAGTACATCAACCCACCGGGTAATACCGACATCATCAACCACATTCTGCACTTATCGGTGCTCCAGGTGCTGGACTTCGCCGCCTCAGAGTATTAGTCTTTTTCACAAAAAACTCCCGTTTGCACCATGTTCAAATCGGCACTTCTCCCTGCTCTTGCCGCTTTTGCCGTCCTGCTGAGCGGCTGCGATACGCTCCAGAGCGTCGCCAACGAAACCATGCGCGAGCCGACCTCGGCTGAAGTAAGCCAGGGCCTCAAGGAAGCCCTTAACCGCGGCGTTACCAACGGTGTCAATACCCTATCGGCGCGCGACGGCTACTTCAAAAGCCCGTACAAAATCCTGTTGCCACCTGAGGCGCGCACGGTGAGCGACCGCCTGCGCAATGTGCCGGGTTTTAGCAATTTGGAAAACGAACTGCTCGAGCGCATCAACCGCGGCGCCGAAGAAGCCGCCAAAGAAGCCGGCCCCATCTTCCTCTCCGCCATACGCGCCATGACCTTCCAGGATGCCTTCAACATCCTGATGGGCCCAGACAATGCCGCCACCGACTACTTACGCCGCACTACCTACCAGCAACTGTACGACAAGTTTAACCCCGTCATGGTGCGCGCATTAGACAACATCGGAGCCAACAAACTCTGGCGTGACGCCACAACCGCCTACAACCAGATACCGTTGGTAAATAAAGTAAATACGGACCTCGACGATTACGTAACGACCGAAGCCCTCAAAGGCCTGTTCGCCAAAATTGAAGAGGAAGAGAAAAACATCCGTCGCAACCCTGTGGCGCGCACCACAGCACTGCTGCAAAAGGTCTTCGCCCGTCAGGATCGCAACCGCCGATAACGCGCATCGCAAACGCCCGGGCGCGCTCTATCTTACACTTTTTTTACTTCTCTCTTCCTGCCCGCTTCGTACTTTTGTTTCGCACAACAATCCCCCTGCCTATGCGAACGATTGGTGGAGTAAGGCGGTGGGTTTCTGACCTGCTGTGGTTTTTTTACCCAGAGCTGTGCCCGGGATGTAAGAAGGCGGCGGCGCGCGCCAAGGCCTGCTTTTGCATGCGCTGCGAAAGTCAACTCCTGCCCGCCGACATGTGCTTTGCACCGGAGAACGAGTTTACCGAACGACTATGGGGCCGCATACCGCTGCAGAGTGGTGCGGCCCTTTACTTTTTCCAACGCCGAAGCCCGCTCCAGCGCGCCCTGCACCGCTTGAAATACCACCGACAGGCCCATATTGGTCTCCAGCTGGGTCGTCTGCTGGGGGCTCAGCTCAAGCGCTCGCCGTTGTTCCGCTCGGTGGAGGCAATCGTTCCGGTACCCCTGCACCCCGACAAAGAGCAGCTACGCGGCTACAATCAGAGTGCCCTGATTGCCTCGGGCATCTCGGATACGATGGGCATTCCGGCGCTCAATAGCGCGCTGGAGCGCCGGCGCTTTTCCGAGTCGCAGACTCGCAAGCGTCGCATGGAGCGCTTCGAAGATACAGAAGAGGTATTCGCCCTTGCCCAGCCTGAAGCCGTGGCGGACAAGCATATCTTGCTGGTGGACGACGTGCTGACCACTGGCGCTACACTGGAAGCCTGCGGCAGAGCCTTGCTGAGCGCACCTAATGTCCGCCTGAGCATGGCCACCGTGGCCATCGCTACCACCAACAAAATGCGCTAATCGCCTTGCCGCTGATGCCTGAACCTGTGATACTGACCGAACAAGAGCAAGCCTTCGCCCGCCAGCACATAGATGACGACCTGGCAGCCCTGGCGCTGGCGGCGCATCGCTATCCACAGGTTAGGGTCGCTGCGTTGCTGCCGCATCTGGGCGCCCTGCGAAAACTTCGCACGAAAGCGCCCTCGTGGTTTCGCTTCGACCTGGCCTTGCCCTCTACTGTAAGCGTCGAGCAAGCCTCGTCGGAGCGGACGGCGCGCTTCAAGGCCAGCCTATTTTCCGGTCAGCGCTTGCTCGACCTCACCGGTGGCTTGGGCATAGACGCCTTCTTCTGGGCCAGCACTTTCGAGCAGGTCGTCTATGTCGAGCGCGAGCCGGCATTAGCCCGGGCAGCCCAACACAACTTTGCACTGCTGGGCGCCGACAACATCCGCGTAGAGGCGGCGGAAGCCGGACGCTTCCTGCTCGAAAACGAACAGGTCTTCGACCTCATCTACATAGACCCAGCCCGACGCGACGGGCAACAGAAGCGCGTGTTCCGATTAGAAGACTGTTCGCCCAATGTGCTAGCGCTGCGCGAGTTCTTGCTCCAAAAAGCCCCTCGTGTGCTCGTGAAAGCTGCCCCTATGCTCGACCTGACACGGGCACAGGAGCAGCTGCAAAGCGTCGAGCACATTTGGGTCGTGTCTGCAAGCGGTGAGGTCAAAGAGGCACTCCTGCTCTTCGGCGCAACTCCTGCAAACACTGACCATACCCCCATCGAAGCCGCAATGCTATCGGCAGACGGAGTGCAGTTGTTCTCTTTCTGCCGCTCGGAAGAGCGCTCTTGTACGCCGATTTTCAGCGCCCCTCGGCGCTACCTGTACGAACCCGATGCGGCCATCCTAAAGGCGGGTGCTTTCAAGACCTTGGCCGTGCGCTATGGGCTGGCCAAACTGCACCCGCACGCCCACCTGTATACGTCGGACATGCTCGTACCAGAGGCTCCAGCCAAGTGTTTCTTGGTAGAAGCAGTGCTCCGATATGACCGACGGGCCATTCAGCAACACCTGCCCGAACGAAAAGCTAACGTCGCCGTGCGCCATTTCCCCGACACTGCCGAACAAGTGCGCAGGCGGCTAGGCCTTTCAGAAGGTGGAGATGCGTATATATTTGGCACAACCACCCCCGATGACCAAAAAATTTTGGTTTTATGTCGCAGAACTCAGCTGTTTACCTAAACGTTAAAATATGGGGTTCTGAAAATAGCCGCTCAGGCGCTTCCGTCATTGGCAGCGCTGCTCATCAAACACACCCTGCCATGCGACCGATTTTTTTCACCGGCCTGGTTTTGATAACAGGAATGGTGATTGCCATCCCCCTGACAGCCCTGTCTCAATCGCCTTTGGAGGAAGACCTGCGAACGCACGAAAACTTCTTCCACGCTCGAATGCGCGACTACCAGCAGTGGCTGGCCCGCACCGAACTGGATCGCATCTTTTACGCTGATAGTGTTGCCATTGCGCCGCAAAAAGTAACGCTCTTCTTGCGAGCGGCCTACCAGGGCACACGGGTATGCGACTCGCTCCAATGCGCCTGGGAGCGCTTAGAGCAGGAGAACTTCCGCCAATACGGCCAGTACTTCCGCGAGCGCTTGCTGCGCAAATGGGCCTTCCTGGCCGAAATCCACGAAGAGCAGGCCGAAGTGGTGGTGCGTTGCCACGAACCCCCTCACTTCCTGATGCGCATCCGAAGCGACCGCGGGCGCATCTTACGCGAAGGCCGCTCCGTGCGCGGCAGCGCCGTTCAGGTCTCCCTGCCTACTGCTACAGCCCTCCAGGGCATCAACTCAGGCGAGGGAAAGGCCACCATCCCGGGGCAACAAGCCCCTGCCGTATCGGCAAAAGCCCGACGCTTCCTCATCAACTATTACAAGCCCAAAGGCACGCCCATCCTCTGGCGCGCCCGCATTGACACCACGTTTGCGACATTTGATGAGTTTGTGCTCGAAGTTACCCACCTGAGTCACGAAATTTGCCCAGACGGCTACTACGAATACCACCGCATTACCGTCTGGTGCACCCAGCGAGGCCCCGATACGGAGCTCACGTGGGAATTTCAGGGAAAATACGGAAGCGGAATTCTCTTTCCCCCTCGAAAAAATGACTATAAAGACCTTTCTTTGCGCTACAAAGACAATTTAGAGGACTACCAGCGGCGTTTGTTTAAACGCCTCATACACCACCTCATTCGGCAATAATTTTTTTTCAGCGAAAAGCAATCGTTATGGCAGCAACATCGGCCACCACAACAGCGACAACCAACGCTCCCGCTGAGACCGCTTCGACGGCCACGCAAAAGAGCCTGAACCCGCGGGCACGCATTGCCCGGCAAATACTCATTTACCATTTTGCCCTCATCGGCGCTTCCTGTATCTATTACCTCTTGCGCGGCTTCGACTTTGAGGAGTTCACCACCCTGATGGGCATCCTTGGCCCCATCACGGCAATGTACGGCGGGGCCGTCTTCCGCTACATCGGGCGAAGCATCACAGAGCCGATGACCAATGGTAACGGCAATGGCGCCAAAGTCCCTATCAGCGCTATGGTGCGCTGGTTGGTGCATGGGCACTTCGCCATCGTCATGACACTTATTTCACTCAAGGCCTTCACGCCAAACATCCTGAGCTTCCAGGACATGGTCATTTTCCTGACGCTGGTGGAGTCGGCTTTGGGCGTCTATATGGGCAATATCATTCTGGCGCTGTTCGAGCCACAACAACAGGCCAAGACGCCGCCGCAAGCCTAAACCGCCGCGGCAGCCAGCAAGGACTCAAAGAGATCAAGTCCATCCGTATTGCCCAACACCGACTCAGCGGCGCGTTCGGGGTGCGGCATCATGCCCATGACGTTGCGCTGCTCATTGCACACGCCGGCGATGTGGCGCAGTGAGCCGTTCGGATTGGCTTCGGGCGTTATTTCGCCCGAAGGTGTGCAGTAGCGGAAAAGCACCTGTTCGTTGGCTTCTAAGCGGTCGAGCGTCGCCTCGTCGGCGTAGTATCGCCCTTCAGCGTGGGCAATCGGTATTTTGAGCGCATGCTCGGGGTCTAAGGAGGCCGTCAGCGGCGAACGCGTCGTGGCGGGTTTTATCCACACATTTTCGCAGATAAACTGCTGGTTGGCATTGCGCAGCAAAACACCCGGCAACAGGCCGGCTTCGCAGAGAATTTGAAAGCCATTGCAAATACCCAGCACCAGCCCTCCTTCCTGAGCAAACGCTTTGACGGCCTGCATGATGGGCGAAAACCGCGCAATAGCGCCAGCCCGCACATAGTCGCCGTAAGAGAAGCCTCCGGGAAGTACGACGCAATCCACACCAGAGGGCAGATGAGTATCCTTGTGCCACACCTTTTCCACCGGCTGCTCGAGTACGTCGCCCAGCACGTGAACCATGTCGTCGTCACAGTTGGAACCCGGGAAAACAATAACACCGAATTTCATAGAAAGAAAACCGCTTTTCAATAGAAAAAATCCGAAAAAAGCCCTCTCGAAAGCTGCACCACGACGGCTGCGGCAAACAGCACCAAGTGAAATAACTCCATAAGCGGGTTTTTTCGGGATGACTGAAAAAGATAGCTTAGGAAAATGCCTGCACTGGGCATACACAACAGAAAGCCGTCCAACGTGCTGCCCGGCCGGAAAAAGGCCGAAAGCGTGCCAGCCAGGAGGAACCAGTATAAAAGATCAATATACTTCTTCACCTGGATGACACGCTTGTGGTAATATACATTGAAGCCCAATGTTACGATAAGCAGTAACAGACTTATCATGCCAACGGATAAGCGCGAGCAAAGATCTTGAGGAAGCGAAAGCTGGGGCCACGCAAGAAATTTGGCTATTTGAATGGCCCAAAAGTCATCCAAACGGTCGTACCAGAACAGCGCAGCCTGAGCAATAATCAGGATAGCCAGAACCCCCACTACATAGACCATTTGCTCTCGCATGCTGAACGACCGCAAAGCGGAAAAACCCAAAAAACCAACCAGTATAAACCAGGTGGCCGGCGGATAAAGCAGTGTAGCCACTGTAAACCATACTGCCGTATCAAAAATAGCCGAAAAGGCCAACGGGCGCCGATAAACCGAAAAAATCTGCCACAAGCCTAAAGGGAGAAAGGTGGTGGCTACCAGCGCTGGCGAGAGAAAAAGAAAATCGGGCACACAAGAGGCCGCTAAGCCATAAAACATCCCCGGCAGCCAGGTACGCTCTTCAGCCATCCGGTACTTATCTGCCAGACGGTTGACCATAAAAGCCTGTACAAAAACCAGCCCCGTCGCCGTTATCGCCGACCACAAAGGCATAGCCCCCAAACCACCCAAGAGCCACAAATACAACCATCCGCCCGGTGCCTCTTCCTCTTCTGGCGGCGCTACCCAACCCAAAAGAGCCGGCAGGCGCAGCACGGCAATGTAAGCCGCCAGCAAAAAAACGGTGAAAGACTCGTTGTTGCGAAAAAAAGCAAGCATGGCAACACGCCGGCATCTAATGCCCCGGCAAATAAGCGACACGGCAAAGGTCTGTAAACCCGCCGGACGAAGGAAATAAAGCGCTAAAAAATGCAGTACGACGGCGCTGCGTAACATCAGTTGCTATGAATGCCCAAAGAGGTGTCGTCTTCGAGGTACAAGAAGGCGACACCTCTGAAAGTGGGTGACGCTACAAATGCACGGAATGATAGGCAAATAATTCGTGCATTCTAGGCGACCTTATGCCTTGCGAGTAACTGACCTCACGCAAGTTTACTGTGAGGCAAAAAGTTAAAAAAGAAAATCGCGGAGCCAGGGGGCATCACCGCCGCGCGTAACATAGACTCTTAAAAGGATGTGAAAATGCGAAGGCAAGTCAATCGCCTCAAGTCCGTCGTCGTTGAGAGCAATAAACGTACTTTTATACTTCAGTTTTTTAAACTCTCTGTACCTCATAGGCTGTTTGCGCCAGGGTACAATCTTTTTTAAAACCATTCCCCCCTGTTCGTTATGAGAAGTACATGTACTCTGCTTGTTCTGTTTTGGGCGTTGCTGCTTCAGGCACAGCGTCAGGATGTAGGCATTGGCTTTGTTCGTCTGCATCTTCCTTTTAGCCAGGAAAACACCTGGGGGCTGGAGGCTCACTATCGTTCTGCCTGGTCGGGGCGTTGGTCGGCTACGGCGGCGTTCAGCTATCAGCAAGCCCTGATTCGGAGGCAGTACGAATTTGAGCGCAGCAGGGCCCGACTGACGTTCAGCGAGTCTTGTGCTTTGCTCGATTTGTATGTTGCCCGGCGTTTTTTTATGTCCTCGCCTTTGCGCCTGCTGGGTGGTGTGGGTTTTAGTGCGGCCTGTCTTTCTGCCGATGAGGGCGACATTGTTATCGTTCAGTCCACAGTAACGGAGAAGAATTTCAGCCGGCGGAGAGAACTGGCCACCTACCTTTTGTTTCCTTTAGAGATGGGTATGCCAATAGGCGAGCGGTTTTCGCTGGCCTTCCGACCGATGTTTCGCTTTCCGATATTCGCTCAGCCGGAGCCATTGGAATTTACCATAACGGCCACCGACATCGGGCAGTGGCGTCGCTCGACCAACTTATACATTCCGGGGCCCATTATCAGTGGTGTGGTGAGCCTTTCGTATCGGATTTACTGACGAACTGCTCGGCCTCATAGCAGACTTTTATAGCGCCTTAGCGCACGGGTCGGAGGCGAAAATCCAGTGTGCTGAACCCGCCGGCGTCGAAGTGTTCGATGAGTAGCTGGTGTTGCCCGCCCAGTTCCACTTCCACCTCGTCGGTGATGGGTTCGTGGGTATCCCAGCGGTCAATGACGCAGCGGCCGTCCACGAACAGGCGTACGCCATCGTCGGAGGTCAGTTCGATGCGGTAGCGACCGGCGGGCAGCGTTACGGCGGCTGTGGCAGCAGTGGCAAAGCGGTCGGCTTGCACGCCTTCAGCAGGAGCGCCCCACCAGGCGAAGTACAGATCGTCGGTACTCTTTTGGGCCACAGGCTTCAGGTCAGGCGTTTCGCTTAGGGGTGTGGCATCTGGTTTGCGTTGGAGCAGGGCATCCCACTGAGCGTTTGTGAGGTTGAAAAACAGCATCTGCCAGTCTATTTTTTTCCGGTAGCGTTCAAAGACGAAGCGGTAAGGTTGGCCTGCAGCAATGGTTTGCCCGAAGACATCGGTGAACGGCTGTTGACCGACGTACTCGAATTCCAGCCAGAAATCCTCGTCTGCCCCGGGCGATGAGGAGAGACTCAGATAGCCCGGCAGCGTACCGGAGGTTTTGTCTATAGAAACGCCGCCGCGCTGTTGGAGCAGTTTCCAGGTTCCGGGTGGACCGAAGAAGCGCAACACGTAGGCGCGTCCGCCGCGGGGGACCTCCAAAGCGCTGTTAATGGCTATGAAGGGGCGCTGGAAGTCGTAAGGCCCCCATTCATCTACGAAGATGTACTGGCGTCCGACGACCTGGTTGGGCGGTAGGGCAGTATTATAGCCCCCGGGCAGGCTGTCGGGTTCGTTGATTTCCCATTCCTGGATTTCTAAGGGTTTGTAAGGGTTAAGCGGCTGCTGTTCGGGATGGCTGAAGTTGAGTTTGCGCGAGGCCGAAAGTTCTGGGTGTTGCCAGGCGCGCTCTATCTGGTCGCGCGAGCCATAGAGGTCGTTGCGCAGGAATTTGAGGCCTTGGTTAGGCTTGGGCGTTTCGAGCAACGTCTGAAAGCCGCTGAAGAGGTTTTCGCCGTTAATGGCGACGTTTTCAGAAGCGGCGATTTTGAGGGGTATAGCACAGCGCAGGAAGGCATTGCGGTCAATGACGGCATCGCGGCTGCGCACATCGCGTTTTTGGGCATAGCCCCAGTCGGCAGGTTGCTGGTCGCGTGCCCACAGGTGCACGGCAATGCTGTCACTCTCGAAGAGGTTGAGCCGCACAGTGTTGTTCTGGCCGTGTTCAATGGCGACACCCGTGTGGCAGTTGGTGATGAGGTTGCCGAAGATGGAGGTTTCGTAGCTGTAGCCGCCCCAGATGCCGTAAGTGCATTCGCGGATGAGGTTGCCCTGCACGCGATTGCGGCTAAACGTAACCTCAACTCCATTGGTGGCCGCGTAGCTGAAGTTATTGCCGAAGATGAGGTTGTCGTTGCAGCCGCCTTCGCCGGCATCCATGGTGGTCTGGCCGGCCCACAGGAAGAAGCCATCGCCCGAATGGGTGGCTGAGTTGAAGGCGAAAGTGTTGTTGCTGCTTTGCTCGTAGCATAGGATGGCTGCCGAGTCCTGTCCGCGCTGATAGATGCCGTGCGAATAGCCGCGCACGTTCCAGTCTAAGCGGTTGTGCATTACGCGGTTTCGGCTGCTGCGGTACAGGCCGATGCCTACGCCGGAGTTGAAGGAGAAGTTGTTGTTGTAGAAAAGGCCATCGTCGCAGCGCGTCATCAGGAGGGCATTCTGGTTGCCGGTGATGCGGCATTCGCGCACGGTAGCACTAGGGCAGCTGTCTAAATAGATACCGGCACCGTAGCGCAGCCATTCGTTGCGGTCGTTTTGGTGGTACGAAAGCCAGTCTGAGAAGTCTTCGCGTTCGCGCGAGGAGCGCAGGCGTGGGCGATAGTTGTACGAAAAATCGCTGCTCTCCACTTTTAGGCCAGGCGAATGGTGGGCCAATAGGGCCACTTTGTATCCTCGGATGCGGGCGTTCTTAATGGTGATGTTTTTGCCTTTGACTTCGATGGCCAGCCCGATGAAGCGGTCGGGCCGAGTGGGTTCAAGCGGGCTGCGCAATTCGGCCTGCTGGAAGTCTACCTCGATGCCGTCGCCGGCAATGGTGATGACGGGCCGGTATGCCTCGCCGGGCTTTATGTCAGTCTCTGCGGCAAGGGTATAGGTTTTGGGCTTGATGCGGCAGGACTTGGAGATGACCATGCCGGCGCGCAGTTCCACTTCGGGCAGTTGCGCCCAGGTCTGGAGCATGGCGCAGAGGCCCAGGGCAAGGGCAATCGCTTTCTTCATGTCTTTTTCTTTCTCTCTACACATTTAGGCTGCGCAGAGGCACAGCGTTTTTTTCCTTAAAAATCTCGATGGGGCTCAGGGCAGGTAGGTTTTTACCGCCTCGACGGCTTCTGCCAGATGCGAAGCATCGGTACCGCCGGCGGTGGCAAAAGAGGGTTGACCGCCGCCGCCGCCGCGCAGGTATTTTTGGGCCAGTTCGCGGGCAATGTTGCCGGCATGCAGACCGTGTTCTTTGACCAGCGGCTCGCTAATACGCACCGTGAGGAGCGGTTTTCCGCCGCTGACGGAGCCTAAGGCCACAACGGCTGTGCCCAGTTCGCGCTCCAGTTCGTGCGCCAGCGTCTTGATGATGTTGGCATCGCTGAGCGTCGTTACGGCGGTTACGACGGAGAAGCCGTTGCGTTGCTGGGTCTGTTGGCGCAGTTGTTCGCGCACCTGGCTGGCCTGTTGCAGCAGCAGGCGTTCGATTTCCTTGTGCAAACGCTTGTTTTCTTCTTGCAATTCGGCCACGGCGCGCGCCGGCTCCTGGGCTTTTAGCAGGGTACGGATGCCGGCCATTTCGCGCTCCAGCGCAGCCACGTAGCGCTCGGCAGCATCGGCCGTCAGTGCCTCGACGCGCCGCACACCGGCCGCAATAGCACTTTCGGAAATGATTTTGAAAAAGCCAATACGACCGGTCTGCTTGACGTGACAGCCTCCACATAGCTCGCGCGAATAGGTGGGGTCGAAGGTGATCATGCGCACGCGCTCGCCGTATTTCTCGCCAAAGAGCATCATAGCGCCCGCTTTCTGGGCCTCCTCCAGCGGAATGCCGCGGGCTTCTTCCAGGGGAATGTTTTCGCGGATTTTTTCGTTGACCAAATGCTCAATTTGGGCCAGTTCGTCATCCGTTACTTTTTGAAAATGCGCAAAGTCGAAGCGGAGCATTTGGTCGTCTAAGTATGAGCCTTTTTGTTGCACGTGGTGGCCCAATACGCGGCGCAGCGCGGCGTGCAGCAGGTGCGTGGCCGAGTGGTTGTTTTCCACTAAGCGCCGGCGTCGGGCATCCACCTGGGCACGCACGAAGGGCACCGTAATGTTTTGCGGCAGACGCTCGACGTAGTGGATGACCAGGTCATTTTCCTTTTTGGTGTCGAGCACCTGAATTTTCTCCTCTCCAAAGAAAAGCCAGCCGGTATCGCCTACCTGGCCGCCGCCTTCCGGATAAAAGGGCGTGCGGTTGAGTACAATGTGGTACTGCGGCTTGCCTTTGACCTGCACGGTGCGGTATTTCACCACGTGGGCCTCGTCCACCTCTAGTTGGTCGTAGCCGACAAAGGCAACGTCGCCTTCCTCGCGCAGCAACGTCCAATCGCCTACCTCTTTGGCGGCGTCTTTGCGCGAACGCTCTTTTTGCTCTTGCAGGGCTTGCTCAAAGCCGGCTTCGTCCACCGTCCAGCCCTTTTCGCGGGCGATGAGGCGCGTCAGGTCAATGGGGAAGCCAAAGGTATCGTAAAGTTCGAAGGCCTGGCGACCGTCGAGTACGCCGTTGCGCACATCGAGGGCTTCGATGCGCTTCAGACCGCTCTCTAAGGTACGCAGGAAGGCTTTTTCCTCTTCCAGCACGACGCGCGCTACGAAGTCTATCTGCGCCTTGAGTTCGGGGAACACATCGGCAAACTCTTCGGCCAGAATGGGCGCCATTCGATACATGAGCGGTTCCTTCTGGCCCAGGAAGGAATAGTAGTAGCGCACGGCGCGGCGCAGGATGCGCCGGATGACATAGCCAGCGCCGGTATTAGAGGGCAGTTCGCCGTCGGCAATAGTGAAGCACACGGCCCGCAGATGGTCGGCTACGACGCGCATGGCCACGTCGGTCATTTTCCAGTCGGCATGCAGACCTGGGTAGGTGCCTTCGTAGCGGATGCCGGTATATTTTTCCAGAAAGTCGAACAGCGGCCGCCACAGGTCAGTGTCGTAATTGGAGGCAGCGCCCTGCACGGCGCGGCAGAGACGTTCGAAGCCCATGCCGGTATCCACGCTTTTAGCGGGCAACTCTTCAAGCGACCCATCGGCGCGGCGGTTGAACTGCATAAAGACGTTGTTCCAGATTTCGATGACGTTAGGGTCGTCGGCATTGACCAGTTCGCGCCCATCGCGGCGGGCGCGCTCGGCGTCGGGGCGCAGGTCAATGTGAATTTCGGAGCAAGGGCCACAGGGGCCCTGGTCGCCCATTTCCCAAAAATTCTCTTTTTTGCCGAAAGGCAGGATGCGGTCTTCGGGCACGTATTTGCGCCATTCCGCGCGAGCCTCTTCGTCGAAGGGCAGGTTTTCGGCCTCATCGCCTTTGAAAACGGTAACGTAAAGGCGGTCTTTGGGCAGGCGATAGACTTCGGTGAGGAGCTCCCACGACCAGGCGATGGCCTCCCTCTTGAAATAGTCGCCAAACGACCAGTTGCCTAGCATCTCAAACATGGTATGGTGGTAGCCGTCGCGGCCCACGTCTTCCAGGTCGTTGTGCTTACCGGTTACGCGCAGGCACTTTTGCGTGTCGGCCACGCGCGGGGCCGGAGGCATCTGGTTGCCTAAAAAAAAGTCCTTGAGCGGCGCCATGCCGGAGTTGACGAACATGAGCGTGGGATCGTTTTTGGCTACAATGGGCGCCGAGGGTATGATTTTATGCCCTTTAGAAGCAAAGAAATCTAAGAATTGCTGGCGGATTTGACGCGAAGTCATGCAGGATGTGCTTTTTTCGGCGCAAAGGTAGCGGCTTTTTAATAGGGAAAGGCAGTGGGGTTAAAGGCGGATAAGGTATCTTTTGGCGAATTTCACAGCCCACAGCCCAACCTGCTTGCCATGCTCAAGAATTTAAAAGACAAACTGAAGAGCCACCTCGAAGAGCAGGCCACCCATCTGAAAGAAAAGGCCGAAAAAGCCCAGGCCGACTTGAAAAATGCAGCCAGCCATGCCCTGGCGGATGCAGGTGCGCTGAATGCATACCTGCCTGAACTTCAGCGTATCCTGCAGCAAAAGGTGCTGCCCTTGCTCAACCTGAACGCCCTGACTAATGCCATGGGCGATAGCCGCATGGAAGCGGCCTTCCGTATGGCTTACGAGTTCCTGCCAGCCCCCGTGCGCTTAATGGTGAGTCAGGGCGCCTTTGTGCGCTTCTGCATGAACAACCGCTCGCAATTGATAGACCCGGCCACCGAGCAGCGCATCCTGCAGGTACCGCCACCTGCAGCCCAGCGCGTCTCGTCTGCCGACGAGCTGCTCAAACTCAAGCAATTGCTCGACGCTGGCCTGCTGACAGAGACGGAATTTGAGGCCTTTAAAAAACAGCTACTGTAGGCCTGAACAAGGCTGAAAGGCAGGAAATCTTGCTGGGTACCACCCAGCCATTTCCAAGAGGGCTTTTGCTTTTACGGCGCGATGCCGCGTTTAAGAACGGGAAGTACTTGCGCCTTTTCTAACCAATGGAGTACCGTCTGATGGGAGGCGCCCAAAATACGTGTGGTGCCTCAAGTGTTTTGCCGTTGCTAAAAGATGCGTTTCACGACGTCTGGGCCAAGGCAGCTGCTGGGCTATTTCCTGTTCAGCACGCAAAAAATCGCCTCTAAGCCGCCGTAATCAGGCTACTTTTGCCCTGCGAGAGGCAAATACGCTATGGGTTAAGCCATGTTGAAACGCCTGCACATCCGAAACTATGCGCTGATTGACCGCGCCGAGCTGGACTTCTCTGAGCGCCTGACCATCATCACCGGCGAGACGGGGGCGGGCAAGTCCATCTTGCTAGGCGCGCTGGGGTTGGTCATGGGCGAGCGCGCCGACACGAAGATTTTTTACAACGACGCCGAAAAATGCGTCGTAGAGGCTTGGTTCGACGTGGCCCGCTACGACTTGAAGGATTTTTTTGAAGAAAACGAACTGGACTACGACGACGAAGTCGTCATCCGGCGCGAGCTGTCGCCCGCAGGCAAAAGCCGTGCTTTTGTCAACGACACGCCGGCCAACAACACTGTGCTGCGCCGCCTGACGGAGGCACTGGTGGACCTGCACCAGCAATTTGACACCTTAGATATTCACGAGGTCAATTTCCAGCTGCGCATGCTCGACGCGCTGGCCGACAACGGCGCCGCCCTGGCCGAATACCAGCAAGGCTACCGCCAATATCGGTCCGACCGATGTCTGCTGGCTGAACTGATAGAGCGCAGCCAGCACTCAGCTCAGGAGATGGACTTCCTGCAGTTCCAGTGGGAGGAGCTGCAACAGGCTCACCTCCAGGAAGGAGAGCAGGAAGCCTTAGAGGCCGAACTGAACCGCCTGAGCAACGCCGAAGACATCAAGCGCCTCTACGGCGCAGCAGGGCACTACCTGTCGGAAGCCGAAAACAGCATCATCGGCCAGCTGCAGGCCATTGCGCGCTCGCTCAGCCCTATGCGGCGCCTGTCGGGTGCACTCGACAGCCTCAGCGAACGCTTGGAGAACGCCCTGACCGAGCTGCAGGAAGTCGCTCGCGATTGCCTCCGAGTCGGCGAAGAAACGGAATACGACCCCGCGCGCATGAGCGAAGTGCAGGAGCGGCTCAACATCATATATCGCCTGCAGAAAAAACACGGCCTGCCCGACGTCGGCACCCTGTTGCGCCTGCAGGAAGACCTCCAGCGCCGATTGGGCGAATTCACCGACTTGGGGGGCAAAATCAGCGAGTTGGAGCAGCGCATTGCCGCACAGGAGCAGCATTTGCGCCAACAAGCCGCCCGCCTGAGCGAACGCCGCCGAAGCGTGGCCGCACCGTTTGAGGAAAAAGTGCACGCCCTGCTGGCCCAATTGGCCATGCCACATGCCCGCCTGAAGGTGGACATCCAGCCCGCCGAAGCCCTGACGCCGACCGGCGCCGACCGCGTACAATTCCTCTTCGCTTCCAACGTGGGCAGCCGCTTTTTGCCCATTAAAGACGTGGCCTCTGGAGGCGAACTCTCACGCCTGACCCTGTGTGCCAAAAGCCTCGTGGCCGAAGCCATACCGCTGCCCACGCTGATCTTCGACGAAATAGACGCCGGTGTTAGCGGTGAAGTTTCGCGCCGCATGGGCGCCATCCTGCGCGAGCTGAGCAACCGACACCAGGTCATCAGCATCACCCACACGCCACAAATAGCGGCCTGCGCCGACCGCCACTATTTCGTGTACAAAGAGGTGGACAACGGCCGTACGGTTACGCGCCTGCGCGCCTTGGGAGCTGCTGAGCGCGTGCGCGCCATCGGCATCATGCTCAGCGGCGATCCGCCCAGCGAGGCCGCCTTAGCCACCGCTCAGGAACTCATCGGCAACCGCTAATAGGCTTAGCCTTAACTTATCGCACCCATTATCTTGACCAGGGGGAAGCATTAGTTGGCTATACACCGCAGCATCCAAACCGCATTGTGGTCTCTGAACGTGTCAGCAAGTAGTCAGTAATTCGCTGTTGCAGGCAATATCAAGGAGCGGTCTTCTGCTGCTGTTCGACCCAGCCCAGCTCTGCCCCGCCCGTTTGCTGAAGCACATACCTGTAAATTGTTTGAGTTAGCAGGGCAATGCTCTGGGCCTGCTGATCGGTATTTGTACCGCGCGTCATAATCACGACCAGATAAGGAGCACCCTCTACGTAGAAAACGCCTGCTTCGTGCAACTCGTAAGGATGGCCGGTATAGCGCCATTCGCCAAACTTATGCCATAGGCGGACGTTGGGTGGCAAACCCTTCCGGAAGCCCTCGGCAAAAGCACATCGCGACATAAGGCGGGCCGCATACTCCGACGACTCAGGGCTGAGATAGGAGGAGTTAAAGATGACTTTGAAAAGCGTGCCCATTTCCGTGACGGACATTGTGAAACGCTCTTTGTCTTCTACCAGGACGTCCAAGCCAATGTCTGCAAAAAGCTTAGGAGTACTTTGTGGGTTTAGACGGCTGGCTAATAGCCAGGTGGCATGGTTATCAGAATAAACAATCATGTACTCCAACAACTGTGCAATGGTGTACTCTTTGCCGGGCTCGATGCTCGGGAAAGAATAGTACTGAGGTTGTATAGTACCCTCAGGTGGCGCCACATAAACCAATCGCTGCTGCAATAAGCCAGGCTGTACCTCAGCAGATTTGAGCATCGAGATGAGCAAAGCCACCTTCATAAGCGAAGCTGGGTGATAGCGTGCATCTTCATTGTATGCCATCCATTTTCCTTGCTCGAAAGAACGCAAGTAGACTGAGACTTCCTGTAACATACCCGCCTTACGTAGGCTATCTATCTGACCTACCAACCTACGCTTTAACGCATTATAGGCATTAGACTCGCATTCTTCTTCAGCCGATAGCAAAGGCTTTATCCACTCATAGCCCTCCACCCGGGTAATGCGATAATCACAACTATGTTTGCTCTGCCTACCGAAAGCGCGCATATACCAATATGAGATCGTTACCCCCAATATAAAAGCCAATAGCACGAGGGCCCAACTCCAACGATTGGACGAATGGAGAGCCATGCCGATAATGTTTTTACTTGTTCAAGTCAATGTGTAAAACGACCCTTTCGGCTGGAGGGTTGCGTGTCCTGCGGTATCAGAATCAAGAACGCATACCCCTCCCACTCACCGCAAGTACATACAAAGCAGGCTGAATCGCAATGGAAGAGGAGCCGAGAGATTTCTCTTTTACGCTGGAAAACAGCAACAGTAAATCTCTATCCTTCAGTTGAAAAGAGCTCAGGCGCCCCTGCTTAACACGGGTCATACAGGCTTCCTGTGTAGCAATACTCAGCGCGCCGCATTGGCGATGTCTTTATTCGAGATTTTCAGGTAATTCTCTAGTGCTACTGCGATAGAGGGTGCCTCCGGCGTGCCGGCAAAGATATTGACGGTCAGGCCGCTTTCCTCCACTGCTTTTTGGGCGACTTTGCCAAAGACGCAGATGCGGCGGTCTTCCTGCTTAAAATCTGGAAATTGGTCGAACATGGATTTGATTTCCAGGGCTGAGAAGAAAGCAATAATATCGTACTTGATGTCTTTCAGATGCGACAGGTCGGTGTTGACCGTACGATACATGACTGCCTCCTGGATGGGTATCTTCATTTCAGCAAATAGCTGCGTAACCTCCGGATTACCCTGGTCGCTGCACGGCAAGAAGAACCGCTCGCTTTTGTGGCGCTGAATGTAAGAACGCATGTCGGCTATGGAGCGTTCGCCGTTAAAGACGCGACGTTTGCGGAAGTTGATGAACTTCTGCAAATAGTTGGCAATCCCCTCATTAGCACAGAAATATCGCGTTTCTTCCGACATTTTAATGCGCAATTCGGCGCAAAGGCGAAAGAAGTGGTCCACCGCAGTACGGCTGGTGAAAACAATAGCGGTATAATCGTAAGGGTAGATGCGATTTTTACGGTATTCCTTTTCCGTCAGGCCCTCTACTTGTACGAACGGCACAAAGTCAATACGCACGCCATAGCGCTTTTCCAATTCCTCGTAAGGTTGGCGCTGAGTGGGTGGTGGAGCGGCCTGAGAAATGAGGATGTTATGGACTCTTTTGTACGTTTCTTCCTGGGCAGGAACGGCTGGAGCAGACATTTGGGAGCTGTGTTTAGATGCTGGTTCAGTAGTTCTTGGATTAATGGTCTGAGGCAGGCGATACAAAGGATTGTCGGACAGTTGGCATTGTGTTGGGCATTCGTTTCAAAAACACCATCTTGCTGCTATCGAACGGTTTAAGAAGAGCCGACGGCCCATTTCACCAGTATGAGCACCGGGGCCAATTCGACGCTGCAAAGGTACAGCAAAAAGTGGAAGAGATGCTGAGGCAAAAATTTGCTCGCAATGGCGCTGGCGCGCAAATAGCGATAGAGGTAAAAAATGCCGGCTAAAGCCAGCAACCAGAACACTAAGAAACCGCTATATGGGCGCTGGTTGGCCAACAGGAAATTGAAGGGCATGAGGAAAAGGCCAAGCACGCAGTTGAACAGCATGATGAGGAAGTTGTAACGGCGCATTTCGGCCTGCAGCGGGAAAAGGCTACCTATCAGATACAGCAGGGTGTGTTTACCGATAAAGAGCAACGGTGTGCCCAAAAGGCAGAGTATCAGGAAGCCAATACGATTGAAGGTTTCCGGGTTGAAATGCCGGGCGATGAGGAACACAAACATGCCGGCATTGAGCAAGAAACTGGCGTAGAGCAGGTAATAGGGCGTGCTGCCGATGAGGCCGCTGGCTTCGCGAAGGGCCACATTGAGGGCATTGTCGTTGAGAAAAGCCCGCCAGGACTTGACGACGATGTCGCGCTTGGAAGCAACGGCGAACGCCAAAAAGGCCAGCAAGACGACCAACAACCAGAAGATATTTTCCTCGGACAGGGAAGGCCCAAAGGCACTCCGCGTAGCGATTTCCTGCACCGGCTGCAGAGCCGCTGGTGGATCCGTTCGCACAGCGGCGTCAGCCCGGCGATGAGGTACAACATTGAACGGATTGGCCGCCACTTCCGAGTGCGCGAGCGATGCCGGTGCGTCAGAGGCCTCCAGAGCCTGCTTCGGCAGGCGCGCCTCGATATCAAAAGGATTGAGCGATGCGCGTTGAGCATGCAACCCAACCAGCAGATGAGCAAACAACAGCACAAGCAAGCTCCGGCATCGCATGGGGGCAAAGGTATTATGCTGCCCCGACTTCTTTGCCTACCTTTGGGCCGCTCAAAACGCCTATGTCGTTTTCCTTTCCTTTCCAGGGCCAACGTGCCCGCCTTCTCATCGTTTTTTATGAAAATAGACGTCATCCTCGGCCTGCAGTGGGGCGACGAGGGCAAAGGTAAAATTGTGGACTACTTAGCCGAACGCTACGACGTAGTGGCACGATTCCAGGGCGGCCCTAATGCCGGGCATACCCTCCACCTCGACGGCCAGAAATACGTGCTGCACACAGTGCCCTCCGGTATTTTCCGCCCGCACATCACTAACCTCATCGGCAATGGCGTTGTACTCGACCCCATCGTCTTGCGCCGCGAACTGGAGCACCTCGACCGCAGCGGTGTGGACTACCGCAACCGCCTGCTGCTGGCTCGAAAGGCGCACCTCATCCTGCCCACCCATCGGTGGTTAGATATGGCCAGCGAAGCCCATAAGGGCCAGGCTAAAATCGGCTCCACCCTTAAAGGCATCGGCCCCACCTACATGGACAAAACCGGCCGCAACGGCCTGCGGCTGGGCGATGTGGAGCTGTCCGACTTCCGCGAGCGCTACGAAACTCTCAAAAACAAACACTTAGAACTGCTGCGCCTGTATCCGCCCGTTGCTTTCGACCTCGACGGCGCCGAAGCAGAGTGGTTTGCCAGCCTCAATGCCCTGCGTACCCTGCCCTTTGTGGACGGTGAGTACTACCTCAACGATACCCTCAACGACGGTAAGCGCGTGCTGGCCGAAGGCGCCCAGGGAGCCATGCTCGACATTGACTTCGGCACCTATCCTTTCGTTACCTCGTCCAACACCGTAACCGCCGGTGTCTGCACCGGCTTAGGCGTAGCGCCGCACCGCATCGGTCAGGTCATCGGTATCTCCAAAGCCTACTGTACCCGCGTGGGCAGCGGCCCTTTCCCTACCGAACTGACCAACGACTTGGGCGACCAACTCCGCCAGGCCGGCGGCGAATTCGGCGCCACTACCGGACGCCCCCGCCGATGTGGATGGCTCGATGTGCCGCAGCTGCGTTACACCATCCAGCTGACTGGCGCCACAGAACTATGCTTGACCAAACTGGACGTGCTGGGCCTGATGCCCGAAATCGCCGTAGCCACCCACTACCGCTACCACGACCAGCAGACAGACCGCCTGCCCTATGACCTGTGCCACACCGCCATCGAACCCGTGTTGAAAAAGTACCCCTCCTGGCAGAGCGACCTTAGGGGAGTTAACACCTTCAACCAGTTGCCACCGGCAGCCCAAGCTTATGTAGAGGATGTAGAGGCGCTGGTGGGCGTCCCTATTCGCATGGTATCGCTAGGCCCGGGGCGCGACCAGCTGCTAACGCGATGAACCGCCCGGCGCCTCTATTTGCTCCTCCCAATAGGGGAGCAATAAATCGAACAACGGTCGGTGCTCGGCAATCAGTTGGGAGGCATCGAGCCGACGCATATCGTACCACAACACTTCCATGATATCATCGCTGGCCTCAGGTTCGCCGCTCGTCAGCGTGCAGGCGTATAGGTGGCTCATGACGGCGTCGGGCGTATTGCGATAGCGCCAGTCGTCTATGCGTTGCGAGCCTAAGTATGTAAAGTTGTCTATTTCCAATTCACCGCACTCCTCTTCCAATTCGCGTAGAGCAGCCTCTTCGTAGCTTTCGTCTTCCGGGTCCACAAAACCACCCGGGAAGCGCAGGCCGGTTTCGTTTGCTTTGCGCGCCAGCAGAACATGGCGGTAATCCGGGCTGAACAGGGCGATGTCCACCGTCGGGTACACCGTCGGGTAGCGGCGCATGGCGCCGTAAATAGCGCCGGCGCAAAAGTCGCGCAAGGAGGTAATGCCGGTGGGGTTCATGGCCGCCAAAACATCCTCCAGGACGGCTTCCATCGGCTCGGCCGGAAACTGGCCGGAGTAGAGCGTGACAAAACGGTCTTCCGAGCCGTACAGCGCAATAGGCCGGGGCGGGCGCAGTTCCAGGATGCGTCGGTCGAGTTCCTGGCTCCAGACGCGGTCGTCGGGCAGGTCGGGCATCTCGATAATCTCAATGGCGTCACCGTAGCGCTCGGCGAACAGCGCCTTGCGCAGCTCCCAATCCAGCGGGTTGGTCAGGCTGGGTGCCGGGTTGGAACAAATCACCACGTACACGCGCTCGTGTTTGTTCCACAGCTGTTCGATGAGCCGTTCGTGCACGGCATTCAGCTCATATACCTGAAAGCGGCCTATAAAAAATCCGGAGCCTGTCGGTGTTGCCATAGCCTGCGCCATTTAGGCGGGCAAGGTAGTGAATGCGCGCCGATTTCTTGTGAACCCGTTTTCCGCACAGGCTGTTTATGACAAGTTGGTGCCGGGCGTTTCTATCCAGGTGCCATGGCTTTTCATCGCACAAACCCACTCTTTTTATGGCTCAGCCTTTTCTCCTTCACCTTTCTGCCGCGGCCATAGCCCTGCTGGCAGGGAGTGCTTGTAGCAATCGGGCGAACCAGTCGGCCTCAGTAGCTGACAACACGCCAGCAGCCTTGCCTGCCGCAACGCCTCGTTACTGGCACCAGGGCAAGGCCGAAATCAGCGTCTTCGACGTCGAGCAGCGCCGCTATGGTCAGATGCGCCGCGCCCAACAAGTGAATGTCTTGGTTACAGAAGACTTCTCCGCCCAGAAGCAGGTCAAATTGGATACCCCCGAGGCAGCCGGCCTCGACCGCACGCCTGTGCTCAAAATCAATGCCTTGCGCCGCTTTCTTACCGGTATGTACGACTATTCGATCATGATGTCGGTCTTTTCACCGATAGACACACTCGACCACCGCGCCCTGAAAGCGAGCTGGAGCATCCAGGACTGGTGCGGACAGGTCTTTGCGCAGGCCAATCAACAGGCCGACAATGCCTATCGGTTCCGACAATTCTCCTACTTCGAGCGCGAAGGCGACACTGACCAGACGCTTCGCCCCGACCTGCTCGAAGACGAACTCTGGACGGCGCTGCGCTTACACCCCGGGCGCTTTGAAAACAGAGAAAAAATAAATTTACTACCCTCCCTGCTTTTCTTCCGATTCCAACACCTTCCGCTTCAAGCTCATGAGGCCTCTCTCCGCATCGAAAACGGCGAAAAGGAAAGCGTTCTGCGTGTACAGTACCGCAGCCTGCCCCGGCAGCTGCGCATCCGCTTCGAGACTGCCTGGCCGCACCGCATCCTGGGATGGGAGGAAACCGACAACGGGCAAATCACCACCCGCGCCACCCTGCGCCGCATCCGGATGAGCGACTACTGGAACCAAAACGACAACGCCAGCGAAGCCCTGCGAGACTCGCTGCAACTCCAGTTCTTTCGCTAACGGGCCGTGCCAACAGCGGCCTTCTCCAAAATGGTGCCCGCCCGATGGCGGAATTTTTGCGGATGTTTGCCCACATTTCGCGCCCAATCGTATGAAAGGACTGCTCACCATTGCCTTGCTCCTCATTTCTAACGTCTTCATGACTTTTGCCTGGTACGGCCACCTGAAGTTTCAGCAGCTGGCTTTTTTTAAAAAAACCGGGCTTTTTGGCGTCGTCATAGCCAGCTGGCTTATCGCCTTTTTGGAATACTGCTTCATGGTGCCGGCCAACCGAATTGGTTACCAGGGCAATGGCGGGCCGTTCTCGCTGCTGCACTTGAAGGTTATTCAGGAAATCATCACCCTGCTGGTATTTGTGGGCTTTACCCTGTTTTTTTTCAAAAACGAAACCCTCAAATGGAATCACTACGTGGGCTTTGCTTTGCTGGTGTTAGCAGTGTATTTCATTCGCAAATGAGAAAGAGGTTGGACGTCTCTGGCAATGTGCCTTCATGAAAGCGCTCTTGTGGTGGTGGGCATTCCGGCGTAGCGCCAGAGGCTAAGAATACCTTTAAGCCGGGCTGTTGCTTGCCTTTTCCAGCGCTTCGGGGTGCTACCTTTGCCCCAAAAGCGACCCAAATGACGTTTTCTTTCCTGAATACCCTGCCGCCGAACCGCCGTTGGGTGCTTATCGGAGCGTTTTTAGCTACAGCCGGCGTCATTTTTTATTTTTTATGGGAAAAACGGCCCTACACTCCGCTTCATGCGGCGTCGGAGCAAGCCGCCGTGGTGCTGTACGCCCGGCAAGGCATGGGCGGGCTGAATGCTGTTTTTCCGCCCGGTGATAAAGACGCCAACTCGCGGCCTCTTCTGAAGCAATACCGCGCTGCCGTGCAGAGTATTTCGGCCCTGTTGACGCCTGAGGTGGAGCAATGGTGGGCAGCTCGGCCTCAGGCTGCTGTCTTCAGCCTGCATGCCAACGACAGTTTGCAGCCGCTGCTGGTGCTCGATGCCGGCGAAGGCCTGGATGCAAGGCGTGTGTTGGCTGGTACGGCGGCAGAAGAAGCGTGGTCGGTCTATCGGTTTAAGGGCCACGATATTTACGAGTATCGCGGTGACGGCAGGCAATGGGTCACGGCGGTGCGGGGCAACCTTTTGCTGGCATCGCGCTTTTCCTATCTGGTCGAGGAGGCGCTGGTGCAGCTGAGCCGTCGTGATGGATGGTGGTTGAGGCAAGCCGATCTTACGAAGGCACCTGTAGCGGTGTTGGCGCGCCCGGGTGTGATAGCGGAGCGCGCTGAGGCGATACTGGCGCCAGGCTGGAGTGACGTTGCCCAGGCACTGGCGATGGCCATAGAAGCTGCAGCCGTGGGGCTTTGGCCCGACAGCAGCGAGGTGCTGGTGCGTACCTCAATGGCACAACCTTTGGGCAAAGCGCTAACCCGCATGCCGATGTCGGCGATCCTGCCCGACCACGTAGCGTTCTACACCTGGCATACCAGCGAGCAGCCCGGCCAGGCACTGGCCGCTTTTGCTCAATCGGGCCGAAATGATGCCGCATTTAAACAATACATCCTCCCCTGGTGTGGGCGAGAGGCGGCCTTAGTGTGGCTGGAGCCACAAGCCGGCGGTGTTACCTTCGACGGCGCCTGGGTGTGCTCCGTACGCGACGAAGGCCTGGCACACCAGCTGCTCGAAGAATATGGCACCCGAAGCGGCATGGTGCGTCGCTATCGATACCACGCTTTCGAGATCCGCCAGTTCCTCGACCCTGCGCTGCTGGCACCGTTGCTGTTCCGCGACACTGAAAAGCATATGCCAAACCCTGCCTGCGCCGTGTTCGACGGTTATGTCGTCTTTGCACCTTCTGCAGCTGCGCTGGAGCTGTGGCTGGATAAATACATCGTCAGCCAGACGCTGGGCAACGACCCCGACTATCTGACGCTGCTCTCGCACCAGCGCCCCGAAAGCCAGTGGGCCACCCTGGCCAACGGGCGCTATTTGCCTCTGCTGGCGCAAAAAATACTGATGGCACAGGCTAAGGAAACTCAGGCCGAGGTACGCCGCCTGGCTGCAAAAGGTCTGATAGGGCTGGACTTCCAGCCCAAGGGCCGCGGCGTGTGGCGCGCCCGTCTGGAGCAGCAGCGCATCAGCCGTCCCGCAGCAGCAGCGCTCAGCCTGATGTGGAAGACCTCCCTGCCTGCAGCCGTTGTAGGCGTACCACAATGGATAGCACCTTCTGAAGCGGAGCCAACCCCGCTGGTGATGGCGCAAGACGCGCAGGGGCACCTGCACTGCTTCGAGGCCGGCGGGCGCCTGCGCTGGAGCAAGGTGCTGGGCCAGCCCATTCGCTCTGGCATTCACCTGCTGGAAGGATTGCCGGGCGGCCAGCGGCACTATGTGTTCAGCACTGCCGAGGCGCTGTGGATGCTCGATGACCAGGGACGCGAAGCGCTGGGCTTCCCCTTACGCCTGCAATCACCCGCCACTAATGGTGTCCTCGTCTTGTCTTTGGAAAGTGCGCGCCGATACGGTCTGTTCATCGCCTGTGCTAACAGCAACCTGTATGGCTTCGATGCCTACGGGCGCCCCCTACCCGGCTGGAATCCTAAAGCCGGCGCCGGGCGTGTAGAGCACCCTCTGCTGCACTTTGCCTGGGCGAACAAAGACTACATAGCTGCCCTCACGCCCCAAGGCCGCCTGATATGTGCCGATCGCGCAGGTAACAAACATTTCGCTGATGTGCAACTCCAGGGTAGTTTCACCACCACTCCACCCTTGTGTATTTGGGAAAAAAACACACCTTATATTCTATGCATCAATGACGCTGGACGCGCCTTCCGCTGTTCCACTACGGGCCAGGTGGTGGAATATCCACTGGGTTGGAATATCCAACAGCGCTATAGGAGTGCAACGTTAAAAACTTCCGGAAGCGAGAACATTCCCCTCGTTGCCATCGTCGGTCAGCAGCGCGTCGTCGTTCGCCCGCTTTACAGCAACAGCCCGCGCCCAGCAGAGCTAACACTCCCTGCACCCGCCGATACGTTGTGGGCCGCAGGCGAGCACCATTTTGGTATTCTGTGCCGCGCCTCCCGACAGGTTTTCTTGCTCGACCAGAATGGCCGCCTGTCCGCGGGCTTTCCAGTGGGCGGCCATACTCCTTTTGACCTGCTTCCCGTCCACCCTCAGGAGCGTTGGTTGGTCGTGGGATATGACACGGAAGTCTATGCTTATCGCCTAACAGAGCAGTAAATGCCGACTGTAAAACTGATGCAAAATGCAGGAATTATGCCTCCGTGTTTTGCACGCGCGAGGCTGCGTTGCTGAGGCGGGATTTTTTTAGAAAAATCGCTGGTAACATTGCTAGAAAAGTCTACCTTTCGACCGTTTTTCGCCCATGAGCGAAATGATGGTTTTTTTTACCTACATACTAACTGCTCTCCCGCTTATGAAACAACGTCTACTCTGCCTGTTGGGAGGATGTTTGCTGTGTGTCCATTCCCTCACAGGCCAGATGCCTAATGGTAGCACTGCGCCTAATTTTACAGTTGTGGACATCTACGGCAACTCTCACACCCTGTACACTCTGCTCGACCAGGGCAAAACGGTGTACCTCGACTTTTTTGCCACCTGGTGCGGCCCTTGCTGGAGTTACCACAACAGCAATGCCCTCAAAGACCTGTGGAACCAGTACGGCCCACCAGGCACAAATGAGGCCTTTGTGCTTATGATTGAGGGCGACTGCAACACCACTGTACAGTGCATCACCAACTCGCCAGGGTGTGTGGGTGGCACGCAAGGCAACTGGGCCGCCGGCACGCCCTATCCTATTGCGGACAATTGCGGAGTTCGCGCGATGTACCAGGTGTCCTTTTATCCAACCATTTACATGGTCTGCCCGGCTGACCGAAAAGTGTATCACGTTGGGCAGCAGTCCGCTTCCGGTCTGTGGGCGGCGCGCAGTACGTATTGCCCACCTTTAGTGGTGAATGTAAACGTAACCAATGTTCAGCATGTCCGCTGCTATGGTACCAGCACCGGCTCCATTTCTATCTCTGCGTCGGGTGGCAGCCCGCCCTACGCCTATCAATGGTCGAATGGCGCCACCACACAAAACCTGACCAACATCCCCGCCGGTGTGTACGAATGTACAGTAACCAATGCTCAGGGATGGACGGGCACTACGGGACCCATTACTGTCGAAGACCCACCTGCACCGTTAGAGTTGCAAGTCGTTGAAGTGTCGCCTGTAGGATGTCAGGGCGTCTTGGGCAGCATCGAAGTGGCCTCCTCTGGCGGCTGGGACAATCACACCTACGCCTGGAGCAACGGCAAAACCGGAGTGAAAATAGACGGCTTGACCGCCGGCACCTATACATGTACTGTAACCGACCAACGCGGTTGCACGAAAACGATTACCCAGGTCATGCCACCGCCGACTAACCCGGTGGCCTCCATTGCTCCGCCAGGAGTCATCACATGCGCTGTGCCCAATATTCAACTGCAAGGCTCAGCGTCGGGCGGCTACAGCAACTCGTACACCTACCAGTGGACGGCCACCGGGGGCGGGAACATCGTTTCGGGCGCGAACACGCCTAACCCCATCGTCAACGCTGCCGGGGTGTACATCTTTCAGGTAACGGAAGAGGTAACCAAATGCCGAGGGCTGGCTACTACCGTCGTTACAGCCGACATCACTCCGCCCGATGCCAACGCCGGAGCCGACACCAGCGTTACCTGCCTGATACCCCAGGTACAACTGCAAGGGACAGCCTCCGCCGGCTCCAACTTCACTTATGTCTGGACGCCCTTTGGAGGCGGCCGCATCGTCTCGGGTGATAGCACGCTCACCCCTACTGTGGACTCGGGCGGCTACTACGTCCTGCGTGTAACCAATACCGCCAATGGTTGCATCCGTCGCGATACGGCCTTCGTAGCGCCCAAAAACCTGCCGCCCACTGTAATCATATCGCATGGGCCTATCACCTGTGATTCTCCTAGCGTTACCCTAACGACCACTACGGGGGCATCCCGTCCAGCCTTTACCTGGACAGGGCCTAACGGTTTTGAGTCTGAAGAGCAAAGTCCGGAAGTTTCTTTCATTGGCGCCTATGCCTTGCAAGTACGGGACTCGGCCACCGGCTGTGTGAAATTCGATACAACCATCGTCAAGATAGATACGCTTCCGCCTGGCGCTGAGGCCACCGGCGGGACGCTCACCTGTAACGTAGATTCCGTAATGCTCAACTCAGAAACTCAATCTGCCCATGCTATCTACGCCTGGACGGGGCCAGAGGGCTTTGAAAGCGAGTTGCCCAACCCGGTCGTCGCGCTGGGTGGTGAGTACACCCTGCTCATTACCGACACCCTCAACGGCTGCACGTCAACCGCCACGGCTTTAGTGAATTACGATACACTGCCACCTACTGCCAGCGCCATAGCGCCCACGACGCTTAATTGTAACGCTCACCAGGTCATCCTCGACGGTACCGCCTCTGCTCAGGGGGAGCATATCCGCTATCAGTGGACGACGCAAGACGGCAACATTGTCTCTGGCGACACCACTTTGCAGCCCATTGTAGATGCTCCCGGCACGTACATGCTGCTGGTAAACAACGAAGCGAATGGCTGCTCAGCCACCGCTAGCACTGTGGTCATCCAGCGCGAACCCATCAGTGCTACGGCTGAGCAGGTCGCCAGCGTCTCCTGCTTCGGCGGCACTGATGGCAGTGCCCAAGCCAACCCCACAGGCGGCAGCGGCGAGTTTGCCTTCTTATGGAACATCGGCAACGAAACCGCTATTGCCACAAACCTCGCCGCCGGAACATACACCGTAACCGTTACCGACACCGAAGGCTGCACCGCCATTGCCACGGCTACCATCAGTCAACCCGATGCCCTGCAACCCAACGCCTCCGCCACACCGCAAACAGCCAACGGCATTAATGACGGCACAGCCACTGCCGACCCCAGTGGCGGAACGGGTGGTTACGCTTACGAATGGAGCACTGGTGAAACGACACAGACCATCACCGACCTGGCGCCCGGCATATACACCGTTGTCGTAACCGACGAAAACGGCTGCACCGCTAGCCAATCGGTCGTCGTCAATGCCTTCGATTGCACCATTGACGCCACCGCTACCCATACCGACGTAACCTGCTTCGGCGCTAATGACGGAACCGCCCGCATCGCCGTAACCGGCGCCAACGAACCCGTCAGCTACACCTGGAGCCATGGTGCTACCACTGCCGAAGTTACCCAACTCGCCCCGGGTAATTACACCGTACAGGTGCTCGACAACGCTAACTGTGCCGACGTGCTGCAAATCACCATTACCCAACCGCAGCGCTTGTTGGCCAACGCCTCCGCCACCCACGAAACATTTGTAGGCGCTAACGACGGCACAGCCACTGCCACGCCTACCGGCGGCACCGGCAGCTATGCGTATGCCTGGAGCAACGGCGAAACCACCCAGACCTTGAGCGGCCTGGCACCCGGTAATTATACCGTTACCGTAACGGATGAAAATGGCTGCACCTCCGTGCAAACGGTTACCGTGAATGCTTTTGGCTGCGCCTTGACGGCCCAACCCATCGCCACTCACGTGCGCTGCTTCGGCCAGAACAACGGCACTCTGTCCGTCAACCTCTCTGGCGGCACCGCTCCGTACACCTATTTGTGGAGCAACGGCGAAACAACGGCTTTCATCCAGAACCTCGCACCCGGCACATACACGGCCGCCATCACCGATGCCAATGGCTGCAGTCTCGAGGTAGAAGGCATCATCACCGAACCCGCACCGCTAGAACTCTCGGCCAGCCTGACGCATCCGCTCTGCTCGGGTGAGGCCACTGGTGCCATCCAGACCACCGTCTCTGGCGGCACAGGCGGCTATACCTACGCCTGGAGCAATGGCCACAGCGGTAGTAACCTCGAGCAAGTGCTTCCTGGCAACTACACGCTGCTGCTCACCGACGCTAACGGGTGCATTGTCGAAACGGCTTACACACTAAACGCTACCGACAATGAAGCACCTGCCATTGCCGTGCAAAACACTGTGCTCGAACTGGGTGCCAGCGGCACTGTAACGGTTTCCCTCAGTGCCCTAGGTGCCACCGTTACCGACAATTGCGCAGTGCAATCGGTAACCGTCGAGCCCTCGGTGTTCGACTGCTCGCATCAGGGCCAGCAGATGGTAACCATCACCGCCGAAGACACCAACGGCAACGTTGCCATGCTGGAGCTGCTCGTCAGCGTTGTGGACAACCTGCCACCTGTGCTCACCTGCCCGGCCAGCATCGTTGCCTGCTGGTACGACAATACCGTGAGCTACCCCGCACCCATCGCCCAAGACAACTGCCTGGCGGCCGGCGGCGAGTGGGAACTGGAGGAGGGCCTACCCAGCGGCTCAGAATTCCCCGTAGGCGTTACCACCCAGACTTACGCCTACACCGACGCCGCCGGCAAAGTGGGCCGCTGCTCCTTCAGCGTAACCATAACGCCGCCCATCGTCGTGCCTGAACCTGCAATAACCCACGACGTCAACAGCCAAAGCATCGGCGCCATCGACATTACACCCACCGGTGGAACCCCCCCTTACCAATTCGTCTGGACCGATGCCCAAGGCAATGTGGTCGGCACCAGCGAAGACCTTAAAAACATCCCTGCCGGCCGCTACAGTGTTGAAATCCGCGATGCCAACGGCTGCCTGTTCGTAGTAAGCAACCTCTCGGTGGACGATATCGTCCGCACGCGCGAACCCAACTGGATGCAAGGCCTGACCCTGCGCCCCAACCCAACGGGCAGCATCGCCGAACTCGTGTTGCTCCAGCCCGCTCCGCCCGACGCTGAAGCTACCCTGCTCGACGCCACCGGCCGCCTCTTGCAAATCCAGCGCTTGGGCCACCAAAACACTTGGCGCATAGATGCCTCAAACCTTGCCCCAGGCGTCTATTGGATCCACCTGCGCTCCGCTGAAGGCGTGGGCACGCGCAAACTGATCGTCGCCCACTAAAGAGCGCATAACTATACCCTCTGAGACCTCGCCCAGCACCAGCACCCGCGGCGAGGTCTCTTTTTTTTTACTGTAAACGGTGTCGGCCCTGCGGGCCTAGGTGATGCGCTGGTTTTTGGGATTTCCGGTATCCGCTGAGCCGTCAGACCCCCTCCGTTTATAGCCTGTTGCGTCCCTTACACCTTGAGAAGCCCGTTGAGGCTGACCCCATCTGTGGCTTGTCAACAGAACCAGCCCTACGAGACGATGTGTTGGAAGCTACCGCAGCATCCGAAATTTTTGAAGGTCTCTCAATCAGCAAAAATTTTTACGAATTACTTTTGCCGTCGAATGAACCCATTAAGAGAATGCAAACCATCAAAATCTTCATCGCCTCCTCCGCTGAACTCAAAGAAGAACGCAATGCCGTCTTTAAATGTAAAGAAGAAGTAGGCAAAAGCCACCCGCATCTGAAACTTGAAATCGTCCAGTGGGAGACGGACTTGCCCAGCGGCTCCGCCAGCGGAGAGTGCATTCAAGACGACATCAACCCCAAACTGAAAGAATGCCAAATCGTTTTTGTGCTCTTTTACTCCAAAGTGGGCACGTTCACGTTGGAAGAGTTGAAACTCGCCCAAGAAAACTGCCCCAAAGTTTTTGTCTATTTCAAAACGGGATTTAGCCCTAAAAACACTGATGAAAATACTCAACACGGCGAGGTATTGAAACTCAAAGAAGCCATCAAAGAGGAAAATAATATCCTGTACGTAGAGTACGACAATCTCGCTGCCTTTGAAAATAAATTCAAGCGCGACCTGCACCTCTATCTTTCCCAAAACTTCAAAGCCTCGCCCAACGACCCCCTCGCCGCGCTCTGGCAGACCAAAATCTTAACCCAAGAGCCTCCCAAACCGCCCGAGTTGATGGCGGATAGCCGCGATGCGCTGATCGCACAACTCAAAAAAATATCCGACAGCGACAAGAAAGCAGCCGTGCTGGTAGGGCAAGGCGGCGCAGGCAAGTCCAGTATTCTGGCGAAGTTTTACGAGCAGCACGGCGCCGATTTCCCGCGCGTCGTCTGGTTGTTTTGCGAAGAAGGGCAAACCCTCGCCGAGGCATTTGCCAATAATTTTGATTTGATTGACCACCTGCGCCCGGCAATGCCCCGCTGGCGCGACGATTTGACTGCCAAAGAAAAATTCGAGCAACTGACCGATGCCCTCGCTGCCGAAGAGCGCAGCGGGCTGCTGCTCCTCGACAACGCCAACGAGCACGCCCGTCTTCGCTCGTACCACCGCTGTTTTGAACAGAAACTCCGCCGTTGGACTTGCCTCATCGCCACTCGCGACGAGAAATCGGGTTTTCAGCAAGTGGTGAAAGTGCCTGCGCTGCCCGCCCAATTTGCTGAAAATTTGTTCCTTACCCTTTGGCTCGACGACCCGAACTTAGCCACCGATGCCGACCGCGCGCTGCTTCGCCAACTCCTCGCTCGCATCCAATATCACGCTTTGCTTACCGAAATGCTCGCCAAGCACCTGCGCGTGCGCCGCAACGAAGGCAAAAAGAGCAGCCTCAGCACCCTCGTCAATCAGCTCTCCGAGAAGGGCATACTTGGGCTGCCCCGAACCGATGTCGTCGAAGTAGAGTGGCAGGGTACTGTGGGCACGCCCAACCAAATCCTCGAACGGCTCTTCGACCTCGCCCAACTCAGCGACGAGCAGCAAACCTTACTGCTGCGCCTCGCTATTTTGCCCAGCGACTGGATGCCCATGCGCCTGCTGCAGCCCATCTTTGGCATCGACGAAGCCGCCGACCCCGAGGCTGCCGAGTCGTTCACCCAACAAATTACCCAACTGGCAAACGGCGGCTGGGTCGAGTTCCTCGACGGCAGCGGATACCGACCGCACGCCTTGGTGGGCGAAGTGGTGCGACAGCGGCTACTGCCCGATTTGGACCGCTGCCGAGTGGTGGTCAATAACTTAAAATCCATTTTGCGCCACCAAAAAATCTCCTCAGCCAAAGACTTCCTGCCCGCCGCCGCCGCCGTGCTGGAAAATATGAACTTTCCTATCGAATCGGACATTGCCGACCTCGCCTGTGCTACAGGAGATGCCTACCAAGCCCTCGGCGACCTGCCCCAAGCGCGCCGATATTTTGAACAATACTTAGCCATTTCCGAACAACTCGCCCACACCAACCCCGACTCGAAGCGAATCCAACGCGACTGGGCGGTGGCGAACAGCAGAATGGGCGACCTCGCCCTCGCCCTGGGGCAGCCCGCCGAGGCGCGCCAATATTTTGAAAAACTCTTAGCCATTTTCGAACAGCTCGCCCGCGCCAACCCCGACTCGGAGCAAATCCAACGCGAATGGGCGGCGGCGAACAGCCGCATGGGCGACCTCGCACTCGCCCTGGGGCAGCCCGCCGAGGCGCGCCGATATTTTGAACAATTCTTAGCCATTTCCGAACCGCTCGCCCGCGCCAACCCCGACTCGGAGCAAATCCAACGCGAATGGGCGGCGGCGAACAACCGCATGGGCAACCTCGCCCTCGCCCTGGGGCAGCCCGCCGAGGCGCGCCGATATTTTGAACAAGACTTAGCCATTTCCGAACAGCTCGCCCGCGCCAACCCCGACTCGGAGCAAATCCAACGCGACTGGGCGGCGGCACTGGCAAACATGGGCGTACTCGAAATCCGAACCGGTGGAGATATTGCGCATGCGTGTGCGCGCCTCGAGCAAGCCCTCGGTATTTTGGAGGCTCGGCTGGCGATCAACCCGCTGTCGGCGGATTTGCAAAATTTGGCAGAGCAGATACGCTTTTCGCTGATGCTGGCAGGGTTGTGAGGCTGCCCGAGGTTTTGCGGGCCGCTGTAGGTGCGGTTGGGAGGATTGTTGCAGTGTGGAGCCTTAAAAATTCGGATTTTTGCCCGCGGCTGCTGAGGCTTAGCTGTTTAAAAGGGCTTCGGATAGGGCCACTTATCCCTGTTGAAAATTTCGATGTCGGTAAGGATCAATCATTTAGTGAAGGTTTACGGCGCCCAGCGCGCAGTGGACGACGTAACGTTTGAAGTTCGCGCGGGCGAAGTGCTTGGCTTTCTGGGCCCGAACGGTGCGGGCAAGACGACGACGATGAAGATCATCACCGGCTTTTTGCCGGCTACGTCGGGCGAGGTAAAAGTGTGTGGCTACGATGTCGTTACGCAACCGATGGAGGCGCGTGCCTGCGTGGGCTATTTGCCCGAACACAACCCGCTGTACCGCGACATGTACGTGCGCGAGTACCTGGAATTTGTCGCCGGCATCCACCGCCTGCGCAACGTCCGCGCTCGCGTGGAGGAAATGGTGGAGCGCACTGGCCTGACTTCACACCGCCACAAGCGCATTGTCGAGCTCTCGAAAGGTTACCGGCAGCGCGTGGGGCTGGCACAGGCTATGCTGCACGATCCACAGGTGCTCATTTTAGACGAACCCACCTCGGGCCTCGACCCCAACCAGATCGTGGAAATACGCCAGCTCATCAAAGACCTGGGGCGCGAAAAGACGGTTATCCTGTCCACCCACATTCTGGCAGAAGTGGAAGCCATTTGCCAGCGTGCCATTATCATCCACCGCGGGCGGCTGGTGGCCGATGGTTCCATTGAGGAACTCAAAAGCCGCATGTCGGGCCAGAGCGTGGTAACGGTCGAGTTTGCCCAACCTGTCAAAAGCGCTCAACTGAAGGCCTTGCCCAACGTGTTAGAGGTAAAATCGGTGGGCGGCAACCGCTGGCAACTCGTTGCTCCGGCCGGCTACGACCTGCGCCCTGATATTTCGGCCTTTGCCGCCGAAAACCGCCTGACTCTGCTGGAATTGCACAAGGAAACTCTTTCGGTCGAAGACGTCTTCCAACAACTCACCCGCTAACCCTTTCGGAAATAGCCGTCCAATCTATGCGTGCCATTTATTTCAAAGAAATTAATACATTTTTCTCTTCGCTGATTGGCTACGTGGTGGTCGGTATCTTCCTGACGCTCATGGGTCTCATCCTGTGGGTGTTTCCGGAGTATAGCATCTTAGACAGCCGCTTTGCTGCGTTAGACACCCTTTTTGCCGTAGCGCCTCAGGTGTTCCTGTTCCTCATCCCAGCGATAACCATGCGCTCCTTCTCAGAGGAAATGCAGACCGGAACACTGGAACTACTCGTTACGCGACCGCTGTCGGACTGGCAGATCGTAGGGGGGAAGTTTCTGGCTGCTCTGACACTTGTCGTCTTTGCTCTGCTGCCCACATTGCTGTATTACTTCACGGTGTATCAATTGGGTGCGCCACCAGGTAACTTAGATAGTGGTGGCATCTTCGGCTCTTACATCGGCCTGCTCTTTCTGGCCGCCGCCTTTGTGGCCATTGGGCTGTTTGCCTCTTCGCTGACACAAAGCCAGATTATAGCCTTCCTGCTGGCCGCCTTTCTGTGCTTTTTCTTTTTCCAAATGTTCGACCTCATCAGCCGACTGCCTATTTTCTTTGGCCGAACGGACGACATCGTGCAAGCGCTGGGCATTCAGTACCACTACGACTCGATGAGCCGCGGCCTGATTGACACGCGCGACGTGGTGTACTTTCTGTCGCTCATCGCCCTGTTCTTGGCCGGCACGGTGGTATCCTTAGGGCGGCGGCGGTGGTGAGCAGCCGCGCTGTGGAAATACAGCGAGTGCCTTTGTCGGCAGAAAATGCGGTGCCGGCGCGAACAAGGCTGGGAAAACCCAGCTCACTTGACCACCAGCAAGCCGCTGGAGGCGCAGGTTGGTCCTACTGATTGGTAGATGTAAATACCCGGGGCAAGGTTTGCTAATTCATAAAGGTTTACGCGCTCTTCAAAGGTGTACCACTGACCAATGCGCTGGCCTTGTGTATTCATTATGGAAAATAGAAAGGGTTGCCTCTCCGGATTGTGAAATCGAAGTATTCCTTGCCCAGCAGTAGGATTGGGCCAAATGAGTGCAAGTGGACAGGGGGTAATGCGCGGTGAGAAAGCAAGCAGGACGGTGTCTTGGGTAAAGAACCTGCGTTCTTGGGCAATAGGAGAGACAAATAATCCACTCGTGTCGCAAATCGTTTGCACCGTGTATGCGTATTCTGTGTGAGGCGAAAGACCCGACAACTGCCACGAGGTGGGTTGGGCCGCAGCTATCCGGTATTCTGTCCATACCGTATCCGCTGCCGGTCGGAAGCGCACAACATAAGCATGCGCTCCGGACACAGGCGACCAATAGAGCACGGCAGAGGTGTCGCTGATGTCTAAAGCTGCCAGGGTATCTGGTTCTATACAAGCCAGCGCACAGTCGTCTATCAGCACCAATACTTCCGAGCAGAAGGGTTCCAGTATCAGTATCGGTCCTATTGGCTGGGAGTCGAGGTTGAGGTAGCATTTTGGAGCCAGTAAGAGGTATTGTTTTTCTTGTGTTTCATTGACGAATATTGGAAACAGTACCTCAGGCGGTCGAGTCTCTGTATTGCTTATTTCTACAAAATTAGTGCGACTATGGATGTCATACCCTAATACTTGCCATTCAGAGAGGGAGTGACAGAAGAGGCCTAATTTTTTATTAGTGCATATCTTTGTAGCATAATACGGATTGAAGTAGTAGTTGGAGTCGGTTTTCCAAAAAGAGTTGTTATTGTATTTATTATTCCAGTACCACAGAGGTTTCTGATTAAAACCCACCCATTTGTTGTATTTGAACTCTACATTGCCGCCCGGATATGAAAGCTCATTTGAAATACTTGTCGCTGAAGCAAAACTGTATGTTCTATTTGCATAAGATACATTGCCTTCGATGTAAAGTTTGGGGTGCAATAAATAAGCCGGCTGAATAGCAGTCCATCCACCTAAGCCTTGGCTTGCTCGGATGAGGGTGTTGTTTCGGATGGTTACGTTATTAAATCGGGATCTTCCATTATAGTCAAAATAGATGCCGCTAACAGCATCGCCACTGCCGGGGAAGGCTTTGTCGCGGTGCTGGACATTTTCTACTATGTTTTTTTCTATCAGAACCTCTGAATCGTAGGCGGCGTAGATGCCTCCGCAGTCCATATAGCGAAGGCAAGCATCTTTGACAATGTTGTAGCGAGCGATGCAGTTAGAAGAGATGCTGATTCCATACTGTCCGCAACTATCCACGCGGTTGTATTCGATGAGGCTGCCTTGGCCGTTTTTGCACTCTATGGCTGCCCCTTGTGGGCCGTAGGGTTGTTGAGGCAAGCGAAGCCATTCAGCAGCATTTACAATTAAACCTGCGCGCCGAACGGTATTGTATCGCACCACGAGATTTCGCGATAAAGCAAGGTTGATCCCCATCCGGTAGGCGTCTGTAATGTTGTTGTGTTCTATAGTTATATCGTAAGTGGCTACATTGATCATCTTGCCTTCTTTATCCTTAGCTTGCACGGCTGTGATCCCAAAGGGTAGCGCTTCGAAAGCGCAATGGCGTATAACGATATGATGACATTTAGGAGAAAGCGAAATGCCAGCAATAGCCTGGAAGCGGAAGGCGATGTTTTCGATGGTCAAGTAGCCTATAGGCAAGTCCGCTGTAGACGTATCGAGGAAGATACCGAAATTGTACACGGAGGCCTCTACTTCGCCGGGTTCGGGCTGATAACTGCCTGTAATCATCCACAGCTGGTTGCTATCGCGATGGTAGTAGAATTCGCCTGGCTGATTTAAGAACGCTATGTGGTTGGATAGAAAAAAGCCCGTGCTGTCAAAAAGGATACCTTCAAAAGTCATCGATGGCGAAAAGTTCAGTTGACCCAAGGCGGCATCAAAAGAGGAGACAATACGGGTTTGACACAGCCAACCGTTTTGGCGTATGCTGAAGTAGGCGCCGCTGATGTCCACTGGGAATTGGAGGAGAGGGCGAGAGCGAATCCCACTTACATGGGTCCCAGGTGGATGGAGATCCGGCCAATACGTATGATAATAAGAGCCCAATCCGTCCGGCATACGAGCGACGTGGTATGTGTTGTCGTCGCAGTACAGAAAGGAAGGTATGCGGTCGTAGGGAGCTACCCATGCCAAGGCGCCGTTCACCTCTCTGGGCAGCCAACTGCTGGTTACAGGCTCACTACCTAAAATAAAAGGCTTTTGGCCTTCCCCATAAGCCCCGATGTAGATAGGCACCTGAGGATCTCCCGATTGCCGAATGCGCAGTGTGCCGCGAAAGGCATCTCCCCGACGCAGCAGCAGACTGTCTCCACCCATAAATACATGAGCGTTGGCGCGCTCCAGAGTGGCCCACGCCTCCATGGCCGATAGGCCGCTGTTAGAGTCATGGCCTGTAGAAGTGGAGACATAGTAATTAGTGGCATTTGCCGAAAATAAGCATGCTAACAGAAAGGCACACAGGACACATGCCTTTTGAGGTGGGGGGCATCTTCCGTGGAAGATGCGGCTATCTCCAGTATTCGTAAGTTTAAAGGTCGACTTCATGATTTCTCACTTTTTTAAGTTAATAGGTCTTGTAAGTACTAAGTATCCTATTACAAACCGTGCCAGCCCTACAGGCTTCAGCTGCGGGCAGCGGCCTGAACGCCTTTCATTTTTCACTCTTCACTTTTCACTGCCGCACCACCTTCCAAACACCGACGCCTTCGGTTGAGCGCAGGGAGAGGAAATACACACCTGATGGGAGGTTGTTCTGTTCGAACAAGACGTGCTGACCTATAGGCAGGAACCGACGCGCTGACCACACGACACGCCCCGACACATCGGACAGCCACAACTGGGCCTCGTCATGGAGAGGTACGTCCACCCATACCGTCAGCGCATGATCGAAGGGATTGGGCTGAATGTGCAGCTGTGCCGACAGGTTTGGCTCCCGGGCAGAGACCGTGCTGCATACAAGTGGGTTGAAGAAGGTGGCCATATTCTGGGCGCGCTTTGGAGGGTCTATGACCCGGTGGTAACCTCCATTGTTGGCATATCGGGGGCACTCGGTTAGTGCCCAGTTAGGATTGAAGGGTGTACAGTTGAAGAATTCCTTCATTAGCGGCGGTGGATTGGGGATGGACTCCAAGGCATTGGCAATGGTACCGCTTCCGAATATGTGCATATACCGGTAATGCCAGGGGTCGCAGCCGGTGTTGCAGTTAGCAGAGATAACGTCAAGCGGTTGGCCGTAGCCAAAGGGCACGGTTCCATCACAGGTTTGGTGAAAGAGATAGACGGCCGGTGTATCGGGGCCGCGCACCCAGTCGCGGCTATTCATATGGGCCTCGTAGGGCACGCCGCCGTAGAAGCTGAAGACACCAACGACGTTAGCGTCATAGCCGTTCAGATTTAGGTGTCCTTCTATGGAGCCGAGGTCGGGTCTCAGTAAAGCGGGGCCAGTAGGATTGAGGATGAACCGGCGGCATTCATCTCCTTCGAACATATTGACGTCGGTAGCATAAGGCTTGGGCGCTGCCGAGATGGCGTTGCAGGCGGCGGGCTTTTCTTCAGGGCGATCCAGAAAAGCGACGGCCAGTGAGATAAATCCGCCGGCGCTTTCGCCGCCGACAATGACTCTGGTATGGTCGGTGGAGTCTTGCTGGGTACGAGCCTTGAGCCAGCGGATGGCGCCTTTGACGTCTTGCATCCCGCGATAGATGGCCCGGTAATGCTCGGCGCTATCAGCAGCATACAGGTATTTGGGTTCCATGCCCAGCAGGGAGAGCAGGCAATTAGGGTTCTGGACATAACTGGCTCTGTGCCACCCTTTGCGATAGTTGACGCTAGCCACTACATAGCCGCGGGCAGCCATCTCTTCGGCCAACCAGGCCATGCCCTCTTTGCAGCCGGTGAGCATGAAGCCGCCGTGCACGCACACGAGGATGGGCCGGGCGGTGTTGTTGTCGCCAATGGGCTTGTAGAGGTCCAATTTGAGTTCGATGGAGTCGCCCACATAGTTGATGGCTTTGCCATAAACGAGGTTTTTCTCTACTCGCCAGGCGTACTTTTTCTCTGTGTACGAACGCCAACAGGGCTGCGCTGGCAGCAGGTGGCATAAAAGAAGAGAAGCAAGGGTAAGTATTAAGAAGAAAGGTCTCATAAGAGTAGTACGGTGTTTTAGTAAACAAAAGAGGGAGGGAACCCCAACAGCGATATTTGCGCTGGCGCTGCGGAGTAAGTACAGCGTCTGTGCAAAACGTTAGCCGACACCTGCAGGCGGGCTAACGGGTAGCGTTTGCTCACAGGTCTATTTGCATCCACACCGGGCAGTGGTCGGAGTGGATGGCCTCGCTCAGGTGCCGCACGTCGGCGATGCGGGGCGCCAGTTCATTGCTGACGGAGAAATAGTCAATGCGCCAGCCCTTGTTTTTGGCGCGAGCGTTGGCGCGGAAGGTCCACCAGCTGTACTCGACGCGCTCGGGGTGTCGGTAGCGGAAGGCGTCGGTGAAGCCGCTTTGGAACCACTGCGTCATCCAGGCGCGCTCTTCGGGCAAGAAGCCACTACTTTTTTTATTGCCTTTGGGGTCGTGGATGTCTTGCTCGGTGTGGGCGATGTTGAAATCGCCGGTTACAATCAGGTGTTGGCGTTCCCGTTTGAGGTCGGCTATCCAGCGGAAGAAGTCGTCCAAGAATTCCATTTTGAAAGCCTGTCGCTCTTCGCCGGTGGTGCCAGAGGGGAAGTAGCAGTTGAGTAGCGTCCAGTGGCCGAAGTCGGTGCGCAAGATGCGGCCTTCGCGGTCGTACTTTTCGATGCCGCAGCCAGCAACGACGTGGTCGGGCGAGCGCTTCGTCCAGGTGGCGACGCCACTATAGCCCGGCTTTTGGGCTGGATGCCAGTAGCATTGGTAGCCGAGGTTTTCGATATCGGCTAAGGGTACCTCTTCGGGGCGGGTCTTGATTTCCTGCAGGCAGACGATGTCGGGCATGGGCAATTGCTGCCCCAGCCACTCGAGGAAGGTTTTGTTAATGGCCGAGCGCAGGCCGTTGACGTTGTAGGAGAGAAGTGTGAGCACGTTTTGAGGGTGTGTTTATGTAAGAGCAGCATCGATTCTGTCCAAAAGGCGACTTTTCATTTCTCACTTTCCTACCAGTCTTTTTTGGGGCGGAGTTGGTGTTTTTCCGGCGTTTGTTCGCGGTATTTGCGTCCGCTGTTTTGGTCTTGGGGGGCGACAGTGGTTTCCAGCAGGCGGCGGGCTTCTTCGGGGGTGAGTTTGCCCTGCTGCTGTGGGGGCGGTTGTGGCTGTGGCGGTTGAGGTGTTGTAGGTGGCGGTTGGGGCAACGAGTCGGTGCCGGCGGGAGCACCATTGCTCTTGGAAGGTTGTTGGGGTTGTGGTTGGTTTTGCTGTCTTTTTTTTCGGGCCAGTTGGAGGTTGATTTTAGTGTCTGGGTCGCCAGGCCGCAGGCGCAGGCTGTTTTCGTAGGCGCGTATGGCCTCTTCGGTTTTACCCTGTTGGGCCAGGGCATTGCCGAGGTTGTGCCAGGCGTCGGCTTTTTGAGCTGGAGTAATGGCGATTTGGAGCGTCTTTTCCCAGGTCTGTTGGGCTTCGGCGTATTTGCCCTGTTTGTAGAGGGCGTTGCCGTAGTTGTAGAGCGCCTGAGCATCGGCAGGTGCTTTTTGGAGTGCCTTTCGGTAAGCCTGTTCAGCGGCATCGTAGCGCTCTTCGGCATAGTACGCATCGCCCTGACGCATCCAATTGCGAGCGGACTGGGCTTGCAGCGGCAGGTAGGCAGGGCCCATCATCAGGAGGAGGAGGAGAGTGGTCTTGCACACCTTCCAACTCAGGGCAGCGTAGAGCGTCAGGAGCAGGAAGGCAGGCAAGGCAAACCACATGTAATACGACACGAACTCCTCGAATGAGCGGGTCTGTACAGGGCGGTGTTCTAATTGTCTTACTTCGCGCCGGATGGCCCGAATAGTGGCCTGCCCTTGCTCGATGCGATAAAGTTCGCCGCGTGTAGCCGTTGCTATTTGTTGCAGAGTGGCCTCGTTGGCGCGTGTGCGGACCATCTGGCCTTCGGCGTCGCGCTTGTACTCGCCATCACTCAGCGGAATGGGCGCGCCTTCTGCAGAGCCTATCGCAGCACAGAAGACGATGATGCCGGCGTCGCGCAACTTGTTCAGCGCCTTGGATATGGCGCCTTCGTGGTCTTCGCCGTCCGAGATGAGTACAATAGCTCTGCCTGCGCCAGGGTTGGGATCGAAGCGTTCGGCTGCCGTCAGCAGCGCCGCACCGATGTTGGAGCCTTGCGTGCTGATGAGGTCGGGCGTTGCCGCGCGTAGAAGCATATCGGCAGCCTCGTAATCGGTTGTCAGCGGCATAGCAGCATAGGCGCTACCTGCGAAGAAGACCAGTCCGATGCGTTCGCCTGCCAAGGCGCGCACCAGCTGACGGGCAAAAATTTTGGCGCGTTCCAGGCGGCTGGGTGGTACATCTTGAGCCAGCATACTCTGAGAGATGTCAAGTACCAGCAGTACATCGGCGCTTTGTTGCTCAGCAACCTGCTGACGCACACCGCGCCGCGGATTAGCTGCTGCTACCACGAGCAATACCATAGCGACCAAAAGGAGCGTGTTTTTTAGCCAGAACCGACCTGCTGACCACCCCGGCAGCACACGTTCCTGGGCCGAAGGCGCTGCCAAGCGTGCCAACATACGCCGGCGCCACCACAAATACGACAACCAGATGAGCACCATCGCTGGCGCCACCCACAACAGGGAAAAGTACTCGGGATGCTCAAAGGAGAACATATTCAAACCTGCCGCTGTTTGCCTCAAGAGGCTTTAAAGCGTTGCAAAACAACAGCTCGTACCGCTTGTAGCATGCGTCCGGATGCCTTCATTTTGGAAAAGTTTTTGCCCAGAAACGCCAGCGTAACAAAACGTCGTTCTACGCCGCAGAAAAGTTTTACTTTTGAAAAAAATATCCAGCCATGGCGCGCCTGATACTTGTTCCCATCTTATTCCTCTTGGTGGATAGCCCCGTCTTCGCTCAGTATGCCGACCCGCTGACGGGGAATGTTGGTGTTATATACAATCGAGAGACCACCGTCAACCTTCGTCTGACCACTGCACGTGGCTTTCTGGCAGGCATGGAGTTTGGCCACCTACGCACTTATTATAAGACGACGTACTTTCATCTAAGTGTGGGGGAATTGCGCCACCCTAAAGAACAGCGTCAAAGTGCCGACCCATTGCTGAGCCGTTCCTTTAGGCCCTTTATTTTTGGCAAACAAAACAACGCCCTCATGGTGCGTGGTGCCTGGGGCGTCAAGCGATACTTTTCCGAAAAAGCCAAACAGCGCGGTGTCGCGGTGGGCCTCAGCTATGCGCTTGGCCCTACACTGGCGCTCATGAAACCGTATTATTTAGCGATTTGCTACCCTAATCCGACACGTCCGGGCGACTGCCGCATCATGCATGAAAAATACTCCGACGAAAACGCCAACCTGTTTTTAGACGAAAACGGACGCATCAAAGGTGCCTCGCCCTTTACCCGCGGCCTGGGCGAAATTAGCCCGCGCCCGGGCGTCAATGCCTCAGTCGCTCTGCACTTAGATTGGGGCGCTTTCGATGAGTTTGTCAAAGCCTTTGAGGTCGGCGTCATGCTCGATGCTTTTCCTACCGAATTACCTATCTTGGTGTCCGATGCCAATCAGCGACTGTTTGTCAATTTCTTCGTGAACTTGCAGTTTGGGAAGAGGAAGTAGTCGTGCGGCGGCTGCAGGGGGGAAATCTGGATACCCCCTTTACATCCGCAGAGTTTCCGCTCTCACCTTAAAAAACGTCTCCCCACTTATACATGTACAAACAATAAGTGGGGAGACATGCTTTTTGCTTAAACGCCCAAAAAGGAGTTATTTTAATTTAGATTCGCGGTAAGGCAGTTCACGAATCCAATTTTTGAGTCGCTCTGGCGCTTTTGGGTTAGGTAAATAATCGCGTAGTAAGGCTTGAAAACCACCAAAATCAAGATTACCGTCGAATTCTTCCAGGGATTGAGGGGCTTTGTCATCCGGTGCGTCCTGTCGGTTTACCACACAAGAGGGCAACGAAGTCTGTGGGTCGTCCACACTTAGGGGCGTAACTTTGAACGATTTGACTGCTTTTTGCATACAAACTAAGAGATTTGGGCCAGCAATGTGCCCTCCGACCACACGGAAGGATCTGCCTACCGCCTTTTCAGCCCCTGTCAGAGAGCTCGGGAGCGCATACACTCCAAAACGACGAAACGATAAGCATGGAGGAGATGGTTTCACAGGCACACAATGACAGGTTAGCAGATATTTAGAATGTTAAAAGCGATAGATTTTAATTAAAATTTTAACAAAAGGAAACTTAGGAAAATGAGAAGATGTGAGTAAGCCTGACTGAGTTAGCGCAAAAAAAAGAGGAAACTGTTTTCACAGTACCCCGCTTTTTAATTATCCAACCCGTTCGTCCAGAAGAGGGTTTTCTACATCAACAATATATCCTTTCTGCCGGGCATATTCGCCAAGCCGTTGAGTCAATTTGACGCGAGCACGGTGTAGGGTGGAGCGGACGGTACCAATGGGTACTTCCAGTATGTCGGCAATTTCCTGATAAGTAAAGTCCTCTACATCCAGAAGGACGATGATTCGCGCGCGTTCGAGCAAGGAATTGATAGCGAACATCACCTCTTCACTGATGTCTGCGGAATGTGGGTCTTGCGCGAGAAACAGTTTACTTTCCGAAGAGCCCGACCACTCCTCGTAGCTTAGGGTATTTGGCTGTCGGCCATTCCGACGATAATCGTTGGTAAACAGGTTTTTGCAAATGCGAAAAAGCCAAGCCTTTGCATAAGTGCCTGGAACATAATTGTCGAGGAAACGCCATACACGTAGGTAGGTTTCCTGAACGAGGTCTTCAGCATACAAGCGGTCTGCTGTCACCCTGTAAGCGTAGCGGAATAAGTCATCTGCTAATGGAGCAAATTCGCGGTTGAAGAGTGCAGTGCGGTCCGAATGGGTAGAATTGAAGTTCTCCATGTGAAAGGTTGGTTACTACGTGGGTCTTAAGTTCAAAACTATAAAACTCGGGTTTGTAGTTCCATAAAGTCATTCTTTTTTCGCAAAACATACATTACCGCCCCTAACGGTACGGAGTAGGGCGCTGGAGTTACATGTATTTTTATCCTATCCTGGCAAATTGAGGTTGGGCAGATAGCGAGTCTTTAAAAGGAGGGGTTGTATCTACCCATTTTTCATGGTTTACATGTCTGCACAGGATCTCCTGCGGTTAAAAAAGTGCTGCCGCGCATTGCTTGTGCTCGAAGCCACTTTGATTTGACTTTACCTTTGCCGGACACAGACGCACATCGCCCGCCGTATGCAACCACCCATTGATATTGAGGCGCTTAATCGCCGGATACAGGAAGAGAGTGCTTTTCTGGACAGGCTCTACGCCC
>CALJPQ010000008.1 GCA_937980645.1 uncultured Saprospiraceae bacterium | reverse complement strand
AAGTAGTACGTTCCTTCGGACACTAAGGCATGGACGTGGTGGGTTTTGTCCACGTAAACCAGCCCTTGTTGGCGCAACTTTTCGAAGGTCTGCGTACTGATGGGAAGGCCCTGCATCGGCGTTTTTTTGGACAAAAGTAAGATAGAAAGAACACAGCGCAATCCCGCTGTGGTTTGCTCCAACTATATGGCCAGCTTGCCGGTTTGCTGTTCGTCTTTAGAGCAGCTAAAAAAGAGGTGTAAGTTTATGAACGGACCAGATGCTTTTTGCAGGCGCAAAAGCGATGGTATGAAAAGGTGGCCTTCAGGCTTTTTGATGCTACCTTTTTCGCCTTTTCAGGGCAAAGGCAAAAAAAAGAGAAAAAAAACCGAAACTTGCGCCCCTATTTCGCTCATGTTTAAAAACTACTCTTGTCTATGCGCGACAAAAAAATTCTCCTGACCGAGTCGGACATTCCGACGCACTGGTACAACATCGTGGCCGACATGCCGAACAAGCCTCTGCCGCCCCTGCATCCGGCAACGCGGCAGCCGGTGGGGCCACAAGACCTGGCACCGCTGTTCCCGATGGAGCTCATCAAGCAGGAAGTGGCCACCGAGCGCTACATCGAGATTCCTGACCAGGTGCGCGACATTTACCGCATCTGGCGCCCAACGCCGCTTATTCGGGCGACACGCTTAGAAAAGGCGCTCAAGACGCCGGCGCGCATCTATTACAAATACGAAGGCGCCAGCCCAGTAGGTTCGCACAAGCCCAATACGGCAGTGGCGCAGGCGTACTACAATAAACAGGAAAAAGTCAAGCGCTTGACCACGGAAACCGGAGCCGGTCAGTGGGGCTCCGCGCTGGCATTTGCCTGTGCGCAATTTGGCCTCAAGTGCGAAGTTTATATGGTGGCTATCAGCTTTAAGCAGAAGCCATATCGCAAGATTCTGATGAAAACCTTTGGTGCTAAGGTGTACTCCTCACCCAGCAAACGCACCCAGGCTGGGCGCAACATCCTGGCCGTTGATCCTAAGTCCACAGGCAGCCTGGGCATCGCCATTTCCGAAGCCATTGAAGTGGCCGCTCAGGACGAAAAGACGAAGTACTCGCTCGGCTCGGTACTCAATCACGTGCTGATGCACCAGACCATCATTGGCCAGGAGGCGCTCAAGCAGCTGGAAATGGCGGGCGATTTCCCCGATATCGTGATTGCGCCCTTAGGCGGCGGCTCTAATTTTGCTGGCACGGCGTTTCCATTCCTTCGCTACCACCTCGAAGGCAGCCGCAAGGTGCGTTGCATTGCTGTGGAACCAGCCTCCTGCCCCAAGCTGACGCGCGGCGTGTTCAAGTACGACTTCGGCGACACGGCGGGCTACACTCCCCTGCTGCCCATGTACACGCTGGGACACAACTTTAAGCCCGCGGCCATCCATGCCGGCGGCCTTCGCTACCACGGGGCCAGCGTCATCTGCAGCCAGCTGCTCAAAGACGGCCTTATCGAAGCCATCGCCCTGCAACAGTTGGAATGCTTCGAGGCCGGCGTGCTCTTTGCCCGCACGGAAGGCATCATTCCGGCGCCAGAGGCTACGCATGCTATTGCTCAGGTCATTCGCGAAGCCAAACGAGCTAAAGAAGAAGGGGCGAAAAAAACTATCCTCTTCAACCTATGCGGCCACGGCTTCTTAGATATGCAGGCCTACGGCGACTATTTTGCCAAAAAGCTGACCAATCACGAACTGACCGAAGAAGAAGTGCACGCCTCGCTACCTGAAATCGAAGCCTTGCAGCCGGCATAAGCGCCGACCTTTGAAACGAGGTGTCGTCTTCGACGAACGACAGGGCGACACCTCCATGGCTAAAACAAAACCCCCGTCCAGGAGCCGCTTCGCTGGACGGGGATTTTGTTTTTGGGTGGGCTATCGGAAAATTAGCGCGTGTCGGCGGTCAGGGTGTTATCAGCAACATTGTTGCTCTTGTAAGCCCAGCGGACTTGCTCTACTATATTGCCCTCAATGAGGGAGACCGTCTGGCGGCCAGCGGGCGTGAGGCCCACGATGATGTTGCCGTCGTTGGCGCCCTTCTGGTACGGCTTGGCCCAGTTGACCAAGTAGGACTGTACGTCAGCCGTGAGGTTTTCCAGAATAGTGGCTTCGGTGATGGACTGGGCATTCGCGCCGGCTACAAAGTGCGTAGCAAGGTGATTGCCGGCCTTATCAAACACGCTGATGTGGTAGCTCTTCAGGTTGTGGGTGTACTGGCGGCCCGTATTGTAGAGCACTGCGTAGAACTGCGCGGTCTCAAAAGCAGCCACTGGTTCGGGATGCACCGGCATGCGGTTGATGCTGGCGATTTCTTCGAGCATGGGCAGGAAGTGGTAGTATTCCCAGCCTAAGCGGTTGGCCTTGGTGCGGGCAGCGTTGTTGCTCAGTTCGGCTTGCAGTTGCTCGGCCTCGAAAGCGTAGGGCAGCGAAGCCTTGGGAAACTGCGCCAGGAAGTCCTGGAACGTCGGCTCATCGCCGTGAGTATTGAGGCTGCTGGAGTTCGCGTTAGCCGTGTGGATAAGCAGCAGGAAGAAGACCGGGATTAAGAAGATTGATTTCATAACACAAAATCGGTTGTTGGATTAGATGGTTTAAAGTTGAGGCGGCTCGTTCCTGTTAACGGTTTGGCAGACCGAGAATTTTGCCGCGTTTGATTAAAAAAGCCCGTAAGCAAATTCGCGCTTACGGGCTTCTAACTTCCAAACGATGTGCCAAAGGGCAAGCGGCTATGCCTTTTTAACAGTCGGAGCCTTTTTAGCGGGCTTTTTTACCGCATCGGAGTTAGGTTTTTCCTCTGGAATGGCGGGTAAGCGACCTTCTACTGCACCGCTCACATAGGTGCCCCAGGTAAGGTTGTTGGCCCCTTCGCGATGCGCTTGCGCACGCTCGATGGCGAGCGTTGCGGCCGTCTCAACGACCCACTCGAAGTTCTCTTCACCGACGGAGTCCACGGCAGCATCGGGGGCCGGATTGCAGAAGTCAATGGCGTATGGGATACCGTCGCGCACAGCGAATTCCACGGTATTAAAATCGTAGCCCAGCGCTTCGTTGAGGCGCAGCACGTAGTCGTGCATCTGGTCGCGCAGTGACTGCGGTACCTTGTGGTCGGCCACGTAACGCAGGTGATGCGGATTACGCGGCTCGTAGTCCATGATGCGCACGTACTTGCCGCCTAAGCAATAGCAGCGGAAATAGCTGTCAAATTCGATGGCCTCTTGCAGCAGCATGACTAATGTGCCGGTTTCGTTGTAGGCCTTGAAAAACTCGTCGAAGTTGTGGATTTTATACACGTTTTTCCAGCCGCCGCCAGAGTGAGGTTTCATAAAGAGCGGAAAGCCGCCGAGGTATTCTATGATTTTATCCCACTCTAAGGGGAACTTCAGATTGCGGAAGCTGCGTGCGCTGGTATCGGGTGGCATGTCTTTGGAGGGCAGCAGAACGGTGCGGGGCACTGGCACGCCGATTTTGGTGGCTAAACAGTTATTAAAAAACTTCTCGTCAGCGCTCCACCAGAAGGGGTTATTCAACACTGCCGTGCCGTTGAGAGCGGCGTTTTTCAAGTAGGCCCGATAAAAGGGCACGTCCTGGCTAATGCGGTCAATCAGGACGGCGTAAGGCGTGGGGTTGCCCTGGATGAGCTCGTCCACAAAAGCAGGTTCAGCGTGGATACCTCTGACGTTTTTGCTGTTGACGCGCGCCACGAAAGCCTCCGGGAAGGAGGTCTCTTTTCCGTGTAAGATTCCGATTTTTTTCATGCTTTTCGCTTTAAAATTGCCGTATAAGAGGTGGGTGAACAAGGTTTTTAAAAATCAACGACGGTGCCTATGTGGACGCGCTTGGCAGGTGGCGGCACCTTCACCTTTTTGGTAATGGTCTTTAGTTTGACTTCCTCGCCTTCGTATTTTGCCCACAGGGATATTTGGTAATCGCCGGCCTTTTTATAGGTATAGCGCAATTTACCGTTCTGAAAGGCGCGGCGGGGGCTGCCGTCGCCAAAGTCAAGTTCAAATACGGCGCCCTGCGAGTAATTGGTCAGTTGAAAAGTGAAAGGCTGCCCAACCTCTGGGTATTCCTCGTCGCGATTGACCAGATCGCCTGTGATGCGCTGAGTCGGCGCCGAGAGTGGCGCTGGCGCTTCGGTCTTTTGCGCCGCCGATTGAACCATCGTCCGCTCATCGGAGCGGCTGCCGCGGGTACGCTGCGCCAGCTGGAGGGCCACCAGTCCGGCAATACCAATCACTACAAGTGCCAACAGCAAGAACATTTCTCGCCTGGAACTGAAAGGGTTATTCCATTTTCCCATATGCCGTTCAGGTAAATAAGTGGTGAATTGCGCAAATGTACGGCGAGGGCATGGGTTGCAAAGGGGTATTGAAAACCCGGGCTCAAGTTGGGCCTGTTTTCGCAGATACGGAAAGAGTACCGCTTAAATAAAACCAGCCGTTCGACCGAAGCGGCTGAGCGGCTGGCTTTATTTGACCCGGATTACGTTCCCCTTTCCTTCAAAAACACCATCCGTTGGCCTGACGCAGGGCCTGGGCGATGAGGCGGCGCTTCTGCCTGACGTTGACAGGCGGGTACTTTGTGAAACGCTTCAGGCCCATGAGGAAGGTCTTGAGCAAGTCGCCTTCGGCAAAAGAGGCCAGTGCGTCGGTAGCATTTTTGGTCATGCGCGCCGCAACGTCGTGCAGAAAGACCTGGAGCATGGCATCGTACACCTCTTGCGGTTGTGGCTTGTCGGTGCGTTCGGAGAGTTTCTGTACGCGCAAGAGCATAGACTCGGCCAGGAAAAGGTCTATGAGCATGTCGGCGCAATTCATCAGGATCTCCTGCTCTTCTTTCAGGTTCAGTTTGCCATCCATTTGCATTTTGGCAGCGGCGCCGGCAGTCATGAGAATGATTTTTTTGAAGTCAGCCACAGCGCGATGTTCTTCAGCATAAGGGCCTTCCAATTTTTCAAACGAAGGCATGGCGGCCAATTCTTTCTGTACGGCCCAGGCGGGGCCAACGAGGTCGAAGTGGCCTTTCATGGCCCGCTTAAACAGTTGGTCCACCATGAGCATGCGGTTGATTTCGTTGGTGCCCTCGTAGATGCGGTTGATGCGGCTATCCCGATAAGCTCGTGCTGCTGGGTACTCTTCACTGAAGCCGATGCCTCCGTGGATTTGCACGTTTTCGTCCACGCAGTAGTCCGAAGCCTCCGAGCCGTACACCTTTAAAATGGAACACTCGATGGCGTACTCTTCCGCAGCTTCTAGCATGGCCTGGCCGTAAGATTTGCCTTCCGCCTCGGCGGCCTCTTTGCGGTCTTGCATCAGTTGCGAGGTACGGTAGGCGGCACTTTCGCCCGCGAAGGTGCGGATGGCCATTTCGGCCAATTTGTACTGAATGGCGCCGAAGTTGCCAATAGGCTGGCCGAATTGGTGGCGCTCGTTGGCATAGCGTGTGGCCATTTCAATGACCTTCTTACACCCGCCTATGCACATAATGCCCAGCTTGTAGCGACCTATGTTGAGGGCGTTGAAGGCAATGAGATGTCCTTTGCCAATTTCACCCAGCACGTTTTCCACTGGAACATGTACATTTTCGAAGAATACCTGGCGCGTTGAGGAGCCTTTGATGCCCATTTTGTCCTCTTCTGCGCCCAAGGTGAGGCCCGATGTGTTGCGCTCGACGATGAAGCCCGTGAACTTCTCGCCGTCAATCTTGGCAAAGACGATGAAGATATCGGCGAAGCCGGCGTTCGAGATCCACATCTTCTGGCCGTTCAAGATGTAATGTTTGCCGTCGGCGCTCAGGTCGGCTCGCGTCTTGGCCGCCAGCGCATCGGAACCGCTGCCAGGCTCAGTGAGGCAGTAGGCGGCTTTCAGGTCGCCGCTAATGAGACCGGGTAAATACTTTTGTTTCTGCTCCTCCGTGCCAAAATAGAGAATAGGTAGCATGCCAATACCCGTGTGGGCAGCAAAGGCCACAATGAACGACCCCGCCGGCCCAAAGGCTTCCGAAATTACGGAGTTGGTGTTGGTATCCAGAGCCATACCGCCGTATTCTGGCGGCATGTGGGCACCCAGCAGGCCCAGCTCGCCCGTCTTTTTCAGCAGGCGCACCACGATGCCATCCTCCTGCTTCTCAATCTTAGGCGTATTCGGATAAACTTCCTGCTCCAGAAAATCCTCAACCATCTTGCGCGCCATGCGCTGCTCTTCATTGAGTTCCTCCGGAATGAATACTTCTTCAGGGCGTGTATCGCGCACTAAAAATTCGCCGCCTTTCAAGACGGCTGCTCCAACGGTTGTATCTCCCATGACTGCTTTTTTTACGGTGAATGATGCAATGGCGAATTTTCGCTACAAAGGTAAAGGTGCCGAAATAAAATCCAAAAAAGGAGCCGCTTTTTTTGCGTGGTTTGGCTAATTTCGGCCAATGCCCCTCACCTTTGCGCTCGAAAAGATAACGACGCCTTGAGTCAGGAAGCATACATTATTGATGGGATTCGTACGCCCATTGGCAGCTTTGGCGGGAGTCTGGCGCCAGTGCGGGCAGATGATCTGGCCGCTCATGTCTTGCAAAAGCTTATCGAGCGGCATCCTAGTTTAGACCTTGCCGCCGTTGATGATGTCATTTTGGGCTGTGCCAATCAGGCCGGCGAGGATAATCGCAACGTAGCGCGTATGGCCCTGTTACTGGCTGGTCTGCCTCATACAGTGCCGGGCGAGACGGTCAACCGCCTGTGTGCCAGCGGTATGGCTGCTGCCGTACATGCCTATCGGGCCATTCGCAACGGCGACGGCGAGGTGCTCCTGGCGGGTGGCGTGGAGCACATGACGCGCGGCCCTTACGTGCTGAGCAAAAGTAGCCGGCCTTTCGGCAACGACGCCCAGCTGTACGACTCCAGTTTTGGCTGGCGCTTCATCAATCCGCGCATGCAGGAGCTGTACGGCACAGAAGCCATGGGCGAGACGGCAGAAAACCTGGTTGAACTGTACGGCATTAGCCGCGAGGACCAGGACCGATTTGCCTATTGGAGCCAGCAAAAAGCCGCCCGCGCGCAGCAAAATGGGCGTCTGGGCGAGGAAATAGCACCTGTATCCATCCCAGCTAAAAAGGGCGAGCCTACTATAGTGAGCCAGGATGAATTTATCAAGCCCAACACCACGCTGGAAGTGCTGGCCACCTTGCGTCCGGCCTTCCGCAAGGGCGGTACAGTAACGGCAGGCAACTCTTCCGGTTTAAATGACGGGGCAGCAGCGCTGCTCATTGCCTCCGAAAATGCGCTGCGCATGCACAACCTTAAGCCGCTAGCCCGTATTGTTGCCTCAGCGGTGGTGGGCGTCGAACCGCGCATTATGGGTATAGGGCCAGTAGGCGCTTCGCAAAAGGCTCTGCAGAGGGCTGGCTTGCGCCTGGAAGACATGGACATTATTGAGATTAACGAAGCCTTTGCTGCCCAGGTGCTCGCCTGTACGCGCCAGCTGGGCCTGGCCGATGACGACGAGCGCCTTAATCCCAATGGCGGCGCCATTGCCCTGGGTCACCCCCTCGGTATGTCGGGTGCGCGCCTGCTGCTAACGGCTGCACGCGAACTGCACCACCGCAGCACCCGCTATGCGCTGTGTACAATGTGTATCGGCGTGGGGCAGGGGTATGCCGTTATTTTGGAGAAAACGTAAAATGATAGGAATAAGCATTGGCTCACGGCCGCTTATGAGATGTTTATCTACTTTTGCGGCGCTGGGCTTCTCTCCAGCATATCAAGACACCTATGTTTAGTATCAACATCTACTTACGTTTCGCGCTCATTGCCCTGGGTATTCTGGGTGGCATTGGTCTTTGGGTCATCTATGGCTTCTGGTATGGCTTCCCGTTTCTTCTGGTCGGGCTTTTTTTGCTGGCGGGCTACTTGTTGCTGGGCACGTTGGTTTCATCCTCCATGCTGCTCAGCAAGGGGCAGTTTGATGAGGCAGAAAAGCGGCTGAACCTCACCTTTTTCCCGAACTTGTTGCTGATGGGCTACAAGGGCGTGTATTACATGACGAAAGGCATTATTGCCATTCAAAGAAAAAACATCGCTACAGGTGAGAAATGGCTGCGCCAGGCTTTAGAAGTTGGGCTTCCTTCCGACAATGAGCGTGGTGCCGTGTTGCTTCAGCTAGCTATGATAGCAGGCTCGAAAAACAACCGTCAGGGGGCACAGGCCCATCTGAATGAGTTAAAAAAGCTCAACATCACCGAGCCGATGCTCAAGGAGCAGATCAAAGAATTGGAAAAGCAACTCAAGATGTTGGGGCAGGCGACCAATCCGAGTATGATTGGTCTGATGCAGCGCGGCGGTGGTAAGCGCCGGATGCCGCGTATGCGTTGACGGTGGTATAAGGGCCAGGCAAGCGAGCTAAACATAGCTGATAAACAGCGGCGGTCTCCTCAGAAAACCTCCATTAACTCTGTAAAAATTGCTCTACGGTTATGCAAATAGGAGTACCGCGTGAAACACACTCTACCGAGACGCGCGCGCCGCTGATACCCAACGACGTTGCGCGTCTGGTCAAATTGGGCGCTACGGTCGTCATCGAGGCTGGGTTGGGTGCCAGCCTGCGCCTGAGTGACGCCGACTACGAAAAGGCAGGGGCCACGGTAACGACCGATCGCGCTGGGCTGCTTTCCAATAGCGACATCGTCTTGCGGCTGCGCAAGCCTCTGCTCGATGAGGTGCGCCTGCTTAAGCCCGGTAGTCTGCACGTCAGCTACTTAGACCCTTTCCATGAGAAGGCGCTCATAGCAGCGCTGGCCGAGCGCGGTGTCAGCGCGGTGGCTATGGAGCTCATCCCGCGCTCGACGCGCGCCCAGAAGATGGATGCCCTGAGCTCGCAGGCTAGCCTGGCGGGTTATGTAGCCGTCATCCTGGCCGCCGAGCGCACCGACCGCGTGCTACCTATGATGACTACGCCCGCTGGCACCATCAATCCGGCTCGTGTGTTCGTTATCGGCGCAGGTGTGGCCGGGCTGCAAGCCATCGCTACTGCCAAACGCCTTGGCGCGCGCGTGGACGCTTTTGACACCCGACCCGTCGTAGCCGAACAGGTGCGCTCCTTGGGTGCTCGCTTCTTAGAGGTGGATCTGGGCGAAACTGGCCAGACCAAAGACGGCTACGCAACAGCGCTCACGGAAGAGCAACTCCGCCTCCAGCGCGAAGCCATGGCCCGCCAGTGCGCCATAAGCGACATCGTCATCACCACCGCCCAGGTCTTCGGGCGGAAAGCACCTATTATTATTACACGTGAAATGGTGGCCGGTATGCGTCCGGGAAGCATCATCGTGGATTTAGCCATCGAAACCGGTGGCAACACGGAAGGCGCCGTGCTGGGCCAGGAGGTCGAGGTCAACGGCGTCCGAATCATTGGCCTGGAAAACATGCCCGGCCGGGTGGCCGCTGCTGCCAGCCAGATGTATTCGGCTAACCTCTACAACTTCATAGACGAGTTTTGGGACAAGGAAAATAAGCGCATCGTGCTCAACCTCGAAGACGACATCCTCCAGGGCTGCCTGATTGCCCATGAGGGCAAGGTCCGCCGCGAACTCTAACTTACTCTTTCCTTTTGTACCATTCACCTGCCAAACGCCTCTGCCCATGGAAGTACTCATTTTCCTGCTCTTCATTCTGGTGCTGGCCATCTTTTTGGGCTTTGAAATCATTTCCAAAGTACCCTCGCTGCTCCATACGCCGCTCATGTCTGGCTCTAATGCTATTTCGGGTGTAACCATCGTGGGCGCCCTTATTGCCGCTGGTTTGGGCGAAGGTGAAGATACTGCTGCCCTTATCGGTGGCGTAGCCGTTGCTTTTGCCACCATCAACGTGGTGGGTGGCTATTTAGTTACGAACCGCATGCTCAGCATGTTCAAGAAAAAAGACAAATAGCCATGGAGGATATTCGCACACTACTCAACCTCGTCTATATTCTTTCGGCGGTTACCTTTATCCTGGGCTTTAAGCTTATGGGGCGGCCCACGACGGCGCGCCAGGGCAATATCCTCTCGGCCGTAGGTATGGCTGCTGCGGTAGTAGCTACGCTGATGTTCCCGGAGGTTGTCCGTTATACCTACATCGCCGGTGGGTTGGCTATTGGAGCGGTCATTGGAGCGTTTTTTGCCTTTCGCACCCCCATGACGGGTATGCCGCAAATGGTAGGCCTGCTCAACGGCTTCGGCGGCGCTGCCAGCTTGCTGGTGGCTTGGGCTGAGTTTGTGGCGCGTCCCGACCAGCCTGTTTATCAGGGTATTATCATCTGGCTGACGGTGCTCATTGGCACAGTTACGCTTTCAGGCTCGTTAGTGGCCTGGGCGAAGCTGGAGGAGCGTTTTATTCCGACCAAGCCGGTGCTATACCCCGGGCAGCGCATTGTCTCCGTCCTTTTGCTTGCGGCCATTTTGGGCGGTGGTATCTGGTTTGCCCTGGATATGGCGGCCCCAACAGCTGTACAAGTGCTGGGTGCAGTAACGGTATTGGCCTTTATTCTGGGTATCCTGTTGGTCATTCCTATTGGCGGGGCCGATATGCCGGTGGTTATCTCGCTGTTGAACAGCTATTCCGGTATGGCCGCCTGTGCTTCGGGCTTTATTATTCAAAATAACCTGCTCATCGTGGCCGGTGCGTTAGTGGGCGCCAGTGGCATCATCCTGACGCTTATCATGTGCAAGGCCATGAACCGCTCCGTAGCCAATGTAGTGTTGGGTGGCTTCGGGGCCGATATGCCGGGCAAAGCGCAGGACGTAGTGGGCGAAATCAAGCCCGTAAAGCCCGATGAGGCTTATCTCATTTTGGAGGCTGCGAACAGCGTCGTTATCGTGCCGGGTTATGGCCTGGCTGTCTCACAGGCTCAGCATGCCGTGCGCGAGCTGATGGAAGCCCTGGAGAAAAACGGCACGGAAGTGCGCTTTGCCATTCACCCTGTGGCGGGTCGAATGCCGGGTCACATGAACGTGCTGCTGGCCGAGGCCAATATTCCTTATGATGCCTTAGTCGAAATGGACGCCATCAACCCGACGATGGACACCGTGGATGTGTGCATGATCATTGGGGCCAATGACGTGGTGAACCCCGCAGCCTTAGAGGACAAAAGCAGCCCATTGTGGGGGATGCCCATTATCGAGGCGCACCGCGCGCGCACCGTTATTGTAATGAAGCGGTCTATGGGTAAGGGTTTTGCCGGCGTAGAGAATCCGCTGTTTTTCCGAAACAACACGCGCATGCTCTTTGGCGATGCCAAGGCCAGCTTGCAGGCGCTGGTCAATGAGTTCAAAGGTGGCAGTTAATTGGCTCGGAATACGATTTCCGCTCCATTGTCTGGGCGCACTATCCAGGCTGATAGTGGGCGGCCAAACACGCTGACATACCCTTCCGAAACTCGGGCAATGAAGTCATGGGCTTCGCGCTGGTGTACCAGGTTGAGCGTGCAGCCGCCAAAGCCTGCACCCATGAGGCGAGCGCCTGAGCAGGCGGGGTGCCGTGCTGCCTGTTCGACGAGGAAATTCAGTTCCGGGCAGCTGACCTCAAAGTCGTCGCGCAGCCCCGCATGCGTCTGGTACAGGAGTGCTCCCAGGGCCGCGTAGTCGTTTTGGCGCAAGGCCTCAACGGCAGCAGCCACGCGAGCAATTTCTCCTAAGACATAACGGCAGCGGCGAAAAACAACTTGCGGTATGTTGTGCTTCGCTGCCTCTAACAGGGCAGGCGTGGCGTCGCTGAGGTTTTTCAGACCGGGTTCTAGCTTTTGCAAAACAGCCAGGCCTTGCGCACATTCGCGCCGGCGAGCGCCGTACTCGGAGGTGGCCAAACGCCGCTCTACGCCGGAATGGCACAGCACAAAGGCCAGGTCAGGCGCTTCAAAAGGCAGGTACTCCCAGGCGAGTGCCTGGCAATCCAGGTGTATAAAGGCGTCTTTTCGGCCCATCATACCGGCGAACATGTCCATGATGCCGCAGGGGACACCCACAAAGGCGTTCTCCGCCCGATGCGCGATGCGAACGAGGTCTATGCGCGAATACCTGAGGTTAAAGAGGGCATCAGCGGCTAAGGCTGTGGCATTTTCTAAAGCTGCCGATGATGAAACACCTGCCCCGATGGGTAAATCGCCGCCAAAGGCGATATCCATCCCTCCTGGCCAGCCCATCTCCACCAGCACCCCCAACAGGTAATTGGCCCAAGCCGGCTGTGCGAGGCGAGCGGAGGGTCGGGCTTCAATGACGCAACCCTCTTCATAATCGCAGGCCCACAACCGACAGCGGCCATCCGTGCGCGGGGCGGCAGCCAGCCAGAGGGCGCGGTCAATGGCAGCGGGCAGTACGGGGCCGCCGTTGTAGTCGGTATGTTCGCCTAAGAGGTTGATGCGGCCAGGAGAGCGTATGCCGATGCTGGGGCGTCGGCCATACACCCGTTGGAAGATTTCCCAAATGCGCTGCTCAAAGGGCATAGACCCGTTTCTGACCTGGCAAATAAATCAGAGCAAACAGACAAAGAGCGAATTCTGCTGAAAAAGGTGTGTAAATAATCAGAATAACGTGGTTGATCTTGCCTGGTGCTGGCGTTTTGTCCTTGATTATCCGGCGCTGTTTTAGGGTACTGTGAGGCTACGCTCAAACACCTGCCCGTTGGCCATGAGGCGGTAGCGATAGCGGCCCGGGGGCAGGTACCACTGGGCTGGGGCGAGGGTAAAGGTGTAGCTGCCTGCCGCTTTGTACTCGCTGACCAGAGTGCGCAGCACGTGCCCGGCGGCATCGAGTATCTGCAGGCGCACCGGGCTGCCCTGCTGAATGGCAAATTTGATGACGTAAGCACTGGGTTGGGTAGGGTGAGGGTTGTGGCCCAGCAGGGCTGTTCGTCCGTTATCGCCCAGCGCGGGCGGCAGGGCAGGTACCAGTCCGGCCAGCAGTTGGCTGTTGCGATTGAGGACGTAATTGACTAAGTCGGGCGGGTTGCCCAGCCAGTGCTGGAGCACGGTAGCGTACACGTCGCGGAAGTCCACGCTGTGGGGTGGGTCATGGATGGGGTCGGGGTTGCTCAGGTCCTGGTATTCGCCTGCGAAGCCGCTGCCGATGTCGCCGCCGAAGAGGAGGGTGTGGGTGCCGGCGCCGTGGTCGGTACCGCGCGAGCCGTTTTCGTAAATGGTGCGGCCAAATTCGGAGAAGGTCATGGAGAGCACCTTTTTGTCCAGCCCCGAATTGCCATGGGCCAGGTCGTCGTAAAAGGCGCGCACGGCAGTGGCCAATTGCCACAGTAGGTTGAGGTGATTGGCGCGCTGAAGCACGTGTGTGTCGAAGTCGGCGATATCCACTAAGAAGATGCGCGTGCCCATGCCGCCCTTGAGCAGGCGTGCGATGATGGACAGCGGGGCCGACAGCAAGTTGGTGCTGGGCGGCGGGTAGTCCACGTCGTTTTTGCCGGCGTAAAAGGCTTTGCGTATCGTTTCGGCGTAGCGGAAGGCAGCGTTGGCGGTCTGGCGTACGAAAAACAGCTCGCGGTCGCGCAGCGAATTGGTCAGGCCCGCCGTCGGGTACAGCTGGCCCGTTTGGGCAATCTGGTAAAACTCTTGCGGGCTGCTGACCACCAGGGCCATGTTGGCATCTTCGGCCCGAAACAGCAGGTTCGACTGCACGCCAATTTGCAGGGCAGGCGGCACGGTAGAGGGCGTTTCTAAAAAGGCCGCGTATTCATTTTCCAAAAATCGGCCTATCCAACCTGTTTCCACCACCTGGTTGGCATCGCTGGCCGAATAGATGATGTCGGAGGATCGGAAATGGCTGAGGTTAGGGTCGGGATAGCCTACGTTGAAGATGACTTTCATTTTGCCCTCCGCCCACAGCGGCTGCAGGCTGTTGGTCTCGGTGGGCATGCCGTATTCCGGGCTGAGGTGCCACAGGTCTGCATCAGCGATGGCTAAGCTGGGGCGCAGGTTATAGTAGTGGTGGTTGCTGCGTTCGATGACGGTGTTCAGTCCATCGTTGCCGCCGTCTAACCGGATGAGAATGAGGACGCGGTCGTTGTCGTTCCAGGTCGGATGCGCGGCTAAAAGCGAAGGTTTTAAAGCACGTATGGGCAAGCCGCCCAGCAGCCAGCTACCTGCACCCAGCAGGCCGGCGGTAGCCAGAAAGTCGCGCCTTGACCACAGGCGGTGCGCCCGCTCGTGCGCCTGACCGTCGGCCAGCGATTTGCCCAGGTAATGAGGTTTTGCCATTGTCCGCAGATTTTGCGCATAAATACAAAAAGGGCAGCGTCCAGTTGTAACATTAACACCTTTTCGTCAGCGACATGCCAATGCGGACGGTAGCGTCGCCTTCGCCAGTCCAGACGGCGTTTTGTCCGAAAAGGATACGATGGCCCTTTTGGCGATAGGTGGCCAGTGTGCGCAACGGCTCGGCGCTGCGGGCGCCGCTGTCCTGGTCGGTAGTTACTACCACGCAACGAGCACAGGGCTTGACGGCCAGGAACTGAGCGTTGCCGATACAAAAGCGCCCCCAATGGTCTTCCTCGTAGGGCTGGCCGCCGCTAAAGACAAAGTTGGGCCGAAAGCGGCTCATGGGCACGGGCTGCGGCAGGCGGCGGTTCAGGTCGTCCAGCGATGCCTGCCCGATGATGAGGTAAGGGAAGCCATCGGCGAAGCTGACGGGTGTGCGAGGCGGTGCATAGCGCCCGTCAGCGCGGCGCAGGGTGCTGTCGGGCATGAAGACTAAGCGCACGGGCGCTTTCAGGAAGTCGGAGAACCATTCGTTGACTTCACGACCATAGAGGTGTGCCCGGCAGCGGTCGCCCCACACCTGCACCATCGTTTGCGGCAGGGCGGCAGGCGGTGTGAGGGAAATTCGGAGGCGGGTTTGCGGATTTTGCTTTTCAAAGACAACCAGATCGCCGTTGTGCAGCGCTGTGCCCAATTGGGCCAGGGCAGGGTATTCGCGCTGGCTCACAAATTGCCCCTCGACGTTGACCAGCATCCAACGCCGGTCGTATTGCAGGCCGCGCCTCTGGAGTTTTGCTTCTGAGAGCGCGATGCCGCCCAGCGATTTGATGGGATACAGGTAAATGGCCTCCAGGCGGTATGCAGGTGCGGGCGTTTCAGTGGTCTGTGGCCGTTCGGGCATTTCCATCAGCGCCGTTTGCGCTCGTTTTGGGTGGCGGTGGTAGCAGGCGTCTGGCCGGTAGGTTCGTCGGTAGGTATGTTGGGCGAAGGCATGGCCGGGGCGGCAGGGCGCGTAGCGGGTTTCAGGGCCACCTGTCGGCGGTTTTGGAGGTACTTTTCGATGAGGTTGGCCTTAAGCATGCGCTCTTCCAGATACTTACGCTCCGCCGCGATGGTATCGTGGAGGTACTTTTCAATCATCAAGCTGGCGATGGGGGCGGCGTAGGAAGCACCCCAGCCAGCGTTTTCGACATACACCGCAATGGCGATCTTCGGGTTGTCTTTGGGCGCAAAGGCGAAGAACACGGAGTGGTCGTCGCCGTGGGGGTTCTGGCTGGTGCCCGTCTTGCCACACACCTGGATGGTCGGGATAGCGCAGGAGCGGGCGGTACCGCGGTTGACGCATTGGGCCATGCCCTCTACTACGAGTTCGAAGTACTTGCGGTCAATGCTGACGTTCTGGCGCTGGCGGTACTGCTTCGGAATGTCGCCGCCGCTTTTGAAGCCTTTGGCCAGATGCGGCGGGTACCAGTAGCCCCGGTTGGCGATACAGGCGGCGAGGTTGGCCATTTGCAGCGTGGTCATCTGGATTTCACCCTGCCCGATGCCCAACGACATGATGGTGGGCGAGCGCCAGCCGCCGAGGCGTTTGGGATAAATACGGTCGTAGTAGCGCGAGTCCGGAATGTTGCCCGAGCTTTCGTTGGGGTAGTCCACGCCCAGCCGACGGCCCAGCCCCATTTCATAGCAGTACTGATGAAATTTATCTAAGCCCTGATGCGGATTATTGAAGCCGTATTTGTCCACAATGTCGCGGAACTCGCCAAAATAATAGGTGTTGCAGGAGTAGGCGAGGGCATCCACGACGTTGCTAATGCCGCCATGTCCGTGGCATTTATACAGGCGTCCGGCATAGAAATAACCGCCACCACAGCCCTGGCCGGCATTGGGGTTGAGCGTGCCTTCCTGCATGCCGATGAGCGAAACTACCGTTTTGAAGATGGAGCCGGGCGGGTACTTGGCCATAACGGTGCGGTCGAAAAAAGGCTTGAGCGGGTCGCTGTGCAGGCGCTGGAACACGGGGCCTCGGTCGTTGGTCATGGCCAGCTCGTTGGGGTCGTAGGTGGGCGCGCTGATCATGGCCAGTATTTCGCCGCTGGAAGGCTCGATAGCCACAATGCTACCCGACTTGTTGGCCATGAGTGCTTCGCCGTATTGCTGCAGTCGGGCGTCAATAGAGAGGATGAGATCGTCGCCGCTGACGGGCATGGTATCTGCCTTACCGTCGGCGTAGGGCCCTACGATGCGGCCCAAGTTGTCTTTGAGTTGGAAATTGAAGCCTTTGCGCCCGCGCAGGCGGTCTTCGTAGCGGGCCTCGATGCCGGTGGCGCCGATGTAGTCGCCCGAGGCGTAAATGCCACCGCCGCGCTCGATGTCGCGCTGGTCCACTTCGTTGATGTAGCCCAGAACGTGTGCGCCGGCGTGGTAGGGGTATGCCCGGATATTGCGCGCCTGCACGAAGAAGCCCGGAAACTCGTAGAGACATTCCTGCAAACGCGCGTAGGTGGTGGTGGAGATTTTTTTCATGAAAACGAACGGCACCGAGCGCGAAAACTTGCCGCTTTTCCAGTCCTTCTTCAGGGCTGCCTCGAAGTCCTGCCGCGTGATGCCCAATAGGCGGCACAGCTTAAGCGTGTCCATTTGGGGGCTTATCTGGTTGTACGTTACCATCAGATCATACACCGCATTGTTGGCCACCAGGAGGCTATCGTTGCGATCAAAGATAAGCCCGCGCGGCGGGTAAATCGTCAGGCGATGAATGGTGGTAGCATCGGCGCGCCGGCTGAGTGCATCGTCGAACAGCTGCAGCTGAGCTGCTTTCAGCACCAACACAAGGGCACTGATGAGGAAGACGATCTGGATCGTCTTTTGCCGTTCGCGAAGTTTGTCCAGCATGTTTGACCCTAATTTTTGGGATAAAATAACCGCATCAACACGGTCACCACTGGCATCGTGGAGAGCCAGCTGAGGGCAGCCTGCGGCAGGATTTTATTAAAAAAATAAACCGGCGTAAAATACGCCATCGAGAAGTACCACAGCAAATGAACGGCGAAAAAAATACCGGCAACACTCAGAAACCAGCGCCAGCCAAAATAGGCTGGCGAGGCGATAGGTTCCTTGCCCGTGTAACCACCTTGAGGAGCAAAGCGGTCTAAGATGATCGCTCTGGCGTAGCCCGAAAAGGCGCCCGCGCTAGCATGCAACCCTAAGGTACCTGTAAAAAAATCTACCGATAGCCCTATGAGGAAACCAGCCAGCACTACCAATGGAATGGGCATCAGGATGGGTAGCAATAGGATGAATAGGGGGTAGAGCAGGAGACTGACATACCCGTCGGTGTTGTACGAAATGCCCGACAATACCAGCCCTTGCACGGCCAGCAGCGACAGGAAGCGCCACAGATTGGGAAAAAACCAGTTGCCTTTCATTGCTCTGCTTGCATGGCTCTGGTTAAATTTTCCAGCTCATCGGCGTATCGGTTAGTAACGATGTACACCTCGCGCACACTGGCCGGAGGTTGGGTAGGGCGCACCCGTATGTAAAGGAATGGGCTTCCCTGCAGGCGATAGGCCGTATCCACGATGCCAGCGGGGTGCCCCTCTGGGAAGATGAGCGAATAGTTGCTCACCTGCACTGTGTCGCCCCGATGGATAGGCAAATGGTAAGGGATGTCCGAAAGTGTCAGGAAGCGAGGGTCTTTCTCGTCCCAGTACAGCGAGCCGTAAAAAGGATACCCCTTGACCATGGCCGATATTTTGGTCTGCGGATGCAACACAGACATAGCTAAGGAAAAATGCTCCGACACATCTCGGACGATACCCACCACCCCCGAGCGCGAGATGACGCCGCTGTTGGGGCTTATGCCGTCTTTGGCGCCCCGGTTGAGGATGAGCCAGTTGTTGCGTCCGCTGAGTGTATTACCCACGACGCGCGCACTGATGACGACGTATTCTGGGCGTATCAGCTTCTTGCCTAAGCTATCTGTCGCTCCCTGCCAGCGCACAGTGTCGCGTGTGGGTATCTCCGAAGCGCGCAAGTTGGTCAGTTGTGTATGCAGGCGCGCATTTTCCATCTTCAGCCGGATGTTTTCATCCCGCAGCGACAAGTAGTCGAGCCAGCGGTTGCGCCACTCTAAGGCCCAGTTGGAATACCAGCTCCAGCTCAGGCGCGCAATCTCTTGCTGCGGGCTGTTTTGTGAGGTCATCAGGTGAAAACTAATCACCTGGGTGACCACCAGCGTAATCAGCCCGCCATGACGCACAAACAGCTGGACAAGGGAGTACATACGCGTTTAAGAGATACTTACGGCAGCAGCCCAAAAGGGACTGTTGACCTTTTTCCAACCAGAGGAGCCTTGCCGCCCTGTCGTTCGCTGCCCGTTCAGACGCTTTTGCGGTCAATGAGGAAGGAGTAGTGTTCCGAGCGTTCCAGAGCCAGGCCCGTTCCGCGTACTACGGCGCGCAAGGGGTCTTCGGCTACGTGCACCTTCAGCTTCGTTTTTTGGTGCAGCCGCTGGTCGAGGCCGCGCAGAAGAGCGCCGCCACCGGTCAGGTAAAGGCCGGTTTTGTAGATATCGGAGGCCAGCTCAGGCGGTGTTGTCTCTAAAGCGCGCAGCACGGCTTCTTCAATTTTAGCAATGCTGTCGTTGAGCGCACGAGCCACTTCCTTGTAACTTACTCGGATTTGCTTGGGAATACCCGTCATCAGGTCGCGTCCGCTGATGGCGTAATCTTCGGGCGGAGCGTCTAATTCCTCTAATGCAGCGCCGGCGTGGATTTTGATTTGTTCGGCCGTGCGCTCGCCGATGAGGATGTTATGCTCGCGCTTCATGTAGTCAATGATATCGTTGGTCATCTCGTCGCCAGCGATGCGGATAGACTGGTCGCACACGATGCCCGATAGAGCAATGACGGCGATTTCCGTAGTGCCGCCACCGATATCAATGACCATGTTGCCCACGGGCTCTTCCACGTTCAACCCGATGCCCAAGGCAGCAGCCATAGGTTCGTAGATGAGATAGGTCTCTTTGCTGTCCACGTGGTCAGCCGAGTCAAACACAGCGCGCTTTTCCACCTCTGTGATGCCACTGGGGATGCAGATGACCATCTTGAGGTGGTTGAAGAACGAATTGCGACGCCCGACCATACGGATCATGCCCTCGATCATGGCTTCAGCGGCCTGGAAGTCGGCAATGACGCCATCCTTGAGCGGGCGCACGGTCTTGATGTGCTCGTGGGTCTTTTCGTGCATCTGCATGGCCCGATGCCCTACGGCTATCGTCTGGCCCGTGCGCCGGTCAATGGCTACGATGGAAGGCTCATCCACCACCACCTGGCCATCCATCATGATTAACGTGTTGGCCGTGCCTAAGTCAACGGCCAGCTCCTGCTTGAAAAATCTGAAAAGGCTCAACGTAATTCGCGATTTAAAGGCTTAAAAAGGCGTCTTATCGGTAAAAAGGCGCGCAAAACTACACACGTTTTTCGGATTGCATGGCGCGCTCTCCACACTACACCTGGCATTTTTTTCGTCATTTCCTCAACAAAACCGGTCGCTTACCAGCGGTAACCACCCAGTAGTCCTCCGGGTTGAGGTAGCGCTGTGCGAGGTGTTGCAGGGCCTGAGCATCAATCGTTTGCAAAAGGCATACCTGTGCTTCGAAGGCCTCAAATGGCAGGTCTTCGGCCACGAACGTACGCACGACGTCGGAGGTGTTGAGTGGCCCGTCTATGCCGTTGAGCAGCATACCCGACAGGTAATTGCGCACCATATCTAACTCGGCCTCTGGAATAGGTTCTTCCTGCAGGCGTCGCATTTCGGCGAAGATTTCCCGCAGTGCCAGGGGGGCTTTCTGGTCGTGTACTTCGGCGGCGATGTAGAAATAGCCGTCGTTGGCCAGCGCGTCAAGGCTGGAATAGACGCCGTAAGTGAGGCCGCGTTTTTCGCGCAGGTTGGTCATCAGGCGCGAGCCGAAGTAGCCGCCCAGCACGATGTTGAGCACCATGAAGGCGTTGAAGTCGGGGTGATGCCGGTTGAACATGCGCCGCCCGATTTTGATAGCCGTCTGGTGGGCGTTGGGTTGTGGCAGGTGTACCCGTTGAGGCGGATGGTCGGCTGCGCTCCAATGAGGCTGTGGCGGGGCGGGTTTGGGCGGTGCTTGCCCAAAGGCCTGATTGAGCAGGCGCACCACGTCGTCGTCCACGCGGCCGCAGACAATGAGCATGCCGTTGGTGGGCGTAAACCAGCGCTCGAAGTGTTGCACTAAGTCGTCGCGCTGCAGAGCGGCATAGCGTTCTACGGAAGAATTGTAGCCGTAAGGATGTTCGGCGCCGAAGATGCATTCCGTCAGGCTGCGATAGGTCATGACCTCCGGCTTATCTAATTCGATGAGTAGTTCTTGAATGCTGTTGCGTTTGAAGGTTTCCAGTTCTTCCGGCGGAAAGGCGGGTTCGTGCAGCATCTCCGCAAACGCGGGCAGCAGCTCGTGTCGGTACCGGTGCAGCCCAAAGAGGGCATAGTTGCTGAAGTCGAGGCTAATCGGAATGTTCAGCCCGGCGCCGTAAAAGTCGAAGTGTTCGGCCAGTTCGGCGGCGCTGCGTCGGCGGGTGCCTTCACGCACTAAGCGCGAAGTGGCGCGGGCGACTAAGGGCTTGGCCTCCTGAGGCCGCCCGGCGCGGTACACTGCCTCCACTTTCAAAATCTCCTGTTCCGGAAAATGCAGCACGTACAGCGGCATGCCGTTGTCTAAGCGAAGCAGGGCAGGACGGGGGAGCTTCAGCGGGCCAACGGGCCGAACAAGCGGGGCATTTCGCTTCAGCGAACGACGATTCGGTGGCTTCATACACGCACGGAAAACAAGGGCATGAGGTTTAAAGGTCATACGCCGCGGGCTTCTGTAGAAGCCAAAGGAGGGCGGCCAAAGGTAAAGCGGTCTCTTTTTACGCGCATGTCCGTTTTTTTGCGCGCAAACGACGAGGCCTCGCGTTACTTTTGCCCCGAATTTCTTTTTGAAATCGGCTCTACTCAGCCCGGGTATCCGCGCATGCTTTGGAAAGGGCCATTGCCAAAAGAAACGGCCTTAGGGAGTAACCTTTCCGGTGCCCGGCCATTCAACCTATCCTCGTTGTCGTTATGAAGTTTAGCGTTTCCTCTTCCGACCTCCTTCGGCACGTTCAGGTTGCCGCAGGCGCCTTAGGCTCCAACCCGGTACTGCCTATCCTGGAAAACTTCCTCTTCCAGGTAAATGGCAAACAGCTCTCCATCTGCGCTACCGACCTGGAGACCACCATTTCGACTACTTTAGAAGTACAGGCCGATGAGGACTTCTCCATTGCCGTGCCGGCCAAAATCTTGCTGGAAACCCTCAAGGCGCTGCCGCAGCAGCCCATCACGTTTTCGGTCAACGACGAAAATTTGGCCATCGAAATAACTTCTTCCTACGGCAAGTACAAGGTCGCCGGAGAAAAGGCCGCGCACTTTCCCGAAGTGCCGCAGCCCGAAAACGTGGATGCCATTAAAATAGGTAGCAAGTACCTTTTGGAGGCCATTTCCAAAACGGCTTTTGCCACATCCAACGACGAATTGCGCCCAGCTATGACGGGCGTCTATTTTCAGGTAGATTTTAACAAACTCACCTGCGTGGCTACCGACGCGCACAAGCTGGTCAAATTCACCACACCCCATTTAGTGGGCGAAGTGGCTACCTCTTTTATCGTGCCCAAAAAGGCGCTCAACCTCCTGAAAAGCGCACTGCCCACCGACGCCACTGTCGAAATCGCTTTTAATCGGGCCAATGCCTTCTTTACCTTCGGCGATGTTCACTTAGTTTGCCGGCTTATTGATGCTCGCTACCCCGACTACAACGCCGTCATCCCGGTGGACAACCCCAACCGCCTCATCGTCCAGCGCGCCGACTTCCAAAACTCGCTCAAGCGTATCGCCATCTTCGCCAATAAAACGACCAACCAGGTCGTCCTCGACCTCTCGCACGGCAACCTGACCATTTCGGCTCAGGACTTGGATTTCTCCAACGAGGCTACCGAGCAAATGCCTTGCACCTATGAAGGAATGCCCACGCGCATCGCCTTCAACGCCAGGTTCCTCATCGAAATGCTCGGCGTCCTGGACTCCGAAGAGGTCAAAATCGAACTGTCCACGCCCTCGCGGGCCGGCATTCTGACACCAGTGGAGGAGGCCAATGCAGATCGTGAAATCCTCATGCTCGTCATGCCGGTCATGCTAAACGCTTGAGCCAACGCTTCCCGACGCTTTCCTCGTCCTTCTTGCCCTTACTATCCGGGAAGCTGCTCGCTACCCGAACCGAACAGTATAACCAGACGCTTTTTAAAACCAACCAACACCTGCACACTAACTCTCAGGAATGGAGTACGAACCGCGCGCGATTGAAAAAAAATGGAGCGATTGGTGGAAAAAACACCAAACTTATCGGGTAACGGAAGTATCCGGAAAGCCCAAATTTTACATCCTCAACATGTTCCCCTACCCCTCCGGTGCAGGGCTACATGTAGGGCACCCTTTGGGCTATATCGCCAGCGACATCGTTGCTCGCTACAAGCGCCTGTGCGGCTTCAACGTGCTCAACCCGATGGGCTTCGACGCCTTCGGACTGCCCGCCGAACAGTATGCCATCGAAATGGGCATCCACCCGGCCGTCTCGACCGAAGAAAATATCCGGCGCTACCGCCAGCAAATGGAAAACGTTGGCCTGGGCTTCGACTGGAGCCGCGAAATACGCACCTGCGACCCTAAGTACTACAAGTGGACGCAGTGGATATTCGCCCGCCTCTTCGAGCACTACTACGATTACGACGCCGATAAAGCACTGCCGATAGAGCACTTAGTCCGGCGCCTCGAAAAAGAGGGTAACGCCCGTATTAACGCCGCCTGCGACGACGATACACCTATTATTACTGCCCGGCAATGGAATGATTTTTCGGAAAAGGAAAAACTCCTCTTCCTGCTCAAATACCGCCTGACGTTTCCGGAAGAGTCCTTCGTCAACTGGTGCCCGGCTCTGGGCACGGTACTCTCCAACGACGAAGTCAAAGACGGCGTCAGCGAACGCGGCGGCTATCCCGTAGAGCGTAAGCGTATGAAACAGTGGAGCATGCGCATCACGGCTTACGCCGAACGTTTGCTCCGCGGTTTGGAGGAAATCAACTGGCCCGAAGCCGTCAAAGACCAGCAGCGCAACTGGATAGGCCGCTCGCAGGGCGCTCTCGTCCGCTTCCCAGTGCAGGGACACGACGGACTGTTTATCGAAATTTTCACCACGCGCATAGACACCATCTACGGTGCCACCTTTATGGTGCTGGCACCCGAACACGAACTAGTCAATACTCTCACCACACCGGCACAATGGGCCGAAGTGCAGGCTTACGTCAAGTGGGCTGCCTCCCGCTCCGAACGCGAACGCATCTCGGAGGTCAAGCGCGTTACCGGCGCTAACACAGGTGCTTTTGCCATCAATCCCTTTACCAGTGAAGCCATCCCTATCTATATTGCCGACTACGTGTTGGCCGGATACGGTACCGGCGCCATCATGGCCGTGCCCAGCGGCGACCAGCGCGACTGGAACTTCGCCAAAGCGTTCGGGCTACCCGTCATCCCGATACTCGACAGCCAGAGAAACCTCGACCAGGCCGCTGACCCCACCAAAGAAGGCCGATACATCAACTCGGACATCATCAATGGCCTCACCTACGAAGAAGCGGTATCCAAACTCTTGCAGTGGCTGGAAGAAAAGAACTGGGGCAAAGCCCGCATCCAGTATAAAATCCGAAACGCCATCTTCAGCCGCCAGCGCTATTGGGGCGAGCCACTCCCCATCTACTGGAAAGACGGTGTACCCTACCTGCTGCCCGACAGCGAACTGCCCTTAGTATTGCCCGAAATTGATAAATACCTGCCCACCGAAACCGGCGAACCTCCTCTGGCCCGCGCGCAGCATTGGCGCTATCGCCCTACGCCCGACGAAGCCTACGAATACGAATACAGCACCATGCCCGGATGGGCCGGCTCCTCCTGGTACTGGTACCGATACATGGACCCACACAACAACGAGGCCTTTTGCAGCCGCGAAGCCCTCGAATACTGGCGCTGTGTGGACTGGTACATCGGCGGCGCCGAACACGCCGTAGGCCACCTACTCTATAGCCGATTCTGGAACCACTTCCTCTATGACCTCGGCTTAGTGCCCGAACGCGAATTCGCTAAAAAACTCATCAACCAGGGCATGATCCAGGGCCGATCCAGCATCACCTTCCGCGCCAAAGAGGCCTTTTACGAAGAGTACTTGTGGCTCAAAGTGCTTAAGCCCTACTTATATGAGTTCGGGCCCATGCAAATTCCGAAAAACCGCGCTGAGGAGTCGTTCACCTACGACTTTGCCTTCGCCGTCAACGACTTAGCCATCGAGGTCGTTTCCTGGAAAAAAGCCGACAAAATCGAACGGGTACGCCAAACCGCCGAAGCCGACAACAAACGCCTGCTCGTCCTCTTCACCGAAGAATTGGCCGCCAATATCAATGCGCACAAAGAAACTGCCGAAAGAATACGGCAAGCCCTCCTGAGCCGCGAGCCGTTCTTCATGAGCCAGAGCGTGCCCGAAGTAGAGCAGCTGTTTGTCTCCTACGAATTGACCCAAAAATACTCGCCCGATTGCTTCAGCCGCCTGCACGTGGACGTCGCCCTGGTTACCGATGATGTGCTCGATTTGGAGCGAGCGCGCCAGCGCCCCATGTTCCAAAAAGCCAACTTCAAAGTTGGCCCCCAGGGTCGCTTTCAGTGCGCGTACGAAATCGAAAAGATGTCGAAGTCGAAGTACAACGTCGTCAACCCCGATGACGTCATCGAGCAATACGGCGCCGACTGCTATCGAATGTACGAAATGTTTCTCGGCCCCATCGAGGCCAGCAAACCCTGGGATACCAAAGGCATCACTGGCGTGCAAGGCTTCCTCAAACGCCTATGGAGCCTCTATGTAGGCCCCAACGACACCTGGCTCGTGCAAGACGCCGAACCCTCGCGCGAAGAACTGCGCGCGCTGCACACAGCCATTAAAAAAATCACCGACGACATCGAACGCTTTTCGCTGAACACCTGCGTCAGCCACTTCATGATCCTGACCAACGAACTGCGCGCGCTCAAATGCCATAAAAAGGCCATACTCGAGCCCGTCGCTATATTGCTGGCGCCTTTCGCGCCGCATTTGGCCGAAGAACTATGGCACCGCTTCGGCCACGAAACCACCGTATGCGACGCCACCTGGCCCGCCTGGAACGAGCGTTACTTAGAAGCCGACAAGGTCGTTTACCCGGTACAGATCAACGGCAAGCACCGCGGCAATATCGAAGTGGATGCTGCTGCTAACCAGGAAGAGATCAAGCAAATTGCCCTTCAGCAGGACTTCGTACAGCGCTACGTGGGCAACGGCAGCGTGAAGAAATTCATCGTCGTCCCGGGGCGCATCGTTAACATCGTTGTCTAAGACGGAGCCTCCGCTGGAAAAAACGGTCTGGGCGATGTCCACCGCCCAGACCGTTGCTTTGCATAGCCTAAAAGTGTGCCCTTAGGGCCAAAATCACATTGCGCCCGGGCGCCACAAGGCCTGAACTGTAGGGCCGATAGCGCTGGTCGGTGAGGTTTTCCACCCCTGCGCTGAGGGTCCACAGGTTGTTGAGCCGATACATCGCCTTGAAGTTGAGGGTGTACCAGCCAGGGGCGTAAGGCTTGCCGTCGGCATCCACAGCGTACTGGTATGCTTTGTCTAATTCCTCAGTTGGCATGGCGCTGTTCGGCACTTCGCCGTTGTAGAGCAGATAAAAATCCAGCCCTAGTGCACCGGTGTTGTACGTCAGGCGGCTAACGCCGAACCACGGAGCCGCATGGCGCAGGGGGGCGGTGCTGCCGTCGTCGAGTTCTTCTTCGCCCTTTTGATAGTTCAATTTGGTGGCGAAGCCGAAGCCCGCCGGCAGCCGCACCTCCAGGTCGGCTTGCAGGCCATAAACGGTGGCTCTGGCGGCGTTCTGAATGGCGAACACGCGGCTCATTTGCCCGGCATAGATGATGCTGTCCTCACCGTTGAGGGTGAATGGCCGGCGCACCAATGCATCTTGCAGCAACGTATAGTAACCGTTGACCTGCATGCGCACGCGCTGGCCGAATTGTCGGGCAATGGCCACTTCACCGTTGTAGGCGTACTCGGCACGCAAGTCAGGGTTGGGCACCATCACGGCGCCCGGCTGCGAGTCGAACACTTTGCCCATATCATCCACATTGGGCGAGCGGAAGCCTGTGGCGGCGCGCACCGACAGCGTCCAGCGCTCGGTAGGCATCCAGACGATGCCTGCCGAACTCGTCAGCGCGCCCTGGCGGAGCGTAGCCGTCGTAAATGGGAAAGGGTAAAACGTCGTATCAAAGCGCGCGTCAATACCGTAAAGGTTGTAGCGTGCCCCGCCTTGCAACAGCCAGCGCGCCGAGGGGCGGAGCTCGTAGTGTGCAAAGGCCGCCCACGACGTCCACTCCGCTTGGGGATAGCGCGAAGGGCCAGGCATCGTTACGTTCGTGTTCACGTTCTGGTCTGTGCCCGTCGAGCGCACCCTGTTGAACACCGCCTCAGCGCCGTAGTATAGCGCATGGCGTTCGCCCCAGCGTTTGCTCAGGTCTAAATTGGCCGAATAAGCGTCCACCTTTTCTACCCGGCTACGGCGTACTGCAGCGTTGAAGTTGCGGTCAATGCGGCTTTCCTCGAAGAACTGGTAGGCAACGCGCAGTACCGCTTCGTCAAAGAGCGCCGTAGGGCGCTTGTGGGTAATGCTCAATTGGTGCATATTCCACACTTGAGGGCCATAGTTCCATTCCGCACTGTTGGGCAGACCATTAGGCCGCACACGCAGCAGGCGGTCGTAGCGCGAGTAGCTGGTCGTGGTGGAGTAGTGCAGGCTGTACTGTACGTCCCAGCGCTCATTGGGTCGGAAGCGCATTTTTTGCATGAAGTTGATCTGCTCGTAGCCTGAAGGGCGTTGCACGAGCGAATCTTCGTTCATGACCACCACGTCGCGCCCGTCTATGCGCTGCACATAGAAGGGCCGTACGTAGTTTTGAACAGGGCCACGCGTACCCATGCGCAGGTCGCCGAAATGGTGGAAGGAGGCGCTGCTGAGCATGGCCCACTTTTTCCCGCCGACGCCGACGTGGAAGTGGCTGGTTCGCTCGCCATTGGCTGAGGCCATGCGCCCGACGGCCTGGCCATGTATGCGCACGCCTTCGCCGTCCGACAGCTGCGGCGCGCGTGTCTGAAAGTACATGACACCGCCGATGGCGTCGCTGCCGTAAGCCACCGAGCCGGGACCGAAGAGCACCTCCGTTTGCTCAATAGCGAAGGGGTCGAGCGAAATGACGTTTTGCAGGTTGCCGCTTCGGAAGATGGCCGTGTTCATGCGCACGCCGTCCACCACCAGCAGCACACGGTTGGTGGCGAAGCCGCGAAGCATAGGGCTGCCGCCGCCTTGCTGGCTCTTCTGGATGAACACTTCCCCGGAAGTGCCCAACAGGTCGGCAGCCGTCTGCGGGTTTTGCAGCGCCACATCGCGCTCCGCAATGCGGGTAATGCGAGCAGGAGTCTCGCGTCGCCGCTGCTGCCAGCGCAAGGCCGAAATGATAGGTTCGCAATCGGGCGAGAAAGCCACAGGCATCAGATAGGCGATGTAGCCGGCATTTTGCAAATCCACCCATTGGTAGGCTGATGTCTGGTAGCCCAGCCGGCTGATGCATATACTATCGTTGCGGCTCAGTGCAGTGGCGTCGGCGCGGCCATTAGCGTCGGTCAGCACGTAGTTGCCCGTCCCAACAACTTCTATGCGAGCGCTTTCTATCGGGCGGCCGCTTTCGATGTCTAAGACTGTTATATTTTGAGTAAGGCTCAGGCTATGCTCCAACAGCAACAGCCCGAGCATGAGAATGTTTCTCATGTTCGAGAGCATTTTTTGGGTTAGAAAATGATGGAAAAAGGCAGGGGCAGTTTGCCCTTAGCACTGCCCATAGGCTGCCTTGCCTTCGGGCGGTGGCGAAGGCGGAGTGTGATATGCCTGAGCATGGTTCTGCTCTTTTGGCACTTCCGGCTTTTGTTGGTTCCAAAAATTGCCTGCTATTGGCAGCATCTCCGTTTTTTCCCAAAAAAAGCCCAAAAAGAAACGAAACAGGCGCTGAAGCGTGTCGCGCAGCGGAGTATGGTGAGCCAGCGCCTCCGTAACCTGTTGCCGCTGAGCCTTTTCTAAGGCCGTTTCAGCATGATCGGGTAGGCACCAAAGAAGCAACGTATCGCCTTGCTGCACCCGGCGTGCTACGTCGTACCACTGGCCGTCTAGCACGAACTCGTCGTCGCGCTCCCAGCGCAAAAAGGTACGCGAATCGTATACCGAAAAGCGCAAACACACCAGAGCTGAGTCAGGCAAACCAGCGAACAACCGCGCCCGAACATGCTGGTGCAATCGGTGGCGCTCCCAGCCGTACCACCCTTGCGTAATAACGAACGGAATAAGCAGTATCCCTACCAGACCTATGACCCTAGCGCCACGCATGCCACTAAAATTGAGATACAACGGACAACGATATAGCATGAGAAAAGGAGGTGATAAGGACTTCTTGGCCGCCGAAGGTCAAAACTACAAACAAACCAAGGATATGGCCTGCGAACATGCCTTATGCACATAGCCCAACCGCCCATTACCGCAAACCTGGGTGCGCGCTCTATCGCCCATCTGAAATGCTGACAGTAAATGTGCCCCCCAATGAAAAGCCAGATAAACCCCTTTCATAGATGACGATAGCCAATCAAATGCGTATTTGAAAACGGGCTACCACCGTGCTCGCTGACTTTACAAGGGTTTCCTTGAGTTTGTACGATAAGCAAAAGGTAGTAGGCCCGCTCGCTACTCCTATCTTCGAAGGAGCACCGCCATCTACAAACGATTGGCAAAAACAGGGCTTGAGCTCGGTCTAGCCTTCGGGTTGTGTGTTGTCGTTGCGTTTTAAAGGGTATGGAGGAGGATTTCTTTGTGAGTGATTTTAGCGTTTAGTTGCCTGGTTGCTATAAGGATGTGGTTTCTGCCTACGCATAGGATGGATTTTGCTGGTGTGATGTTTGGATGCAGTTGGGTTTCGGCATTGTATTTATGAGGTTGTTTTTTATTGAGTTAGCAATATTTCCGCCTCTTTCGCCACTCGTTCGGCCGTAAGGCCGAAGTGTTGATAAAGCGCTTCGTAGGGTGCCGATGCGCCGAAGTGGTCTAAGCCCACGACGATGCCTTTAGGGCCGACGTACTTGTGCCAGCCGAAGGAAGCACCGGCTTCGACGGCTACGCGCCAAGGGCAGCGGTCGGGTAGGAGTTGTTGGCGATAGCTGTCCCCCTGTTTTTCAAACATATCCATACTGGGCATAGAGATGACGCGCACGCCGATGCCTTTGGCATTGAGCAGCTTGCGGGCTTCTAAGGCGATTTCTACCTCTGAGCCGGAAGCGATGAGTATAGCCTGGAATTGGGCGTCTTCTACCAGCACGTAGGCACCGCGTTCGGCGCCGGTGGCGTCGGCCATTCCGAGGGCGACGCGGTCATAGACGGGCAGGTTTTGGCGCGTCAGGATGAGGGCTGTGGGGCCTTCGGTGCGTCGCAGGGCCATTTTCCAGGCCACTACGGTCTCGTTAGCATCCATGGGGCGGATGAGCGAGAGGTTGGGCATGGCTCGCAGCGAGGCTAAGTGCTCGATGGGTTGGTGGGTTGGGCCGTCTTCACCCAGGCCGATGGAGTCGTGGGTGAGCACGTAAATGACGCGCAGGCCCATGAGGGCAGCCAGCCGCATGGAGGGACGCATGTAGTCGGTGAAGACGAAGAAGGTGCCACCGTAGGGCAGGATGCCGCCGTGGAGGGCCATGCCGTTCATCAGGGCGGCCATGGCATGCTCGCGCACGCCGTAGTGGATGTAGTTGCCGGCCGGGTTTTTGGGGCTGCTGACCGTCTGGCCTTTGGCAAAGGTCTTGTTGGAGGGTGTCAGGTCGGCCGAGCCGCCCACGAGCGCCGGGATGCGCGTGGCGATGGCGTCGAGCACTTTGCCCGAGGCGATGCGGGTGGCCATTTTGCCTGCCGGAAAGGGCGGCAGCGCGAGGGCTTCAGCAGGCACGTCTAAGCGCCAGCAGGCTTCGTACTCGGCGGCTAAGGCCGGGTATTTGGCCCGGTATTTTTCCCAAACTTCCTGCCAGTGGCGCTCGGCTTTCTGGCCTTCCTGCGCCGCCTTACGGGTTAGTTGCAGGACTTCTTCGCTGATGTAGAAGGGTTTATCGGCGGGTAAGCCCAATTTCTTTTTCGTCAGCAGGGCTTCTTCTTTGCCCAAAGGGGCGCCGTGCACCTCTTCGGTGCCGGCTTTGTTAGGGCTGCCGTAGCCGATGAGCGTGCGGCAGGCGATGATGGTGGGTTTGTCCGAAGCGCGCGCCAATGTGATGGCGGCGCGGATGGCGTCGTAGTCGTGCCCGTTTACGCGATAGGCGCTCCAGCCGTAAGCGGTGAAGCGTTTGAGCACGTTTTCGCTGAATGACAGGTCGGTGTGGCCGTCAATGCTGATGCTGTTGTCGTCGTACAGGACAATGAGCTTCGACAGCCGATGGTGGCCGGCGAAGGAACAGGCCTCATGCGAGATGCCCTCCTGCAGGTCGCCGTCGCTGGCAATGACGTAGGTGTAGTGGTCCACCACGCGGTAAGGGCCTTTGTTGAAGCGGGCGGCCAGGTGCTTTTCAGCCCAGGCCATGCCGACGGCGTTGGCAATGCCCTGGCCCAGTGGGCCGGTGGTAGTTTCGATGCCGGGAGCGTGGCCGTATTCCGGATGTCCGGCGGTGCGGCTGCCCCACTGGCGGAAGCGCCGGAGTTCTTCCAACGGCAGGTCGTAGCCGTACAGATGCAGGAGGCCGTAGAGCAACATACTGCCGTGACCTGCCGACAGCACAAAGCGGTCGCGGTTGGCCCATGCGGGGTTGGACGGGTTGTGTTGCAAAAATTCTGACCAGAGCACAGCAGCAACGTCAGCCATGCCCAATGGCATGCCCGGATGGCCGGAGTTGGCCGCTTCCACGGCGTCAATGGCCAGGCCGCGAAGCGTGTGGGCTATCTTCTTCAGATGTTGATTTTTCATGCGGCGAAGGTACACCGGTGCGCGAAGTAGTCGCTCGAAGGTGTGCCTCTTTGCAAAAGCGTCTCCTTCGCTGCGGCCCATTTTGCTCTCTGCGCTCACTTCCACGACGGTATCAGCCCGCGCAGCCCCATATCTACGATGCGTTCATTGGGCGTGGCGCCGTCGCCATAAAAGTCGAGTTGGCCATTGCCGTTGGTGTCTTCCCACTCGAAGCTGCGGTTGACGGAAAACGAGAGCGTTACGGTGATGTCCTGCTTTTCGCTGCCCGTAACCACTAAGGGTTGGGCAAATTTGCCCGTAACGACGCAAGAACCGGGCGGTATGGGACTGGTAGCAAAAAGCGGATTGACCACCGTAGTGGCGCCCGCCGGCGCCTGACCGCTGAAGAGCTGGGCGCTGATGGGTACATCCAGTACCCAAAAGCCCTGGCGCCGGTTTCCGTTGACGGCTAAGGCGCGCTCTTTGGGCTTTGCCTCGCGAATGTAGGTATTGAAGCCCACGAATGAAGCCACATGACCAACCTGGCCGTTCAGGTCGCCCACGACGGGTAGTTTTTTGACGTTGAACACGACGTCGTAGTTCTGGTACGTAACGCTGGCGCGCACCCACTCATACGTGCCGGGCGGAACGTCTTTCAGATTGATTTTGACCATCGTCTGGCCCTGGCCTGCCCGGGCGGCGCGGTCGAAGTCCACGGCTGCCTCGCCGCCGAGGGTTACTTCGGGTGCGTGATAGACGACGGCGCCCTGCCCCAGCGGGGTGAGGGCATTGGGCGCCAATTCGATGTAATGGATGCTCATTTCGCGAAATTGGGGCGTCTGAGCAGCATGGCCTGGTGGTATCGCAGCCGGCTGGCCAAGGTTGTTGAGCCGTGGCTGGTTGGCGTCGAACCTCACGACAAAGTCAAGCACTGGCGCGGGCGGGTTGTCTTTAGTGCAGGAGACCAACAGGAGGACAGCCGCAGCGGCTGGAAGCATTTTCATCAGTGTAGGCATAGCTGTTTGTCTTATGGCAGAGAAAACAGCGCTTAGGGCTGAAATATTGCCGGCAGGTGTCGCTGTTTTAACCTGAAAAGTCTGCTTAATCAAGGGTGTTTCCGACTCAATCGCTGGATATGCTTTCTAAAAAAGCCTCCTAGCGAAATAAAAATTGATACTCATTCCTTGCACGCATATTCATCGGCCCATGCGCGCACCAGTTTTTCCAAATCTTTCTGTACTGCTTTAGGGTCGGGAGGCGCTTGCTGGCCGGCATACGTTTTTATATAGTCGTTCACCTCCTGCTCCAGGATGTCGAGCCGTATCTGCATCATGTTTATGCCTGCATTTCCCGGCTTGCCGCTGAAATAGCCGTTTTCTACCTGCAGGTCGTATCCCCAGCCGTCGGGGCATACGCAAATGCCATATTGCACCAGCACCACGCTGCTCGACAGGAACCCCTGAGCAGTGCCGTTGCCTTGGGCTTGGGCTTCCGTTTCGGCCAAGCCTTTCAGTCGGATAGTAAGGCTCCCGGGTTGTACGTCGCTGAGTATAAGCGGAGGCGGGCAATGCGTACCGCCACCTTTCATAACATTTTCCGGGTCTTCATCCAGGCTGCTGCGTTTGTATAGCACCTGGCTCGCTGCGCTCAGACTACCGCTTTGGGAACCCACTGTCAGGTCTATACTGCCCCGTATCTTGCAGTAGGTATCGCTGGCCACGGGAGCAAAGTCTGCCGGTTCCAGGTCAAATGTGAGCCATTTGGTGTCAATGCCCATAGCTTCTGCCAGGTCTTTGACGATTTTTTCTTTTACTTCATTATCTTTAAGGGCTTCTATCCACTCTACCAAGTTGCTGAAGTCTTCTTCCGACATGGCTCCCTCGCTCTCCAATATCTTGCCTATCTGCTTGGTAACTTCTTCCTTTGCTACTGTTCCCATGGCCTTCTTTATTGCTTTCTTGACTCGGGTGGCGTTGGCCAGGGAGGCACCGCCGGTCAGATACGCTTTGGCAATTTCCATAGCTACCTTGCCCACGAAATTGATTCCCCGTAAAAACTCAATACCGCGGGCGGTAGGGTCAAAAGCCACCGTGTGTGCCGTAAGAGAGACTACACCCACGCCCACAACGGTGGTTTTGCACTCCTTGTCGTTGCGTCCTTTCATGACCAGGATACGCTCTCCTTTGGCAGAGGTGTTTAGCTTTTCTGTATTGTTGATGAAGCCGTTCCAAAAGCCATATTTGTTGGAGACCATCGCCTTGGAAACCGCATTTGCGTAACCGCCAATATGGTTGATGGCCCATACGGAGTAGGTAGTAGCCAGAGGCGCTGGCGCGCCGTATTCTCCTCTCTTTCGCTGGATTAAGTCCCGAATGATGTTTTCCATCGCCCGTTTAGCCTTCTGAATTTTGGCTGGATCCACAGCGCTTTTAGAAATATCAAGCTGGATGTCGTACGGAGGGATGCTCCGCGCTTCATGACTCAGGTGGCAGCGGGCTTCTTCTTTTTCCCTTTCCGGTGGTGGCGGATTGTCTCTGCCCGGGCCAGTAACAGGCGTACTGGGTACTGTGGGGGTCGTGGGTTGGGTCTCGGAGGTGGAAGCACGAGGTTTGCCTTTAATGACAGGTGGAGTAGTGTTGGGCGCCGGCTTTTCCGGCGTCTTCGGCAAAATCTTCGCCTCTACCCCCACCGCCGAGAAGGCCATCCAGAAGTCGTCCACGCCTTTGTCGAGTTTTTCCTTTTGGTCGGGTGGCAGGCTGTTATAGGGTTGGCCGGTGTTGTCTTCAAACTGCTTGACGGTGTTGTCGTGGAAGTCTTTGTAAACGTAGGGCTTGCCTTCCAGACCCGATGTGAAGATCCAGAAGGTCTGCTGGATGATGGCCTCGCGTTCTTTGGGCGGGTTGTTGGAGAACGGCGTGGCGAGGGTGCCGCGAAGCTGGTCGTAGGCGTCTGCGATGCGGCGGATGGCATCCAGCAGGATGGGTACGGCCAAGCCGGGATTGTCGGATACCGATACGGGTGCGCGCGTGGGGATATTCGTGCCCGGGACCAGCACTTGTCCGACCACGGGCGGCAGCGGCGGGCAGTCCCATTTGGAGGCTGCCGGCGGCAAGGGTTGGCGGTTGAGTACATCGGCTACTTGCGACATGGGCGGCGCCGTGCGCGTAGGAATACGTGTAACATCCGGTGGAAGCGAGGGGCGACCTGCAGTTGGGCGGCCGGCGGTATCGTTCGGGTGCGGCGTTATCCATTCGCTGACGGGCGGCATAACATTGCCTGCGGGCACGGGCGGACGGCGTACATCGGCGCAATAGCCTTCTACCGGCACAGTAACCGTCCCTTTGGGCGGCACGGGAATGACCGGCAGGGAAGGGATCACATACGGCTGGTGCTGGCCAGTGGGAGGAATGTACGCTGCCCCGCCGCCGCCTATGACCACTGTGATGGGCTGTTTGGACGGGTTGGATACGGTGATGTCGGCAATGTGTCCGGTGGTTCTTCCCGTGCCGGTAACGGTTACTTTGGGTTGGTCTTTGGTGGTCGGCATGGGCGCAGCCGGTCGTACGGGCAGGATGGGCAGCGTGGGCTGGTAGCCCGGCAGTCCGGCTTCGCGTCCGGTGGTCAGCATGGCGTTTACCACCTGGGCGATGGCCGTGGGTATGGCATCTTGCGGCACGCCGGCATCTTCCATTTGCTGGCGCAGGCGGGCGCAGGGGTCGTAGCCTGTGGAAGCAAGATCCCAAAACGTATGCTGTACGACGATGCCTGGATCATCGAAGGGCGTTTGAATGACGCCGCGGTCGTGCAGGCGTCGGGCGGTGGTTTCCAGGGTGTGCACCGTCTTCGGCGTAGGCAGTACGGTGGGCGGCCAGTCGGTGAGGCCGGGCAGCGGTGTGCCGGGCGGTGCTGCGGGCAGGTCGGGGTGGGTGCAATAGCCATTCAGGGCGAGGGTGCGGATTTGACCGGCGGGCACGGTTACTTTGCCAGCCGTAATGGGTATGGCGTAGCCCTGGTATTGGCCGCCGGAAGGGATGACGACCGACGCGGGTAGCGCTACCTCAGTAGGCTTGGCGTCAGGGTTGGTGAGGACGAGGTCGGCGATGTGGCCCGTCGTGCGGCCTGTGGAAACGACCTGCTGTTCAAGCGACACAGTGCGGTTCAGGTTGCGCCGGTGTTTAGCATTTTGGCGGGCGCCATTAGCCATTTTTCGGGCGCCCTCGGCTCTTTCTGATTGTTCAATCTTCTCATAGGCTTTGGCAGCCTCTTCATAAAGGCGGGCCGCTTCGTCAAAGTGTTTGGCCTGCTCTTCGCGGGAGAGTCGTTCATCGTAGCCTTTTTCATAGGAATCCCAGGCTTGTTGCTCGAGGCGTTCACCGGTCTGTTGGCCGAAGACTGCAGGACCTGGCCAAAGCGACAAAGCGACAAAGGAGAGAAAAAATAGAATTTTCATAGCATAGGAAGTTGAGAAGGTTAGGGAAAACAGGGAATTGGAAATGTCTGCGGATTATCGCAGCGTCGGTTTAGCGGGTAGTAGGCTCATGGGCTGTTGTCGCCCTTGAATGGGCAGGTAAGCGCGCAAATAGGCGCTCCATTGCCAGCGGTAGTGGGCGATCGTGGGTAGTATCGACAGGCGTAGGCCGGTTTCTAAGCGTACGTGTTGGCCTAAGGCGCCTTCGATGCCGCCGCCGGCGGTAAGTTGCGGCAGTTGCTGGCGTGCTGCAGTGGGTGAGGGTGGCGGCAGGTGCGTCAGGGCCAGCAGCGATTCGGAGAAGAGTAGCCAATCGGAGTGTCGGGTGGTGGCGGGCCAATAGCGCCGATAGCCCGCACTGAACTGCTCGGTGCCCACGAAGGGTAGCCCACCCGGGTTGAGGCTCAGGTAAGGCTGGTATTCAAGGCGCACCTGGCCGTTAGAGCCGATGGGCAGGGCCACAGAGAGCCCCGGCGTCGCCGGCCAGAGGGTGGCAGGTGTCGGTGCTGGATGTTCAGGGCCGCCCGCGACGGGCGGGCTCGTAGGCGCTCCACTGGCGTTCAGGCTTAGTTGCGGCGGGCCAACCAGCCCTCCGGGAATGAGGAAGACAAAGACTTCGTTGGATGGGCAGCCGCCGCCGCCTTCGTCCACCACCCAGATGACGTACTCGCCCGGGGGCATGTTCGTAATCTGGAACGTATTGGTATTGGCCGTGCCAATGGGTGCGCCGTTCACAAAGACTAAGAAGGGCGGAATAGACCACGGCGGCGCAGGGCCTACCTGCAGCACCACGCGCCCGTTGTTGGCGCTGGGGCTGGTCGGGTGGTTCACCTGCAGTATCGTTAGCGTCAGATTGGGCGTGTTGCCTACCGTTACGGTGAAAATGTCGGTGCATTCCTGGCCTAAGTGGGTGATACTAACGGTGTACGTACCCGGGCATACATTGTTGAGGTCAGGTGTAGTGTGCCCCGTATTCCACAAATAGGTGTAGTTGCCAGCCGGGTTGGTCAACGTATGGATAAGGCCTACACAGCGCCCGCACACAGGCGTACTGACGCCAAACAAGGCCGTGAAATCGCACGGCACATTGACCACCACAATGGGCTGCACGCATGTGGCCGTATTGCCACAGGGGTCAGTGGCCACAAAGGTGCGGTAGATGACACCGGTGCAGTTGGCAAACTCGGTGTTGTTGTCGCTATACGTGATGCTCACCGGCCCGCCGCAGTTGTCGGTAGTGGTGGGTTGGCCCGTGATGTTGAGGTTGCTTTGTTGGCCACATTGCACTTGCACCACGTCGGGGCAGGTGAGGATCGGTGGCATCTGGTCGCGGATGGTGATGGTTTGCAGGCAGGTAGTCGAATTGCCGCAACTGTCGGCGCTGCTAAAGGTGCGCAAGACCTGGCCAACGATGAAGTTGATGCAGGTGGGGAACGTCGTACTCTGGTCGGTATGCGTTACAGAAGCGCCGTTGGCGCAGGCGTCTTTGGCTTCGGCCTGGCCGGTGATGCTGAGATTGTTCTGTTGGCCGCAATTCACGGTAACGTTGGGCGGGCAAACGAGTACCGGCGGGTCGTTGTCGGTAACGCCGACTTCTTGGGTACACGAACTGGCATTGCCCGTCGGGTCAGTGCCTGTCCACGTGCGGACGATTTTGCCGCTGCAGCCGCTAAAGGCAGGCGGGTTGTCGGAGTAGGCGACGAACACGGTGTCGGCGCAGTTGTCAGTAGCGGTGGCGCGACCGGTGAGGTCCAGGTCGTACTGTTTGCCGCAAGCCACATCGGCGGGCGGCGGGCAGGTGATGTCGGGTGGCATCTGGTCCACGACGGTGATGGTCTGCAGGTACGTGGTGGTGTTTCCGCATTCGTCCACGGCTATCCACAGGCGCAGGAGGGTGCCGCCGCAGGGTTTCAGATTGCTGATGTCGTCGGCGAAGACAGGAGTGATGGCAGGCGGGCTGCAGGCGTCGGCGGCCTGTGCGCGTCCGGTGATTTCTAAGTTGTTTTGCTGGCCCAGTGGCGCGGTGATGTTGGGCGGCGCGATGGTGAAGAAGGGCGCTTCGGTGTCGTTCATGGCAACCGTTTGCACGCAAGAGGTAGTGTTGCCGCTCGGATCGGTGGCCGTCCAGGTGCGGTGGATGATGCCGGCGCAGCCAGGGAGTGAGGGTGGGTCGTCGGCATAGGTGGGTGTCAGCGGGCCGTCGCAATCATCGGTGGCGGTAGCGCGTCCGGTGAGGTCTAAGTCGTACTGTTTGCCGCAGGCCACATCGGCAGGCGGCGGGCAGGTAATGGTTGGCGATATGGTGTCCACGACGGTGATGATTTGCAGGTAGGTGGCCGTGTTCCCGCATTCGTCGGTGGCTGTCCACAGGCGCAGCAATGTGCCGCCACAGGGGCCCAGGTTACTATTGGTGAAGGAAGGTTCGGCAGCAGAGGGGTGGCAGGCATCGGTGGCCTGTGCGCGCCCAGTGATCTCTAAGTTGTTTTGCTGGCCCAGCGGCACGGTGATGTTGGGTGGTGTAGTAGTGAAGAAGGGCGGTTCGGTGTCGTGAATTTGAATGTTCTGACTGCAGGTGGCTGTTTTGCCCGCAGCGTCAGTGGCCGTCCAGGTGCGGAGGATAAGGCTCATGCAGGGAGGGCCGAGGGTCTGGTCAGAGAAAATAACGTTGGGCAGTGGTGGGCAGTCATCGGTCGCTGAGGCCTGGCCGGTGAGCATCGGGTCGGGTTCTTTGTCGCAGCTGATGGTGGTGGCGGGCGGGCAGGTGATGGTGGGCGGCCTGGCGTCGAGGACAGTTACAGTAATGGTTGCAGAAGCCGTACGTCCCAGGCTGTCGGTGATGGTATAGGGCACGGAGAAGGTACCAGCACCGATAGCACTGATGCTCACTGCACTGCCTACGGCGGCAGCGCTGATGCCAGCAGGCGCACTGATGCCGCTCAGAGCGATGCGGACGCCAGAGTCATTAGCTAGGGGATTGATGCTCGTCTGTCCGCCGCAGCTGAGGCTGACGACGTCGTTGACGGCCACGGGTGGCGGTGGTGGCGTGGGCGTTGGCTGGTCGCGCTTGCGCGTGGTAAGGTACACGACACCGCCGACGACGGGGATACCCGCAGCAGGTATCCACCAGGGAAAGCTTTTACGCGGTCCGGCAGCGGGTGTGGTCAGCGGCGTGGTGTGTTTCCATTGCCCACCGTTGAGGGCTAAGGTTGCGGGTTGGAAGGGCGCCGCAGAGCGGACGGCGTCCATAGGGTTGGGCAGTTTCAGGAGCGGGTTGGTCTGGCGGCAGCAGGCGTCGTACCAGGGCTGGTCGGCGATGGCTTTCAGGGCTCGCCATTGGGCCAGGAAATCGGGCTGCTGTGGGCGCAGTGCAGCGGCGGTGTGTTGAATAGCAGCGCTGGTTTTACCGTGCAGCGTGGTTAGCAGGTGCTGTCGTTCATCGGCAGAGATGCCCTGGCTGGGCAGACTTTGCACCCAGCCGATGGCCGTGAGGGCGTCGCGCACGGCCGTGGGCGACTGCGGGTCAAGGCGTTCAGCCAGGTGCTGAAGGGCGGCGCGCCACTTCTCCAAACTGGCCAGCGCCAGTGCCTGGTACTCAGGGGCATCGTTATGGCTTTGCAGGAACACCTGCACGGGCGTGAGGCGCTCAATGGCGTCGGGTTGGGTGGGCGCGGTGCCGCGCAGGCGGTCGAGCAGCGCTGTGGGGATGTCTATGGGTTGCACCGTCGGTTCGGGGCGCAAGGTTTCAAGGCGTGGCTCGGTGGAAGGAGGCACCAACTTGGCAGTGGCGCCTACGAGCGATACACTGGCCCACACGTCCTGGCTCTGGCGGTCGAGTGCCTGGCGTACGTCGGGTGCAAAGGCGCTGGCGGGCTGGTTCAGCTGGTGCTCGGCCTCTTCGAGCAGCTGGGCGTGGAAGTGCCCCTTGCCGTAGGCCTTGCCCTCCAGACGTGCAGCCTGCACCCATACGCTTTGTTGGATGAGGTCTTGTCGCAGGCTTTGCAACGAGCGGCCCATGCTGGCAGCGTTGATCTTGCCCTCGCGCACCAGCTGGTCGAAAGCCTCGCCCGCCGCATAGGCGGCGTGCAGCAGCAGCCGGGCGCCATAGTGCGGGTAACGATTAAAATCGAGCGCGTACGGCATCGGCGTCTGCGTGCCCGGATAGGTCATCGCCAGCGGGTCATCGGGCACGGCGGCCACCAGCACAAATGGCGGCCCCAGCGGCTTACCTGCCTCGGGCAAAGGTGCTGCCGCTGCCCATGAGACCCACTGCAACACATCAGGCAGCGAACCACCGTCCGGCGCCGGTGGCTGGCCCATGTTGACGCAATAGCCTTCCAGCACTACCCCTTCCGAACTAAAGGGTAATATCTCAAGCGGGTACGTCTGAGGAATGACGTAGCCCTGATAGCCGGAAGCCGCCGGGATGAAGCAATCGCCCAACACCACCCGCATCAGCGTAGGTGTGGGATTATATACCCGCACGTTTGCTACCGTGCCCGTGGTGCGGCCTGTGCCGCGGGCGTCGTAGTACAGCTGTGCGCCCGCCGAAGTGCAGAACAGCAGGAAAACGACTGCGCTCAGCGCGTGCAATGGCTGACCTCCCAAAGGCCGCCGGGGGTTCAGGCGTTTCATAGCAGTAAAGGTTAGGAAGTGATGTAAAAAAATTCTGCCTTCGACGCTAAATTTAAGAAATTTTTAGGTTTATGATACACCTCTTTTCCTTTTTGTTGTACTTTTCTTACGGTTTTTATTCAAAAAAAACTTTTCCAGGAAAAAACGAAATGTCTAATCCATTCATCCTCTGATACTTCGGAGTGCCTAATACAAAGGGCCTTTATATGGCGGGAATGCCCAAAAATTGCCTGCTTTTCGCATTTGGCTGGCAACTTCGCTTAATCGCGCAGTGCTCCGCCATGAGTCTCTGCGCGTACCTTCGCCTCATGAAAATAGCATTAGCCCAGCTGAACTACCACATCGGCAACTTCGAGGGTAACTTGCAAAAGATGCTTCAGGCCGTCGAAGAGGCCCGGCGTCAGGGCGCTGATTTGATTTGCTTTGGCGAACTGGCCGTGTGCGGCTATCCGCCGCGCGACTTTCTGGAATTTGCCGACTTCATTCGACGCTGCCAGGCTTCCGTGCGCGCATTGTGCGAAGTCAGCCACGGCATCGGCATCGCCGTAGGAGCGCCGACGAAAAACCCGGCAGTGGAAGGCAAAGACCTGTACAATTCAGCCTACTTTTTGTACGAAGGCGAAGTGGTGGGCGTGCAACACAAAGCTCTGTTGCCCACCTACGACATCTTCGACGAGTACCGCTACTTCGAGCCGGCGCGCGAATTTCGGCCCATCGAGTTCAAGGGCTATAAAATCGCCCTCACCATCTGCGAGGACATCTGGAACGTGGGCAACGACAACCCGCTCTACACCATTTGCCCGCTGGACGAAATGCGCCCCTATCGTCCCGACATCATTCTGAACCTGTCAGCCTCGCCCTTTCATCACGGCCGCGCTCAAGAGCGGCTGCACGTCATTCGGGTCAACGTAGAGCGCTACGGTATTCCGATGTTCTACGTCAACCATGTGGGCGCACAGACCGACCTCATCTTCGACGGCGGCAGTGTGGTAATGTCGCCCGATGGGCAGGTTTTCGATGAAATGCCCTACTTCAAGGAGGCCCTGCGCATATACGACCTGCAAGAGGTGCTGCGCGGCGGCCAACAGCGCGAACAGCCCAAAGAAAAAATAGCGCTCATGCACGATGCGCTGGTGCTGGGCATCCGCGACTACTTCGGCAAATTGGGCTTCCAAAACGCCATACTGGGCCTTTCGGGCGGCATTGACTCAGCTGTAACCTGCGCCTTAGCCGTAGAGGCGCTGGGCGCCGACCATGTGCGCGTCCTGCTCCTGCCCGGCCCGTTCAGCAGCGAACACTCACTGACCGATGCCCGCCAATTGGCCGAAAACGCCGGCATCCAGTATGACGTCGTACCCATTGCCGACGTGTACGACGCCTTTTTAAAGACGCTCAAGCCCCTGTTCGCCGACTGGCCTTTCGATATTACGGAGGAGAACATCCAGGCCCGCATCCGCGGCACGTTGCTCATGGCTATGAGCAACAAATTCGGGCACATCCTGCTGAATACCAGCAACAAAAGTGAAATGGCTGTAGGCTATGGTACCCTCTACGGCGACATGTGCGGCGGCCTGGCCGTGCTGGGTGATGTGTACAAAACGGAAGTCTATGCCCTGGCACACTACCTCAATACCCTGCCTATTGGCCGCTACGGCAAGCGCGACATCATCCCGGAAAGCAGCATCCGGAAGCCCCCCAGCGCCGAACTGCGCCCCAACCAGAAAGACAGCGACAGCCTGCCCGAATACGAAGTGCTCGACCAGGTACTCTTCCACTACATCGAAGGCCGACGCGGCCCGCGCGGATTGGTGCAAATGGGCTTCGACGAGGCTTTGGTGGCGCGTGTACTGCGCTTAGTCAACATCAACGAGTTCAAACGCGAACAGGCCCCGCCTGTGCTGCGCGTCAGCTCCAAGAGCTTCGGCATGGGACGGCGGATGCCCATCGTAGGCAAATATCTATCCTAAACCTCCACAGCACGTGCAAGACAATGCACGAATTAGAGGAAGCCATCTTCCACAACCTCAAGCACTGACAATGACAAAGGACTTAACAGATTTTTTCGACGCGTTTTCGCCAGAGGTTTCAACAATGGCCCGAGCGATTTATGAGGCTGTGGCAGAAATTATGCTGCCCGGTAAAACGATGTGGATAGACCACGCCGACAAAATGATAACCTTCGGAACGGCGAAGAACATGCAGGGAGAGATTTGTTACATCAAGCCGCTGAAAGACTCCGTCAATTTGGGCTTCTTTCACGGTGCCAACCTCAACGACCCGGCCCATCTGCTACAAGGAACCGGAAAACTGCTGCGCCATATCAAGTTTAGGAAAGGCAATAGCCCGAACATGAATGCGGTGAAAACGCTTTTGAGCGCGGCCTTAGAAGAGCATAACAGCCGGCAGGGAAAGTAGGCACTCAGGGGCCTCCTCTTCGCGTGTCAGAGAGGACTGGGCCGAAATCATGTTACAACGACGGCAGGGATGTTCCCGGCCTTGCATAGCACTATTCTACTTGCGCCCAAAGTCTGCCGGGTTTTCGCCCCATTGTTCGGTGTCCCATTTCAAGATGGGGTTGGTGATGGGGTGTGTTTGCAGCCAGCGTTCGGCACGTTCGATGAGTTCAAAGATTTTTTCATTTTCTGGCGTCTGCTCCAGTTTGGTGCGGCATTTTTTTTCGCGCACCCACTTTTGCGCATTATGCGAGTCCGAGTAGATGGGCACGTCGGGCAGTCCGCGCTGTTGCAGCCAGGCCAGTGCGTGCACGAGGGCCAGGAATTCACCGATGTTGTTGGTGCCACCGGGCCAGGGGCCGCCGTGGAAGACCTCCTCGCCAGTGGCGGTGCGTACGCCGCGATATTCCATCAGCCCCGGATTGCCGCTGCAGGCGGCGTCCACGGTGATGCTGTCGAGGCGGACGCCCAGACGCTGGAGGTCAGCAGGCGCTTTGGGGCGGGTTGCGCGGGTATTTTTGCCGGCGTAATTCCAGTAATTGCCCCGATAGGCCGCTTCCGCCTCTTCGCGCGAGTTGAAGCGCTTGTATTTGGCGCCCGGATAGTTCTGGGTGTGCTGGCGGGCTTCGTCCCAAGAGGTATAGATGCCCGGTTGGGCGCCTTCCCAGACAACATAGAAAGCACGCGGCTTAGCCATAGCGTCAGATGCCCAGCAGGTTGAAACTGTAATACAACGAAATGCCCTGCATCGAAATGCGTCCGTTGCAAAAGGCGCGGTCGCGGCAGTGTCGGCTGTAGAGGGCATCCAGGTCAGACAGGCCCAGGTTGGCCCGCAGGCCAATGGTACTGCCAATGTCCTTTTTGCCCGGCTTGAAGCGGTACTGCAGGCCGGCAATGATACCGAAGTCGTTGTTTTTGAAGTCGTTGTTGGCGTCGAAGAGGCGGTTTTCGCCAGATGGCTTTTCCTCGCCCGAAGCACCACTGAAGAGCAGACGCCCGTAGTATGGCCCAGCCATGACGGAAAGGTTGCCCTCGCGCCGCAGGCTAACTTCGGGCACGGCAGCCAGAATGGCCCACACCTGGTGGTAGTGCACATCGCGCATGTAGTTGATGATGCTGGTATCGGTAAAGGCCGTAAACGACGCCTTCGAGCGCGCCGATTTGCCCACCAAACCCAGTTCAAAATTGACAATCAGAAAGCCGCCCGTGCCCTTGAGCCGGAACTGAGTGCCCAGCTCCCAGCCCAGAGCTGGTCCAGTCTGCGGGTTTTGGGCCACAAATTCGGGGTCGTCCGACGAAGGGAAATTGCCCGTAGCGCGAATGGTGAACACGTTCAGCCCCCCGCGCAGGCGGAACTCCGTGCCGGGAGGCGCAAACTCGCGCTCATAGACGAAATCCTCCGTGATGGTGCGGTTGCCGCGTTTGCCCTCGATGTACACCTGCAGTTCGCGGCGGCCCAACAGGCGATAGCGGATTTTCTGCGGGTTGTCCTGGTCTAGGTTTTCAAACCAGTAGCCCTCGCGGTCGGCCAGCACCAATTCATAAGGAACGGGTCGGTTGTTGTTCAGCCCGCGCTGGGTCAGGTAGTACATAATGGTGTCGGCCCGGCGCTCGATGCGCATGCTTTTGAGCAGCACCGTGTCGCCGTCTTCGGCTTTGATACGCACCTCGCGCCCTACAAGCGTGCTGTCGTTTTCCAATTTCCAGATTTCTAAGCGGTCGCCCCGATCTTGAGCCATAAACCACACACCATCCAGGACGCGCAGCTCGCGAAAAATCTGCGGCGCATCCTCAATCTGAGCCGATAGCATCCAGGGAAGGCAGGCGCACCCAACGGCGCATATCCATATTCGAGTCAACATAATCACTGTGCTTTGTGTGCAAAGGTACGCGCCGCGCCGGGTGGCATGGCGCGTATCGGAGCGCGGAGGTCAAAAATAGCCCAGCGCCTCAAACAGGGCGTCTATTTCTTCAAACGATTTAAAGCCGGGGCGCTCTTCATCGCTGCCGCTAACGGCAAAACCCGCCGGCTGCACGGCCCGCAGCAGGGTGGCCAGGTCTTCCGCCGGCAAAGGCGCATCCAGCAAGACCGGCACTTGCGCACACACCTGTTGCCAGGCATCAGTAACGCTACTGGTTTGCATGGCTTCCCGGGCGCTTTCTGGCGTCAATTCCACAAGCAAACAGGTGGCATAGGGTTGCGCCTGTGCCCATGCGGCAGCCACTGCTTCGGGGCCTTCGACGCTACTCAGACGCAGCAGCACCTCCAGGCCCGCCAATTCAGGCAACAGTTCCAGCCGGCTGACCTCAACGGCATCCAAGGCGAAGAACGATGCCGCTTCGCGCACCACCTCCGCTGGCGAGTGCTCAAACTCACCCACTACACGCGGGCCCTCCACCCACTCGCGAATGGCGCGCATGACACCCGGCTCGATGAAGTGAGCGCGCCCCTCCTCCAGACAAAAACCCAAATAACTGACCTCCCGCGCCGCAAAATAGCGGGCATCGGTCAGGTTCGCAATACGCGACGCTTTGATACGCATGCAGACCGTCCTTTTTTAGCGGCCCAAAAGTAGGCGTCCCGCCCTTCTCAGCACTCTATTCTGCCGCAGTACCGCAAAAATGGCCGACCTTTGGGCCGTTTTACATAGAAATTTCAACCCAAAACGTCGGGCGGCATCCGTCGGAAGTTCAAACGCCGCTCACCTTATTGCTTAAAAAAAGAACACCCGTGAAGCGTTATTACCCCTGGCTTTTGCTCCTCATTGCCATAGGGCTTATCGGCTGGAAATTATACGACAATCAGCGGCGTCGCCATGAAGAAGCCAGACTTTCTCAGGTAGAGCGCTCTTTTGTGCCCGTGCGTGTGGCTGCCGTCGAGGTCGAGTGGCTGACGCCACAGTTGGAGGTGAGCGGTGTGCTCATGCCCTTTCGCGAAATGCCCGTAGTCTCCGAAACGGCAGGCAGGGTGCTCAGCGTTTACAAGCGCCGAGGCGACCGCGTTGCCGAAGGCGAGCTTATCGCTCAGGTGGACGACGAGCTGCTGCGTGTCAAGCTGGAGGCCGTCGAGGCCAACCTGGCCAAGCTGCGCAAAGACCGCGAACGCTTGAGCAACCTCATCGAAGGCGAGGTGGCGCCCCGCAGCAAAATTGAAGACCTCGACCTGGGGCTGATGGCCGCCGAGGCGGAAAAAAAACTCCTCCAGAAGCAGCTGAGCAACACCAGAATACAGGCGCCCATGAGTGGTACGCTGACCTTTTGCGCCATCGAGCGCGGCAGCGTAGTAGGGCCGGGCACCCCCGTGGCCTACATCACCAACTTAGACCGGCTGCTGCTGATGGTCAAAGTCTCCGAGCGCGACGTGCTTCAGATAAGTAAAGGCCAGGCGGTAGATGTCCGGGCCGATGTGCGCCCCGATATGCCGCTGAGCGGGCGCGTAACCAATGTGTCGCCTCGCGCCGACAGCGCCTTTACCTATCTGGTCGAAATCGAGGTGCCCAACCCGCCTCAGGCGCCTCTGCTGGGCGGCATGCACGCGAAAGCACGCTTCCTCTTCGAGCAAAAGCGCCAGGCCCTGCTTATCCCGCGCCGCGCCGTCTCCGGCAGCCTCCAGGATGCGCGCGTGTTCGTGGCTGTAACCGACACCACCGTCGAGGAGCGCGCCGTCCAACTCGGCCAAATCTCCGGCGAGCGCGTCGAGGTGCGCTCTGGCCTCACCGCCGGCGAGCGCGTCGTTGTAGCTGGCCAGACCTATCTATTTGAAGGCGTGCGCGTGCGGGTAACCGAGTGAAAACGCGCAGCAAAGTCACAATAGCAGGGGCAAAAAAGCGGTGCATAAAGCCCAATAACCCGTTTTTGTTCCGTAGCCCTCGGATGCCTTTGAGGCTTTTAGGCTAAAATTTTGAACAAACACCAAAACTTTAAAACGCACTACCTTTGCCTGCGATGTCGGGAACGCCTGGCGTCGTTATTGCACCTGGAGAGTCTTGTCTTGTTAATCACTGATGAAAGTTTCGCTGAATTGGCTTCGAGAATTTCTCGACATAGATAAAAAGCCTGAAGAAATTGCCGATATACTGACCTCGCTGGGACTGGAAGTAGAAGGATGGGAACAGGTAAGCCCTTCGCCCGTAGATTTGGAACGTGTTTTTACAGGTGAGGTGGTGGAGTGTTCGCGCATACCGGAAAGCGACCACCTTTCGGCGACGCGCGTGGACGTAGGCGACGGGCAGCTGCGCTCCATCGTGTGCGGCGCGCCCAACGTGGCGGCAGGGCAGCGCGTGCTGGTGGCCCTGCCCGGCGCGCGTGTCCTGGGCAAAGATGGCCAACCCTTCGAGATAGCCGAGCGCAAGGTGCGCGGTGTGCTTTCGCAGGGCATGATCTGCGCCGAAGACGAACTCGGCATCGGCCATGACCACTCGGGCATCCTGGTCTTGCCCGAGGGTACTCCGTTGGGCATGACCGCGGCAGCGTATCTGGGGCTGCATTCCGACGTGATTTTTGAAATCGGCCTGACGCCCAACCGCGCCGACGCAACCAACCACCTCGGCGTCGCCAGCGACCTGTTGGCATGGGTGCGCTACCGCGAAAACCCACAGGCCCAACTTCGCGTGCCCGCGGAGGCGCTGAACCTGCCCAATGGCCTCCAACCCTACTCCGTAACGGTAGAAGAGCCCGAGGCCTGCCAGCGCTACATGGCCCTCCTCATCCGCGGCGTGCGCGTGCAGGAAAGCCCCGAATGGCTCCAACAGCGCCTGCTCGCCTTGGGCCAGCGACCCATCAACAACATCGTGGACGTTACCAACTACGTCCGCCTCGAACGGGGCCACCCACTCCACGCCTTCGACGCCGCACGCATCGGCGGCCAGGCCATCCGCGTCCGGACACTGCCCGAAGGCACCCCTTTCACCACCCTCGACGGCGAACAGCGGACGCTATCCGCCCAGGACCTGATGATCTGCGACGCCAACGCCCAACCGCTGTGCATCGCCGGCGTCTTTGGCGGCGCCCACAGCGGCGTTTCGGAAAACACCACCGACGTCCTGCTCGAATGCGCCCGCTTCCACCCAGCCTGGATACGCCGCACCATGCTGCGCCATAACCTGCGTACCGAAGCCGCCTGGGCCTTCGAAAAAGGTGTGGACCCCAACGGATGTCTCCAAGCCATGCAGCGCGCTGCGGCCCTCATTCTCGAACTGGCCGGCGGTCAAATTGCCTCCGACCTGACCGACGTCTATCCCAAACCGCTCCAGCCCGCGCGCATCCCAGTCCAATATGAATACGTACGCTCACTGAGCGGCGCCGACCTGTCCGAAGAGGCCATCGAGCACATCCTCTCCGCCCTCAATATCGGTACGGAGGACAAAACGGCAGCGGGCTTCACCGCCGTTGTGCCCACCAACAAGCCCGACGTAACGCGCCCGGCCGACATCGTGGAAGAAATCCTGCGCGTCTATGGCTTAGACAACATCCCCGCGCCCGCTCGAATGCGCACCAGCTTAGAAATCACCCAACACCCCGCGCGCGAGTACGTGCGCCGCTGTGCCGCCGACTTTCTGGCCGCCAACGGCTTTCTGGAGTGCATGAGCCTGTCGCTGACTAACTCCGCCTACCATGTGGGCCCGCAGGCCTTGCTACCCGTGCCGCCCGAGCAACTCGTGTTCGTGCACAATACGGCCAACCAGGGCCTCGACTGCATGCGGCCTACCCTCCTGTTCGGCGCCTTGGAAAATGCCCGGCACAACCAAAACCACCAAAACCACGACCTGCGCCTGTTCGAATTCGGCAAAGTCTATCGCGCCCCGCTCAACGACACCTCCGAAAGCGAACGCCTCAGCCTGCTCATCTGCGGCGCTCACAGCCCCGAAAGCTGGCAACCCGCACCCAAACCGCAGGCCGACTTTTACACCCTGAAAGCCTATGTATGCCAGCTCCTCGAACGCCTCGGCGTGCGCGGCTTCCAGGAGACCATCCTCCAGCAAGAGCAACCCTTTCGCTATGCACTGCGCTATCACCGCGGCCCGCAAACGCTGCTTACCTTCGGCGAAATAGCCCCCGCACTCCTGCGCGCTATGGACGTCAAAGGCCCCATCTTTTACGCCGAAATGGACTTCGATGCCGTGTACAAAGCAGCTGCCAACCAAAAGGTGCAGTTCAACGGCGCCAGTAAATTCCCCACCGTGCGGCGCGACCTGGCCCTCGTGCTCGACCAGCAAGTAACCTTCGCCCAAATCCGGCAATTAGCCTTCAAAACAGAAAAAAACCTGCTCCGCGAGGTCAACCTCTTCGACGTATTCGAGGACGCCCAAAAAATTGGCCCAGGCAAAAAATCCTATGCCGTCAGTTTTTTGTTTGAAAGTGCTCAACGCACCCTACAGGGCAAAGAAATAGATGCCATTATGCAGCAACTGCAGCAGGCATTCGAGCAAAAACTCCAGGCCTCTATCCGAAAATGACCCCGAAAACCACTCAAAACCCACTATTCGTTCACTGATTCAATTCGCATCACAATGGAAATCGTAATAGGAGTAGCCATAGGTCTTCTCATCGGAGGCGCTGTGGCGTATTTTCTAGCTAGCCAGTCCTTCAAGCGCGCCAACCAGAAGGCCGCTGAAGAAGGCAATCGCCAGGCCGACCTCATCATCCAGGAGGCGCGCCTGTCGGCCAAACGCATCACCGACGAAGCTACCGTAAAGGCGGAAAAAATGATCAGCCGTGCTGAGTCGGAAAACGAGCGCATCAAGCAGCAGAAAATTCAGGAAGCCAAAGAGCGCTACGCGCAAATGCGCGCCCAGTTTGAGGCTGAAAAAGCCCAGCATCAGGTCAAACTGAAGGAAATGGAAGTAGAGGTCGTCAGCAAACAAAAAGACCTCCAGATGCAGCAAGAGCAGTTCCAGGCACAGGTCCGGGAGATGAATGCGCGCAAGGCAGAACTGGAAAACCGCGAGGCCGAACTGAACCTGTTGCGCGACAACCTGGAAAAGCAGCTCAAGATCGTCCAGAAAAAGCGCGAGGAACTCGACGCTGCCAACGAAGAACGCATCAAGATGCTGGAAAAAATTGCCCAGTTGAGCCAGCAGGAGGCTAAAGAGCAGCTGCTGGAAGCCGTGCGTGCTAAAAGCGAAAGCGAGGCACGTGCCATCATTCAAGAGGTCATCACCGAGGCCCGCAACACAGCCAACAAAGAGGCCAAAAAGATCGTCATCCAGACCATTCAGCGCACGGCTGCCGAGTTCACCATCGAGAACACCGTGTCGGTCTTCAACTTAGAGAACGACGACATGAAAGGCCAGATCATTGGCCGCGAGGGCCGCAACATCCGCGCCTTGGAGGCGGCCACTGGCGTCGAAATCATTGTGGACGACACACCCGAAGCCATAGTGCTCTCCTCATTTGACCCCGTCCGCCGCGAAATAGCTCGCCTGGCCCTTCAGCGCCTGGTGGCCGATGGCCGCATCCACCCGCAGCGCATCGAAGAGGTAGTGGCCAAAGTGTCGCGCCAGATAGAGGAGCAAATCGTCGAAATCGGCGAACGCACCGTGATGGAACTGGGTATCCACGGCCTCAATCCTGCCTTAGTGCGTATGGTGGGCCGCATGCGCTTCCGCTCCTCCTACGGCCAAAACCTGCTCAAGCACTCCATCGAAACGGCCAACCTCTGCGCCATTATGGCTGCCGAATTGGGTCTGAATCCCAAGCAGATCAAAATGGCCAAGCGCGCTGGCCTCCTGCACGACATCGGAAAAGTGGCCGAAGAAGAAACCGAGCTGTCGCACGCTATCCTCGGCATGAAAATGTGCGAACAGTACGGGGAGCACCCGGTGGTCATCAACGCTGTGGGCGCCCACCACGACGAGATCGAAATGGACAACATCATTTCGCCCATCGTGCAAGCCTGCGACGCCATCTCCGGCGCCCGCCCCGGCGCCCGACGCGAAATTCTGGAAAACTACCTCAAGCGCATCGGCGAACTGGAAGAACTGGCCATGAGCTATGAGGGCGTCGCCAAAGCCTTCGCCATGCAAGCCGGTCGTGAACTGCGCGTCATCGTCGAGGCCGATAAGGTAACCGACCAATACGCCGACGACCTGTCGTTCCTCATCTCTAAGCGTATCGAGGAGGAAATGCAGTACCCGGGACAAATTCGCGTAACCGTCATCCGCGAAAAGCGCTCGGTGGCTTACGCGCGTTAAGGCTCCATCTCCGGAAGGATAACATCCATAAGCAGCCATCTGCCGTTGAGCAGGTGGCTGCTTTTTTTGTGCATACACTCTTGCAGAAGCTGGCACCCATCGCTATCCGGCAAGTCGCTTATCCTACTTGCGAACAGGCCATCACTATCCTACCGCATGTCTCGACAAAAAACTTTTCAGAAGACTTCCGACAATAACATTTTTCACCAAAGTCATACTAATACCGCAAAAAAAGGATATGCCAGCTCATCACATTCATTAAATCAAAATCGTAAGTCAAGCTATGAAAGCCTTTCTGTTAGCATTGCTTGGCCTGGCCCTGATGTCCTTTTGGGTGGACCGCTGTTATGAAGAAAATATGTTTTTCACACAGCCTATTCCCGCAGACAGCCCCCCCATATATGAGTTCCCGAAAGAGATAGCGGGGGTCTATTACCGTAAAGCATGCACCTCACGCCTTTTTGAGACGAGTAAGCCATTTCCTCCGGCTTTGGCACAATCGGATGTGCAGGATTAAGCAGAATTTGCACAATCGAAAATGTAAAAGGAACCTTTCAGTGCCGCGCTGACGCTAAACACGGCTCTCTGTTCATAAACCTCTGGCCTTCTTCATTTAACCGCCAAGGGCACGGATAGGCACCGCGAAAAAACACTGCTGTGCCTCTCGACGTCTGATGGGGAGGGCTGCTTCTCCGGTCATGACAAAGTGGCTTGTGTCGGGTCAATTCCTATGCGCTCGCCTTGTACCCCCGCCACCCGTAGTACAGAATATAGGCATACGCCGGCAACAGCACGGCCTGTAACGCCACGCGCGGCCCGGCAGCGGGGTGGTCGGCCAGCCAGCCGTACAGCTGCGGCAAGAGAGCACCGCCAACAATACCCATGATGAGCAGGGCCGAGCCGACCTGCGTCAGCCGCCCCAGGCCATGGATGGCTAAGGGGAAAATGGCCGGCCACATCACCGCGTTGGCTAAGCCCAGCAACGCCACGCACGTCAGCGCGGTAGTACCCGAAGTAAAATAAGCGCTTATGGAAAGCGCAATGCCCAACAGGGCCGAATAGCGCAGGAAGTTCTCCTGAGAGATGTAGCGCGGGATGAGCACAATACTCAGCAGGTAACCGATGAGCATGCCCGAGAGCGTCAGCGCGGTGAAGTATTTCGTTTGGTCCAGGTCGAAGCCCAGAAAGCGCCCGTAGAGCACAATGCCATCACCGGCCATCACTTCGGCACCTACGTAAAAGAAAATGGCCAGTGCCCCCAGCCACAGGTGCGGAAACTGCCAGATGCTGCGAGCGTCAGAGGGCGCAGAAGCGTCCGCTCTATCGTCGGCCGGATGGATGTCGGGCAGCGGCGAGCGCCGGATGAACAGTGCCAGCAGCGCCAACACGACCGCCATGGCCACATAGGGCGGAATGGCGCGCGCGGCCAGAGCGTTGAGCAGCTCAGCCTTTTGGGCAGCATCGGCAGCGGCGCTCACCTGTGCTTCTATTTGTTTAGCACCGCGCAACACGATGCTGCTCAGGATGATAGGACTGAGAATGCCCGCCACCTTATTGCAGATGCCCATGATGCTGATGCGCTGTGCGGCGCTTTCTAACGGCCCAATGATACTCACGTACGGGTTGACGGCCGTTTGCAGCATGGACAGGCCCATGCCCTGCACAAACAGCCCCGTCAAGAAAAGACCGTAAATGCGCGTCTGGGCCGCCGGGATGAAAATCAGGCAACCCAAGGCCATGACGAGAAGCCCTAATGCCATCCCGTTTTTGAAACCTGTACGGCTCAAAATGGCTGAAGAGGGCAGGGCCAGAAAGAAGTAGCTGAGATAAAATGCCGACGTTACCAACAGCGCCTGCCACTCGTATCGCAGGTCGCAGGCCAGCTTCAGAAACGGAATGAGCGAACCGTTGAGCCAGGTAACAAAGCCAAAGATGAAAAAGAGCAACCCCAGTAGTGCCATCTGGCGCCAGTAGTCGCCCATCGGACGAGTAGCGGTGTTTTGCATATGCACGAGCAGTTGTCGGAGCGCGCAAACCAAACCGTTTTCGGACTTTTGCGCTCGGGCAAAGGTAGGCGGCGTTTAGAATGGAAAATGGAAAATAAACTGCGAAAAATCCGCGCTTGTGCGCCAGCCACTCAGCCCGCATAGCCTATGCCATTTTCTTGCAATAAAGTCGTCGTCTGGCTACCCATCACCTCCAATCATTGCTCACTTTTCATTTTACACTCCTCATGCACCCTACGCTCGTCATTCTGGCTGCTGGCATTGGTTCGCGCTACGGCGGTCTCAAGCAGGTGGACGGCATCGGCCCTAAGGGCGAAGCCATTCTCGAATTTTCGCTCCACGACGCGCGCCAAGCCGGCTTTGGCAAGGCCGTCATCGTGTTGCGCAAAGCCATCGAAGATGAATTTCGCCAGCGCATTGGCGCGCGTATTGAGCGGCTGATGCCCGTGGAGTACGCCTTCCAGGAAATGGATACGGCGCTGGACTGGCTGCCCGAGATCCCACCGCGCGAAAAACCCTGGGGCACCGGACACGCCATTCTGGCCACTCGCCCGTGCGTGCATGAGCCGTTTGCCACCATCAACGCCGACGACTTCTACGGTGCCGACGCCTTTCGCGTCATGGCCGGCTTTCTCCGGCGCGAATGCGCACCCGACCTCTACGGCATGGTCGCCTATCGCTTAGGCAACACCCTTTCGGAAAACGGCGCCGTCTCGCGCGGCGTGTGCACCGTTGGTCCGGAGGGTTACTTGTCCGATGTAGTCGAACGCACCCGTATCGAACGCCACGACGATGGCATCGGCTTTACAGATGACAACGAACAGCGCTACCTGCTGCCCGCCGATACGCCAGTGTCCATGAATTTCTGGGGCTTTCACCCCAGCCTTTTTGAGCACTTAGATGCCCAGTTTCGCACCTTCGTGCAGCAAAACTGGAATAACCCGCGGGCCGAGTTTTACATCCCCAGCGTCGTCAGCCGGCTGGTGCACGAACATCGCGTTCGCGTGCGCGTAGAGACGTGCGAAAGCTCGTGGTATGGCGTTACCTACCCGGCCGACAAGGCAACGGTGCAAGCGGCACTGGCGGCATTGTATCCGCAGGGGCTGATTTGAGCGAAAGGTGAAGCCTTCCGGTGAGGCGATGGCGCCTTTATACTAGCCTTTCTTCTTCCCAGTTGCCGATGTTGCGCGCTTGCGAGTCGAAGCCCACGGCTAGCAGGGTAACCGTTTTGCCGCGATGGAGATACTTTTGGGCGTAGCCTTTTTCTCGGATTTGCTGCATGGCCTCGGCGGCTTTGCCCATTCTGAATTCCATCACGTAGATGTGTCGGCTGGTTTCGGCTACGGCATCTATATAGCCCTGGTTTGTCCGCACCTCGCAGGCCACATGGCTGCCCGCCAGGTTGAGGGTTACAGGTAAACGATGGTCTGGTAATAGGCCTCCCACAGTTTGAGGTTTTCGCTCTCGATGTATTGCTTGAGCAATCGGTGGGAGATGTGGGCAAAGATGCTGCGCAGTAGCTCGATAAAGTCGCTCAGTTGGTGCTCCGTCAGGGCGGCCCGCATGTGTTGCACGATGGCACCCATTTCACTGACCGGAGTGTCGGCATAGGCCTGGAAAAGGCTGTCTATGAGTGAGCTGCGCACTTCGTAGTTGGGAAAGCCCAATCGGTAGCTCTGTTCGACATCTTCGCGGATGATTTCCTTGATGGTCAGGTAGCCCGCCTGGTACAGCAGTACTGTGGGGTCTAATAGCGTATCTCGAAGCGGTCGAAGAAACTCTCCTGCACGACCATGCCCTTCAGGGCAGCGACATTGACGGCCGCGTCGCGCATTTTGCGCGCCAGCCAGCCAGTGGTGCCTGAGGTGAACCAAAAATTTTTGAAACTGCCGCTGCTGAAGAGGTGGAGTAGCGAGAAGGGGTTGTACACAAAGTTGCGCCCGTCCCAGGTGTAACCGTTGTACCGGTACCGGATTTTATCCAGAAGGGTTTGGCGCGTGCAGCCGCTGTCCTGAGCCATTTGAGCGATGTATCCGTCGAAGCAAGTTTCCAGCTCGGTCTGGGTGATGCCCACTAAGGTTCCGAATTTCGGGTGCTGGGTCAGGTCGGTCAGGTTGTTGAGATCGGAAAAGAGGGTTACTTTGGAAAACTTGGATGCTCCGGTGATGAACACGAAGCGCAAGCAGTCGGCTACATCGTTGGCCTTGAGCACGCCGAAGAAGTTACCCAGCGCGTCGCGGTTGGCGTCGGCTTGTTCGTAGTCGTCCAGGAAGTCGTTGATGGGCTAGTCGTACTCGCCTACGAGGACGACAACTGGAGCGTCCTTGCCCAGCGCCAGGATGAGCTCGCGAAATTTGTCTTTAGCCGAAAGGCCGTTGGGCTGCACGCCGTGGAACTGGGCCAGCCTGGCCAGTTCCGGAGAGAGGGCTTTTTCCAGGCCGTTAGTTTTATAGTCTATGGCATTGAACGACAGGGAGATGACGGGATATTTCCGGCTCCAGTCCCAGTCGCTGTGTTCGTATATCCATAATCCTTTGAACAGCTCGCGCCGGCCCTCGAAGAGTGTCTTAAGGGTAGAGGCGGTCAGTGATTTACCAAAGCGGCTCGGGCGCGAGAGGAAGAAGTACTTGCCTGTGCTCGCCAGGTGGTAGATAGGCTCTGTTTTGTCCACGTAAAGCCAATCGCCCTCTCGAATAGCCGGGAAACTGGACTCGCCAGCTGGCAGTTTCTTGAGCATGGTCGCGATTTTGGGCAAAGATACAGACCGAGGGCCGTCCTTGCTTTCACGCGGGCAACGCCTCTGGGATGGCTTCGAGTACCAATAGCGCTCCCTGACGCAGCACGTGCAGTGGCAGGGGCTGGCCAATAGTATCGGCACTTAGCTTTTTGTGGAGGGTGTCAATGGAGTCTACGGGTTGGTCTTTCAGGCGTACGAGCACGTCTCCGGGTTTGAGGCCGGCGCGGGCGGCCGGGCTGTTGGGTTCGGTGCTCTGCACCAGCACGCCCGTGGCGGCGGGCAGCTGCCATTCAGCAACGAGGCGGGCCGGCAAAGGCACATTTTGGGCCCCAATGCCCAGGTAGCCGCGTCGGATGCGCCCTTCGAGCACGAGCTGGCCTACGATGTATTGGGCCAGGTCAGATGCTACGGCAAAGCACAGGCCCTGGGCAGGCAGGATGACGGCTGTGTTTACCCCGATGACCTGCCCGCGCGAGTCCACTAAGGGGCCGCCGCTGTTGCCCGGGTTGAGGGCTGCGTCGGTCTGGATGACGTCATCAATCAGGCGGCCCGTTTGCGTGCGCAGCGTTCGGCCTAAGGCGCTCACCACCCCTGCCGTTACGGAGTGCTGGAAGCCGTAGGGATTGCCCACGGCGATGGCGATTTGGCCCACGCGCAGGCGGCGGCTTTCGCCGAAGGCGATGGTGCTGAGCCGGTCGGCATTTTCCAGACGTACTACGGCGATGTCGGTGGCCGGGTCGTCGCCTACCAGCCGGGCCTCATAGGTGCGGCCATCGGGCAGGGCGCCCTCGATGCGCTCGGCACCACTGACAACATGGCTGTTGGTAACAACCAGCCCGTCTGTGCCGATGATGAAACCGCTGCCACTGCCGGGAGCGTTGCGCGCGCCCTTTTTCTGTACCTTCAAATGCACAACAGCCGGGCTGACGCGCTCCACGACCTCCACGACCGTGCGTGAATAAGCATCGAGTAGGGTCTCGTCGCGGGTGTCAGCGGTGTCCGATTGGGTTGGTTGGCTGTAGGTTCTGGTGTTTTCGATAAAATGGAAGGCGGTGTGTATCATGTTTGTCTTCGAGCGGAGGTTGTGGTGTTCCGCCAGAATGTGGCTCTTGCAGCAAAAGCGTGCCAGGGCGATTGGCCTGCCATTTTGGCGGCATGTTCAAAAAGCCGGAGCGCCACCGAACTAACATTCAGCAGCGTTCCGGGAAAGTTTTGCTGCAGAGGGTACCTTCGCTGTGCGCTTACTGACACCCCATTTCAATGCGTGACAATGGGTCGTTGTTGGGGAAGCAATTGCCCGACATCGTGCGCTTGGGAGCGTATCGCTCCAAATTTGGATCGTACAGGCCATTTTCTAAAAAGGCTGTCAAGTCGTCTATCTCTTGCTCTGTCAGGCCCAGCGGGTGGAAGAACGCGGAAATTTGGCTGGCTGGCACGTTGGGATTTTCGGGTATGCCGTTATTGAAATACTCAACGACTTCGCGCAGGGTGTGCTTGCTAGCCCCATGGAAGTAGAAACCCACGTCGCGCAGATTGTACAGCTGCGGCACCTTGAATTTGAACATATCTTCCGGGCGTTTAGTAAAGCCGCCGCGTCCGAGGTTGCGGTTGTCGTCGGGGCCGGTACGGAATACCTGAAAACCGCTCTGATACAGGTCTTTAACACCCAGGGCGAAAAACTTGTGTGGAATACTATTGAGCGAAGGGCTGTTGTGGCAGTTGGAGCAGCCCGCTTTACCGAAGAAGAGCAGAGCGCCGCGTTTTTCCTGCTCAGTCATGGCGTTGCGTTCGCCCTTTAGCCAGCGCTGGAAAGGGGCCTGGTTGGTGAAGATAGTCCGGAAGTATGCCGCAATAGCAGCCCCTGCCGTTTCGCGGTTATATCGTTCGGAGGGGGGGATTTCGGGAAAGGCTTTGTCGAACATCTCCGTATAGCCCAGGGCATCCATCAACTCTTTATGGATAACCTGGCGATGCACGATGAGGGCACGGGCATTATTGGCCTCCAGTCCGTGTTTGCCCTTAAAGTTGATGGCGATGAGCGTATCCTGGTTCCATACCGACTCAGTGCCTGTGTTGACATGGTAGGAACCAAACGATCCAGCCCAAAGGGCATTGGTTACGTAAGCCAGGTTGATGGTAGGGAGCGGGCGTGCCCCTTGCGCGTCCACATCATCACCGGCATAGAGCGGATGTTTGGAACGGCCTTCGCCCGATTGGCCGAAGCCAATAGCACCGTCGGCAATCCCCTGAAAACGACCAGCCGTGAAGCTGCGGCCTGGCACATGACATGAGCTACAGGAATACGTGCCCATCAGAACATCCCGGTTGGCTTCCAGCCCAAGGCCTGTCTCGAAAAAAAGCAAACGGCCAAGCTCGACTTTTTCTTTCGTTATCGGGTTTTGGGGATCCTGAAAAGGTAGCGCAGCGTAGTCATCGCTTTCAGGCATGATGTACCATTCGAGCGAGCCGGTGTGCGAGTGGCGGTTCAGGGCATCAGCCAGATGCTGGTCCAAGGTCCATTCAGCTTCGTGCACGCAGGCCAACCAGTAAACGATGCTCGCCAGGGCGATAAAAACAGTAAATGTTTTTTTCATGATGTTGAGACCACAGTGAAACGACATACAGGTAATTCTGTCGTCAGGCATCAAACGAGGTACCATATTTCATATCTGGCACTTGAAAATGTAGATTTGTCGCTATTGAGTCACTCTAAAAAACGTGGTGGTATTTTGCGTTCGTCCGACAGTTTTACTGAGCGATCTTACGGCAGGCAGGACAAAATGCTATCGTCCTCAGGCAGCGACGTCGCCACGAATGCACGAGTGAAAACGAATAATTCGGGCCTTCGTGAAAGCCCGCAGAGACGACACCTCCTTGCGGGAGAGGTCGCCTCAAATTCGTGCCTTCGTGGCTACTTTTTTAATGAATAAGGCGCACGGTTGATCTGCCTACAGGCTCCGGGATTTTCTCTTTTCACCGCAGAAAACGCAGAGAAATGCTGAGAGAAATACCTCCGCGGTCCTCTGGGCCCTCTGCAGTTGTTAATCTTTTGCCTCATAGCAGCCTTGCGTAAAGTCAGTTACTGATGTACAGAAGGCACGATTTCGTTGAGGGAAACACCAGCAGGATAGGCTTTTCCAAGTTCGCTCGTACATTTGAGCGCCATCCGAATGCGTGCGTTTTTTAAAAGTCTTTTACATGAAAGCATCTTCCAACTCTTGGGTCAATCGCTTTTTGACCGTTATCGAGCGTGTGGGCAATGCCCTGCCGCATCCGGCCACGCTTTTTGCGGGTTTTGCTGTCTTCGTCATTGTGCTCAGTGGGCTGCTCAGCTGGCTCGACCTAAGCGTCGTCCATCCCGGCACGCACAAGGAGGTGCGGGTGGTCAATCTGCTGTCGGTAGAGGGGCTGCACCGCATTCTGACCGACATGGTGAAGAACTTCACGGGTTTTGCTCCCTTGGGTACGGTGTTGGTGTCGCTGTTGGGCATTGGCATTGCGGAGGGCAGCGGTTTGATAGGTGCGGCCTTGCGGCTGGTGGTGCTCAAGTCGCCGGCACGGCTGCTGACGTTTGTCGTAGTGTTTGCGGGGGTGATGTCGAACACGGCCAGCGAGGTGGGTTACGTGTTGTTGGTGCCGTTGTCGGCTATCATCTTCCTGGCGGCGGGCCGGCATCCGTTGGCGGGCATTGCGGCGGCGTTTGCCGGGGTATCGGGAGGGTACAGTGCCAATCTGTTGCTGGGCACCATTGACCCACTGCTGGCGGGTCTGTCGGAAGAGGCAGCGCGCATTGTGCAGCCCGATTACAAGGTCAACCCGGCTTGCAATTACTACTTTATGGCAGCTTCTACGCCGCTGATAGCTCTGCTGGGCACATGGGTGACAGAGCGCATCGTAGAGCCGCGCTTGGGGCCATACACCGGCGACGAGAAGCCCGAAGAGGTGAAGCCCTTGAGCGCTTCGGAGCGTCGCGGTCTGCGCTTTGCGCTGGTGGCGGCGGTGCTGTTTACGGCCTTCATTATCGGAGGGTTACTGCCCGCCAACGGCTACCTGCGCGACCCGAAAACGGGCGACATTCTGCACTCGCCCTTCATGTCGGGCATTGTGGCTCTGTTGTTTTTGGGGGCAGCCATCACAGGCATTGCCTACGGTTGGGGGGCGCGCACCATTCGCAACGACGCCGACGTGATGAAGGGCATGGCCAAAAGCATGGAAACTCTGGGCGCTTACATCGTGCTGGTGTTCTTCGCCGCCCAGTTTGTGGCTTACTTCAACTGGACGAACATCGGCCTGATTATGGCCGTCAAGGGCGCCGAAGCGTTGAAGGCGTCCGGCTTAGGCGCCATACCGCTGACCGTCGCCTTTGTGCTGGTAACGGCTGCGGTCAATTTGGTCATGGGCAGCGCTTCGGCCAAGTGGGCCATTATGGCGCCGGTGTTTATTCCCATGTTCATGTTGCTGGGCTATTCGCCGGAGTTTACCCAGGTAGCCTATCGCGTGGGCGACAGCATTACCAACATCATTTCGCCCATGATGTCCTACTTCGCGCTGATTGTGGCACTCATCCAACGCTACGACGCCCGCGCTGGCATCGGAACGCTGGTGGCCACCATGTTGCCCTATACCGTCGTGTTCGGCATCGGCTGGACGCTCATGCTCATCCTGTGGATTGTCTTCAACCTGCCGCTGGGCTTTGGGGCGGGCATTCATCTGTAACCATCTGGCCCTCTATCTTACAGGGAAAGGTGCGTTTGAGGCGCCCTTTACCGGCCTGAATGGCCATCTTTGCATGCGCTTAGCCCTGCTGACGACGGCAAAGGCTGCCCTTGCGCCTCTTTTTTTGTTTTTATGAAAAAACTCTTCCTCCTCGACGGCCACGCGCTCATCTACCGCGCTCATTATGCGTTCATTGCCAGGCCCTTGTTCAATTCCAAAGGCTGGAATGTGTCGGCTATTCACGGCTTCGTGCGCATGCTGTGGGATTTGATTTTGCGGGAAAAACCCACGCATCTGGCTGTCGTGTTCGACCCGCCGGGCGGCACCTTTCGGCACGAGCAGTACGAGCCGTACAAAGCCAACCGCGAAGAACAGCCCGAAGACATTACGCTGGCCATTCCGTGGGTGGAAAAAATCGTGCGCGCCATGAACCTGCCCGTTGTCATTGTGCCCAACTACGAAGCCGACGACGTCATGGGCGCTCTGGCGCGCCAGGCCGCCGAGCAGGGCTATCAGGTCTATCTGGTTACCTCCGATAAGGATATGGGTCAGCTGGTCAGCGACCGCATTTTTCTGTACAAACCCGGCCGCCAGGGTAACGACGTCGAAATCTGGGGACCTGCCGAAGTGTGTGAACGCTGGGGCATTCAGCGCGTCGAGCAGGTCATTGATATGCTGGGCCTCATGGGTGATGCTGTGGATAACATCCCCGGCCTGCCCGGTGTGGGCGAAAAAACCGCTGCCCGCCTACTGGCCGAATACGGCACGGTGGAAAATGTGCTGCAAAACGCCGCCAACATCAAGGGAAAGGTGGGTGAAATCGTGGCTAAACACGGCGAACAGGCCCTGCTCTCCAAATGGCTGGCTACCATTGACACCAGCGCACCGGTCGCGTTTGAGGAAAAGGCCTTTGAACTTGAGCCTTTTAACCGCGAGGCACTGCTGGAGATTTTCAAAGAGCTGGAATTCCGCAGCTTAGCCAACGATATCCTGAAGCACCCGCTGGCCGGAGGACTGCCACCCGCTTCGCCCAAAACGACTGCCGACGCAGCGAGTAAGCAAGGTTCGCTCTTCGAGGAAGAACCACCGTCAGAGAGCGCCACACCGCCTGAGGAAATGCGCCACGCTTCCAAAAACATTCACAACACGCCGCACCAGTATCATCTGGCCGATACGCCTGAACGCCGGGCCGAATTGCTCCAACTCCTGCTGAAGCGCACGGCCGTTGCTTACGACTCCGAAACGACCGCCATTGAGCCAACGCAGGCCGACTTGGTGGGCTTCTCGTTTGCCTTTAAGCCACACGAAGCCTGGTACGTCCCTGTGCCTGCCGACCGCGCAGCCGCTCAGGCCATCGTAGACGAGTTCCGGCCTTTTTTTGAACATGAGCAAATCGAAAAAATCGGCCAAAACCTCAAGTACGACGCCATTGTGCTCAAAAATTACGGCGTCGAACTGCGCGGCCCGTTCTGGGACACCATGATTGCTCACTACCTGCTGGAACCCGAACTGCGGCACAACCTCAACTATCTGGCAGAAGCTTACTTAGATTATAGCCCGGTCAAAATCGAGGAACTCATCGGCAAAAAAGGCGCCGCCCAGGGCAATATGCGCGACGTGCCGCTGGAGCAAATCAAAGAGTACGCCGCTGAAGATGCGGATTTGGCCTTGCAGCTGAAAAACCATTTGGCACCGCAATTGGAAGCCGGTGGCCCCAACCTGCTGCGACTGTTCGAACTGGTCGAATGCCCACTCATCAAGGTGCTGGCCGACATGGAATTTGCCGGCGTGCGTATAGATGCGGACTTTTTAAAGGAGTATTCCAAAGAGCTGGCCGTATCCATTCAGGGCTTAGAGCAAAAAATCCTGCAGGAGACGGGCCACACGTTCAACGTCTCCAGCCCCAAGCAGGTGGGCGAGGTGCTTTTTGAGCGTCTGAAAATTCCCTATCCGGGTAAGAAGATGAAAAGCGGCCAGTACTCTACGGATGAGGAAGTGCTTTCCTCGTTAGCCGCCGAGTATCCGGTGTGTGCCGACATTTTGCAACACCGCGCCTTGCAGAAGCTGCGCAGCACGTACGTAGAGGCCCTGCCCGCCCTGATTAATCCGCGAACGGGGCGCGTGCACTCGTCGTTCAACCAGGCGTTGGCCGCTACGGGCCGGCTCAGCAGCCAAAACCCAAACCTGCAAAATATCCCCATCCGGACGCCCGAAGGACGGCGCGTGCGCGAGGCATTTATCCCGCGCGACGACGAGCACGTCATCCTCTCGGCTGACTATTCGCAAATCGAGCTGCGCCTCATCGCCCATATCAGCAACGAGGAGGCCATGATAGAGGCCTTCCGGAAAAACCAGGACATCCACCAGGCTACCGCCGCGCGCGTCTTCGGCGTGCCGCTCGACCAGGTAACGCCCGAACAACGCCGCGCCGCTAAAACAGTCAACTTCAGCATCATCTACGGTGCCGGCGCCGTCAACCTGAGCAACCAGCTGGGCATCAAGCGAACAGAGGCCAAAGAGCTCATTGACAACTACTTCGCCCAATACCCGGGCCTGAAGCGCTATATGGAAACCATCGTGGACTTTGCCCGCACCAACGGCTACGTCGAAACCCTCCTGGGCCGCCGCCGCTACTTGCGCGATATCCACAGCCGAAACGGCATGAACCGCAGCATGGCCGAACGCATGGCCATCAATACGCCCATTCAGGGCACAGCCGCCGACCTTATCAAAGTGGCTATGGTGAACATTTGGAAAGCCCTGCGCGCCGCTCGAATGCGTTCCCACCTCATCCTGCAAGTGCACGATGAACTCGTCTTCGACGCTCGAAAAGACGAACTCGAAGCCCTCCAGGTGCTCGTCCGCGACAAAATGACCTCCGCCCTGCCCGACCTGCGCGTGCCTATCGTCGTGGAAATGGGCTTTGGCAACAACTGGCTGGAGGCCCATTAAAAGAAAAAGCCGCGCCCGTCCTTACGGCGGATACGCGGTCTCGCGGTCAGGCCCGCGGCACATAATTACTTACTTGTAGTTAGCGAAAATTATCCATTCTTATTGTTTGATAAGCGGGGAAATTTGCCACTGAGCCGCATTTTCAGCGCGCACGCGCACCCAGTAAGCGCCTCGCGGCAGGTCGTATACCGGTAGGGCTTCCTCCTCGTAGGCTTGAATATCGCGCAGTAAAGCACCGCTTGCGCTGATGATTTGCACCTGCATCCATTCGCCTTCGCCGTTCAGGCGCACGCGCATCCAATCTGCCGCCGGGTTGGGGTAAATGCTGATGGAAGCCTTTTTCTCCACGGAAAGTCCGTTCGTGGAGGTCGTCGTCAGATTGCCAAACAGCCACTCGTAAGCGCCCGGATAGCGCTTCTGCCAGAACGTTATTGTAGCGCGCCCCTCGGCAGGTACTTCCAAGACCATTTCATTATCCCCGAAGCCTACTTCCCGCAGCCGGTTCACTACAATTTGCGTGCCTTGTAAAACGTAGAAAGGCTCTTGAGCACCCACCAGGAAATACATCCGCATCGGATTGCGCTTGCCTTTGCCCAGAATATGGCTTTGTATAGCTGCTTCGCTAAACCAGAAAGACGGCGAGAAAAGCAATACCTTGGAAAACACATGCTGGTATTCCGTAGCGCCATACAGGGAAATGAGTGCTCCAAAACCGCTGCCACCTATACCGGTGAATTCTCGATCGGGGTTGGTGCGGAAGTGCTGATCTACAAAGGGCTTCAGCGTATTGACGATGAAACTCATGTAAGATGCTCCCTGACCACCAGCTCCATAGGCCGAGTTAAGCCAGGGCGAATACTCATTCATGTGATTGACGCCGCCATTTTCGATGCCGATGACAATACACCCATAATTGCCGTCTCCAATCAATCGGTCTAACGACTCATCTACTTCCCACTCTTCGTTTTGGGAGGCGGTTTTCTGGAAAAGCGTCTGGCCATCCTGCATGTACAGTACCGGATAACGCTTGCCATTCGCGTAGTAATTCGGCGGCAGATAGGCGTAAATGCGGCGCGTGCGGTTCAGTTGCGGCATGAAAAAAGCATCATCCACCACTACTACCGTACCTCTTTTGTCACTGTTAAAGGCCGTTTGGTTGCTGCTGCGCCAGCTGAGGATGTCCACCGCCAGCGTTTTTGACTGGCCGTTGTAGTGTACCACATGAATGGCCTGATATTCGCCTGTGCTATTCCCCTCGGCCATTCCCCAGCTTCCGCGTGTAAAGGTGAAATGCAGCGGACCTGCAGGCGGCTGGATTTTTATCTGGAACTTGCCCGAAGTGTTGCGCTCCAACCTCGTGGCTGGCTCGGCAGCCAACCAGCCATTGAACGACCCGGAGATGTAAATAGGCTCATTCGCAGGCATGTTGGGAGGGAGTGAGTTCACCACGATGGTGAGCTCTGCCTTCAGCCACAAAGGCGCCAGCGCGAAAAAGCCGAAAAGAGTGTAAGCGATGCGGTAGAGCTGGTTCATAACGCCAAATTCTCGTTTTCCCAAGTGTGAAAATTGGCGGGAGGCAAACGCCGATTAAAAAATTTTCATCGGGAAGGGGCGATCGAAAAAATTGGCTCGGTTGTTGGAAAAGGTAGTATGTAATGAATTTTACTCATCCTGGTAGCTCGCCGCTCGCGCCTCACCAATCAATCTTCCTGAGCTACAAATGCCTGCTAACGAGGCCGTTTCCCTTAGTGTATCTGGATAATGCCTGTTGGATTCAAGCGTAAAGAATCCATTGTTTTCACGCGCTGCTAGCCCTGCGAAAAACGGGGGTCGGCAAAAGGCGGGATGAAAACGAACAGCCGATGATTAAGGCGTTTCAAAATCCGTCTTGGAGGAGGAAAGTAGCGCCGACATCTGGAGGGGAAAAAGAAACAGTAGAAGTGGCGCTTCAAATCGCAGTGCTAAAGTCGGAGTAATTTACAAGCCTGTACGGGCATTCGACTAATACGACGAAAACCGGACTAAATGACGAGGTCAGATGTCTGAACTAAAATCCAACCCGTGGACGACCAGAGAGATATGTCAAGTATATGACAACCCCTGGATCCGCGTAACGCACCGAAATGTCATCACGCCCGCAGGGAATGCGGGCATCTATGGAGTGGTGCACTTCAAGAACCTCGCCATCGGCATTATACCTGTGGACGACGAAGGCCACACTTGGCTCGTCGGGCAGTATCGCTACACTCTCGACCAGTACAGTTGGGAAATACCTGAGGGCGGTGGCCCCACCCATGAGGCACCGCTAGTGGCTGCGCAACGTGAACTTCTGGAGGAAACGGGCATTCGAGCCAGGCGCTGGACCCAAATACTCGATCTGCATCTTTCTAATAGCGTTACCGACGAACGAGGCATTGCGTTTTTGGCCCAAGAATTGGAGATAGGTCAGGCGCAGCCCGAGGAGACCGAATTGCTCCAGGTGCGCCGGCTCCCCTTCGACGAAGCCGTACGGATGGCCTTAGATGGCCGCATCACTGACGCCCTCTCTGTAGCCGCTCTGTTGGCCGCCAATGAGGGCAAAAGGAATGGAAAATGGAACTTTTAGCGATTTCTAAACGGCTGATTGTAACTTGTTGATTATCAAATGGCAGCCTGTTAACGTTTATCAAAAGCAGAATAAAAACAAAGGTCGGTGCGTTTATTCGGCATTACATTTGTTCTTTCATTTAATAAAAACACGGTTGCAAAAGGTAATACGGTGTTAATTTCAAAGTAAAACGCATATTCACCGCATACGCCTGCTGCACATGCAACCCAAAAACGGTTCTTCGCCATGTTACGAAAAGTATTCTTTTTCCTCTTAGCGCTCTCTGCGCCCGTATTATTGATGTTGGATTGGGGGAGTAAGTCCGTATCCACCACTTCTGCGGCAAAAGCCAATATCGTTGCTTCCGAGAGTTTTAGCTCCGAAGCGTTGGCTCGCATCGCCCTTATGGCTCCAACTGCTCGCGTCAAGCCGCTGATCCTTCGCCGCCAGGTCAATCCGCAAGTATTGCACCATACCGCTCCCGATACGCTGCCCTATCTGCCCTACGACGGCGACATGCTTCAGGCGCTTTACGAACAGGCCAGCTATCTGAAGCGCCCCGACGTGCGGGATTATCCAGTCAGGGGCATTAGTAAAGCGGAAATGGCTCGTACGCTGGAGTTGCTTCAGGCCTGCCAGGTACTCCAGCCCGAAGCCTTAGTGGATCGCTTCGACTTTTATGCTGTGAAGACCGACCTCAAAGACGACCGCGTGCGCATTACGGGTTATTACACGCCTATCATTCCGGCCAGCCGCGTGCGGACGCCCGAGTTTTCTGTACCCATCCTGCGGCGTCCTGACGACCACGTGCCTTCGCCAGCAGCTATCGAAGGGGGCGCCTTGGAAGGTAAGGGCTTAGAATTGGCCTGGATCCGCAGCAAGCGCGAACTGGCCGATGCCCAACTGCAAGGCTCCTGCTGGGTAGAATATCCGGACGGCAAGCGCGAGCACTTCGGTTTTCACAGCTCCGTCAAAGGCCGCGGCGGCAAGTATGTCTTCTTCAAAAAAATGGGCAGCCCTGAAGTGGTTGGCTCCGGCTTCTTCCCACTCACGGCAGGCTACTCGGTAGCCGTTGATCCTCAATACATTCCGCTGGGCGCTACCCTGCTGGCCGAACTTCCCGATGTGGACGAAAAAGGCCAACTCAAAGGCTACACCTATCGCATCCTCTTTGCCCAAGATCGCGGCGGTGCCATCCTGACCACCAAACGCTTAGACCTGTATAGCGGTATCGGCAAAAAAGGCCTCCAGGAAGCCCGTAAAATCAACGGTTACGGACGCTTGTGGCTCCTGCTGCCTAAGCAATAAGGAAACAAGACCGCCGAAGACATTTAGATCACAACCTGCATTGCCATTGCTTTTCGGAGAGAAAGGCAGTGGCAATGCGCGTTTTCGGAAGATACGAAAGGGCTAAAAGGAGAAACGCTCTTTGAAGGAAATCAACGAACTACAATAGGCCGCGAACTTTTTGCACCAACTCCGTCGAGACCTCGAAGGTAGTTGCCACCTCTTCATCACTCCAGTCGGGATTTTTCTTCAAAAAAGCACGTAGGGCTTTTTCAAGGCCTTTCTCAAGACCAATTTCAATCCCTTCTGCACGGCCTTCCGCGCGGCCTTCCGCGCGGCCTTCTGCGCGGCCTTCCGCGCGGCCTTCTGCGCGGCCTTCTGCACGACCTTTTTCAAGCCCTTTTTCAAAGCCCTCTTCTAAAATCTGCTCGTAGGTGGTCTTGGCCTCCTGCTCGTAAGGTGAGGGCAAGGTTTGTATCAAATCCATAAGCTCCTCCTTTGAAAAATTGGACACCTGTTGCACATATAAAAACGTCGCCCGAAACAAAATCAGCGACGCCTCCAACGGCACTTCTTCCGATGCAAAAGTAAGCACTCGGCTGAAATGAATACGC
>CALJPQ010000007.1 GCA_937980645.1 uncultured Saprospiraceae bacterium | reverse complement strand
AAGACAGCGCTACGCGCAAGATGATTCAAACGAAGTAAAGACCGCAAAGGCGACATCTCCCAACGGGAGGTGTCGCCTTTTGGTACTTTGAAATCGGTTTTTGGGATGGCCTCTCTCCGCAAGATGGAGGGGGGCTTTTTTATTTATGCGATTTGCAGAGCAACTGCTCTAACATGCTCATTCTCTTGGGCCTTTGTGGTCTTTTCGCATCTTGAGGTTTTCCTCTTTCATAAACCCTTATCTTCGCCCCTTCAGCGTTCAGCCTATGCGGGATTTAATAGACTTATTCGGACGTATCTTTCTTTCGGCCATCTTCCTTTTTGAGGCAGTGGACTCACTGCTGAATTTTGACAAAACCAAAACGACAATGACCGAACACGGCCTGACCTGGAACCAGGATATGCTCCTGGCCGGTGCCATTTCTTTTCTGATACTAGGCGGTGTGATGGTTCTGATAGGCTACCGCACAGCCCTGGCGTCTCTTCTGCTCTTGGTCTATTGGCTGCCGGTTACGTTTATCGTGCACGATTTCTGGAATTACAGCGGAGAGGCGCTGCGGACGCAGAGCATTTTTTTCATGAAGAATATAGCCATCGCCGGCGGCCTGCTCATGCTGGTGGGCAAGGGCAGCGGTCGGTACAGTGTCAAACGCCTGCTGGCAACTACGCGCGTTTGAGCAAGGGTTCAGGTAACTTTTGCCCGCGCTACAACCTTAGAAAAGTACGCTGGAAAGAAGCGTTTTAGATATACTCCAAGGACTTCTTTGCCGCCAAACCAGATTTCCTCTTTGCCGCGCTCGGTAGCGCGTAGAATTTTGCGAGCTGCCTTTTCGGCGCTAATGCCGTTGGCCGTAGCCTCATCCATGCTGCCCTGCGGCTGCCCAGAGCCTGTCAGGGCATTGACGCTGACCTGTGTGCGTACAAATCCGGGGCAGGCTATCGTGATGCGTATGGGTGTGTGTGCCAACTCAGCGCGGAGGCTATCGAAGAAGCCATGCAGCGCGTGTTTGCTGGCAGCATAGCCAGAGCGCAGTGGTGTGCCAAACTTGCCGGTCAGGCTGCTGACGACGACTACGTGCCCCAGCTGGTGCATGAGCATGCTGGGCAATAGCGCCTTTGTGAGTGCCACAGTACCGAAGTAGTTGACGTCCATCAGACGCTTATCCACCTCCAAAGAGGTTTCGGCAGCTAGGCTGCGTTGCGAGATGCCGCCGCAGTGAATGATGATGTCCACTTTACCTACGCGCTTGAGCACCTGCTCAACGATGCCGGGCAGGCTATCGTGTCGGGCCAGGTCCAGCGGTTGTATCAGAATGTCTGTGGCCCCACGGCGGCTGGCTTCGGCGGCCACACGCTGGAGCGCCGCCTCGTTTCGGGCTGACAGGATGAGATAAGCGCCGCGCTCGGCCAGCTCATAGGCCAACGCTTCGCCTATGCCGGATGAGGCGCCCGTTACCCATACACGCTTTTGTCGGTAGTAGTCGGTCATGCTTTGCAAGGATTGGGTTCAATTCAAAAAAGCAGAAAGTTTTTTAGCCGCGAATGCACAGAGAGGTGTCGTCTTCGAGACGCGAAAGGCGACATCTCCACAGAAAAAAACTGAGGGGCAGCATGAGTTTCATCCGAAGTATTGATTTGGGAAATGTTGAGTTACAGCGTCTCAGGTGTTTGTCGCCCTCGTTCGCAAAGGTAAAAATGCCATAACATTCGGGTGCCCACGCTGCGCCAGGGCCGCCAGTGGGCAGTGAGGGCCTCAAACTCGGGGTGGGCCGGGCGCTGTGGCAGGCCTTTCAGGGCGCGAAAGGCCTCTTGCATGGCGATATCGCCTTGTGGCAGAATGTCGGGCCTTAGCAGGCATTCCGAGAGGTAGATGTCGGCGGTCCAGTTGCCAATGCCCTTAATGCGTTTGAGCTCGATGCGCACCTCCTCGTCCGGCAAAGACGCCAGCCGTTCGAGGTTGAGGTGGCCTTCTGCGACGTTCAGGGCCAGATGCCGTGTGTAGGCGATCTTTTGCCGGCTAAATCCCGCCTGTCGGAGCGCCTCTTCCGACAGCTGCAGAAAGCTTTCGGGTGTAATGGGGTGTGCTAATTCCCGGAGGCGGCGAAATGCGGCATTGGCTGAAGGCAGCGAGACCTGTTGCTCCAGAATAATGTGCACCAAAGTGGCAAATCCCGGCTCGCGGCTCCACAGAGGCGGGTAGCCGTATTGGGCCAGCACGGAGGCTAAGGCTTCGTCGCGTCTGGCCAACCATTCGCTGGCTTCGATAAGGGTGGTTTCGTCTAACCGTCGTATCATTGCTGCAAAACTACCACGCACCATGCGCATAGCCACCCTGACGCTCCACCCGGCCTTAGATAAGAGTGCCGACGTCGAACGCCTGATCCCCGAGCGCAAACTGCGCTGCTCCGCGCCGCATTACGACGCCGGCGGCGGCGGTATCAACGTATCGAAAGGCATTCGGCGCCTTGGCGGCCAATCCACTGCCGTCTTCCCTATCGGCGGCAACAATGGTCAACGCCTATTGGAGCTCTTGGAAAAAGAGGCCATTGTCACCGCGCCGGTGGAAGTAGTAGGCGAAACTCGTGAAAATTTTTCGGTTTTCGAGACCACCACCGGGCACCAATACCGCTTCACGCTTCCTGGCGAGTCGCTCTCGGAGGCCGAAGCCGAAGCCTGCTTAGACGCTGTGCGGCGCCTGCAGCCCGATATTGTGGTGGCCAGTGGTAGCCTGCCACCAGGCTTACCTACCGATTATTACGCACGGGTGGCTGCGGAAACCCGCCGGATGGGCGCTCGCTTAGTCTTAGACACTTCAGGCGATGCCTTGAAGGCCGCCTTAGATGCTGGAGTTTTTATGCTCAAACCCAACATCGGCGAGCTCAGCCGCTTAGTGGGCGTAGAGCGCTTAGAGATGAACCAGGTGGACGATGCCGCCATGTCGCTGATCCACAGCGGCAAATGTGAAATCGTGGTCGTTTCGATGGGGCCACATGGTGCCCTGCTGGCTTCTCGCGATGGCTTTGTGCACGTAGCGGCTCCGATAGTGGACAAACGCAGCACCGTTGGCGCTGGCGATAGCATGGTGGCCGGCATGGTGTGGGCACTCGGCCAGGGCAAAACGCCGCTGGAAATGGCGCAGGTAGGCGTCGCATGTGGCACAGCTGCTACCATGAATGCCGGCACTGAACTTTTCCGCGCAGAAGACGTCTGGCGCCTGCTGAACTGGATACAAACTTTTGGCAAACGATACCGATTTACCGATTTTTAAGGCTTATGCCTACTTTTGCCCCTCAACCATTGTCTCTTCCAATTCTTTCTATGATAAATCTAATACTTTTCGGCCCTCCGGGTTCGGGCAAGGGCACTCAGGCGGCGCATCTGGTCGAGCGTTACGGATTGGTACACATCAGCACAGGCGACCTTTTTCGGCAGGAAATCGGCAACGGAACGCCTTTGGGCAAAGAAGCGCAGGCCTACATCTCACGCGGCGAACTCGTGCCCGACCACATTACTATCGGCATGCTGCGCAATAAAGTGGAGGCGCATCCGGAAGCCCATGGGTTTATTTTCGACGGCTTCCCACGCACCATACCTCAAGCGGAGGCCTTAGACCGCCTTATGGCAGAAGAAGGCGCTGCCATCCACCTGCTCATTGCGCTGGAAGTGGAAGACGAAGAAATTGTCCGGCGCATCAAAGGCCGGGCGGCTATCTCCGGCCGCGCCGATGATGCCAACGAAAGTATCATCCGTAACCGGATTGCTGTGTATAAAAACGAAACAGCGCCTGTCTTCGATTATTATGCCCGGCAAGGCAAAAGCCATCGAGTCAACGGCATAGGCTCCATCGAAGAAATTTTTCAGCGCTTGTGCATCATCATAGACCCTCTGGTGGAACCCGGCGAGAGCGCGCCGGCCTGAAAACTTCATACGCCGAGGCCGAATACCGCCCTTATCTTTGCTCGCGCTTCAGCGTTCTTATGGCTCTGGCTTAACTTTTTTATTTGCTCATGGCTATTCCGTCCAATCCCTGGTCTGCTTTCTGGCAGCGCTTGCCAGCGCCGTTGCGGAATCGCTATTACCTGGCGCTGCTGGTCTTCTTCTTTATTTTAATTTTCTTAGATAAAAACAACCTGTGGACTCAATGGCGTCTGTGGCGTGCCAAACAGCGCCTTCAGCAAGATAGAGAACTGTATCGCCAGCGAATTGAGGAAGCCAAAGAGCAGGCCGATGCCTTTGAACTGACCAAAGAACGCTATGCCCGCGAGCGCTACTACATGCGGCGCGCGGGCGAAGATGTGTACATCATTCAAGAATCGAAATAACATACCCGATTTGTCATGTCTGTTTTAGTCAACAAGCATTCGCGCGTCATTGTACAAGGTTTTACAGGCAAGGAAGGCTCGTTCCACGCCGAGCAAATGATCGCCTACGGCACTCAGGTGGTTGGTGGCGTTACGCCCGGTAAAGGCGGCCAGACGCATTTAGACCGCCCGGTTTTTAACACCGTTGAGCAAGCTGTCAAGGCTACTGGTGCCAATACTTCTATCATCTTTGTACCGCCGGCATTCGCAGCGGATGCCATCATTGAAGCGGCCCAGGCGGGTATTGAAGTCATCGTCGCCATCACCGAAGGCATTCCCGTGCAGGATATGGTGCGGGCAAAAGCCTACGTGGACCGCACCAAAAGCCGTCTTATTGGCCCGAACTGTCCGGGGGTTATCACGCCCGATGAGGCCAAAGTGGGCATCATGCCCGGCTTCGTGTTCAAGCGCGGGCCGGTAGGTCTGGTCTCCAAATCGGGTACGCTGACATACGAAGCCGCTGACCAGGTCGCAAAAGCGGGCCTGGGCCTCACAACTGCTATTGGCATTGGGGGCGACCCGATCATCGGCACCACCACGCGCGAAGCCGTCGAACTGTTCATGAACGACCCGGAGACGGAAGCCATCATCATGATTGGCGAGATCGGCGGCACTTTGGAAGCCGACGCCGCTCGCTGGATACGCGCCATGGGCAACCCCAAACCTGTGATCGGCTTCATCGCCGGCCAAACGGCGCCCAAAGGCCGCAAAATGGGCCATGCCGGTGCTATCGTAGGCAGCGCCGAGGATACCGCTGCCGCCAAAATGCGCATCATGGCCGAAAACGGCATCCACGTCGTCGAGTCACCCGCTCAAATTGGTGCTACCGTCAAGCGCGTGCTTGAAGGAGTAGCGGTGTAAAAGGAAGCGTTGGCTTTCATTGGCATTCAATAAAACGTTTGGTTTATTGAGATACTCAGGCCTCTTCGCGTCCGTCGGGGAGGCCTGAAATTTTATCCACGTACTTTTCGCGGGCGCTGATGAGCCGCACCAGTCGCCGTGCAACGGTTCGCCGAATGACGCGCTCCAGGTCTTTGTCTGGCACGCGCAAGATGTACTGAAACTTGCACGCTACGCTTCCGCGGCTGATTTCGGCTATCCGCAAATAGGGGCTGTCGGGTTGTATCTGCTCAGCGAACGGTTTGAGGGCCTCGATGAGGTACCGCTCGAGTTCTTCCACGTTGTTGAGGTATTTTAGGTCAATTTCAAAATCTAAGCTAATGCGCTTGATAGGCCGCCGTGTATAGTTGGTGATGTCGGTGTTCATCGCCGTATTGTTTGGGATGTAGATGACATCGTCGTCGTCGTTAATCAGGTGAATGTTCTGCAGGGTGATGTCTATGATTTTCCCGCGGTGCTGCCCGATACAGATGTTATCGCCGATGCTTATCTGGCCTGAAAAGGTCAGGATCATGCCGTTGATCATGTTAGAGACATAGTCTTTCGTCAGGATGGCCAGGCCGGCGAAGATGATGGAGATGGAGGTGAGGACGTCGCGGATGTGGATTTGAAAGAGGGATAGCAGGCCAATGACCAGCCCGATGACCAGAATGATGGAATACAGGTGCCGGATGCCGATGACGAAATTGTCATCACTTACCGTGCGCACCCTTCGGCGATAGAGCCAGATGAGGGTTACCTGTACGAAATCGAGCAAAATCAGAAAGACTGCCAGGGCAGAGAGCACGCTGACGTAATAGACAGCCGAAGGGCGATATTTGGGTTTGAGATGTGCATAAAGCGGCGTTAAGTCAATTTCGCCCATGTAGATCAGGGTCAGAGCAATCAGGGCAAGTAGTTTCAGCGTGAGGATGAGCGCTTTTTTCATAGTATAAGGTAATTAAGTCCCTGTTCAGGTAACAAATGAGGGAGTGCAAAGGGTCGAAGTCGGTGTAAATGCAGGGCACACCATGGGTGCGGCGGCTGCCGGGTAGCCTTAAAATAGAAAACGCGGGGGCTGAGTCTTGGCAGCCTTCCCCCGCGTTTTTGTAGAAAAGGAAGAGACGTCAGATGTTCTCCAGTGGTTCGTAAGGTAAGCCGAAGGCCTCAGCGACGCCCTTGTACACCACTTTTCCGCGCACGATATTGAGGCCCAGGAAGAGTTCGTGGTTTTCGCGGCAGGCGCGTTCCCAGCCTTTGTTGGCCAGTTGTAGGGCGTAGGGCAGGGTGGCATTAGTGAGGGCCACCGTTGAAGTGAACGGCACGGCGCCCGGCATGTTGGCCACGCAATAGTGCACCACGTCTTCAATGATGTAGGTCGGGTGGTCATGTGTGGTGGGGCGTGTGGTCTCGATGCAGCCGCCCTGGTCCACGGCGACGTCCACGATGACCGTGCCCGGGCGCATCAGCTTGAGCATGTCGCGCGTGATGACTTTAGGCGCCAGGGCGCCGGGAATGAGCACAGCGCCAATAATCAAATCGTGCGTCTGGATGAGACGGCGGATGGTGTATTCATTCGAGAACAGCGTGGTTACATTGGGCGGCATCACATCGCTCAAATAGCGCAGGCGCGCCAGGTTGACGTCCAGAATGGTTACCTGGGCGCCTAAGCCAGCAGCCATTTTGGCCGCCTGCGTGCCCACTACGCCACCGCCAATGATGAGTACCTTGCCCGGCTCTACGCCCGGCACACCACCGAGTAACACGCCGCGGCCCTTAACGGGCTTCTCCAGATATTTGGCGCCCTCCTGAATGGCCATACGGCCTGCTACCTCCGACATCGGGATCAGCAGCGGCAGCTGGCGGTCTTTAGTCTCCACCGTCTCGTACGCAAGGCAGATGGCGCCGCTCTTGATCATGGCCTTTGTCAGCTCCTCGCTGGAGGCAAAGTGGAAATAGGTGAAAATGAGCTGGTTCTCGCGGCAGCGACCATATTCCTCCGCGATAGGCTCTTTCACCTTCATAATCATTTCGGCAATTGCCCACACTTCATCAGCGCTGCCCAGGATGTGTGCGCCCGCCTCGAGGTAGTCGCTATCCTCAAAACCACTGCCTATGCCGGCATTAGTTTCGACATAAACGGTATGGCCACGCTTGACCAACTCCAATGCGCCTGCAGGCGTAAGGGCCACCCGGTTCTCGTTGGCCTTGATTTCTTTTGGTACACCAATAATCATAGCGAAAAAAGGCTGGTTTGAATGAAAAAAAACGGCTTGGCTTCGGGCCAGCGCCGGGCAAAGATAGGAGCTGTTCGGTCTGGTATGCGAATGCGCAGCAGTTTCTGCTCGCGCAAATACACTTTCCCGCATGAAGGCACTGGAGAGGCTAAGTGGGTGCTAAAAGCAAAGTACAGCAGAGAAAAGCTGTCGCTCAAGCCCACTGCCTGGTAATGATGACACTCCTCAGCGGTTGCAGCGATGAAATTATCGCAACCGTCCTGATATTTTCAGACACAGAGCAATATTCACGGATAAAAAGCCGCCGATACTATTTGAAGCATTGGCTCAAAGACGTGGGCGTTGCAGGCCAGTACTTCGCCACCGTTCAAAAAGCCGTTGCCGCCCTGAAAGTCACTGATGCGCCCGCCGGCTTCGTGCACCAATAGAGCGCCGCCAGCGACATCCCAGGCATTTAAGCCATATTCATAGAAAACATCAAAACGACCGCAGGCCACATAGGCGAGGTCGAGTGCTGCCGAGCCAAAGCGCCGCACGGCGCGCCCTTGTGTAGTAACGGTGCGCAAAACGTCTATCCAGGGCTCCATCCGGCTGGTGTCGTGGTAGGGAAATCCCGTAACCACTAAGGCCTGTGCCAGGGCGCTGCGCTCGCTAACGCGAACGGGTTGCTCGTTGCACCAGGCGCCTCCGTGGCGCACGGCGTAGAACATCTCGTCGTGCACCACGTGATACACAATGCCCAACATCAGCTCATCGCCCGAGCGCAAGCCCACGCTAATCGAGTAGTGCGGTATGCCATACAGGTAATTGGTCGTCCCGTCCAGAGGGTCAATAATCCAGCACAGGCTGGCCTGCGGTTCTCGGCCTACGGTTTCTTCCTCGGTGAAGAAGCTCGCCTCGGGCAGCAGAAGGCTCAGACGCTCTACCAGCATCTGCTCCGCAGTGCGGTCCACGTAGGTTACTAAGCCGCTGCGGTGTTTTTCCTCGATGTGATGGGGTTGCACTTTAGTGGCTTCTTGGCGCAAAAATGCGCCCACCTCCCGGACGGCATGGCAGGCGTGGCGCCGAAGTGGTTCTAATTCGCTCTGTGGCATGGGCTTTTGCGCTTTTCGAGCAAAGGTACGGAAGCACGCTTCGCCTTTTGCCAGACCAAGCCGCTTTCAGGTAGTATGCGATGCTCTCCGCAGCCATTTCAAAACCGCACGCGCCGTTCGGAGTCGGTCGTCGTGTTATCAAAGACCGGAGAGCGGATGATGTCGTTGGGAAATACGTAGGCGCCGCCATTGGAGTCAATATCTATGCCTGCAACGTAATAGTACGCCTGCCATACTAACAGCGAGCAGTACCAGCAGTCACTATTCGCCCACGTCTCTGTGGCGCATTTTGGAATGCGATTGCGATGACATCCGCTGCTCTGTGTTGTGGCAGAGCATGGAAAGTGTTTCTTGGCAAACACCGAGTACCTATCCTGTTCGTTCATCTGTTGTCGCCAAAAATTTACAATCGCTTTGCGTTGTTCCGCGCTTATGTTCGCACGCAACCGAAAACGGCTGCCCTTACGCTTTTTGCACCAATAGTAGTCATTGGGAATAGGGAAGGTCTTGAGGCTGAGATTAAACTTGCCGGGCACACAGGCTTTCGTCTCCCGCATTTGATGCTCCCGAGGAAGCTCTGGCCCCCAGGCTTCGATCACTTGAGCTTCCTCCAGCGACTTATTGATGTCGGCCCCGGGCGCTGAAGAGCGTGAGATACCTGCCGCGTGCCCCCACCCACTGCCCGCAGCATCAGGAGGTACGGAGGCACTGCCGAAAAGGTTCCACAACACTATGTTCGGTCGAATAAGAATATCGCCTTCCATAAAGCCAAGGCTCTTTTCTTCCAGGCGCGATAAACCGGCAAAGGGCTTGCTCGATGTTTCCTTTGCGATGTCTTCCAGAAGTTCACAGCCTTCATCGTCGCGCGTTTGCTGGCTTAGCGCATACGGATCGTAGGCGTACAGCGGTGCTCCCTGGTATTCCGTCAGCACTTTGGCATAGGTGGGCAGTGCCGTGCGTTCCCGCGTAACGCGGTGAAAGGTTTCCAAATCGGTGTAAAACCAACGCAGATAACACCACTTTTGACTGTTATACTCTCGAGCATTCAGCAAAAAGCCTTGTGGGCTAAAGACCAATGGTACAATCGCCTGTTCCGGCGTGTGCCCCAGACGCCGAGCACACATCTGCTCTTCAGCCTGTTTCGGCGTCCAGAAATTGGGCTGCGAGCGAAAGTCCTGGATGTTCAGTCGCTCGTCGGAGGCAATCCACTGGAAATCGGGGCGCAACGGATCTATGAACAATAAAGTCAGCAGTCCCCAGATCGTTGTTCGTTTTAGTGTGTGTGTCAGGTGTTTCATAGCCCATCGTTCTTTCGTTTAAGGGAGAAAGGAGAAGGGGAGAATCGAAGGCTAAAAGCCAACACCGCAGCCACGATGTTTACTTATATCATACCGACAAAGCCTGAAGCGTTAATGGGCAAACAGCCAGCGCCGGAATGCGCCAGACAACAGCGAGCCAGCTGCGTATTTTTGCAGCGCACTATTGCTTGACCGACTTCCACTGCGTGCACTTATGTCTGCTGCCGACTTTTCCAAACACACGCTCGACCTCTCGCTGCGCCCGACGGCGGTTCAGCGCTCACCGTATCGCCCGGCCTGGCGCTTCGTCGCGGGCATACCGCCTTTCCTTGGCGGCCCGTACAGCAGCATGTACGTTAGCCAACCCTGGACCATCCGCCAGTACGCCGGCTTTTCTACCGCCAAAGAGAGCAATGCCTTCTATCGGCGCAACTTGGCCGCCGGCCAGAAAGGCCTGTCTGTCGCTTTCGACCTGGCCACCCACCGCGGCTACGACAGCGACCACCCGCGCGTCGTGGGCGATGTGGGCAAAGCCGGTGTCGCCATTGACACCGTAGAGGACATGAAGATCCTCTTCGACCAGATACCGCTCGACCAGATGTCGGTTTCCATGACGATGAACGGCGCCGTCATCCCCATCATGGCCTTCTTCATCGTAGCCGCCGAAGAGCAAGGCGTTCCACCTGAAGCGCTGAGCGGCACCATTCAGAACGACATCCTCAAGGAGTTCATGGTGCGCAACACCTACATCTACCCGCCAGCGGCTTCCATGCGCATCATCGGCGAAATTTTCGCCTACTGTGCCCGTCACATGCCGCGCTTCAACTCCATCTCTATCTCTGGCTATCACATGCACGAGGCAGGAGCACCCGCCGAATTGGAGTTGGCCTACACCTTAGCGGATGGCTTAGAATACATTCGCACCGGCCTGGCGGCAGGTCTGGACATTGACGAATTTGCTCCACGCCTGTCCTTCTTCTGGGGCATTGGCATGAACCACTTCCGCGAGATCGCCAAAATGCGCGCCGGCCGGCTGCTGTGGGCCAAAATCGTGAAGCAATTTAACCCCAAAAGCCCCAAGAGCCTCGCCCTGCGCACCCACTGCCAGACGAGCGGATGGAGCCTGACGGAGCAAGACCCGTTCAACAACGTGGCCCGCACCTGCATCGAGGCCATGGCTGCCGTCATGGGCGGCACCCAAAGCCTGCACACCAACTCCTTCGATGAAGCCCTGGCGCTACCCACGGACTTCTCAGCCAAAATCGCGCGCGATACGCAGCTATTCATCCAGCGCGAAAGCGACGTCTGCCGTGCTGTGGATCCCTGGGCGGGTTCTTACTTCGTGGAAAGCCTCACAGAAAACTTGGTGGAAGAAGCCTGGCGGCTCATTCAGGAGGTGGAAGAACTCGGCGGCATGGCTCGCGCCATTGAGGATGGACTGCCCAAAATGCGCATCGAAGAGGCTGCCGCCCGCAAGCAGGCGCGCATTGACGCCGGGCAAGACCTCATCGTGGGCGTGAATATCTATCAGGTGCACAACGAAGCGCCTTTTGAGCTACTCGAAGTGGACAACACTGCCGTGCGCGAGGCGCAAATCCGCCACATTCAGGAGGTGAAAGCCCGGCGCGATGCCGAGCGTGTGCAGACCGCGCTGAAGGCCTTAGAAGAAACAGCACGCCAGACGCCAACAGCTGGTCAGTGGGGCCAATTATTAGAAAAAGCCGTTGAGGCCGCCCGCGCCCGCGCTACGCTGGGTGAAATCTCGCAGGCCATGGAAAACGCCTTCGGACGCTATACGGCCACACCGCGCACCGTCGCCGGCGTTTATGCCGCCTCTATGGGCCAAAATGCCGATTTCGCCAAAGCGCGCGCGATGGCTAACACCTTCGCCGAGCAGGAAGGCCGACGCCCGCGCATCCTCGTGGCCAAACTTGGCCAGGACGGCCACGACCGCGGCGCCAAAGTCATTGCCACCGCCTTCGCCGACCTGGGCTTCGACGTGGACATCGGCCCCCTCTTCCAAACACCCGCCGAAGCCGCTCGCCAGGCCGCCGAAAACGACGTACATATCCTCGGCATCTCTTCCTTAGCCGCTGGCCACAAAACCCTGGCCCCGCAGGCCATCGCCGAACTCAAAAAGTTGGGCCGCGACGACATCCTCGTCGTTGTGGGCGGCGTCATCCCGCCACAAGACTACGATTTTCTGAAAAAAGCCGGCGTCGCTGCCGTTTTTGGACCGGGCACCGTCATTGCTAAAGCTGCTCAGGAACTTTTAGGGTTGCTCATGGCCGAGACAGCGCCTGCTGACCAGTAGCACTTTGGCAAAGGCTACCTTTGCGCCCCATAATCCTTCTATCGTGCAGCGCGAGTTTGTCGTCAACCTCTTTTTGCTGGTGCTGATCAACCTGTTGGTCAAGCCCCTCTTCATCTTTGGCATTGACCTGGGGGTGCAAAACCGCCTGCCGCTGGGCGATTACGGCCTGTACTTCGCGCTGCTCAACTTCGCTTACTTATTCCAGATAGTTAGCGATTTTGGCTTGCAAGCCTTTAATAACCGCCACGTCAGCCAGCACCCGCACTTAGTGAGCAAGTACCTGCCCGTATTGCTCACGCTAAAAGTCTTGCTAAGCGCCCTATACGTTTTGCTGGCCTTGGTCGCCGCTTACTGGGTGGGCTACGAAGGGCGTGCTATGGGGCTTTTGCTCATCCTGCTGTTCAATCAGGTGCTGGCGCAGGGCATTCTTTTTTTGCGTTCCAACCTTTCGGGCCTGGGCCATTATCGGCTCGATAGTGTGCTGTCGTCGTTGGATAAATTGCTCATGCTCATCACCTGTGGCGCGCTGCTGTGGGCACTGCCGCCGGCGCATCTGTCGGCGGAGGCGTTTGCCTGGGCACAGACCCTGGCGTTGGGGCTGACGCTTCTGGCTGTGGGCGGCGTGTTGCGAGCCAAAGCGCGTGTGCCGTTGCGTCTTCCGCGTCTGGCCAATCGCCGTTGGCGCAGCACATTGACCGTCCTGTTTCGCGGAAGCTTCCCGTATGCGCTTGCCATTTTACTGATGAGCGCCTACACGCGGTTGGACGCGGTACTGCTGGAACGCCTTTTGCCCGATGGACGCTATCACGCAGACGTCTATGCGGGTGCGTACCGCTTGCTGGATGCGGCCAATATGTTGGGCTATCTGTTTGCCTCGCTATTACTGCCTATGTTTGCGCGCATGCTGGCCCGGGGTGAGGAGGTGCGTCCATTAGTTGGGCTGGCCTTTCGGCTCATCTGGGCGGGTGCCATAGCACTGGCGTTGCTGGTTCTTTTCGCGCGTGCCGACCTGGTGCGCTGGATGATGCCCGCGCGCGCCGACGCTTATCGGTGGGATGTACTGGGCCTGCTCATCTGGGCATTCATACCTATGGGCGCTACCCACATTTTCGCCTCTTTACTCACCGCTGATGGACGTCTGATGGCAATGAACCGTTTTTTCGCGCTGGGCATCGCACTCGATGTAACACTCGACCTGTGGCTCATCCCGCGCTATCAGGCCTTGGGCGCGGCCACAGCGGCAGTGTGCACCCAGTCGTTTGTGGCGGTAAGCCTGATCTTCCTGACCCAGCAGCGCTTCGGTTGGCGCATATCCTTTCGATCCGCCTGGCCTTTCGCCGTCTATGCTGTCGTCTTGCTCGCTTTCGGCAGCGTACTGTTTGATCTACAAGGCTGGCCTGTTTGGGCTAAAATAATGGCCTTTGCAGGCCTGGCACTGGCTGCCGCCCGGGCATTTCGCTTGTTGCCCACGGCATTTCTAAGGGCTAAAATGCCCACAGACCACCTTCCTTCGCCGCCAAAAGGCCAATAAAAAAGCCGAACACGGACTTTTCCGGCTCGGCAAGTAAAAAGAAATTACTAAACACGGGTCTCTTTATTCCACTGAGCAATTGAGGCGTGGCATGGTCAGAACTTTCGGATCAAGGCGACGATGTCTTCCTGAGTAACAGGCTTGGGGATAAGCGATAATTGGGTGTTGGTTCCGACTTCCGCCATTGTTTCGGCCATCCAGTATTGGTTGCCCGTGCGGGCTATGGCTACGATGCTGACGGGATAGCCCAGCGGCGCTTTTTCTAAGCAAAAACGGGATTGACTGATGGTACCCGAGAGCGTCACCGCGCTATTGACGTTTTGAAAGAGAACAAAAACGCGGGTATTGAGGGCGGTGAACTGCTCAGGTAAGGTAACACAAAGCGGGCTAGCAGGTTCAGGCAGGATGCGCGCACAGTTGACCCAGCCCAGCTGTGCTATCGGCATTTCGTAGCCGGCCTGGAGCATACCGGAGGAAGGCGCCCATAGCACCGGCAGCGCAGGTGTGTTGCCGCTTTTCCAGCCTAATACATGGCCTTGGGCGTCGGTGTGTGCCGCAAAAATGGCCATATTGTTCTTGGGCGCTGTTACGGGTATTTGCGCCTTGAGCGAATGCCCCGAGCGCAGGCGCAAACGCTGGCCCGAGCACATCGCCTGCAAGTGCAGGATGCCGGCGCTTTCCAGTACATGGCCTTCAGGGTAGGTCAGCTGCGACAACAGGCGTGCTGCCGTCTCGCTCTTACGTGCCGCGAAAAGGGCCTCTATACGCAAATCGGGACAGCTGCTGCACGGTACGGGCACACCGTTTTCGTTCTCGAAGAGATCTTCCGCATCTGCTAAATGCAGGCGAACACCGGCCGGCAGGGTCAGTACGGTGTCGGCCAGTGGCTTTCCATTCCCTTCAAAGCGAAAGGTGGTAACGGCATTGCTGGCTTCCGATACCTGCTGCAGCAGCGGCTGAAGGTCTTCAGCTACAGGCGCATAGGGCGTAAACTCGTGCACATCTTTGCGGCAGGAACTGACCAGCAGCAAAGCCAGCGCGAAGAGCGTTGTGTAGCCGATGTGCGTTTTGCGATACATGAAGGTGCGCGTCAAGTATGTTTTGAAGATGCGGGCGCGCGCGTTGGCGCTGCCCAGAGGTGTTTTCTCTGAGAAAAGATTAGGACCGGTTTTGGGAAAAGCGGGTTTTGGTCTGTGGATACAGCAGGGCGGGAAAGTGCTTCCTGAGGCCGCAGTATTTTTATTTTTTATCCAAAATCTGAGAAACACCGACGCGCAGACCCGCGATGGATTGGCGTTGCTCAATAGGATAAGCCGGCAGAGTGATAGGCCGGAAGACGACTCGGAAATACGGCTCTGCAAACAGGCGCGTGCGCGGAGCTATGTGGTAGAACGCCTGTACACTGCCCCCGGTGCTCCAGCCGACGCGCGGGCGATACACGTCGCGCCCGCCGCTGCCCGGCGTGAAGGACACGGGCTGGCCGTCGGTGTCCAGAACATAGCCGCGTTTATGGAACAGCACGTTAATGGAAGCCTCTGCGTTCAGGCTGAAGCCCATGGCGCCTTGACGCCATTCGGCACCAATTTGCAGCGGAATGTCCAACAAGCCAAAGCGGTTGTAGGTCTTCCGATACTCCGACCCGTACTCAACACCTACAGTGTCAGCGATACTCACCCATTGGCCGTTGATAAGCTTTTGGGTAATGACAATGTGGTAACGGATGAAATTGGGGTCGAAATACTCAAAGCGTTCCACCCACTGGTCGTAATGCAGGCCAGTGCGCAATACTAAATTGGGATGAATGAAATAGGAGGCGCGCAAGCCAGCATTGAAAGCCCCGTCAGGGGTTTCGGTGCGGCGGCGCGCTGCGACGTAAGTGTCTAATTCGCTGTTGTGTATGCGCCATTCAGGCAGCAACCATGCAGGGCCACCGTAAGCGTCGAGCATCCAAACGCCGCCCTTATTGCTGAAACTGTAGCACTTCTGAGTGGATTGTGGGCCGGGCTTCTTTTCCGCCAAAGGCGCGGCGGTCATTCCGACAGAGCGCGGCGCCGCGTAGAGCGGTTCGGGTGTCAGGGTAGGCAAAGTGCTTAGCCCTGAGGTCGTTTCCGGCGATGCAGGGCCTTCTGCTAAGGGGGCAGCAGGTGTCGGCTCAGCTTCAACGAACGGCTGAGGAGCGTCGAGCGAGAGCGCCGGCGGGTATTGCATGCGGGCAGTTTCGGAGCGCTTTGCAAAAGTCATTGCCGGAGGAAGGAGGGGCGCGGGCGCCGGCATTACACCAACATGCCCGGCGGCAGGCGTGCCCTCGGCAGTCATAGGCGCATGAATGAAAGCTCCGCCTTCATTGGTGGAGGTAGGAGAAAAGACTGCTGGAGCCGCGCGCCATAGCCATAGACCGACGCCAACTGCACCCAGCAGAAACAACCCGGCAGACCACCACAAGACAATACGGCGCCGACGGCGGCGCAGCACTGCCTGTACCCCCTCCCACACAAAAGGCGGCGGTGTGGCTTCGGCGTGCTGAAGGCGGCGGCGAAACTGGCGGTCCAGGTCGTGTTCAGGTCGTTCCATGCGTGTATGTCAGTTATTCGGTCGGAAGGGCTAAGTGGGGGTAGAGCGTTTGCAGTTGTTCGCATAGCCAGCGGCGGGCCTTGGTCAACTGAGAGCGCGAAGTGCTTTCCTGTATGCCCAGCATCTCGGCGGCTTCGGCGTGCGAGTAGCCTTCGATGGCTACCAGATTGAACACCATGCGGTAGCCGTCGGGCAGACGGCTGACCACGTTCAGCAGCTCCGCTTCCGACAACTGGGCAATAGCGTCGGGCTCGATGGGTGCTTCGGGCAGGCGTTCCCAGCCGCTGCTCTCATAATCATACCGCTGACGCTGATAGGTGCGCAAAGCCGTATTGATGATGATGCGGCGAATCCACCCTTCAAAGGAGCCTTGAAACTGAAACTGCTCTAACTTGGTAAACACTTTGATGAAGCCCTCTTGCAAAATATCGGCAGCATCAGACGGCGTACGGGCGTAACGGAGGCATACGGCATACATTCGATTCGCGTAGCGCTCGTACAACAGACGCTGACAACGGGCGGACCCGCGCAGACAACCCCGGATGAGTTCTTGGTCGTTCATCAACAGGTCATATGCTACTGATGGATTCAGCCGATAGATGAGCCGGGAATCGTCCCGAAGGTACGCCATAAATGCAGATGCGAAGGCGTCATTTTTCGCTGCTTGTGCTCGAAGGCGTTTTTTCCCGGAAAAAATTACAGCACGGAGTGCTCGATGAACGGCTGGCAGTTGGGGTAGTCGGTGGTGTAGTGGAGGCCCCTGCTTTCGCGTCGGTGCGAGGCAGAGCGCGTGATGAGGTAGGCGATGGTGATGAGGTTGCGCAGTTCCATCAGCTGAGGGCTGATGGTGGTGGTTCGATATAGGTCTTCGGTCTCCTGGTACAGCAGGAACAGCCGGTCTAAAGCGCGTTTCAGACGGATATTGGAGCGTACGATGCCGACATAGTACGACATGATTTCCTTGAGTTCCTTCAGGCCTTGGGTGATGAGCACCATTTCTTGAGGGTCAGTGGTGCCTTCAGCATTCCAGTCGGGTACGTCGTCCTGGTATGTCCATTGCCCGACCCGCTCGCGCGTGTCGTGGGCGATGCGGTGGGCGAAGACCATGGCTTCGAGCAGTGAGTTAGAGGCTAAGCGGTTGGCGCCGTGCAGGCCGGTAGAGGAGCATTCGCCGGCGGCGTAGAGCCGGTGGATGCTGCTGCGCCCCCAGGCATCCACGCGGATACCGCCACACATGTAATGACAGGCTGGAGCCACCGGGATGAGGTCTTTCATAGGGTCAATGCCGAGGCTCAGACATTTTTCGTAAATAGTAGGGAAATGGGCGACGAAGGCGTCTTTGTCCAAATGGCGGCAGTCTAAATACATGCAGTCGGTGCCGCGTTTTTTCATTTCGGAGTCAATGGCGCGGGCTACGATGTCGCGCGGGGCTAAGGACTGGCGCGGGTCGTAGAGGTGCATAAACTCTTCGCCTTCAGCGGTTTTCAGGATGCCACCAAATCCGCGCACGGCTTCAGAGATGAGGAAAGCCGGGTTTTCACCCGCAGGATTGTACAGAGCAGTGGGATGGAACTGGACGAACTCCATATTTTCCACGCGCCCTTTAGCGCGGTAGGTCATGGCAATACCGTCGCCAGTGGCAATGACGGGGTTGGTAGTGGTTTTGTACACCTGCCCGGCGCCGCCGGTGCATAGCACAGTTACGCGGGAGAGAATAGTATCTATTTCGCCGGTCTCCTTGTGGAGGGCATAGCAGCCATAGCATTCGATGTCGGGCGTTACGCGGATGACCATGCGCCCCAGGTGGTGCTGGGTGATGAGGTCGAGAGCGAAGTAGTGCTCCAGGATTTCAATGTTGGGAAACTGACGGGCTGTTTCCATCAGCGTTCGCTGCATTTCCCAGCCCGTCAGGTCTTTGTAATGGAGGATGCGGTGTTCGGAGTGTCCGCCTTCGCGCGCCAGGTCGTAGCGGTTGGCGTCGTCTTTTTCGCGGTCGAAGCGGGCGCCCCATTCAATGATTTCGCGGACGCGCTCAGGACCTTCGTGCACGACAATCTCGACGATGTCGCGCTTACACAGGCCGTCGCCGGCGTCGAGCGTGTCGGCGATGTGCTTTTCGTAGGTGTCTTTCTCCATGTCCCACACGGCAGCCACACCGCCTTGGGCATAGCGGGTATTGCTTTCGCCCGTGTCGGTCTTGGTCAGGACCAACACCCGTCGATCGGGGTGCATTTGGGCGGCCTTAATGGCGAAAGTAAGACCGGCAATGCCAGAACCCAGGACGAGAAAGTCGGTTTTGATGCGTGCCATGCGAAAGGTTAGAATCCGTAAACGAGCGTCAGTGACCAGGCAGCGTTTTTCAAACTACCCACAATGTCGCCGATCGTCTGGCTACCTACGTTCTTGAGGCCGCGGTTGACGCGCAGATGCAGGCCGAGATTGCCTAGGTCCAACCCAGCCCCAAGATGCCAGCCAAGGTCTAATTTTTCTAAGTCCTCTTTGTCGAAGTTGATGGGGTTGCCCTGCTCGTCCTTGAATTCGCCGTTGGCATTGGCCAACAGGCTGGCGTTAAGGCCAGCGTGCAGGTTGACGATGCTCAGGTTGTACTCCAACGACAGCGGCACTTCAATGTAGGAGGATTTGATGGAGGAAATGAAGCTGTCGCGCTTGAACGTAGCGCCTTTAGTGGCGTACAGCACTTCGGGGCGTATCGCCAGGCCACCACTACCCAGCGGGACTTTGACAAAGGCACCGCCCAGAAGGCCAATACGCCCGTTGCGGTCCTGAGCCTTAGCGTCGTCGTACAGATTACTGCCCGTAACACCTAAGCGAAGGCCAAAACGTACTTTACCTTCGGTCATTTGGGCGTGCAGCGGAAGCGTCAGGGCGCTAAGAAAAAGTAGGAGAACGAACGAGTGATTTTTCATAGGAGATAGAACAGGTGTGTTTTATGAAATGCGTAAGAAACGCATGCTCTGGCGTTTTGTTGGAAAACACCGGGTTAAACTGACGTTATGGTTCTCATAAGGCCCAACACATTTGCAGGGTAGCAGAAACGAAGGCGCCTGCTACCCACCACAGGCAGCAGGCGCCTTCGAGGCCCTTTTAAGCCGAGACGACCCGCATCAATACATCACCAGGCGACGGCGGGCAACGCCGTATTCACTTTCTACCTGGTAGGCGTAAATGCCCGGTTCTTTCAAATCGGCGCGGCGAATGAGGATGTGGTTTTCACCCTTGTCGAACAGGCCACTTTGCGTGAAGACTTCGCGGCCTTCGCTGTTGAACACGCGCAAAAGCACCTGGCTTTTTGCGGGGAGGGTGAACCACAGCAGCGTCATTTCAATAAAAGGATTGGGGCCATTTTGTAGCAACTCCATGCTACCGGGCTGGGCTGTTTGATTAGGATAGGCGGCGATATTGCGGCTACTCATGAGAAAACGAATTAAAAGCGATTAGCAAGAATGCCCTTCTATCGCCAAAACCTGTGCCAACTGGTGAGCAGAACCGTTAAGATTTATCAAATTCAGGGTTTTTCCTACTTGAGTCTTGGTGAAAAGACAGAGATGTCGCTAATTTTGCACCATCAAATGCGGGATTAGCTCAGTTGGTAGAGCGTCAGCTTCCCAAGCTGAAAGTCGCGAGTTCGAGTCTCGTATCCCGCTCTCGGGTATTCGACGAGCATCAAGAGGCATCTCTTGACGCTCGTTTTTTCTAAGGGCATGAACTCGTTTCGCAGCAGAGGTTTTTGGGCGCGCGGTGCAGTATTGGGTTGGGTCATGTGTTGGGCTGTTGCCTGTGATGACCCTTTTGCACCGCCGGAGCAGCCGCTACCCGTGGCCGAGGCGCAACATGCGTACTTCCCGTTGCGCATTGGGCAATATACTGAGTATCAGGTGGACAGCATCATCTTCGACTTCGGCCCCGGCGGCCAGACGGTGCGCGACACCGTACGCCTGCAGGTCCGTGAGGAAGTAGTGGATACGTTCCGCGACGCCACAGGCCTGCTCCAGTACCGCATCGAACGCTATGAGCGTGCCTCCGACACAGCAGCCTGGGCACCGCGCCGCGTGTGGGCGGCAGCCCGAACACCCGCACAAGCTATCCGACAGGAGGAAAACCTGCGCTTCCTGCGGCTGGTATTCCCCCTGACACCGCGTACCCGCTGGGATGGCAACCGGTGGATTGACCCCACGGTGGAAATCGAAGTCGCCGGCGAACGCCTGCGCCCCTTCGTCGGCTGGAACTATCGAGCCGACTCCGTGGACGTCCCCGTCCAAATCGGCGCCTTCCGCTTCGACTCGGTCCTCATCGTTACTGAGGTGGACTACGCCAATGCCATCGAACGGCGACTCTCCCGGGCCTGGTACGCTCGAAACGTCGGCCTCGCGCGTCGTGAACAGTGGATACTGGACTCTCAGTATTGCAACCAGACACCACCACCCGCCGATTGCCTTACTCGCCCCTGGGAACTCAAAGGCCAAAAGGGCTATATCTTGCGCCAAACCCTCCTGCGCCACAACTAACACCCATGAACTACATCCAGATAGGCTTCACCCGCAAAACACACGGCATACACGGCGAAGTAAAGGCCACCATTGAAGAGCCTTTTGAAGCTCTCTTCTTCGAAGCCGAACGGGTCTTCTTAGAGATAAAAGGCCTCAAACATCCCTTTTTCATCCGTAATATCCGAGGGGGCGGCGAGCTCATCGTCAGTTTTGAAGACATCCACACGCGCGAAGACGCCCTGCGCCTGCAATCGCGGCCCATCTTTTTGCCCGAAAGCGAAGTGCCAACCGACCTCATCGAAGCGCAGCAGGCGACCAGCCCCTACGAGCATCTGACGGGCTACCTGCTCATTGACCAGCAAACGGGCCCTGTGGGCGTCATCCAGGAGGTGATAGAAATGCCTCAGCAGGAAATGGCCATCGTGCTTTACCAGGAGCGGGAGGTGCTCATTCCGTTAGCCCCGGCACTCATCGTAGCCACCGACGCGGCGCAAAAGCACCTGCTCATGGATTTACCAGAGGGCTTGCTGACGCTCTGAAGGGCACAAAGCAGTATCCAATGGCTACGGCAAAAAGCAAAAAAACCGCCAGCGCGTATGGCTCGGCCCAAGTGCGAAACACCTGCGCCAGCACCCACATCACTACCACAGCTGCCGCCAGCAGCGCCAGCAGGCGGCCCAATGCCCACCCGCGCGACCACAGGAAAGGCGCTATGCCGGCAAAGTAGAGTGTTATGCCTGCCCACTTCGCCCACGCAAACAGCCGCACGCGCACGTAATCGGCCCCGCCAGGCTCAAACGTCTCCGAGTCATAGAGCAGCAAGAGCGCCCGAATGGCGCCGTTTTCGGCTAAGTCGGCAAAGCCTACTGCCAGCGCCAGGGCTGCCAATAGCAGGTAGTACCAGCGCTGCGAAAGCCAGGCCGCCGTAACGGCAAACGCGCACATAAACAAAGTATAAGCCAGAGCAAACAGCCCGTCGCGCGCTGTGGCTTGCAGCAGTGCCTGAATACGTCGCGAACGCTCCGGCGGTGCACCCAGCACGATGTCCATGGTCTCCGCCGAAGCGGCCCATTCGATGGCCATCACCGCATCGCGAAACGGCGGCGGCGTCTCAAAGGATACTCCCCGCAATGCGCCAGCCATCAGCACCGCCGCCGCTAAGGCCACAAGACCCGCCAGCCCCGCCCAGAAAAATGGGCGTCGGCGCAGAAAATCCATCCATGCACCTGAGCTATTCATGGCACAAAGATAGCTCGAATAAAAAACTGCTCCGCAGAGGCCTGACGCCTCTGCGGAGCAGTCGCAAGTATCTATGGTGCGCCTTGGCGCGGAGGCTATCGTTTATCCACCATTTGCGTTTTCAGCACATTGTGCTGGCGGTCTTGCAGCTGCACCATGTACATACCTTTGGGCAAATCGCCCACGGGCAGATTGGCGCCCTTTGAGTATTCAAACTCTTTGACCTTTTTGCCAACCAGGTTGAAAATGGCTACGAAGCCCACGCTTTCATTGGGATCGTTCACGGCAATGTACTCTACGGCTGGGTTGGGATACACCGAAAGCTCGGGCCGGAGGGCTGTCTGAGACGCTGCCGAACCGGCGAACAGGGTTAAAAAGAAAGACAGGAGTAACATGTATTTCATGCGTAAGGTCAAATTTTGCATTAAAGATATGTGGACTTAACTGTGCCGACGCGCACAAGGTTTTCTGTTTTGGAAAAGATTAACGTTTGTGGCCAAATAAGCACGTCCTTAGATGCAGACAGAGGTGCAAAGGTTACCTTCGGTGCTGCATTTTTCCCAAAAAAGTCGTGTTCCTTACCGGACGTCAACCGGCCGGTACGAACTCCAGGTCGGCAATGGCGAAGCGGCTGAGCGTTGCTCAGGCGAGCAGGGCGACGAATTCGTCGAACAGGTAGCGCGCGTCGTGTGGTCCTGGGCTGGCTTCGGGGTGGTATTGCACGGAGAAGGCTGCATGGTTTTTGAGCCGGATGCCTTCGATGGTGTTGTCGTTCAGGTTGATGTGTGTGGGTTCTACGATGGAGGGCGAGTCATAGACGGCCTGTTCGAGTACGCCGAAGCCGTGATTTTGGCTGGTAATTTCGCCGCGGCCGGTGAGCAGGTTTTTCACCGGGTGGTTGATGCCCCGGTGTCCGTGATGCAGTTTGTAAGTGGGAAGGCCAGCGGCTAAAGCCAAGATTTGCTGGCCTAAGCAGATGCCGAATAAGGGTTTGCCATCCTGGAGCATCTGCTGCGTGAGCGTTACGGCATAGTCCATGGCGGCAGGGTCGCCTGGGCCGTTGGAGAGGAAGTAGCCGTCAGGGTTCCAGGTTTTCACTTCCTCGAAAGGGGTATGGGCAGGGAAGACCTTCAGGTAGCAGCCGCGTTCGGCTAAGCAGCGCAAGATGTTGCGTTTGACGCCAAAGTCCATCACGGCTACGCGATGGCGTGCTTCGGGGTCGCCCCAGAAATACGGCTCGGCGGTGGTTACGCGGCTCGACAGTTCCAGCCCGGCCATGGGCGGCGTGGCCTCCAGCCGACGGCGCAACTCGGCCAGATCATCTATTTCGGAGGAGATGATGGCGTTCATGGCTCCGCGCGTGCGGATGTGTTGCACCAAGGCGCGCGTGTCCACGTCCTGAATGGCCACTAAGTTTTCGGCTTCGGCGTAGTCCTGCAGGCTCTGGTCGGCCTGCACGCGGCTGTAATGGCTGCTGAAATTGCGGCACACCAGACCAGCGATTTTGACGCCGTCGCTTTCGACCTCATCGCGGCGCGCGCCGTAGTTGCCGATGTGGACGTTGGTCATTACCAGTATCTGGCCCACGTACGATGGGTCGGTAAAAATTTCCTGGTAACCCGTCATGCCGGTGTTGAAGCAAATCTCGCCAGTAACGGTACCAATCTTGCCAGCGGCGCGGCCTTTGAGCAGCGTGCCGTCTTCTAAGAGGAGCAGGGCTTGCGACATCCGTTTTTTGGGCGGCAAAGGTCTGGAAAAGATGGGGGATTATTAGTAGGGAAAAACTTGTCTTTAACAGGCGAGAAGTCTTGAGGCTTTTGGCCAAAAGCGCTCTGATACACGAGGCGCTGAAATGTAAACGCTGGATTAAATAAGGTCAGCAATACGCCATTTCCGGCGCTCTTTAACAGGCAAGCGGTACCTTCGGCACAGATTTTGGCCTGTGCGAGGGCGATTTAATCGCATTTCATCCTGAAAGCATTTCTTCCCAACACGTAACGAAGCAACCGATGTGCGGCATTTCCGGCATAATCCACCTCCACGGTCAGTCTGTAGCCGAGACGCCTTTGCGCGTGATGATGCAGGCCATGAAGCACCGCGGCCCCGACGATGAGGGGCTGTTTGCCGAAGGCCCGGTGGGCTTGGGTTTTGTCCGGCTCAGCATTCTGGATCTCAGCCCGGCGGGTCATCAGCCGATGTTTTCGGCCGATGAGCGCTACGTCATTGTGTTCAACGGCGAGATTTTCAACTACATCGAGCTGCGCGAAGAGTTGAAGGCGCTGGGCTATGCTTTCCGCACACAGACGGATACAGAGGTTATTTTAGTGGCCTGGCAGGCCTGGGGCGAGGCGATGCTGCACCGCTTCAACGGCATGTGGGCGTTTGTCCTTTACGACCGCCAGGAGCAGACGCTTTTTGGGGCGCGCGACCGCTACGGGGTGAAGCCCTTTTTCTACGCTCAGGACGCCGAGCGCATCCTCTTCGGCTCCGACATTCGCTCTATCACGGCCCTGATGGGCCAAAAGCCAACGCCCAACGACGACGCTATCTTCAACTTCCTGGCCTTCAACCGCACAGACTACGACGAGGGCACTTTTTTGAAAGAGGTCAAAAAACTGCCGCACGGCCACTGCTTCTGCCTCTGTGTAGCGCCCGGCGCGCCAGATGAAGAGCGCCAGCTGCGTCCTCGACGCTGGTACGATTTGCGGCGCGAACTGAAGGAACCGTTCGCATCGCCCGAGGAGTACCGCGCCCTGTTCGCTTCGGCGGTAGGTTTGCGCCTGCGCAGCGACGTGCCCGTAGGTGTGTGCCTCAGCGGTGGCCTGGACTCGTCGAGCATCGTTTCGGTGCTGCTTAAGGACTACCAGAAGTGCGACCTGAACACCTTCTCGGCCATTTACGGCCAGGGCCAACATGGCGATGAGTCAGCCTTTATCCGGCTGTTCGACGGGCAAATCGCCCATATGCACTTCACGCAACCCGACGCCGACAGTCTGCTGGCCGACCTGGACGACCTGGCCAAAGCTCAGTACGAACCTGTGCCGAGCAGTTCCACCTACGCTCAGTACCGCGTGATGAAATTGGCTGCCGGCCGCGTAGTTGTCCTACTCGACGGGCAGGGCGCTGACGAGGCACTGGGCGGCTACCATTATTTTTTTGGCTTTTATTTCAAAAACCTGCTTCGCCGTGGAAAAGTAGCCACGTTAGCCAGTGAAGTGGCGCACTATTTAGCCCACCATCGCTCCCTATACGGTCTGAAGACGTGGGCCTTTTTTAGCCTGCCGCCCTCGTGGCGTACTCGAGCGCGCGTCATGCAGCGCGGATACTTGCACCCCGACTTTTATCAGACGCACGCCAACAAAGGGGACAACGTCATCAACGACGAGCTGTATGGCTCGCGCTCGCTTCAGGAGGCGCTCATCAACCACTTCGAGTACAAACTGGAGCACCTGCTCAAGTGGGAAGACCGCAATTCCATGTGGTTCTCCTTAGAGGCGCGTGTGCCGTTTTTGGATTACCGCTTGGTGGAGCGCACACTGACGCTGCCCGACGAGCGCATCCTACATCGCGGCATGACGAAAAGCATCCTGCGTCAGGCTATGCAGGGTACGTTGCCCGAACCTATCCGCATGCGCCGCGACAAGGTGGGATTCGAAACACCTGAAGCCGAATGGTTCCGAACGCCTGCCTTTCAGCGCTACATCACTGACCTACTTCATTCTGAACGCTACGCTCGCCGCGGTGTGATAGACATGGCTCAGGCGCACGACATTTACCGGAAACATCTCGCTCGACAGGGCAACTACTCGCGCGAAATCTGGAAGTGGATTCACTTAGACAAATGGTATCACCAATTTATTGACACGCCATGACGCTGCGAAACGCCCTGTTCAAGTGCCTGCGCTATTCGGGTCTGCCCTGGCTGCTGCGCCATACCGCACAGCGGCGACGCGTAACGCTGGTTATGTTCCACGACATCGCTCCGGATTACGCCGAGCGGGCCTTTGCCTTTTTGAAACGGGCGTACAACGTCATTTCCCTGGAAGACTTTTTGGCAGCCCGCCGCAACGGCCGTCGGTTGCCCGAACGTGCGTTGGTCATCACTTTAGACGATGGGCACGCCCGCAACCGCGAACTGCTGCCCATTTTAGAAAAACTCGACCTGCCGGTAACCATCTTCCTCTGCGCAGGTATCGCAGGCACACGCCGGCATTTCTGGTTCAAATACCGGCATCCTGATGTGAACGTCGGGCAGCTGAAAACGGTGCCCAATGCCGAACGTCTCCAAGCGCTGGCGCGCGTCGGCTTCGATCCGCTGTGCGAATGGGAACAGCCGCAAGCACTGTCGCGCCAGGACATCGAGCACATGCGCTCGCGCGTCAACTTCCAAAGCCATACGCTGCTGCATCCTTGCCTGCCACACTGCACCGACGAGGAGGCCTGGACCGAAATTGCCGGCTCGCGCCAGACGCTGGAACAGGAATACGGTCTGCGCGTCAATGCCATTGCCTTTCCCAACGGCGACTACAACGCTCGCGACCTGGCGCTTGTGCGCCGCGCCGGCTACGAGTGCGCCATCACGGTGGATTTTGGCTACAACACGCTGCACTCTGACCCTTACCGCCTGCGCCGCCTGAGCATTGACGACACCGACAACGAAGATGCCGTATGCGTCAAAGCCAGCGGGCTGTGGACCTTCCTGCTGGCCTCACTGGGCCGCAGGCGCTGGAAATCGCCGTACTACCGACCGGGCGAGGAAGGTGTTGACGCGGATGCCGTGAACGACGACAAACTATCTGCGCCCATTTCTGAGGTGCTGCATCGCTCCTGAAGGACTTTTTATCAAAAAACACACACGGTTTTGATACCCATGCTTTACACCTCATACGCTGATTTAAAGAATGCTGGTCTGGTTGAAGCCTTAGATGCGTTTGTAGATGCGCATCCGAACGGCAACTACTTCCAGAGCAGTGAGTTTTTGCGCTTCATCGAGACGGTACGCGGTTACCGGCCTTTTGTCCTGCTTTCCATGAGCGGCCAGAGTGTTTTAGAGGGTGTGCTGATGGGCGTGGTGCAGTCCGACGGTCGTGGGCCGAAAGCTTGGCTTTCGCGTCGGCTCATTGTTTGGGGTGGTCCGTTGGTGGCCGCTGAATCCATCTCAGTGGCGCGTACGCTGTTGCAGGCGCTCAAGCGGTATGGGCGCGGGAAGGCGATTTTCATCGAGTTTCGTAATTTCTTCGATTGCACGCCGCTGCATGAGGCGTTTGAGGCATGCGGTTTTCATTTTCGCCCGCATTTGAATTATTTGGTCAAAACCGACAGTGTGGAGGCGGCTAAGGCGCGCCTGAGCAGCAATCGCCGTCGGCAAATCAAAACCAGCCTGGCTGCGGGCGCCGTGGCGGTGGAGGCCGAGAGCGAAGCGGACGTGCTGGCCATGTACGGCATTTTGGAGACGCTCTATCGGGAGAAGGTAAAAAAGCCGCTGCCTGGGCCGGATTTGTTTGTGAACATGTGGAAATCGCCGTCGGCCAAGGTGTTTGTGGTCAAGCACGAGGGCAAAGTGGTGGGCGGCAGCATTGGGCCGGTGTATCGGAACAAGGTGCTGTATCAGTGGTACGTCTGCGGTGAGAACGGCGTCATTCCGGGCGTGCATCCCAGCGTACTGGCCTCGTGGGCGCCCATCGAGTACGGGGCGAAGCATGGTTTTGACCATTTCGATTTCATGGGCGCTGGTCGCCCAGAGGAAGATTATGGCGTGCGCGAGTTCAAAGCCCGCTTTGGCGGGCAGGAGGTGTGCTACGGCCGCTACGAGCTGGTGCTCAACCGCCCGTTGTACGAGGTGGGCAAATTTGGATTAAAAGTTTACCAATACATACGCTGATGAGAGTCATCTTCGACATTGGGCACCCTGCCCACGTGCATTTGTTCAAGCATCTGGCCCGTCTGCTCATGCAGCACGGCCACGAGGTGCTGTTCACCGCTCGCGACAAAGAGTTCGAGCTGCAACTGCTGGAGGCTGAGGGCTTCCCGTACATCAATTTCGGCAAGCATTACCGCAGCCTGCCGGGCAAGCTATGGGGCTTGGTGCGCTATGACATTAAAATGTTCCTCACCGGTCTGCGCTTCAAGCCCGACCTGTTTGTGAGCCATGGCACGCCCTACGCGGCCCATGCGGCATTCCTACTGGGGGCAAAAAACTTAGCCATCGAGGACACGGGCAACATCGAGCAGGTCATCCTGTACCGGCCCTTTACCGATGCTATCCTGACGCCAGCCGTATTGCCCAAAGACCTTGGACCCAGGCAGATACGCTACAACAGCTACCACGAAATTGCGTACTTGCACCCGGAGTTTTTCACGCCCGACCCCAGCATCCGCCAGTGGCTCGGCGTGGGCGAAGGTGAGGAGTACGCCGTGGTGCGCTTCATCTCCTGGAATGCTACGCATGACGTGGGGCATCGCGGTATGAGCACCGACGACAAGGTACGGCTGGTCAAAAAGCTGGCCCAGCGTATGCGTGTGTTCATCACGTCGGAACGCGGCGTGTCGGATGAGCTGAAGCCCTATTGCCTGCGCATGCCGCCGGACAAATTCCACCATGTGCTCCACTACGCCACGCTGGTGGTCAGCGAAGGCACGACGACCGCCGTAGAGGCTGGTATTCTGGGTACGCCCTGCGTGTATGTGAGCACGTTCGTAGACCCGAACTGCCAGGAAATGGAGCAATTCGGGCTGGTCTTCAACACGACTGAGTCGGGCAAGGTCTTTGAACTGGTGGACAAGGTACTGGCCGAAGACCGCCAGACGTACCGCGAACGCAGCCAGACGTTCCTGGCCACTAAAGACAACGCTACGCGCTTTTACTTCGATTTCATCATCGGCCGTTACGCTAAAAACGGCCAAAAACAGGCAGACCCGTCATGGCAACCCGTCTCCTCATAACCGGCGGTGCCGGCTTCATCGGCTCCAATCTGGTCGAGCGTTTTTTGGAAGACCCACGCGTGGAGTTGGTGCGCGTGGTAGACGACCTGTCGAATGGCTACATGGAAAATGTGGAGCCGTTCCTCAGCCACCCGCGCTACGAGTTCGTGCGCGGCGACATCTGCGACTACGACACGTGCCGGCGTGTCATGCGCGACATTACGAAGGTAACCCACCAGGCGGCGCTGGGCTCGGTACCGCGTTCGCTGGAAAACCCTATGCGCACCAACGAGGTAAATGTGGGTGGCACGGTCAACATCCTGCACGCGGCCAAGGAGGAAGGTGTGGAGCGAATTGTGCTGGCATTCTCCTCCAGCACCTACGGCGACAGCCGTGAACTGCCCAAAGTGGAGGAGCGTATCGGACGGCCACTGTCGCCTTATGCCGTGAGTAAATACGCCGCCGAACTGTACGCCGAAGTCTTTGCCCGTACCTATGGGCTGCCGTTTGTCGGCCTGCGCTATTTCAACATCTTTGGCCCGCGTCAAAACCCGACCAACCCTTACGCTGCCGTCATCCCTATTTTTTGTAAGGCCTTTCTGGACGGCGTTCCGCCTAAAATCAACGGCGACGGCAACACTACGCGCGACTTCACTTATGTGGAAAATGCGCTGCTGGCCAATGAGTTAGCCCTTTTTACCGAAGACCGAAGTGCGCTCAATCAGGTCTACAACGTCGCCTGTGGCGAGCAGGTGAGCCTCAACCAGATGGTGGACATGCTCCGCCACATCAGCGGTAAAGACCTGCAGCCCGTGTATGGCCCCGAACGGCCGGGGGATGTGCGGCATTCGCATGCGGACATCTCTAAAATACGCCGCTATTTGGGCTATGAGCCGCGCGTCTATATGCAGGAAGGCTTGCGACATGTCTATCAGTATTATGCTAAAACACTGGCCGCCCAGTCGGTGCCGGCCTGAAATTCATCGGCGACCACCCATGCGAGATTTTACTCTGACCGCCTATCGCCAATTGCTGGATGCTTTTGTGGAGGCCGGATATGCCTTTCAGACCTTCAGCGATTACCTTCAGCAGCCGCAGCACAAAGTCATCCTGTTGCGCCACGACGTGGACGCGCGCAAGTTGCACAGCCTGCGCTTTGCCCAAATCCAGTATGAAAAGGGCATCACAGGCAGCTACTATTTCCGCATGGTACCACACAGCTACGACGAGGGCGTCATTCGGGCCATCTATGACTTGGGCCACGAAGTCGGCTACCATTACGAAGACATGGACTTCGCCAAAGGCGACCCGCACCGGGCCATCCAGCTCTTCGAGCAACATCTGGAACGCCTGCGCCGTATTGTGCCCGTGAGCACCATTTGCATGCACGGCAGCCCGCGCTCGCCCTACGATAACCGCGACGTGTGGAAACATTATCAGTATCAGGACTACGGCATCATAGGCGAGCCGTACTTCGACATAGACTTCCGCCAGGTGCTCTACCTCACCGACACGGGGCGCCGCTGGGACGGCCGCTCCGTCAGCGTGCGCGACAAGGTGGACGACCACTTCGGCCTGACGTTCCGCACCACCTTCGACATCGTGGCCGCTGTGCGCCGAGGGCGGTTTCCGCAATGCGCCATGCTCAACTTCCATCCTCAGCGCTGGACAGATAACCGGCTATTGTGGCTGGCCGACAAATACCAGCAATACGCTAAGAACATGGTCAAGTACTGGCTCATTCGGCAGCGAAGCACTCGTACCGCCATGTAAAACGCTCTGAATGAAGATGTTTTACCAGCCTGGGGGTATTGTTTACATGAAATGTTTTTCACTGCTCAGCGCGGCCCTCTCGTTGGCACAATTTTGGGAAAAGTGTTGATATTGGCTTCACTTAACGATAAGAAGTATCCATGCCTATGCACTGAATAATACTCTGCTCTCTCCTTCTTCTGCGCCGGACTTGCTGCTCTTTTCCCCTCCTTCGACGTAGCAGCGAGCACTATCCTTCCTGGAAAAGCCGCAGCCTTTTGGGGCGCGCTTTCCTTGCAGCTTTGGGCGCCTAATCTCCTCCCTGTGTCTAATCTTTTTTCAACGCGTTGCGCGTCTTGTGCTGGTGAAGCATAACACATCTGAGCGGCGCTGCGGGCGCTAGTCCGAATGCCTGTAGTTGGCCATCCCGCCCTTTAATCCGGCCCCCACGGTACAGATTGCTCATCCTTCATTTCACCTGCAAAAAAAGCGCGACAATCCATGGCTGTACTAAACCATTTGACGTTAGCGCCGGCCTCTATTCGCCGGCAACTACTGGAGCACTTCCCCGAAGAAGCAGTGCAATTTATTGAAAAAACCCTTCCGCCGACGGCGCTGGCGGAGGCGGTTTGCCTGCACACGCTCTACCCAGTTAATGCCAGTGTTGTGGGTGGTAATTCGGCCGGCTGTGTGGTGAACATGCAGCGCATCAACGACATCCGCTACGTCAACAAGTTTTTCGAGTCTGTCAACGAACACCTAGCGCAAGGAGGCTATTTCGTAGGCTGCGTTATGCCGCTGCATTACCGCCGTGAGCAGCTGCTGGGGCGCTATCCGCGTCCGCTAAACAGGGTTTATTACACGGGCGACTACCTTGTCCATCGCGTTTGGCCCAAGCTTCCGCACTTGCGCCGACTCTATTTCGCCCTGACGAAAGGGCGCGGGCGCGTGATTTCGGAAATGGAAACCTACGGCCGCTTGTTCTCCTGCGGCTTCCGCTTCGTAGACTCCCGCGAAATCAACGGAATGCTTTATTTCGTCGTGGAGAAGGAGAAAGCGCCCGATTACAATGAAGAAGCTACTTACGGGCCGTTCATCACCCTGAAGCGCGTAGGCAAGGGCGGCAAAATTGTCAAGGTCTATAAAATGCGCACCATGACGCCCTATTCGGAGTACGTACAGAAGTTCATCTTTGAGCGCAACGGCGCCGGCGGTATCGGCACGGGCTCCAAATTTAACAACGACCCGCGCATTACCACTGTAGGCAAATTCATGCGAAAATACTGGATTGATGAGCTGCCCATGCTCTATAACCTGCTGTGCGGCGACTTGAAGCTGTTCGGCGTTCGACCCATCAGTCAGCATTATTTCAGCCTTTTCCCAGAAGACTTCCAGGAGTATCGCAAGAAGTTCAAGCCCGGCCTCGTCCCACCGGTCTATGTAGAAATACCCAAATCATTGGAGGATACCGTAGCCATCGAGCGCCGCTATTTAGAGGCCTACGAGCGCAACCCGCTGTGGACGGACATTCGCTACCTGTCCATTGCCCTGTATAACATTTTTGTTAAGCGCGTACGCAGCTGCTAAGAAAAGTGCATCTTTGCTGTACTTTGTCCCGATATGCTGCCGATTTCCCTTTAATCCGGTTAATCCTTTTAATCGCTTGTGATAAGACGACGAGACATCTGAGAGAAAAGTAATCGCTCACTCGTCACTATCCACTCATGAAAAGCGGACGCTCATGACCCAGATTCTACACCCATTACGAAAATTCTCTGCACCTACCTCCGGCACATCTGCTGGCGAAGCGCTCTTGAAGGGAATAGCCTCCCGTAATCAGCACTTTGGTTCCTATGAGGAGTTTTTGGCCGTCTTTTTGGAACGCGGCTATCGTTTCTGCTTCTTTCCGGAATTGCGCGAACCTTTCGCCCAGATTGTGCTTCGCCATGACGTTGACTTCGACACGCACCTGGCCCTGCGCATGGCCATCCAGGAGAAAGACTTAGGCATCCGCTCAACCTTTTTCTTCCTGCTTCGCTCGCCGATGTACAATGTCCTGGAGTCGCAGGATTATGAAAACATTCAGCTCATCCGGGATATGGGGCACGCTATTAGCCTGCACTTCGACCCCACGCTTTACTTGGACTTCGAGCAAGGGCTGCGTCTGGAGGTGGAGATGTTTCGCAGCCTGTTCAAAACGGATGTTAACATCATCAGCCTGCACCGGCCCAGCCCGTTCTTTCAACAGCACGATGCGCCCATTGCCGGTATCGAGCATACCTACCAGTCGCGCTATTTCCGCAAGGTGAAGTACATCTCGGACTCGACGGGCGTATGGCGCTACGGGCATCCCTTCGAGACGCCCGAATTTGCCGAAAATAAATCCATCCACCTGCTCATCCACCCCATCTGGTGGATGATTGAAGGGGAAACGAACTTAGACAAACTGCGTTACTACTATCGGCAGCGGGTAGATGTGCTTAAGGCTAACTTTTCCGAAAATTGCATCCCATTCCGTCAGCTGAATGGCCATCTGTGATCGCGTGGCGGTGTTTGGCTGTAAAGCTACGACGCGCTTCTTGCTGGAAAACTTAGAGGTACCCTATCCTGTCCGCTATCTGATTACCTTGTCGCCCGAAGCGGGTGCAAAGCACGATGTAGCCGACTACTGCGACCTTAAGCCCTGGGCAGAAGCGCGAGGCATAGCGGTCTATCAGGCGCGCTACTACTCGCTCAAACACGCCGACGATATTGCCTATTTGAAGAATCTGCAGCTGGATATTGCCTTTGTCATCGGCTGGCAGCGGCTCATTCCGGCGGAGGTGCTTTCCAGCCTGCGTATTGGCGCTTTCGGCATGCACGGCAGTGCGGCCAACCTGCCACGCGGGCGCGGGCGCTCGCCCATGAACTGGTCACTTATCGAAGGTCGCCAGGCGTTTTACACCAACCTGTTCCTCTACGACCCCGGCGTGGACTCGGGCGATGTGGTGGATACGTTCAAATTTCAGATAACGCCCAACGACACAGCCGAAACACTGCACTTCAAGAACACGCTGGCCATGAAATACCTCATCGAGTGCAACATTGAAGCGCTGGTGCGCAACGAGTTTCGCCGAATACCGCAGGATACTTCACTGACGCCAACCTATTACCCTAAGCGAACGCCCGACGATGGGCTGATAGACTGGGATCTGGACGTAACTGCCCTGGAACGCTTCATCCGCGCCGTTACAAGGCCGTTTGCCGGCGCTTTCACGTTTGCCGATGACGCGTTGGTGCGCATCTGGCGTGCGCAGGTGTTCGACGTCCACGACTTCGGCTACGAGCGCGCCCTGCCCGGCACGGTGGTGGCCACCTTCGAGCGCGGCCGCTTTCTGGTCAAATGCTTCGGCGGGCTGCTGCTCGTTACCGAATACGAAAGCAACGCACCCATTCAAAAAGGCGTTAGATTTGGAAACAATGGTCGGGAGGTGCGCCACTTCCCGCGTAATCCGCAGGGGTTCTTCGACCTGTCTGAAGCATGAGAAAAGCATTTGCCCGGCCTCGGAGGATACACCAGGGCCGGGCAAGTTTTGGGCATGAGCATTCAGGGTAAAGCCTTGGGCATAGGTTTCGGCGAGGCAGGAGTCTAACCGAGGCTTCAGTTTTTTGCCGGGCTTAGTTCATGGCTACGGATGCAGTCGTGGTGGCCGGGCGGGGCTTATGCACATATTGAATGTGTGCAGAACTAACCAATGTGGGGTCATCCACGTGCAGGTTTTCGCCCAGGATGAAGGTGTAGGTGCCGCTGCAGGTGAACACGGGCTGGTTTTCATACACGCCGTAGGTGTAGGGGTCGGCTTTGATCTGACCGGTATGAATATTCAGGGTGTTCATGGTGGTGAAGCGCTCGCTGTCCACTAAGGGCGTCAGTTTTCCTTCGGCGTTTTCTTTGGGAAAGACCACGTAGAAGAAGCGGCCGTTGGGGGCTATGACGCCCAGATAGGGCGCGTTGGGCGTACTGAAGCGGAGGGCGAACGACTCGCCTTTGTAAACCGTTGTAACGTCTGTCCATATCTTGGCCGCCTGTTTTGAAGCCTCCGCAGTGGCAGGCGTCTGGGCGGGCAGAGCCGGAAGGGAAAGCGTCGGGTTATGCATTTTCCAGGGCGCAGCCAGGAGGAGGGCGGCTAAGGGGATGCTGAGACTAATAGCTAATTTCATAATCGGTAAGGTTGGTTAGAAACCCGTATGTCGTGGATTAAAAATTCATGCCAACTTTACGGTAACTGCCTTTGGGCGGGTTAAATTTTTTTGCATCGTTAAAAACTGAAAGCCATTTACCATACGGCAGTTTTTTGGCAAGTAACGGTCATGAGTAACGAGGAAACGCATTTTTTTCGAGCGGTTTTGCTCGCCTGGCACGCCGGGCATCGGCGTCCGTTGCCGTGGAAGGGCGAGCGCGATCCGTACAGAGTGTGGTTGTCGGAGATTATTCTGCAGCAGACGCGGGTGGAGCAAGGGCTGCCATATTACGAGCGCCTGATAGCCGCCTACCCAACAGTAGAGCATCTGGCGCGCGCTCCGTTAGATGACGTGCTGAAGCACTGGGAGGGTTTGGGCTATTACAGTCGGGCGCGAAATCTGCACGCAGCAGCCCGGCACATTGCCTTTGAGCGAAGCGGCGTTTTTCCCAATACGTTTGAGGAAATCCGCGCGCTAAAAGGGGTAGGCGATTACACAGCGGCAGCCATAGCGTCTTTTGCTTTTGACCTGCCGCACGCGGTGCTCGACGGCAACGTCTATCGCGTGTTGGCGCGCTTTTTGGGCATCGAGACGCCTGTAAATACGCCGGAAGCGCACAAACGGTTTTCCGCACTGGCCCAACAACTGCTCGACCCAACACATCCGGGCGCCTACAATCAGGCCATTATGGACTTTGGGGCACAGCATTGCCGCCCTCGCCAGCCATTGTGCCACCAATGCCCGCTGGCTGTGCACTGTGTGGCCTTTCAGCAAGGGCGTGTAGCGGATTTGCCCCGAAAAAATCCGCCTGCTCCGCGTCAGCAGCGTTTCTTCCTGTACGCCGTCTTCCAAAAGGGCCACTCAGTATGGATGCAGCAGCGCCCGGGTGGCGACATCTGGGCCAACCTGTACGAATTTGCACTGTGGGAAACCAATGCTCTGCCTCAGGAACCCGCCCGGATAGCGCCTCAGGTGGCGGCCCGTTTCTTTTCCGACACTTCGAAGATCGCTTTCCACGGTGTCTTTGGCCCCTATCGGCAGACGCTTTCGCATCGCGTCGTGCATGCGCTTTTTTATGTGTTTGAGGTGCCTGCGGATGTTGATGTGCCGCAGCCGGAGCGATCCTTGGAACAACCGTCAGCAGCCGCAGGATGGACCTCGATGGACAAAGTAGAAAAAAATCTCGCCTTGCCTCGAATAGTTGCCCAATTTTGGCGGGAGAAAATCTTATCTTGCCGCCAAAATGAAATGCTTCATCTCTAAAACATTCCAACCATGATCAACAAGGTAACCCTCATTGGCAATCTGGGGGGAGACCCGGAGGTGCGCCATCTGGAAGGAGGAGCGACGGTAGCCCGGTTCTCCTTAGCCACTAACGAGAATTATCAGGACAAAGACGGCAACTGGCAGACCCTCACTGAATGGCACAACGTGGTGGCCTGGCGCAGCCTGGCAGAGCGCGTAGAGCGCTCGCTGAAAAAAGGGATGCTGGTTTTTGTGGAAGGGAAAATTTCTTACCGCAAATACACCACGCCGGAAGGTCAGGAGCGCTATGTTACCGATATCGTAGCCAACAACATTCGTATTTTGGAAAAGCGTGAAACCGGTGGTGATATGCGCATCCCGCCTGTAGAGAGCATGCCACCTGTCAGCTCTCCCACCGCGCCACCTCCTCCAACGGCGGATACGTCCACGAATAGCGCCGACGACCTGCCGTTCTAATGGCGTCGGGGTGGATGCGGCTGGCGTTCCGGTGTCCCGAACACTTGCGCCCAATAGACGCCAGCTTTTCCGATGCCTATGTGCTGGTAGGTAGGGTTCATCATGTTGGCACAATGACCGCGGCTATTGCGCCAACTTTCTACCACGCTTTCAGCGGTAGGTTGGCCCCAGGCGATGTTTTCGCCAATGCTGCTCCAGGGGTAACCGGCTTTGCGGGCGCGGTGGCCGGCGTCGTCGCCTTCGGGGTTGGTGTGGCTGAAGTAGTTGCGTCGCTGCATATCTTCGGCATGTGATTGGGCCGCGTGGTTGAGTCGTTCATCCACGCGGAGTGCCGTTGTGGGGCCAAACCATTCGCCGTCAGGGCAGTAGCAGCCTTTAGCGCGCAGGGCGTTGACGGCACGAAGGACACCGCGCACGGCCAGCGTGTCAATGCCGACACCCGACGGGGCGTGCGCAGTAGGGCCATGGCTGGGCTGCCAGGTAAGCGCACAGGTGGAAGCGAGTAAAAAAGGCCAGAGTTTCATAGTGCCAGAAATGGATTTGCCTCTGGGATAAAATTTGGGATAAAACGACAGGCGCAAGGAGTCTATCGCATTCGGAACATACTTTTCTTTAGCGGTGCGCGTAAGTGGGCAGGATTGCAGGGCTGTGGACCTCTTCAGGAAGCATGCTTTACGTAAAGCCCTGTTTCGAGATTGGCTTTAATTTTGGTCTACCCAAACCCCCTTGTTTTTCTGCACGCGGAGGTCATGCTCTGACTTCGATTTCTGCTCCATTCACGCGAAGGCCGTGGAAAAGAGTTCGGCGCCCCCCCCTCTTTTCAGGAGCTAAAAGGGAGGCATAGGCCCAAGGTTCCGGTCTGCCTTCATGCCTGACGCGCGCCTTGAGTTTTTCGTCGGCGGTATTCCTTTTCGATGAGGGCCAGTTCGCGGCCCATGTCGCCAGTAACGGAGGTGTTTTCCTGGGCGCGTCGGATGAGGTAAGGGATGACCTCAAAGACCTGTCCGTAGGGTACGTACTTAGCCACGCGGTATCCGGCGCGAGCCAGGTTGAAGGTGAGGTTGTCGCTCATGCCGAACAGTTGGCTGAACAGGGCGTGTGGGTGTTGGGGCGGGATGCCCTTTTGGGCCATGCGTTCCACCTGCAGGAGGGCGCTGTGGGCGTTGTGGCTGGCGTTGCACAGGGCGATGCGTTCGATGTGGTCTAGGCAGAAGCGCAGGGCGGTGTTGTAGTGGTCGTCCACGGTTTCCTTGTTGGGGTTGATGGGGTCGGGGTAGCCCATTTGGGCGGCGCGTTGGCGTTCTTTTTCCATATAGGCGCCGCGCACGAGTTTGGCGCCGAGCAGGAAGCCTTCGCGCTGCGAGCGGTCGTAGCTTTCGGTAAGGAACTGCAGGCGGTCGGTGCGGTACATTTGGAAGGTGTTATAGACCACGACGCGCTGGCGGTTGTAGCGTTTCATCATGAGCCAAACTAAGTGGTCAATGGTGTCCTGGATCCAGCTTTCTTCGGCGTCCACGAAGATAGAGACGCCTTTTTGGGCGGCGTGGTAGCAGATGGCGTCTATGCGTTTGAGCACGTTGCGGTACTCGTTGAGTTCTTCGCGCGTCAGGGAGCGGGCGTGTTGGATGCGTTCCAGCAGTCCGAAGCGGGCCAGGCCGGTGATTTTGACACTCACGACCGGGATGTGGGGCGAGCGGGCGGCGAAGTCAATGGCCCGGATGTTTTCGTTCATGGTGCGGTTGAAGTCGGTCTCCGTCTCTTTGCCTTCGGCGCCGTAGTCCAGGATGGTCAGCACGCCGTGTTGGGCCAGTCGTTCGATGTTCCGGGCGCAGTCGAGCAGGGTGGCGCCGCCGACGAACTGGTTGAAGATGGTTTTGCGAATGATGCCTTCCAACCAGGTGAACTGCCGTTGGGCAGCCCACAGCATGAGTGGCGTACCCCATCGAACCAGTGTGGGCGAGTTCATGAGCCGGAAGAGGCGGCGCATTTGGCGCAGTTCAGCGTCGCTTAGGTGGGCGAAGGCGATTTCCGTATTGGCGAAGTCTATGTTTGGGGCGGGGTAGGGCAGGGTGAGGTCGTCGGGCAGTGCAGTCATGGTGTGGGTTGGCATGGAAATACGTGGCTCAGGAAAGGGCTTCTCGTTGCCAGATAGCCCATGCGGCTTCGGCCTGCCGATACAGCATGTCCAGACCGTTGGTGGTGTGCGCTCCCTGGCGTTTTGCCCGCTGCAAAAGTAGCGTTTCGGCGGGATTGTAAACGAGGTCAAACACCCAATGGCGGTCATTGAGGTGCTCAACAGGCAGCGGTGGGCAGGTGTCGGTGTTGGGGTACATGCCCAGCGGTGTGGTATTGACGATTAAAGAGATTTCTTCCCAGAGCTCAGGTTTTTTCAAGGCTTCGTAGCCCATTTGTTGGGGGTTGTTGGGTTGGCGTGAGGCGAAGCGGCAGCCGATGCTTAGTTGCTGCAGGGCGTAGGCTACGGCCTGGGCGCTGCCACCGGTGCCGAGGATGAGTGCCTGACCCTCCTTCAGACGCGCTATTTGGGCGCCTGTCCAGGCTGTCAGGGCATCGCGGAAGCCGATGTAGTCGGTGTTGTAGCCGTGCAACGCACCGCTGGGTCTGACGACGACGGTGTTGACAGCGCCGATGCGCTGGGCTGCCGCGTCGAGGGTGTGCAGATGGAGTATGATGGCCTGTTTGTGCGGTATGGTTACGTTGAAGCCGCGTAGGTCGGGATACTGGGACAGCAGTTGGGGCAGGGCGCTCAGGTCGGGCAGAGGGAATAGTTCGTATTGCGCGTTGGCGATGCCTTCGCGGGTGAATTTTTCGGTGAAATAGCGCTGCGAAAAGGAATGTCCGAGGGGGTATCCGATGAGGCCCAGCAGGTACACGGTGCGTTTACTCAATGATTTTGAAAGTGGTGCGTCGGTTGGCCTGGTGTTCGGCCTCGGTGCATCGGTTGCAGGGGCAGTTGACGGCGGGCTGGCTTTCGCCGTAGCCGATGGCGCTGAGGCGTGCGGGGTCAATGCCGCGAGCGATGAGGTAGTTGACGGCGCTTTGGGCGCGTTTTTGCGAGAGGGTTTGGTTGTAGGCGTTATCACCCCGGCAGTCGGTATGGCTGCCCAGCTGGATTCGGATGCTGGGGTTTTGGCGCAGCATGTCGGCTAAGCGGTTGAGCGCGGGTTCGGCATCGGGGCGGATGTCCCATTTATCGAAGTCGTAGTAGATGTTTTCCAGGACGATTTCGCGGTCGCGGAAGATTTTGTCGAGCACGATTTCCACTTCATAGACCTGTACGGGGTTGGCGCTGTCGCGCGGGATGCCGCGGGTGCTGAAGCGCAGTCCGTTGGTCAGATATCCATCTTTGGAGGCGGTGAAGGCGTAGTCGGTGTTTTCGGCCAGTTCTAAGCGGAAGAGGCCGTCGTCGCCGACGCTGACGAGTTGGTTTTGATTTCGGAAGGCGATGTCTACGCGGGCGCCGGGCAGAGGTTTTCGGCCCAGGATGCGGCTGTTGGGGTCGGTGGGGTCGGCCAGGATTTTTTCTAAGACGTAGCCTTCGAGGAGGATTTTGAAGACAATGGGTTTGCCCGTGGTGGTGTCTGGTTTGGGCGGTTTAGGCGGTGGGATGCGTTGTTCGAAGTAGTAGATGTCGTCGCCGCCGCGTCCACCGGGGCGGTTGGAGGTGAAGAAGCCCGAGAGGAGCAGGTCGCCTGGCTGTGGGGGTTTGTGTTGCGGTTTGTGGGCGGTGGCGATGAAGCCAAAGTCGTCGGCTCCGCTGTTGACGGGTGGTTTAAGGTTTTGAGGAGTGGCCCAGGTGTTGTCGGCCATTTTGAAGGTGCGGAAGATGTCTAAGCCGCCCATGCCGGGGTGTCCGTCGGAGGCGAAGAAGAGCGTATCGGCGCACCAGTTAGGGAAGACCTCGTTGCCGGTGGTGTTGATGTTGCGCCCCAGTGGTTTGGGTTCTTCCCATCCGCCTTCGATCTGGTTGTTGCGGCGCATTATCCACAGGTCGTAGCCGCCCCAGCCGTCGGGGTCGTTGCTGGCAAACACAAGCGTCTGGCCGTCGGGCGACAGGGCCGGGTGCATGTAGTTGACGCGCTCTTTCTGAAAGGGCAGCGGGCGCGCTTCCGACCAGCCGCCTTCTACGCGCGTAGAGAAGTAGAGCTTGCAGTACTGGTCGTCGCCTTTATAGGCGCCTACGGCTCGGGCAAAGTACATCTCCGTGAAGTTGCGGTTGAACGCTACGGTGCCCTCGTTGCCGGTGGTGTTGATGCGCGCATCGAAAGGCTGAGCGCCGTAGGCCTCCGGGTCTGCGATGAACAGGTCCATGAACTTGTTGCCCGTCCAGCCGTAGTTCTTTTTGCTGTTGGCTGCCGGGCGGTCGCTGCTGAACACTAAGCGTCCGTCGGCATAAAAGGCCGGTGCGAAGTCGTTCTGGGGGCTGTTGAACGGCACCGGCTGCACGCTCCAGCCGCTTTCCTTAGCCAGTTCTTGCCAGCCCAGCGCCACATCGCAGGCGGTCATCTCCTTGCGGTATTCGTAAGGGCTACCGATTTCGATGCTCAGGTTGCGAAAAGCCTCTTTAGCCTCAGCGTAGCGCTCTAAGCGCTTGAGCATGTAGGCCTGACCTTTGAGCGCCTCAGGGCCGTAGTTGTATTGATAGGCTAAGCCGTACCACTGAAGCGCCGAGGCATAATTGCCCGTGTGCCGGTACGACTCCGCAATGCGATAGGCCAGCTGTCCTTTTTCCGAGCGGCTTTTGGCGCGCTCAAAATCGCGTTGCAGCATAGGTATAGCCACGTGGTACTGCTTGCGGTCGTAGGCTGTGGCGCCGTCTTTAATCGGCGTGGTCGGTGTGCAGGCTCCAAGTGCCCACAAAATCCCGACAAATAAAAAATGTACTCGCATGGTGTTTATTTGCCAAAAGGAGCGTCTGTTTTGCCAAAAGAGCGCATGTCAAACACAGCGCTTGAGCATGTTTGCACTAACGGCCCAACCCGCTCCGTTGTTTTGAACCGCGCCCGTCGGCCCTACACGCTTGCGCACGATATTTGCTTTATGGGCGTTTTTGCTTGCTACTGAACGAATCTAAACGCAATTATGTGCTTTTTCCTCTCTCGTATGCTTCTATGGGGGTTCCTCACGGCCACCTTGCTAAATGCACTGCCGGCCACTGCCCAAAGTGATGATGAGGACCTCATCAGCGAACGCACCGTTGATCTCGAAGCCTTTCAGCCGCGCGTGCTCGATCTGTCGAAAGACTTGAGTGTCATTGCCTTCGGCTCGTGCAACAAACTCCACCTGCCCCAGGACATGTGGGCCGGCATCGCCGCCAACCACCCAGACCTGTGGATCTGGCTGGGCGACATCATCTACGCCGACACTACCGACGCCCGCGCCCTGGCCGCCCACTACAAGCGCTTGAAAACCCATCCGGAATACCGCAAACTGCGCGACCGAACATCCATCATTGGCATCTATGACGACCACGACTACGGCACCAACGACGGCGGCAAAGGCATGCCCAACAAACGCGCCGCTAAAAAATGCCTGCTCGACTTCTTAGACGTGCCCTACTCCGAACCCGTGCGCAAACGCGAAGGCGCTTACCAGAGCTATCTGTTCGGAAAACCACCCCGCCAGATAAAAATCATCGTGCTCGACACGCGCTACTTCCGCGATACCCTCTTGCCCGACCCCAACCCAAACCGCCGGTACCTGCCCAACTCCGAGGGTGACATCCTGGGCGAAGCCCAATGGGCCTGGTTAGAAAAAGAACTGACCAACAGCCCCGCCCAGCTGCACATCCTGGCCTCCAGCATCCAGATCCTGGCCAACGAACACGGCCACGAAAAATGGGGCAACTTTCCCAACGCCCGCAAACGCCTGCTCCAGCTCCTCGTCAAGACTAAACCGGCCAACCTGCTCATTCTCTCCGGAGACCGACACATGGCCGAAATCAGCCGCATGGATCTCCAGGGCCTCCCCTACCCCTTGTACGACTTCACCTCCAGCGGCCTCACACACACCCGCAACAGCCAAGACGAACCCAACCGCATGCGCGTCGGCCCTATGCTCGTCAAGCGCAACTTCGGCCTGCTCAAAATACACTGGGAAGGCGAACGTCCCGTGGTCAGCATGGAAGTGCGCGGACTGCAAAACGAACTGCTCTACGAGCACACGGTGCGCTACTGAAAAGGCTGCGCTCCAGGTGGCCCGGTAGGGTGAAGTTGTATTATCGAGTGAGAGAAGAAGCTCATAAAAAAGCATGTTTCTCAACTTGCGACCTGCCCAAACTGCAAGGGTATTCGTCGTAGATTTGCGTACACCTTGAACGGGCTGGAGCCTTGACAGAAACAAACAACTATTATCCGTATCTGGCTGCCGGTATTCTTTCTGGCCTCCCGCTATACCGCCTGAAGACGCTGCTAAATCTGCTGTGAACGCCTCAATTGCTCCCACCGAACGCTGGCGCCTCATCTTGGGCCGTGCTGCTGACCCCGAGGGAGAAGCAGCACTTTCGGGCCGCGAGGCCGGCATGGATGCCGTGTTGGAAGCGCTTTACGACGCCGACCGCCAGGGCGGGCTGGGGCGTTCGTCGCCGCGCATGCATCGGTGGTTGGGCGATATTCGGAAGTACTTCCCGACGCCGGTAGTGCAGCTGCTTCAGCGCGATGCCTTAGAGCGGTTGGGCCTGACGCAAATGCTCTTGCAGCCGGAGTTGCTCGCGTCGGTAGAACCGGATGTGCATCTGGCCGCCACCTTGCTATCGTTGCAAAAGGCCATGCCCGACGAAACGCGCGAAACAGCCCGCATGGTGGTGCGCCGCGTAGCCGAAGAACTCGAGCGGCGCTTAGCCCACGCCCTGCGCGAAGCCGTGGAGCAAGCCACCCGCCGCGCCGGACGCACCCGAAACCCGCGCCCGCGCGACATGGACTGGCGCCGAACCATCTACCGCAACCTGCGCCACTACCAGCCCGAACTGAAAAGCATCATCCCGCAGCACCGCTACGGCTTCGCCCGACGCGCAAAGGCGCTGCGCCACATTATTTTAGGCATAGACCAGAGCGGCTCTATGGCCGACTCACTGGTCTATGCCGCCGTGTGTGGCGCCGTGCTGGCCTCCGTGCGCAGCCTGCGGACCAACCTCTTCGTCTTCGACACCGAAGTAGCCGACCTGACGGAATACCTGCACGACCCCGTCGCCCTGCTCTTCGGCGCCCAATTGGGCGGCGGCACCGACATCGCCAAAGCCTTAAACTATGCCCAAACGCTGGTGCAAACGCCACAGGATACCATCCTCGTTCTCATCAGCGACCTCTATGAAGGCGGCCCGGCTGCCGAAATGCTCAAAAAAGCCCAAAGCCTGCGCGCCACAGGCGTTACGCTCATCGGCCTGCTGGCCCTCAACGACGAAGGCGCACCCGCCTACGACCGCGCCAACGCTGCTGCCTTAGCCGCACTCGACGTACCTGTGTTCGCCTGTACGCCACAGCAATTTCCCCAACTCATGGCCGCTGCCATCGCAAGGCAAGACCTGAAACGCTGGAAAAATGATTTTTGAGCCGCCAACACAGAGGTGTCGTCTTCGAGGCACGAGAAGGCGACATCTCCGAAACGGAACGCCCGTTTTACTCTGAGACGACACCTCCCTGTGGGAGATGTCGCCTCCTTATGGGCGATGTCGCCTCGAGCTCGTGTATTCGCAGCTACCTGCCTTGTTGAATAGCTGACCTTACGTAAGTCTGCCTGAGGGCAGAAGGTTAAAAAAACGCAGCGTTCGCCGAGGGCCGCTGAGGTGTTTCGCTCAGCGTTTCTCGGCGTCTTCTGCGGTTAGAAAAGAAAAATCCCGGAGCGTTCGGGTATCTCAACCGAGCGCAACATCAGTTCCCAAAATCCGAAGCGCAGGCATTTGGCCTTTTCTCCAGAATTTTGCCGGCCATTAGAAGGCCGCCCCTTGCTGGGGCAATCCATTTGAGCAGGCTTCTTTCATTTTTTCTGTAAAAAATAAAAAAACAACACCGCACCGTTTTACCATGAAGATTCGCATTGCTGCTGGAATGACTCTGCTGGCCCTGTTGGTCTGGGCCTGCCAATCGGGCAAAACGCCGGATAAAAAATCCGATAAGCCGGCTATCGAAGTAACCTTTCCTTACGAAAAAGCGGACTCGCTCTTTGGCTTTGAGGGCTGCGATAAAGGGCTGTATCGGGCCGATTCAGCGGGAGCCTTTGAGATTTATTACGGCGTTTATCGGGTACAGGTGAAGGGCAATCCAGACGCCCCGGGCCAGGAGATTGTGGCCATCATAGACTCTACGGGTCAGCGTCTTCCCTTTCCGCCCGTCGAGGAAGGCGGCTATTTTCAAGGCAAGTGGCGGAATTTCTTTTTTGTGGACTTAGGCACGGCCCCCGACGTGCGCAAGCTAAATGTGTACAAGGAAGAAAAAGGCATTTTGTATCAGGTGTACCAGACGGAATACCTGCCGCACGAGGCGCCGTTGGTGTCGGCTACGGGTTCGCTGTGGTATTACAGCCCGATAGAGGAGGCCGATATGCAGGAGAAGCCGAATTGCCCGGATGCGGAGCAGTGGCGCAAGGACGGCTTGCGTGTGGGATATGGGCAGCGGCGTTTGTTCGACCTGCAGCAGCGCATGCTGGTGCGCAAGTCGGAGTACACGTGCGTGCCGCGTCAGTAGGTCAAGAGATGCGGCTCCACAGGCGGGCTTCTTTGCCGGTGGAGGCTAAGTGTTCGCGCAGGCGTTGGTGTTCGGGTTCGGTCAGTTCAGGGTCGGCATCGAGGATGCGTTTGGCGATGTCGCGCGCGGCGGTCAGGATGGAGCCATCTTTGGCTAAGTCGGCGATGAGGAAGCGGAGCATGCCGCTTTGTTGGGTGCCTTCGATGTTGCCCGGGCCGCGCAGGCGCAGGTCGGCATCGGCGATTTCGAAGCCGTTGTTGGTGCGCACGAGGGTCTGGATGCGTTCGCGGGCGTCGGCGCTGAGTTTGTGTGTGGTCATGAGGATGCAGTAGGACTGCTCGGCACCACGCCCGACGCGCCCGCGCAGCTGGTGCAGCTGGCTGAGGCCGAAGCGCTCGGCATTCTCAACGACCATAACAGTGGCATTGGGCACGTTGACGCCCACCTCGATAACGGTAGTGGCCACCATGATGTGCGTTTCGCCACGGGCAAAGCGCTGCATCTCGAAATCCTTGTCGGTGGGTTTCATCTTGCCGTGCACGATGCTTATCTGATATTGCGGCGGCGGAAAGTCGCGGCTGAGGGCTTCGTAGCCGGTCATGAGGTTGAGCATGTCGGCTTTTTCGGTTTCTTCAATCATGGGGTAAACGACATAGACTTGCCGGCCCTGAGCGATTTGCTCGCGCATAAAGCCCTGCACGTGCAGGCGGTGCGGCTCGGTGAAGTGCAGCGTCTTGATGGGTTTGCGGCCCGGTGGCAGCTCGTCAATGATGGATGTATCTAAGTCGCCGTACAACGTCATGGCTAAGGTGCGCGGTATGGGTGTGGCGGTCATGACGAGCACGTGGGGCGGCAGGCCGGCGCCTTTTTTCCACAGGGCGGCACGCTGCTCGACGCCGAAGCGGTGCTGCTCGTCAATGACGGCCAGCCCGAGGCGGTGAAACTGTACGACCTCCTCAATGAGCGCGTGGGTGCCCACGACGATGTGCATGTCGCCCGAGGCAAGCGCCTCCAGCACGGCTTTGCGTGTTTTGCCTTTGACGGTGCCGCTCAGGAAGCCTACCTGTACGCCCAGGTCGCCCACGAGTTCGGTGATGCTGGCGTAATGCTGTTGGGCCAGAATTTCGGTGGGGGCCATCAGGCAGGCCTGAAAGCCGTTGTCTAGGGCAAGGAGCATGGCCAGCAGGGCCACCACCGTTTTGCCGGAGCCGACATCGCCTTGCACTAAGCGGTTCATCTGGGCGCCGGCGCCCAGGTCGGCGCGTATTTCGCGTACCACGCGCTTTTGGGCGTTGGTGAGCTCGAAGGGCAGTTTTTCGCGGTAGAAGCGGTGGAAGTAGTCGCCCACTTTTTCAAACACAAAGCCTCGGCTGCTGTTCTTGCGTCGCAGGCGTATTTGCAGCAGCCGCAGCTGGAGGAAGAACAGTTCCTCGAATTTGAGCCGTCGGCGCGCGGCGTCGAGTTCCTGTTGGCTTTCGGGAAAGTGGATTTTGTTCAGGGCTTCCCAGCGCGGCATGAGTCGGTAGGCGCTCAGGAGGGTATCGGGCAGTGTTTCAGGTAGTTCGGCGGGGGTGATCTGGTCGAGCAGGGTGCGTACTAATTTGCGCAGGCCGCGGGCATCGAGGCCTTTTTGGGCCAGTTTGTCGGTGGACGGATAGACGGGGTCGAACGTGCGGGCCGATTGGGCGTTGTCGGGCGTGAGCTCTTCCATTTCCGGGTGGGCGATGTTGAAGCGCCCGTTGAAGAGCGACACACGCCCATAGACGACGTACTGTTTGCCTACGGTCAGGGAACGTTCGAGCCAGGAGATGCCCTGAAACCACACCAACTCGAGGGCGCCGGTCTCGTCGCGCAGGGTGCCTACTAAGCGCTTGACGCGCCCTTCGCCTACGGTTTCTAAGCGGCGCAGGACGCCTTTCAGCTGGTAGGCTTCGCCCTCTTGTTTTATATCGCGGATGGTGTGGAAGCGCGTGCGGTCAATGTAGCGGAACGGGAAATGCAGCAGCAGGTCGCCGCAGGTGTAGATTCCCAGCTCGCGTTTGAGCGCTTCGCCGCGTTGTGGGCCGACGCCTTTGAGGTATTCAACGGCGGTATCCAGCATGGTATGGGCAAAAGTAACCGTATTTGTTTTAAAAACGGTTTTTGTGGCTCCGGCTTTTGAAAAGCCACAGAGGGTCGCAGGGATGTTTTCCTCGGCGTTAAAAGAGGTGGCCTCTGGGTTTTGCGTGTTTGGGCCAGTGAGGCTACTGCCCGCGCCGAGAGTTGAGGGTAAAGAATGCCATGAGGCGGTCGGCGCGGCTGCCGACGGGGCGGTAATAGAGGAGGATGTGGTAATCGTTTTCGGTTTCGTACGAGTTGCCTTCGACGCCCGTTTCATCGCGTTCGCCGGTATTAGGGTTGACTAAGACGTACTGATAATTGTAGTAGCCCTGTTTGAGGTAGGCAGCGCCTGTGTAGGCGCGCAGGGCGTCGTTGTAGGTCATTTTGAATTCGGGTTTTAGTTGCCAGTCGGTGAACTGGCCGTAGAGGTAAACGTCCTGGTTTTCAAAGGGTTGTCCGGCTTTGAGCGTAAAGCGTACGATGGCGTAGTCGCATTGGTCGAGGCTGGCGGTATCGTCGCGGTTTTCGATGCTGAAGCGTCCGTTGATGTCGGGCGTCTGGACGTAGGGTTTGAAGGCGCGGTTTTCGTCGGGGGTGATGCTGACTTCGTAGTAATCCTGGGCCATGCGGAGGGTTTGGATGAATTCGCCTCGGAAGCGGAACGAGCGCATGTCGAAGTAGCGCCATTCTTTGCCGGCGGGGAAGACGATGCGGTCCTGATAGTCATAGACCAGTTGGTTTTGACGCCGGATAAAGGGGGGCAGAGGGCCGATGGCGCTGTCCCAGCGCCCGTTCTGGAGCACATAGGCTTTGACTTCGCGTTCCGGATACTGGATGTAGGCGTTGCCGGTGCTAACGCTGAAGCTGATTTCGTGGTGGGTGTTCATGCGCTCTACGCGCGCGGGTCGGACGAATTGAGCGCTGACGTTCCAGGTGTTTTCCGTAACGAGGAAGCGGCGTACCAGCACGAGTTGTCTGGTGCCATAGGTGATGTCATAGACCTTGAGCAGGTAGTTGCCCGATTGCGTCCAGCGCATGTTCTGATTGGGCAGGGTTACCGAGTACTGGGCGTAGGGCTGCAGGGTGGTGTTGGAGTTTCGGATGTTCTGGATGCGGTCTTCGGTGAAGCCTTCGATGTACTCAATTTCGTTGAGCGAGGAGCGTTGCCAGTCGCTGTTACAGTGTTCGATGGTATAGACGTAGTCATGGATGTCAGTGCCTAAGCGGTCGAAGGAGAGCAGCAGCGTGCCGGGCGCTGCCTTGAGGTTGACGACCGGGAAGGTCAGTGGGGCATTGCGCAGGTGGAAGCGCACCGACAGCACGTCGGGGTCGTAGTTGCGCTCTTCGTTGCCAGGGTTATCCGTTTGGGCCTTCAGCGCATCGGCCGTCAGGAGCAGGAGTAGGAAGATTGTAGCGGTGTGAAAATAGAAGCGAGCCGTCATGTTTTGTGCTGAAATCATTTTTTAAAGGCTGCAACGAGCGCAGCAGCGGCTGCATTTGGGGGCTTAAACGCTGCCTTATGGCGGTGTGGTTTGGCTTTTTGCCTCAAAAATACCGCCTTGCATAGAAAGGGCGCAAAGGTCGGGAATGCGGCTGGGTACTTTTGCTGAGCATTCTTTAATCGCATCAAACGGTAGATAGAAGAGGCGTCAAACCTAAGTCAATAGTACTGTGAGAAGCATTCCTTCAACGACCGACTCCGCAGTTTCCTGGGGGTGTGTGCCCACGACGATGGTAGGGCTGGGGCTGGTATTGGGGCTACTGTGGTTTTTAATTTCGTGCCGTCAGGCGTCTTTTTATGACCAGGTAGTGCCCGTAGAGAATGGGCACTGGTCGTACGGCGACACGCTTCGCTTTTCGTTTTCAGTTGCAGATACCTCTTCGCGCTACAACCTGTACCTGACGGTCGAGCACGCTGACACATTTCCCTACCAGAATATCTACGTGCAGATTCATACGACCTACCCCGATGGCCAGCGCTTCGTCAAGTTGCTTCCCTTAGATTTGTTTGATACGGCGGGCCAACCCAACGGCGCCTGCGGTGGGGGCATATGTTCGACGGAGTTTGTGCTTCAGCAGCGGGCCATTTTGCCGCAGGTAGGGCAATATGAGATTGCCGTCGAGCAATACATGCGATACAGTCCGGTGTTGGGCATTCGGGCGCTGCGCTTGCGGGTGGAGCCGGCAGCAGCGGCATCCTCTTCGGAGCGTTAGTTGCGCACATCGGCGCCCCAGGTGAGTTTTTCGCGCAGGGTTTGGGCGAAGGAGGTGCCTTCCAGCTGGACGAGCCGGATGTTGAAATCGTTGCGGCGCACGGCCAGTTGCTGTTTGGAGTTGATGATAGTGTGGCGCGAGTCGAGGGTGCAGACAAATTTGTCAATTCGGCCCTCTATCTCGAAGGAGAGGATGGAGCGGTCGGAGAGCACTAAGGGGCGCATGTTGAGGTTGTGCGGGGCCACAGGTGTCAGGACAATATTGCCCGAGTCGGGCATGACTATAGGGCCGCCGCAGCTGAGGGAGTAGGCAGTGCTGCCGGTGGGTGTAGCGATGACGATGCCATCGGCCCAGTAGGTATTCAGGTAGTCGCCATTCAGGTAGGTGTGAATGGTAACCATGGAAGAGGTTTCGCTTTTGAGGATGGTGCAGTCGTTGAGGGCAAAGGGCAGGTCGCCAAACAGGGGTGGGGCGCTTTCCAAATAGAGCATAGTGCGCTCGACGAGGGTATAGCGCCCCTGGGCCAGCTTTTGAATAGCGGCCCGAATGTGGTGTTTTTCAATGTTGGCCAGAAAGCCCAGCCGACCCAGGTTGATGCCGAGCATGGGCACGCCACTGTCGCGCACGTACGTAACGGCATCGAGCATGGTGCCGTCGCCGCCCAGCACGATGACCACATCCATGCGGTGCACCCGAAAATCCAGGTGGCTCTCGAAGATGCCGTAAGCGAGCGGTAGCTTTACCCGGTCCTGGATGAGGGCCACATAAGGGCGATAAATGTAGGTAGTGGCGCCAACCTCCTGAAGGGCGTCGAACAGCTCCTGGACGTAGGGCTGGTTTTTATCCTGGTATTTGATGCCGAAAACGACGACCTGCATGAAGGGAGGGGGGGATGGGTCATTGCCGGAATGCGGCTTCGACTAAGTCGGCCTGTTCTTTTTCGTGGCGTTTCACGAAGCCAGTAGCCGGGCTGGCCGCCGTGGGGCGGCAGATGGGCGTCCAGCCGTATTCGCCATGGTGGAGGAGCAGATGGCTCCAGGCGCCCATGTTGAAGGGCTCTTCCTGTACCCAATACAGTCTGGCTTTGGCATACTTGTTCAGCAGGGCTTCGAACTGCACCTTTGGGAACGGATAGATTTGCTCCAGCCGAACGATGGCCACATCGGAGCGTTTTTCCTCCTGCTGGTGTTTGCGCAGGTCGTAGTACACTTTGCCCGAGCACACCAGCAGCCGCTTGACTTTGGTAGGGTTGGTTTCGGCGTCGTCTATGAGTTCGCGGAAGCGGTTGCCTTCGGTTAGTTCGTTCACTAAGCCTAAGTTGTAGGGCGCGCGCAGGGTGGATTTGGGCGACATGACGATAAGCGGTTTGCGGAAAGGACGAGTCAGCTGGCGGCGCAGCAGGTGGAAGAAGTTGCTGGCCGATGTTACGTTGGCTACGGTAACGTTGTTGCCCGCACAACCCTGCAGGAAGCGTTCTAAGCGTGCCGAGGAGTGTTCGGGGCCTTGTCCTTCGTAGCCGTGTGGCAGCAGCATCACCAAGCCATTCATGCGGCGCCATTTGGCTTCGGCGGCCAGTACGAACTGGTCAATGATGGTGCTGGCGCCGTTGGCGAAATCGCCGAACTGAGCTTCCCAGATGACTAAGGCTTCTGGGTTGGCGTAAGCATAGCCGTATTCAAAGCCCAGCACGGCGTATTCGGACAGGAGTGAGTTGTAGATGAGGAAGCGGCCCTGTTTTTCGGCAATGCCGTCGAGGCGGTTGATGCGTCGATAGGTTTTAGCGTCCATCGGGCAGGCGTGGCGGTGGCTGAAGGTGCCGCGTTTGACGTCCTGGCCGCTCATACGCACGTCTTTGCCTTCGAGCAGCAAAGAGCCATAAGCCAGCAGTTCGCCCAGTGCCCAGTCAATCTGGCCTTTTTCTACCAGAGCGCGCTGGTTTTCCAGCATTTTACTGATTTGTGGTAGCGGCTCGAAGCCCTCCGGCAAGGTGAGCAGGTGCTGAAGCAGGCGCTCTATAGTGGCCTGTGGGATGCCGGTATCGGGCGAGTGTTGGAAGGCGTCGTCGTCGGTAGTGATGCTCAGGGCTTTCCAGGCCAGTTCGGTTTCCTGGTAGGCGTAGGGGAGTTTGTTTTGGCGAGCGTTGTCTAGGCGGGCTTGCAGTTCGTCGCGGAAGGCGCGTTCCATTTCGCGGGCCAGTTGGGCATCCACGTCGCCGCGTTGCACGAGTCTGGCGTTGTACACCTCGCGCGGATTGGGGTGGTTGCCGATGAGGGCGTACAGGTCGGGCTGGGTGAAGCGAGGTTCGTCGCTTTCGTTGTGGCCGTATTTGCGGTAGCACACCATGTCAATATAGATGTCGGTGTGAAATTTCTGGCGGTACTCGGTGGCCAGTTCTACGGCGAAGACGACGGCCTCGGGGTCGTCGCCATTGACGTGGATGACAGGGGCCTGCACCACATCGGCCACTTGTGTGCAGTACATGCTGGAGCGTCCTTCGTCCCAGTTGGTAGTGAAACCTATCTGGTTGTTGATGACGAAGTGGATGGTGCCACCGGTGTAGTAGCCGGGCAGCTGGCTCATCTGGGCCACTTCATAAACGATGCCCTGGCCGGCCAGCGCCGCGTCGCCGTGGATGAGGATGGGCAAGATGCGTTTGAAGTCGGAGCCGTATAGCGCATCGGCTTTAGCACGCGTGAAGCCCAACACCACTGGGTCTACGGCCTCCAAATGCGAAGGGTTGGGCAGTAGCTTGACGTAAACATCGCGGCCCTGGGGCGTTTTGACCTGCGAAGAAAAGCCTAAGTGATACTTCACATCGCCGTCGCCGAAGCTCAGGTCGGGGATGGTCTTGCTTTCAAATTCGTTGAAGATTTGTTCGTAGGTTTTGCCCAGCGTATTGGCCAGCACATTAAGGCGACCGCGGTGGGCCATGCCGATGACGATTTCTTCTACGGGGGTTTCGTGGTGGGCTGCCGTGTTGATGATGGCATCTAAGGCCGGGATGGTGGCTTCGCCGCCCTCGAGCGAAAAGCGTTTCTGGCCTACAAACTTGGTGTGAAGGAATTGCTCGAACACCACGGCGCCATTGAGTTTCTCTAAAATGCGGCGTTTCTTTTCGATGGAAAAGCCGAAGTCGTCGGTCAGAGGGCGGTTTTCGATTTTATCTAAGAGCCACTTGCGGCGTTCGTGGTCGTAGATGTGGGCCACTTCGAAGCCGAGGTTGCCGCAGTAGATTTTCTTCAGACGGTCTATGATGTCGCGCAGAGGAGCGTTAGGCAGGCCGATGTCGAAGCCAGCGGCGAAGGGGCGCTCCAGGTCGGCTTCCGACAGGCCATAGTCGGCCAGGTCGAGTCGGGGCTTGCGGTCTTTGCGCGGCTTGATGGGGTTGGTGGTCGAGAGCATGTGCCCGCGTTGGCGGTAGCCCTGGATGAGGGCATAGACGGCAAACTCGCGCATCAGATCGGCGCTCGTACTGACAGGCGCTGCGGCGCCATTGCCGTTGGCCGACGTAAGGGCAAAATCAAAGCCCTTGAAAAAAGCGGCCCAATCCGCCTCTACCGACGACGGGTCTTTTTGCCAGGCCTGGTAAAGCGACTCAATGTACTGAGGATGCGCGTTGAAGACGGCAGAAATATCTTTCATCTTTCAGTAAATGCTAAAAAATCAGGCAATTAGAATAAATAGGCGCGGCAAAAGTAGGCCTTTAGCGCCAAACGGCTGGTCAGAGAATACTGCAATTTTTATCCGCCTACAGCTTTTTCCAATAAAAACCGATACCTTTGCCGCCCCTTTGGAAAAGGAGGGTACTTTCGATAACGTTCACGACGTACGTACTTAGCACAATATGGCACATCATCGTTCGGCACTAAAGCGCATTCGCCAAAATGCGAAACGCCGCTTGCAGAACCGCTACTACAAAAAGAGCGCGCGCACGGCCATCAAGAGCCTGCGCAACCTCAAAGACAAAGCTGAGGCCGAAAAGTTTCTGCCGAAGGTCATCAGCATGATTGACAAGCTGGCCAAGCGCGGTACCATTCACCGCAACAAGGCTGCCAACTTGAAGAGCGGCCTGACGAAGCACGTCAACGCGCTGAGCTAAGGGGGTGGGCTGCCGGATGGCACTGCCCTCCTTCTCGCTCGCCGTTGCGCCGCCATTAGCGCGCAAGTAAAGACATGGGCCTGGCTCGTGTCTTTACTTTTTGGCTTAGCCTTCAGGCTTTTTAGTCCTAAACTATCCTGTCGGGCGCCTGTTTTTCGTGGCTTCAAACGAAACATCAGACGACATGGCTACTTCTACTCAGTTCTACCCGTTGCGCGTGCGCCAGGTGCGCCGCGAGACGCCCGACACCGTTTCTGTAGCGTTGGAGGTTCCCGAAGACTTGCGCAAGACTTTTCAGTTCTTGCCCGGCCAGTACCTGACGTTGCGCGCCCAAGTTGAGGGCGAAGACGTGCGTCGTTCCTACTCGATATGCACGGCTCCGCACGAGGGTGAGCTGCGTGTGGCCATCAAGAAGGTACCGGGCGGTATGTTCAGCACCTTTGCTAACGAGCGCCTGCGCCCGGGTGATGAGTTGCTGGTCATGCCGCCGCAGGGGCGCTTCATCCTCAATCCTGACCCCGCGCAAAGCCGCCTCTACGTGGCCTTCGCTGCCGGCAGCGGCATCACGCCCATTATCTCTATCCTCAAGAGCGTGCTGCATGCTGAGCCGCACAGTCGTTTCCTGCTCTTCTTCGGCAATCGCGGTTTCGACCACGTCATCTTCCGCGAAGCGCTGGAACTGCTCAAAAACCAGCACCCCGACCGCTTAGCCGTCTATCACATCTTCAGCCGCGAAGCCATTGGGCCTGACCTCTTCTACGGCCGCCTCAACGCTGACAAGTGCCGCGCCTATGCCCGACGGCTCTTCCAGCCCAACGAGGTGGATACCTACTTCCTCTGCGGCCCCGAGGAAATGATTTTTGAAATAAAAGCCGCATTAGAAGAAATGGGTGTGCCGCCGGGCAAAATCCTCTTCGAGCTGTTCACTACGGCCGGCGCGCCGCGCAAGGCCCCACGACCGGTAGTGCCGGCGGCCGACGTCATCGAAGCCTCGGTAACGGTCATCCAGGACGGCATGACGTTTGACTTCCAACTGCCCTCCGACGGCAGCACCCTGCTGGACGCCGCCATGCGCGCCGGCGCCGACCTGCCTTTCTCCTGCAAAGGCGGCGTGTGCAGCACCTGCAAAGCCAAAGTGCTCGAAGGTGAAGTAGAAATGGAGGTCTGCTACGGCCTCGAACCCGACGAAATCGCCGCCGGATTCGTGCTTACCTGCCAGACGCACCCCAAGTCGAAGCGCGTGGTGGTGAGCTTCGACGATACAGAAATGTGAGCCTCTTTACAAAAAAAGGACAAAAGAAAGAAAGTATGCACCGAAAGTGTTTGGCAGGGCTTTCCCAAAGTCTGCGCCGCTTACGGCAGGAAAGTAGCGGGCCTATCCATTGCCTTGCCGTGAAGCCGGCAAGTGTTCCGCCTGTATCGGTCGGGGGCTACGGGTGAATTCATTTTTTTAGACCCCTGTAGAAAAAATACCTTACCTCAGGCCGTAGCTTTTGTTGCACGCTCAAATGCTTTAGCTACCCTTTCTTTGCGGCCTGTCTTTTCACTACCCAAAATTGCGCACATCGCTCATGAACGTTGCCCTCATTACCGGTTCGGCAGGCCTGATTGGCGGAGAGTCGGTCGCCTTCTTTTCCGACAAGTTCGACCTCGTGGTCGGCATTGACAACGACATGCGGGCCTATTTTTTTGGCCCTGAGGCCTCGACGGCTTGGAACCGCGACCGCCTGCTGGAGCGCTATCCGAACTACCGCCATTACAGCGCCGACATTCGGGATTTAGAGGCCCTGGAGCGCATCTTCCAGGAATACGGCACCGATATTCGCCTCATTGTGCACACCGCCGCCCAGCCCAGCCACGACTGGGCCGCTCGCGAACCCTTTACGGACTTCAGCGTCAACGCCAACGGCACGCTCAACCTGCTGGAACTGACGCGCCGGCACTGCCCACAGGCCGTGTTCATCTTTACCTCGACCAACAAGGTCTATGGCGACAACCCTAATTTGCTGCCCTTAGTCGAACTCGATACGCGCTGGGAAGTGGCTGCCGACCACCCTTACTACGAACACGGCATTGACGAGTACATGAGCCTGGACCATACCACACACTCGCTCTTTGGGGCCTCTAAAGTGGCGGCTGATGTGCTGGTGCAGGAGTATGGGCGTTATTTCAATATGAAAACGGCCTCCTTCCGCGGTGGCTGCCTGACGGGAGCGGGTCATTCGGGCGCCCAGCTGCACGGCTTTCTGTCGTACCTGATGAAATGTGTAGTTACGGGCCGCGAATACACCATCTTCGGCTACAAAGGCAAGCAGGTGCGCGACAACATTGACAGCTACGACTTAGTGAACATGTTCTGGCACTACTACCAGAACCCGCGCCCGGGTGAGGTGTACAATGCCGGCGGCAGCCGCTTTTCCAACTGCTCAATGCTGGAGGCCATTCAAATGTGCGAAGAAATTGCGGGCAAAAAACTGAACTATCAGTACAGCCCCATCAACCGCGTGGGCGACCACATCTGGTACATCAGTGACGTGCGCAAATTCCAGCAGCACTATCCGGAGTGGGCCTATCAGTACGACCTGAAGAGCATCTTAGTTCGCATCTACAACGCGCTGTTGGAGCGCATGTAAATTTCGGCCCCTTATGAGCACTCCTGCTCCGGTTGTTTTTCTCACGCGCCATTATCCGCCCAATCCGAACATCAACGGCGAATCGGTGTGCGACCTGGTGGAATACCTGGAGCGCGAACATGGTATCCGCAGCGTAGTGCTGTGTATGGGGCGCTCCTTTGCTGGAGGCGCTGGACGGCGCCAGCCTGCAGGTGAGGTACACCGCTTATGGACACCTTACGAGGGCAATTGCACTGTGCTTCGCCTGCTGACCATGGTGTACGATGGCCTGGCGCTCTTGGTGCGCGCCTGGCGCTACCGCCGTAGCTGGACGGTATGCACTACCAGTCCCCCACTGCTGCCCATGTGGGCCGGTTGGCTGCTGCCGCGCCGCACACGCTGGTTGCTGTGGGCCTTCGACCTCTTCCCCGAAGGCTTCTACGCTACGGGCTGGATCCGTGAGCGCCATCCGCTATATCGGCTTGCCCTGCGCGCTACCTACCGACGCGCTCCGAACGCACTCATCGCCCTCGGCCCGCGCCAGGCCGAACACCTGCGGCAGGCGTACCAAAAGCCCGACCTGCCCGCACTGCTGTTGCCCTGTGGCGTGTTCTTCCATACCCTGACGCGCCCCGAAACACCGCCCGACTGGTACGACCCTGACCGAATCATGCTCGGCTATTGCGGCAACGTGGGCGACCCGCACAACCCGGAATTCATCCGTGCCGCTATAGACCACCTCGACCCAGCGCGACACCGACTCATCCTGGCCCTCTACGGCAACCAGGCGCCCGCCCTGAAAGCCTATGCCCAGGGGAAGCCAGGTGTGGTGCTGCTCGACCACGTCCCGCGCGAACAATTAGCCTTCATCGGCGTCCACTTAGTATCCCTGCGCCGCAGCTGGACGCACGTGGCCGTGCCCTCCAAAGCCGTCAGCGCCATCGCCGTCGGCGGTGCTATCCTCTTCTGTGGCAGCCCTGACAGCGACAACTGGCACTTGCTGCAAGACGCCGGCTGGCTCATCGAGGAAAACAACCGCATCCAGGAGCAAATGGCCGACTTCCTACGGCACCTGACGCCCCAAGCCGTGCGCGAAAAACAAACCGCCGCGCCAGGCATCTACCAGCGCCTGCAAACCACCGTGCGGCAGACATATGTACAACTGGCAAAGATGTTCGAAAAAGAATAGGAAATAAATAGGCCCATTTACTTTTTCAGCAGCTATGCCTCGCTCGAAAGCCAGCCTCAAAACCAACTTCGATGCTCAGCGGCCCATTCAGGCTTAACCTTTAATGACCGTAAAAAATACGCGGACTTGTGATTGCCAGAGGAAAAATCTCCGTGTTCTCGGTGTTTTTTTTCTATTGATTTCTATTTAAACGACTGATGTTGCTCACAGTTGTGATGCTGATAGGCTCCAAGTTTTTCCCCAACCGCAGAGAAACGCAGAAAGAAATACCTGCAGCCAATCGCTGTTCTTTCTCTATTTAATTCTATTGAAATAACTATTGCTATCAGAGAAGGCATAGAATGCGCTGGCCGGCTAAACCGCCTCAACTGCCATGCGGCATTCGTTGCCGGCCTCTTCTGAATATTAGAAGATGAAAGGTGCTCCGTTTTCTGTTTTTTTTCTGTATTTTATGTTGTTTTGTTTTAGAGGTGTCGCCTTCTGATTTCTCGAAGACGACACCTCTGGGGGCGAAAGGCGACATCTCTCGCAGGGGGGTATCGCCTTAGGGCTTCTTTGAGCTTCCGGCGTGCTTGGCTTTCTGAGCAAGCTATTTGCCTGCTTGCCCAAAAGCTCGAATTTTGCCGGCGAGATGTTTTTCCTTTTCATCGGGGTGTTGGTGGTTTTCTGTTGTTTGGAGTCTGTCTTGGAGGTGTTCGAAAACAAAAATAAGTGTGGGAGACTGTGGCGGCTCTTTCGTTTTTCTGTGATTTTTATGTTTCATTTTCAATTTAAAACGGTTCATTTTATGAAAAAACGATTCTACACTTTACTGTTTACGGCTGCTGGTTTTTCGGCGTTGGCTCAGATTCCCAATGCGGATTTTGAGGCTTGGCAATCGGCGCCGGGGTATGAATATCCGACAGGTTGGGGCGTAGTGGCTCAGGCAACCAATGGCATTGCCGTTACTTGTGAAAAAAGTACCGATCGGTATTCGGGCAGTTTTGCGGCCCGGCTTTTCACGCGCGACTTGGGCATTGCGCGGGTGCCGGGTTTGCTGTTTACGGGCAAGTTGGACGTGGCGACTCAGAGTGTGAGTGGCGGTTTTGCCTACAACCAGCGTCCGGCGCGCCTGGCGGGTTATTACAAGTACACGCCGGGGGTAGGTGATAGCTGCACGGTCTTTGGGCTGCTGACGCGCACCTTGCCAGCGGGCGGGCGCGATACGGTGGCGACGTTTTTCTGGCAAGGCGGTGCGGCGGCCGCTTACGTGCCCTTTTCGGTGCCGTTGGTCTATCGCTCCAATGCCCAGCCCGATACGGCGCTGATCGTCATTTCTTCGAGTAAAGACCCGGCTGCTCCGGCGGTTAATAGTTCTATGTGGGTAGATGCGCTGGCCTTTGAAGGCTCTGTGAGCGCTTCAGAGCCGACTTCGCTGCTGCCGGTGCTGTTGGCGCCCAATCCGGTTTCGGAGCTCCTGAGGCTTCATATGGCGCGTGAGGGCCTTTTGTTGGCACAGGTGCTGGATGCCACAGGCCGAAAGGTGGGCAGCCACTTGCTTTACAGCGGAGAGGCCTTGCCGACGGGGTATTTGCCGGCGGGCCTGTATTTCCTGGTGGTGCTCGACGCCCAAAGCGGGCAGCTGGTGGGCCGTGCGACGTTTCAGCGTCGGTAAGGGCGGCTATTCTGCGGCGGCGACACAGTAGAACTGCCAGAGGGTGCGAGGGCGCTTTTGGCTGCGACTTTCCGCACCCTTGGCGTTTTTTTGCCGCTTGGCAGCCTTGCGTTGCGCAGGTGCCGTCAGACGAATGCCGATTGTTGATAACTTTGAGTTGTTTGCCCGTGCGATGTGGGCGCTTGGAGGGCGCAAGGGGGCGTGTGCTCAGTCGTTGCGCAGGGCTTGGGCGAGCACTTGGGCAGGGTGCAGGGCGATGCGGCTGGTGCCGTCGAGGATTTGGTGTCGGCAGCTGGTGCCCGAGGCGGCGATGATGGCGTCGGGGGGCAGGGCGCGCACGGCGGGCAGGAGGACGAGTTCGCCGATGCGCATGCTGACGTCGTAGTGTTCGCGTTCATAGCCGAAAGAGCCGGCCATGCCGCAGCAGCCAGAGGGGATGACAGACACCGTATGCCCTTGAGGCAGGCCCAGCACCCAGGCGGTGGGTTCTAGAGTGGCTAAAGCTTTCTGGTGGCAGTGGCCGTGGAGCCATATCTGTCGGGGCGCGTCGGTGAAGTCATCGGCGCTGATGTGGCCCTTTTGGGCTTCGCGGAAGAGGAATTCTTCGAGCAGGAGGGCGTTTTCGCCCAGGCATTGGGCGGCTGGGCGCAGGGAGGGCGGCACTAAGCGCGGGTATTCGTCGCGGAAGGTGAGCAGGGCTGAGGGTTCGATGCCGACGAGAGGCGTTTGTTCGCTAACGAGGTTTTGGAAGCAATTGACCTGCTGGATGGCCAGTTCGCGGGCGCGTTCGAGCAGGCCTTTGGAGATGGCCGCCCGGCCGCTTTCAGGGTGTTCGATGAGCGCTACCTCGTAGCCCAGCCCCCACAGCAGGCGGAGGGCGGCAATGCCTGCTTCCACATCGGTGTAGTTGGTGAATTCGTCGCAGAACAGATACACAAGGCCTTTTTGGGGCGTTTTGGGGCGCAAACGTTGGTCGTGCTTCCGATACCATTGGCGCAGCGTAGTGTGCCCCAGAGCGGGCATGCTGCGTTTTGGGGCGATGCCCAGCAGGCGTTTGAGCAAGGGGGCGGTCAGAGGGCTTTTCAGCATGAAATTGGTCAGCGCGGGTGCTGTGGCGCCCAGGCGATACAGCGCGGCGATGTGAGCAAAGAGACGGGCGCGCCAGGGGGTGCCGTGTGTGCAGTAATACTGGTAGAGGAATTCGGCTTTCATGGCGGCCATGTCCACGTTGGAGGGGCATTCGGAGGCGCAGGCCTTGCACGATAGGCACAGGTCCATGACTTCGTAGAGTTCCTCGTGGCTGAAGGGGTTGGGGCGCTGGCTTCGGGTGAGGAATTCGCGCAGGGCGTTGGCGCGGGCGCGGGTACTGTCCTTTTCGTCTCGGGTGGCGCGGTAGCTGGGGCACATGGTGCCGCCGGCGAAGTCTAAGCGGCGGCAGTCGCCCGAGCCGTTGCATCGTTCGGCAGCGCGCAGGATGCCGTCGGGGAAGTCCAGCATCGTCTCGAAGGGGCGGTCTTGTTGGCCGGCTTCGTAACGTAGGGAAGTGTTCATGGGCGGAGCGTCCACGATCTTGCCGGGGTTGAAGATGCCCTGGGGGTCCCAGGTGCATTTGATGTCGCGCAGCAGTTCGTAGTTTTTTTGCCCCAGCACGATGGGAATAAACTCAGCCCTGACGCGCCCGTCGCCGTGTTCGCCGCTGAGCGAGCCGCCGTATTTTTTGACTAAGTGCGCCATGGCTTCGCCGATGTCGTGCAGGCGTTGGCGGTCGTTGGCGTCTTTCAGGTTCAGGATGGGGCGCAGGTGCAGTTCGCCGTCGCCGGCGTGGGCGTAGTAAACCGATTTTTGCCCAAATCGGCCCATGAGTTCTTCGAATTCGGCAATGTAGGCCGGCAAATCGGTAACGGCTACAGCGGTATCCTCAATGCAGGGAATGCCTTTAGCTGCCCCGGGCATGTTGGACAGCACGCCCAGCCCGGCGTTGCGCAGTTCCCACACGCGCTTCGATTGCGGTGCTGGCACAACGGGAAAGGCATAGCCAAAGCCTTGCGCACGAAAGTCTCGGATAAGGGCTTGCGCCCTATGTTGGGCTTCCTGAGGCGTTGAGCCGCGAAATTCGATCATGAGCACGGCGGCGGGTTCGCCTTCGACAAAAAAACTGTTGCGCGCCTGTTCGCGGTTGGCGCGGGCGCAGCTGAGGATGAGGTGGTCCATCAACTCGCAGGCGGTGGGGCGATGCTGAACGGCCAACACGACGGCGTGCAGGCATTCTTGTAGATCAGCAAAGTGAGCACACAAAACCACGTCATGTGGCTCGGGCAGGGGTACAACATTGAGCGTGATTTCCGTGCTGATGGCCAGCGTGCCTTCCGAGCCGGCCAGCATGGTGCAAAAATTGAAATCAGGCCCGCCAGGTGTAAAAACATTGGAGCACAGCAACAAGTCAACAGCGTAGCCTGTGTTGCGCCGGTGTATCTGCGGCTTGGGGTAGTGGGCGCGTATTTCTGCCTGAACTTCGGGAGACGAAAGCCGGTCCTGGATGTGGCGGTACAGGCGCCCTTCCAAACCCTCAAGACGGCATTTTTCGGCAAACCTTTGTGGCGTCAGGGCGCAAAAAAACGCCTCCGAGCCGTCGCTGAGCACTGTGCGTAAGGCCAACAGGTGGTCGCGAGTGCTGCCATACACCAGCGAGGTGGTGCCGCAAGAGTTATTACCCACCATGCCGCCGAGCATGCAGCGGTTGGCCGTAGAGGTGTTCGGAGCAAAAAACAAACCATAGGGCTTGAGCGCAACATTAAGCTCGTCGCGAATAACCCCAGGCTCCACCCGCACCCAGCGCTCCTCCGGGCAAATCTCCAAAATGCGCGTCATGTGGCGCGATACATCCACCACAATGCCATTGCCCACGCATTGACCGGCCAGCGACGTGCCCGCCGTGCGCGGAATCAAGCTGATCCCCTGCGCTCGGGCATACGCTACCAGCGCCTGAATGTCTGTTGCATCGCGCGGATACGCCACCCCTGCAGGCAATTCCCGAAAAATGGAGGCATCCGTGGCGTACAGGCGCCGGTGCAATTCGTCAGTGTGAAGATCGGGAAGTTTCATAAGCAAACGCGCCAAAATGGCTGGGCAAAGGTAGCGCACCTCGTCCTCTCGATTACATCGCAACGCAGGCCAATCGCCTTGAAGAACCAATTTGCCAAAAGGGGGAAGACGCCGAGAAAAACACCTAATCTGGCCCTTCGCAACCTCTGCGGCTTTTCAACCTTTTGCCGCCCAGCAGTCTTGCGTAAGGCTACGGACTAAGCTCATGGCTACTCAACCCCCCTTCGTGCATTTGCGGCTCCTACGTTTCATGACTTTGCTCGCGCCATCCTTTGCGCAAAATCAGCACCTCCTCGTCCGACAATTTCGACCAGGCACAATCGTAAACTAAGTAGAAGGTGCGTCCGCTGTCGCTTACAAAAATTTCTGTTATGTACTTCCAGCGAAAACCCAATGCCTCCAGATCCGCTCGCTTGACCTGTTTGCGGTACGCTCCGTCCAACACCTGAACCAAAAGCGTCCAGTTCCGGCGCAATGCTCCATTTACCTCTCCCATAATGGCCCGCAACTCCTCGCGCCTGTTGGCATGCCAGGCATTCTTGCAATCCTGTGAGCAAAAACGCTTGTCGCGGCGTCCATAGCTTTCCGCTCCGCATTGCATGCATCGCACTTTCATGACCCTATCCATTGGTTTCATTTTTAGATTCGGTTATCCTTATCCTTATCCAGACGCTCGAGCGCCCTGCCAAACCACCACGCCTGACCAGGCAACCGCTTCACTTCCCCCTCCTCCCTGTGGCTCCCCCTCCCTAATGGTACATACTGAATCTCAATCCCTCTCCTTACTATCCGTTAATAACGTTTAAAACCCATACAAACGCCGTTTTGGACCCCCAAGCAAAGCGTTACAAACGGCTAAGTAACGACTATTGTAGTGCCTCTCGTACGGTTTTACTCCCGGCTCTTCAGATTTGCCTCCGTCTTCTCACCCAAAAATTTCTTCAGCATGATCGCCTACAGCTTCCCTTTCACCTGGCAGGGCCAGCAATGTATTGGCCTCCAAACCGACCGCCCTGCACCTGACCTTGATCAACGATTGGCCCAAATGCCCGAACTCTACTGGCACGCCGAAGAGCAATTCTGGCATATGCCTTACCAGACCCACATCTGGCAGCGCGTTCGGGCTGTGCTTCAGCACCTGGCCATCGTCCACCAAAATCGCTCCTCTGGCCCCTTACCCCCTCGCATCGTCCTTTGCCTCATCGAAAATAACCCCAACTACATCACCCTTCATCTGCCCCAACAACTCGTCGGCCAATACCTGCATACCATTCACAACATTCACGGGCGCCGATGGAACTCCACCCATAAAACCTGGGAAATTCCCTACACTCATACTACTCTCCGATTCCTCCAGCGATACCTGCCCACCGACATTCTGTACTGGACCTTCCAACCCCGCAACGACATCCCACAAAACCTCCCCATGCCGCTCATGCCTCAGGCGGCCAAACCCAAAATCCGCAAAAATCCACGGTACGAATGCGCTCTGACCGCCTTCGAACAAGAACTCCTCTTGCGCCGATATCGCTGGCGCACCATCAAAGCCTACAAAAACGCTCTCCGACAATTCCTCCTCTACTACGACCACCTCAAACCTAGCCAACTCACCGTCGAGCAAATCAAACACTACATCGCACATTGCATTCAAAAACACCGCATCAGCGCAGCATACCAAATCCAACTCATCAGCGCCCTCAAGATTTTTTACTCCACCGCCGCACGGCAACCCCTCAAAGCCGAAGCACTCCAACTGCCCAAAACACCCAAAAGACTCCCCCAAGTCCTACAACCCGACGAAGTCGCAGCCCTCTTCGAGGCCGTCCAAAACCTCAAACACCGATGCATCCTCATGCTCATCTACGCCGCCGGTCTCCGCGTCAGCGAAGCCGTAAACCTCCGACTCGCCGACCTGCAACCCCAACAACACCGGCTCTTCGTCCGTGACGCTAAAGGCGCTAAAGACCGTTGCACCCTCCTCTCCCCAAACCTCTGGAACATCCTGCAAGAATACCTCCAAATCTACCAACCCATCGAGTACCTCTTCGAAAGCCCTAACGGCGGCCCATACAGCGTCCGAAGCATCCAGCATATCTTCTCCAACGCCAAAATCGCCGCCAGCATCAACCCAACCGCAACCGTACATACCCTCCGACACTCCTTCGCCACTCACCTCCTCGAACAAGGCGCCGACCTCCGGTACATCCAGGAACTCCTCGGACATGCTAGCCCAGAAACCACCCAAATCTACACCCACATCACCCACAGCGGATGGAAAAAAATCCGAAGCCCATTCGATAATCTACCCACAAAAAAATGACAAAACATTGAAAACCAATAAAATAAATCAAATCGCCAACCACCTCTCACGCGTCAGTTACAACCCGGCGAAAAAAAAATTTAAAAAAAAATCGCTAAAGCTTGGCGCATTTAAAAGTTGCTTTACCTTTGCATATGGAATCCTTGAGTAAGGAAAACGCTAACCTCAATCGGTCCTCCCTATGAATTTACCACAACCCCCTTCGTTCAAATGTCCCTGAATAGCCCTCGCTCTCGTTTGGCTGCCCAAAGGGGGCGAGGGCTCTCCGACATAGTTACTTATACGCCACCCGCAGCTAACTAAACAGCGGAAGGTGTATCTTATTTGGCCGTCTGTTGCGGCTAAATAGAGTTGGCGGAAATTATCGGAAATCACAGGACATGCACTGCTCTACTGAATACAAGGCCCTGTACTCTCATGTGACGCTTCAGCCGGGCGTTGGGTTGAGGTCGGGTGAAGAGAAAGCCTCTTTTGCGTGTGCGAGCAGGAATTGTGATGTGGTTTTGGTGAGGACTGCCGGCGGTGGTTTGTGCGTTTTTGGCCGCCTTGGAATTTTGAGAGATGCACCCGCGGATGCCGAAAAGCGGAGAGAGAGTAGGCATTTAAAATCAGTGATCTCCTTACACCCATCATGAGAAAGATATTTATCTGGCTTTTAGCCTCTTTTGCAATAAGTCCA
>CALJPQ010000006.1 GCA_937980645.1 uncultured Saprospiraceae bacterium | reverse complement strand
AGGTTGGAGTACCTCACCGCCGTGGTGGGATGGTCCGGCCCGAAATTGCGTTCGTCGGATTCCAGCGCCTTTTCCAACAGGCCCTTGGCGCCGGCGTAGTCGCCCAAAGCCTGAAGGACTAAGCCCAGGTTGTTTTGGAGTCGCGCTTTTTCCGGAAAATCTTCTGTAGAGAGGGCCCTGAGCAACTCCTGTCCGTAGGGTATCCAGGGGAATTTGTCTATCGGGTTGTCTTTGGTTTGGTCTATCGAGAGTTTTTCAGTGAAGGTTTTCACCAGCGGCATCAAATCCGCTGCGCTTGCGGGCTGGAAGTGGGCCACTATGGTGCGGATGAGCCGGTGGCAGCCGAAGCGCTGATTGATACCCGATTTAGTTTCAGTCAGCCAGCCCAACTTCCATAGCCGGCGCACGCGATTGGCAAACTGCGTTTCGCGCTCCTGCTCCACCTTCAACCACTCCATCAGATCGGCGATCGGATAGCCCTCGGCGCTGGGCGGCAAGGCGGCAATCTGTTTCAGCGTCAGCATCAGATCGGCATCCGATGCGATGCCGGACAAATCGAAGGCCCACTTCAAATGCCGGTAAAGTTGGGTCTCCTCACCGGCATGGGGGATAAATACGTCGATCTGCAGCCGTTTATCATCCAGCGCCCCGTCGAAGTAGTTGGCCAGTTCCTCTACCGTGTGGATTTCGTGGTGATGCTCCAGCGTTTTGGCAAACAGCTCGATGCTCAGCGTGTGGTAGTCCAGCCTTTGTAAGAAGTCCGCCAGGCCCTCGTCGGACTGCGGCTTGCTGCGGCAGTGCCGTCGGAAGAGTTCGATGGCGGCCTCTTCGCTCAGCTTGCCCAGTTCATACACGGCGAAATCGCCGAAGGTTTGTCGGGAAGTGAGCAGGATGTCCCAGTGCTTGTCAGAGGGCAGCAGGTCTTTCACACGGCAAACGGTATCGTCTGCGTTGTCCAACACCATGAGGTTTTTGCCGTCCTGGTTTTGAAGGGCCAGCAGCGCGCGTCGGAGTAGGTCGTCGGGGGAGTCGCCCTGCCCTTTTCGAATTTTGAGCTTTTTGAGAAGCTCCTTATCGCCGGCAATGGATTGGGCCAAGGACTCCTTTACCTCTATCCACACCAAGCGGTCGTACTCGTCTTCGTAGTTGTGGACGTATAACTTGGCCAGGGTGGTTTTGCCGATACCTCCTACGCCGTTCATGAGTAGGAGTTGGGAGGAGTCCGCCAGTTTTCTCCTAAGTTGGGCGAGATCGTCGCCCCGACCTATGACTTCCCGGTTGCTGATGCGCGGCACTATGGTGAGGCGCTGGGCACTTCGCGAGCGGCTCTCGCGCTTGGCCGTTTCCCAATACCCATCGCTTGGGTGGTGGTGCGCCTGATTTTCGCGGTATGTGGCTTCGAAGTAGCGCTCAAACAAACCAGCCGGCAAGATGAGGGCGTCGTCGCTGGGTGCTTTCATCCAATACACGACGCCGACAAACGCGGCGGTGTCGGCGTTGAGCACCGGCGTGCCGCTGCTGCCCGGATGGATGGCATCCAGAGAAATCCGAAAAACCGAATGGCCGTTGTGGACGGCTTCCTCCTTCAGAACAGGTACGATACCCGCTCCGCTTGGGTACAGGCAGTTGAAGGTCCACGCCCACAGCCTTTGTTCCGGCCGACTGGGCCTGGCCATCAGGTTGACGCATTGGGGAGAGACTTCCTGCCCCAGATCTACCACTAATAGGTCGAGGCCCGGAGCGCATTGGTGGTTGTCTTTGCTCAGAGAGAACTCGCCTTCGATGCCGTCTAATCGAAACGAAGTCGTCTGCTGATCATGAGGAACATTGCCGTAGAGCACATGGCGGCAGGTAGCAAGCTTTCGGGGCGTTACGAAAAAGCCCGTGCCCAGCATGTTGCCGTCGGGTCTGGTGATTTTCACCGTACAGGCTTTTATCAACTGTTTGAGCGGCGAGCGCTCGAAATGGGTCGAAGGCATTTTAGTGGTTGTCGTTTTTGTGGTCAAATTCCCAAGTCAACGAAAATTTGATGCTTCCCTTTCCGGCGACGTTGCAGATTTTGGAGAACACGTCGCCGCCTTTTTTTTCCAGTTCAATGGAAAATTCAGCGGTAACCTTGTCGGGCTTGGCGCTCTGGATGGCGGCCTTGATGTCGGCGGCCAAGCTCGACACCGCCTTCAGCGCCTGCTGCGCGCCCAGTTGCATGCTCCGCACACCAACAGGACCGTCGTAGTTAGGGTCGGCGGCGACTTCCATCAGGATGACGGTACCGTCGGAGAGTTTGACCTCAGCAGAAGTGGTGGAGTTTTCCATAGGCTCCGATGGTTTAAGCAGTAAATAAGAGCCAAAGGTAAACAAGAATGCGTCTTTCGAGGTGTGCTTTTTTTATTTCGTTGTGCTTGCAATCGGGGTAAGACGGGGGCGAAGGGCTTTCGGGGGCCGCTTCACCCGATCTTTAGCCAGCGGGAGCCTTGTGCCGAGGGAAAAGGAGGAAGGTGAGAGGCCATGAACCTTCCAGAAGTTGGGTTAAAAAAGGCAGGCTCCCCACCCCAGGAGGAGGAGAGCCTGCTTTTGAAAGGTAAAACGAGCGGCCTAAGCTTTTATGAGCGCACAGCCGCATAGTGCTGAGCGACAGCATCCCAGCTGACGACATTCCACCAAGCTTCTACATAGTCGGGACGGCGGTTTTGGTAGTGTAGGTAATAGGCGTGCTCCCACACGTCGAGGCCAAGGATAGGTTTTCCGGGCTTTTCGGCCACATCCATGAGGGGGTTATCCTGGTTGGGAGTGCTGGTAATGAACAGGTTGCCATCGGCACCCACGCACAGCCAGGCCCAGCCGGAGCCGAAGCGGCCGATGGCGGCGGCTGCGAATTGTTTCTTGAATTCGTCAAAAGAGCCAAAAGCCTTTTCGATGGCCGATGCCAGTTCGCCTGAGGGCTGACCGCCACCGTTGGGCGACATGATGTTCCAGAAGAACGTGTGATTCCAGTGGCCGCCGCCATTGTTGCGCACGGCTGGAGAGAGTTTGGACACGTTGGCCAGCAACTCTTCTAAGGATTTGCTTTCGTGCTCCGTGCCTTGAATAGCGGCGTTGAGGTTGTTCACGTAAGCGGCATGGTGCTTGCCGTGGTGGATTTCCATGGTACGCGCATCTATGTGCGGTTCCAGAGCATTGTGAGGATAGGGCAGGTCGGGAAGTGTGAAAGCCATAGAGGAAACAGGTTTTTTCGTAAACTTGTGATGCCTTCAGAAACACCCGCAGGCCGAGATGGTTTAGGCTTGCCTAAAAATTTTAACGCCCGGCATTCCTTTGAATACCGGGCGTTTTGATCTGACTAACGTTTGTTTGCCTGCATCGTCCCGTTAAGAAAAGCTGCTGCTCGAGAACGATACGAAAAAGCGAACGCTGCGACTTAATGTTGCCTGAAAAAGTAGTTTTCGTGGTGTTCGTAGGGCTTTTACGTGTGTGAAGGGCTTTTTAAAAAGTGGGGGGCGAGGCAGTAAGATGTAATGCGGTCTTTGTGATGCCCGATACAAAAGTGCGAGCATGGGCGCGTCTGGCTATCCGTACAAACACGCGATTTTAAAATCAGGGAAAACCCTGAGCGGGCTATCGGGCTTTCACGGGTACCGTAATCAGGGTGCTCACGCCCTGGCCCTGGGCGGTTTGGACGCTCATTTCGCCGTGGATGAAATGGACGCGCTGGCGCAGGTTGTCGGTGCCCATGCCTTTGGTGATGTTAGCCGGATCGAAGCCGACGCCATTGTCTTCTACCAGGATGGCGATATCGTTGCCGTTTCGGGTGAGTTGCACGAGGATTTCGGTAGCCTGTGCGTGTTTAATGCTGTTTTGGAGGAGTTCCTGGATGATGCGGTAGCAGTTGAGGGCCACGGTGTGGTCCAGGTCGCCGAAGTCGCCGAAGTGCTGAAAGTCAATGGTCGGGCCGCCGGGGGTTCGGAAGCGGATAACCAGGTCTTGCAGGGCTTTCACCAATCCAAAACGGCTCAGAGAGGTAGGCTGCAGATTGTGAGCAATCTGACGCGTCTCAGCGATGGTGTCATTGAGGAGTTCTTTGATTTTGGCAAAATCTTCGTTTTTAGCCAATTCTGGCGCCTGGCTGAGGAGGCCTTCCAGTCGCATGCGTATGGCGGCCAGCATGCCTCCGACGCTGTCGTGCAGGTCGTGGGCAATGCGTTTTCGTTCGCTTTCCTGACCTTCGAGCATGCTTTGCATGGACTCGATGCGCAGGGCATCTTCGAGTTGTCGGATGGTTTGCTGGTTGATTTTTTCGCGCTGTTCGGCAATGACGCGGCTGGTTTGGAGGCGATGCCGGTAGTCGCGCGCCATAAAGAACCCGGCGATGAGGGTAGCGACGAAGAAGAGGGAGATGGCAATGAGAAAGTTTCGCTGTTGGCGTTTGGAGTCTTCGATACTCTTGATATCGCGATTTAATCGTTCTACCTCTTGGGTCTTTTCGCGCGTGCCGTATTGGGCGGCTAAGCGTTGCGAGGTAGCGATGCGGTCGCGATGCAGGAGGGTATCGGTCAGGCGGATATGTCGCTGGGCGTACTGAAGGGACAGGTTCAGGCTGTCCAGGGCTAAGTAAGTGGCAGACAGATAGCGATATAGTTCGCGTCGCAGTTCATAATCCACCTGGCGGCTGGCCTGTTCGGCGCGTTTGAAGGCGCGCAGCGCCATGAGGTAGTCCTTAGCCAGAAAGTTAAAGTATCCGATTCGATATTCCGTTTCGAGGGCGTAGTTGTGGCGGTTGCTTTGCTGAGCCAGGTCGCGTGCGCGAAAGGTCAGTGGCAGGGCCTCCTGGTATTTTTGGGCATCGGCCAGATAGTCGGCCTCTTGCAGGAAGGCAGTGATCAATAGGAGGGTATCGCTTAAAGCTAGACCGCGTTCGCGGAACGTGCGCCGCAACGTATTGGCTTGAGCGGAGTCGCCGCGCATCTGCTGCACGCGGGCCATTTGGGCCAACAGGAAGGCTTCCGAACGTTTGTTGCCGGTTCTTTTAAAGTATTGCAGCGCTTCTTGCTGCATGGCAATAGCTTCGTCGGCCATACCGCGTTCGGGCAGCCGCGTAGCCAGCTCGGCGCGGGCACGGTGGTAGGCTAAAGAGTCGCCTGCTTTCTGAAAAAGCTCTACGCTTCGCGCCAGGTACTGAAACGCCGAGTCACGGTTGAGAGCCTCTTGCTCGCGATAAAGTGCCCATTTATACCAGCCCATGCCCTGCTTCTTTAGGTCGCGTTCTCGAATGCCTCCGCTGAGCACGGCCTGGATTTCCTCGAACGTCATCGGCTTTTCAAACAGATCATCCTCCTGGGCCGTCAGCGGCGTCAGCCAACACAGGCCGACCATGAGCAGACCAGCGAAGACCATCCAGCTGCGCAGGCTTGTGGCGAGGGTGGTCAGAAATTTTGCGTGTAGAGGTTGGTGTTTTTCAGCCATTTGGATGGCTCAGTCGTCCAGTAGTTTCCAGAAAATAGCCGCCTTTACTAAGCCGGCGGTGTTTCGAGCGCCCAGTTTGGCCAGCAGGGCTGCGCGGTGGCTCTCTACAGTTTTCTCAGATAGAAATAATTGTGCCGCAATTTCCTGCGTAGTGCGTTCGTCCACGATGAGCTGCAGCACTTCTCGTTCGCGGCGGCTGATTTTGGGTGGTTCCTTGGGCGTGCCGCTTTTGCGATCGCGCATGAGGCTTTGCATCATGGTGTCCGTAACCTCTTTGGAGAAGTACGTCTTGCCTTCAGCCAGCGTCCGGATGGCATGGCACAACTCCACTCGCCCGGTGTTTTTCAGCACGTAGCCCTGGGCACCGTGCCCGAGCATAGCGCTGATGTAACTTTCGTCGTTGTGCATCGAAAGCACCAGTACCTTCACCGATGGGCATTGCTCGCGCAACTGCTTGCACACGTCTAAGCCGGAGCGGTCAGGCATGTTAATGTCGAGCAGCAGCACATCGGGCATTGCTTCGGGCACGCGCTGAAGCGCCTCCTCGCCGTTGCGTGCATAGCCGCACACTTCAAAATCCGGCTCAGCACCCAGCAGGCTTTCCAGCCCTTCGGCAAACATGGCGTGGTCGTCAGCAATAAAAATACGTATCACGATTGCCCCCCTTTTTTGGATGAAACGTCAGCCAAAACGTTCAGCAAAGGTACCTCAATGCCGCTATTAGGCCGCCAGTGAAGGCGTGTTAAAAAACCCTGCCAGCGGCTGCCTATCTTTGCCGCCCATTTCCAGTATTCCGGCTTTATGCGAGACAAACTCGAAGCAATACGCGACAAATACCTGCACCTGGAAGAACAATTGGCTGACCCCAGCGTGGCGGCCGATGCCGACCGTTCCCGAAAAATCAATAAAGAGTACAAAAAATTGCAGCCCATCGTGGCCGCCTTCGAGCGTTACGATAGAGCACAGGCCCAACTCGATAGTGCACGTCAGATGCTGACCGCGGAAAGCGACCCTGAACTGCGCCAGATGGCCCGCGAAGAAATCGAAGCACTGGAGGGACAAATCGAGGCCCTGGAAGCCGAAATCAAAGAACTCCTCGTCCCGCGCGACCCCGAAGACGAAAAAGACGTCATCTTTGAAATCCGCTCCGGCACCGGTGGCGACGAGGCGGCCCTCTTTGCCGGCGACCTGTACCGCATGTACATGCGCTACTTTCAGCGGCAGGGCTGGGAAGTCGAGGTGGTGGACGAAAGCCCGGGCACCGTGGGTGGCTTCTCTAAAATCGTCTTAGAGGTTCGGGGCGAAAACGTGTACAGCAAGCTCAAGTTTGAGTCCGGCGTCCACCGCGTGCAGCGTGTGCCCGAAACCGAAGCCAAAGGGCGCGTACACACCTCGGCGGCCTCTGTGGCCGTGCTGCCCATACTGGAGCCCGAAGAGGTCAACATCCGCAAGGAAGACCTGCGCCGCGACGTGTTTCGCTCCAGCGGCGCTGGTGGTCAGCACGTCAACCGCACTGAGTCGGGCGTGCGATACACCCACCTGCCCACCGGCCTCGTGGCCGAAAGTACTGAGAGCCGCTCTCAACACAAGAACAGCGAAATCGCGTTGGGCCGCCTGCTGCAACAACTGCGCGAAATGCAGGTGCAACAGCAGCAATCGGCCTTAGCCTCGCAGCGCCGCAGCCTCGTCGGCTCGGGCGACCGCTCGGAAAAAATCCGCACCTACAACTGGCCCCAAAACCGCGTAACCGACCACCGATTAGAGGGCGACCAGAAAAATTTCAACTTAGATAAGATCATCGAGGGTGAGCTGGACGAACTCATCGAAGCGCTCACCGTGGCCGATAATGCCGCCAAATTGCAGGCAGAAACGGCCTAAAGGCATCCGGCTACGCTTTCCCAGTACTCTACTTTGGGCAAAGGCGCTTCCAACCGCAGCGGCTCGCGGCGCACCGGATGTTCTAATTGCAGCAGCCAGCTGTGCAGTGCAATAGCCCCATCGGGCAATGCCGTCGGCGCGCCGTACTTAAGATCGCCCCAAATAGGACACCCTATCGCGGCCAATTGCGCGCGAATTTGATGCGGGCGACCAGTGTAGGGACGCACTTCCAACACGTGCACCTCCCCCAACTGGCCCCTCCAGTGATAATGCAGCACGGCCGCCTGCGCCCCCCGCTTGCCAGCGCCAACGACATGGACGCGGTTGTGAGCCTCGTCTTTGAAAAGCCAGTGGCGCAATTCACCCTCCGCTGCCGGCGGCATGGCCAGCACTAAAGCCAGATATGCCTTCGCCACACGCCGCTCGCGAAAGGCTGTGGTCAGGCGGCTCAGCGCCTTATCGGTGCGCGCAAAAAGCGTCAAGCCGCTGACCGGTCGGTCCAAACGGTGGGCGGGATGCAAGAAAACCGCTCCGGGTTTGGCGTATTTCTCCCGCAAATAAGCTTTGCCCCAATCGGTGAGCGTGGCGTCGCCGGTGCGATCGCCCTGAACCAGCCAACCCGCCGGCTTGTTGAGCGCCAGCAAGTGATTATCCTCGTAAATGACAATGTCTTCCATAACTGTGGGCTATTCGCCCTGCCCAAACGACACCTTTATCTTCGACGCCATGGTGCACGGCAAAATAGACACCGAAGGTCTGCACTTTGAGCCAATCCTCGAAGATGTTGAGGCCCTCAATCGGCACGCCTTCGCCGGCGAACTACAAGTAACTAAGCTGAGCTATCACGCCTTTGCCCACTTAACGCACCAGTACCGGCTTTTAGACGCCGGCAGTGCACTGGGCTTTGGCTGCGGCCCCTTACTCATTGCCCGCAACACACTGAGCGAAGCGGAAATTAACACTGGCCCCATCGCCATACCTGGCCGGCTAACCACAGCCAATTTTTTGCTCAGCATGGCTTACCCCCACGCCCAAAACAAAGTGGAAATGCTCTTCTCCGACATCGAAGACGCCGTGCTGCGCGGCGACGTAGCCGCAGGCCTGATTATCCACGAAAATCGCTTCACCTACGCGCAAAAGGGCCTGACCTGCCTGACCGACCTCGGCGCCTGGTGGGAACGCCAAACCGGCCTGCCCATACCCCTGGGCGGCATCGCCGTACGCCGCGACCTGCCCTCCGACGTGCAGCAACGCATCAACCGCACCCTGCGCCGTAGCGTGGAGTACGCCTTAGCACACCCCGAAGCACCCATGCCCTACGTCCGCCAGCACGCTCAGGCTATGGAAGACGAAGTCATGCGCGCTCATATCCGCCTGTACGTCAACGACTTTTCCCGAACACTTGGCCCGGCCGGACGCCAGGCCATTACCCAAATGTTCCGCATGGCCCACGAGGCCGGTGCCATACCACGCTATCCCGGAAATTTTTTCATAGATTAAAGAAAAAAAACATGCTTTGGCACGATTTTCGCCAGCATTCAGGCGTGTGTGTAAGTATTGTTTTTTAGAATTGGAAAATTCGGGGCGCGTGAAAAGTCACGCGCTTTTTTTATTTATATTTATGAAAAAACCCGCACGAGGTGCAAAATGAAAACCCGCTTACAAAAGCATTCGCCCACACGACCAACGGCATTACCTTTCGCCCCCAAAACTGCCCAGTCTTCCGGGCGTTACATCCGGCATGGACGTTTACCTGCTTTTAATTGGCGATGAAATTCTGCTGGGCCAGGTGGTGGACACCAATTCGGCCTGGCTGGGTCAGCAACTATCCCTGCACGGCTACCGCGTAGTAGGCAAAATGGCGGTGCCCGACGCGCGTGCCGACATTTTAGAGGCCTTAGACCTGGCGGCCCGGCGCGCCCGGATCGTTATCACAACCGGTGGGCTGGGCCCAACGAAAGATGACATCACGCGCGGAGCACTGGCCGAATACTTCAACTCAGAACTGGCTTTTCACCAGGAGACCTACGAGCGCATCGCCGCCTATTTTGCGCGCATTGGCAAGCCGCTGCCCGAAAGCGCGCGCATGCAGGCTACCCTGCCCGAAAAGGCCACCCTGCTGCCTAACAAGGTAGGCAGCGCTCCCGGCATGTGGTTCGAGCGCGACGGCAAAGTGCTCGTCTCGCTGCCCGGCGTACCCTTCGAGATGCAGTACCTGATGACCGAAGAAGTGTTGCCACGCTTGCGTCAGCACTTCCCTGGCAAACCCCTGGCCCACCGCACGCTGCGCACGGCCGGCGAGGGCGAAAGCACCATCGCCAAACGCTTAGAAACCTTCGAGGAAACCCTCCCGGCACACATCCGGCTGGCTTACCTGCCCTCGTTGGGCCAGGTGCGCCTGCGCCTGAGCGGCATCTGGCCACATGCCGACGTGCCGCCCGAGGCCGACGAACGCCTGCGTGCCGAAGTGGAAGCCTATGCCGACCAGCTGCGCGCCCTGCTGCCCGACCTCATCTTCGGCGTCGAAGACGAAACGCTGGAACAGGTCGTCGGGCGCTTGCTCCAGGAGCGCGGCCTGATGTTCGGCAGCGCCGAAAGCTGCACTGGCGGCTACGTGGCCCACCTCATCACCTCCGTGCCCGGTAGCTCCAGTTACTTCTCCGGTAGTGTTATCGCTTATTCCAACGAACTGAAAATGAAGTTGCTCGGCGTGCGCGATGAAACCCTAACACACTTCGGCGCCGTCAGCGAGGAGACGGTGCGCGAAATGGTCGCCGGCGCACTTGATGCATTAGAGGTAGATGTGGCCCTGTCCGTCTCCGGCATCGCCGGCCCAGCCGGTGGTACCCCCGAAAAGCCCATAGGCACAGTCTGGTTGGCCGTAGGCGACCGAACGCGCATCGTAGCGCAAAAACACGTCTTTGCCCGCGACCGCATCAAGAACATCCAGTTATCCGCTATCTTTGGCCTCAACATGGTGCGCAAGTTCCTCCTGAACGCCCTCTGAAGCCCTCCAACCAACATCCATGCAGCCTATCATTCGCCTGAGCAACGCCGACATCTGCCAACAAGACGGCCGCGTCGTGCTGGAAAACATCAGTCTAACCATCGGCCCCGGAGAATTCACCTACCTCATCGGCAAAACCGGAAGCGGCAAAACCAGCCTGCTCAAAACCCTGTACGCCGCCCTGCCCCTCACCAAAGGCAAAGGCGAAGTGGCGGGCTTCGACTTGAGCACCATCTCACGCCACAACGTCCATCTGCTGCGCCGACAGCTGGGTATCGTCTTCCAGGACTTCAACCTGCTGACCGACCGCAACGTGGAAGAAAACCTCCTCTTCGTACTGAGCGCCACCGGCTGGAAAGACCCTGTCCAAATGCACCAGCGCGTCCAGGAAGTGCTCGAAGGCGTGCAACTGACCGACAAACGCCACGCTATGCCCTTCGAACTCTCCGGCGGCGAACAGCAGCGCATCGTCCTGGCCCGCGCCCTGCTCAACCATCCCGTGCTGCTCATCGCCGACGAGCCCACCGGCAACCTCGACCCTGAAACCAGCGACGACGTCCTGCTGCTGATGCGAAACTTAGCCAAAACCTACAACACCGCCGTCCTGTGTGCCACCCATGACTACCGCATCCTGCAAAACTTCCCGGCACGCATCATTCGCATCCGAAACGGCAAACTCATCGAGGACGACGGCTCGGCAGCACAATGAACACCGCCGGCGAAGCCTGGTAAACGCATCGAGCCAAACGAGCTTGGCTGTTGCATACAAGAAGGGATTACCCTGAAATTCCAACGGCATCGCTAAAGCTATTTTTGAGTGCTTCGGTTGGCCAAACAAGTTTGGCCGCTACTCCGCAACTGTTTTTTGGGGCTTACCCTGGCCAAACAAGTTTGGCCATTACAGGGGCTCGAAGAAGCCCACGCTGGAGCCAACCCACTCTTTGCCCATGTTGTAGCGCACGCCGACCATTTCGCCCTTGCTCATGCGGATGAGGTTGTTGACCAACCGCGGACGCTCCCAGCCCTCGGCCCACAGCACCATCATGCGGATTTCGCATTTGGCCGGCTCGGCCGGGTCGAGCGTCTGGATACACGGCTCGTACGGCTTTTTGCGCTGCAGGATATAGTCCGATGGGTTGGGCACGGCGGCAATGTCTTCGGGCGTAACATTGATTTTCACTCCCTGACCGGAGAAGGAGAACAGGGGTTTGAGTACCCAATTTTCCAAATCGTCGGGGATGCGTTCTAATGCTCCCAAAAAGTGCGTTTCAGGCACAAAAGGCGACTTCAGGAACGGCAATGTATGTTTAGAGATGCGGAAAAACCAGTTGGGATGCCCTACCCATTGAGCGTTCACCTCCGTGAGCAGGTCCCACTCGCGCGGCAGGTCGGCTCGGCGATCGAGCTCGTCAAAGATGATGCGGTTGTAGATGCGCTCGATGGCTACCCGCCGGCCATCGTCGGCTATGTAGTACAGGTCGCGGCCTTCGCGTTTGATTTGCGAGAGGCAAAGCACCTTGATGCCCAGATACTTGCGCGTGCCCCAGAAGTCAATGCGCGTATTTTGCTTTTCGGGCTCGATTTCAAGCAGAACGACATTTTCGGGGCGGGAGTCGCCCACGATGATGTTGCGCAAGAGGGCCAGATAACCTTCAGCATCCAGGCCGCTGAAGAGGTGATGAAAGTCAAGCGGGATGTCGAAATGCCTGCGATAGGCGTTGGCCAGCAGGTGCTGGTAGAAATAGAGAGACGGGAAACCCTGCATTTCGATGAGCTGCGGGGTAAGTTCGCCGTTGTCGTCGCGGCAGATGCCGAAGTCGAGTTGCAGGAAAATAGTGTGCTCGTCCTCGTTGGGCACGCGCAAATGTGGAGGTATGGCTGCTTCGCTTTGCTGGCGAAAGTCAGGGTGGACGATGACGCTCAGGATGTCCTCCACACCCTGCAGCAGTTTGATTTTCACGGCTTTGGGTATGAATACAGGCGTTTCACTGACGCGAAAGGTTACCGGTTCGCCAAACTCGGTATTCATCGTTTGCAGCAAAGCCTGATATTTTTCAGGAGTAAAAGCGGCATTGAAGCGTTGGCGTAATTCAGCGTGCATACGGGTATTTTTTTGTGAAAAGCGGGCGGTTGCGGCCGCCAAAGGCGCTAACCGTTGCGCAATAATACGCCTGAGGCTGAAAATAGACGGGGAGCACTTGCTGTTTTAGCTACGAATATAGGTTTGCCACAAAGGCACCAAGAGGTTTGTGAAAGCACCCAGTTTTTTACAGCCCCAAAGGCACGAATGGGCTTACCACGAAGGCACAAAGATGAGACGCCAAGACACGATGGATTCCTCTACCACGAAGCCTCAGCAAAGCTCTGGAAATAGGGGCATTCAAGACGGGAGTCTCGAATGAGCTAAGGGCGGTTTTTCGCTTTACCTTTGCCCGCGCTTTTGGAGTGCCCGCCTCGACAAGGAGGCCGTTAGCGCGCACAGTTGTGCTGCGGCAGCATTTTGAACGGCGGTTGGGCGCCCGCGCAATGAGGCTTGTTTTTATTTTAAAAAAATACACTCGACACCATGCCGGATAACACCCATCCACAGCCTACCCTGAACATTGAGCTGCCTGAAGACGTGGCAGAAGGCATCTACTCCAACCTGGCCATCATTTCCCACTCAAACGCCGAGTTTGTGGTGGATTTCATTCGGATGATGCCCAACGTGCCCAAGGCGCGCGTGAAGTCGCGCATTATCCTGACGCCGCAGCACGCCAAGCGCCTGTTGTTTGCCCTAAAAGACAACATCCAGAAGTACGAGATGCAATTTGGCAAGATTGAAGAGCCGGAACACCCGCAGCTGCCGCCGATGAACTTCAACACGCCACCGGCACAGGCCTGAGGGCGCACGCACGCCATCAGAACGTGTATTCCTGCCCTAATACAGGAATTTCCACGGCGGCGAAGCCGCTCTGCAGCAAGGTATCGCGCCAGATTTGCTGGCGCTCAAAGGTGCCGTGAGTGAGCCACATCTGGCGTACAGAACTGCACTGGTTTTCCAGAAACTGGAGCATTTCGGTGCGGTCGGCATGCGCGCTGAAGGAGTCCATGATCTCCACTTCGGCCAGTACTTGTTTGTTTTCGCCGAAAATTTCGATGCTTTTGGCGCCGGCGCGCAGCTGTCCGCCGGGCGTTTCGGGGGCGCAATAGCCAATGATGAGGAAGGTGGCCCGCCAGTCTTCGATGTTGTTGTACAGGTGGTGCCGGATGCGGCCAGCATTCATCATGCCCGAAGCGGCGATGATGATGCAGGGCTTTTGGATATGGTTGAGTTGCTTGCTGGCCTCGACAGAGCGGATGTACTGCAATTCCTTGAATCCGAACGGGTTTTCGTTTTCGAGCAGGTACTGGTGGAGTTCCTGGTCGAAGCATTCTAAGTGGTCGAGGAAGACGTCGGTGGCATCCACGGCCAGGGGGCTATCCACGAAGACAGGCACTTTGGGCAGGCGTCCGGCGTGTTGCAGTTGGTCAAGCATATAGACGACCTCCTGGGTGCGGCCCACCGAAAAGGCGGGGATAATGAGTTTGCCTTTTTTCTCGACGCACGTGTGCTGGACGATGTGGTACAGGTGCTCCAGTTCGGCCGGGGCGGCCTCGTGTTCACGGTCACCGTAGGTACTTTCACAGATGAGATAATCCACTTCAGGCATGGGTTGCGGGTCGCGTAAGAGCGGGCGGTTAGGGCGTCCGATGTCACCGGTGAAGCCGAAGCGGACGGTGCGATTACCTTGCTGGATTTCGAGCGTAACGGAGGCACTGCCCAGTATGTGGCCGGCGTCGCGGAAGAGGACGCGCACGTGCGGGTGCACCAGAAACCACTGCTCGTAGCCAAAGGCAGCGAAGCGGTTCATCGCTTTTTGCACGTCGTCGGCCGTATAGAGCGGTTTCTTTTCGGGGGCGCCGGGCGGGCGGCGTTTGTTGTCGTGATAGGCGTCAGACTCCTGGATTTTGGCCGAGTCAAGCAACATGATGGCACACAAGTCGCGCGTGGCGTGTGTGGCGTAGATGACTCCGCGGAAGCCGTCCGCCACCAGTTTGGGCACGCGGCCCGTATGATCAATGTGGGCGTGGCTGAGAATAAGACAATCTATTTCGCGGGGGTTGAAGAGCCACCTTTCGTTGAAGCCCTGCACGGGGCTGCCCTGCACATCCTCGTCGCCGCCTTGATAAAGGCCACAATCGAGCAGGATGCGGAAGCCATCGTCGAGCGTGATGAGGTGGGAGGAGCCGGTTACTTCGCGCGCAGCGCCGCAAAATTTGACGGTCATGGTAGGTGGTAAGCGGTTGGTTTGGCGCAAAGTACGGCAGCCGCTCTGTTCTGGCAGGTTTCTTTTGGGCAAAAAAATTAGCTCCTACGCACTGAGTGGCAATAGCCGTCAGGTATTTGAAGGGGTCTTCGTCGGCGCTGAGGCCTTATTTTTTTAAATAAAATCGAGCAGGCTAAATGCCTGTCCGAGAATGGGTTGGTGCCTGGCTTTCAGCCAGCGTTCGAGCACGGTAGCATACACCTGGCGGAAGTCCGTGTCGAATTTGAGGTCGCCCTGGTCAAGGTCGTTCAGGTTGGGCAGAGCGTTGAGCAAGCCCTGGCGTCGGAGGGCGCCGCCGAGGAAGAACATCTGGTTGGCCGTGCCGTGGTCGGTGCCGCCGCTGGCGTTTTGGCCGACGCGGCGCCCAAATTCGGAGAAAGTCATGACAAGCGTGTCACTCCAGCGCCCCTGTGCCTTGAGGTCGGCAGCGAAGGCAGTCAGGGCAGCGTCGAGTTGGCCTAGCAGGCGCTGGTGCTGCATGGGCTGGTTGATGTGCGTATCGAAGCTGCTCAGCGACAGATAATACACCACAGTGTCGGCGTCGCCCAGGATGAGCGAAGCCACCGTGCGCAATTGGCGGCCAATGGGTGTGTCGGGATAGTTGGCGGTAGAGGGTTTGGCCCGGCTTTTCTCAAAGATGTACTCCGCCGATGCAATAGCGTCGGTCATGGTTTTGTGGAGGTATCCGATGGGCGTATCGTCGTGGGCGAGGTTGGCACCGGCAGCGGCATATTCAGCGAAGTAAGCGCTGCGGGTAGCGGCGCGTAGCTCGGCGGGTTCGTGCAGGGCAATGCCCTTGCGGTGCTGACCTTTGAGGACCAGACCGACGGCGTCGCCCAGTTCGAGGGCAGGCGCATAGCAGGGGTTTGGCGGCTGACATTGGGCATCTAAGTAGCGCCCTATCCAGCCCGTATGCCAGTACTCGTGGGCGGGGCTGGCGCTATGCCAGATGTCCATACTGCGGAAGTGGGAGCGGTCTGGATTGGGATAGCCCACGTTGTGCAGGATGGCAACGTCGCCGCTATCGTAGAGGTGCTTCAGGCCCACGAGAGCCGGGTGCAGGGCGGCTTCGTCGGTCAGACGCAGCGCATCGGTGGCTTTGATGGCAATGCGCGGGCGTTCGCGGTAATAGACATCGTTGCGCACGGGCACGACGGTGTTTAGGCCATCGTTGCCACCGCTGAGTTGCACGATGACGAGCGCTTTACCGCGATTAGGCAGAGCGTCGGGGCGCGCATGAGCGTGCAAGAAGCGCGGTAACCACAACGAGGCGGCGGCCAGAGAGGCCGTTTTCAAAAAGGTGCGGCGCTTGATGAGCATGACGGATGCAGTTGGTGAAGGAGTAAGTGGGCGTAACTAGCACAATTGGTATTCCGGCGTAGCCATCAGTTGGAGGGTGGCTGTTTGAAGCAGTTGTTCGCGCGTGCTGATGTTGATGTGTTTGCGCACGACGGCCAGGCGCTCCGGTGCTGCGGGCGTTTGCCACAGGTATTGGGCCAGTGCAGGCAGCAGTTCATCGGCAGGCGTTTGGGCAAAGGCCTCAAAAAGCGGCTCCCAGTGCAGTTCGGCCCTTAGGCGTCGGCGCAGGCGACCGGCGCGGCCCTGGCCCATGGCGATGTCGTCATCTTCGTCGGCGTTGAGGTCTATGGCGTCGCCGGCGGCGAGGAGATGCGGTAGGCGCAGGCGCAACATGAGGGTGGTAGCGTCAATCCAGGTGCGGCCGCCGGGCCAACCGGCCACGTTGGGCGGGTGGAAGAGCACTTGCCCCAGAGCGCGCTGGAGCAGGAGTTGTGCTTCGGGGTCGTCTAAGGTCATGGGCAGCGCGCGCCGCAAGCCTACCCACAGCACGACAGGCGATTTGATCTGGTTGCCCATGTTCTCAGTATCGTAGAACCACTCGGCTGAGAAGATGTCGTCGAGCAGGCGACCGATGTCGTAGCCGCTGTCGTAGAAGCGGTCGGCCAGCCAAAGGACACGCTCGTCGGGCACGCGCTCATCATTGACGAAGAAGCGATACGCCTTGCGGGCGATGAAGCGAGCCGTCTGGCGCTGCTCGAGCAGAATATCGAGCACATCGTCGCCATTGAAGCGGCCTGTATGACCTAATACCGTTTTGACGCCGCGGTCGTGCTGGTTTTGTCGGAAGACAAACTCACCTCTGGCGTTAAAGCCCCATCCGGTGAAGGCGCGGGCGGCTTCTTTGATGTCGGCCTCCGTGTAGTGGCCGCGCCCGAGGGTGAACAGCTCCATGACCTCGCGAGCAAAGTTTTCATTGGGCCGGGCTTTGCGGTTTTGCTGGTTGTTCAGAAAGGCCAGCATGGCCGCGCTTTTGGAGACGGCGCGCAGCAGGTCGCCAAAGTTGCCCAGGGCATGCGTGCGGATGACGTGCAGGAGGTCTTGCTGAAAGACGATGTTGAGGTTGCGGCTGGCAAAATGCCCGTGCCAGAAAAGGGCGGCTTTTTCGCGCAATTGCGCCTGCGTGAGGGTCATTTCCTCGAGCCATAGCAAGTTGAGGCTTTGCAACAGCTCGCGGCTTTGGGCGCGGCGCTGACGGCGCTCTTCGGGGGTGAGTTCTTCAACGCGGGCAAATTCGCCCACGCCCATGAACAGGCCGCGCACCACGTCGTCGGTTACGAACAATTCGCCCGGCTCCCGGGCAGACTGGCGGCGTAGCATGGGCCACCATACCTCCTGAGGGCGCCGCATCCAGGCCGACCATTCAGCGGAGGCCGGGCCAAAGCCAGCGCGCCACAGCAGGTGTTGCAGGCGGCGTTGAGCAAGAGTATCGCGCATACGTGCAGGGCTTTTTTTACAGCGCGTAAGATAGCGCGCCGAAGCGAACGTTTAACGCTCGCCCCGGCGCGTCATTGCTCTGGCGTGTGGGTCCTGCCGCCGAATGCCCTCAGGAGTTGTAACCTTCCGGGTTAGAGTTGGGTAGCCTCTGCTGACTACGTTTCGATAACGTACGTCTTCAGGGCAAACCAGTCGAGTTCCTTTGTCTGGATTTCGTTGGTGTCCGGGTCAAATTCGATATGCAGGTGGCGCCCGATGAGGTATAGGTCGGCGCGTGCCGAGTCGGGGTCGGCCAATTGGGCGCGGAAATAGCGCTGACGCACTAAGTGGTCAAAGAACAGATCGCGCAGCTGGCGCCACGAATACGCCAGGTCGCGATGCGCCGGGTGGTGCACTGTGAAGGTGTTGTCGGCATAGGTCGTAATCACGTCGGCCAGTTCGCCGAAGAACGCTTTAGTGCCGTTGCTCTCTAAGCGGTTGGCCTCCGCCCAGCGGATGTCCTGTGCGATGGGTTGGCAGTCCTCTCCAGAATAGAAGAGTCGCTGGAGGTCTTGCTCTGAAATGGCCCCGCCGACTTGCTGTACCGTCAAGTGCATCACTTCGACCGGCGCGTCGGTCTCGCTGGGGTAGAGGAGCGGTTCTACCGCGCGTTGAAAGGCTGCCAGAAGCTCTTCCGGCGTCAGGGAAATGCGTTGAAAAGCCATAGTGAACGAATTTTTGAGCAAATAAGGCCCTGCCGCATTACCCGCGCGTAAAGGCAGCGTCAAGCGTGCGTGATGTTTTCCCAAAGTAGCCTTCTTATCCGGGTGAACCTAATTTCCCGACGTTACGCACAGTTGAGGCGCCTGCTTTGCGGTCTTTGGAATTCTCTTTTCTCACCATGGAGGACGCAGAGAGAGGTACTTCTGCGGTTTTTTAACCTTTTGCCCTACAGTAGCCCTACATAGTCTCCGTTAAGTAAGCGGGTCATCTAGCCGGCCAACCGGTGCTGAAATGCCAATATCTACTGCTGTAGAAACGGCAGAAATGGCCATCGTTTTACATGATGAGACTTCGCTTTTGGCTTCAATTTAAAATATCCCAATCAACTGTTAATCAGTTTTTTAAATATAAAAAGTTCGCGTATTTCGCCTTTTGTCTCCTTCAATAAAATGCAAAATCTGTCCCTGAAGCCGCCTGCTGACGCCTGCACTTTTGTCTCATCAAACGGACGGTAATCCATTCTCCCTACCTTCAATTTTTTCACGATCATGACATACAGTGCGATGAGAACGACATCAGAATTGAAACAACTCCGGCGCTCGGTTTCAAAACCTTTGCAGCGCGTGCGAACAGATGTGATCCTGGGTTCGCCCAGTGCCAATTGCAGCGGTGTAGGCATCTGCCGTGTAATGGCACATCGTGAAGGCGGACACCCCGACCTGTCATGCCCTTGTGTGAAGGCATGGCTGAGCCGAACGGACACAGGCAAGCTGCGCTTAGAATTTGATAAGGCCGTTTTGAATAAGGTTATCCTGGAGGAACACTTTGCCTGGAGGCTTTTTCAGGTGCTGGAGCCTTATGTAGTGCCTTATCGGCTACTACCTGGACTGAAAATAGCCGAGCGAACGATACAGCCCGGCGTGTACCAGGTGTGGGACACAGGAGAGCACTTTATGGTCGAGTTTTAAGCCTGCCATTGTTTTTTACCACGAAGGCACAAAGAGTTTTGTGAAGGCATTGAGATTTTTTAACCACGAATGCACGACACCCCAGAGGTGTTGTCTTCGAGGTACGAGAAGGCGACATCTCGGGGGCCGATCAGGCTCACTACGAAAGGTATTGATAACACGAAGGCACAAAGAGTTTGGCCAGAGAGACACAAATGGTTTTTAGGGCCGAGAATGTAAGAATATAGAAACAAAGATGCCGCTCTTCAAAAATCGAGATTTTTTACAACAGCGAAACTGAACCTTACAGACAGGAGTGAATAGGCTGCACACAGTCTATAGAACTTGTGTGAAACACCCAATAGAAAGGCTGCCGCCTTTCAGAGGAGATCGATATCCCTGTATATGCGCCGAAAGCGGCGCACTATTGGCGCACCCAAAGACACGATACACTGGCAAAGGCCAGAGCAGGGCTTTGCCATGCCCGAGGGAAGAGGTCACATCTTCGCCAGGAGGTGTCCTCTCCGAGGAGCAAGCCCAATTACAAATAGACAGACAAACAGCATTCATTAATCACCTTTTAAATCATCCACTGTATCATGCGAACGCTTAATCGGTTTCTCAACCAGACCCTATTGCCCCGCCTGTTATGGGGTGCTCTTGTTCTGTGCGCGCTATGGGCTGTGCACGGGCTTTCTGCTAACCTGTTTTTTCGATACGGGCCGCTGCTTGCGGCGAAGGGGCAAGCGCTCAGCGTCTCGGCGACTTCCAATGCTCCATTATGCGCCGGCACGACGCTCCAACTGACGGCCGTAGTTACCAACGGCACGCCCCCGCTCACCTTTGCCTGGAGTGGGCCGGGAGGCTTTAGTTCTTTGGCGCAAAACCCTTCGCGCGCCAACACTATTCCTGCACACAGCGGAACGTATGGCGTAACGGTTACCGACGGCACCGGCGCCACGGCTTCTGCCACCGTCAGTGTGCAAATCAACTCGGCGGCTACGGTGAATGCCGGCCCGGATAGGGCTTTGTGTCCGGGTACCTCGCACCAGCTGAGCGGAACCATTGGCGGCTCTGCTACTAGTGCCACATGGAGCGCCTCCGTAGCAGGCGGCATGTTTGCGCCCAACCCTCAAATGCTCAATGCAACTTACATTCCACCCGCCGGATTTACGGGCACCATCACCCTCACCCTGACCACCAACGACCCACCCGGGCCCTGTCCGGCAGTGTCTGACCAGGTCGTCCTGACGTACGCCACGCCCGGGCCATTGGTCTGCAACGACACAGTGCGCATTTCAGCGCCGCCGAGCTGCCCGGTAATCGTAACGCCCGATATGGCACTGGAAGGCGACGTCTTAGACGACCTCTACACCGTAACCGTCTTTGCCGGACCAGGGCAAAATCTCGGCAATACGGTAACAGCCCAGTATTTCGATATTCCGCTAACGGTGCGCATTCAAGACAACTGTTCAGGAAACTTTTGCCTCACTACAGCCATCATCAGCGATAGGCTCCCGCCAGTATTTGCCACTTGCCAGAATATCACTTTGCCCTGTTTGATAACCAACTTTACGCCAAGTTATTTAGATACTGTACTCAAAGTGCCGGGCGCACGCCCAACAGTCGCAGATAACTGCACACCAGTCACCCTGACCTACCAGGACGTATGGGTAAACGTAGGCTGCGGCGAAATCTTCCAGGGTCAGACTGACCTGACCGGATACGTCCGCCGAACCTGGACGGCTTCGGATGACTACGGCAATACCTCCAGCTGCGTGCAGTTTCTGTACTTCAAACGCTTGCGCGCACAAGACCTGACGCTGCCCGCCGACGTAACCGTCAGCTGCGACAACTCAATGACAGACCCCGCCGCTGTGGGGGCGCCCTCATACACGTTCAACGGAGTTACTTTTTACCTGACTGGGTCCTCCAATTGCGGTATTGGCCTCCTTTTCAACGACCAGCGCAGCTTCAAATGCGATGGCGAATACGCCATCCTGCGCACGTGGCAACTCGTCAACAATACCTGTCCGGATGGCTCGCCAACGTCTATTCAGCACTTACAGGTTATCTATGCCATAGACACCAAAGGGCCGGCCATTCAATGCCCGGGTAACCTGACCGTGAGCACTGACCCGCTATCATGTTGTGCCACTGTGGACTTGCCCGATGTGGTTGTAGAAGATGCTTGCAGCAGCATTCGCGACGCTTCCGCTGTGATCCAGGTTCGAGACCTTATTACAGGTAACGTCGTCAGCCAGTTGAGCATCAGCGGGCAGCTGTCGAATTTCCCGGCCAACAGCCCCTTCAAAAGAGACACACTGGCTGTTTTTGGCCAGACACCTTGCCTGCCCGTGGGACAGCATACCGTGCAGTACATCAGCGAAGACGTCTGCGGAGCATCCAGCGTTTGCACTTTTACGCTATCAGTCATAGACTTAGTGCCGCCCGTGGCGGCCTGTATCGAGGTTACCCAGGTCTCTTTGGGCTTGAACGGCGCCAGCTTAGTGAATGCTTCGACATTTAACAGCGGTTCCTATGATAATTGTGGCCCGGTGTCCTTCAAAGCGCGTCGCTTGGAGGCCAATAATTGCCAGACCAACGCGCAATTCCACGACCAGGTGAAGTTCTGCTGCGAAGATGTAGGCAAAACCATTGACGTCGTCCTGCGCGTGTACGACGTGCCCGTGCCGACGGGGTCCATCGGCCTCAGCCAGCTGGAGGCGCGCTCGAACGACTGCATCGTTAAGGTGCTGGTGGACGACAAGATTAAACCCGCATGCACCCCACCCGCCAACGTAACAGTGGACTGCGAAAACTTCGACGGCAGCCTGTGGGCGTACGGCAAAGCCACCGTGGCCGACAACTGCTGCGCCGACACTGCCTTTGAAACTTCCGTCAACTGGAGCCAGTTCGACACCCTTTGCTCCAAAGGCACCATCACGCGCTTCTTCCAGGCGCGCGACTGCCACGGCCTGACCAGCACCTGCTCGCAGCGCATCGTGGTCAACTACCGCCAGCACTACTACGTGCGCTTCCCTAACGACATCATCCTCAACAGCTGCAACGGCACTGCTGACTTCGGCCAGCCTGCATTCTTTGCGGCTGATTGTGAGACGATGGGCATCTCGTACACCGACCAGTACTACACCCTTGTGCCCGGCGCTTGCCAGCAAATTGAGCGCACCTGGCGGATCATCAACTGGTGCGCCTTCGACCCCAACAAAGGCTGCACGCAGGTGCCCAACCCCAACCCACACCCACAACTCGACCACGCCTCCAACCTCGTCGGGCCGGTGGTGTCGGCTCCGGGCACGCAATTCCCATGGGCACCAACAGTAGTCAAAATCACCGCCAACGACGCCCAACCCACCAACTTCAGCCAATATTGGTCGGAAAACGTCAACTGCTACGAATACAAGCAGATCATCCGAATCGCCGATGGGCAAAAGCCCATCACGCTGGACTGCCCTGCCCTCCCACAGGAAATCTGCGACCTCTCGGACAACGACAACAATCTGTGGAATCAGAACTATTGGCTGGACCTGAAAACGCTCTCCAGCGACCTGTGCGAGGCTCCTGTCGAGCTCCGCATCACCGCCACCGATGACTGCTCTAAAGCCAACCTGACGTTCCGCTACCAACTCTTCTTGGACCTGGACGGCAACGGCTCGATGGAAACAGTCGTTACCAACCAGCACCAGGATGCCGGCATCGTTTACTTCAACAACGCCAGCAATCCCAACTTTACCGGTGGCATTGCGCGCGTCTTCGACCGCCGCCCCGTACCGCCGCACCAGAAGTACCGCTTCGCCATCGAAACGCGCGTCAACGCCGACGAACGCACGGCCTTCCTGCGCTGGAGCACAGCAGCCCAGCCCAGCGTCTTCGTCGAGCCGCAACTCCCCCACGGGACACACAAAATCAAGTGGTTCATCTCCGACGGCTGCGGCAACGAGCAGGTCTGTGAATACATGTTCACTATTAAAGACTGCAAAGCACCCAGCATCGTATGCGCTAACGGCCTGAGCGGCAATATTGGTGCTGACAGAACCCTGACGGTCAGCCATCAGCTCCTCGTACAGGCAGCTTCAGACAACTGCACGCCTGCAAACCGCTTAGTCTATGGCATCCGCAAGAGAGGACAGGGAACAGGCTTCCCGCTGCTATCGAACGGCGCGCCGCAAACCAGCGTTTCGTTCGACTGCACCGAACTGGGCTTCCAACTCGTCGAAGTATGGGCTAAAGACATTGAAGGCAACGCCGACTTCTGCGAAACCTACTTCCACGTCCAGAACAACGACAACCACTGCAACAGCACCCAGGCCACTGTGGCCGGCGCCGTCCTCACCGCCGATGGCCTCGGGCTGGAAGACGCCCAGGTGGGCATCGTCTGCAAGACCATCCAGGGCAGCACCCCCCCTGTTAGTAAACAGGAAAGCACAGACAGCGAGGGCCATTACAAATTCAACAACGTCATTCCCATCGCCGTCAACTACACCCTGACACCTGTCAAAGACAACGACCCGCTAAACGGCGTCTCGACGTTCGACCTCGTGCTCATTAATAAACATATTCTTGGCTTAGAGCCGTTCACGTCGCCCTATCAGTTCATCGCTGCCGACGTTAACAACAGTAAAAGTGTAACGACCTACGACATCCTGGAACTGCGCAAGCTCATCCTGGGCATCTACACCGACCTGCCTGAAAATACCAGCTGGCGCTTTGTGGATAAGGCCTATCAGTTCCCAGACCCATCGAACCCGTGGAAGGAGGTGTTCCCGGAAAGCAAATCGGTGTGGAACTTCCAGACCCACCGCCTGGAAGACGACTTCGTGGCCATCAAAGTGGGCGACTTGAACAACACCGCCATCGCCAACAGCGCCGTTTTTGCCGACGACCGCTCTGCGGGCACCTGGCTGCTCGACACCGACGAGCGCTATGTAAAAGCTGGTGAAGCCTTCTCCGTAACTTTCACCGCCACCGAAGCCATTGCCGGCTATCAAATGACGCTGCAATACCGCGACCTGGAGTGCATCGGCATCGAACCCGCCGAAGGCGTCAGCACCGACCACTTTGCTCACTTCCCGGACAAAAAAGCCATCACGGCTGCCGTGGACGTGCCCGCAAGCGCTGGTCAGCCGGTGTTTACCCTGCACCTGCGCGCTAAAGCCACCGGCCAGCTGAGCCAGATGCTGCGCCTGTCCAACAGCATCACCCGCGCCGAAGCTTACCCCGATGCCCGCATCGGCGAGCGCTATGACATCGGCCTGCGCTACCGAAACGGCAGCGAAAGCACCGTCTCCGGCCTGCCCTTCGAACTTTATCAGAATATGCCCAACCCGTGGGCCAATAAGACACAAATCGGCTTCTACCTGCCCGAGGCCACCGAAGCAACCCTAAGTATCTACGACGAAATAGGGCGCCTCGTCTTCACGCAAACAGGCGCCTACGCCCGCGGATACAACACCGTATTTGTTGAACGCACGCAGCTGGGCAGCGGAAGTGCTTTCTCTTACACCCTGAACACGCCTTTTGGGAGTATTACCCGCAAAATGCTCCTTGCCCGGTGAGCGGCCCTGTGCGGCCATCGCCCCCAACACAGCATGACGTTCGCATAACGATAGTGGACCTCAAAGGTTTTATCTCATGGTAAGATCAGTCTTTGAGGTGGCCCCTCCCTGACGCGGGAGGGGCTTTTGCTTTTTAGCGGTCCCCTGGCAGGAGAAGGCGACGTTGCATGCAACGTCGTTACAGGCCGCGCATAGACAGGGCAACGCGCTGCCGCTCCAGGTCCACCTCCAGCACGCGCACGCGCACGGTTTGGCGGAGCTTGACTACATCGGCGGGGTTGCGCACGAAGCGATCGGCCATCTGGGAAATGTGTACCAGCCCGCTGGCCTTCACGCCGATGTCCACGAAGACGCCGAAGTTGGTGATGTTGGTAACGATGCCGGGCAGTACCATGCCGGGCGCGAGGTCTTCGAGGCTACGCACGGCGGCGAACTCGAAGGGCTGAGCGCTGCCGCGCGGGTCGAGGCCGGGCTTGTCCAGTTCGTGCAGGATGTCTTTGAGGGTCGGGAGGCCAACGTCGCCACTGATGTAGCGTTTGAGGTCTATTTTCTGGCGCAGGTCTTTGCGTGCAATGAGGTCGGCCACCGTGCAGCCTAGATCGCGAGCCATTTGTTCCACCAAGGCGTAGCGTTCGGGATGTACTGCAGTGTTATCCAAGGGGTTGTCGGCGTTGCGGATGCGCAGGAAGCCGGCACATTGCTCGAAGGCTTTTTCGCCCAGTCGGGGTACCTTTTTCAGCGCAGCGCGTGAGCGGAAAGGGCCGTGTTCGGCGCGATAGGCCACGATGTTTTGGGCCAATACAGGCCCGAGGCCCGACACGTAAGCGAGCAGGTGTTTGCTGGCGGTGTTGAGGTTGACGCCTACGGCGTTGACGCAGGACTGTACCGTGCGGTCGAGGCTTTCGCGCAGGAGTGTCTGGTTGACGTCGTGCTGATACTGGCCCACGCCGATACTTTTTGGGTCAATTTTGACCAATTCGGCCAGTGGGTCCATCAGGCGGCGGCCGATGCTGACGGCGCCGCGCACAGTAACATCGTGGTCGGGCAGTTCTTCGCGGGCGGCGGTGGAGGCCGAATAGATGGAGGCGCCGGCTTCGCTGACCGGATAGATGTCCACCGTTTGGGCCAGGGGCATCTCGCGCAGCAAGTCCATGGTTTCGCGTCCGGCGGTGCCGTCGCCGACGGCAATGGCTTCTATTTGAAAGACTTCTACTAAGTGTTCGAGGGTTTTGCGGCTTTCGGCTACCTGTCGCTGCGGCTCGTGCGGGTAGATAGTGGTGTGTTCAAGCAGGTTGCCGCTGGCATCCAGCACGACGACTTTGCAGCCGGTGCGGAAGCCAGGGTCAATGGCCAGCACGCGGCGTTCGCCCAAGGGGGCGGCTAGCAACAATTGGCGCAAGTTGTCGGCAAAGACGCGAATAGCTTCGGTGTCGGCGCGTTCTTTGGCGCTGTGCCGGAATTCAGTTTCGATAGAGGGCTGCAGCAGGCGTTTGTAGGCGTCGCGCACGGCGGCCTGTACCTGTTGAGCGGCGGCGGCGCGTCCTTCGACCCAAAGGGTTTCGAGGTCGGCGCAGGCCGCTTCCTCGTCTTCGGGCGCGATGAGCAGGCGCAGGTAACCTTCGTCTTCGCCGCGGAACATAGCCAACAGCCGATGCGAGGGGCACTGGGCCAGCGGCTCGCTCCAGGCGAAGTAGTCGCGGTATTTGGCGCCATCAGTTTCTTTGCCCTTCACGACGCGGGCGGCAATGCGGGCCGTGCGCGCGAAGTGATGGCGCAGGCGGTCGCGGGTGGTGCGGTCTTCGCTGACCCACTCGGCCATGATGTCACGGGCACCTTGCAGGGCTTCGGCAGGGGTGGGCACGTCGTCGGTGAGGAAGGGCCGGGCGAGCGCCTCGACGTCAGAGGCGCCCTGGTGCTCCAGAAGGCGTCGGGCCAGCGGTTCCAGCCCGCGTTCGATGGCGACGGAGGCGCGGGTTTTGCGCTTGGGCCGATAGGGCAGGTAGAGGTCTTCTAATTCCGTAAGCGTGCTGGCGGCTTCGATGGCGGCGCGCAATTCGGGTGTAAGTTTACCCTGTTCTTCGATGCTTTGCAAGATGGCTTCACGGCGCCGGTCGAGTTCTTGCAAGCGTTTGTAGGCGCTCTGAATGTCCGCGATTTGCACCTCGTCCAGCGAGCCGGTGGCTTCTTTGCGGTAGCGCGCAATGAAGGGAATGGTGGCACCGCTTTCGAGCAGGGCCAATACGGCACTTACCTGCCGTGCGCTGAGGCCCAAGGCTTGGCTGATGCCTGAAGCGTAGGCGGTCATTTAAGCGTTCTTAAAGTCCCAAGTATTCAGGAAGCCCGTATGGAAGTTGCCTTTGCGGAAGTCCTCGTTTTGCATCAATTTCTGATGGAAAGGTACGGTGGTTTTGATACCTTCTACGATGAATTCGTCTAAGGCGCGCTCCATTTTGGTGATGGCCTCGTCGCGTGTGCGGGCGCGGACGATGAGCTTAGCTATCATCGAGTCGTAGTAAGGTGGGATGGTGTAGCCGCTGTACACGTGGGTGTCCACGCGCACGCCGTGCCCTTTGGGCGAATGGAACGAGGTGATGCGGCCCGGGCTGGGGCGAAAGTCGTTGAACGGGTCTTCAGCGTTGATGCGGCACTCAATGGCGTGCATTTCGGGGAAATAGTTGCGCCCGGAAATAGGCACGCCGGCGGCGATTTTGATTTGCTCCTTAATCAGGTCAAAATCAATGACCTCTTCGGTTACCGTGTGTTCCACCTGGATGCGCGTGTTCATTTCCATGAAATAGAAATTTCGGTACTTGTCCACGAGGAACTCTACGGTGCCTACGCCTTCGTAGTATATCGCGTTGCAGGCTTTGATGGCCGCGGCGCCCATTTTTTCGCGCAGTTCGGGCGTCATGAAGGGCGAGGGCGACTCTTCGACGAGCTTTTGGTGGCGGCGCTGGATGGAGCAATCGCGCTCGGACAGGTGGCAGGCCTTGCCGTACTGGTCGCCGGCCACCTGAATTTCGATGTGGCGCGGTTCTTCGATGAATTTTTCGATGTAGATGCCGTCGTTGCCGAAAGCAGCCTGCGCTTCGCGGCGAGCGGTCTCCCATTGGCTTTCAAAGTCGGCCTCTTTCCATACGATGCGCATGCCCTTGCCGCCGCCGCCGGCGGTGGCTTTCAGGATAATTGGGTAGCCCACTTCTCTGGCCACACCTAAGCCGGTTTTCAGATCGGTAACTAAGCCTTCGGAGCCAGGGATACAGGGCACACCAGCGGCAAGCATGGTTTCCTTGGCCGTGATCTTGTCGCCCATTCTGCGGATTTGCTCAGGCGTGGGGCCGATAAACTTGATGCCGTACTCACCGCATACTTCGGCGAAGGTGGCATTTTCGGCTAAGAAGCCGTAGCCGGGGTGGATAGCGTCGGCGTTGGTGATCTCCACGGCGGCCATGATGCGCGGGATGTTGAGGTAACTTTCGGCGGAGGGCGGCGGGCCGATGCAGACGGCCTCGTCGGCAAAGCGCACGTGCAGGCTATCGCGATCGGCGGTAGAGTAGATGGCGACCGTTTTGATGCCCATTTCTTTGCAGGTGCGAATGATGCGCAGAGCAATTTCGCCGCGGTTGGCGATGAGTATTTTTCGAAACATGGCGTACGTCGGTTTACGGCAAATCGCCCATTTGGGCAAGGTTAGGGTGGTGCGGAGGAGCGCCTGTCAGAGCGGCTCCACTAAGAACAGTGGCTGGTCGTACTCCACGGGCGAAGCGTCTTCGACGAGCACTTTGACGATTTTGCCCTTGACTTCAGACTCGATTTCGTTGAACAACTTCATCGCCTCGATGATGCACACTTTGGTTCCTGCATCTACTATATCGCCAACTTTGACGAATGGCGGCTTGTCGGGGCCAGGCGAGCGGTAGAAGGTGCCAACCATAGGTGATTTGATGGGCACTAAATTACCCGCCGGAGCCGCTTCAGCAGCAGACGTTTCCGCTGCTGGCGAAGGCGTGGCAGGTGCCGGAGCAGCGGCAGGTGGCGGCGGCGGCAACACGGGCGCTGCCGCAGGCATGTTCACCATTGGCGGCGGGAAAGCCACCACCGCCGGGCCAGCGCTAGGCTCGGGTTGCGTCTGGTTACGGATGACAATTTCAAAATCGCCCTCCTTCAGGATGAGTTCAGCGATTTTGCTCTTGCTGACCAGACGAATAAGTTCTTGTATCTGATTGATGTCCATAAGCAAATACAGTTTGGCGAGCGCCAAATATAGAGCGCTTCGGAAAAGCCAAATGCTTCCGGTTTCTTATTTTTTCACGCGCTCGATGTACTCGCCCGTCGTTGTATCAATTTTGATGTATTCGCCGGTCTCACAGAAAAGCGGGACGCGCACTTCAGCACCGGTTTCTACAGTGGCGGGCTTCAGGGTATTGGTGGCCGTATCGCCGCGTACGCCCGGCTCGGTATAGGTGATCTGCAGCACCACCGTCTGAGGCATTTCTACCGAAAGCGGAATTTCTTTCTGAGCGTGGTAAAGTACGTCCACAACGTCGCCTTCTTTGAGGAAGCGGGCGTTCTCGATCATTTCCGCCGGTACGGTGATCTGGTCGTAGGTTTCCTGATTCATGAGTACGAAGGAGTCGCCTTCAGGGTAGAGGTATTGAAACTTGCGGCGTTCGACGCGCACTTCCGTGATATTGTGGCCGCTCTGGAAGGTGTGCTCGATAATCTTACCCGTCGTGGTGCTCTTTAGCTTCGTCCAGACCTTACCGCTGCCGCGACCCACCTGGAAGCGCTGAAAGTCAATGACTTTCATGATGTCGTTGTTCAGTTCAATGCACAGGCCGTTTCGGATGTCTGCCGTGGTTGCCATTTTTTGCGTTTGTTTTTAGTGGATAAAATTTTCGTGAAAAGGCGCGCAAAGGTACGCCGCGCCGCTTGTTTGCATCCATGGCGGCGAATACGATGCGTAAAAATCGGGCGCCTGCTCGCGCTCATTTACCGGCCAGACGGTGCTTGCGCACAAATTCCCATGTGGCAATACCTGCCGCCACAGCGACATTGAGCGAGTGCTTGGCGCCAAATTGCGGGATCTCCAGCGCCCCATCGCAATGGGCCAGAGCAGCCTCCGACACCCCGCTGACTTCATTACCCAATATAAAGGCGTAGCGAGCGCCCGCCTCCGGCCTAAATTCGTGCAGTGCCACACTCGTGGTTACCTGCTCCACGGCCAGCACCCGATAACCTTCGCTCCGCAGACCTTGCAGCGCCTGCACCACATCGGGCGAATACGACCATGCCACCGTCTCGACGCTTCCCAAAGCAGTCTTATGGATTTCCCGATGCGGCGGGCAAGCCGTGATGCCACACAACACCAAACGCTCCACCGCGAACGCATCCGCCGTGCGAAAGATCGAGCCCACATTGAGCGCCGAGCGAATACTGTCGAGCACCAATACCAGCGGTAACTTCTCGCTAGCCTTGACCGCCTCTGCCGACGGGCGCCCCAAATCTGCCGGAAGTCGCTTTTCCAATATCCGTTCTTTTTTCCGCGGGCAAACATAGCGCCTTTGCCCAACCCAAAACCACCGACCCCGTTGGTCATGCAGACCTTCCAGAAGCCGCCCGGCCACCTATAAAACAAAATCGCCTCCGAAACTCAGTCGCATTCGGCAGTCGGAAATTTCTTTCAGCGATAAAATGCTCCTAACACCGCACGAAAACAGTAGATTTGCCCTGCACAGGCGCTGCAACCTGAAGAACCCCAAAACCCTGAGCCGGCGGAGGCGTTGCCCACCCGGGCGTGCTTTTTTGCCCAACTTTTATTCTGTTTAACGATGTCTAAAATAAGCATTTCCAAACAATTGCCGGAAAGACATGAAAAAGCACCACTTTTTCCGCAAAAAATTTGCAGGGAATATCGGCGGTGTTTTTCTATCTTTGGCGGCTTTTTCGAGGCATCCTCCACGTTGTGAATGCTATACCGGTAAGAGTGATTTGATTTTTAAACCTGTTTTTGAGAAATGTCATCCATAGTTGGCACACCCGACATCCTTCAGGAGAATCTGCTTAAGCACTTTGGCTTCGAGGCTTTCAAAGGTCAACAGCGCGCGATCATTCAAAGCCTACTCGACGGGCATGACACCTTCGCCATCATGCCCACAGGGGGCGGCAAAAGCCTGTGCTATCAGCTGCCTGCGCTGATGCTGCCCGGCACTGCCATCGTCATTAGCCCGCTCATCGCCCTGATGAAAAATCAGGTGGACAACATCCGCGGCTATTCCGACACCGACGAAGTGGCCCACTTCCTCAACTCCTCCCTCACACGCGCGCAAATGCGCAAAGTCAAGCAAGACATCGTGGAAGGAAAAACCAAATTGCTCTACGTTGCCCCTGAGACACTGACTAAAGAGGAAAACATCGAGTTCTTCCGCAATAACAACATCTCCTTCGTGGCCGTGGATGAAGCCCACTGCATCTCCGAATGGGGGCACGACTTCCGGCCCGAATACCGCCGCATCCGCGTCATGCTCGACGCCATTGCCGGCGATGTACCCGTCATTGCCCTGACGGCTACCGCCACGCCCAAAGTCCAGCAGGACATCATTAAGAACTTAGACATGCAGGACTACAACCTGTTTGTCGCCTCGTTCAACCGCGAAAACCTCTTCTACGAGGTGCGCCCCAAAATCAAAAAAGAGCAAACCATCCGCCAGATCATCCAGATCATCAAGGAGGAATTCCGCGGCGAGTCAGGCATCATCTACGTGCAAAACCGCAAAACTGCCGAAGACCTGGCCGAAGTGCTCGTCGTCAACGACATCAAGGCCGCCCCTTACCACGCCGGCCTCGACCCCAAAACGCGCTCTAAGACGCAGGACGACTTCCTCATGGAAGAAATTGACGTCATCTGCGCCACCATCGCCTTCGGTATGGGCATTGACAAGCCCGATGTGCGCTTCGTCATCCACTACGACATGCCCAAAAGCATCGAAAACTATTACCAGGAAACCGGCCGCGCTGGCCGCGACGGCCTTGTAGGCAAGTGCATCGCCTTCTATAACTACAACGACATCCTGCGCTTAGAAAAATTCCTGCGCGACAAACCACTTGCCGAGCGCGAAATGAGCGCACAACTCATGCAGGAAGTCGTCGCCTATGCCGAAACTGCCTCCTGCCGACGCCGCTTTCTGCTGCATTACTTCGGTGAAGAATTCCACGAGGACAAATGCGGCAAAATGTGCGACAACTGCAAAACCCCCAAAGAGCGCATCAACGTTCAGGAGGAAATGGTACACGTCATCTCAGCCATCCTCGAGCTCAAGGAAAACTACCTGATGAAAACCATCGTGGACTTCCTGCGCGGCAACGAAACCAAAGAAATGCGCGACTTCCGCTTTAACCAGTCCGACAACTTCGGTATCGGTGAAGAACGCGACGAAAACTTCTGGACCTCCGTCATCCGACATGCCATCATCAATAACCTGGTTTACAAAGAAGTCGAAGAATTCGGTATCCTCAAAGTAACCGAAGAGGGCCGAAAATACCTCCAGGCGCCCTACCCCATCCAGATCACCATCAACCACAACTACGACGATGGTGGCGCTTATGACTTCGACGACGAAAAAGGCGGCACCGCCGTGCTCGACGAGACGCTCATGAACATGCTCAAAGACCTGCGCAAGAGTGTCGCCAAAAAACACAACCTACCCCCGTACGTCATCTTCCAGGACCCCTCCTTAGAGGAAATGGCCACCCAGTACCCCACCACCATGGAAGACTTAGCCAAAATCCAGGGAGTGTCGTTGGGCAAGGCGCAGCGCTACGGCCAGCCGTTCATCGAAATGATCAAAAAATATGTCGAGGAAAACGAGATAGAACGGCCCTCCGACATCACCATCAAGTCTGTCGCCAACAAGTCCAAAACGAAAATCAGCATCATCCAGGCCATTGACCGCAAAATCCCGCTCGAAGACATCGCCAGCGCCAACGACCTGTCGTGGCAGGAACTCATGGACGAACTGTACAGCATCGTGCAGGCCGGCACCAAAATCAACCTCGACTACTACATCAACAAAAACGTGGACGAGTACGTACGCGAAATCATCCTCGAATACTTTGCCACCGCCGAAAGCGATAGCATCGAAGCCGCCGTCAAAGCGCTCAAAGAAGACGAAGTTACCTGGGAAGAAGTCGAACTCATGCGCCTCAAGTTCCTGAGCGACAACGCCAACTAACGCACACGACGCTCTCAGCGCCTCCTCACCTCGGCTCCCGCTGCAGTCCATTTGCCCGCAGCGGGAGCCGTTTTTTTTTAGAAAAATGGAACCCGGACGCTTGCGCTTTCGTCCTTCATCGTACTTTTGCGATGAAAAAATTCAGGTCGCTCAATTCCTTTTTCAAAAAATAGCACCATGCCCGCCGCCCGTAAAGACGCCTTTAGCCCCGAGGAGCAGCAATTGGCTGCCCTTGCGCGGGCGCTGTCGCACCCGGCGCGCATTGCCATCCTGCGCGAGTTGGCCCAGCACAACACCTGCATCTGTGGCGAAATCGTCAGCGCCCTGCCTTTGTCGCAAAGCACCGTATCGCAGCACCTGCACGTCCTGCTCGAGGCGGGCCTCATTCAGGGAACGGTGGACGGGCCTCGCTCATGCTACTGTCTCAATACCAGTGCCATTAATGCCTTCGGAAGCGCCCTTGGCGACTTTTTCCAAACGCTGGGCAACCAGCAATGCTGCTAAAATTTTTTTGCCTTTTATTATCGTATTTTTACGATAAAATGAGACAAAAGCACGGACCTCTACAATTCTCTTTCATCACTACAAACAACTTTTTTCATGTACACCGAAAAGGAAATCAAAGACATCGTTCGGGCGAAGTACGCCCAGATAGCCGGGCAGGATCGCGCGGCCAATGCCGCCTCGTGTTGCGGTGTGGGCACACCGGGCACCTACACCATCATGTCGGAGTCTTACGCCGGGCTGGAGGGCTATGAGCCGGACGCAGATTTGGGCTTAGGCTGCGGGCTGCCCACCGAGTACGCGCGCATACAGCCGGGCGATGTCGTACTCGATTTGGGTTCGGGCGCCGGCAACGATGCCTTCGTAGCCCGCGCCGAAACGGGCGAAACGGGCAAAGTCATCGGCGTGGACTTCACACCGGCCATGATCCGCAAAGCACGCGAAAACGCCGAAAGGCTGGGCTACAACAACGTGGAGTTCCGCGAGGGCGACATCGAAGACCTGCCGGTATCGGACAACTCTGTGGACGTGGTGATCAGCAACTGCGTGCTCAATCTGGTACCCGACAAAGCCAGAGCATTTGCTGAAATCCTGCGCGTGCTGCGCCCAGGCGGCCATTTCAGCATTTCCGACGTCGTACTGACCGGGCCGCTCCATCCGCAGCTGCAGGCGGCAGCAGAGATGTACGCCGGCTGCGTGGCGGGCGCTATTCAACGCGACGAATACTTAGCGCTCATCCAGCAAGCAGGCTTTGAAGAGGTGAGCATAGAAAAACAAAAGCCCATCCTGATACCTGATAACATCCTGATGGAATACCTTTCGGCGGCGGAATTGGAAGCCTTCCGGCAAAACCCTGTGGGCATTTTCAGTATCACCGTTTACGGCCAAAAGCCCGGCGGCAGCCCGGAGTACCGCGAACAGCGGACGGCCAAACGCAAAGTAGCCCTGCGCGATCTAACAAAAGGAGCAGGGTGCTGCTCGCCCAACTCCGGGTGTTGCTAAGAAGGCTGCCCATGCCCGCCGCAGCATCCACTGATGAAAGAATACGTCAAAGCAGACCGGGTTGAACTGGTTCACAGCGGTGAAGACTACTTCACACGCCTACTGGAGCTCATAGCCGGCGCGCAGCGCAGCCTCCACATCCAGACGTACATCTTCGCCGACGACCGCACGGGGCAAGAGGTAGCGGAAGCGCTACTGGAAGCTGTGCGGCGCGGTGTTCAGGTGTGGGTCATTGCCGATGGCTTTGGTTCGGCGGCATTGCCCGGCGCCTTTGTTCAGCGCCTGAAAGAGGGCGGCGTGCATTTTCGCTTTTTCCGCCACATCATATCGGTGTGGCGCTGGCAGGGCGGGCGCACGCTGCACCAAAAGGTGGTGGTGGCCGATGCCCGCCGGGCGCTTATTGGCGGCATTAACATCGCCGATAAGTACCGCGGCACACCCGAAGAACCGGCCTGGCTCGACTTCGCCGTGTACATCGAGGGCGAAGTCTGTCAGTACCTGCACGACCTGTGCACCGACATCTACGAGCACCATTATTGGAAAAGACGCTGGCCCCGCCGGGGCAAAAAAGCCGAATGGCTCCCACCGCCGCCGTGCCAAGGGCTCGTCCGCTTCCGCCTCAACGACTGGCTACGACGCAAAACCGAAGTGTTCAACAGCTATTTGCAAGCCATGCGCGGCGCTGAGCGCTCCCTGACCCTCGTAGCCAGCTACTTTCTGCCCGGCTTGTTGGTGCAACGACGGCTGGAGCGCGCCGTGCAACGCGGCGTAGAAGTGCGCCTGCTACTGACGGGGCCTTCTGATGTGCCCCCCATGAAATGGGCCGAGCGCTACGTGGCCTATCATCTCATCCAGAAAGGCGTACGCGTCTTCCTCTGGCAACAATCGGTCATGCACGGCAAGGCCATCTTAGTAGATGGCATGTGGGCCTCCGTAGGCTCCTTCAACCTCAATCCCCTGAGCCGCTTCCGCAGCTTAGAAATGAACGTGGATGTGGCTGACCCCACCTTTGCGCGCACCCTCTGCGACTACATCGAAGCGCTATTTGAGCAGCATTGCCTGGAAATCACTCGTGAGCGACTGCCCGAACTCGCCAACTTCTGGACGCGCCTCCAGGCACGCTTTGCCTTCTACTTTGCCGTGCTGGCCATGCGCGTACTCTTTCCCCCAAGCCGATGGGAGCGATAGCTTTCGAAAGCGCCTCTGGGCTTTGCTTCCGCAGGGCTGCAAAGGCATCCTTGAAGGCTATAAAAAGCCCCCTAGATTAACACCGCCCCTATCGCAGCACTGCCTCGAAAGGACGCAGATCGGGCCGATACTTCCGCGGCCGGCGACGCTCGTAATCATAAACCGCTCGGCATAGAGCGGCCAAAAAAGGGCGTCCTACGCTGTCGTAGTCATAGCGGTCGTCGTTGAAGATCTCATCGGAGTTGCATAAAAGGGTGGCAGCCAGAAAGAATTCGATGCCGTGCTCAACATCTATGATGTAAGCTACGTCGGTCATAGTGCCGTAAGCCTGACCAACTTTGTTAAAAACACGCAGAGAGCCATCATGTGTTCGGCGGTCAGGTGGAAAGAGAAAGTACTTGACATAGTGGTCAGGGTAATGGGTGGAGTCGTAGCGTGGCCAGTCGCACTCACGGGGAAACAGGCCCATGTAGCGCCACAGGAAGCGATAGTCGTCCTGGCTCAGGTGGAAGCGGTTTTGCTCGGGGGTGTATTCAGGAAAGATGATGGCACGCAGCATCTTTTCCATGTCTGTGAGCGCAAACCAATTTTTAGTCTGCATGTCAAAAGGTTTTTGGACCAACTCCCCAGCGGCATTGATCCAGCCCCTACCCAAGGCGGTGGAATGCTGTGGGTTTTTCCAGGTTTGGTGGCCGACTTTTTCCGCCTCGCGATAGACGCTACGTCCGTCGGCTGGGTTGTAGAATTCGATAGGGCTGGCAAATCGCTGGTCTCGCTGTGGAGCATAGAAGCGATGTACGATGCCGGTGCGCGTATAGCCTTTGTCGCCTAACGTCTGATTGATGTAGTCTATGCCCAGGAACTCAAAAAGGCGGTTGTAGGCCGGATTATCGCTGACCATGAACACCTGCCGCACGTCGTGAGCAATGCTGGGCAGGTTACCGGGTGCCGTAGTGTCAGCGGCATATCGCTGTTGGAAGGGGCGCAGAGAGTCTATTCGATAAGGTGTATCGCGGTGCAGCTCAGGGTAGCCGTTCTGGCGAAGGCGATGAATTTTTTCTAAGGCCAGCAGGGCCAGCGGCATTTTGACCATGCTGGCTGGATAGAAGTAGCGCGTGCTGTCCACGTTGTGCTCAAAGGTTCGGAAGAGCGGTGTTCCGTCGGCCTGGCGGTCAATCTGGGTATACAGGATCTGTACCCGATACGTCTGCGGGTGGCGGAGCACATTACCCGCCAGCGAGTCTTTTTGTAAAGCCTCTAAAATGGTACCTAATGGGTCGCGGCGGTGCGCTGACCATTGCCAGGAGGCACATGCCGACCAGCAGCCTGCTACTAACAGAAGCCAGAGTATTTGCTTGCTCATAAGTAAAGAAAAGAGGGTTAGAAAATAACCCGGGCTCAAAATTACTCTGGCTTACCTTTTCAGTAGCCTCATGACCAATTTGATGCCTCTGCTGAGCGGGCGCCATTGCCTTCGCAGCCCTGAATATGCCAAAGAGAGCCGAGAGCACCCGGTATAAAAACAACACAGGGCAACAGCACGGTCGGTTACTGTTGTCCTGTGTATCCGGTTCAAGTTATGGGGTTGGTGTTCGTTGCTCCTTAGCGCGATCGGCATGCTGGTGGTCGGAGCAGGGGTGTACCCATGAAATCGTACCGACACCTTGCTGGCATGACGGTCAGAATTTCTTCGCGCTTTTGGCCTGGCGATTTACGCCAAAGAACAACGCATTCGTCAGCGGTTGATAGGCGTTAGCGTTGCCTCTACACGCACGGCTATTTCTTTGGCGATGTTGTCGCGCACAACGCTAGGAATACTGATGTTGTAATCAGCACAAGCCACTTTGAAATCCGACATCACGTTCAATTTGCCACCGGCGACGGTGATTTTGCCGGGCACTTCGATGTCACGCTCTACCCCGTGAATGGTCATCTTGCCCTTTGCGCGCACAGTATAGTTGCCATCTTTACTCAAGTTCACGTCTTTGATGTTGGCGATTTCACCTTTGAAAGTGGCATTGGGGTACTTGTGGGACTCCATGTAGTTTTCGTTGAAGTGCTCCTGCATCAGTTTTTTTTCAAAAATAAAATTCTTGATGAGCACTTTCCATTCCATTCGTCCGGTTTCGGCGTCGAGCACGGCAGAGCCGCTTTTGTTAATGGCCTCAATTTTTTCCAGCGGCGTCTCAGAGAGGAAGGAGATGTTCGCGTCACGGGTCATGAATTTTTGAGCGTGAGCAGAGGCCAGCAGCAGGGCGGCTGCGATGAAGGTCAGGCAGACTTTTTTCATACCTTATCCGGTGTGGTAGTTGAGTAAAATGTTTTTTAGAAAGATAAAACGTACGGGGCTCGCCGGCTGAGATGCGGCTCGTGTTATGGTTTTTTAAACGCGGCTATTCTACTACGGCGCAGCGCGAGAGGAGGACATCGAAGTTCAGACCGGCACATTCGCCTTTGAGGGTCAGCCGCTCGCCCGGCTCAAAGCGGGTGCGCTTGTGAGGAGTATTAGGATCGAATTCGCACAGCACTCCAAAGTCTTTGCCGGTGTCTAAGACGAGCTTCACGGTGCCGTCGGGCAGCGTGTTAGCCTCGCGCACCTGGCCTTCAACGGCCAGTATTTTGCCTAAATAGCGGGCATTGGCGGCAGTTTCGTCGGCCTCGAAGGCCGCATACAAGTCAGCAGCCGAGAGGGTCATTTCGGCTTTTTGGCCGACCATGCTGGGCATCTTCTGATTGTAGAAGTACAAACCAATGGCGCCGCCAATAGCAGCCAGCAGGGCGGCGAGCAAAAGGATGCGTTTTTTCATCACTGACAGGGTGAAGGTGAAAGCGCTTTTTAGTTTAATTGTTAGGGGCCCCGGCGCGCACCCACGCTTCGATGCGGGCACGGTCGCAGGTAGGCATCAGCCCACTGGGCGGCATGGGGCTGGAGACGTTGTTGATACGGCCAACGAGTTTACCGTTTTTGGCGGCTGCCTCCATCTGGGCGTGTGTAGCGAGCGGGATACCTGAATACTGCGCCGAGCCGGGCACATGACAGCGCGCACAATTGGCGTCGAAAATGGCCTTTACCTCGCCGCTAAAACGCATGTTCACCGTATCGCAACCGCCAGGAGTGATGCCGTACAGGTCTTCTTCATTGTCGTAATAACAGGCCGAAGGCATTAAAACGATACTGACAAAAATCAGAAAGATTAAAACAACCCATTTCATAGTACGCATAAAACAACGATTCATTCAGGAACTTTTAATTTTAAACCCAAAAGCAAAAAGAGAAACGTATAACGAAAATTCAGTCGGAAAATTTGCCCGTAAGGCCTTAGTGCTTTTCCAAGAACAAAACTAAGGCGGTCTCGTTTATGTGCTTCACCGTTTTATACTGAACGGGGTTATTCTTTTAGTCAACATGGAAAAAAGCGATCTCAGAGCCTGGCTGCGCCGCATTGGAGTGGCAGGCTTCTTATTTTTTCTGATAAAAGGGCTGGTCTGGTTAGCCGTTTTTATGGGCCTTCTCAAAACGGCCTGCAACGCCTGAGATGTGTTCGTCTGATGGCGCCCTACAATTCGTGCGCTCAGGCCGTGGGCTTTGTGCTCCGGCAGTAAAAAACGCTCCCGAACTTTGGCCGCTCATTTTTCCCGAAATATGGCAAACACATTACCCTCAGCCGACGCGACGCTGGAGCAATTGGCACCCGATTTAGTGGACTCGCGTCGCATCGTCATCAAGGGCGCGCGGGTCAACAACCTCAAAAACGTGGATCTGGAAATTCCCAAAAAAGCGCTGGTGGTGGTTACGGGCGTTTCTGGCTCCGGCAAGTCGAGCATCACCATGGACACCCTCTACGCCGAAGGGCAACGCCGCTATGTGGAAAGCCTGTCCAGCTATGCGCGCCAGTTCCTGGGCCGCATGAAAAAGCCCGACGTGGACTACATCCGCGGCATCTGCCCGGCCATTGCCATCGAGCAGCGCGTAACTACCGGCAATGCGCGCTCTACGGTGGGCAGCATGACGGAATTGTACGACTTCCTGCGCCTGCTCTTTGCCCGCATCGGCCGCTACTACTCGCCCAAAAGCGGGCAGATGGTTCAGAAGCACGAGGTGAGCGACGTGGTGGACTTCATCCGGAGCCTGCCCGACGACACGCGCGGCCTGCTGCTCACACCGCTGCGGCTCCACGGGCGCTCTATGGCGCAAACACTGTCGTTGCTGCTGCAAAAAGGCTACACGCGCCTATACCGAAGCGGCCGCATCGAACGCATCGAAGACCTGTTGGAAGCGCCGCCTGCCAAAGCGGAAGACCTCTGGCTGCTCGTGGACCGCTTCGTGCGCAACGGCACCGAAGACGATGACAACACATGGATGCGCCTGGCCGACTCCGTCCATACTGCCCTTATGGAGGGCGAAGGCGAATGCAGCGTGGGCATTTATGCCGCCGAAGGCGAAGCCCCTCACATACACACCTTCAGCACGCGCCTAGAAGCCGATGGCCTGACCTTTCCGGAGATCACACCACACCTTTTTAATTACAACAACCCCTACGGCGCCTGCCCTACCTGCGAAGGCTATGGTCGGGTGCTGGGCATTGACCCCGACAAGGTCATCCCGGACAAAACCAAATCAGTCTATGAGGGCGCCGTGTCGCCCTGGAAGGGCGAAAAGTTCGGCGAGTGGCTCTCTGAGTTCTTACGTTTGGCACACCGGTTCGATTTCCCCGTGCACACGCCCTATGAGGAACTGACCAAAGAGCAACAAAAGCTGCTTTGGAACGGCAACGAGATGTTTCCGGGCATTCGTGGCTTTTTTGAAGAATTGGAGAGCAAGACCTATAAAATCCAGAACCGCGTCATGCTGGCGCGCTATCGGGGCCGCACGACGTGCCCTGCCTGCGAAGGGCAGCGCCTGCGCTGGGAGGCCCTATGCGTGCGCGTAGGAGGCAAAAACATTGCCGAGCTATCGAGCACACCCATTGATGAGGTGCTGGCCTTCTTTGAGTACACCCGCTGGAGCGAATACGAGGAGCGCGTGGCACGTCGTCTGCTGCTTGAAATCAAAAGCCGCCTGCGTACCATGGTCGAGCTCGGCTTGGGCTACCTGACACTCGACCGCATATCGAACACCTTGAGCGGGGGCGAAACGCAGCGCATCCACCTGACGCGCACCCTGGGCAGCAACTTGGTGGAGTCCATGTACCTACTCGACGAGCCTTCCGTGGGCCTACACCCGCGCGACACGGCCCGATTGGTTCAGATACTCAAGCGCTTACGCGACTTGGGCAACACTGTTGTCGTGGTAGAGCACGAAGAAGACGTCATCCGAAACGCGGATTACTTAGTGGATATGGGCCCGGAAGCAGGCGTCCACGGTGGCCAGGTCGTCTATGCCGGCCCATATGCTGATCTGGAGCACACTGCCCCAAACAGCCTGACGGCTCAATATCTGACCGGCCGCCTGCGCATACCTGTGCCGCAGCAGCGCCGCGTACCCAAAGATTTCTTATACATCAAAGGCGCGCGCCAGCACAACCTCAAGCGCATAGATGTGCGCGTGCCTTTGGGTTGCCTCACTGTCGTTAGCGGCGTCAGTGGCTCGGGCAAAACGACCCTCGTGCGAGATATCCTCTATCCTGCCCTGATGCAGCACCTACCCGACGCCCCGGCCATGGCCCCCGGTCTTTTCGATGGCCTTGAAGGACCAGTCAAAAGAATCAGTCGGGTTGAAATGGTTAACCAAAATCCCATTGGCAAAAGCAGCCGCTCCAATCCGGTTACGTATGTAAAGGCTTACGATTTCATCCGCGACCTCTATGCGGCGCAACCGCTGAGTAAGATCCGCGGCTACCAGTCGCGCTACTTCAGTTTCAACGTGGAAGGTGGCCGCTGCGAGGCCTGTAAAGGCGAAGGCGAGCAGGTAGTTGAAATGCAATTTCTTGCCGATGTCCACTTAGAATGCGAGGTATGCCGGGGCCGCCGTTTTCAGGCCGACGTGCTGGAGGTGGAATACCGCGGCAAAAACATCTACGACGTGCTGACGATGACCGTAGATGAAGCGCTAGACTTCTTCAAAGGCCATCGCGACATCCTTGACCGCCTCAAGCCACTAAGCGATGTCGGTTTGGGTTATGTGCAGTTGGGTCAGTCGAGCAGTACCCTTTCGGGTGGCGAAGCGCAGCGCGTCAAACTGGCCTCCTTCCTCATCGGCGACGGGTTGGCTAACGGCAACATCTTTTTTATTTTCGACGAACCCACCACCGGCCTGCACTTTCACGACATCCGAAAACTGCTCTCGGCTATCGAGGCTCTGGTCAACCGCGGCCACACCGCGCTCATCGTAGAGCACAACATGGAGGTGATCAAATGTGCCGACTGGGTCATTGACCTCGGCCCTGAAGGCGGCAAACACGGTGGCTATTTACTCTTTGAAGGGCCTCCCGAGGCACTCATCGGCGTCGAGCAAAGCCACACCGCCCGCTTTTTAGCGCAAAAACTGTAACCGCCAAACTTGTTTGGCCCAGTAACCACCAAACTTGTTTGGCCAGAACTCATCCACATGCGCATCATCCTTTTTCTCCTATCCTTACTTCCCCACGTCCTTTACACCCAGGGCCCCTTAGACGGCTACCTCAAAGGCAAAGGCGTCCTGGACTTCGTCCCTTCCTTGTCGTTCAATTCGGCCCGTCAATTCCTGGGCGCCCAGGGACAGCGCTACGAAGAAGGCTTCCGAGGCAACACTCTGGCTCTATTCGCCGAGTACGGCCTGACGGAGTACCTGGATGTCGTGGCCACGGCGGCGTATGTGTTCACCGAAACGCAGAGTGGCCTGCAGGACGGCAGTGTGCATCTGAAATACCGCCCCGTGTATGGGCCTGTGGGCAACGCCGGCCATTTGGGTCTACTGGTGGGCACGGGCGCGTCGTTTCCGCTGACGCGCTATGACATTGTGGCTGCTGGTGCTCTGGGGCAGCGCGCCCTGACGCTGCCGGCGCGTCTCATTGTACAATGGGACACACCGCTGGGGCTGTTTTTCAACCTCACTGGCGGCTATCACTGGCGCCTCGACCGCCTGTCAGATGCCGACATTGAGGCCATCCGGCGCGTGCGCCCCGACTTTCAGCCCGTTGAGCCCTCAGACTTTTACACGGTGCTCTTTCGCGTGGGCTTTCCAGCGGCGCGCTACTACTTAGATGCTTGGGCCGAGTACCAGCACACGCCTGGTGGTGCTGACTACGTGCCCAACGTACCCGACCTGCCGCAGGCGTATGGGGTTTCATTCACGCAAATTGGCGGCACGGCCTACTACTCCGAAGGCGGACGGCTGGGCTTCATCCTCAGTGGTGCGTATATGCTCGGTGGGCGCAATACCGCCCAAATGCTCCGCCTGACGGCGGGCATGGTGTTTCGGTGGGGCGCCTGACCTTCACGGTCAGGTATATCCTCCAGGCTGCCTGTAAAAGCAGATGCACCTGCCCGGCTGGCAATAGAAGTGGCCGTTGGTCAATATAGGCGCTGCCGTATCTTCGCCGCGGCAGAAAGGCAGATGCACCTGCAGAACCCTTTCAGGCCGGCAAATTGTACATCTAAAAAACATTGCCTAACCAATTCAAAAACAACAGCATGCAAGACATTGGACTTCGCAATCCGGCCGCTTCGCTCGAAAGCATCGGGCTGAAGGGCTACAAAAAGGCTTACTGGAACCTCACGCCTGAGGAGCTCATGGAACATTCCATCATCAAAGGCATGGGCCAGTTGGCCGACAACGGCGCGCTCGTCGTCTCAACGGGAGAGTTTACCGGCCGTTCGCCCGACGACCGCTTTATCGTGGAAGACAGCATCACCCGTAAAAAAGTGCATTGGGGCAAGGTCAACAAACCTTTTGATGCTAAGCAATTCGACCGCTTGTGGCGAAAAGTGTGCGCTTACCTGAAAAAAAAAGAGGTGTACGTACGTGATGCGAAGGCCAATGCCAGCACTGACCCACTCTACCATCTGCGTATCCGCGTCATTACGGAGTACCCATGGAGCAATCAGTTTGCCTACAACATGTTTCGCCGCCCCACGCCTGAAGAAATCGAAACTTTCGATCCGCACTGGACGGTCTTGTGCGCACCCGGCTTCCACGCCGACCCTGCCGCGGACGGCACGCGCCAGCACAATTTCGCCATTATCAATGTTAAGAAAAAACGCCTGCTCATCGGTGGCACGGCCTACACTGGCGAAATCAAAAAAGGCATCTTCTCCGTCATCAACTTTGTACTGCCTACGCGCACCAGTGCTCTGCCCATGCACTGCTCGGCCAATGTAGGCGCCAAAGGCGATATCGCGCTTTTCTTTGGCCTGTCGGGTACCGGCAAAACCACCCTCAGCGCCGACCCTAACCGCCCCCTCATCGGCGACGACGAGCACGCCTGGACGGACACTGAAGTGTTCAACTTCGAGGGCGGCTGCTACGCCAAGGTCATTGACCTGAGCGAAGAAAAAGAACCCGACATCTATCGCGCCATTCGCCACGGGGCCATCGTCGAAAACACCGTCTTCTTTCCTGGCACGCGCACCATTAACTACGCTGACCGAAGCATCACCGAAAACACGCGCGCCTCGTATCCTATTCATTTCATCTCTAACGCAGTGCCCTCTGGTAATGCCACTGGCAGCCCCAAGAACATTTTCTTCCTCACCTGCGATGCTTTCGGTGTGTTGCCGCCCATCAGTCGCCTGACGCCTGAGCAGGCCATGTACCACTTCATCAGTGGATATACCGCCAAAGTGGCCGGTACAGAAGTCGGCATCAAAGATCCTAAAATCGCTTTCTCAGCCTGCTTCGGTGCCCCCTTCCTGCCACTACATCCGACCAAATACGCCGAGATGCTGGGCAAAAAGCTGCGCAAGAGCAAGGCCAACGTCTGGCTCGTCAACACCGGCTGGAGCGGCGGTTCGTTTGGCGTCGGTAGCCGCATTAAACTGGCCTACACCCGCGCCATGGTTACGGCAGCCCTCGAAGGCGCTTTAGACAACGTGCCCTACGTACGGCAGGAAGTGTTTGGGCTATACATGCCCACCACTTGCCCAAATGTCCCCGACGAGATTCTCAACCCACGCAATACCTGGGCCGATAAGGCCGCTTATGACGCTAAAGCCAGGCAATTGGCAAAAGAGTTTATCGCTAACTTTGAAAAGTTTACAGACCAGATCAGCCCGGAAATCCTGGCGGCTGGACCAGTATTGAAATAGAAACACTTCTATAGGCGTTTGCAGCATCCGCGTTTCGGCCACCTACCCGCTGGAGCGCGGATGCGCATTTGTAGCCATAACCGCCAAGCTCGCTTGTCGAACATTCAAACTGTTAAAATCCTGACCCATGCTTCAGGCTTTCATGAACGTGGTTGTTCAACCTATCCCCTCCCCTCGCCTCTTCGGCCAAGCCTGTCATCGCCCCCTATTCACCCGGTCGGGCTTGTTTCTGGCCCCGCTGGTCGTATTTTGGGCAAGGTGGGAGAGGTGGTTGTTGCCTTTTCCACCGACCAAACGAGTTTGGTCGGTAACGCGACAAGCCGGCTTGCCTATTGGAAGGGAGCAGGCTCGTTTGGCTGCTTTGGTTGCGGTAGTTTGTGTCTTGCCGGTAGGGCTTTTAGGGCAGAAACCCGTAGCCGACACGACGGTGAGCCGCCTGTTTCCGCCTAATGCGCGTTTGCAGTGGGTACGCCATTATCGAGGGCGTTTTGATGACATGGCGGAGGTACTGCTCTCGTTGGGTTATGATGGGGCCAATTGTCGCGGCCAGATGACCTATTTGCAGAGTAAGGAGACCCTGACCCTAAACGGCACGTTTGACAATGCGTTTTTTTTGCTGACGGAGAGCGCCGCGAATGGCGCGGCATGTGGCCAGTTGACCGGCACAGTGCAGGGCGAGGCGCTTCAGGCCGAGTGGTCGAATGCAGCGAATACGTTGGGGGCTGTGTTGCTCGCTCGCGAGGTGAAAGCGCCTAATACGGTGCCTAAGCCCTGCGGTGACAATAAGTGGGCGGCTCGTTACGTCGCCCGTTGGAACGATGCCCGTTTAGACCTTGTCTTGACCCGCCAGAGCAACCTCCAAGTGAGTGGGTATCTCTGGATAGAATCGGAGAATAGAACCTACATCCTTCGCGGAAAGATGCTGAGCGAAGACCGCTACGAGGTGCAGGCATTGCTACCAGGAGGCAAGATAGCTGCCCATTTGCAAGGCAGCCTACAAAGTCCGCAAGTCCATGAATGTCAGTGGATTGGTTCCGGTGAGAAGCGTACGTTTAAGCTGACGCAACGCACCCGATTAACCAGCGGTTGCCTGGAATATGCCGACTATGTGAGCAGCTACGACCTCCTGTACCCGCGCCCGGAGTGCGCGGGCTGCAACCAGACCCTCGACCGCATCGCCGCTGAGTGGACGGAGCAAATCAAGTCGGTCATCGCTGCCCAGAAGCGACCGCCCACGCCCGAAAACCGCAATGCCCTGCGCGCCAGCGCCTGGTACAGCATTAGCTGCTGGACGGAAACCGTCTTTTGCGGCCAACTCTTCTTCAGCGAATCCTGGAAACAGCCGCCTACGGCCCGCGCGTTCAACTTTGACCTGCGCACGGGCAAGGAAATCACCTTTGAAGATCTCTTCAACCGCAATTTCAACGCCCGCGAATGGCTGGCTGAGTACGCCCGAAGAGAGTCGCCTAAACTGCCCAAATACACTACCGACCCACCCTTTCGCGAATGGCTGGCCAAGGAAGGCTTCCCCATCGCCATCATCCGCCGCGACGGCTTGGAAATCTGTACACCTTTCCATGCCATCTATGGCCAACACAGCCTCGTTGTGCCGTACAGCATGCTCAAGCCCTACATGCGGCGCGACAACCCCATTCCGGACTTAGTGAAATGAACCCAACCGTGCCTGCGCCGTTCTTTCTGACCAAAAAAGAACACAAGCCTGCCCTGCGCGGGCACTACTTTTGGCTTTCAAAAACAGGTAAACACGATGACGAAGAAAAACATCCAGACCTTACTGCTGTCCGGTGCCCTACTGCTGGCGCACCTCTCCCTGCTGGCTCAGGCCACTATTTCTGAGCAACGCTTGCGCCGCGATGTAACTTATCTGGCTTCCGATAAACTCAAAGGACGCGGTGCTGCCACTCCCGAAGAGCAAAAGGCCGCTCGTTACATCGCTCGTCAATTCAAAAAGGCGGGCTTAAAGCCTATGGGCGACAATGGTACCTGGTACCACACCTTTACCTTCAAAAAGTCTAGCGATCCACACGGTGGCGAAGCAGCTGACGCACCAATGCTGACAAGCCGCAACGTGGTAGGCTTTCTGGATAACGGTGCCGACCACACCATCATCATCGGCGCTCATTACGACCACCTCGGCCTGGGGCACGACCGCAACTCCCTGGACGCCAACCCACACGGCAAAATCCACAACGGAGCCGACGATAACGCTTCCGGCACGGCCGGTGTCCTCGAACTGGCTCGCTATTTTGCCCAAAACGGTGTCCGCGAGCGCCATAACTTTCTCTTTATCTGCTTCTCCGCCGAAGAACTCGGCCTGATAGGCTCAAAAAAATACACCGAACGCCCCACCATAGACCTGAGCAAAGCGCATTTCATGCTCAACATGGACATGATTGGCCGCCTCAACGATGAGCGCCGCTTAGTAGTGGGCGGCGTGGGCACGGCACCTGACTTCGTCCCGCTGTTGGAAAGCCTGCCCAAAGGCAATCTCTCTATCAAAATGGACAGCAGCGGCGTTGGCCCAAGCGACCACACCTCTTTTTACTTAAAAAACATCCCGGTGCTCTTCTTTTTCACCGGCCAGCACGCCGACTACCACAAGCCTACCGACGACGTGGACAAGGTCAACTTTCCGGGCCAGAAGGCAGTGCTGGACTTTGCCGTGCAGCTCATTGAGGCACTCGACCAGAGGCCCAAACTGACGTTCCAGCCTACGCGCTCCAATACCGAGGATACTCCGCGCTTTCGCGTAACGCTGGGCATCATGCCGGACTACACCTTCGAGGGCGAGGGTGTGCATGTGGACGGCGTTACCGAAGGCAAGCCTGCCGCGCGCGCCGGTCTGCAGCGCGGCGACCGCATCATTGCACTGGGCGACATGGAAGTACACACGGTGCGCGAGTACATGCAAGCACTGTCGAAGTTTCAAAAGGGCGACACGACTACGGTGAAATTCGTACGCGGCAACGAGACACTGGTGCGCGAGGTTACGTTCTGATCGTCTGTGTTTTGGCCAAAGGCAAGAGCGCCGGCGCTTCGCGAGGGAGTGCCGGCGCTCTTTTGCTATCCGGGCGGCTTAATGTCGGATAAACAATGCTTTGGGCGGCGATGGTTCGCCGGCTTCGGAGAGCCAGTAGAGGCCGTCGGGCAGGCCGCTAAGGTCGAGTGGGAAGCGGTTTTCGCCTTCGGTCAGCCACAGGCGCACTTCGCGGGCCAGCGCGCCGTCGAGTGTCCACAGGCGGAAGGTGGCTTCGCGCGGGTTTTCCCGCGTGTTGGCCACAATCCAGGCGCGGTTTGAGGCGGGTTCGTGTTGCAGGTCCCATTGGTCTGCGGGCGTTTCGGCGGCTTGCTGCGTCGGGTCGGGCTGCATGCTGAGCGCGTTGCCGGCGGAGCGGTAGAAGTAGGTGTTCATGCTTCCGGAGAAGACGGCGCCGGTCATGGCATAGCGCGCGCCGTCGCGGATGAGCTTGGCGGCATAGACGGGGCCGGGTGTAGTGATTTCTTTTTGCTCCACCACGTTGCCGTTCAGGTCGGTGCGCGTTACGGAGATGTTGTCGCCCACTTTGCCGGTGAAGAGGATGTTTTCGGCGTTGGGCAGGAACGTTACGCTGAAGCCTTCGTTTTCGTCGTAGTCGGCGCGGGAGGCGCCGCGGAAATAGCGATCCCATACGAATTCGCCGCGTTCGTTCCATACGGCAGCGTAGTGGGCCGTGTAGAGGGCGGTAGGTAGTTCGCGATAAGCCGATCCGATGACGGCAAAAAGGCCTCTGCTCAGCGGAGCGATATCGGTCAGGCGGGCCACTTCGGGCGCACCGGGCGGCAGTGCGGGGAACTGAATAATGCGCGACCACACGATTTGCTTCGTGCCCAGATGCACTTTACTCACGCGGTCGCGGCTCATCAGGATGCAGGCATTGCCACTGGTAGTGAGGTAGGCATCCAGGGCTTCTGGGATAGGGTAATTCTGCTGCCAGACGACTGAGCCGTCAGCATTCAAGTGCACCAGAATGGCTTCGCCTCCGATGGCACCCACGGCCAGATAGCCACCTGTGGGCAAAGCAAACAGCTGACTGAATTTGGTCGTGTTGGGGTAAACATTTTCCCACATTACCTGGCCGGAGGCATTGAGGCGCACTATCCAGCCCCGGCTCGTCGGGGCAGATTTGGCGCCGGCTACCAGCCACCCATCGGCTAAGGCGACGGCCCCACGACCGAAAGACTCGTCGGTGTTGGGCGCGCCAAAGACGCGGTGAAACACGGCATTGCCGGCCTCATCTATGCGGAGGCAAAACGCATCGGAGCGCGCGCCAATGCTGGGGTATTGCACGCCGAAGATAGCGTATCCGCCCCCTGAAGCTGGCAGAATAGTCCAGCCAGCGTCATAGGCAGGTGCCAGGTTGAAGGTTTTGTTGATGGCAGTCTGGCTCATGCCGAGGGCGGGCAGCAAAAGGCACAGCAGGCCTAAACGTTGCTTAAAGGTGAGCATAAAACGGGATTTTGTTGTGAACAATACGCCTTCCTTGCACAGGCGTCAAGGACAAAAGTACGCCGCATGGGTGTTTTCAAAGGCGGCCTTCCGGTTGTAAACCCGGTTTCGGAAAAACTTTAACCCCAGCCATTTCAATTTTGAGGGCTACGCGATTATTCTGAGCCGGATTTTCAAAAAAACTTTTTCTATCGGCCCTTTTTTGCCGCGCGGGCGCGTACTTTTGCGGGCCTTTTTGGCGGCCTGCCGAAAGGGAAAGGGGTAAGAACCTCGCCCGTGTAGAGAGGTTTACAGTTGTTTTTTATTAAAAAACCCAAAAAAGCAAACCAACCATTTCATTATGATTTTTGACGAAGAAAAGACGCCCGGCTCGGAAGAGCAAGCGCCAGTGCACTCGCAGGCCGAAGAGGTGCAGGTAAGCCAGGAAAGCGAGCAGCCCACACACCCAGCAGAGCTTTCCGAGGCTGATGTTTCGGAAGAGGCAGTGCCTGAAGCAGAGTTACCCGAAACCACACCACTCACCGCCGAAGCGACAGCGCCAACGCCTGAAATGCAGGCGGCAGAGGTGCCCTCTGACAATGCGGCGAATGAAGCGGAAACGGCAGACTCGCATACTGGAGAGGAAGCCGATGAAGTCATGATAGCGCCAGAGTCCGACGACGACCTGGAGCTGCCCGTGGAGGAACCTGTTGGCGGTGGCCCTTCGCACGATGACTTCAATTGGAACGTTGACAAGCGCGGTGCCATAGCCTACCCGCCCGAAGAGCGTGAAAGCATGCTCCGGCAATACGAGGCTACACTGACAGAAATCGCGGAAAACGAAATCATTCGCGGTAAAGTCAGCGCTATCACGGCGGGCGACGTCGTGCTCGACATCAACTACAAAAGCGATGGCTTAGTGCCTCTCAGCGAGTTTCGCGACGTGCCTGAATTGAAAAAGGGCGACGAAGTTGAGGTGTACATCGAAAGCCAGGAAGACAAAGAAGGCCAGATTGGCCTGTCGCGTAAAAAAGCCAAAATCCTGCGTGCCTGGGAGAGCATCGTGGACGCCTACAAGACGGGCGCCATCATCACGGGTACCGTTATCAGCAAGACTAAAGGCGGTCTTATTGTGGATTGCAACGGTCTGGAGACTTTCCTGCCCGGCTCCCAGATTGACATCAAGCCCGTTACGGACTACGACCAGTACGTGGGCAAGACGATGGAGTTTAAAGTGGTCAAGATCAACGAGCAGATTAAAAATGCCGTTATCAGCCACAAAGCCCTTATTGAGAGCGATCTGGCCGAGCAGCGCGAGCAGATTCTGGCCAGCTTGGAACGCGGTCAGGTGCTCGAAGGCATCGTCAAGAATATCACCGACTTTGGTGCCTTCCTCGACCTGGGCGGAGTAGATGGCCTGCTGTACATCACGGACATCAGCTGGGGCCGCATTTCGCACCCCTCCGAAGTTTTGCACATCAATCAGCGGCTGCACGTTGTGGTGATGGACTTTGACGAAAACAAGAAGCGCATCAGCCTCGGCCTCAAGCAACTGACCCCACACCCGTGGGATGTGCTGCCACCCGAAATCGTGGAGGGGGCTGTCGTTAGTGGGCGCGTGGTCAATATCGAGGACTATGGCGCATTTGTGGAAATCATGCCCGGTGTAGAGGGCCTCATCCACATCAGCGAGGTCAGCTGGAGCTCGCAAAGCGTCAATGCGCGCGAGTACTTTACAGTGGGTCAGCAGGTGGAGGCACGCATCGTAACCATTGACCGCGCCGAGAAGAAAATGTCGCTGTCCATTAAGCAACTGACACCCGACCCCTGGACGGAGATAGATCAGCGCTTCCCGGTCGGCTCGCGCCACACCGGCACGGTCAAAAATATGACCAACTACGGCATCTTCGTCGAGCTGGGCGATGGAATCGGTGGCATGGTACACGTCAGCGACCTGAGCTGGACCAAGCGCTACTCGCATCCCAGCGAGTTCGCTAAAGTGGGCGACCAAATTGAGGTCATCGTTCTGGACATTGACCGCGAAAAGCGCCAGATCAGCCTTGGTCACAAGCAGATAGAAGAAAACCCGTGGGATACGTTCGAGACCATCTACCCGGTAGGCTCGTACCACGAGGGCACGATCACGCGCCGCGACGACAAAGGTGCTACGCTGCAACTCAACTCGCGCGGTGCGGAAGTAGAAGCCTTCATACCGGCCAAGCATCTCCGCAAAGAAGATAACACGCTTCCGGAAGTAGGTGAGGCGATCACCGTCAAAATCATTGAGTTTTACAAGGATGAGCGCCGCATCATTGCCTCGCACGTTCGCTACTGGGAAGATGTCAAACAAAAAGCAGAGGCCGCTACCAAAGAAGAGCGCATGCGCGAAGTAGCCGAAACGCAGGCAGTTATCGGCGAAATCCAGAAGAAAGTAGAAAAAGAAACGTTAGGCGATCTGGCTGCCCTGGCACAATTGAAAAAACAGCTCGAAGAAGACGACAACAAGAAGGGATAAAAAAGGCGGCATAAATACGCTGCTTGAAAAGTATAAGGCCCTCATAAGCGCTTGCTTGTGAGGGCCTTTTCTAATGTGCAGTGGGCCCGGCAGGAATTGAACCCGCGACCGTCTGATTATGAGTCAGCTGCTCTAACCGCCTGAGCTACGGGCCCGGTTGCTGAATGACACCGCAAAGGTAATGGGCAGCCCTTACTCTGCGTCAATCCTTTTTAGAAGAAAGCGGATATTTCAAATTTTTATGCTCTTTGAGCACCATTTTCACCGAGCCAACGGCTATAGGCGTTTCCAAAAGCAAGGGGATGCGGTTTTCGTCGTCCGAGACCCATACCGTCATTTTGGAGTCATCCTTAAATATATTTCCTACGACGACCTGTGGCTGAAACTTCATCGTATTGAAGCGCCCCAACCCTCGGATTTTGGTGTTTTTCTCTTTGCCTAAATAGCGCATGCGCAGCGGATACTCTTCCTGGTCCATAAAAATGCGGAAAGGGTGCTCAGCGCCGGCAGCTTTATCCGAGAAATCGAGCGTGCGCAGGTAGTACAATGACGACAGCACGTCAAAGACGCGCTCCTGGACGCCGTGCTCGGTACGGGTCTCCGGGTCGCCACGTTTGGTGGCGCGCCAGACGGTAGTTTTGCGATTGCTCTGGTCAAATTGGATGCGCTCGAAGATGCGGTAGTTACCCTCGTGCACACTTCGCTCCGAATAGCGCGGCAGCAAAGTGTTCTTATCCGTCCACGAGTTGTACACATCGTGCACTTGATAGAACCATTCGTAAGACTCATAAGTGCTGCCTACGGCTCTGAAGTGATACTGCCGATCATCTTCGTTTACCTCAAAAGTTACCTCACCGGCAGCCAACCACACAAAATTCCAGTTATAGTAGACCCTGTAAGTCAGTCGCTCGCCCGGTTGGAAAGCGTAGTTATTGCCGTTACCCTTTGCCGAAAATGAAGCTGCAGGCATCGCTGCCTGGGCAAATGCCAGCCCGCTCCAGAGGAAAGGCACAAAAAACGCGAGCGTGGATTTCATCTTGTTTGTCATAAGATTTGCGTGTTACTTGCACATTAACGCAGGATTTTAGTGCTTAGTTTGCCCTGAAAATCAAAAGCGGGCGCCTTTTGCCGATGGCAAAAGGCGCCCGCATAAGGTAGGGCTATTCCGCCAGGCGGATTAATAGCCTGTGGCTTTGTTACCCATGAAGCGGCCCTGGCCAGCCTCGGGGCCTTCCGGACGTGCCTTGTCGGTTTCACCCGCCTTGGCTACGCGGAACTCGACGCGGCGGTTGAGTTGTGAGGCGCGAGCGGGTACCAGGGCGTTGCTCTTGCCGGCCCAGTCGAGCACTAAGCGGTCGCGGGCGATGCCGTGCTGGCTTACCAGGAAGTCAATGGCAGCCTTAGCGCGGTTGTACGACAGTACATTGTTATACGTGTCCGAACCGACCTGGTCGGTGTGGCCTGTAACAGTTATGCGAATCTTCGGATTGTTCTTCATCACCTGAGCCACCTGGAACAGTTTGGTGTACTCACTAAAGCTAATGTCATATCTGTTGTTGGCGAAGTTGATCACCGGCAGGAACCAATCGGCCAGCCCTTCTTGTGTCGGGAGTTTGAAGTTGGCAAGTTTGGCATCCACGATGCGGTTCACGTCGGCTTCCGTCAACGCGGGCGGTACCTGAGCCACGCCGTCGGCATTTACCGGATAGCCCGGGGGCGAGAACGGCTCTTTGTCTTTGTAGTCGGGCACACCGTCTTTGTCGCTATCCAGCGTTACGCCGCGCGTATCCACGCGAGCACCCGCGGGGCTCTCTTTCTCCTGGTCAATCATGTCAATCACGCCGTCGCCATCGGTATCCGTTGGGTCATAGACCGGGCGGGCTTCCAGGGCAGCAATAGCGTCGCTTACCTGTGCCAGCGGGTTGACCCAGTAAAGCGGCTCTGCGCGCATGGCGCCCGACTTGTCTTTGCCGCCGAGGTTGAAGTTGAGACGCAGGTTCGGGTAGTGCAGGTAGTCGCGGTAGGTCGTTGTGCGTGCGTCCACGTTCTCGTTGCCGTCGAGCAGGTCGCCGTTGCCGCCCAGCACGAAACCGATGCCGTACTCAACGCCGATGTTGAACTTCGGGCTTACGCGGAAAGCCAGACCCAGACCTGTTTCCATCAGCGGTGAGAGGCCGCTTTTAAACTGACCCGTGTTCGATCCATCGGCCTGCAGCACGTTGGTATAGTCCGTGGTGAAGCTTGTAGCACCAACGCCAAAGAAGGCATTGAGGAGCACTTTGCGGTTGGGCTTGTTAAAGCGGATGTTGTTGACCGCAGCTACTACTTGCAACGAACCGGAAAACCAGCTCATTTCCGAAGAGCTTTGCGAAGCCTGCAGCTCGTTTTTCGTCTTGGCGTACAGAGCGCCTACGCGCAGCGAGAAGACATGATCAAGGGCTTTGCGCACATGCAAACCACCGCCAAAGCCGAGTTTGCTGTCTAAATCGCCCGAAACAAAGGGCACGCCAGCGTTTAGACCGATTTCCCACTGGTCGGCGGGCGTGAAAGAACGGTACGTTCCGCCTGCCGGGGCGGCCGCATCCTGAGCCACCAGACTCGAAGCAGCAGCCATGAAGAGAATGCTCAAAAGCAAGTTCCTAACTGTCATAGGGTGACTTTTTTAGAATTTGATAATGTTAAAAGTTTTAGTTCAACGTCAATGAATTGATTTCCAGCGCTTTAAGACGGAGTTTTGATACCTTCTTCTATTCGAGAGACTTTTGCGTGTCGGAGCCGTTTAGCCCTCTAATCTCTTGAGGGCCAAATATAGGGCGTTAGATGAAATGTTATTTGGAAGCGCATGTTTTTTTACGATTTCTTTTAACGCGCGCCGAATGGTTTGGGATGCGTCGCTAAAAATGGCTTCGTCCGTCAGTGGTACGTCCGGCTGCATCAGATAGGCAAACACGCGCGCCATGCCACAGTTGGCGATGAAATCGGGGATAAGAGCCGTGTGCTTATCGGCATAGCGGGCGGTAGGGCCGAAGAATACTTCATCGTCCACGAACGGCACGTTGGCACCACAGGCGATGACCTCGATGCCACCGTCGAGCAGGGCGTCCACCTGTTGGCGAGTAACGAGGCGCGAGGCGGCACCGGGGATAAAAATATTGGCGCCCAAATGCCAGATCTGCTCATTGACTGCATCGAAGGGGAGCATATTGGGCGCATTCAGCCGATTACCCAATTTGTTGTGGAAAAGGGCATAGACTTCCTCGGCAGAAAGGCCCTGTGGACAAATAAGCCCACCTTCGCGGTCTATGATACCTACGATGCGGGCGCCTTTCTGTGCCAGATAGCAGGCCGCCGCGGAAGAGACGTTGCCCCAGCCCTGGATGATGGCCGTCTTGCCAGTGAGTGAGGTGCCGTGGTAAAGGTCGTAGAAATGCCGGACGGACTCAGCCACGCCATAGCCGGTAATGAGGTCGGCCACGGCGTATTTGCGCGAGCCGCCCTGCGGCACATAGCGCGGGTCTTCCACCATTTTGGCGCAGCCATGGCGCAGCTGGCCCAGGATGCTGATCTGTTGGCCCTCTGTAGGCTTCAGGTGTCCGCGTACGATGCCTTCTTGCGGATGCCACAGCCCCAGCGCTTCGGTGATGGGTACCACATCTTTCAGCTCGTCCACGTTCAGGTCGCCGCCGGTGCCATAGTAATGTTTGAGCAGCGGTAGCACAGCCCGATACCAGCGCTGGAGCACTTCTCCTCGGCGCGGGTCGGCGGGGTCGAAGTTGATGCCGCTCTTGGCACCGCCAATCGGGGGGCCGGCAACGCTAAATTTGACTTCCATCACTTTGGCCAGCGAGACGACCTCGTCGCGCGTCAGTCCTTGGCGCATGCGAGTACCGCCGCCAGCAGCGCCGCCGCGAAGCGAGTTGATGACAATCCAACCTTCGGCGGCTGTCTCGGAGTCGTGCCATTCAAAGACAATTTCAGGCTGCTTCTCCTTGTAGCGAGCGAGCAAAACCTCCAATTCTAAGGCAATATCCGTCTCAGGTGTTCGTGTTTCCACCATATTCGCGGCAAAGGTAGGTAAAGGCTTCACTCAAAAAACAAACCTTTATCACCTATTCTGCTGCCTTTTGATGAAAATAGGGTTGGTGGGCTACGTAGCGAAGCCCGTTTTTTGCAGAAAAATACACGGAAACGATGCTTCAACATTGGCTAAAGCCGCTTCCGAAGGCTTTTCGCGAGCGCGCGCATACCCTGTACGAAAACGCTTTAGGGCGAAAGATCCGGATTTTCGACGCTAAAAACGCCGACTTAAGCGGAGCAAAAGTGGCTTTGCTCGGCGCTGTCGAAGCACAAGCCCAGGCAGTGCGTGAGGCCTTGTATCGAATGACCTACCCTTTTGCTCCTCAAACGGTAGTGGATTTAGGGAATTTACGTCGTAGCGATGCGGCTTCGATGCGAGCGGTACTGTTTGAGCTCGTCAGCGCCGGTATCCTGCCTATCGTGATAGCGGCACCTGACGAGCTGGCGCGTTTGCAGTTTCTCGCTTACGAGGAGACCAAATCGGCAGTCAACCTGGCTATAATAGATGAGCAACTGCGTATGGGAGATGCCCAGGCCCTACCTCCAGAGCAATGTGTCTATACTTCGCTGCTGCGGCCGCGCCATCGGTTGCTGTTTCATCTGGGCATTATCGGTTGCCAGGCACACCAGACGCCTGAAGAGTGGGTAGCCTATCTGTTTAGTCACCATTTCGATGTGCTTCGCTTGGGCAAATCGCGCGCGGCCTTAGAGGAGGCCGAACCCATCTTGCGCGATGCTGACCTGCTGTGTTTCCATCTGGCCGCACTCAAGGCAGCGGAAGCGCCGGGCGTGCTGCGCCCTTCGCCTTCGGGATACACCTGGGAAGAGGCCTGCCAACTCTGCCGATATGCGGGCATGAGCGACAAACTGACTTCAGTGGGCATCTACGGTTTTGTGCGTGAAGACTGCACGCTGACCGCCCAGGGCACGGCGCAAATGATCTGGTACTTTGTGGACGGCTTTTTCAATCGAAAAGGCGACTTCCCCCTCTCTACCGATGGGCTAAAGGAGTATGTGGTGGACTTCCCAACCATGAACTACTCGCTCACCTTCTGGAAAAGCGCGCGCAGCGGACGCTGGTGGCTTCAGGCGCCCTCGGCTTCGGTGGCCAATCACGGGCGCCATTATCTGGTGCCGTGTTCGTTTCAAGACTACCAGGCCGCTTGCCGCGAACAGCTGCCCGAGCGCTTAGTGCAGGCCCTGCAGCGCTTCACCTGAGCCGGCAAACAAGCGCTCCAACCCAATGCCGCGAGAGGCCTTGACGAGGATGAACGCGCGCTCAAAGGGCTGTGCCTCCAACCATTCGCGGGCCGAAGCCACATCTGGAAAAAAAAGCGAATGGCTGCCCTTAGGCCGGTATTGGCTGAAAATCGGCCCGACAAATACGCTTTGCTCCAATTCCATGCGCTCCACGTAGCGGATGAGCGCGCGGTGTTCGGACTCGGTGGCTTCGCCCAGTTCGAGCATGTCGCCCAGGATGGCCACCTTGTGCGATGCTTCGACCTCCTGAAGCACGGCCAAAGCCGCGCGCATGCTGCTCGGATTGGCATTGTAGGCGTCCAAAAAAACGGTGTTGCTGCCCCAGGTCATGAGCTGCGAGCGGTTGTTTTGAGGGCGATATGCCTCAATGGCTGCTTTTATCTTTTCCGAGGGCACCTTGAAGTAAAGCCCTACGGCGATGGCCGTCATGACGTTGTGAAAATTGTGTTGCCCCAGCAGGTGGGTTTCTATCTGCACCACCTGGCTGGGCGCAAAGTTGAATTGCGCACGTACGAATGGGGCGGCAGGCAGGCGTTTTACTTGAATAATGCCGGGCGGATAATGGTCGTTAGGGCGCTCCTCAGCGTAGTAAACCTTTCGAGGCACCTTTTTGGAAAGAGCCTTAAGGTGCTTTTCGGAGAGGTTGACAAAGGCGCAACCGCCGTGTGTGGCTAAATAGTCGAACAGTTCGCCTTCCGCTTTTTTTACGCCCTCGACGGAGCCTAATTTTTCCAAATGCTCTTTGCCGATGTTGGTCAGTAGCCCGTGGGTGGGCTGGACGATAGCGCACAGATGCTCCAAATCACCGGGCTGGTTGGTGCCCATTTCGATGACGGCAACTTCGGCCCCAGGTGGCACAGCCAATAGCGTGAGTGGCACGCCAATATGGTTGTTGAGGTTGCCCTCAGTGGCAGAGCAGCGGTATTGCTGGCGCAGGACGGCCGTAACAAGTTCTTTCGTGGTGGTTTTTCCGTTAGAGCCACCGATGGCCAGCACAGGTATCTCTAGTTGTTTGCGGTGGTGGGTGGCCAGTATGCGCAGCATTTCGAGGGTGTCGGGCACCAGCAGGCAGCGCGTCGGGTCGTGCTGGCAGTCCGGGCGGTCTATGATGCAATAGGCAGCGCCTGCCTCCAAAGCGGCTCGGGCGAAGAGGTTGCCGTCGAAGCGTTCGCCTTTGAGCGCCCAGAAGAGGCAGCCGGGCCGAATGCGTCGGGAGTCGGTGCAGATGTCGGGGTGTTGCCGATAGACGGCGTAGAGTTGTTCGAGCGTAACCATAGGGTGGCGAAAAACGCGCGAAAGGTAGGGCTTCTAAGCAAAAAAGAACGGGAGCGACAGCGCTGTCACTCCCGTTCTGCGAGATGCTCGTAGGAGAATTGGGCTTATTTGTAGCGCCGCTTGACGGGCTTTTTCTTCGTTTTGAAGTGATTGCCCGAAGGTTCGTTATTGCCGGTGGGAGCACCTACGCGCGTCATGGCACAGCGGAAACCGACGGTTTTGCTCGCCTTGTTCTGGTCTAAATAACGGCGCGCCCCGGGCGATAGCCACCAGGGGCGATCGGCCCAGGAGCCGCCTTTGATGACGCGAACCTCATCATTAATGAGCGTGCTGATGCCGTAGCGGTACTCGACTTCCGACTCCTTGTCGCCGTCTAAGTAGTTGTACACCTCTGGGCGCTTGTAGTTGTCGCGCAGGGCTGTTTCGGTGGTGTCCTGAACGACGTACTTTAAGCGACCCAGTTCGTTTTTCTGGACGGGCGCGCCCGTTTCGGGGTCGCGCTCTTTGTGCATGAAGATGTTACCGCGGTAGGGGTTGAGGTCCATGTTTTCCACGTCCACGAGGTCTTGCGAGGTCAGCGGGCGATAGACGTCGGCCGTCCATTCGCTGACGTTGCCAGCCATGTTGTACAGGCCAAAGTCGTTGGGCCAGTTGGAGCGCACGGGCGATGGAGCGAAAGCTTTATCGTTGAGGGCGCCGGCCATACCGCCATAATCACCGGCGCTGCGCTTGAAGTTGGCCAGCATTTTACCCTGGTAGCGGTTGCGCTTCTGGTAACGCAGGGTGTTGCCATCCCACGGATAGATGCGGCCATCGGTGTAGAGTTCGTCCTTGCTGGTGGCCTGGTTGCCGATAAGCGCCAGAGCAGCGTATTCCCACTCGGCTTCGGTGGGTAGGCGATAGGCAGGCAGCATAATGCCATCCTCCAAGCGCACGGGGCGCTCGCCACCGGTGCGGCGGTCGGGCAGATTTTTGCGCACGGAGCCTTCATACTGACCGGCCAGGTAAGCTTCCGTGTTGAACGTGTTCTCGTTCTTCTGATCAGGCGTAGGGTTCAGAATGCCACGCTCGATGAGGATCATTTCGTTGACGCGGTCGGTACGCCACACGCAATAATCGCTGGCCTGTACCCAGTTGACGCCCACCACCGGGTAATCGTCGTAGGACGGGTGGCGGAAGTAGTAGTCGACCAGCGGCTCATTGTAGGCCAGCTCCTCGCGCCATACCAACGTGTCGGGCAAAGCCTTACGCACCACCTCTGGGAAGCTTTCACCCCAAGCGTTGGCCATCCAGTACAGGTATTCGCGGTAATCAATGTTGGCGATTTCCGTTTCGTCCATGTAGAAGGACTGTACCGTTACACGGCGCTGCACGTTGTTCCATTCGTACGTGGGGTCTTCCTGAGTGCGCCCCATGACGAAGGTACCGCCTTCGATGAGCACTAAGTTTGGCCCGGTGGCCTGACCTTCGTAGTTCAGTTTTTCAAAACCGCCCCACTTCTGGTCGTTGTACTTCCAGTTGGTTGTGGAGGAACGCTCCGTGCGGCGACCGCAGCTAACAACCAACAAGCCCAGCAAAAGCAGGCTTAACCCGTGAATGAGTGTTTTCTTCATTGTTATTAAAACTTATCCGGTTTTAGAAAATGAGCAGCAAATGTAGCGTGTGAAAGTGGTTTGGCTGGCGAGGCAGCAAATTTTAACGCCTTTAAATTTTGCCAGGCGTTTTCCGAGGCGCAATTATCGGAACATTTTTCCGCAGTCGTTCCAATCTACCGGGCGTTTTCGACCGCGGTCGAAAAAAAGGCCTAATGTAACCTCGTACGTTCCACCTGCCCGTGTGGCCAGCGGGGAGACGACCATATCGTAACTAAAGCCCAGTTTGAACATATCCTGTCGGAAACCTACCAGAAAAATGGCTGCATCAGCGTTGGCTAAGGTGTGCCTGAACCACGCGCCGCCAAAAACCGGCCCTACAGCAAGGTATGCTCCGGCGTTGACCTGGCGATACGGCCCCTGCGACGCGAACAAAAAATTCGGCGAAATAAACGAGGCCATGCCGCCTTTATTGCTGCGCCCCAATGGCAATTCCATGCCGCCGTTCACGGTGTAGCGCATGGGCAGGCCGCCCGAAAGGTTGTCGTTGATGAAAAGAATACCCTGGTCGGGCGTGTTCAGGTGTTTAAGCCCTAGCCCCAGCCAGAAGCGTGGGCTGACGAGCAGGAAGCCCGCCGACAGGTCGAGCAGCGATTTGTTCGGCTGGTCGGGTCGCAGCTCTGAGGTGGTGATGACAGGCCCTTGGATGGGGTCGATCTGGTCGGGGAAAACGAGCCTGTCCCAGTCTAATGCCGTCTGGTGGATACCGGCTTCGGCGCCAATTTTCACGGCGAGGCGGCCGGTCAGCTGCAGGCGATACGAAAACAGGGCCGACGCGCGCAGGGTGCGGAGGATGCCATTGCCCGCGTCGTCGCCTTCCAAGTTGAAGCCCACACCGGTATTGAGGCGTTCCAGTGTTTGCTCATAAAATACGGCGTAGGTGCGGTAGGCGTTGTTGAAGCCCGTCCACTGGTTGCGGTAGGCCATACCTGCACGTGGGGCATGGCTGCTGCCCACAAAGGCAGGGTTCAATTGCAGCGGCGCCGCATAGAACTGGGAAAAAATGGGGTCTTGCGCCAAGGCATTCCAACCCAACAGACATAATCCGAGAATGCAGGTAAAGGGTTGTATATTCATAGAAGCGGTCGTTTTCTGGCCTTTTCCGGCGGCGATTTGTTTTTGCTGTTGCAAATGGACGTATTTTATAGCAAAAACAAAAAGATTTACCGGTAAAAAATAAGCCCCCGGCGATGAATGGTTTTTGGGTCGCTTGCCCTTTCCCAAAAACCTGTGGGCGGCGCCTTTGTTTCAACGAAAAAATTTTTCTTAACTACATCCTGCATGTCTGCTGAATTTGCCAACCCAGACCCGACCGCCGAGTCGCGCAAGCAAGACCACATCGAGCTGGCTTTCCAAAGCCAAGTGGACCGCCTCGCCTTAGATCGGCGCTTCTACTACGAGCCGCTCCTGAGCGCGCATCCGGAGCCGGGCAGTCTGCCACCGGTTGTGCTGCTGGGCAAAACGCTGCGTACGCCTATTTGGGTGTCTTCGATGACAGGCGGCACGGCCCTGGCGCGCACCATCAACCACAACCTTGCCCGTGCCTGTGCTTCCTTTGGTATGGGCATGGGTCTGGGGTCGTGTCGTCAGCTGCTGTACAGCGACGAATTTCTGGCCGACTTTGACGTGCGCGATACGCTGGGCCACGACCTGCCGCTGATGGTCAACCTGGGCGTGGCACAGGTGGAAACGCTGCTCGAGCGCGGCGAAGCCGACGTACTGACGCGCTTAGTGGAACGCCTGCGGGCCGATGGGCTGTTTGTGCACGTCAACCCCATGCAGGAGGCCATGCAGCCCGAAGGCGACCGTTTCCGGCGCCCGCCGCTGGAAACTATTGCCGAGTTGCTGGAGCGTGCGCCCTTTCCCATAGCCGTCAAAGAGGTCGGGCAGGGCATGGGGCCGGCCAGCCTGCGTGCACTGCTGCAGCTGCCACTGGCGGCCATCGAGTTTGGGGCGGCCGGCGGCACCAATTTTGCCCAACTGGAGCTGCTGCGCAGCGCGCCCGAGAAGCGCCAGGTCTTCCAAAAGTTTGCTCTCGTGGGCCACAGCGCCGAGGAGATGCTCGACTTCGTGCGGGCGCTGTGCGCAGAGCTGGGCGAGAGCGTCCGCACGCAGGCGCTCATCCTGTCGGGCGGTGTGCGGGATTTTTTGGATGGTTACTACCTGCTGCGGCGCGCACCGCTGCCGGCGGTGTACGGGCAGGCATCGGGCTTTCTGAAGTACGCCCGCGAGGACTATGCGATGCTGCACCGCTACGCCGAATCGCAGGTGCGCGCCTTAGAGCTGGCCTACGCCTACCTTCAGGTGCGCGAATAGGCCCTGTTTTCCTCAAAGTATCGGAGCGCTTGCTCGGCCAGTTCAGCATTGGTGCTGTGCGAAACGCGGTAGCGCGTCAGGTTTCCATCGGGCCAGGCTACGGCGGCAAACAGGTGGAAAGAGCGCGTAGCGCCCTGCTCCACATAGGCACCCACGGCTGCCGCCGGGTATGCGCGCAGGGTTTCGCGCAGCAGGCGCCGCTCCACATTGGTGCGAGCCGACAGCTGGGGCTGATGCACGCGTTGGAGCTGCTGGCGCGTGGCGACGTCATCGCGGCGGGCCAATAGGGCCAGCGTCCCTTGCCCGGGCGGAGGCGTGCATTCGCGCGGGTGCAGGATGGCATGCGGCCATTCATCCAGGCAAATGTCTGAGCCGGGCAAATCAGCCTGGGCCATCACCAGCGCATCGGTAGCGCCCTCGCGCAGGCGTTGAAAGGCTTGAGCAAGGTCGGGCGTTGAGGCCTCCCAGCGCAAATCGGGCCGGAATTCGGCAATTTGCGCTTTTTGCAGAGCATTAGCGCCCAACACGGTGGCTTCTTTTTTCAGAAAAAAATCCTGCCGCGGGTCGGCAGCGTCAGGGCGCCATACCAGCAGGTCGAACGGGTACTCACGCGACAAAAGGGCACCGACGACGACCGGTTCGTAGCCCTGTGCGGGCGGCCAGTCGCTCAGCCAGCAAGCGACGGCGTCGGCATCACCGCGCAGCAGTGCGTACTCTGGCGCGTCGGTCCACTCCAGCAGCGAACAGGCGATGCCGGCGGTTGTTGCCAGGGCCGCTTCTGCTTGCTGACCCTGCCAGCGGCCAAGAGGTGTGGGCGATACGGCAATGCGCAGCATCAGAAAGGTTATTCGATTTTGATTTTGCTGTTTTCTAAGATCTCCGCGTAATAGGCCTCGTATTCGGGCAAAATCAGGTTGAGGTCGAAGCGCCGGGCTTGCTTTAGGGCATTCTGCCGAAACTGACTGTGCAGGGCTTCGTTGGTCAGCAATTGGACGGCGTACTGAGCCATTTCCTCGATGTTGCCCGGCTCGCTCAGGTAGCCTGTAACGCCGTGGAGGTTGACCTCGGGCAAACCTCCACTATTAGAAGAGATGACGGGCACTTCGCAGGCCATGGCCTCTAAGGCGGCTAAGCCAAAACTTTCGTTTTCCGAAGGAATGAGGAAGAGGTCGCAAATGGCCAGCAGTTCTTCTATGGCGTCCTGTTTGCCTAAGAAGCGCACGTCGGCACAGATGCCCAGCTGGCGGCACAGGCGTTCGGCATTGGGCCGTTCGGGGCCGTCGCCGATCATGAGCAGCTTGGAGGGCACGCGCTCGCGTACGCGCTGAAAGATGCGCACCACGTCTTCTACGCGCTTAACCTTTCTGAAGTTGGAAGTATGCGCCAGGATGCGCTCGCCTTCGGGAGCGATGATTTTTTTGAAATGCTCCTTGTTGACCTTGCGAAAGCGCTCGAAGTCAATGAAGTTGTAAATGACGCGCACGTCGCGCTGGATGTTGAACAGCCGCAGGGTGTCGTTTTTGAGGCTTTGCGAAACAGCCGTAACGCCGTCGCTCTTGTTGATGCTGAACTCCACCACCGGCGCAAAGGTGCGATTAGCACCCACGAGCGTGATGTCGGTGCCGTGTAGTGTGGTAACAACGGGTACGTAGCGCCCTTGCGTGAGCAGGATTTTCTTGGCCATGTAGGCCACAGCAGCATGCGGTATGGCGTAGTGGACATGCAGGAGGTCTAAGTTCTGGTATTGCACCACGTCCACAATAGTCGAGGCCAGCGCGGTATCGTAGGGTGGGTACTCGAACAGGGGATAGTCTTCGTAGTCCACTTCATGGTAGAAGACATTTTGGTGAAAATGGCCCAGCCGCACCGGCGGGCGGTAGGTGATGAAATGAATTTCATGGCCCTTGCGCGCCAGGCCGAGGCCCAACTCCGTGGCCACAACGCCTGAGCCGCCGTAGGTCGGGTAGCAAACAACGCCTATTTTCATGCGGCGAATAAACAGTGTTGGCGGCGAAAAGGTCAAAAATTTCCGCCCTCTGAAAAAATGGCTCCTGTGAAGTGGATAAAAGCCACGAATACACGAATTTGAGGCGACATTTCCTCCAGGAGGTGTCGTCTCCAGACTTTTCAAGCAAACGGGTTTGATGAAGGCGTCCTTTCCTGAAGACTTTTGAGAAAAAAGCCCAGTAGCGAAATAGTGTTGGTAAAGTCAAAACATTGTTTTTTCACCGCTGAAATGCGAAGGAGTGATTGGAGCAAAACCTGCATAGGTTTCATAGCATGGCTGAGCTGGCATGCCATTGCCGTGGCTCAGCAGCCCGTGCGCGTGGGGGCAGAGCGGACGGAAGTGTATTTTCCGCTATTGGAAGACAAGCAGATAGCCGTCGTGGTCAACCACTCTTCGCATGTGGGCCAGACGCACTTAGTGGACACACTCATTGGGGCGGGCATGTGCGTGTTGCGCATTCTGGCGCCAGAGCACGGGTTTCGCGGCGACGCACCGGACGGCCAGCGCATCCCCGACGATGTGGATCGGCGCACAGGAACACCTATAATTTCCCTTTACGGCAAAAAATACAAGCCCAGCGAAGAGGACCTGGCTGGCGTAGAGGTCGTGGTTTATGATATCCAAGACGTAGGGGCGCGGTTTTATACCTATATTTCTACACTGTACTACGTGCTGGAGGCTTGCGGAGAGTTACAAATTCCGGTCATTGTTCTCGATCGGCCCAATCCCAATGGCCACTACGTGGATGGTCCGGTGCTCGACATGCGCCTGCAGTCGTTTGTGGGTATGGCGCCTCTGCCTATCGTACACGGCTGCACGGTGGGCGAATTGGCCCGTCTCTTCGTTGGCGAGCGGTGGACGGGGCCTGAGCCACCACCCCTGACGGTAGTGCCGTGCGAAAACTACACCCACCAGACGCGCTACGAACCACCGCTGCCGCCCAGCCCTAACCTGCCCAACCTGCGCGCTATCCTCCTGTATCCGTCGCTGTGCCTATTCGAGGGCACCGCCATCAGCGTCGGACGCGGCACCGACTGGCCTTTCCAGGTCATCGGGCATCCGGACTACCCCGGGCCAGCCAGCATCGAGTTTGTACCTCGACCTAACAAAGCCTCGCGGTACCCGCCCTTAGAAGGTCGGCTTTGCCGAGGCTTCGACTTTCGGACATTGTCAGTAGATAGCCTATACGCGCAGCGCACCCTCAGCCTGGCGCCGCTGCTCGATATGTACTGCGAGTTCCCCAACAAGGAGGCCTTTTTCCTGAAAAACCGCTTTTTCGACCGCCTGGCCGGCACACGCAGCCTGCGGGCGCAAATAGAGGCCGGCAGCAGTGAGGCCGACATCCGCGCCACGTGGCAATCCGACCTGGAGGCCTTTCGACAAATTCGCCGGGAATATCTACTCTATCCGGACAGCTGACCCCCTGCACCGGGCTGTTATCGCTTATCCACCTGCTTGAGCAGCCAGTCTTTCTCCATGAGCGGGTGGGTGCTCTCGATGAGCTGGCGCAGGCGCTCGGTCTGTGGTTTGGAATAGGGATTCCAGTTGAGCAACTTGCGCATCATGCGCAGCATATTCTTATAAGCCGTCTTGCGTGCGAGGTCTAAGGCTTCCTTGCGCTGCAGATAGATGCGCATGCTCTCCAGCAAGGACTCAAAGGCCTCAAACTCGGTCTGCTCGTAATAGATTTTAAGCAGCATGGTTTTGGCGATGATGTTGAGCAGCATGTCGTCGTACTCGAAGCGCATCAGCAGGCGCTGAGCGTTGTCGTAGTCGCCTTTTTCGTAGTAGATGCGCGCACGGTTGAAGTTGACGATGCTCTTGCGCTCGCGCTCTTCCAAATGGTGCTGGAATTGTTCGATGAATTGCTCGGCCCAGCCGTATTCGCCAATGCGCAGGGCGGCACCCACGGCATTGCCGAAGGTGTAGCGCGAGACGATGCCGTTTTCCAGGAGCGTCTCCGTTTCTAAGCCAGAGCGGTACAGCAGGAAGGCGCGCCGGGCATAGTCGGCACTGCCCTGGTTGATCTTGGGCACGCAGTAGTTGATGGCTGCAATGTAGAGCACGCGCGCCTCCGAGTGGTCAAAGCATCCGATTTGCGCATGGATGAGTTTTTCCAGCTGGTCGAAGTACTGTTCGTCGTTGGGCTGCGTGATGGCCATATAAGCGTAGTAAAATGCTGCGATGGCTGGCTCCTTGAGCAGATCTTTGCGCAGCACATAGTCCAGCGACTCCGGCAGTAGCCCGGGCTCGTAGTTGATTTTCTGGAACACATTGCGGTGGGCAATCATGGCGCAGGCGATGCGCAGTTTTTCAGCCAAAAACCACTTCTCCAGCGCATCGGCAGACTCCTGCAGGTTGACCGGCGTGTTTTGGGAAATGGGTAGGCGGTAATTGTACTCCTCCAGCTCCAAAAAATAGCGGTGCAGCAAATAATAGCCGTTGCGCATGGGCTGCTCCTGGAGCCAGTCCAGTCCCTGGCGGTGCACCTGCCGGTAGGCTTTGTCCAGCTTGCGCGAGCGGTAGATTTGAGCCAGCGTAGTCAGATAAACGGCCTTGTCTTCGACACTGTTTTTAAAGACCAAATAATCTTCAATAGCCTTGAGTAGGAAGAACATCGTCTGCCGCAGGCGGGCGTCGTCGAAAGACTCACCGGGGAAGACAGCCTTCCACACGCGCTTTTTATCGGCAGCAGACTCGGCGTCGGCGTGCTGGTGCTTGTGCAGGTACTCGAAGAGTCGCGACACGTCTTCGCGCTGATTGTGGGCAGGCGACTGCAGCCACTTGTTTAGCTCGCGCACCTCCTTTTTGCTGAGCGAGCGCATGACTTCCCACAGGACGCTTTTTTGCATAAATGTTCCCTTTTCGAGCCGTCAGGCAGCCTTAAAACGGAGGCGAAGATGCGGGGAAAAATGCACGAATGGGTTTTAGGGTTGCTGTGAATGCACCAATGGCTTTTTTTCTTGCTTTCGAGATGTCGCCCTCTCGTACCGAGAAGACAACACCTGTGGAAGGGCGACATCTCCCGACGGGGGGTGTCGTCTTTGCGCACTTTTTCAAGTTACGAATGCGCCAATGAGGTTTACACGAATGGAGTACAGGCAGGGGTATCCCGAGTGTCAAATGCCCTACCTTTGCCCTTGCTCATTGGATTTTTTCAGAAAAAAAGCAGTTATGGCTACGTTAGAAGAACGCATTAACAAGGATTTAGCCGCCGCAATGAAAGCCAAAGACGAGGTGGCGCTGCGGGGCATTCGGGCCATTAAGAGCGCCATTTTATTGGCTAAAACCGATGGTTCGGGGCAGGCCATTGACGAGGCGCGGGAGGTGCAGATTTTGCAGAAGCTCATCAAAAGCCGCCAGGACTCGTACGAGATTTACGTCAACAACAACCGCCCGGATTTGGCTCAGAAGGAGGCGGAGGAGATTGAGATTATTAAGCGCTACCTGCCTGCCATGCTCGAAGGAGAGGCCTTGGAGTCGGCGGTGCGCGAGATTATTGCCGAGGTAGGCGCCACTTCGCCCAAAGACATGGGCAGGGTCATGGGCGCCGCTACAAAGAAGCTGGCGGGCAAGGCTGAGCCGCGTCTCATTTCAGAGGCTGTAAAAAAGCTGCTGGGAGCATGATTCTGCGCGCTGAGCATCTGCTGAAGACCTATGGCAAGCGCACGGTGGTGCGTGATGTGTCGTTTGACGTCAAGCAAGGAGAGATTGTCGGCCTGCTTGGGCCCAACGGGGCGGGCAAGACGACATCGTTCTACATGGTCGTGGGGTTCATTCGGCCCACAGAGGGCCAGGTGTTTTTAGACACGGAGGAGATCACCCGCCTGCCCATGTACAAGCGTGCGCAAAAAGGCATTGGTTACCTGCCACAGGAGCCGAGTGTTTTCCGCAAGCTCAGCGTCGAGGACAACATTCGCGCTGTGCTCGAGGTCGGGCCGCTGTCGCGCCAGGAGCAGGAAGAGAAATTGGAGGAACTCATCGCCGAATTCAACCTGCACAAGGTGCGCCACAGCAATGGCGACACGCTTTCCGGTGGTGAGCGACGCCGCACCGAGATTGCCCGTGCGCTGGCCAGCAACCCCAAGTTCATCCTCTTAGACGAGCCTTTCGCCGGCATTGACCCCATCGCCGTGGAAGACATCCAGTACATCGTGGCCCGGCTGAAAACCAAAAACATTGGTATCCTCATCACCGACCACAACGTGCAGGAGACGCTGAGCATCACCGACCGCGCCTACCTCATGTTTGAGGGCAGCATCCTACGCGCAGGCACGGCCGAAGAACTGGCTGCCGACGAAATGGTGCGCAAGGTGTACTTGGGCCGCCACTTCGAGCTACGCCGCAAAGTCATTGACCTCAGCGCTTCTCCGGGGGCTGCTGCTGGCGACTGAGGCGTTCTATTTCTTGCATAATGGCCTCCGCTTCAGCGCTTTTTTGGGCAAAGGCCTGTATGTCGCCTTTGCGCTGCAAGTCGCGCGCTTCCAGCATCTTGTCGTCGTATTGCTTGCGCAATTTTTTGAGCGGGTCAGATTTGAACCAGTGGAACATGACAGTAGCAGATGAATGGTGTATCTTCTGGCGAAGAAACACGCCGGTGCCCTCAAGGTTTTGGCCTGCATGCCTGTTGTTGAGAGGGATGCCCTGCCCAAGGTGTGCGCTTCATAATCAGGCGCTGACTTCCACTTCGCCCCAGCTTGCGCGCTCTTCTTCGCTCCAAAGGGTCGGGAAGAAGATGCGCTTCTGATACTTCGGGTGCAGGTATTTCTCCCAGTGCGAGCCGCCGGTGGCTGCTGTTTGCTCGTGTCCGCTGCCCAGATAGGTGTGTGCGGTTTGCAGGTGCACTAAGGGCCAGGAGACGTTGAATGTGTAGTCGAACAGCCGCAGCGCTGCGCGCAGGGCATCGGTGTCGCGGCCTTGCTCGGCCAGGGCCAGATAGCGCAGGTACAGGTTGTCGCGCTCCATGCGTTGGGCCAGTTCGATGAAAGAGGCTAAGTAGTGGTCTTCAAATTGCTGCAGCGTCAGGCTCTTAAGGCCAGTGGTGCGGTCGTAGCCGGCATCCTGCCAGTAGAGGAGCTGGAATTTCTCTGCCATGGTCATGCCCGGGCGTACTTCCGAGCGCCGCCCCGGAGGGATGAGGTGCTCCAGCGGCGTGCATTGTAGTTCGATATAGCGGAACTGGGCCGACTGAAAGCCGCTGGCCGGCGCCAGCGCCAGCCGAAACTGGTTGTACTCCTCGCGGCGCATGCCCTGGTTCATGATGCTGAACGACATGCTCAGCAGGCGCGTGTAGCGCACTAAGCGCTGGGTTTTTTCTTCAAAAACCTCTGCCGTGGGCATAGGGCCAGTGGTCAGCTGGTCCAATTCGTGGCGCACCAGCTTGAGCAACAGCTCCGTAACCTGGTGATAGACAATGAACACCATTTCATCGGGAAAATTGGTACGCGGGTGTTGGAGCGACAGCAGTGTGTCCACCTGGATGTAATCCCAGTACGTCATGGGGCGCGTGTGCAGCAGTCCTTTCAGGTATGTCTCTGGGTCTTGCCCGAGGCTGCGGTACTTGTGTTCGATTTGCTCGATAAGCGCTTGCATGTGTTTGGAGGAAAGGTCAGGTTTGTTTAAAAAAGTTCAGGTGCGCGCCAAAGATAGACCGCTGTGCGAGCAAAGGCGAAGGTGATTTTCGTCATAAAAAACCCGCTGTGACCGCGCGGCTACGCCTGAGAGCATGTGTGTACCTTTGCCCAAAACGATAGCATTCTACCTACTATGTGGCAGGAGAAAGACAACAGCCTTCAGGCGACGCTCCGTTTTCGCGACTTTGCCGAAGCGTTCGCCTTTATGACCGAAGTGGCTTTTGAGGCCGAAAAGCAGAACCACCATCCCAACTGGAGTAATGTTTGGAATACGGTGGAAATTCACCTGACCACCCACGACGCCGGCAACGTCGTCACGGACCGAGACCGCCGGCTGGCCGCAGCCATTGAGCGCATCTATCAGAAATATCGCACTGCCTGAAGTGCTTTTTTGTGCTATGCACCAACACCTGCCGAATGCGCTGACGCTGGCCAACCTGTTCTGCGGCTGCTGTGCCGTAGTGCTGTGGTTGGATGGCCAGCCCTATATGGCTGCGGCGTTCACCGCCGCCTCGTTTGCACTCGACTACGCCGATGGCTTGGTGGCTCGTGCCCTGCACGTGCATTCACCGCTAGGGCGCGAGCTGGACTCGCTGGCTGACGTAGTCAGCTTTGGCGTGGTGCCGGGGCTTATGCTTTATCGGCTGCTGACCGACGCTCTTTGCCCCGATAACCTGTGGCTGTGGTGCTGGGCTGCCGCGCCGGCGTTTGTGCTCAGCGCCTTCGGTGCCTACCGCTTGGGGCGCTTCAATCTGGACACAACGCCGCACTCGTATTTTATCGGCCTGAGTACGCCGGCCTGCACGGTCTTTGTGCTGGGTATCGCGCTGGCGGCCTACGACAATGCTTTTGGCCTGGGCGATTTTTTCCGCCAGCATCCGTGGGCTGTTTACGGGCTGATAGGCCTGCTGTCGTACCTGATGGTCAGCCGCATTCCCATGTACGGCCTGAAGGTCAGCGGCGCCGGGCCGGCGGGCTGGCGGCGCATTGCTGGCTTCGCTTTGGCGGGCGGGTTGTTGTTGTGGGGGCTGGGCCCACTGGGCATGAGCGCTGTAGTTGTGTTGTATATCGTTTACTCGCTGCTTGTGCCACCGGCTTAGAGGCAAGTGGAGCCTCTCTTTTGGGGGCTTTCCTCTGCCTCGAGGCACCGGTTATCTTCAGCGATGAGATGAGCCGCGAGGGCTTCCGGATTGCCTTCACCTTTTTTTCCTGTATGCTTTTTCGCTTTTTTTTCCTACCCTCCGCGCTGCTTTTAGGCGTTCTATGCGGTGGTTGCCAGTCCAGCACGGCTCCAGCGCCGGTGGCTACATCGCGCATTGCCAACACACGGCCTGCTACCGACACCGGGCGCGCATTTCCGCTGGCTGAACTGCTGGGAAAATTCGACCCAAAAACACACCCGGATTTCGTGCGCATTCCGGCGCCTTACGCCACACGCGCCGACTTGTACCTGCGCCACGAAGCCGCCGATGCCTTCATCCGTATGGCCCGAGCTGCTCAGGGCGATGGCATTGCCCTTAGGGTGCTTTCCGCCACGCGCTCCTTTGCCTACCAGAAAGGCATCTGGGAACGCAAGTGGAACGATCGCGCCTCTGCCTGGCCCAATCCCATACAGCGCGCCCAATCCATCCTGGAATACTCAGCCATGCCCGGCGTTTCGCGCCATCACTGGGGTACGGACATTGACCTGAATGCCCTGGAAAACAACGCCTTCGAAGCCGGCGGCCCTCACGAAAAAGTGTATGTCTGGCTGCGCCACAATGCCCATCGCTTTGGCTTTTGCCAGCCCTACACACCGCTCGGCCCTGAGCGGCCCACGGGCTACCGCGAAGAAAAATGGCACTGGTCGTACCTGCCTTTGGCTGCGCCCATGTTGCGCCAATACGCCGCCCAGGTAACCGACAGCCTCCTGACGGGCTTTGCCGGGGCCGATATGGCAATACCATTGGGCATCGTGCGAAACTACGTGCTGGGGGTGAGTGCCGAGTGCCGCTGAAAAAGCAGGAGTGCGCGGTACACCGGCAATCAAGGGCCTTTGTATTCTGCACGCGCAAGACGGCGCGGGCCAGGTCCTGTCCTACAACAGCGAAAACGCTTGACTGCCCTGAGCGCGCAAAGGCCGTAAGCGCTCTACATTTGCCCCAAAACACAACACATGCGCGTATTTATCGGGTTAAACCTGCTGGGTTGGCTGCTGCTTTGGAGCACGGGCTGTCTGGCACCGGAGCAGGCCAGCGAAGTGCAGAAAGTGCAATTGGACTGGACGCGAGCCGAGGTGCAGCACCTTTACAACCTGCGCGACGAAGGCCGCTCCGACAGTCTGATAGCCTACCTGAGTCATCCGGATCCTACGCTGCGCTACGTGGCAGCGCTGGCGTTTGCCTCCGTGCGTGACTCCACCGCCGTAGAGCCGCTCGTGCCGCTGCTGCGCGACCCTTCCGAAGAGGTGCGTATCATAGCAGCCTTTGCGCTGGGCCAGATAGGCTCGCCCCGCGCTGAACAGCCATTAGTGGAGGCATTCCGGCAAGACGACTCGCTATTGCAACACCAGCGCTTCAACGCCGCTGTGTTGGAGGCTATAGGCAAATGCGGCGGCACACAAAGCCTGCGCTACATCGCCACAGTGAGCACTTACGAACCCACCGACACCCTTTTGCTCGAAGGCCAATGTCGGGCGCTGTACCGGTATGCCTTGCGTGGCATGGTTAGCCCGGAAGGAACGACTACCCTGATAAAATACGTCGCTAATGAGCGGCTACCCGCGTCTGTGCGTCTGATGGCGGCCCACTATCTGGCGCGCTCGCCCGAAGTGGTGCCTGACAGCGCGCAGGCTGTCGAATTAGCGGCTGCCTTCGTGCGCTCGACCGATGCGGACATCCGCATGGCACTGGCTAAGGCACTGGGCAAATCGCGCACCCGGCCAGCCTTTGGCATCCTCTCAAAGGCCATCAAAAACGAGCAAGATTGGCGCGTGCGCTGCAACGTCATCTCTGCATTGGCCCTCTTCGAGCCGGATACGGTGTTTGCCTTAGTGTCGCCGCTCTTTCAAGACCCCAACCCGCATGTGTCGCGCACGGCAGCGGAGTTTTTCGTTGCCCATGGCAACCCTAAAGATGCCGACTACTATTGGCGCGTCGGACGCGACAACGCCGACCTGCCCTGGCCCACGCGCGTGGCACTGTTTCGGGCCTCGTACAAATGGCTGAGCAGCACCAATGAACGCAAGGAGTACCTCAACTATCGCCTGCGCGACGTTTTCCTGAAATCGCAGAACCCTTACGAGCGCGCCGCCTGCCTCAAGGCGCTCAGCGAAGTGGGCTGGCAGTTCAAATGGATTCACGACAAAGGCTTTACCGACCCTTCCGTCGTGGTGCGCAGTGGCGCGGTGGAGGCGTTATCCGACATTGCGCGGCGCCCTGACGTTGCCCGCCAGTTTGGCGAAAATCTCCGCTACGTCAAACGCGACCTGTTTGAATACTTCATGGAGGCCATCCGCTCGGGCGACGCCGGCATGATGGCCGCTGCCGCCGAAGGCATGCGCTCGCCTGTATTGCAATACCGCGGCTTCGCCGACTCTTCACACCTGGCTGAAATCCGAACAACCCTGGAACAACTCAAACTCCCCCGCGACTTCGAGGCCTATCTAGCTTTAAAAAAAACGCTGGCCTACCTAGAAGGCCGCCCAGAACCGCCACATACCCGGCCGCGCTACAACCACCCCATTGATTGGGCTACACTGGCCACCGTCAACGCCAACACGCGCGCCGTCGTGCAGACGGATTTGGGCACGGTATCCTTCCAGCTCTACCCGGCATGGGCGCCCGGCTCGGTGGCCAGCTTCGTCAAACTGGCCCGCGAGGGCTACTACGACGGCAAAACCTTCCACCGCGTCGTGCCCAACTTCGTCGTGCAGGGCGGATGCCCCCGCGGCGATGGATACGGTGCCCTCGACTTCTCGCTGCGCACCGAAATCGGTCCCCTCTATTACGACGACGAAGGCTATGTGGGCATGGCCTCCGCCGGCCCCGACACCGAAGGCGTCCAGTTCTTCATTACTCATTCCCCCACGCCTCACTTAGACGGGCGTTACACCATCTTCGGAAAAGTCGTTCAGGGCATGGATGTCGTCAGCCGCCTGCAACCTGGCGACCGCATCCAGCGCATCAGCATTCAATGAACAAATGCCTCCTCGTGCCTTCGCGATCTTCTGTGGTGGCCTGATAAAGGCTGGAGGTGACACCTATCGCTGGGGGATGTCGCCTCAAATTTGTGTCTTTGTGGTAAAAACCCATCCTTGCAATAAATGGAAAAATCTGCTTTGTTTCCGCCCTCTATGCCGCCCGAATTAGCGCCATTTCGGGAGAAGTGGTTGTCCACGTGCCAGCCCTACCTTCGTCTTCGCGCGCAGGCGGAGCGCCCGACCTCCTGGTGGGAGAGCAAGGTGAGTGGGTTGCCTTATCTGCCCAAAGGCACACCCTATCCCACGGGAGCTGACGGGCGGCCGTTGTTTTTGCTGGTGCAGATCAATTTTGCGGACATGCCCGCGCTGGCGCCGTTTCCGACGTCGGGCATTGTCCAGTTTTACATCAACGACGACGAGATGTACGGCATGGACTTCGACGATGGCGAAAACCAGGCGAACTTCCGCGTCCTCTACTTCCAAGCACCGCTGCTAGAGGAGAAAGACTTGCAAACCGATTTGCCCTTGGTGACGGACTACGACCTACTGCCTCATCACCCGGAACATTCGTATCCACTGGCTTTCGAGTGGGCTGAGGAACTCGTGCCCATCACCGACTACCAGTTCTGGCAGCATTTTGGCCACGACTTTTTTTTGCAGTTTGGCGAGCGCGAATGGGACGTGCAGGACGCCGCCGGGCGCGCTATTCGCAGCGACGGGCACAAGGTGGGCGGATACGCCTATTTCACGCAGGACGACCCGCGCCGCGCGGACGACCCCATGCTGCTGCTGCTCCAATTGGACTCCGACGAGGGCATGGACCTGATGTGGGGCGATATGGGCGTAGGGCACTTCTTCATTCGCGAACAAGACTTGCGCGCTGCCCGCTTCGACCGGGTGCTGTACGACTGGGATTGTTTGTAAATTTACGGCCTGATTCGCGCCTTTTTTGGGCGAAATCACGCGGGCTTATACCACTTGCAACCGGCTTCTTCTTTTTTTGTTAAAGTAGCATGTAAAACGGACAGGCATTGCACTTTTGCAAAAAAAAGTGCCTTTCGGCACAACGTAAGAGGCGGCTCGTCCGTCCAGACAAGTATCCCCCAGTTTCCCGTTCTTTTCACATTCATCCTATCCATTCATGAACCAGAAGTTCTCTCCGGTCGTCAAGCAGATTATCCATCAAAGCGGTTTGGAAGCACGCCGTTTAGGGCACGACTACGTGGGCGCAGAGCATTTGCTGTTGGGCATTTTGCACGAGCGCGACAGCCTGCCGGTGCGTGTGCTGGAAAACCTGATGGTGGACGTGCTGGAGCTCAAGAAGCGCGTGGAAAATACGATTCCGCGCCGCAGCGCCTTTCCGCCTGCCGAAAACCTGTCGGTAGGCGAGTTTCAGGTAACCACCCAGATGCAGCGCATCCTCAAGGTAACGTTCCTGGAGGCCCGCCTCTATAAAAGCGAAGAAGTACAGCCCGAGCACCTGATGCTCTCCTTGCTGAAACACACCGACACGTTTGCAACCAAGTTTCTCAACGAGTACGGCGTAGATTACGAGACTTTTAAAAAGGAAATGGAATACGTGCGTTCCGAGCAAGATCTGGCTTCGCCCAACCTGTTCGCCTCCTCGTCTAACGACGATTATTACGAGGAAGAAGAGCGCGGTGCCTTTCGAGCCAGCGGCTCCAAAGGGCAGAGCAAAAGCCGTACCCCGGTGCTGGACAACTTTGGCCGCGACATCACGAAATTAGCCGAAGAGGGCAAGCTTGACCCCATTATCGGCCGCGACGTGGAAATCGAGCGCGTCAGCCAGATCCTCAGCCGGCGCAAGAAGAACAACCCCATCCTCATCGGAGAGCCGGGCGTGGGTAAAACGGCCATCGTGGAAGGTCTGGCCCTGCGTATTGTGCAGAAAAAGGTGAGCCGCACGCTCTTCAACAAGCGCATCGTCATGCTCGACCTGGCTGCTTTAGTGGCCGGCACGAAATACCGCGGCCAATTTGAAGAGCGCATCAAGGCCATCATGAACGAATTAGAAAAGAGCCGCGATGTCATCCTGTTCATTGATGAAATCCACACCATCGTGGGCGCTGGTGGCGCTTCGGGTTCGTTGGATGCCTCCAACATCTTCAAGCCCGCTCTGGCGCGTGGCGAGCTGCAGTGCATCGGCGCCAGCACACTGGACGAATACCGCCAGTATATCGAGAAGGACGGCGCGCTCGACCGTCGCTTTCAGCGCGTCATGGTGGAGCCGCCCACACAGGAGGAGACCATCCACATCCTCAAAAACATCCAGAGCCGCTACGAAGAGTTTCACAACGTCAAGTACAGCGATGCGGCCATTGTGGGTTGTGTGCGCCTGAGCGACCGTTACATCACCGACCGCTTCCTGCCCGACAAGGCCATTGATGTGCTCGATGAAGTGGGCGCCCGCGTTCACTTGAAGAACATCACCGTACCCAAGCACATCGAAGAACTGGAGAAAAAGATCGAGGCTGTCAAAGAGCGCAAAAGCGCAGCCGTTAAGGAGCAGCAGTACGAGGAGGCGGCCAACTTGCGCGACCAGGAGACCAAACTCCTGCGCCAGCTGGAATTCGCCAAAGTAGAGTGGGAAGAAGAAAGCAAAACGCGCCGCTACCCAGTAGAGGAAGAAGACGTGGCCGAAGTGGTGGCCATGATGACCGGTATCCCGGTGCGCAAAGTAGCCACCAGCGAAAGCAAAAAACTGGTCAATATGGCCGAGGATATGCGCAAGATGGTCATCGGCCAGGATGAAGCCATCCTTAAAGTAACGAAGGCCATTCAGCGCAACCGCGTGGGTCTGAAAGACCCGAAAAAGCCCATCGGCTCATTCATCTTCCTGGGCCCCACGGGCGTAGGTAAGACGGAACTGGCCCGCGCGCTGGCGCGTTACTTGTTCGACAGCGAAGACGCCCTCATCCGCATTGACATGTCGGAGTACATGGAAAAATTCTCCGTCAGTCGCCTCATTGGTGCTCCTCCGGGCTATGTCGGCTATGAAGAGGGAGGACAACTGACGGAACGCGTGCGCCGCAAGCCCTACTCCGTGGTGCTGCTCGATGAAATCGAGAAAGCCCACCCTGACGTGTTTAACATCCTGCTCCAGGTGCTCGACGACGGCCAGCTCACTGACGGTCTTGGCCGCCGGGTAGATTTCAAGAACACGCTTATTATCATGACCTCCAACATCGGCGTGCGCCAGCTCAAGGACTTTGGCCAGGGCGTGGGCTTTGCCACTAAAGCCCGCATGGAGGCTGCCGAAGACAATGCCCGCGCCATCATCCAGAACGCGCTTAAGCGCACCTTCTCGCCGGAGTTTCTCAACCGCATTGACGACGTGGTGGTCTTCAACTCGTTGGGTCGTGAGGAAATCTTCCGCATCATTGACAACGTACTCAGCAGCCTGATGAAGCGCCTGCAAAACCTGAAGCTGACGCTGTTGCTGAGCGAAGAGGCCAAAGACTTTGTGGCCGAGAAAGGCTACGACCCGCAGTTTGGCGCCCGCCCGCTGCACCGCGCCATTCAGAAATACATCGAAGACCCCATGGCGGAGTTTATTCTGAGCGAGAACCCGCCCGAAAGTTCGGTGCTGGAGGCCGTGCTCAACGAGGCCAAGGATGGAATAACCATCCGCTATGCCGGCAATAGCGCCAGTACGTCGGATCAGTTATCGGAAGCTTCCGACAGCAGCGCCGCAGCGGAACAGTAATCGGATGGCGATCAGAAGTGGCAGGTAATTGCTGCCACTGGCGGCGCCCTTTCCTTCGATGCAGGTGAAAGGGCGCCGGCTTTTTGGATGCCCGAGCAGCAGCACGTGTTTCACCGGCTACAAAGGCCTATCTTTGCTGCTCCGTTGGTCGTTTCACCCATAGTGCTTCTATCCTGCTCGTGTCTCAGCTCATTTATGGTCATCATCCAGTGGTGGAAGCCATCAAGGCTGGTCAGCCGGTTGAAAAGGTATTTTTTCAGCAAGGGCTACGCGGCGAGGTAGAGCGAGAGCTACGCCTGCTGACGCGGGAACGCGGCATTCCTTTGCAAGTGGTTCCGCGTGAGAAGCTCGACCGCCTGACGCGCGGAACGCATCAGGGCGTGGTTGCCTGGCTATCGGCCGTAGTGTATCGGTCGCTGGAGGAGGAATGGCCCGTGATTGAAGCCTCTGAGACGCCGCCTCTGCTGGTATTGCTCGACGGCATTACCGACGTACGGAACTTTGGCGCCATTTGCCGCTCGGCTGAGTGTGCGGGGGTGCATGCAGTGATTGTGCCGCAGTCGGGCGCGGCGCCGGCCAATGAGGATGCGATGAAAGCCTCGGCAGGTGCGCTGGCGCGCATTCGGCTGTGTCGGGTGCGCAGCCTGTACTCCACGATGGAGTGGCTGCAAGAGCGCGATGTGCAGGTCATTGCCACGGGTCTAGCACCTTCGGCATCGCTCCTTTTTGACGTCAACCTGAGCGGCCCTACGGCGCTGCTCTTTGGCGCAGAGGGCGCCGGGCTGGCGCCTAAGTTGCTACGTATGGCCGATGCGGTGGCACGCATTCCACAGGTGGCCGACTTCGACTCGTACAACGTCAGCGTAGCAGCGGGCATTTGCCTGTACGAAACGCTGCGTCAGCGCCATATGAGCGAACGGCCGTAGTAATCTGGCTTTGTCCGGGCACATTCAGGTTACCTCTACAGCCTGTCTTGGGAAATACACCCGAACCCTTGCGTATAAACATGAAGCAATTTTCCGGCCTGCTCTTGTGGCTTTCTGGCTTTTCTGTTCTCTCTTCTTGTATTCAGAGCCAGACACCTCAGCATTTCATTACCGGCTACTACCCCGGCTGGCGTGCCGGCGAACGCAACGGGCTGATAACACCCGCTACCCTGGCCTACCAGCAGTACGACATCATTATTTATGCCTTTCTGAACTTAGAAGCCGATGGCTCGCTGTCGCTCATCAAGCCTCAACAGGACAAAGTGCTGCTGCTGGGACCACTACGTGCCAATGCACCGGCAGACTATCTGAAATCCAGCGACTTAGGCACCCCCGCCTATCACCAGCCGGGTCAGCGCTTCGCCGACTATGCACACCGGCACCGCGTACGCCTGACCGCCTCCGTAGGCGGCTGGGCACACTCGACGCACTTTCCAATTGTGGCCGCCGACCCGGCTAAACGCGCCCGTTTCGCCGCCGCCTGTGCCCGTGCCATCGAACTCTACCACCTCGACGGCATTGACCTGGATTGGGAGTACCCCGGCGACCCCACGCGCAACGGCAGCCTAACCGACTATGCTCACTTCACCGCCCTGCTCCAAGAGGTGCGCAACGCACTCGACGCCTTAAAGCTACGCTTGGGCCGCGATCTGATGCTGACCATTGCTTGCGGCGCTGCACCCAAACACTTAGCGGCTATTGACTGGCCTCAGGTGCATCGTTTAGTGAACGCCATCAACCTGATGACCTACTCCTTCTATGGGCAGTGGGATGCTGTGTCCAACCACAATGCCCCGCTCTTTCCGCCCGCAAATGCCACACAGGCGGGCTACAGCTGCGCCGAAGCCGTGCAGACGCTGCTCAACTACGGTGTGCCGCCCGCTAAAATTAACCTCGGGTTGGCCTTCTACGGCCGCTCGTACTTGACCGAGGGCACCCCAGCCCTGCATGCGCGCACCTCCGGCCGCCCTGACAGTGAGCGCTTTTCCCGAAGCGGCACTACACCACCTTACCACGAAATTGCTCAACACCTCCGCAACGGCGCCTACTCCTATCACTGGGACGATACAGCCCAAGTGCCTTATCTGCTCAGCAACACCCACCCCTCTTTTGTCTCCTTCGACGACGAGCGCTCCATCGCGCTCAAAGCGCAATATATCCGCTTACGCAAACTGCGTGGCGCAGCCATCTGGGACATCACCGGCGAGTACCCATACCCTTCCGTCAACAGTACAGCTACTCCACTGACCAATGCCATCCGTCGCGTCTTTTCCGGCACAGAACCCCTGCCAAACGACCTGACCCAGCCCCGTGTATGCGTATTCCCCCATACGACTTACAGCGGCTTCGTACACCTCTTTGCTCACAGCCTTAACCCCGGACGCACCGAAGCCACCGTGCTCGACAGCCGGGGCAAGGTCCTGCACCAAGTAACCTTTACCAGCCCCGGACACTCCATCGATATGCGTACTCTGCCCGCCGGTACCTATCGCATCCGAACGCGCTTCAATAGCGGGCCACCTGCCGAAATGGAGGTCGTCAAGAAATAAGCGGCTGCCCTGGCGGTCAGGCATTTAAAAAAAGAAAATGGTCTGGGAAAAAAGAGCAGAGGCCGGTTGCTTACTCTTGGACGCTAAAGAAGGAATGCCTCGGTGTACCTTCGCGCCGAAATGGCAAAAGCATCCATGGCAAAGACTGCAAACCCAACCAACGACCGCCGAAAAATCCGCTCTGCCCTTATTTCCGTCTATTCTAAAGACGGCCTTGAGCCTGTTGTGCGGCGCCTGCATGCGCTGGGCGCAACACTCTACAGCACAGGCGGCACCCAGACGTTCATCGAAAAATTAGGCATACCTGTTACGCCTGTTGAGGCGCTTACGGGCTACCCCAGCATTTTGGACGGACGGGTAAAAACGTTGCATCCTGCTGTCTTCGGCGGCCTGCTGGCTCGCCGCGAACCAGCACATTTAAACCAGCTCGCCCAACACCATATCCCGGAAATAGACTGCGTCGTGGTGGACCTCTATCCCTTTGAGGACACGGTGGCCACTACGGACGACGAGAGCGCTATCATCGAAAAGATAGACATCGGCGGCGTGTCGCTCATCCGCGCCGCGGCCAAAAACTGGGCCGACGTAGCTGTGGTGGCCTCGCGCGACGACTACGGCCTGTTTTTAGACATGCTGGAACGCAACGACGGTGAAACCACCGCCGCTGACCGCCGCGAACTGGCGCGCCGAGCCTTCAAGGTTACGTCGAACTACGACATCGCCATCTTTAACTGGTTCAACGAAGGCACTACGGATGTTACATTCAAATACTCCATCCACCGCTCCGACATTCTGCGCTACGGCGAAAACCCGCATCAGGCCGGCGTTTTCTTTGGCGACTTTGATAAAATGTTCGAGAAAATTGGCGGCAAGGCCATCTCTTACAATAACCTGCTCGACATAGATGCCGCCGTACAGCTGATGCGCGAGTTTCATCTAGGCAAGCCGACTTTCGCCATCCTGAAGCACACCAATGCCTGCGGTGTGGCGCGCCGGCATACGCTGCTCGAGGCCTGGCAAGCAGCGCTGGCCTGCGACCCGGTCTCCGCCTTTGGCGGCATCTTTATCACCAATACGCGCATAGACCTGCCCACAGCAGAGGAAATCAACCGCCTATTCTACGAGGTGCTCATTGCGCCTGACTTTGAGCCGGAGGCACTGGAACTCCTGCGCAAAAAAGAACAACGTATCCTACTGAAAATCCGCGACTTCTATGTGCGTGCCCGCAGCTTCCGCAGTCTGCTCAACGGCGTGGTGGAGCAGGATACTGACCTGAAAACGGAGACCGAAGCCGACCTGCGTCCGGTAACGCAACGCCTGCCCACGCCTAAAGAAGTGGGTGAATTGCTTTTTGCCGCACGCTGTGTAAAGCACCTCAAGTCCAACGCCATCGCTTTAGTCAAAGAGCGCCAGCTCATTGGCATGGGCTGCGGCCAGCCTTCGCGCGTGGATGCCCTGCGCCAGGCCATTGCTAAGGCGCGCTCGTTTGGCTTCGACCTCAACGGAGCCGTCATGGCCTCCGACGCCTTCTTCCCCTTCCCGGATTGTGTCGAAATCGGCCACGAAGCAGGCATCGCGGCCATCCTGCAGCCGGGCGGCTCCATCAAAGACCAGGACAGCATCCGCGCCTGCGATGAACGCGGCATGGCCATGGTGTTTACGGGCATTCGGCACTTCCGGCATTAGGGATAAGATACGGTGCCTCCGTGTGGATGACCTACCCTGTATCCTGTTGGCACACTGCACCATGGCGTTCAGCGTGCGCTGTCAAACAGCTATGGCGACGCCCGGTGCCTATCGGAAGAGGACTTATACGCATGTAAAGCTGGCATTCACGCATTCGTAGCCACTTAGAACCCTTCGCAACCGATGCGCCTACACGCTCATAGGGTCAGGCTTGTTGGCATCAATGCCGTACTTTTTCATGAATTCCAGCACGGCTTTTTCCGTCACTTTGCCTTGTTGCTGCAGGAGGTGCACGGCAGCGAAGGCAATGTATTTGGCGCTGACTTCGAAGTAGTTGCGCAGGTTTTCGCGGCTATCTGACAAACCGAAGCCGTCGGTGCCTAAGGCCGTGAAGGGCTGTGGCATCCAAGGGGCGAGGCATCCGGCGGTGAGTTTCATCCAGTCGCTGGCGGCTACAAAGACGCCGTTTTCGTTTTGCAGGGTTTGTTGCAGGTAGGGGACGCGAGCCTGTTGGTCGGGATGCAGGCGGTTGTAGCGTTCGCAGGCGAGGGCGTCGCGGTACAGTTCGCTCCAGGAGGTGGCGCTCCATACGTCGGTGCTGACGCCTTCGGCTTCGAGGATTTCGGCCGCCTTCAGGGCTTGGTCCATGATGATGCCGGAAGCGAGCAGGTGGGCTTTCACACCGGCTTTGGCCGACTTTTTCTCGGAGCGACGATAGCAGTACAGGCCGCGGCGGATGCCCTCCTCAACGCCTTCGGGCATGGGTGGCATCTGGAGGTTTTCGTTGTAGAGGGTGATGTAGTAGATTTTGTGCTCGTTCTCCACGTACATACGTCGGATGCCGTCGTGCACGATGACGGCCAGTTCGTAGGCGAAGGCGGGGTCGTAGCTAACCACCGCGGGCACGGTCATGGCAATGAGGTGCGAATGGCCGTCCTGGTGCTGCAGGCCTTCGCCGTTGAGAGTGGTGCGGCCGGCGGTGGCACCCAGCAGGAAGCCTTTGCACATCATGTCGGCGGCAGCCCAGATCATATCGCCCACGCGCTGGAAGCCGAACATGGAGTAGAAAATGTAGAACGGTATCGTCGGGATGCCGTGCAGGCTGTAGGCTGAGCCGGCGGCCGTGAAGGAGGCCAGGGCACCATCTTCGTTGATGCCTTCCTGGAGCACCTGGCCAGTTTTGGACTCTTTGTACTTGATGACGGAGATGCCGATTTCCAGGGGGGTGTACTTCTGGCCCTGCTGGTTCCAGATTTGGGCGGAGTTGAAGAGGGACTCCATGCCGAAGGTCTGGGCTTCGTCGGGCACGATGGGCACGATGTACTTACCCAATTCGGGGTTGCGTATCAGTTGGGTGAGCATGTCCACCATGGCGGCGGTGGTGGAGAAGTCCTTATTGCCGGCGGCCTGGCTTCCCTTGAGTTGTTTGTCAAAGAGTTGCAGCGGTGGTAGTTGGATAGGGGTATAGTCTTCGGAGCGTTCGGGCAGGTAGCCTCCTAAGGCCTTTCGGCGGGCGTGGAGGTACTGGGTGGCCGGGTCGTCGGGACCTGGGAACCAGAATTTGGCCTGTTTGGCCTCCTCATCGCTGATGGGGATGCCGTAGCGGTTTTTGGTTTCAATGCGCGCTTCAGCGCTCAGGTCTTTGGTCTGGTGGGCTTTGTTTTTGCCTTCGGCGGCTTTGCCCATTTTATAGCCTTTCACCGTCTTGACGATGATGGCCACGGGCTTGTCGGAGCGCATGGCGCGTTCGTAGGCGGCGTAAATTTTACGGGCGTCGTGGCCGCCGCGGCGGAGGTCGCGGATTTGTTCATCGGAATAAGGAGCTAACAGGGCTTCAATGCGTGGGTCGTCGCCAATGAGTTTTTTGCGAATTTCGGCACCAGTGAGGTTGGACATTTCCTGGAAATCGCCGTCCACGAGGTTTTCTAAGCGGTTTAGCAGGGCGCCTTCGGTGTCTCGGGCGAAGAGTTCGTCCCAGTCGCTGCTCCAGACGACTTTGATGACTTCCCAGGAGGCGCCGTAGAAGTGCCGCTCTATTTCCTGGATGATTTTGTTGTTGCCGCGCACCGGGCCATCCAATCGCTGGAGGTTGCAGTTGATGACGAAGACGAGGTTGTCCAAGTGTTCGCGCGCGGCCACGCCAATGGTGCCGTAGATTTCAGGCTCGTCAATTTCGCCGTCGCCGACGAAATGCCAGACTCTGCCCCCGTTTTTAGGCTTAAGGCCGCGGGTTTCTAAGTATTTGATGAAGCGCGCCTGGTAGATGCCCGTCATGGGGCCTAAGCCCATGCTCACGGTGGGTGCCTGCCAGAAGTGTGGCATACGGCGCGGGTGTGGGTAGCTCGAGACGCCGCCTTCGAGTTCCTGGCGGAAGTTGGCGATTTGCTCCAGCGTCAGGCGGCCCTCCCATACAGCGCGGGCGTAGATGCCAGGCGAAGCGTGGCCTTGAAACATGAGCAGATCGCCGCCATAGTCGGCTGAGCGGTGGCGCAAAAAGTGGTGGAACAACACTTCCAGCATCGTGGCGCAAGCGGCGTAGGTAGCGATGTGGCCGCCCAAAGCTAAGCCCTTGTCTTGGGCTTGCAGCACTATGGCCTGCGCATTCCAGCGCAGGATGTTTTCGATGCGCTCTTCCAGTTGGATATCGCCCGGGTAGGCTGGCTCTTCATCCGGCGGAATGGTGTTCAGGTAAGGCGTATTGAGCGCTGGCCCGCCTACGGGCACGCCGTTGCGCGCCAGCCAGTAGCGGAGGCGCTGGATGAGTTCGCTGCTTCTGGCTTTACCGTGCGCTTCCAGAATCTCCTCTAAGGCTTCGAGCCATTCTTCCTGTTCTAAGTGCCAATCGTCGAGCGGTTGCTGTCCCATGTTGCGTGTTTTTTTGATAAAAAAATCGGCCCGGCAAACATCCGTAAAAGTTGGCGATTTGGGCCGGGTTTCGGGGAAAAACACTCGTTGGCTGCCCAATAACAACCTGAGCAAAGACTCAGACAGGGCAGGGGTATTTATTCTTTGCCTCCCAGAGCCGGTATCTGGGTCAATGGCGGATACAGGGCTATCACCGTGCGACGGTTGCGCTGGCGGCCTTCAGGCGTTTCGTTGGAGGCGACCGGGTAGTACTCGCCTTTGCCTATGGGCGTCAGCTGGTTGGCGTTCACGTTGAACTGCTGGATAAGCGCGCGCACGACGTTGTTGGCCCGGGCTAAGCTCCAGTCCCACGTATCTTCGATGTTTTTGAGGTTTTTGGGCAGGGCGTTGTCGGTATAGGCCATCACTTCTGCGCCGATGTCTGGGCGTTGGCCCAAAAGTTCGGCCAGAGGCTTGAGCAGGTTGCGCCCATCAGGGCTGATGAGCAGGCCGCCCTTGTCGAACAGCTGGGCATCGGGCAGCGTCAGCAACACGGCGGGTTCGGCCACCTCTATGGCGATGTTTTTGGCGCTGGCGTAGCGCTTGCTCAGGTCTTGGCGCAATTGTTCTAAATCTGCTTGACGCGCCTGTTGGGCCTCGCTCACGGTAGTCAGCTGCGCATTGAGGCGGGCCAGTTGCGCTTTTGCGTCGGTGAGCGCCTTTTCCAAGGCGTTCTTATCCGAAAGTAACTTGGACGCCGACTCGCCCAGTGCGGCGGTGCGTTCATCGAGTTCCTGCTGCAGGCGCTGTATTTCAGCCTCCTGGCGGCCCACTTCGCGGCCGAGGTCGGCTAAGCGCTTGGCCCATTCGGTGGCCTCGCGGCGGCGCTCGAGCACCTCGCCCATAAGGGTCTTTTCGCGCGCTTCGCATTCGGCGCGCTTCTGCGCCTCAGCCAGATAGATTTTTTTGGAAACGCAACCGGCTGCTACCAGAGCGAATGTGCCAGAAAGTAGTGCCGGTTTCAGAAGGGATGACAACATATGGGTTTCGCTTTTCATTATCCTGTAAGAGAACGGGAAGGCTCACGCTTTGGCGTGCGTCCACCAGAAATAAAGCGGTACGCCGGTGAGCATGAGGCCCATGCCCAGCGCCGCCTCGCGGGGGTGGCTGAAGCAGGTAATGACGACCAAAGCCGCGCAGAACAGCACAAACAATGCCGGAACCACCGGATAGCCCCATACGCGATACGGGCGCGGCGTGTGCGGCTCGCGGCGGCGCAGGACAAATACGCCGAATGCCGTAGCGCCGTAAAAGAAAAAGGCGGCAAAAATGAGCATATCGGTCAGCTGGTCGAAGCTGCCCGAAAGCACCAATGCGCACGCCCAAGCGCCCTGTATCCAAAGGGCTGCATTGGGCGTATGGTAGCGCGGGTGAATGCGCGCAGCCGAGGGAAAGAACAGCCCATCGCGCGCCATAGCATAATAGACACGCGGCGGCATGAGCACCGTAGCGTTGGTGCAGCCCAGTGTGGTGATGAGAATGAGCACCGACAACACAGCAGCCCCCGTAGCACCGGCAAAATGGCGCACCACCGCCACGGCGGCAATCTCGTTCTGGTCTTTGAAGCCGGCGATAATCTGGTCTATGGGGAGCACATATAGATAGGTGAAGTTGACGGCTACGTACACGCCAATGATGAGCAACATGCCCGAAAACAGCGCCAGCGGCAGATTTCGGTTTGGTTCCTTAATTTCAGCCCCCAGAAAGCCTACCGTGTTCCAGCCCTCATAGGCCCAAAAGGCAGCCAGCAGGGCGGCAAAGAGGGCTTTGATGAAATCGAAGTCCCACCACGAGCGCGACACGAAGGTGCTGGCCGGCGTTTGCACGTTGGCCCAGCTGCCGCCGCCCCACCCCAAGCCGGCAATGACGAGTAGCAACAGGCTTACCAGCACCAAACGCGAAATCCAGGTGCTCATGCCTGCCCCGCCGCGCAGGCCGCGCGTGTTGAGGAACGTCAGCGCTAAAATGAGGGCAATGGTAGCCGCCTTGACGCCGCTGTTGTCGAAGGGTTGAAAGACGCCCCACAGTTCGATTTGCTCGATGTGCTCGGGCAGCCGGGGCAGCGGCACTAAGGCGTTGAGCGACTGCGCAAAGACGTAGGCGATGCCCGCAATGGCGGAGGTTTTGATGACGGCGAAGGTCGTCCAGCCCCACAGGAAGGCCATGAAACGGCCGTAGATGTGGCGGAAGTAGGCGTACTCACCGCCGGCATCGGCCAGCATGCCGGCAATTTCGGCGTTGCTCAGCGCGCCACACAGGCTGATGAGGCCCGCCAGCGCCCAGGCCAGCAGTACCCATTCGGGCGCGCCCAGCTGGTCGGACATGGGGGCCACTTTTTTGTACACGCCGGAGCCGATGACGGAGCTGACGATGAGCAGCGTGGCCGCGCGCAGCGTCAGAGTGCGCACCAATTGTCCCTGTAATTGCATAGTGAAAAGCAGAGTTTTACCAACCGCACACGACGCGGCGCAACGACTCGAACCAGGTAATGCCCAGCAGTTGGCGGATGCGGGCAAAGTCTTCGCACGCCTCTTCGCGGCGGTTGAGGTTGAGCAGCGCGGAGCCGCGATAGTAGAGCAGTTCGGTGTTGTTGGGCTGCAGTTGGAGGGCCTTTGTCCACTTTTCTAAGGCCACATTCAGGTCTTCCTCGTCGGCAGCATCGGCAGCCAGCAGCATGGCCTGGTCGAAGGCTTCGTTGGCGGCCTGGCAGCGCGGCGCATCGGATTTGAACAGCACGCGCAGCGGCACGCTGGTGGTTACGGGCCGGCCCTGGTAGTAGGCGGGTGTCCACATGCCGGCCGTGCGGTTGATGAGGCGGATAGCCTCCCACTGAAAATCCATGCCGAGGTTGTTGAAGTCTATCTGGTTGTCCATTTCGATGGTGCCGTTGGGTCGCACGAGGATGGATGTTTCGATGACGCCCGTTTTGCAGCTGTCGCGGTAGGCACTCGGATAGCGCAGTTCGTTGAGGATGAACGTGATGAGCACATCTTCGCCGCCGCCCTGGAAGCGCGGCAGTGTGTCGAGCACGGTGTAGATGGAGTCTCCGCGTTCGTTCAGGTGGAAAGGCGGCGCATCTTCAAGCCGAAAGCGCAAGGGCAAGGCCTGTCGCATGCGCACGGCTCTGCCGCCCAACTGGGCGGGCCGCCAGCGCAGACCTGCCTCGTCGAGGGCCTGAAGGACGCGAACCGCTTCGGCTCCGCAACCGCCGCCGATGTCTTTGACGGTGCGCAAGTTGGAAATGCGCCCGTCCGTCTCGACCACGAAGGAGACCACCACCGTGCCCTCGATGTTGGCCCGGCGCGCCTCGGCGGGGTACTGAATGTTGCGGCTCAGCAGCATCAGCAGGCCGCGCTCAGCGCAGCGCCGCAGGCTGTCTTCGGGCCAGTTGGGATGTTGCTCGGGCAAACAACCCGGCACCAGTGGCAGCGGCAAACGCTCCACAGCGTCGTAAATCGTCGTGTCGGGCTTCTGACTTTGCGCCACCAGCGCAAGGCTGCTCCACATCAAAGCCCACAGCAGGTAAATAGTCCGGTGTTTTCTCATACTCGTAGCGGCCAAACTTGTTTGGCCTGATATTCAGTGTTTTCCCCATAACGGCCAAACTCGTTTGGCCTGACAGTGGCAAATGTACCTGACAAGCCCGGAATACGTCTCAGATTTTCCCCCATTAAGGCCGGGAGGCGGGTACTCGCCAGTTCTGTCTCCATCAAGGCTGTTTTTGCCCTAAAAATCAGGGCGATAGGAGGCCCTACCGCCCTGTTGGTGTTATCCTGAAGGTGTCGAGAGGATAGCCGCTTACTTTTTGCGCGCGGCCAGTTCCTGGCGGATTTTGTTGAGGGCGCTGCCGGCGCGCACCCACTCGATTTGCTGCTGGTTGTAGGTGTGGTTGACGTCGAAGATGTCCACGGTGCCGTCGGCATGGTCTAAGCGCACCTGTAGCGGCTTGCCGGGAGCAAAGTGCTCGAAGCCCAGGATGCTGACGCGGTCGTCCTGGCGTACCTTGTCGTAGTCGGCCGGGTTGGCAAAGGTGAGGGCCAGCATGCCCTGTTTTTTGAGGTTGGTCTGGTGGATGCGGGCAAAGGACTTGACGATGACGGCTTTGACGCCCAGATAGCGCGGCTCCATGGCGGCGTGTTCGCGGCTGGAGCCTTCGCCGTAGTTTTCCTCACCGAAGACTACGGTGCCGATGCCTTTCTTCTGGTAATAGCGCGCCGAGGCGGGCACTTCCATGTATTCGCCTTTCTCGACGTTGTACACCAGGTTGCGCTGGTCGTTGAAGTAGTTGACAGCGCCGATGAAGAGATTGTTAGAAATGTTCTCTAAGTGGCCGCGATACTTGAGCCATGGACCGGCCATAGAGATGTGGTCGGTGGTGCACTTGCCCTTGATTTTGATGAGCACGCGCATGTTTTGCAGCTGGTCGGCCGTGATGGGTTGGAATGGTTTGAGCAATTGGAGGCGCTCCGAGTTTTTATCCACCACCACTTTTATTTTGCTACCCGATTTAGCGGGCGCCACATAGCCGGGATCTTCGACGGCAAAGCCCTGTTTGGGCAATTCGATGCCTTTGGGCGGGTCTAATTTGACTTCTTCGCCGTTGCGGTTGACGAGTTTTCCTTTTTTGGGGTTAAATGTCAGGTCACCGGCGATAGCGAAGGCAGTAACGATTTCGGGCGAAGCCACGAAGGCGTGCGTGTTGGGGTTACCGTCGTTGCGTCCGGTGAAATTGCGGTTGAAGGAGGTCATGATGGAGTTGGGGCGTTTCATGTCGTCCATGTGGCGCGCCCACTGTCCGATGCAGGGGCCGCAGGCATTGGCCAGCACGACTCCGCCGATGGCTTCAAACTCCTTGAGCAAGCCATCGCGCTCGGCGGTGTAGCGGATCTGCTCGGAGCCGGGCGTGATGGTGAATTCGGCTTTGACTTCCAGCCCTTTTTCGCGAGCCTGGCGCGCTACGGAGGCGGCGCGGGTGAGGTCTTCGTAGCTGGAGTTGGTGCATGAGCCGATGAGGCCAACCTCCAGACGCGCCGGATAGCCGTTTTTACGCACCGCAGCGGCGAATTTGGACAGCGGCCAGGCCAGGTCGGGCGTGAAGGGGCCGTTGATGTGCGGCTCCAGTTGGGACAGGTCAATTTCGATGACCTGATCGAAGTACTTTTCCGGTTCGGCATAGCACTCGGCGTCGCCGGTGAGGTAGGGAGCGATCTTGTTGCACATGGCAGCAACCTTGCTGCGGCCGGTGGCTTTCAAGTAGCGCGACATGCTTTTGTCGTAGCCAAACAGCGAGGTGGTGGCGCCAATTTCGGCGCCCATGTTGCAGATGGTGCCTTTGCCAGTGCAGGAGATGCTCTGGGCGCCCGGGCCGAAGTATTCCACGATAGCGCCCGTGCCACCCTTGACGGTCAGGATGCCGGCTACTTTTAGGATGACGTCTTTGGGCGAAGCCCAGCCGCGCAGTTTGCCGGTGAGCTTGACGCCGATGAGTTTGGGCATCTGCAGCTCCCAGGCCATGCCGGCCATGGCGTCCACAGCGTCGGCGCCCCCCACACCGATGGCAACCATGCCTAAGCCGCCCGCGTTCACCGTGTGCGAGTCGGTGCCGATCATCAGGCCGCCCGGAAAGGCGTAGTTTTCCAGAATGATTTGGTGAATGATGCCCGCCCCCGGCTTCCAGAAGCCGATGCCGTACTTTTGGGAGACGGTGCTGAGGAAGTCGAACACCTCTTTATTCTTGTCTAAGGCCACCTCCAGGTCTTTGGCGGCGCCGGTTTCGGCAGTAATGAGGTGATCGCAGTGTACAGTGGTAGGCACCGCCACCTTCTTGCGGCCGCAGGTCATGAACTGGAGCAGGGCCATTTGGGCCGTAGCATCTTGCATAGCCACGCGGTCCACCTGAAAGAACACGTAATCCGAGCCGCGCTTGTAGTCAGCCATCGGGCTATCGGGATGCAGGTGAGCGTACAGAATTTTTTCTGCCAGCGTCAGTGGGCGCTTCAAGGATGCCCGGGCAGCATCCACGCGGGCAGGGTAGTTTTTGTAAAACTCCCGGATCATTTTCAAGTCGAAGATCATTGGACTACAGCGATTGAATAACAGGTGATAAGAGTAATGTTTGTGAGCCGCGCAAAGGTAGAAAATGGTGCTTAATGCGGCCAAAAGGGCCGAAAACTTGCGGATGAGAGGCGCTGGCGTGTGGCTTCACTCGTTGAGCGTTTTCCACAACAGGTCTTTGAGGGCCTGAATGTTTTTGCCCGTTACCGACGAGATAAACAGGGCTGGCACGCCGGCAGGCAGCGTTTCGCGCAGCAAGGCTTCCATCTCGGCGTCTATGAGGTCAGCCTTGGTGATGGCCAGGACGCGCGGTTTATCCAAGAGCTCAGGGTTGAACTGTTCCAATTCGTGGAGCAGGATGGCGTATTCTTCTCGCAGTGTGCGGGGCGTATCGCAAGGGATGAGGAAGAGCAGGACGCTGTTGCGCTCGATGTGTCGCAAAAAGCGATGCCCCAGCCCGCGGCCCTCGTGTGCGCCCTCAATGATGCCTGGAATGTCGGCCATGACAAAGGAACGCCCTGGGCGCACTTCCACGATGCCCAGCTGCGGCGTCAGCGTGGTGAACGGATAGTCGGCAATCTTGGGTTTGGCGGCGCTGACCACGCTGAGCAGCGTGCTTTTGCCGGCATTGGGAAAGCCCACCAGCCCGACATCAGCCAGGACTTTGAGCTCCAGGATGATCCATTTTTCAATACCCGGCTCGCCCGGCTGGGCAAAGCGGGGCGTCTGGCGCGTGGCGGTCTTGAAAAAATTGTTGCCCTTGCCGCCCCGACCGCCCGGGAGCAGGACTTTCTCGTCGTCAGGCTCGGTGATTTCCAACAACACCTCGCCCGTTTCGGCGTCTTTGGCCACTGTGCCCAAGGGCACTTTGATGATGACATCTTCGCCATCGGCCCCCGTCTTAAGCCCTCCGCTGCCGGGCTTGCCGTCTTCGGCGTACACGTGTTTGGTGTATCGGAGCGACAACAGCGTCCACTCATTCGGGTCGGCCTTCAAAATGATGGAACCACCACGCCCGCCATCGCCACCATCCGGGCCGCCCTTCGGAATGCCTGGGCCGCGATAAAAGTGCACGCTGCCCGCTCCGCCTTTACCCGAGCGAAACAGGATTTTCACATAGTCCACAAAATTCTGCTCTGCCATAGCCTACCGTCAAAGGAGTGCAAAGGTATCGCGCCCGCGAGCAACCTCAACGGCGCAGGTCTTTGCCAGGGGTATTTGTTCGGCGAATACCCTGAACTTTTGGTACTTTCGTGGCCGTTTTGGCGCCTGTTGGGCTGCAAAATGCCGCAGGCGCTGCCGTCAAGACGGTTGAACTTTTTGGGCCGTTTTTGTTTTTTACGAGCTTTTGACAGGATTAAAGACCATGTTTCCGACTTACGATGTGATTGTGGTGGGCGCCGGCCATGCGGGTTGTGAGGCGGCGGTGGCGGCGGCCAATTTGGGCTGTCGGGTACTGCTGGCCACGATGAACATGCAGACCATCGGCCAGATGAGTTGCAATCCCGCGATGGGAGGGGTGGCTAAAGGCCAGATTGTGCGCGAGGTGGATGCCCTGTGCGGCTATTCGGGTATCGTTACCGACCATACGATGGTGCAGTTTCGAATGCTCAACCGCTCCAAAGGCCCGGCCATGTGGAGTCCGCGCGCGCAGAGCGACCGCATGGCCTTTGCCGCCAAATGGCGGCAGATGCTGGAAGCGCATTCGAACATTGACTTCTGGCAAGAAATGGTCTCCGGCCTGATCGTCAAAGACGGCCGCGTGCATGGCGTGCGCACCGGGCTGGGCTTAGAAATACCGGGCAAAAGTGTCGTGTTGACCAACGGCACGTTCCTCAACGGCATCATCCACATCGGTGAAAAACAGTTTGGCGGCGGACGCGCCGGCGAAAGCGCCGCCCGCGGCATCACGGAACAACTCATCGAGTTGGGCTTCGAGGCCGGACGCATGAAAACGGGCACGCCGCCGCGCTTAGACGGACGCACGCTGGACTATGCGCGCATGGAAGTGCAACCCGGCGACGACCCACCCGGCAAATTCTCTTACACCGACACGCCGCCGCTGACCGACCAGCTGCCCTGCTACATCACCTACACCAACGAGCGCGTCCACGAGGTGCTGCGCAGTGGCTTTGATAAATCACCCATGTTCACCGGACGCATCCAGGGCGTCGGGCCGCGCTACTGCCCCAGCATCGAAGACAAGATTGACCGCTTCAGCGAAAAGCCGGCCCACCAGCTGTTCATCGAACCAGAAGGCCGCCATACTTGCGAAATTTACCTCAACGGCTTCTCTTCGTCGCTGCCTGAAGATGTGCAATACAAGGCACTGCGCCTCATTCCGGGGCTGGAGAACGCGCGCATGTTCCGGCCGGGCTACGCCATTGAATACGACTACTTTCCGCCCACCCAGCTACAGCCGACGCTGGAAACGCACTTAGTCAAAAACCTCTTCTTTGCTGGCCAGATAAACGGCACTACGGGCTACGAAGAAGCCGCCTGCCAGGGCTTAATAGCGGGCATCAATGCCGCTTTAGCAGTGCAGGAGCGCGATGAACCGCTGGTGCTCAAACGTTCGGAGGCCTACATCGGCGTGCTGATTGACGACTTAGTCAACAAAGGCACCCAAGAGCCGTACCGCATGTTTACCAGCCGGGCCGAATACCGCATCTTGCTGCGGCAGGACAACGCCGACCTGCGCCTGACGCCCATCGCCTACCGCTTAGGCCTGCGCGGGGCCGACGAACGCATGGAGCGCGTGCGCGCTAAACAGCAAGCCGCCGCCGACATCGAGCGCTTCTTCCGCGAAACGGCCGTAGCGCCCGACCAGATTAACGGATACCTGACCTCGGTCAATTCCAGCCCGATAGCGCAGAAGGTCAAGCTGTTCGGCATTCTCTCGCGCCCGCAGGTGGACATCCGAGCGCTGGCCGAAGCCGTGCCGTTCGTGCGCGACTTCCTGGCACCATTCGAGGCCGAGTTTGTGGAGCAGGCCGAAATCAACATGAAGTACGAAGGCTACATCCGCCGCGAGGAAGAGATGGTGGAAAAAATGAACCGCCTCGAAGACCTGCATCTGCATCCGGACTTCGACTATCAGGCGCTGGCGGCCCTCAGCGCCGAGGCACGCGATAAGTTGAGCCGGCACAAGCCGCGCACTCTGGGGCAGGCCAGCCGTATTTCGGGCGTCAGCCCGGCCGACATCAGCGTGCTGCTCATCCATTTAGGTCGGTAAACAGCCAAGCCGTCGGGCATTGCGCCCTACCTTCGCGCCATGCTTTGGCAAGGGATATTGTTAGGCCTTTCGCTGAGCTTTCTGGTAGGACCGTTGTTGTTCGCCATTGTGGAAGCCAGCTTAGACCGTGGCTTTCGGGCCGGCCTGGCTCTGGCCTTTGGTGTTTGGGTGAGCGACGTGCTGTATATGCTCATCGTCTATCGTTGGGTGGATGTGCTGACACGGATTACGGAGCTACCACACTTCCGCCTATGGGCAGGGCTGGCCGGCAGTTTCGTGCTATTGGTCTTTGGCGGTGTTACGCTGATGAAAAAACCGGTAGGAGCAGCCGACGCGCAAAGCACGACTGCTGACCGCTTGTTAGATGTCATTGACGGCCCGGAACCACCCGGTGTGGAGCACAACTGGATGCAGTGGGGCTATCCGGGCTACGCTTTGCGCGGCTTTTTGCTCAATGCGGTCAATCCATTCACGGTGTTTTTCTGGCTGGGTCTGGCCAGCGCGTTTGTGGTATCCAATCAGCTGACGTCGCCGGAGGTGCTGGCGTTTTTTGGCGGTATGCTGGGTGCGCTCATGGTTACCGACACGCTTAAAGCGTATGCGGCCAAGCGGGTGCGCATGCTGCTGCAGGCGCGGCACCTGTTGCGCTTACAACGGGCGATTGGCCTGGCGTTGCTGGTGTCAGGAGGGGTAGTGTTGGTGCGTGTGCTAATGGGCTGAAAGGCTCCGCTTAAAGCCAACGAACCTCAAAAAGAAAAGGGCTGAACTCCGCTTACACGGAGACAGCCCCAAAATTTCTGATTGAACAGTTACCGTTGGTTCCTCACAGTTTCCACCACATCGGGTTGCTGAAGATACCCGTGTTGTCAATACCCTGGCGCTGGATGGCGGCCTCTAAGTTGGCCTTGTTGTTGCCCGTTTCGCTCGTGGGATAGGCGAAGCGCGTAGGTACGCCCTTGCCCGGGAATGAAGACCCCGGCACCTCTTTTACTTCGGCGGGGAAGCCCGTGCGACGGTACTCCGTGAAGGCTTCACAACCATCGCCGAATAGGGCCAGCCATTTCTGGGTAATGATGGCGCGTAGGGGAGCCGTATCGTAGGCGGCACTGACAGCAGCCATGAAGGCCGCATCTGCCGATACGCCGTGCTGCTCGCAAGAGGCCATCACTCCGTCTAAATAATGCTGCTTGCTGTTGAGCGCTTCAGCCATGATGAACTTCACTTCAGCATACGACATCAGCACGGAGGGTGCCGCCGGGTTGTCGCGGAATGCACGACCGATTTGCGACACGGAGGTGAACGGGTTAGGCTCTACGGTGCCATTGGGCTGGCCCTTATAGACGCCCTGGTCGTTCTTTTCGGCATACACCGGCAGGCGCGGGTCGTTGGCAGCCAGCATCAGATCCACCAGCGTTTTCGACACTGCGTGGTCGTTGCGGCCATCGTTGTACTTGTTGCTGTAAATCGGGTTAGAGTTAACGGTGTTGTCCGGGTAGGTGATGTAAGCGTTCTCAGCGTTGCTGGCGATGAGATTGCTGGGGTTGGCCAGCAGCGTTTGCAGTTCGGAAGCGTACGCCGCATTTTTGTGCTTGGCGCGGTTGAGTAGGCGAGCACGGAGCGAGTTGGCGAATTTCTTCCATTTCGCTACATCGCCCTGATAGATGATGTCGCCCGGGCCGAGGTTGTCGCCTGCCGGGTTGAACATGTCGGCAGCGGTGCGCAGGTCGCGGATGAGGCCGTCGTAGATAGTGGACTGGCCGTCGTAGCGCGGTGTGGTCGTTAGCGAGGGGTTAAGCGCCTCGGTGTACGGCACCTCGCCCCACATGTCGGTAACGATGGAGAAATAGTAGGCCTTCATCGTCAGCGCTGCCGCCAGCATGTTGCTGGGGTTGGGCGCCTTTTCGATGATGCTTTGCAGATCGGCCAGCGGGCCAGAATAGAGGCCGTCGAAGTGGGCTGTAAAGGCATCAGGCCGGTAGTCGTAGTAGTCCTCATCAATGTACTGGATTTTGGCATAGTGCTGCACCCACAGGCCGGCGTAGGTCATATTCATGCTGGCGCCATGGGTGCGGCGCACGCCCTGCGAGATGGCCGAGATGAGCACGTTGGTCAGTGGCACATCTTCGGGGCGGTTGGGGTTGGTGTTGATTTCATCGAAATCCTTTTCGCAGCCGACGCTCGAAGCGATTACGGCGAGCGCAAGCAGCCAGATTTTGATATTTTTCATAGCGATGATAGTTTTTTTGATAAAAAAATGAGCCATTAGTGGCGCAATTAGAATTGAGCATTGAGGGTAACGCCGACGGTGCGCGCCGAAGGCAGTTGGCCAAATTCAATGCCTTGCATGGCGTTGCTGTTGTCAAAAGCCGTTTCCGGGTCAATATGCGGCACGTTAGCCTTGAGCAGCGCGAGGTTGCGGCCATATACGGCCAGACGCAAGCCACCAATGCCGGAATTGACGAACCACTTTTTGGGGAAGTCGTAGGCGAGCGTTACTTCGCGCAATTTGATGAAGCTGGCATCAAACACCCCGCGGTCGTGGCGGCGGTTGTAGAAGTCGGCATTCCAGGCTTCGGCCGAGCGCTTAGTGGTGTTAGGCGTATAAGTGCCGTCGCCGTTGTCAATGACGCCGCCGAAGTTGTAGCCGTTTTTGATTTCGTCTAAGGTGTTGCGGCCTTCGAGCGTTTCCTCAAGCACACCGGCGTAGCGCCCGAAGATATAGGTCATAGAGAACAGGTCGGAGCCCTGGCGCATGTCAATGAGTGCGCTAAGCGACAGGCCTTTCCAGCTGAAGGTGTTGCGCACACCGCCGACCCAGTCGGGGGTGATGGTACCCAGTACGAAGTTGTTGATATTGCCGTTTTCGTCGGCATCGTACACCGGACGGCCGTTGGCGGCTACTATGATTTGCCCGTCAGGTGCGCGCTTGACGCGGCGACCCACCAGGGTGCCATAGGGTTCGCCCTCGCGCGCCACCAGGCGCAGGCCCCAGTTGGTGTTGAGTGTGATTTCCGTAACACCCTCGGGCAGGTCTTTTACCGTAGAATTGTTCTTGGCCCAGTTCAAGTCAATGTCCCAGCGGAACGACTTGGCCCGGATAGGCGTGAGGCCAAATTGCACCTCGATGCCGTTGTTATTGATGGTGCCAGCATTAGCAAAGCGGCTGGTGAAGCCCGTCGTGGAAGAGACATTGAGCGGAATAATTTGGTCAATGTTGTCGGTGTTGTAATAGGTAACATCCAGACGCACACGGCTCTGTAAGGCCTGCAATTCTAAGCCTGCTTCGATAGAATTGGCGCGCTCAGGCCGCAGCTCGCTGTTGGGCGCGGCGTTCGGAATGGTGAACGACGGCGTGCCGCCCCACGGGATGTTGGGCGCATATACCGGTGCTAAGCGATAGGGCTCGGTGTCTTTACCCGCTTGAGCAAAGCCGCCGCGGAACTTCAAGAAGTTCACGCCCGGAATTTGCACCTTTTCCGACAGCACCACGCTGGCGTTGAACGCTGGATAGAAGTAGCTGCGGCTTTGCGGCGGCAGCGTGGAAGACCAGTCGTTGCGCGCCGAAGCATCTAAGTACAGGAAGTTCCAGAAGCCCAGCGACACTTGCGCGAGCACCGAGTTGACGCGCAGGCGGTTGACGAACTGGTTGACATTGACGGCCCCATCGGCATTGGAGAAGTTAAACAGCCCGGGCACGACCAAAGCGTTGGCCGTCTGTTCGGTGCCCTGGAAGCGCGAGTCGCGGCGCACAGCGCCCACCGTCGCGGTGAGGGAGAACGCATCGGAGAAGTACTTATCGGCCGTGAGGAGCACGTCGGAGTTTGTCTCCTGGAAAACATAGGATTGCGCCTGGAACCAGCCGTTCGGGTAGTCCACCGTTTCCTTTTCGAAGCGGATTTCGCGGTTGTCGGTGTAGTAGTCCGTCCCGGTGCGGCCCATGATTTTGAGCCAGGGCAAGATCTGGTATGTCAGCGCGATGTAGCCGTGTGTGCGGTCGCGGCGCTGCGGCTTGGTGTTGTTGTATAGGGTAAAGAAGGGATTGTTTTGGTAGTTGTGGTTCCAGTTGACAATACGCCCAAACTCGTCGCGCTTGTCGTAGTTGGCGCGCAGGTATTCCCAGTCCACCTGGCGGCCGGTCCAGATGGTCTGCTGCAGGATATTGTCGCCAGCGTAGCCGATGCCCGGGCGGTTGTTAGAGCGCACAGCGGTATAGGTAACGTTGCCATCCAGATTCCACTTCTCGCTCATCTTCATCCCAAAGCCGAGGTTGAAGATGTTTCGGCGCAGGTCCGTATTGGGCACCATGCCCTTTTGATCGAAGTTGGTGAAGGAAAAGCGCCCGTGCATGTTTTCGCCGGCTGCCGTGATGGCAACACTGTTGTTGATGGATATGCCGGTGTCGAAGATGCTGCGGACATTGTCGGGGCGAGCCACCCAAGGCTGGTCTTTACCGGTGAACTGGTCGAAGCGTTAGCCTTCGCCGGGTTCGTCTATCAGACCGTTGCCGTTGTTGTCGATGCCGTCCTGTTGGCTGATGGAAGCATCGAAGGCGGGGCCCCAGCTTTCGTCCACACCGTCCCACAGGCCGCCGCCGGCGCCATCTACGTAGTTGAACTGGAAGCCAACGCCCTGGCCAAACTTGTTCTGGTAGCGTGGCAGGCGGAAGGGCGTGGCAAAGCCCACATCGCCCGTATAAGAAACGCCCAGGCCTTTTTTAACACCCTTACCCGTCTTGGTCGTGATCATGATGACGCCGTTGGCGCCACGAGCGCCGTAGAGTGCCGAAGCATTCGGACCTTTTAGCACAGTGATGGACTCGATGTCATCGGGGTTGATGTCCTGAATGGCGTTGCCAAAGTCCACACCACCATACTGGGTGTTACCGGCGCCCTGGTTGCGGTTGTCCATCGGGATGCCGTTGATGACGAACAGGGGCTGGTTGTCGCCCGTGATGGAGGTGTTACCTCGAATGACGATACGCGACGAGGCACCCACATTGCCCGACGAGCTGATGACGTTCACGCCGGCAATCTTACCTGAAAGGGAGTTGACTAAATTGGCGTCGCGCGCCTGCACCAGCTGGTCGCCTTCCAGGTGTTGCACGGCATAAGCCAGCGACTTTTGCTCGCGCGATACCCCTAAGGCAGTTACCACCGTTTCGGCCAGCTGCAGACCGCTCCGCAAGACGACGTCAACGGTGTTAGAGGTTCCCAGGGTTATCTCCTGAGTCTCGTAACCGGTGTAGCGCACGATCAATACATCGTAGCCGGCAGGCACCTGAAGGGTAAATTTACCCTCGGCATCGGTGCGCGTGCCAGCGGCTGCACCCTTGACGGCTATCGTTGCTCCAATGAGCGGCTCGCCGTCGTCGCCTTTGACCGTCCCCATGACGGTGCGTTGCGCCAGCGCCAGCCCGCTAAAGGCCAGTGCTAAGCAGACAGTTGTGAGTAAACGCTTCATACGAAAAGAGTTTTTAGTGAAAAACTAAAGTGTTTGATTAAAAGCTGAACATGTGCTTTTCCTATGGCGAGGGCATGGTCTTTCTCTAGAAAAAGCATGTAAAAGTAAACTGCATGGCTAACACCATACAATGACCGCCATCATTTACCCTTATCTCACTATGACGCAAAATCGGGTTTTAAATGGGTTCTTCAAGCCTTTGACCAAAGGGCCTTCCGATACAGCCGAATAGTATTGGCAATACCGAAATAGAGCGCATCGCTGATGAGCGCGTGCCCGATACTGACCTCCAGCAGGTGTGGGCAATGCTGGCGGAAATAGGGGAGGTTGTCTAAGTTGAGGTCGTGGCCGGCATTCAGGCCCAGGCCACACTGGTAGGCTGTTTCGGCAGCGGCCACGTAGGGTGCTATAGCGGCGGCAGGGTCTTTAGTGAAGTCGTGGGCGTAGGGTCCGGTGTAGAGTTCTACGCGGTCGGCGCCAACGGCTTTGGCACCTTCGACCATGCGCGGGTCAGCATCTACGAAGAGCGAGACGCGGATGCCTCGTTCGTGCAGTCGGGCGATGACGTCGCGCAGGAAGGGAGCATGCTCGAGGGTATTCCAGCCGTGGTCGCTGGTCAGCTGGTGCACAGCATCGGGCACCAGCGTGCACTGGTGCGGTGGATGAGCGAGCACCAGGTCGAGAAATTCGGGCGTGGGGTTGCCTTCGATGTTGAACTCGGTGGTAACCACCTCGCGCAGTGCTGGAATGTCGCTGTAACGAATATGGCGCTGGTCGGGGCGCGGGTGTACGGTAATGCCCTCGGCCCCGTAGGCCTCGCAGTCGCGGGCGAACTGGATGAGGTCGGGCAAGTTGCCGCCGCGCGCATTGCGCAGCAGCGCGACCTTGTTGATGTTCACAGAAAGACGAGTCATATCAGCGGCGTATTTTTCGGGCCAAAAGTAAAACCATGGCTCATCTGGCTGGTTTATCTGGCCTCCACTGCCGACTAGCGCCTATGGACGACGAACAGCGCATACCCGAACAGGAGCCTTTGGCGGAAGCTCCCGTGTCCCACGCTTTTCAGGAGCATTCCCCCTTTCTCATTCTGAGCGTACAGCTGCTGGCGGCGCTGATGCTGGGCGCTACGGGAGCGTTGCTCTACCAGGCCTTAGCCGGTGTTGTAGGCTGGGATAGTGCGCTCATATACAACGGCTTGCACACTGATGCGCCGGCAGCGGAGCGCTGGCAGATGCGCATTTTTCTGGCTTTAAGCCATTTGTTCACCTTCGTGATGGCTGGCTGGATAGTCGTGCGGCTTTTTTATCCGCCCACTGCGCGAGCGCTGGACTATCTGCAGGCGCGCCGCGAGCCGCCGGCACAGGCCGTTTGGGGCGGCGTGTGGCTAATGGTGCTCTCTGTGCCGCTAGTGCTTTACGTGTATCAAATTAACCGCGAACTGCCCATACCGGAGGCGTTGCGCCAGGCCGAAGAGCAGGCAAACGAAATGCTTAAAGCCCTCCTGCTTATGGACAACGGCTGGGAGCTGGCGGCCAACCTGACACTCATTGCCCTCATCCCGGCCGTGGGCGAAGAGCTGGTCTTCCGCGGCGTGGTGCAGCAGCAAATCCAGCGTCTGGTGCGCTCGCCCTGGGCCGCCATTGTGCTGGCAGGTGCAGTGTTCAGCTTTGCCCATTTCCAATTCGAGGGCTTTTTGCCGCGCATGTTATTGGGCATCATCCTGGGCTGGCTCTACTGGCGCTTCCAGAACTTTTGGGTGCCGGTAGCGGCTCATTTTGCCAACAACGCCGTGCAAGTAGTAGCGCAGTACCTCTATCACGAAAAGGTATCTTCGCTCAACCTGGAGGACGATATTGCTGTGCCCCTCCACATTGCTGCCCTTTCGGCGGCACTGGCACTGGCGTTGGGCTGGTGGTTAGACAGGCGCAAATCCATTTTCTAGAACACACAAAAACAACCAATTATGCCATTCACACACGAAGTGGATTTTCGCATCTACGGCGAGGAGATGCAATGTGTCGAGATCGAACTGGACCCGCAGGAGACCGTCCTGGCCGAAACGGGCAGCTTCATGTTCATGGACGACGGCATTCAGATGGAAACCATCATGGGCGACGGTCGGCAGCAGGGGCTTTGGGGCAAATTGATGTCGGTGGGCAAGCGCGTGCTCACAGGCGAAAGCCTGTTTCTGGCGGCATTCACCAACACCTCTACGGGCAAGCGCCGCGTAACGTTTGCCGCGCCGTATGCGGGCAAGATTGTGCCGCTCAACCTGCCGCAACTGGGTGGGCGCGTCATTTGCCAGAAAGACGCCTTCCTGTGCGCGGCTAAAGGGGTGGCCATTGACATCGCTTTGCAACGCCGCTTGGGCACAGGCCTTTTTGGCGGTGAGGGCTTCATCATGCAAAAACTCGAAGGCGACGGCATGGCCTTCCTGCACGCCGGCGGCCACATCCTGGAACGCACACTGGGGCCCGGTGAGCTGCTGCGCATTGACACGGGCTGCATCGTGGCCTACACTCAAGAGGTGGACTTCGACATCCAGATGGTGCGCGGCATCCAGAACATGCTCTTCGGTGGCGAAGGCTTCTTCTACGCCGTGTTGCGCGGCCCCGGCAAGGTGTGGCTGCAATCGCTGCCGGTGAGCCGCCTGGCTTCGCGCATTCTGCAATACGGTCAAGGCCCGCGGCGCGAAGAGGGCAGCATCCTGGGCGGTCTGGGAAATCTGCTCGACGGCGACTAAGCCCGTAAAGCGTACAAAAAAAAACCGAACGAACGATGCCCACAGCCGAAGACTACATGCGCCGCTGTTTTGCTCTGGCTCGCCTGGGTGCGGGTTGGGTTTCGCCTAACCCGATGGTAGGCGCCGTGCTGGTACACAACGACCGCATCCTGGGCGAGGGCTGGCATCAGCGCTACGGCGAGGCCCACGCCGAGGTGAATGCTGTGTCAAATGTGGCACCAGCAGACCGTCCACTCCTCCGACAAGCCACGCTTTACTGTTCGCTGGAACCCTGCGCCCACTACGGTAAGACCCCGCCGTGCGTGGACCTCATCCTGCGCGAAGGCATTCCGGAGGTGGTCATTGCCAACACCGACCCTAACCCTTTAGTGGCCGGCAAAAGCATCGCCCGCCTGCGCGCCGCCGGCATACGCGTATGCACCAGTGTGCTGGAGGCCGAAGGCCGCTACCTCAACCGCGCCTTCTTCACCCACATCCAACAGCGCCGCCCTCACGTCGTCCTGAAATGGGCGCAAAGCGCCGACGGCTTCCTGGGCCGCACCGGCGAACGAACACCCATCACCAGCCCGCTGACCCAACGCCTGACGCACCGCTGGCGCACGGAGGCCGACGCCATCCTGGTAGGCACGCGCACAGCCCTGATAGATAACCCCCGATTAGACAATCGGCTGTACTTCGGCCCCGCACCGCTGCGCATCGCCTTAGACTTTGAAGGCAAACTGCCACTCTCGGCCTGCCTGCTCGACGATAGCGTACCCACGTGGATACTGGGCCCCGAACGCCTGGGAAACTGGCAAAATACGCGCTTCTGGCCCTTACCCCCGCGCGAAGCCAACGGCCGCCGCTGGTGGGTCTCGTTCCTTTTGGAAAAGCTGCGCGAAGCCGAAAAAGGCATCCTTCTCGTCGAAGGCGGTGCCGATGTGCTGCGGCAATTTATCGAACTGGACTGCTGGGACGAAATTCGCCTGCTGCAAAGCCCCCACTACCTGTACGCGGGAGTGGAAGCACCGCGTGTCCCGATGGGCGCTGTGCTGCGCGAGGCCTATCGCGTGGGCGACGATACGGTGCGGGTGTGGACACGGGCTGAGGCAACACCATGACGCCGGGGACGGGGCGCCTTTGCGCGACCATTCGCTGCCATCAACCTTCGGCGCATGTGTACTCCACGAAGTACATATCCACCTCGCCCTTGTTTTTAGCGCTCAGGCGACCGCGATAGGTGCAAGGGAAGAGGTGCCTGACGGCCTGATAGGTGGTTTCGGAGATGTTGATTTTGCCCGGTTCGCTGGTCTGCTCTAATCGGGCGGCGGTGTTGACGGTGTCGCCCCAGATGTCGTAGGCGAATTTGTGTTGGCCCACCACACCGGCTATCACCGGGCCGGTGTGGATGCCGATGCGCATCTCGAAAACGGGCTTACCCTCGGCCCTTTTGCGGGCCATGAGGGCCTGCAGCTGGCATTGCATGGCGATGGCAGCGCGCACAACGTCGGTCGGGTGGGTATCGTTGGACACGGGCAGCCCCCCGGCGCACATGTAGGCATCGCCGATGGTTTTGATTTTTTCTAAGCCGTGCTGGCGCACAATGTTGTCGAAAAGGGAAAAGCATTCGCGCAGTTCGTTAATAAGTACTTCAGGAGAGACGCTTTCGGCAATACGGGTGAAGTCCTTGAAGTCGGTAAACATGACGGTTACGGACTCGAATCGGACAGAGTCAACCTCACCTTTGGCTTTGAGTTCGGCAGCGATGGTGGCCGGCAAAATGTTGTTCAGCAGGTCGTCGGCGCGTTGGCGTGCCTTTTCGATTTCTTCGTTTTTTTGGGCTAATTCGCGGTTGACGCGAGCGCGCAGGCGGTTTTGGCTGAACAGCAGCGCCGCCAGCACGAGCAGGGCCAGGACGCCGGCCAGCGAGGCGTAGAGTTCTATGCGCGAGCGGGCCAGCTCGGCGGCTTGCAACTTGAGAGCCGTTTCCTGCTCTTTGAGCAGACGCTCGCGGCGTTCGGCTTCGTAGAGCACCTCTTTGCGGGCAAAGTCGGAACGCTCTTTTTCGCGCAGGCGGGCGTAGCGGAACTCGTCGTACTTGACGCGGTAGGCGTAGGCGCGCGGATAATCGCCCATAGCGGAATAGACCTCCGAGAAGTCTTTCAGTGCGCTCTGGACGAACTTCTGGTTTTTGGCCTCACGCGCCAGGGCATAATATTTCTGTACGTACTCCAGCGCGCGGGCGTACTGGCCCATGCGGTCGTAGATGTCGCTCTGCACGTTGTAGATTTCCATGAGCAAGAGCGGGTCTTCGAGTTCGATGGCGATGGCTTCGGCCTGGCGGAGTAGGTTGAGGCCCTTGTCGTACTGGCCTAAGCGTTTGTACACGTCGGCCATGTTGGTGAAGACTTGGGCTTTGCCGGCGGTGTTGTCTAGCTGGTTCCAGATGTCTAAGGCGCGCTGGTAATAGTGGAGGATGGTATCGGCGCTGCTGCTTTGGGTCGTACGCCGCGAAGTGCTGGTTCGTTCGAGGATAGCGAAGACGTCGGTGAGGGAGTCGGTTCCGCGGGCCTGGTATTCGTCTAGGGCGTTGGCGTAGTCGCTCAGGGCCATAGCCAGCCCTTGAGGTTCGTTGATCTGTTGGCGCAAGTGGAGGGCCTGTCGGTACCACCGAAGGGCTTCGCGGTATCGGTCGAGTTCCAAGTAGATGTGCCCGAGTTGGGCATAGACTTTGGCGATGCCGTCGAGGTCGCCGACCCGTTCGAGGATGGCTCGGGCCTCGTAGAGCTGGTTTCGGGCTTCGGTATAGTCGCCCGACTCCTGCAAGACGGCGGCAATGTTGAAGCGGGCACGGGCAATGCGGAGGGTATCCTGAAGGGTTTCGAGGATGGCGAGGCTTTGCTTGTGATAGGCCAGGGCGCTGTCGGGCTGTCCGAAGTTTTCGTACAGGACGCCGAGGTTATTGAGCGAGCTAGCGATTTCGGCCTTATCGCCCAATTGCTGGCGGAGTTGGAGGGCCCTGAGGTAATGCTGTTGGGCGGCGTTTTTGTTCTGGCGGATTTCTTCGAGCACGCCCAGGCCGTTCCAGGCTTTGGCTTCGCCGCGCAAATAGCGCAGCCGACGGGCCAGGGCAATGGCCTCACGCAAAGAGTGCTCGGCCTGTTCGGGTCGGGTTTCGTTGATTTCCCAGGCATAGTCCACGAGCAGCAACACGCGGCTCGTATCCGCCGGCGCGCGCTGAAGCAGGCGGGCCAACGAGTCGGCCACCGTCTGAGCATGGAATGCCTCAGCAGCACACAGCCACAGCAGCACACATAGCCAGAGCTCTCGTGAGCGAAATCGCTGTCTCATTTTCGGGCGGAAAAGTACGGCGTTTGAATGGGTAGCACCCGCCGAACAACCCCTGCACCAGCGCGCATCACAAAAACGCCAACGAGGCGTTAATGCCAGGTTCTGTTTTTAGATGCCCCGCCCCATTCAGCAACGCCTTCAGAAGCACCTTTTTGGAAAAAACCACCGCTGCCGCCGCTGCCGCCTATTTTTGCTGCAAAAATTTCATTTTCAATAAAAAAACTCCTTCAGCCGCACTCGGCGCCACCCACTAAAACACGCTATGCTATGAATATATTCACCTGTTGGGGAAATATCCTGCCCCTACGGCGCGCAATTGTCGGCCTGTGGATAGCGGTTTTCGCTCTGGGCAGTATGGTCGTCCTTCCCGCCTGCAGCCGCAAATCGGGCTGCCCGGCCACCGAGAGCCTGCGCGCCCCCGTGGACAGCAAAGGCAACATCAAAAAAGCCAAAGGCCGCACGAAATCAGGCCTGTTCCCCAAAGACATGGAGCGGCGAATGAAAAAAGGCTCGCGCAAATGAGCCGCTCTTGCTTTGAGAGCCAAACCGCCCGGTCGTTCACATCGTAAGATAGGGCTATGAAACTAATGCCTGTTTTCGCCTTACTCTTGGCCAGTCTGTGGACGCCCTTGCGCACCGACCGCAATGCGCTTCACGCACCCTGGGACACCCTGCTGCGCCGCCACGTCAGCGCCGACGGGCGCGTCCATTACAAAGGCTTCGCCACTGACCGGGCCGTGCTAAAAGCTTACCTCAACACGCTGGCCCAAAACCCGCCCGCCGCCACCTGGAGCCGCACCGAAAAAATGGCCTACTGGATCAACGCTTACAATGCCTTCACCGTGGACCTCATCGTCGAGCATTACCCGCTCCAGAGCATTACGCAACTCGACGGTGGAAAAACCTGGGACGTGAAACGCATCGAAATCGGCAGCAAAAAGTACAGCCTCAACGACATCGAGAACGGCATCCTGCGCCCGCAATTCGCCGATGCGCGCATCCACTTCGCCATCAACTGTGCAGCGCGCTCATGCCCACCGCTGCACAACCGGGCCTACACCGCTGAAAATCTGGAGCGTATGCTGGAAGAACGCACACGCCGCTTCGTGCGCAACGAACGCTACAACCGCATCCGCCCAACGCGCGCCGAAGTGAGCAAAATCTTCGACTGGTACGCCGACGACTTCGGCGACTTGCGCACCTTCCTGAGCCGATACACAGGCGTAACCATAGCCCCCACGGCAACAGTGGTCTTCCTGGAGTACGATTGGAGGCTGAATGACTAAAAAGCAGTAAAAAAAGAGCCTCTTTTATACCCGACAGCCAGGAATGCCGAGATAGGAACATCACCACCTCTTCTCGTCGTATTCCACTAAGTAAGTACGTGTGTATCTTTACGGCTTCAATGACATCCACGCCCTCCTGCACAATCGCCGGATAAGGCATGTCCTTCAGGCAAAAAATGATGTGAATTAAAAATAATGCACCGACCCAAACTCCGACATTCGCTACAAAGCTGAGACCTCTGCAAGGCCTTGTACATTTACACATACTCCCACAATACGGGAATATACTTCTGAACGTCTCCAGAAAGCGAACTACAGGCCCGTCGGCATCAACAGCTCCAGGTTCCCGGATGCTAACCATGGCGTAGACATGCAGGTAGCGTAGCTTTCCGAAACGACTTCTCCCAGCGGAAAACACATCTCCCCATTCCCGTAACTGTCTGATATCTTTCCTTAAAAAAAAGCCGACCGCCCTGCCTTAGTATCCTAAGACAGGGCGGCGCTATTAATCGTATTCCCTTTTTCAAGCAAGGCGGCCTTAGGCCACACCCGCTTACTTCGTCTGGATCATCTTGCGCACGGCGCTATCCGTCGGCGTCTCTACGCGGTAGTACAGCACACCCGGTACCTCCAGCAGCGAACGATCCACATTGAAGGCGTTGTAACCCTTCGCAAACTGTCCGCGCTGCGTCCACACAATGCGGCCC
>CALJPQ010000005.1 GCA_937980645.1 uncultured Saprospiraceae bacterium | reverse complement strand
GTGCTGGAGTTCAAGTTGGACGAGCCGGCGGAGGTGGCGCTGGATCAGATACGTCGGAAGCGCTACTACGAGGCGTGGTGGCATTTGGGCAAGCCCGTGGTAGGTGTGGGAGTGGAATTGTCGAGCCAGACGCGCAACATCGAGCGGTGGGTGGCTGAGGAGATGAGCATGTAGCTGGAGTCGCATCCGTTCCTTGCAGTCTGGTTTGGAAAAGTCAGGGTGAAACCCTGGGAAGGGTTCTTGGCAAGGCAGGCGCCTCACCGGAGCTGGGTTTTTGGGTTTACCGCTCGAAATGCAGCCATTCGACCGCTTTGGGGAATTCCTGTCCCCAGCGGGCTTCGTTGTGCTGACCTTCGGGGTCAATTTCCAGACGGACAAGGTCGGGCCTGGGGCAAATGGCTTTCAGGGTTTGGGTGAAGCGTTTGGCGTTGGCCACCATGCCCGCCCCTTCTTTTCCGCCGGCGAAGAGATAGATGCGGGTATCAGGTCGGGCGGCGAAGTCCAGCGGTTCGTGATAGATGCCCGGCGCAGCCCACAGCGAGGGCGAGAAAATGAGGAACTTGGAGTACGTGTTAGGAAAGAGGATGCCGGCGTAGATGCTGATGAGCCCTCCCATGCTGCTGCCGCCGATGCCGGTATGGGCGCGGTCGGGGAGGGTGCGGAAGTTTTCGTCAATGTACGGTTTGAGTGTTTCGGCCAGGAAGCGGGCGTAGTCATTGCCCAGTCCTTCACCCCATTTGGGCGTGTCGTAAGGCATGTACTCTTTGATGCGTTCGCGGCCGCCGTGGTCAATAGCTACCACGATGAGATCGCCTTTACCGCGTTGGGCTAGGGCGGCTAAATGCTTATCTACCCCCCACGTACCGAAGGGCGCGTCGTCTTCAAAAAGGTTCTGACCGTCTTGTAAGTAGAGGACGGGGTAGCGCTTTCGGGTGCTGGCGTAGTCCCAGGGCAACAGCACGGAGATGCGTCGGCGACGGCGCAATGGCGGGATGTTGAAGCGCTTGGAGATGACTTGAATATCCGGGTAGTATTTCGGGTCGTACCAGCCGGCGTGGCATTTCCAGCGGGGCACCGTATCCACGACTTTGCCTTTGGGCAGTTCGATGCGGCGGTTCATGCGGGGCAGCCCTTCGGCGCTGAGTTCTTCGCTTTCCCAGCCGCCCTTTACGTATTTGTATTCAAAAGGTTCATCGCCGAGGTCAGGGATTTGTTGAAAGACAAAACGGTAATGCCCTTCGCCAATGCGCGTCATGCGGTAGCGTTCGTCGCGTACGGCCCAGCCATTGAAGCTGCCGGCGATGAAAACCGGACGCTCGTCATCTGCCGGAGTGATAAGCTCAAGCGTAAGCACAGGCTGTTGGTTGGGTTCATGAGCGGCAGAGGGTGCCAGCGAAGAAGAAGGCATAGCGAAAAGTGGGTCCTGGATGTTTTTAACGGTGCTACTCAGCAGGCTGCAACGGGCTAACGGGCAGCCAATCCATCTTCAGCCAATAAAACAGAGCAGTCTTGCGCATGGTTGCGCCGAAAGTTAGGCGTGTAGTTAGCAATGGTTAACGGAGGTTTTCGACGAAGAAGCGCTCGATTTTCTCGAATAAATGGACGCGGTCGCGGCCCAGTACGTTGTGGCCATGCTCGGGATAGACGAAGAAATCAATGGGTTTGTTTTTGCGCACGCATTCACGCACGTAGCGCAGGGTGTGTTGTAACAGGACGATGTCATCGGAGGAGCCGTGGATGATGAGCAGGCGTCCTTTGAGGTTTTCGATGTAGTTGAGCAGGCTGCTTCGTTCGTAACCTTCTGGGTTTTCTTGCGGGGTATCCATGTAGCGCTCGGTGTACATGATTTCATACATGCGCCAGTCTATGACGGGGCCTCCGGCGATGCCGCAGCGAAATGTGCCGGCGGCTTCGGGACGGGTCATGAGCGAAGTGGCCATGAAGCCACCGTAACTCCAGCCATAGACGCCTATGCGTGTAGTGTCCACGTAGGGCAGGCTTTTGAGGTAGCGCGCGCCGGTGAGCTGGTCTTCCACTTCGGCATCGCCCAGCCGGCGGAAGATGGCGCTTTCAAAGGCATAGCCGCGGTGGGCTGAGCCGCGTCCGTCTAAAGTGAAGACGATGAAGCCTTCCTGGGCAAGGCGGTGCATCCAAAGGTCGGCGCCATAGAGCCACGTGTTGGTGATGAGTTGCACGTGAGGGCCGTTATAGACGTACACTATGGTGGGGTAGCGTTTCAGCGAGTCAAAGCCGGTGGGCAAGATAAGCCGGCCATTGAGGGTGAATCCGCCCGGTGAGGTCAGGTTAACCAGGCGTGTTTGGCCCAGCGTGTAGTCTGTCAGCGGGTTTGGAGCCTCATAGACGGTGGATGGCGGTTGGCTTTTTTTCAAAGAAAGAAGCCGGACGGTGCGGGGTGTTTGGGCGGAGGAGAACACATCGAGTGCCCAATCGCCGGAAGTGCTGACGGACACCTGATGCGTGCCGGGTTCGTTTGGGCCGATAGGTGTGGGTTTGGTGCTGGCATATAGGTCGGCGGCCCAGTTGTAGCGGTTGAGTCCACTTTCGTCGGCGGTCTGGTAGAAGCAGCGTTTGCCGTCGGCAGAAAAGCCGAGGAAGCGCGTTACGGGCATCGGGCCGCTGCTGACCTGCCTCAGAAGTTTGCCGGAAAGGTTGTACAGATACAGGTGGTTGTAACCATCGCGTTCGCTTTGCCAGATAAAATCGGTGTTAGAGCCGGGTACGAATTGGGCTGGATTTTCCGGCTCTACCCATTTGTCGTGGCTTTCCTCAAAGAGGGTGCGGATGAAGTTGCCCGTGGCGGCTTCGTAAAGATTGAGCCACATGCGATCTTGCCCGCGGTTGACTACAGCGATGAGCAAGTAGCGGTCGTCAGGCGTCCAGGCAATGTTAGTCAGATACTGTTCGGCGGGTTCGCCGGTTTTCAGGTACCATTTCTGGCCGCTTTGGGTGTCGTAGATGCCCACGGTTACGTGGTGGCTGGCTGCGCCTGCGTAAGGATAGCGGATATAGCGCGCCTGAGCGGGCATAGAGTCGAGCACATATATGGGATAGCGCGTTACCGGGCGTTCGTCCATGCGATAGAAGGCCAGATAGCGGCCCGACGTGCTCCAGAACGTGCCTTTGTGGATGCCGAATTCGTCGCGGTGCACGCTCTTGCCATATACGATGCCGTCCTCTTCACTTTGGGCAACGCCCAGTTCTTTTCCGCCGATGCTGAGCCACAAGCCGTTGTCGCGAGTGTAGGCTGCCCAGAGGGTTTTAGGGTGCACATCTATATTCTCGGCTGCCTCCGGGAACCAGGTTTGGCGGCTGAGTTTGCCTTCGCTAAGGTCGTAGGTAAATACGTTGCCTGGCGTTTGGAACCAGCAGCGCTGCTCGCTCAGCCAGTTGAGGTTGGGCAATGTTTTGAGGGCCTCATCGCCCTGGCGCGTGCGCTCAGCGTTGATGCGGGCCAATATATCTAAGGTATCAGCCTTTGTGTCGGTGGCGCGCACGCGCACGAGTTGGTCGCCGACGGCGTAGGTGAACTGCTCGGAGCCGGGTATCCATTGCAACTGGCGCAGCGATGGGGGTGCCAGGGTAGTCCGTCCGCGCAGGATGGCGTCGGCCATGGTCAGCGTTTTCGTTTGGGCGAAAAGGCCAGAACACAGAGCGGCAAGCAGGGCCGCAGCAAATCGTTTTTTTAGCATAAAGGAACAGCAGTGAGGGCAGATTTTTGCCGCCGGCAAAAGTAGGGCGAGCGCTCGGATGCCGGGCATGCCTGTAAAACCTTTGTGCTTTTGCGAGCAATTTCGTGTCTTCGCGGCCGATACAGAACCTCCGCAGTCAGCCTATGCGCATTTTGCACATCACCCCGTCGTACAAGCCAGCGTTTCGCTACGGCGGCCCGACGTTTTCCGTCAGTTGCCTTGCCGAGAGCCTGGCCGCAGCTGGCGCGGAAGTCTGGGTATTTACCACCACCGCCAACGGCCCGGAGGAGTTGGACGTGCCCGTGGGCGTACCTGTTGAGATGGATGGCGTTCGGGTGGTGTATTTCCGCCGCTGGACGGGCGACCATGGCCATTTTTGCCCGGCTTTGTGGTTGGCCTTGTGGCGGCGAGGGCAGCAGTTTGATGTTGTGCACATTCATTCCTGGTGGAACTGGGCCGCTTTTGGTGCGGCGTTGGTGTGTCGTGTACGCGGCTTTCGCACCGTGTTTAGCCCGCATGGTATGCTTAGCCCCTACACGTTGCGCGGCCGGGCCAAGCGCCTTTTTCAGCGCACGCTGGGCCGTTGGCTGCTGGCTCCGGCACGCTGGCTGGCTACGGCCCGACTGGAAAAGCGCGAACTGAGTGCCTTAGCGCCCAGATGGGAAGTTAAGCACCTGCCGAACATCGTGCCGCTACCCGCAGCCGAAACCAGCGCGTCGGCACCAAGAGCAGAAGGTCCGCTTCGGCTGCTCTTTCTATCGCGCATTGACCCCAAAAAGGGCCTCGCTTTCCTGTTGGAAACACTGGCGGCACTGGATACAGACGCAGAGTGGCAACTCATCATTGCCGGCGACCCCACCTCGGCCTACGCCCGTAAAATGCAGCATCTGGCGCACCAAAAGGGCCTGTGGGCGCGCGTCCATTGGCAGGGCTGGGTGTCGGGCGACGATAAATGGCGCCTGCTGGCCGAGGCCGACTTGTTGGTGTTGCCCTCCCAGAACGAAAACTTTGCTCTGGCCGTTCTGGAGGCCTTGGCCGTAGGTACGGCGGTGGTCATCAGCGACCAAGTGGGCTTGGGCGATTACGTATGCGAGCAGGATTTCGGCTGGGTGGTTCCCCTGCAAGCCCAGGCCTGGCGCGAAACCCTAAAGGCGGCTTTGACCGATGTGACCAAACGCCGGCGTATCCGACAGCAAGCGCCCATCCAGGTACGGGATGACTTCGACGCTGCAGCCATTGCCCGGCGCTATCTGGCCTTTTACCGCCGCCGAACGGTACAGGTGATCTTCCGAAAGCCGCACGGACCAGGCTTTTACAGCATCGAGCGCTCCTTTGCCGCTTTATGGCCATACTTAGAAGACGCCGCTGATTTTCAGGTGCAAAAAATCACGGCCTGCGCGCCCAGCCAGGGAGTGTGGTCGCGTCTGCGCATCGGCGCTCAAATGCGCCGCCTGCGTGCCGATGTTTTTCACATCAGCGGCGACATTCACTTCGCGGCCCTGTTCCTGCCGGGGCGCAAAACCCTGCTCACGGTGCACGACTGCGGTTTCCTGCAGCATCCCAACGCTTGGAAGCGCTTCCTGCTGAAGTGGCTGTGGCTTCGCTGGCCCGTGCGCCATTGCCGACAGGTGGTGGCCGTTTCTGAGGCAACAAAGGCCGACATCCTGCGGCATACCCGCTGTTCGCCAGATAAAATTGCAGTCATTCCCAGTACTATCCCACCTCATTTTCAGCCTGTGCCCAAACCCTTTCAGACCGCCTGCCCGCGTATTCTGCACATGGGCACAACGCCTAACAAGAACCTGTGGCGCCATATCGAAGCGCTGGGTGGCATTCCTTGCACACTGCACATCGTGGGCCGTATTGGGCCGGAAGAGCAAAGCCGCCTGCAGCGCTATGGCATTGCCTACGAATGCACGCCCGACCTGGACGACACCGGTGTGGTGCGTGCCTATGAAGGCTGTGACCTGCTGCTGTTTGCCTCTGCGTTCGAGGGCTTCGGCATGCCCATTCTGGAAGCTCAGGCGGTAGGCCGCCCGGTGGTTACGGCCAATGTTTCCAGCATGCCTGCGGTGGCGGGTGAGGGTGGTGCCTGTTTAGTCAACCCTTTCGATGTGGCCGATATTCGTCGCGGCGTGTTGCGCGTCATCGAGGACGCTGCGTTTCGGGAGCAACTGGTGGCAAAGGGCTTTGAAAACATTCGGCGCTTTCGGGCGCAGGCCGCCGCCGAGGCGTATCTCACGCTCTATAAGGCCTTTATCCGAAGGCCTTAGAAGTGGCTGGCCGTTTAGAAATCAGTCATTCGGTACCACACGTTCCAGCGCAGGCCGAGGGTGAGCAGGCGTGTTTCGAGGTTGCGCTCGGGTTGAGCGCTGTGTTTGGTTCGCCAGAGGATTTGTGCTTCCCAGAAGAGATTGTGTTTGCATTGCCAGCTGAGGTCAACGCCGAAGAGCCGGATATGGGTTGGGATGCCCTGCCCGATATGGTTTTGGTAGTCTCGGACGCGGGAGGCGTTGCTGAGCAGCGGGTTGGTGCCCCAGTTTTCGCCGGGTGGGTCTTCGCCGGTGCGGGCCAGCAGGGTTCGGGCAGCGAGCGTCCAGCGCGGGTGAGGTTGGTAGCGCGTTATGGCGAGCAGCTCGCGAAAGTTAGCCCACAGCGGGTGCGCCAGTGGCAGCGAGTAGTGCGTGTGGCTGTTGAGCGAGTCGAAGCTGGAATAGGTGTAGGGCCGTACGGTATTGGCTTCAATCTGCAGGTCGAGGTACGGGATGCCGAAGGCGTTGAAGTACTTCAGCCCTACCTGTGCGCCGTACTTGTTGCCCCACCAGCCGCCCTGGCGGTCGCGGCCGAAGAGCTCGGGGGTAAAAAACTCATCCAGCAGAAACTGGCTGTAAAGGCTAAAGGTTTGGGCGATGTCCCAGCGGGCTTCCAGGCCGAGGATGGCGTTGTCGGGGCTGCCCAGCATACCTTCCACGGTGCGGTAGAAGATGACCGGGTTCAGGTATTGCCACTCGAACTGGCGGCTTCTGTTGAAGATAACGCCCTCGAAAAAGCCCAGTGTCAGGTTGCGCCGCACTTTCCAGCTCAGGTAATGCATGGCGGCGTATTTTTTAGGCAGCAGGCTGTTGGGCGGGCGCGGTACGGCGGTGGAGATGGGGTTGAGTTCCAGAAACAGACTTTGGTAATGCAGCTTCCAGATGCGCCCCTGCAGGCGCAGGAAGAAGGCGACGTTGCCCACATCGGAGAGGAAGAGCGAGCGCTGCCCATGGCCGATAAAGAAGCGCCCGTGCCCTAATTGCAGGCCCACGTGGCGCGAAAGGCGGAAGCCGATTCCCGCCTGGGCGATGTTGTAGTCGTAGGCTGTCTCGCTGCGGAGCCAACGGGCACGGTAGGGCTTGAAAAAGCCGACGCCGGGCAGTGATTGGTAGTTCTTGACCCATTCATCTACATAGTTGGCGAACTGGGCCTGAGTTTCAACTAAGTCGGTGTAAAAAAAGATGCGCCCGTCGGCGTCGCCGCGCACTTCGAGGCCGCGCTGGTTGATGAACAGGAGCGTCGGCTCGCCGTTTTGCTGTCCGGCCAGCAGGTGCAGCATCGGGTTGGCGCGCAGGCGAAAGTGCTCGGTGTTCACTTCAAACAAGTGGGCCGGCGTTTGGTAGAAATGCCTGAGTATTGACTTGCGCGAGCGCCGGTAGTGGAGACTGTCGGCGGGGGTGAGCCATTCGTTGTTATCGTCGAAGAGGTATTGCGCGGCCCAGCGGCCGAGGGCGCCTGTCGGTATGCTGTCGGCCCGACGGGCCAGCGCTACGGCGTCTTCACGAGCGTAGGGGCGCACCGACAGGTGGACGGGGCTTTCGCCTGCGAGCACGCTCCAGCGCTCGACGAGGTACTGGCCGAGCGATTGGGCGGGCAGCGGCGGCGTTTGGGCGCCAGCAGGGTAGGAGAGAAGCCAGGCAATGAAGGGGAGGAGGTAGCGCATGGGCACGATAGGCTGGGCGCGGGCAAAGATAGCTCGCCCCAGTGGGCCAAATGTTGCATTTAGCCGCGCCTTTCATAGGCTTTTCGCATTTGCCTGCAAGGCTCATTTGAGGCGCAGGATGTTGCCTTTGGCGTAGCAGGTGCGGCATCGCGGCTCATAGCGCTCTTTTTCACCCAGCAATACGACTTCCTCCTCTCCGCTCAGGCGGTAGGAGTGTGTGGCCAAATTGCCGCAATGCACACAGATAGCATGTACTTTGGTTACATATTCGGCGGTGGCCAGTAGCTCGGGCATAGGGCCAAAGGGTTTCCCGCGGTAGTCCATGTCTAGACCAGCCACGATGACGCGCACGCCTCGCAGAGCCAGCTGGTGGCAGACTTCAGGAAGCCTCTCGTCGAAGAATTGCCCTTCGTCAACGCCTACCACCGACGTTTCTGGATGCAGGTCGAGCAGCTGCTCGGAGCGCTCGATAGGCGTAGCGAGGAGCGATGTGGTATCGTGCGAGACAATGCTCGAGGCATCGTAGCGCGTGTCTATGAGCGGCTTGAACACTTCGACGCGCAAATCGGCAATGCGCGCACGCCGAAGCCGACGGATGAGCTCCTCCGTCTTGCCCGAAAACATGCAGCCGCAGATGACCTCAACCCAGCCCGTGCGGCGCCCTTTGAAGTAGGGTTCCAGAAACATCGGGGCAAACCTATCGAACCTTTGCGACTTTTTTGGAACTTCGCCGCCCGAAACACTTAGCATCTTTCTCATTCATCCGGGCTGCCCTCCCGCCTGCAAACTCGAAACGACACCCGCATGGACTTACACAAAGCGAAAGTCTTCTTAGACAAGATTAACCGCGAATACGCGCGGATGAGCAAAGACCCCGAAAATATCATGCGCATTGACGTGGATATCATGCTGGCCTACGTGCGCGACCTGTATGAGGCACTGTTGGCCGAACCCACTACTCCCGTCGTCTCGACCCAACGTCAGAGCACTGCTGCACCCTCTGCGCCGCCACCGCCATCGCGCCCGCCGGCCCCCGAGCCAGTCGCTGCCGCCGAAACGGTGGCAGCACCACCAGCCCCGCCTTTACCTTCCCCACCCGTAGCACCACCGCCCCCCACCATATCCGAAGCCGTCAAAAGTGCCGACCCATTGCCGCAGGTGAAGCCCCAAGCACCTACCACACTGCCCACGACGCCGCCCAGCTTCCCGGCGCCACCGCCCGAAGCTGAAGCGCTCTTTGAATACAAGCAGGCCGTCGAACTGTCGGAAAAACTCTCCGAACTGCCCATACCCGACCTGCGTAAGGCCATCGGCCTCAACGACAAACTCTTGCTCACACGCGAACTCTTTGGCGAAGACAGTGAGGCATTTGAAAAAACCATCAGCGCCCTGAACAGCTTCAGCTCTATGGAGCAGGCCAAAGCGTTCTTGCTTGAGCACTGCGTGATGCGCTACCGCTGGACCGACAAAAAGCGCATTGAAACGGCTAAGAAATTCATCAAACTAGTACGACGCCGCTACGCCTGATGCGCATCCTGGTCGTCGGTCAGGGCATTGCTGGCACTGCGCTGGCCTGGGCGCTCCTCCGACGCGGCGCCACAGTACACGTGGCCGATGGCGACCTGCCGCATCCGGCCTCCACAGCTGCTGCAGGGCTTATCAACCCAGTTACGGGCAAGTCTTACGTCAAAACCTGGCGCTACGACGACTTTTTCCCCGTAGCACGGCGCTTTTATGCCGATATGGAGGCGGCTTTGGGCGTCCGCATCTGGTCAGAAGTGCGCGTGTTGCGCGTGCTTGATACGCCCCAAGCCGCTAACGATTGGACTGCGCGCTCGGGCGACCCCGCCTATGCCGGGCTGCTTGGCACCTGCGCTCATGCTGGCCCGTGGCAACCCTGCGTGCATTACAGCGGCCTTTGGGGCGAAACACTCGGCGCTGCCCGCGTGGATTTTCCGCAACTGCTCAACGCCTTTCGGGCACATTTCATCCGGCAAGGCCTTTTTCTCCATAAAAAAATCACCCCTGAAGCCGCTGTGGGTACCGCGCCCGATTACGATGCAGTGGTCTTTTGCGAGGGCTGGCGCGGAGCGCTAAATCCTTTCTTCCCCAATCTGCCCTGGCGGCTGACGGTGGGCGAGGCGCTGCTTATCCGCCTGGCGCTCCCCGCCGCCGCCTCGCTGTGCGACGTGCTGAAAAAGAATCTGCTTGTCATCCCCCTCCACGATGGCCTCGTATGGGCGGGCGCTACGTATCGGCATTGGCAGCCAACCGACCCGGTGCCCACGCCAGACACGGCAGCCATCGAGTACGAACTGCGCCAGTTGTTGCGCGTGCCTTTTGAAGTGGTGGGTGTGGCCAGTGGCATTCGGCCCACCGTGCGCGATCGCCGCCCGCTCATGGGAAGCAGCGCGCAACGCCCGGATTTTTTTATTTTCAATGGCCTGGGCACCAAAGGCACCCTGCTGGCCCCCTATTGGGCCGAACATCTGGCCCAACACCTGCTGGAAGGCAGCGCGCTATCGCTCGAAGTGCGGCTCGATCGGCCTTAGTCCGCCTGCGGTGAAGCGGATGGCGCATCCAGCGGTAGGGTGGGATTGATGCTGCGCGACATGTCCACGTACAGCGTGCGCCACAGCGGGTGGTCTTGCAGCCAGCGCAAATGGCGCTGTATGGTATCCATGTCGCCGCGGATGGCAGGGCCGGTTTGCATGTTTTCGGGAGAGTCCAGCAGGGCTTTTGCCAGCGTTTCTTCCATGAGCGGATGCAGCATCTCGAAAGGCAGGCCCTGCTGTTCGAGAATGCGCTCGGCCACGGCAAAGCAGTGGTTGGCAAAATTGTTGGCAAAGACTGCTGCAATATGGAGCACAGCGCGCTGGTCGTCGGTGATGTGGTACACCAAATTGCCAATGACTTTGGCAATTTTCTTCAGGAGGGCGAGGTCTTCGGCATTGGCAGCATCCACACAGAAGGGCACTTTTGACCACAGAGGCACGTGCTCGGCAGAGAAGGATTGTAGGGGATAAAAGACGCCATAGCGCTGGCAGTAGGGGGCCAGAATGGCGCCGGGTGTGGCTCCGGAGGTGTGGGTAAAGAGCGCATCGGGAGCGTATTGGCTGAGTTGGGCACCGACGTCGGCGATGGCATCGTCGCGTACGGCCAGGATGATCCAGTCGGCATTGGGCACAATATCGGCCCATTGGTCTGACCATTCGACTTGCAATTCGTCGGCTAAGGTTTGGGCGGCTTTGGCGGAGCGGTTGAGCACCTGTACGATACGGAGGTTCTTGGCGCGCAAGCGGCGGCCCAAGTGGGTGGCGATACGACCAGCGCCCACCAGAACGATGCGGGTAGGCAGGTTCATGCGTGAACGGGGGTAAACGTACAGGCGTACATGCTTAAAAAGGGTTGGTTGCCAGGCTATTCGTTTGCGCAGCGAGTGGCGTTAGTTTCATTGCTCACGCTGGGCGAGGATGAGTATGAGGGTGCTTTGCTCTGGGCTTACGATGCGGTCCACTCGGGCGTAAATGCCCGGCTGGAGTTCAGCCTCTTCGCCTAAGCGCATGGCCGGGCGTGCGGCCTCCAACACGTCGGCCCAGGCCTTGAGTGGCGCCTGTTTGGGCGAAAAGGTGCTCAGAAACACCAGCTGGCGGGCGGCTTCTTTAAGCCACATGGAGTCGGGGAAGCGGCTGTAATCGCCCCGGACGGTGAAGCGGAACTCCTGGCGCGTGTCGCGGCACACCTCCTGGCCGATTTCCAAGAGCACCTGCGTATCGAGCAGCAGGCTTTCTAAGGATTGGGTACCCTGACGCTCGAAGCGGTACTCCAGCACGTGGGGCAAATCCTGGCTAAAAATAGGCTCTGGTTTGTACGGGCATTTGGGCGAGGCATTGCAGGCCTCGAGCCAAAGGGCAAGTCCGCCGGCAATAAAGGTCAGGTAGCGCATAGGAGCAGCAAAAATGCAACGAAATCGGACGTTTGTGGCTTCAATCCAGATAATACCGCGCCACCAGCCCAAAGTAATCGCCCACGTGTGGGACGGGATAGACGCGCTCGCGCCCGTCGAATTTGCTTAAAAATACGGTGTCGTACAGGTGGAAGGGCGTGATGCAGTACGACAAGCCGGCGAAGAAGCCCCCCCTGTCTTTGGCCCGGAATTCTATGCCCAGTACCGTCAGGCTGGCCGGCAGGGCGAAGGCTTTGTGTAGGGCGAGCACCTGCATATGTTGCTCGCGCGTGCCCAGGTCGCTGGGCAGCGTTTGCAAGTTGACGCCCGTGCCGAGCGAGAGCAGCAGCCGTTCGCTCATGCGCTGGTAGTAGGTGATGAGGAGGGGAATTTCGTAGAGCGTGGTGTTGAGGCGCGCGCTTAGCGTCTGCTCTTCGTAAGTGGCGGAGCAGTCGTAGTTGCGCAGTAGGAGCGTAAAGCCGCCCTGCAATTGAAAGCGCTTCGACAGCCGGAAGGTAGCCAGCCCGCCCACCTGGAAACCTGTGCTGGGGTCTATCTGATAGCGGACGCCCTCGGCTTCCCGCACGGTGTTGCGCACGCGAAACAAGGCGCTCGGAGTAATGACGCCCGCCTGGATGCCAAAGTTGAAGGCTGGGTCCTTCAGGTCGTCTGACTCCTGGGCGGCGCCGACTAAAGGTGCAGCCGCAAGGAATACTAATAATAAATAGGTGCGGTAGAGGAGCGCAGGTATCGGCATAGCGTCGTGTTGTTTTTGGAAGTACAGGCGAAGAACGGCATTTGCAGCGAATGGGCGGATGGCAGACCAACGTTTTGTTGTTCCTTTGCCGTCAAATGCGCGTTGACCGCTGAGGGACATGAACTGGCGAAACCTCCTGCCGCTGTTACACAAAGAGATGGTGCTTGAACTGCGCCAGCGATACGCGCTTAGCGGTATCGTACTTTATGTGGTCAGCATGGTTTTCGTCGTGTATGTGGCTTCGGTAAAGCCCACGCCGCCGGTTTGGAACACGCTTTTCTGGCTGATTATCTTGTTTGCCTCCATCAATGCGGTGGTGAAAAGCTTTGTGCGCGAAAGCGGCGCCCGGCAGCTGTACTACTACCAGTTGGCTGACCCGGCAGCATTGGTGTTGGCCAAAGTGCTGTACAATGCGCTTTTGCTGTTGGCGCTCGGAGGACTGGCTACGGTTGCCTTTACGTTGGTGGCCGATAGCCCGGTACAGCGCTGGCCGCTGTTTGCCGGCACACTGGCGCTGGGAAGTGTGAGTTTTTCTATCGCCTTCACCTTCATTTCGGCTATTGCCTCTAAAGCCGACCAGAGTGCTACGTTGGTGGCCATTCTGAGCTTTCCGGTGGTGTTGCCGGTATTGCTCACGCTCATGCGCCTTTCAGCGGCTTGTTTTACGCCGGCGGGCATGCCTGTGGATGCCTGGCCCGACGTACGCAATTTGCTGGCCGTGGATGCTATCCTCATTGCCTTAGTTTTTGTTTTGTTCCCTTACATCTGGCGCGATTGAGTGCTGTTCCTTCGCCCGGCACCCTCTTGTGCTTCCGACTGGCGCTTGTTTTTCCTTTTCTATGTTTCATTTTTCCCTTTAAAAAAATGTGGTGGAAAATAACCTCGGTAGTGTTGTTGCTGTACGCCATCATAGCGGGCTTTTTGGTGCCGCTCAAATCGGGCATTGAGCGCATAGAACCAAGTGTCGCCCAAACGGGCGAGCAGGTACAAATCCGCTTTTTTGGCTATAACACCTTTTTTGCACGCCCCAGCGGCGAGACACCCATTCGAGTCTGGCTGTACTACAACGACCAATACGCCCTGATGGCCCAGGCCGTTCGCCCGCTCAACGATACCATTTTAGAAGCGACGTTTCAGATGCCGGCCAACCTGCCCGAAGGCAAAACGTTTGTCCTGCTTAACGCCCTGGCCGACCACCCAACGGCAGGGGCATCGTTGCTGCCCATTGCCCTGACTTTGCGCCAGGCGAGGGCATCAGAAGGGCCTTTGGACCCGGCCTGGACAGCGCACCCGGTCGAGAAGTTGCACTTGCAAAAAGGCTTCTCCTTTCCGTACCAAAACATTCTGTACGAAACTATCCGGAACACCTACTTTCACGTGCCCATGTGGTTTGTGCTGTTGTTCCTCTTCGCCGCTTCGGTGTGGTACAGCGTCCGGTATTTGCGCCGTCCTGAGGCTGACTTCGACCGCCGCGCTGCCGCCTATGCCGAGGTAGGCATTTTGTTCGGATTGCTGGGGCTGACCAGCGGCATGGTGTGGGCCAATTACACCTGGGGCAAACCCTGGAGCAACGACATCAAGCAGCTGATGACGGCAGTGGCGCTGCTGATTTATTTTGCCTATTTCATCCTGCGCGGCTCGTTCAGCGATCCTGAAAAAGGCGCCCGCTTAGCGGCGGTGTACAACATCTTCGCTTTCGCTTCGCTCATCCCACTGCTGTACATCCTACCGCGCATGTTCGATAGCCTGCATCCTGGCGCCACGGGCAATCCCGCCTTTGGCACACAAGACTTAGACAACACCATGCGCGCCGTGTTTTACCCGGCCATTCTGGGCTGGACGCTACTGGGCTTCTGGATCGCCGACCTGCGCATGCGCTTGCAGCGCTTGAAAGACAAAGCCCTGGGACTGGACTAAACCGTATATTTTTCACCCCAGCCGCTCTATCGTTAACCGCAAAAAGATTTAATTTTTTATGACTCGAACGATTTTGACCTTTGTTTTGTGGTTGGGCCTATATTTGCCCGCCGCTTTCGCCGAAGGCAACCGCGATTTCATGCGAGAAACCGGGAAGATTTACGTCGTTGTGGCCACGCTCGTCGTCATCTTTCTGGGCATCGTAGGCTATCTGGTGCGGCTCGAGCGGAAACTAACCAGATTAGAGCACCTAACAAAAGATGACGCATGAGTGCCAAAGTCAGTTTCTTCAAAAGTGTCGAGCAGTACATTGACAAGGCAGCTGCCTACACCGACATCCCCAGCGGATTGGTCGAGCAAATCAAGGTCTGCAACTTAGTACTGCAAATCCGCTTCCCTATCCGTGTGGGCGATAACTACCAGGTTATCGAAGCCTATCGCGTGCAGCACAGCCATCACCGCCTGCCCACCAAAGGCGGTATCCGCTACTCTGAAATGGTGGACCAGGACGAGGTCATGGCCTTAGCCGCCCTGATGACCTACAAATGCGCCTTAGTGGACGTCCCCTTCGGCGGTGCCAAAGGCGGCATCAAGATCAACCCGGCCAACTACACCGTCGAGCAGCTGCAGAACATCACCCGCCGCTACACCACCGAGCTGATCAAGAAAAACTTCATCGGCCCGGGCATTGACGTGCCCGCGCCCGACTATGGCACCGGCCCGCGCGAAATGGCCTGGATATTAGATACTTATCAGGCTTTCCGCCACGGTGAAATTGACTCCATCGGCTGTGTTACAGGCAAACCCGTTACCCAAAACGGTATCCGTGGCCGTAACGAAGCTACCGGCCGCGGCGTTTTCTACGGCTTGCGCGAATGCCTGTCTTATGCCGACGACATGAAAAAACTGGGCCTTTCGCCTGGCATCGCAGGCAAAACAATGGTCATCCAGGGTTTAGGCAATGTAGGTAGCCACACGGGCCTCATCAGCATCGAGGAAGGCGACGTTAAGGTGATTGGCGTGGCCGAGCGCGAAGGCTCCATCTACGACCCCAACGGCCTAGACCTTGCGAAGCTGCTTCAGTTCCGCAAAGAAACCGGCTCCATCATCGGCTTCCCCGGCTCCAAGCATATTGGTGGCCCGTCGGCAGCCCTCGAACTAGAGTGCGATATCCTCGTGCCGGCAGCGCTGGAAAATCAGATTACCCTTGAAAACGCCGACCGCGTCAAAGCCAAAATCATCGCGGAGGCGGCCAATGGCCCCGTTACGGCTGAGGCCGATGCTATCCTGCGCTCAAAGGGAGTCCTCGTGCTGCCCGACTTTTACATCAATGCGGGCGGCGTAACGGTGTCTTACTTCGAGTGGCTCAAAAACCTCTCGCACCACCGCTTCGGTCGCTTAGAAAATCGCTTCCAGCGCAACATCTTTACGGGCCTCCTGAACAAAGTAGAAGAAATGACCGGCAAGCAGGTAACCCAACGCGACCGCGACTTCCTTACGCGCGGTGGCACGGAAGTCGAGCTGGTCAATTCGGGCCTCGAAGATACCATGACCATCGCTTACCAGCAGGTGCGCGAAACCTGGCGCGAAAACCCGAGCATCCCTGACCTGCGCACCGCCGCCTTCGTATGCGCACTGCGCAAAATTGCCAGCGACTACATCTCCATGGGCATCTTCCCGTAGTCATAAGTACGACATTCCTTCGGAAAAAGACGCCCACTCTTCAAACCCGTTTTGCACAAAGGCCAACCCTCATACAGGGTTGGCCTTTTTCATGAAGAAACGCCGAAAAACACCTTTTCAACTGGAATATATTTTTGCCAAAATGTTCAAAATGGCGCACTCATCAGCCTAAAAATAATGCCAAACGACAAAATCGGCTTTTATGTCAAAATTAACAAATGATAATCGAAAAAAGCCTTGCCCATTATTCGCAGTCGCCGTACCTTTGCAGAAATTTTTGGCGCAAAATATAATTTCTTTAACCGTTATCACACTATGGCAGACAAGCTTGATAAAACAGACTTGAAGATCCTCCGCATCCTTCAAGAGAACAGCAAGATCACCAACTTAGACCTGTCCAAAAAGATTGGTTTGTCTCCAGCACCCACATTAGAGCGGGTGAAAAAGTTGGAAAACAATCGCGTGATCCTGAGCTACCACGCCCAGGTGAACCCCCAGATGCTGGGCCTCAATGTTAAGACTTTCGTCTTAGTATCGCTGGCCTGGAAGCGTGAGAATGCGCTGAACAACTTCTTGGAGAAAATCCAGCGCATTGACGAAATCACAGAGTGCTATATCATTACCGGCGAAGCCGACTTCCTGATGAAGATCGTGTGCAAAGACCTGCCCACTTACGAACAGCTGCTGTTCAAGACGCTGAGCCAGATTGACGAAATTGAACGCCTTCGCACGCTAATGACGCTCTCGACGGTGAAAGACTCGAAAATTCTTCCGTTCGACTACGAAGAAAAATAATCATTGAGAACAGTACGATGATGAAAAGGGCGAAACAGTATTGTTTCGCCTTTTTTCGTTGGGGCATGGTCGGAACGATCGCCTGCCAGTATCTTCGCCATCCAAAATCAGGAAACGACCTCTCGAGCATGGAGCGAGAAAAGAAGGACAAGGATTTTGTGCATCAGCCCGAGTACCCGGGCGGGCCAAGGGCTATGAGCCAGTTCATCTACAGCCAGTTGCGTTATCCACCGGAAGCATTGGCTGCCGGTATAGCAGGCCGAGTCGTTGTGGATTGCGACATCAACGACAAGGGAGAAGTGGTGGCTGCGCGCGTGCTCAAAGGCCTGGGCTATGGCTGCGACGAAGAGGCCGTGCGCGTCGTACGGCTGTTGCGTTTTCGCGTCAAGCGTACGCGCGGTGTGCGGGTGCTGTACCATAAGAAGATCCACATTGAGTTCAAGCGCCCAAAACCGCAGCCTGCCGTACCGCCAGCGCAAACGATGACTGTTCAGTATCAGATCGTTCCTGAAACACCGACTCCCGAACCTCACGCGCCGCAGCAGCCCTCTTCCTACGAATACACCATTACGCTGGGTCCGTACTAATAGCCTGCAGGTGGTAAAGCGGGAGCGACAGGACGTCCTGGCCGATGTCGCGCCGATAGTTTTTGCCCTCGAAGTGCACTTCTCCGGCAGCGTACAGCGCCTGTTTGGCCGCCAGAAGGAGGCTGCTGGCTAATGAGGTAACGGCCAGGACACGCCCGCCGTTAGTCAGCAGATGGCCGTCGGCGTCGCGTCGGGTGCCAGCGTGCAGGTAGAGGCATCCGGGGGCCGGCGTTATTTCGATCCTGTCGCCCTTGCGATAATCGCCCGGGTAGCCACCCGCCGTCAGCATGACGGTAACGGCCGCTTGGGGTGAGGCCTCTATCTCTACTTCTGCAAGTTTGCCTTCTGCTACGGCGCGAAACAGCTCGGTCAGGTGGTTTTTCAACCGCGGCAGGACAACCTCCGTCTCGGGGTCGCCCATTCGGCAGTTGTATTCAATGACATAAGGGTCGCCACCGACATTCATCAAGCCAAAGAAAATGAAGCCTTTATACGGGATGCTTTCCGCGATTAGGCCCTGGATGGTGGGCCGAATGATGCGCTCCTCTACTTTCTGCTTCAAGTCGGCATCGAAGAAAGGCACGGGCGATACGGCACCCATACCGCCGGTATTTGGGCCAATATCGCCTTCGCCCACGCGCTTGTAGTCTTTGGCTTCTGGCAGGAGCTTGTAGGTCTGCCCATCGGTCAGGACAAACACTGAAAATTCTATGCCGCGTAAAAACTGCTCGATGACCACCCGTCGGCTGGCCTCACCAAATTGGCCAGCCAGCATGTTTTGCAATGCCGCTACGGCAGCCTGGTACTCTTCCAGGATGAGCACGCCCTTGCCCGCAGCCAACCCGTCGGCCTTCAGCACATACGGCGGCGAAAGGGTGCGCAAAAAGGCCTTGCCCTCTTCTACGCTCGTTACTTCCCGATACGGCGCCGTGGGAATGCCCCAGCGCTCCATGAACTTTTTGGCGAATGCCTTCGAACCTTCCAACTGCGCTCCTGCCGCCGAAGGGCCGATGACAGGCACGGGTGCCAACTCCGCATCAGCCTGAAAATAATCTACAATGCCCCGCACCAACGGTTCCTCTGGGCCAACGACGACCATTTCAATGCCTTCTCGAAGAACAAAATCGCGAATGCCCGCAAAATCCGTAGGCGACACAGGCACATTTGTTCCGCATTCAGCGGTACCGGCGTTGCCCGGAGCAATAAACAGGGCCGAACAGCCGGGGTCTTGAGCTAATTTCCAAGCAAAAGCGTGCTCGCGCCCGCCACTGCCTATCAACAAAATACGCATAGTCCAATCCGATTTGAGTCTTAAACACCGCAAAGGAAGCGCTTCTAAGGCAAAAGGACTTTAGCCATTCCGGCGCACAAAGCGCACCAGGTGCCTTTCGTGTTTGCAAACAGTTTAGTCTTTTAACATTTTTCCAAAAGAAACTAACGCGGCCTTCACAACTTCGGCCAAAAGAGGGCTTTTAACTTGCGCCCAAAAGGAAACGAAAACATTCTTTGCCATGCGAAATCGCCCATTCTTTCTTTTTGCCCTAATACTCGTCCTGCTTGCTGGTGCTTGCCAATCGCCGCGCCGTTACATCGAGCGCGGCGACCCTGATACGGCCATTACGATTGCCCTTCGACGCCTGAGCGGCAAAAAGAATAAGAAAACCTCGCTCGTCAAAGACCTGGAGCAGGCTTTTGCCAAAGCCCAGTCGCGCGATTTAATGCTGGCACGCAACCTGGCTAGTTCAGGCCGCCCTGAAGAGTGGGAGCGCGTCAATCGCCTGCACCGCCAAATTGCCGCCCGCCAGAACCGCATTTCGCCGTTGCTGCCGCTGGTCTCCAAAGACGGCTACCGGGCTAAATTTGAGTTTGTGGATGTTGCCGAAATGGAAAACGAAAGCCGTCGCCAGGCCGCCGAATACCTCTACCAGCGGGCGCAAACCCTGCTCGAACAGGGCCGCCGCGGCGACCGCCAGGCTGCCCGCGATGCCTACGAAGCCCTGCAGAACATTGAAAACCGCTACTTCCGCCACTACAAAGACAAGGACAACCTGATGCGCGAGGCGCGCTCGTTGGGCATCACTCACGTGGGCTTCGAGGTCATCAATCAGAGCGGCAAAATCCTGCCCGCTCGCTTCAACGACCGCCTGCTGGCCTTCGGCACCAACGAATTAGACACCGAATGGAAGCGCTTCTACCTGAACCCTGAGCGCGACCTGGCGCTGGACTACCGTGTTCTCTTCTACATAGACCACATTGACATCAGCCCCGAGCGCGTGCGCGAGCGCACCTACACCGATGAAGCCGACGTCGAGGACGGCTGGGAATACGTCCTGGACGAGCGCGGCAACGTGCGCAAGGACTCGCTGGGCAACGACATCAAAAAACCGCGCATCGTGCGCGTGCGGGCCGACGTTGTCGAGGTGCTCCAGACTAAAGCCGCGCGTCTGGGGGGCCTGCTCGAAATCCGCGACGACCGCGGCCTGCGCCTCTTCAGCCGACCCATGATGGCCGAAGTGCTTTTTGAAAACTATGCCTCCACATTCCGAGGCGACCGCCGCGCCCTGAGCCGGGAGTCGCGTGCCCGAATCGGCAACGCACCCATGCCCTTCCCTTCCGATGCCGACATGCTGCTGCAGGCCGCCGAACGCCTCAAACCCCAAATCCGCGACGAATTGTGCTCCAATCGCAACATCTGGTAGCAACAACCAACGCAGCGTGCTGCTGGCATCCTTTTTACGCAAATCACAAATTCAATCCCACATTTGCATAAAAAGGATGCCTGTGTTTATCCTTCGGAACATAGCGGAGCACACATAGAGGCGATGCTGAAGACGTTTCCGATTGTCTCGTCGCTCCGGCATTTGAGGTAGAGGCTTACGTCGTTTATGGCGGCCTGGAAAACCAGGAACGCGCCGAGGCGCACGTGCGCAGCTGGCGCGACTGGGTGGTATTTTTCAAGGTTTTTAGAGGGAATAACGCGGTGTTGGGGCGTATCTCCACGTCAGCTTTGTGCCACTGTTGTACCTTTGCATGCCCGCCTTGGCAACCGACCACCCTTTTCGATGAGCGACCTGATTCACCACGAGTGCGGCATCGCAATAGTGCGATTGCTCAAGCCGCTTGATTTTTACGTCGAGAAATACGGCACCGCCTTCTACGGCCTGCAAAAACTCCAGCTGCTGATGCAGAAAATGCGCAACCGTGGCCAGGACGGCGCCGGCATTGCCGTCATCAAACTGCACCCCAAACCCGGCGAGCGCTACATCAGCCGCAAGCGCATTAATACGCCGAATACCTACCTGACCGACCTCTTTGAAATGGTGTGGGGACGCATCCAGCAACTGCCGCCCGAACGCCTGCACGACGTGGCTTGGCTCAAAAGCAATGCTCCCTACGCGGGTGAAGTGCTCATGGGCCATCTCCGCTACGGCACCCACGGCGACAATACCATCGAGCGCGTGCACCCCTTCCACCGGCAAAACAACTGGATCAACCGAAACCTCCTGCTAGCCGGCAACTTCAACATGACCAACGTGGACGAACTCTTTGAAGAATTAGTCGAGCTGGGGCAATATCCAAAAGAAAAAAGCGACACGGTAACCGTGCTGGAGAAAATCGGCCACTTCTTAGACGACGAGGTCCAGCGCCTCCACACTTGGTACAAACCCGACGGCTACACCAACCAGGAAATCAACCAACTCATCTTCGACAACTTAGACATTGCCCGCCTGCTGCGCCGTGCCTGCAAAAAGTTTGACGGCGGCTATGTGCTGGGCGGCCTCATCGGACACGGCGATGCCTTCCTGCTGCGTGACCCTAACGGCATTCGACCCGCCTACTGGTACCAGGACGACGAGGTCGTAGTGGCTGCCTCCGAACGCGCTGCTATCCAGACGGTCTTCAACGTGCGCTATTACAGGGTACACGAACTGAAGCCTGCCCACGCCCTCATCATCAAACACAACGGCGCCGTCAGCGAGCAACCCTTCGCCGAACCGCGCGAATACCGCGCCTGCTCCTTCGAACGCATCTACTTCAGCCGGGGCAACGACCGCGAAATCTACCAGGAGCGCAAAAAACTCGGCGAAGCCCTGGCCCGCCCAGCCTTAGAAGCCGTCAACTTTGATATTGACAACACCCTGTTTTCTTTCATACCCAACACCGCCGAGGTCGCCTTTCAGGGCTTGGCCGAAGGCCTCAATCGCGAACTCAATCGCTGGAAGGAAGAGCAAATCCTCCTGCTGTCCGAAAGCGGAGAACTCACGCCAGAAAAACTTCGCGAAGTACTCGACCACCGCCCGCGCGTGGAGAAACTCATCCACAAAGACGAAAAGCAGCGCACCTTCATTGCCGACCTCAAAAGCCGCCACAGCATGGTCAGCTACGTCTATGACGTTACCTACGGCCTGGTGCGCAATGGCCAGGATAACCTCGTGCTCTTAGACGACTCCATCGTGCGCGGCACTACCCTGCGCGACAGCATCGTCAACATCGCCGCCCGGCTCAACCCGCGCAAAATCATCATCCTGTCTTCAGCCCCACAAATCCGTTACCCCGACTGCTACGGCATTGACATGAGCAAAATGAAGGACTTCGTGGCCTTTCAGGCGCTCATCGAACTGCTCCACGAAACCGGCCAGGAACACCTCATCCAGCAAACGTATCAGCGCTGCAAAGCCTCCGAAAACCTGCCCGTCGAAATGGTGCAGAACGAGGTCATTCCGCTGTACAACCATTTCACCTATCAGGAAATTACAGCGCGTATCGCCAAAATAGTAACCCCTAAAGATATCTCGCCGGAGGTGCAGGTCATCTTCCAGACGCTGGAAGACCTCCACAAGGCCTGCCCGAAAAACCGAGGCGACTGGTATTTTTCAGGGCGATACCCGACGCCGGGAGGAAACCGGGTGGCTAACCGGGCTTTTATCAATTTTGTGGAGGATAAGGATGAACGGGCGTATTGAGGGGGAGACTTCGCCAAACAAATTTGGCGGTTACAAAAAAGCCCGCTCCCTTCTTTTAGGGAGCGGGCACTCCTAACTTATGGAGTTTGAATCCCCCGCCAAGGTTACTCTTTGTTTCGGTTGGGTTTTGGGGTTGGTTTTTCGAGGCTGTTCTCACTGGGTCGGTTTGCAGGACATTAGCCGCATGCGTCAGTAATCGGAGGGTAAGGGAATGGCCAGAAAAAAGTCAGCGGAGCAAGGTGCGGGAGTTTCACCGGCGTTTTGGGGGCGGTTGAGCCGTTGCGCATCTGCCCCGCTGACGGAGTTTTCATCGGATATTTTCGGAGTGTTGGCATTAGTCGGGCGCAGCCCGCAGTTGTCAATAGGCTTTCCAGGGCAGTACCCGTGGGCGTCGCAGCTTCCCTTCTGCGAGTCGCTTTTACTCGGCGTTTTTGGAGCCGAAAAGCATGTGAACAGAACCTCTATCAAAGAACTCGTTTTCGTAGGTTGGGAGGGCAGAGTAGGAAGGGAGGTGGCCAATTGTCAGAAAAAAATCGTCTGGCTTTGGCTATCGGTTACAGGTGGGATAATTTCGCCGCAGGTCAGGCTCGCGGTCGTTTGATGACACAAAGGTGGCCCTGCTGCGCCTGGGCCGGCAAACACGAAAAATTGCTTAACTTCCACAGCGGCTCTGAGGGCCGCCCGCCTCCTTCGGTTTACACGCCATGCACGAAAGCCCGTTAGTCCGCACCTTACAGCTGCTCACGCCGGACGAGCTGGAGGATTTAGAGAAATTCGTGGCTTCGCCCATCTTCAACGAGGCCAACCGCTTCCACGACACGGTGCGGCTGTTCGAGTACTTGCGTGCCCATCATCCGCACTTCAGTGCGCCGGAACTGGAGAAGTCGGTGGCCGGGCAGGTACTCTTTCCTACGCGCAACCAGCCCGAAAACGAGCTGGAGCGTACGATGGCCCAGCTGATGCGCATCGTCAAGCAGTTTATCAACTTCCGCTATTCGGCCGTTCGAGGCGGGCGTGCCGTGCGCAGCGGACGCAAACAAAATGTCCTGCAGGACCCCGTTTCCTTGCTCAACTTCGCACGCCAGCAGCTGGCGCTGATGCGCTTTTACAGCGAACGGCTGCTGCAAAAACCGGCGGACTTCCCCAAAGACATCATCTCCGAACCGAAAACCGACGGCAAAAAGCGGCGCGTTCGGCGCGCCGAAAATTTCTTCCGGCACCTCTATGAAGAGTTGAAAGAGGCGCTGAATACCCGACAACGCTTCGATGATTTTGAGGAATACGAGTTCAACGACTTTTACTATTTCCGCTACTTAGCCGAACAAGAAAAGGCCATCTATGAGAGCCTGCACGAGTGGTCGGCCCAGGGAGGCTTCGTCAACCTGCTGACGGCTACCGAAAGTTTAGACCGGTTTTATTTGTTGAGCAAACTCGACCAGATGTGTCGGCTGTTGCACCTGCAACAGATTGCCATGCCCTTCGCCGAAGACTCCAGCGAGTATCGCCGGCTAATGATGAACCAGACGCTGACGGCCAAAATGGTCAAACTGCTCATCAAACACGGCTACCACGAGGAAGACCCCGGCATCGAGCTGTACTTCACCCTGCTGCAAATGCTGGTGAAAAAAAAGCCGGAAAAGACCGATGCGTTGGCTGAACGCTTTTTCCAGCTGTTGCGCCAGCACGCCAGCTTAGTACCGGTGCAACGTTTCCGCGATTTCAACGTCATGGTGCGCTCGTACTGGGCGCGTCGCTACCGCCAGACGCGCGAGCGCCGCTTCTTAGAGCAAATCTTTCTGTCGCACCAGGAAGACTTAGAGCAGATGCGCCGCAAAAACGAAGACATCCAGAGCTCGCACTTTCAGGGCATCCTCTTCAATGCCATCAAACTGGGCCAGTTGGAGTGGGCTGAGGCATTTTTGCGGGAGTTTGCCCCACGCATTACGGCCACGCCCGAGCCGCAATTGGTGGCGGATATCGGCTACGCCATGCTGGCCTTTGCTCGCGGACAATACCGACAGGCTGCCAGGCACTTGCCGCATTACTTCGCATATGGCGCTACCGACGACCCGACGCTGTACTCGCTAGCCGCCACGCTCGATGTGCGCATCCGCTACGAACTGGGTGCCCTCTTCGACGAGGAAAGCACCAACATGCGCCGCGCTACTCACAAGCGTATTAAAGAGAACAAGACGCTACGCCCCGAACGCCGCGCCAGCATTCTGGGCTTCTACAACGCTGCCGTGCAGCTGTTTCGCCAAAAAGAAAAACTGACCTTTCGCTCCGCTACACCCGAGCAGGTGCGCCGTGAAGTGGAGCGCGTATGGAACGACCTGGAGGTTAACCCCGTAGTGGACAGTGAATGGCTACGCGACAAATGCCGCGAATTGCTGGCCCAATTGCCCGAACAGCCCTCGAAGAGCCACCCTGTTTGAGTCGCTGCTCAGGCATTGCGCCCCATGCAGTTGAGGTCTTCAAATGCTTGGCGCAGGCGCGCCACAAACGACTTTTCACCCTCGCGCAGCCACACGCGCGGGTCGTAGTGCTTTTTGTTGGGCTTGTCCTCGCCCTCTGGGTTGCCAATCTGACCTTGCAAATAGTCCTTCTTGTTGTGGTAATAGTTGCGCACGCCATCCCAGAAGGCCCACTGCAGGTCGGTGTCAATGTTCATTTTGATGGCGCCGTACGAAATGGCTTCGCGGATTTCCTCCTGGCTGGAGCCGGAGCCACCGTGGAAGACAAAGTGCACGGGCTTGGCTTCCGACAGGCCAAACTTTTGGCGGATGTAGTCCTGCGAATTTTTCAGGATGATGGGCTGGAGCTTGACGTTGCCCGGCTTGTACACGCCGTGCACGTTGCCAAAGGCGGCGGCCACGGTGAAGCGCGGGCTGATTTTGCGCAGCGTTTCGTAAGCGTAAGCCACCTCGGCGGGCTGTGTGTAAAGGCGCGAGGAGTCCACGCCAGTGTTGTCCACGCCGTCCTCTTCGCCGCCCGTAACGCCCAGTTCAATTTCGAGCGTCATGCCCAACGGTGCCATGCGGGCCAGATACTGGCTGCAGATTTCGATGTTTTCGTGCAGCGGCTCTTCCGACAGGTCGAGCATATGGCTGCTATACAGCGGGTATCCGTTTTTTTCATAGAATTTTTCGCCGAAATCGAGCAGACCCTTTACCCAGTCAATGATGTTGAGGGCGCAGTGGTCGGTGTGCAGTACCACGGGCACGCCATAGGCTTCGGCTAAGGTGTGAATGTGCTGGGCGCCCGAAATGGAGCCTAAAATGGCAGCGCGCTGGCCCTCATTGCTCAGCCCTTTGCCGGCGAAAAAAGCGCCACCGCCGTTGGAGAACTGGATGATAATCGGGCTCTTGACGGCCGCAGCCGTCTCCAAAGCGGCATTTACGGAGTTAGTGCCCACGACGTTGACCGCCGGCAGGGCGTACTCCCGTTCTAATGCGTCGTTGAACAACTCAGTAACTTCGGCGCCGTGCAGGACGCCCGGACGAAATCGTGCCATAGGTACAGAAGATGTGTTGGGTAAGGTGAATGGTTGGTTAGCGCTTGTCGTATTGACCGGGCAGCATTTTGCCCGCCGCAATGTTACGGCAAAAATGGGAGCGGAAAGGGAAAGGAGCGAAGGAAAACGCCTTCAGGTAAGGTGGCGCACCGCGCATGCCGCAAACAGGCTTACAGGTCAAAAATCACGGCCAGCACGATGTCCATTCGGGCCAGAACATCTTCGGGCAAGTGCCCAATGGTGCTTTTTATCCGTTGATGGGAAAGGGTTCTTATTTGATGAAGGAGAATGAAAGTGTCTTCTTTCAAGCCGCCCGTACCGGCATCTACTTTCACTTCGGTAGCGTGTAAATAGGGTTTCTCTTGCGTGGAGCACGGAGCGACTATGAGCAATTTAAGGTGCTCGAAATTTGCGAGCACCACGCCTGGGCGCACGTAAGCCTGCTCGTGTCCTCTGACTTCGATGGGCGGTTTTCCGAGGTCCACCAGGACGACATCTCCCTTTTTTGGTAATTGCCTTTCATGAGAACAACTGGCGCAAGTCTTCCCACCCTGTTTCAGCCAGCTGTTGCTCCGCCTGTATGTCTTCGGGCGATGCCGCTATGTCGCTCTTAGTTGCACCCTGGCTTCGCTTGGGCCAGAGGCCCATTTGGCGTGCGAGGGCACCAAAGGCCTGACCGGCCTCCTGAATAGCGCCTGCCCAGGCCAGCGTATCTAACTGGGTCACTTCGAGCCATCTGAAGAGAGGCGGTGGTGAACAATGAATCACTACTGTTTTCGACCGAGGAAATTCCTCCTTGAGGACGCTATCCAGCGCTAAGCAGCCGATTTCGATGGTCAGCGAAGCGCGCAGCCAGCTGGTTAAGCGTTCGCCGTGGGGCAGGCGTTCGAGCATCCAGATGCATTCGTCGTAGGCGGGCAGAGGTTCCAATTGCTGCACCGAAGGGATTGGCGGCAGATTCTGTTCGGCAGCGCGTATGACTCTGGCATATATGCTCAGGCTCCATAGAACGGCTTCGGTAAGGGGGGCTAATTGCTGCCTGCGGAGGGCGGCTCTGGCTTTTTCCTGAAAGGCTGCGGCGCCGGCCTGGAGCGCCTCGTAAGAAAGTGCTTCGTCCGACAATGCCCGGAGCCGAAGGTGGAATAGCATGGGATGCAGCCTGGATAACACCTCAGGTACAGGCTGCGCAAGCCTTAAGGTCCAGATTAAATCCTGGCGTAGGTGCTCGTACTCTTCACACACCGATGGCGCCGCCTGCCGGTAATTGGCGGGGAAGGGAAATACGGCTAAACTTTTTTTGTAGGCGCCCATGGGTGGGATGGATGGCTCTGGTGCAAATGCCCATATAAAGTTACCGGGTTTTCTCCTCAAATGGCTTGGAAAAAGACCTTCACCACTTTAAAAATGGATTTTCTCTGCACAAGCGGCGTTCTTGCCCGTTATCGTATCCTTGCCGCATTGGATTTCTGAAGGGCCAACGAGGCATTGCTTTGCGTCGTCTATGGGTCAAAAAGTGGGAGGGCAGATGCTCACTGGCGCGCCGCATTCGTACTTTTGGGGCTAAGGAAAAAACCGTTTGTCCGTTTTTTTATGAAAAATCTCATTTTACTCTTCTTGCTGTGCGGTTGGGTAGTGGTGGGTCTGGCGCAAGCGCCGTCGAACGACGATTGTTCCAGTCCGCTGGCGTTGGGCACAGCACCCGTGTGTTTGCCTGCAGAGTATTCCAACCTGAATGCTACGCCTTCTGACATCGGCAGCAACAATCAGCCTTCGTGCTTTAGCACGGCGGATGGTGGCAATGATGTGTGGTTTACGTTTGTGTGCCCACCTGCGCCGCTCGATTTCCGCATCGAGCTGACACCTACTGGCGCTGACCCCATCATCAGCCCGCAGCTGGCCGTCTATCGGGGCGATTGTAGCCCGGATGGCCTGGCAGAACTGGACTGTGTAGCCGGCACCGGGGCGCTCCTGCTCGACGTGCAGGGCCTGACGCCGGGGGCGGTTTATTACATCCGGGTCTCTTCAGCCGGCGCTGTGGCCAATGCCGGGCTGTTCAATCTGTGCGTCAATGAAATACCGCCTATCCTGACCATTGACCAGGGCGGTTCCACGCTTTGCTCGGGCACCCTCTACGACACGGGCGGTCCAAACGGCGACTACGGGCCAGGCGAAGACCATGCTTTCGTCATTTGCCCCAGCGCGCCAGCGGCCTGCATCGAATTCACACTGGAATACTACCAGCTAGATGCCGGTAATGCTTTCACGCCCGGCTTTGATGTGCTGACGTTTTATGACGGCCCTGGCACGAACAGCCCTATTCTGGCGCAAATCAACGGCCTCGATGTAGGCACAGGCATGGACGGCGGCGGTGGCGTCTGCTTCCGCGTGCAGGCCAGCAGTGGCTGCCTGACGGTGCAGTTCCAGTCGGACGCTGTCGAGCAGTATCAGGGCTTCAAAGGCACATGGAAATGTAGCGACAAGCCCTGTGTCCCCTATGAGCCGATTACCATTGAAAAAGATGTAACGCCCCAGGATATTGCGAACGCTATTGTGGCGCCCGGCGCGGTGGTTACAGTAGCAGACATCAGCCGATGCCCTTACGGCGCCTACGGAACGTTCGCCTTCGACTCCGACAACAACGAACTGGGCCTGCGCCAGGGCCTGGTGCTGACCACTGGGCTGGTGGACTTCATTCCCGGCCCTAATGACGACAGCGGCGCTACCTTTCCGCACCAGACACCGGGCGACCCCGACTTAGACTACCTGTCCATCATCCAGGGCAATGGTCTGCCCTCCGAAGACGCCTGTGTCATCGAACTTGACGTCTTTGTGGCTTCCGACGAGCTGGCCTTCGAGTACGTATTTGGCTCGGAGGAATATCCCGAATACGCCAACTCGCCGTACAACGACATTTTCGCCTTCTTTGCCTCTGGCCCCGGCATTGCAGGTGACCCTAACCTGGGCGGAGCGATCAATATCGCCGTGCTGCCCAACCTGAGCACGCCGGTGCAGATTAACAGCGTCAACAACATCTTCAACTGGGAATACTACCGAAATACCGAAATCTCGCAAACGCTTCAGTACGACGGCTTTACCAGCGACTTTGTGGGCCTCAAAAAAAGCCTCACGGCGCGCGTGGATGTTATCCCTTGCAATACGTACCGCCTCAAATTGGCCATTGCCGACCGGCAAGACCCACTTTTCGACTCCGGCGTCTTCATCTCTGAAGTGCGCGCTGGTGCGCCCGAACTGGCCGTACAGCTGGCCAACGACTTAGACTATCTGGTGGAGGATTGCACCACAGGCGAAAGCCGGGTGTTGGTGCGCCTGCGCAAACCGAAAAGCAAGGCGGCCACCTACACCATTGCGCTGGGCGGCACGGCCACTAAAGATGAGGACTATACCACAAACCTGCCGCCCACGCTGACGTTCCAGCCGGGCGACTCGGTGTTCGTGTTCACTATCACACCGCTGGCCGACGGCATTCAGGAAGGCACGGAAACCATTACCATAACCCTTTCGGCCGATTTTGGCTGCGGCACTACCGTATTTCAAACCCTTGAACTCGAACTCCTCGATGGTATTCGCGTGCAAATCAACAACGGCGCCGACACGCTCTTCTTCTGCCCGGGGGCTACGGTGCAATTGCAAGCCAGTGGAGCAGAAACGTACTTCTGGACGCCGCCTGCCGCCGTCAATAACCCCAACATCAGCAACCCCGTGGCCATGCCGACACAAGACCTCCGGCTTCGGGTCGTCGGCGCCCTGGGCGTGTGCCTGGATACAGCGGAGGTTCTCCTGAAGCGCATTGAGGCAGCCGGCGTCAGCATTTTGGCGTCCGACACATCGCTGTGCCTGCGCGATACGGTGTCGCTGTTTGCCCTGACGGAACCGCCCGGGCTGCCGGTGAACTGGGCACCCAAGTCGCGCCTGAGTACGCCCAATCAGGCTGCTACACTGGCGTATCCATTGACGACGACAAATTACACCGCTTCAGTTCAAGTAGCTGGCTGCCCACCAGCCACAACCACTGTTACGCTTACGGTGGACACCCTCTTTTTCCCAACTCTGAGAGCCGATACCACCATCTGCGAGGGAGTTCCTATCCAGCTGGCTGCTCCTCAAGCGCCTGTCTCCACGCAATACCAATGGTCGCCCATGGAGGATCTGGATGACCCTACCTACCCGGCGCCCTTCGCTACCCCTAAGCAGACAACTACCTACGTGCTGACAGCTACCAGCTCCAATGGCGCCTGCATACGCACCGACTCGGTAACCGTGCAGGTCATACCTTCATCTGTGAATATTCTGGGCGCCGATACGATTGCCTTGTGTTTGGGCGAGTCGGCTGTATTGCAGGCGCAGGCGTTGCCGTCTGGGGCAGTCATTCGCTGGCAACCGACCTTCTGGGTATCGCCAGATACGGGCGCCGTTGTCGTGGCCAAACCCACCGAAACGGTTACGGTTTATGCCACTTATTTCGTTAATGGCTGCTTAGCAACGGACTCGGTACTCCTCCGCGTGGACTCGCTGCCCAATTTGGACATCCGCTTAGAGCCGTTCAAAGAGGTTTACTGCCCGGGCGACACCATTTATCTACTCTCCAAAACCTACGACCCGGCCGATTTTCCGGGCATTCAGCACCGCTGGGAGCCGTTTGGCGGCCAACTGACGCCGATAGAAAACTGGAATATGGTCATCGTGGCCACGCAGACGCACACCTTCCGCCGGCAGACGCGCAGCATCACGGGCGCCTGTCTGGCACAGGCCGAAGTACTGGTGCGCGTGGACTCGCCGCCGGTGCTGAGCGCCCTCGTAACGCCGCAAGCCATTTGCCCAGGCCAGACGGCGCAGATTCAGCTGACCGTCAGCCCACCCTCTCAGGCCATCGAATGGGATGACCCTACCGGCTCGTTGTCGTGCAAAAATTGCCTTAACCCCATAGCTTCACCCCCCGTCAGCACCGCGTACACGGTGAGAACGCCGGGGGCTAACTGCCCCAGCACGCTGACAGTGGGCGTGGTGGTGCTCCCGCTGCCTGCCCTCGACCTGACGCCGCGCACCCTCTGCCGGGGCGACACGGTACTGCTCAATGCTATCCCGATCAATCCGGCTGACACGTACGCCTGGACGGTGGTGCCCCCGGGCGATGCCAATAGCTTGCCCAACCCGAACGCCGCCAGCCCGTTGGTAGCGCCCGCATTCACGACGACCTACCGCGTTACGGCAACAGGGCAATGTAGCCGACAGGGCGAAGTAACTGTAACCGTCAACAGCGCTACGGTAAACGTAGGCCCCGACCGAACCATCTGCCCGGGTACCCCGGTAACGCTCAACGCTAACGTTACGACTTCACCCGGCGTTACGGGCACGGTTGTGTGGCTGCCCGGGCCAGGCACAGGGCCGTCTATCATTGTAGCGCCAGCAGCCACCACGACCTACACGGCCGTGTACAGCTTTGCCCCCAATTGCCTGGCCGCCGACAGCCTGACAGTAACGGTACTGCCCGGCGTAACACTCACAGCGCTCAGCGCCGACTCGTTGCTCGGGCCGGTCATCTGCGAGGGCACGCGCCTGAAGCTGCGCATTGGCTTAGTACCCGCTGATGCCCAGCTGACGTGGTTCGAAAACGGCCAGCCCATTGCGGGCGCTACCGCCGACTCGCTCGTGCGCACGCCCGCCGGCGACATAGAGCCGGTGCTGGTATCTTACTCCGTCATCGCCGAAAGTGCCGAAGGTTGCCGCGACACTTCCAACACCCTGACGGTGCTGGTGCGCCGCTGCATCGTGTTCCCCAACGCCTTCACGCCCGACGGCGACGGCAATAACGATACCTTCGGCGGCCCCGTTGCCTTTGGCGATGGCAGCATTGAGGTGCTCGATTTGCGTGTGTTCAGCCGCTGGGGCGAGCAGGTGTTTGCCTTATCACCCAGCCAGCGCGCCTGGGACGGCCGCGTCAACGGACAGCCTGCCCCCAGCGACGTCTATGCCTACTACGTCGTTGTGCGCTTTGCCAACGGGGAACAGCAGACATTCAAAGGAGATATCATCCTGTTGCGTTGACGAGCAAGCCAGCACACCAAAATCCCTGGCTCACTATACCCGCCTCCTGACTTGAGTAGGGTGGGAGAGCGACATTTCTATTCCAAATGCCCTCAGATCTTTTTGCCCGGTTGCAATGCTTTATATGTTTTGCGAAATAAAATAACATGAGTGAGATTTGCCTGTCGGCAGCGCCCCAAGGGGCGCCTCAACGCCGCCAAAAGCGTACCTTTCGGCCATAAAAGCGACGCCCATGCTCCGCGTCTATCTTTCTTACGACCCAGCCGACAAGGACTACCTGCTCACACTGCTCCGCTGGCTGCGACCGCTGGAGCAGAAATACCACCTGCACGTGTGGCACATCCCGCTAGCCCAGCCAACCGGACTACAACCTTATTATTGGGATGACATGATCAACGAGCTGGAACAGGCACACCTATATCTTTTTCTTACCTCGCCCAACAGCCTCAAGGCTGAGCATGTGCAAAAGGAGGAAATCCCGCGCGCCCTGAAGCACCAAGCCAAAATGGGACGGCACTTAGTGCAACTGTACCGCATCCCGCTGCCCGGCGCCAACGGCAGCGCCGCTCTGGAGCGCATGCCCGCCTTAGGTAAAGCCAAACAAATAGACGACTGGAAAAGTGACTTAGTAGGCTACGAGTTTCTGACTAAAGACCTCGAAGCCGTCATCAGCGAACTGGAACGCACCTGGATAGAGGAGCAGCATCGCACCAGCCTTGCCCGGGCCCTTCCTGCCGGCGCCTTTGCATCCGCTCCGAAGGCCAAGCTGAGACCCATACCCGGCTGGCTGAGCGTATCCTTCCTGTTCGCTATTTTCTACATGGTAACCAGCCTCTACTTCCGCGAATGCGCACCACGCCGATACCACGGTGTAGCGCCGGGAACAACCGTGCCGCCGACCCTGCCCCCCAGACCCTACGCGCGCGAAAACCCCATCACTCCGCCAAAGCCTGTGCCGCCACGGCCCGAGTAATGCCTGCCTTACGAGAGCACCCGGGCACAAAGAGGTTTCAGGCATATAGCGCATTAGAGGCTAACGGGATAAAATAGCGCCATTCTCCGTACCTTCGCGCGCCGATTGAGCAAGCCGATTTTTTATTCAAAAACAAATAAACTGGGCTGCCCGGCCCACCGAAACGTTACTCCGCACGCATGGACACCAGGATTGTTCCCATCAACATCGAAGACGAACTCAAAACCGCGTACATTGACTACTCCATGTCGGTCATTGTCAGCCGCGCCCTGCCCGATGTGCGCGATGGCCTCAAACCCGTACATCGGCGCGTGCTGTACGGCATGATGGACCTGGGGCTTTCCTACAACAAGCCCTACAAAAAGTCGGCTCGTATCGTCGGTGAAGTGCTGGGTAAATACCACCCGCACGGCGACAGCTCCGTCTATGACACTATGGTGCGCCTGGCCCAGGAATGGAGCATGCGCTACCCCTTGGTGGATGGCCAGGGCAACTTCGGTTCGATGGACGGCGACAGCCCGGCAGCCATGCGTTACACGGAGGCACGTCTTCGACGCATCGCCGACGAACTGCTCGACGACATTGACAAGGAAACCGTGGACTTCCAGCTCAACTTCGACGACTCGCTGGAAGAGCCCACGGTATTGCCTGCGCGTTTTCCGAACCTGCTGGTCAACGGCGCCAGCGGCATTGCCGTAGGTATGGCCACTAACATGATGCCGCACAACTTGCGCGACGCCTGTGCTGCCGTCATTGCCGCCGTGCGCAACCCCAACATCAGCATCGAGGAACTCATCCAGATCATCCAGGCGCCCGACTTTCCTACCGGCGGCATCATCTTCGGCCTTTCGGGCATACGCGAAGCGTATTTGACCGGTAGAGGGCGCGTGGTGGTGCGGGCTAAAGCCGAAATTGAAACCGACGACAGAGGCCGCGAGTCCATTATCGTCACGGAAATTCCGTACATGATCAATAAGGCCATGCTTATCAGCAAGATAGCTGACCTGGTCAATGAAAAGAAAATAGTGGGTATTTCCGACGTGCGCGACGAGTCGAACCGCGAGGGCGTACGCATTGTCATAGAAATCAAGCGCGATGCAGCGGCCAATGTGATTTTGAGCCAGTTGTTCAAGCTAACACCGCTGCAGACTAGCTACGGCATTCAGAACATTGCACTGGTGGGTGGGCGTCCGCGTACGCTGAACCTCAAGGAGTTGGTGGATGAATTCATCAAGTTCCGCCTGGAGGTGGTGGTACGGCGCACGCGCTACGAGTTGCGTAAGGCCGAAGAGCGGGCGCACATCCTGGAGGGGCTGCTCATTGCGCTGGATCATCTGGACGAAGTCATCGCCCTCATTCGCGGCTCGCGCGATGTGGAGGAGGCGCGTTTGGGCCTCATGGAGCGCTTTGGCCTGACCGACATCCAGGCGCGCGCCATTCTGGCCATGCGCTTGCAACAGCTGACCGGCTTGGAGCGCGAAAAAGTGCGCGAAGAATACGAAGAACTGCAGCGCAAAATAGCCGAATTGAAGGCCATTCTGGCCGATGAGGGCTTGCAGCGCGGCATCATCGAGCGCGAGCTGACCGACATTGTGGAGCGCTACGGCGACGATCGCCGCACGGCCATTGAAATAGACGAGGCCGACATCAACATGGAAGACCTCATCGAGGACGAGCAGGTAGTGATCACCATCAGCCACGCCGGTTACATCAAACGCACGCCCATCACCGAATACCGCGCCCAAAACCGCGGCGGCCGGGGCGTGCAGGGCGTGCGCACACGCGAGGAGGATTTTGTAGAGCACCTCTTTGTGGCCACCAACCACCAGACCCTGCTGCTCTTCACCGAACGTGGCCGATGCCACTGGCTCAAAGTATATGAAATCCCCGAAGGCGGCAAGAACACCGCCGGGCGCGTTATTCAAAACCTGCTCAACATTCCCAAAGAGGACAAAGTACGCGCCTACATCATTTTGGAAAAGAAACTGGACGATGAGGAATTCATCAACAGCCACTACATCTTCTTTTGCACCAAACGCGGCATCGTGAAGAAAACGCTGCTGGAGGCTTACTCGCGCCCGCGTCATGACGGCATCATTGCCGTTGAAATCAACGAGGGCGATAGCCTCATCGAGGCCAAGCTGACCAACGGCAGCAATGAAATCTGGATGGCTGTGCGCAGCGGACGGGCTGCCCGCTTCCGCGAGCAGGACGTGCGCCCCATGGGCCGCGCCGTGGTGGGCATCCGCGGCATCCAAGTGGACGACGAAGAAAACGACCACGTCGTGGGCATGGTCAGCGTTACGCCCAACGACCCCAATGTTACCATCCTGGTGGTTTCGGAAAAAGGGCTGGCCAAGCGCTCACCTATGGACGAATACCCCCTCTACGGTCGTGGCAGCAAGGGCGTGAAAACGCTGCAGGTAACTGAGCGCACCGGCGCGCTCGTTGCCATTAAGGCCGTTACGGAGGAGGACGACCTGATGATCACAACGGCTGCCGGTGTAACCATCCGCACGCACGTGAAAGACATCCCTATCTTGGGTCGCTCTACCCAGGGGGTTAAGGTCATTCGCTTAGACGAGGGCGATCAGATCGCCGACGTGGCCGTTGTCCGACCGGAAGAAGACGAAAACGGACAGGCATCATGACCCCCTCAGACGGCAAACTCCTGCTCAGCGGCGAACGCTTTCGCCTGACCATAGAGCGCCTGTGCCATCAGGTGCTGGAGGACTGGGAAGGCTTTGCCAATGCCTGTGTGGTGGGCATTCAGCCGCGTGGCGTGCCGCTGGCCGACCGCATCCACCAGCGCCTCACCGCACTCACCGGGCGCTCCGATATCCCCTACGGACGCTTAGACATCACCTTCTACCGCGATGACTTCCGCCTGCGCGACACGCCGCTGACGCCCTATCCGAATGAGATGAACTTCCTCATTTCCAACCAGAAAGTATTACTGGTGGACGACGTGCTCTACACCGGTCGCACCATTCAGGCTGCTCTGGCAGCCCTGCAGCACTATGGGCGCCCCGAACGGGTGGAATTGATGGCCCTGGTGGACCGGCGCTTCAATCGCCACCTGCCCATTCAGGCCGATTACGTGGGCCTTGCCGTGGACGCCTTAGACGAAGCCTACGTCAAAGTGCACTGGCAGGAAATGCACGGCCGCGACGAAATTCTTTTTTTTGAAAAACGATAGCCTTACGGCATGAAAGCCCTGAGCACGCGCCACCTCCTCGGCATCAAAGACCTGACGGAAGACGACATCCAGCTCATCTTCGAGACGGCCGATAACTTTAAAGAAGTCATCAACAGACCCATCAAAAAGGTGCCTTCCTTGCGCGACATCACGGTAGCCAATCTGTTCTTCGAGAGCAGCACACGCACACGGGTGTCGTTCGAGCTGGCCGAGCGCCGCCTGAGTGCGGATATTGTCAACTTCACGGCTTCATCGTCGAGCGTCAACAAAGGCGAAACGCTCTTAGACACCGTGAACAACATCTTGGCGATGAAGGTGGACATGGTCGTCATGCGTCATCCGGCGCCGGGAGCCTGTGCCTTTCTGAGCCGCCACATTCCGGCCAACATCATCAACGCTGGCGACGGCACTCACGAGCATCCTACGCAGGCGCTGCTCGATGCTTATTCCATCCGTGAGCGCCTGGGCGACGTGGCCGGCAAAAAAGTGGCTATCATTGGCGACATTTTGCATAGCCGCGTGGCGCTGAGCAATGTGCTGTGTCTTCACAAACTCGGCGCCCGCGTGCGCGTTTGCGGCCCGCCGACCCTGATACCCAAATACTACGCTGCGCTGGGCGTAGAAGTGTCGCACAATGTGCGCGAAACGCTCCAGTGGTGCGACGTAGCCAACGTGCTGCGCATTCAGCTGGAACGCCAGGACATCCGCTACTTCCCCAGCCTGCGCGAATATCACCAGTACTTCGGCATCACGCGCACCATGCTCGACGCCCTGGAGCACGACATCGTCATCATGCACCCAGGCCCTATCAATCGCGGCGTCGAGCTCACCTCCGACGTGGCCGACAGCCGCCACAGCATCATCCTCCAACAGGTAGAAAACGGCGTGGCCATCCGCATGGCCGTGCTCTATTTGCTTGCTGCTGAGCGCGTTTAGAACCCGCCTGCATCTTTTTTCGCGTTAATTCTCGCCGGCGCATTTGTCCACATGCGCAAAGCGCCCTACTTTGGACCTCGATTTTTTTCATGATAAAAAACGGTTAGCTGGCCTATGATGAACGAAACCATTGACACGATCATGAGCACCAAGCTCATCACCCTTACTCCAGACGATACGTTGGGCAAAGCGCGCGAAATCCTGATGACGAAGCGCATCCATCACCTCCCCGTCCTGGAAGGTAAAAAGCTGGTCGGGATGATTACCGCCTGGGATATGTTCAAACTCGGCAAATCGGCGGAGGACTACCAACACACGAAGGTGCGCGATGTAATGACCACTAAATTGGCTACGTTGGAGCCACGCCAGCACATCGGTGCCGCGGCAGAAGTGCTCATGGAGCACCTGTTCCACGCTATCCCTATCGTCAACGACGCAGGCGAACTGGTGGGCATCGTCACCAGCTACGATATCCTGCGCTATTCCTACAACAAGGAATACCCGGAAAACCTAGATAAGTTTATCCCGGAAAATATGTAGGGATGGCTTTAGCGCTGTTTTCTGAAAAGCCCGCTCAACTCTATGGCGCCGGCCCTGTTTAAGAGGGCAAAAAAGCTATGGGTGTGTACACTTTAGAGCGCGTGCAGCGCCTGCCGATTTCCATTGAAGAAGCCTGGGATTTCTTCTCCTCTCCGCTCAATTTGCGCGACATTACACCTGCCTACATGCGTTTTCAGGTGCTTTCTGACCCCAAGTGGGTGGGCCGCATGTATCCGGGCCAGATCATTACTTATACTGTTCGGCCCGTGTTAGGCATTCCGCTGTTCTGGATGACGGAGATCACGCACGTACGCGAAGGCGAGTTTTTTGTGGACGAGCAGCGCGTGGGCCCGTATGCGCTGTGGCATCACCAGCACCATTTCAAGCCCATCGAGGGCGGTGTAGAGATGACGGATTTGGTGCATTATCGCCTGCCGCTGGGGCCGTTGGGTACTCTGGCGCATGCCCTCTTCGTCCGTCGCCAGCTGGAGGAGATTTTTGATTACCGCTATCAGGTCTTGGAAAAGCGCTTTGGACGCCTGGGCGCCGCTGCAGAAACAGCAGCAATGGCCGTATAAAAAGAATTACGCAGGCAAGTTGAGCACTTACCTGCGCTTTCCGTTTCCACACTGATCAAAATTGCCGTTTCGGCAATGTCAGGTATTCAATAGCCGCTACATAGGCACAAAAATGGATGGTAGTAGGCGGCCTAAAAAAGGCACAAAATAGGGCATTTTTTATCCGGACATGTTTCCGGGAAAAAGCGAAGATGGCGCGATCTTCAACGGGTAGCGCCTGTTCAACGCCAGGTTTGAGGCTTCAGAGAGCACTTCCTCTGCACAAAAAATAGGCACGGACAGACGTGAAGTCGGCCCGTGCCTGTTGTGTGCGCCTGGTTAAATACAAACCTTACGCAAGGCTGCTGTCAGGCAAAAGGTAAAAAAATACAGAGGACGCGGAGAGCCACAGAGGTGTTTTTTCCTGGCGCCTCTTCGCATCTCTCGATGTGCATAGGAGAAGGGACGGCAGTTTTGGAGGCCCTGCACATCTGTCCACAGCAGGCCATACCTGCTTTAGCGGAAGGCTTCGATGCTAGTGTTGCTCCTGGGCAGTACCTTGAGCTTCAGCGGGCCGCCGTTTTCGCTAAAGCATTGTGCCTCGAAAGCAAAGCCGTCTTTCTGATAGTGGAGCGTTTTGTCCTGTACCTGAAACGCACTCCAGTCGGTGTTGCTGCAGGGGCCTGCGATGACGAATTTGTCGTTAGCGGCATCGTATTCGACGACGAATTGCACACTGCCAACAGCCATTTTGGTAGGAACATAGGCGCCCGAAGCGGTTGCCCACAAGAACGTGTAGGCCGAGTCTGCCAGGGCAGTGGCCTGATGGTAGTAGCGATCTGCCAGATTGTTGCAGGTTTGTTCGGTGGCCGTTGGAACAGTACGGAGAATCACCTCCATCACAATGATAAAAGCGAAAATAAAATAGCCTCTCATAACCATGAAAATTTAGTGTGGCTTAACATTGCAGCACCTTTTTTCAATAGAGTTCTCAAGCGCTGATTACGACTATGCTAAAGTCTGATCTTTTAGAAGACCTTTCTGCGTTTACGGAAGAGGATAGAGAGCGCTTGTTACTTTTTCTAGACTCTCCCTACTGTCAGAACAGCCGGACAAAAGACGATGGAAGTAGACTTTTGCGCTATTTGGTCGAGGTTTTGCAGCGAGCCGATAGCAGTGAATGGGTGAACATATTGGAGCGAAAGCGCGTGTTTGAAGTGGTTTTTGGCCAGGCACCTTTCCGTTCGGGTCGTCTAAATCAGGCACAGCATGAGGCGCTTTGTCGAGTACGAGAGTTTATCCAGGTAGAGATGGGCGGTGCCGGAGCAGTGCGAGAGAAGGATTACGATATCGCTCAGATAGCTGACTTTTTTATGTCCCGTGGAGCGATTAAAGTCGCCAGTCGATATCTGCACCAACTGAAACGACGCCTGGAGCAGGATAGTTCCATTGGTCAGGAGAATGATCGAAAGAAATGGGCGGCAGAGCGGATGCTTTCCTGGTATTGTATTGCCGTTGCGGACGTGAGTGAGGGGGCCAATCTTCCGAACGCCCTGAAAGCGTTGGAGTACTGGTACTTTTCTCAACGAGCGGATCTTCTGCTGGCCCTTTTGAGCTTGGAAACTCAGCACAAACTGGCGCCTGATGTGGATGTGAGGCAGTACGTTGATGCCTTTTTCGCCCAATCGGAAGCGTCCTGGTTTTGTACGGAGATTGGACGACTATATACTACAGCGATACAGACCACAGTGGGCAATCGAGAGGAACAGGAGGAAGCCTTTGAGGTATTACTTACGCTCTACCTGGAGTGTCAGGAGCGAATAGAACCCTATGAGCGAGAGCGTTTTGAGACAATCATCTACAATTTTTGCGCGCGCAATTTTCAGCTCCCACGTTATCGGGAACATCTTTTGCGCCTTTACCAGCAAAAGGCGAACCGGCTGACTAACCGGGCGGAGGCTATTCACGCCAATGCGTTTATCTCATTAGTGCGCATGGGTGTGTATGTGCAGGACTTGCCTTTTGTCCGGCGGCTTATCGCGCAGTGCCGCCACAGCGTGTACGGCCCTGAACCGAGCGAGATGTACTACCAGCTGGCTCAGGCCCATGTTGCTTTTGAGGAAGGGAATTACAGCGACTCGCTGTATCTGCTTAATGGGCTGCATTTCGAGGATTTGTCGCTTCAGTACATCATGCGCGTGCTGGAAATCAAAAACTTTTATGAGCTGAAAGCAGAGACCTCAGTGGAAAGCCGGCTTCACGCTTTGCGCATGGCTCTGACCCGTGATCATCACCTCCCGGCAACAAAACGCCGGGCCTTTCAGGATTTTTACAGCATTACGACGCGCCTATGGCGGCTGTACCTGACTCCTCGGGAGCGGCGCCGTGCTGGCAGCATTCGCAATTTGTACCAGGACATACAGCAGCAGCACCCCGGCGTTATCGAGGCGCGCTGGTATCAGAGCAAGTTGGACGAGTTAGACCCTGCCCGGTCTATTGCGGAATGAACTGCTGGCGCGTAGCGGGGGCTCTGCGGGTGGGCTGTTGTGATGCATCGGGTTGGTCGGGCGGAGGCAGGCTGCTGTCGCGGAAACGCAGTTCTAAGCGGTATTTTTTGCCCATACTCTTGACCACGGGGCCCAGCATGAGTTGCAGGACGCTGTCGGCGCGTTCGCGGGCGCGCTCCAGGATGCGGTCGTTTTCGATGGCGTCCTGCCGGAACTGTCGGCGCAGTTCATTGAAGTTGCGGTTCATTTCTTCTTCGTTGATTCCGGCCAGGATGCCTACATCCAGTTTATCCACGCGCGGAAAGACCTCGTGCGACAGGATGGTGGGCGGCGGCAATGTTACGTACACGACGCCTTTGCGCGGGTTGAACGTAACATCAAAATTCTGATCGAGTTTGAAGCCGGCTTTGATGACGCTCATGGCCTCGATGCGAATATCTGTTCGAGAAACCGGAATTCCGAAAATCTTGTATGACAGTGATTTATCTAAGCCCATTCGGCTGCGCACCTCGTAGGTGGCCAGTTCGGCGATGCCCTGGCTCACCTTGTCGCGCAGCATGCCGCGCGAGGCGCTAAAGTCCCGGATGGCGGCTCGTGTTTGCAGGCGCTCGACCATAGGGCGGAGGGCTTCGTTGATGGCGATGCCGCAGGGATTGTCCACGTTTCGGCCTTTTGCCAGTAACTGCCCGTCAGTAACTTTCAGAAGCGTAGCGATAATTTGAGTAACGAAAAAACAGGTGTATTTGCCCGCAACTTCGTTGAAGACGCGCACGGCCTGGTTGCTGTTGTCGTGGTACCAGTTTTCGTACAGGTATGCCGTGGTGTCTTTCAGGGCAACGAAGTCGCTGAAGTACAGGCTTTTCAGGTACTCGTGATGCTTGCGATATTCGGGTTCGAGGCGGCGTTTGAGGCTGTCGTCTAAGTTCATCCGATTGGCCACGTGGTAGAGCAGCGACAGGTTGAAGTTATAGACCAGGTCATCGAACTCTTTGCGGTATTTCTCTGGCTGGGAAAGGATTTGCAGCGTTGCTTCTTCGTTGAGGTTAGGGTTGAAGTCCGAGGGGATGTAGGTCAGTTGTACGCCTTGTGGTTTTTTGAGCATGTCAGTTACGGCATTGTCGGATGTCAGCAGCCGGAAAAGCAGCACGCCTGCGACGGAGATGAGGGCCAGCAGGAGTATTTGCTTGCCTAAGGCCGGCGTTCCGGAGGCCGGTTGCGGAGCGTCGGGTTGTTGCGTAGCCATGAGTGCGTGTTTGAAGATGCGGCGGTAAAGATGCTCTTTTTCGAGTGTTTCAGGCAAAGTTACGATGCTGTCCTACCTTTGCGCGCGCTATGCTTACCCTGAACAACATTTACGTGCAATACGGCGACCGGGTGCTCATGGACTCCATCAACCTGGTAGTTAAGCCCGGAGAACGCATTGGTTTAGTAGGCCGCAACGGTGCCGGCAAATCCACACTGTTGAAGATCATCGCTGGCGAAATGTCGCCGCACGAGGGGCAGGTGATCAAGCCCGCTCACTTCACGATTGGTTACCTGCACCAGGACATGCTGCTGCCCAGAGGCAAGACCGTGCTGGAGGAAGCCATGACCGCCTTTGCAGAGGTGCTCGAGCTAGAAAAACAACTCCAGCAAGTGCAGGATGCGCTGGCACAGCGCGACGACTACGAGACTGCCGAGTACCTTCGCTTACTGGAGCAAATGGGCGACATTACCGAACGGCTGCATCATCTGGGCCTGGCTACAACATCCGCCGATGCCGAGCGCGTGCTGACGGGGCTGGGCTTTCAGCACAGCGACATGACGCGCATGACCGAAGAACTCTCCGGGGGCTGGCAAATGCGCGTCGAATTGGCCAAAATTCTGCTCCGCCAGCCCGACCTTATCCTATTAGACGAGCCGACCAACCACTTAGACATCGAGAGTATCCTGTGGCTCGAAGACTGGCTCAACAAGTATCCGGGCATGCTCATCGTCATTAGCCACGACCGGCGCTTCTTAGACAATGTTACCAACCGCACCGTCGAGATCGTGCTGGGCCGACTGGAAGACTACAAAGCGCCTTATTCCAAATACGTGGAGCTCAGTGCCGACCGCCGCGAAAAGTTGCAAGCCGCTTACGAAAACCAACAGCGCCTCATTGCCGACCGCGAGCGCACCATCAACCGCTTCATGGCTAAAGCCACCAAAACAAAGGCTGCTCAAAGCATGCAAAAGCAGCTGGACAAAATGGAGCGCATCGAAATCGAAGAGCAGGATACCGCCGTTATGCGCCTGCGCTTTCCCGATGCGCCGCGCTCGGGTGAGGTGGTGGCCAAAGCCGAAAACCTGACCAAGCGCTACGGCGCGGTCAAAGTGTTGGAAAACGTGAATTTCCAGATCCTGCGCGGCGAGCGCGTCGCCTTCGTGGGCCAGAACGGCCAGGGCAAAACCACACTGGCCAAAATCCTCATCGGCCTGGAACCACCCACCACCGGCCAGGCCACCTTGGGCTACAGCGTGAGCGTAGGCTATTACGCTCAAAATCAGGCGGAAACCCTCAACCCACGCCTCACGCTGCTGGAAACAATGGAGCAACACAGCCCGCCCGAAATGCGCACGCGCCTGCGCGCCATCCTGGGCGCTTTCCTCTTCAGTGGCGAAGATGTAGAAAAGAAAGTAGTCGCCCTCTCCGGCGGCGAACGCGCCCGATTGGCCCTGGCCTGCATGCTGCTGAAACCGTTTAACTTCCTGGTGCTCGACGAGCCTACCAACCACTTAGACATGCTATCCAAAGACGTGCTCAAGCAGGCCCTGCTCGACTACAATGGAACGCTGCTCGTCGTCAGCCACGACCGCGAATTCCTCAGTGGCCTCACCACGCGCACCATCGAATTCCGCGACCACCAGCTGCGCGAATACCTGGGCGACGTCAATTATTTCTTGGAAAAGCGCCAATTAGACAACATGCGCCAGGTCGAACTGCGCACCCTACAACCCAGCCGCGCAGCCGACAGCTATGCCGCTCCCGACCAGCAGGTAAAGGCCGGCGCCGCCCGCACACCCGAGGAGAAAAAACAACTGCAGCGCCAGGTACAACGCGCTGAAAAACGCATTGCTGAAATCGAGGCCGAACTCAAAAAAATGGAAGAACAAATGGGCCAAACCGACTTTTACAGCCGGCCCGACCATCAGCAAACCTTAGAGCGCTACCGCGCCAACCAGGCCGAACTGGAGCGATGCTACGCCGAATGGGAGGCCGCCACGGAGCAATTGGGCTGATGCCAGCGGACTCCTCATGACTCAGGCACAAACGATATCTGTTGTATAGGTCGGCTTTATGGCTACACTGCTCATCCGAAACATAGGTCTGTTAGTACAGACGGAAAAGCGTCGGCGTTCGGTGGTGAAAGGGGAGGACATACGCCAGCTACCCACCGTATCCGAGGCGTTTTTGCTCATCGAAAACGACCGAATAGCGGCCTTTGGGCCTATGGAGCGCTGCCCGGAGCGGGCCGATACGGTGCTGGACGCTACAGGGCGCATGGTGTTCCCATCGTGGTGCGACGCGCACACGCACTTAGTGTTTGCGGCCCCGCGCGACGAGGAGTTTGTGGATCGCATCCGCGGCCTGTTATACGAAGAGATTGCGCAGCGCGGCGGCGGCATCCTGAACTCCGCGCGGCGACTGCGCCAGATGTCAGAGGAGGCCCTCTTGGAAAGCGCCTGGCAACGGCTCTGTGAGGTCATCGCTCAGGGCACTGGCGCTATTGAAATCAAGAGTGGTTACGGCCTGAGTGTGGAGAGCGAGCTGAAGATGTTGCGCGTTATTCGGCGCCTGAAAGTCCTCAGCCCCATACCCATCAAAGCGACCTTTTTGGGCGCCCATGCCGTACCGGAAGAATACCGCACGCGGCGAAACGATTACATAGACCTGGTCATTCACCAGATGCTGCCGCGCGTGGCAGAGGAAGGGCTTGCTGAATACTGCGATGTGTTTTGTGACCGAGGCTTTTTTACACCTGCGGAGACGGAGCGCATCCTGCAAGCCGCCTGGAAATATGGGCTAAAGCCCAGGATACATGCCAATGAGCTGGCCAATTCGGGCGGTGTGCAGGTAGGCGTGGCCAATGGCGCGCTGTCGGTGGATCACTTAGAATGCGTCGGGCCGGAGGAAATCGCGCTGTTGCGCGACAGCGCCACACTGCCCACGCTTTTGCCCGGCTGTGCCTTCTTTCTAGGCATTCCGTATGCCCCAGCTCGGGAGATGCTCAATGCCGGATTGCCCGTGGTGCTGGCCTCGGACTACAACCCCGGCTCGGCGCCTTCGGGGCGCATGTCGTTCGTCGTCTCGTTGGCTTGCATCCAGATGAAAATGTTGCCCGAAGAGGCCATTAATGCCGCCACGCTCAACGGCGCAAGGGCCTTGGAGCTGGAGGCAGACTACGGCAGCATTGCTGTGGGCAAAAAAGCCAACCTGTTCATTACCCGCCCGATGACTTCGGTAGCGCAGGTCCCGTATTTCTTTGGCACCGACCCGGTCGAGACCGTCATCCTGAATGGGCGGGTGTGGAAAAAACCTTGAGGAAGGCCATGCCTGCCAGAAGAGGTTTTTTGCCTTTAGCCAATCATTTGCCGCCGCACCTCCGCTATTTGCTGCCGTACCAACAATCGTTCTGACTTCAGGCTGCCGTTGAGTACAGGTTCCCTACTTTTGCGGCCTGTTTCCTCGGGAGACGCCAAGGCCGCGAATAATCGCAAGGCCAAACGTTAAATATCCACCCATGCACAGCAAATCCATCGGGCATTGTATCTCTTTGCAGTCTGAAAACATGCCGATTGTATCTCTTTACCATTCCAATTCACTCAGCATGCGCAAAACGCTAATCCTTCCGCTGCTATATTTATTTTGGGTATCGGTTTCTTTGGCCCAGACCCCGCAGACCGTAAACGTCCGAAAAGGCCAGCCCATAGGTTCCAACGCGGAGGCTGCTTGCTCCGCCGGCACTATCACCGTAGGGCAACGCATTGGCCAGACTAATGACGTCGTGCTGGACACGCTTTTCCTGTGCTTTGGCGACTCGGTGCTCATTCGCCACAACGGCGACGCCGTGTTTGATGACCCTATTCCGGCCACGCCGCCGGGCATTGCCTACGCTATTTATGAATGTCCGCCCACTCAAACGGGAACAGACCAGCTGGTGCTGGCCGACACCTGTCTCTGGCCTGGTGCCCTGTCGGGCTTTTTTGCTACCTCTGGCCCGCCCAGCGGCGACCACTGGTTTTTCAACACCGGCAATATCCTGAATTCCACGCTGTTCTGCAACGGAAAACCCTGTCTGCTGCATTTTGCACCCATCACCATCACGGATTACCCCAACTTCGAGCTGGAGCCGGGGTGTGTGGATGTGGCTATCAACTCGGCTTTTGCCATTGTTTACCTGACCCCCATCGAGGTTACCAGTATCGCCACCAGTGTCAATGGAAATGATTGCGTGGGCCGCTTCCGACTGATTGGTGGCCTGCCCGAATGGGATAAATCCACGTTTTACGACGTTCGCATTTACAAGCAAGGCGAGCCCAACAAAAAGGGCCTCATTTACACACCGCCTTCGCAGTGGCGGCACACCATTACCCTGACGTTCTCGGTGCCAGAGCCGGGCGTCTACGTCGTTGAAGTGCGCGATGGCAAGAGCTGTGGCCTGAACTTCACCGTAAATATGACCGGCTGCAATGCAGACGACAATACGGCCTATCGTACACCGGACTTAGTGGCTGCACCTAACACTACACTATGTGTGCCGATCCAGGTGGAAAACTTTGACAATGTGCTGGGAAGTTCCTTTTCTATTTCCTGGGATACTACTTTGCTACGGTACATCGAAGTACGAAATCCCAATATAGCTATAGAGCCGTTTAGCGTGGCAGGCAATTTGAACGAAAACGAAGCCGGGCAGGGGTATTTGGGTTTTACGTATTCTGAGTTTTTGGGTACGGGCATTACTATACCCGATGGTGAGGCCATATTTGAGGTTTGCTTCCAGGTCATCGGGCCTCTGGATACGTGCACAACGTTGTCTTTTGGTAGTTTTCCAACCATCATCACGCTGGATAAGTCCACGGTGAATCAGGTAGCTGTGAGCGCCTTTCCGGGCAAGATTTGCATTGACTCTATCCCGCTGATTGTCAATTTTTACGTGGATGTGCCCAATTGCGACAACACGGCCAGTATCGGCGCCATCATCGAAGGTGGTGTTCCACCCTATGTTGTCAGTTGGCAACCCTGCGCGGGTGGACAGGGCAATTTTGTAGTTTCCAACGTGGCCGACACCATCCTCACGCTTCCCTTGCCTGAGGGCTGCTGGCAGGTGTGCGTTACTGACCAGAACGGTTTCGGCACGCAGGTATGCGGCACACGTGATATCAACATTCCTGAATTGGGGGTAACGCTTTCGGTTATTCAACTGCCCACTTGCCACGGCCGAACGGACGGTATTTTACGCGCTGATGTCTCGATTGATGGCGTGCTGGTGCCCAATCCAAGCAACAACTTCAGCTTCCGATGGAATACCACGCCGCAGCAGACGACGCAAACCATCGTGGGGGTTGGGGCCGGCCAGTACAGTGTAACGGTAACCAACAACGCTAACGGTTGTACACAGTTTGCCGCTGGTACACTCAGCCAGCCGGCGCCGCTGGCTTTAGATATTCAGACCACGAATGCCTCTTGCCCTGGCGTAAATGATGGCGTCATCCTGGCTACCGCTTCAGGTGGTACACCCAATGCTCAGGGAGGATATTTGTTTCAATGGGAGTACGCCAACTGCGACTCGGTTCAGCGTTTCCCGGACGACTCTTTTAATGGCAACCCCTACAATAGTATTACCAAAGTCAATGGCTGCTATTTTGTTACAGTAACTGACTTTAATGGTTGTACCTACGTTCATCCAGCGCCCGCGCGCATTGATAATGCGCGGAATTTTACGCTGAACGCGCTAACACTGACAAACCCGGCCTGTGCGGGTCAGTCCAGCGGGGTGATTGAAGTAGAAGCCGTAGCAACGCCGCCGTTCCCCAACCCGTTGGGAACTTTTTACGCCTTTGTCTGGACGCCTGTGCCCCCCACACCGCCGGGGCCGTATCCGCAACTCAACGTCAACGAGCGTTCGCGCCTGTCGCAGTTACCTGCGGGTACGTACGAAGTCACGGTGCTTGAGACTGTATCGGGCTGTTCGGCTTCGGCTTCGTATACCCTGACCAGCCCACCACCGGTGGATGCAGTGGTGGTTTCGCAGTCTAACCCTCTGTGCTCGCAACCTACCAGCGGTACCATTAAGGTAGCCTCTACGGGCGGTACGGGTAGCGGCTATACCTACACCTGGAGCGCCGAACCCCCTCAAACCTTGCCGGGTGTGGATAGCCTGTTCAACCTTGGCCCGGGTACGTACACCGTTACGGTGCGTGATGCCAACGGCTGTGTGGACTCGGCAACCGTGATTCTAGCTCTGCCCGGCCCGCCACCCATCAACGGCGTTGACTCGACTTCCGTCGTCTGTGGCAATGACGGATGCTTGCGCGTGCTCGCACCTACCGCCACCACTTTCGCCTGGACGGATAGTAGCGGTGCCTCTGTCGGCAATACCGCCCAAATATGCCAGCTGGCGGGAGGCACCTATACGGTAGTAGTGCGAGACGCCCAAAGCTGCACGAATACAATAACGGTGTCGCTGGCAGGCAAACAACCCTTGGCCATTACCGACAGCCTGCTGCGCCAACCCACCTGTAATGGCGGTATTGACGGTAGCATCGCTATTACGGTGCAGGGCGGCAATCCGGGCTATCTGTACAACTGGTCGAATAGCCAGAATGCGCCGGTCATCTTCCCTATACCCGCCGGCACCTACACGGTAACCATTACGGATACGCGCAACTGTACGCTGACGCGCACATTTGTGTTGCCCGACCCACCCGGCATCGTCATCCAGTACAACAACATACGCCCCACGCGCTGCATTGACACCTGCGACGGTGGGGTGGAGTTGGTCGTCTATTACAACACGACACCGCCCACATTTGCCAACTTCGACTTTGAGTGGGAAGACGGCGGCACCGACTCATTGCGCGCTGACCTGTGCGCGGGCTTCAACACCATCATTGTGCGCGACCCGCTCAACGGATGCTTCCGCATTGACTCCGTTCAGATAGCAGCACCGCCGGCCCTGGAGGCCACTTTTGCTAACGACTCTGTCTCGTGCTTCGGCCTCGCCGACGGCCGCTCGCGCGTTACAGCCAGCGGTGGTAATGGACAACCCTACTCTTATCTGTGGAGCAATGGCCAGACCTTCCCGAACGCCACTAACCTGTCGGCAGGGCCAGTTACGCTGACCCTTACGGACAGCCGTGGCTGCCGCAGGGTATTCAATACGACAATTGAGCAACCAGAGCGGATTCAGATAACCACACCGCTGGGCGGGCTGGCACCACCTAAATGCTTCGGCGGCAACGACGGTCAGATCACCATCTCCGTCAGCAAAGGTACTCCGGGATATACGTATAGCTGGGCCGGTATCAATGGCCCGGTGGGCAACACGAACCCAATCACTGACCTGACGGCAGGCACGTACACTGTTACTGTAACAGACAGCAAGGGCTGCACCGAAGTACAGTTCTTCATCCTGAGCGACCCGGCACCCATCGTCGGTTCCTTCCTGCCGCTCGAACCCATTCAGTGCCACGGCGAAGAGACTACGCTGTTCATTGATACCATCACCGGCGGCGCCGGAGCACCTTACCAGTACAGCATTGACTTTGGCGTGTACCTATCGCCCAACTTCCCCATCAGCATCGGCGGCGGTAAGCATTTTATCACCTACACTGACCGCGTGGGCTGCGAATACACGGACTCGTTCTTCGTGTTCGAGCCGGCACCCATCGTAGTAACGTTCGACCCTGCCGTGGTGGAAATCGAACTGGGCGATACGCTCTTCCAGCTCATCCCCATCATCACGGGCGCTAACGTGGATACGTTCATCTGGCAGCCAGCGGAGCTGCTGAGCGATCCGCGAGTATTGGAACCTTATGTGCGTACTTTCGAGTCGCAGCGCTACACGCTCACGGTGTTTGATGCCAATGGCTGCTCCGGGACAGGCTCTATCCTGGTCAATATTGACCCGAACCGCAACGTCTATATCCCGAACGTCTTCATACCCGGCAACACGCGCGGCTTGAATGATCACTTCAATCCGAACGTTGGGCCTGGCGTGGAGATCGTTAACTTCATGCGCATCTTTGACCGATGGGGCAACCAGGTGTATGAGCGCACGAATTTCTACCCGAACAACAACGACCTGGGCGAGGGCTGGGACGGCCGCTACAAAGGCCAGTATGTTCAGCCAGGCGTTTATGTCTATGTCATCGAAGTAAAGTTCTTAGACGGGCGCGTCCTGTTGTATCGGGGCGATGTAACGGTAGTGCGATAGCAGCCGCGTTGCCTCCGACGAAAAAGCGCGCCAGCGGTCTTGCACCAGCTGGCGCGCTTTGTTGTTGGCCTTTAGCAACCTTAGCCCATTTGTATAGCAAGATAGCAAAAAAGGCCGCACCTCACGGCGCGACCTTGTCGCAGCAAGTCGGGACGACTGGATTCGAACCAGCGGCCACACGCCCCCCAGACGTGTACTCTACCGGGCTGAGCTACGTCCCGAAACAGGATTTAGTGGGTAATACTGGATTCGAACCAGTGACCTCACGCGTGTGAAGCGTGCGCTCTAAACCAACTGAGCTAATCACCCGAAAAGAAAGTCGGACCAACTGGATTCGAACCAGTGACCTCCACGATGTCAACGTGGCGCTCTAACCAACTGAGCTATAGCCCGCTAAATAACCTCCAGCGCTCTTGCGCGCTTTGGGGCGGCAAAGGTAATGCCACAAGAAGAAATCCTGCAAGCATTGGGCAAAGAGTTTTTTGTGTAAGAACAAGCTCTCGGTTCTGGCGGACACATTGCCGGATATCGTCGGGCGCGTGGCAAAAAAATGTCCCCGAGCATCGCGTGCACTGCCTTACTTTTCTGCCTGTTTTTTTCCTCATTGTTTCAATCCTTCATCAGACAGTCCCCTTATGCGGAGTTTTTTTTACCTTGTATTCCTGTTTTTATGGCCGCTTTCGATATTTTCCCAATCCTTTTTCAGTGATGTTTCGGCGTCGGAAGTGCTCTCCTCCGCCCGTCGCGATGGCGGTACGCTTCCAGAGCATTTTCGGCTGGTGCGGTTCGATGTGGCAAGTTTGGAAGCGGCACTGGCTGCTGCACCGTTGCGCTTCAGTGCAGCCAAAGGTCAGGAAGTGGTGCTGACGCTGCCCTTACCTGATGGCCATTGGGCGCGTTTTCGCGTAGTAGCCTCGCCGGTTATGCCGCCAGAGTTGCAGGCCAGATATCCGGAGATACGCTCCTACACCGGCGCAGGCCTCGATGACCCAACGGCGTCGCTCAAATGCGAGCTGACGCCGCGTGGGTTCTATGCCATGATCCTGTCGGCCCGGCATGAGCCGGTCTTCCTCGATCCTTACCAGCCGGGCGAGCCGGGTTATGCGGTCGTGTATTTCAAATCGGCGCTGAAACGGTCGAAAGAGCCGTGGGTGTGTTCAGTAGGCGAGTCGCCCGCGGGTGCTCATCGCTTTGAAGGGGCTGCTCCGGAGCTGACGGGCGATTGCCTGTTGCGGCGCTATCGGCTGGCGCTGGCTTGTACGGGGGAATATGCCCAGTTTCACGGCGGCACGAAACCGTTGGTGCTGGCTGCTATGGTTACCACGCTCAACCGCGTCAACGGCGTCTATGAGCGCGACTCAGGCATCCTGATGGAGCTGGTGCCCAACAACGACACGCTTATCTTTTTAGATCCCGTTACGGATGGCTACTCGAACAACAACCTTTCGACCATGCTGTCGCAGAACGTAACGAAGTGCAACACGCTTATCGGGCCGGAGAACTACGACATCGGCCATGTGTTTGCCACTGGCAATGGCGGCGTGGCGGGGCTGGGCGTTGTGTGCAACAACAGCACCAAAGCGCGCGGCGTAACCGGACGCCCAGCACCTGTAGGCGACCCGTTCGACATAGACTACGTGGCGCATGAAATGGGCCACCAGTTTGGCGCCAACCACACCCAAAACAACAACTGCAACCGCAACAGCGCCACTGCCGTGGAACCCGGCAGCGGCTCCACCATTATGGGCTACGCGGGCATTTGCAACCCCAATGTGCAGAGCAACAGCGACGACTACTTTCACGCCATCAGCCTGCAGGAAATACGCCAATATGCCATGCTCGGCCCGGGCAATGTGTGCGCTCAGAAGGTGGATTTGGACAACAATGCTCCCGCAGTGGTGCCTTCTGGCGGCGTGGCATTCACGATACCGCGCTCCACGCCGTTTGTGCTCACGGCGGAGGGGGAGGATGCCGATGGCGATGTGCTGACGTACTGCTGGGAGCAGATGAACAACCAGACGGCCACCATGCCACCCCAGCCCGGCAATGCGGTTGGGCCTATGTTCCGTTCGCTGAAGCCGACGACATCACCGGAGCGTTACTTTCCGGCATTGGGCTTTGTGATTGACAATACCACCAACCCCTGGGAGCGCTTGCCGGCTGTGGGGCGCGCCATGCGCTTCCGCGTAACTGCTCGTGACAATCACCCCGGTGGCGGGTGCACGGCTTTTGCCGACGTGAACATCACGGTCGCTGGCGATAGCGGCCCCTTTACTGTGTTGGAGCCTAATACGGCGGTTGCCTGGTACGTCGGCCAGACGCAAACGGTGCGCTGGAATGTGGCTCGCACCGATACGGCGCCTGTGAATTGCACCGAAGTGCTCCTGCTGCTATCCACCGACGGCGGCTGGACGTATCCGTACCTGCTGGCCGGCCCGGTGCCCAATACAGGCGAGGCGGAGGTGGAAGTGCCCTTCCTGCTCTCGGACGGCTGCCGCGTGCGCGTGCAGGCTGTAGGCAACCTCTTCTTCGACATCTCCGACCAGAATTTCCGCATCGAACTGCCGCCCGTGCCCACCTTTTGGGTAGAGACCGACCTGCCCGATGCCGTGCAGCGTTGCACAGGCGATTCGCTGGCCTTTTGGGTGCGCACGCGCAGCATTGCCGGCTTTTCGGAAGACATTACTTTTGCCTTTGACGGCCTGCCGCCCGATGCGGTCGCATCTATTTCACCCAATCCCATCCCTACCGGCGACAGTGCTCTGGTCGTCATCGGTGAGCTGATAATACCAGGGCAATATACCCTCTCCCTGCTCAGCACGAGCGATACGCTGGTGCGTGAGCGCACCATAGCGCTTCAGGTAGTGGCGTCGCAGCCCGTCGAGCCCGCCCTTGTCGCGCCGCTCGATGGTCAGCGCGGTGTTGTGCCGGGCACCTTTCTGCGTTGGGTACCCGTTGCCGATGCCTTATACTACGAGGTGCAGGTCAGTACTACCCCGGCCTTTGCTCCTGACCAGGTGGTTTGGGAAACGACGGTTGCCGAAGCACAGGCTTCTATTGGTACCCTGCAGCCGAGCAGCGTGTATTACTGGCGTGTACGGGCCGAAAATGCCTGTGGCCAGAGCGACTACTCACCGGTGTGGGCCTTTCAAATGGCCCGCCAGGTGTGTGGCTTTGAGTTCGCCAGCGAAGATGTGCCGGTAGTCATCGCCAGCGCTCAACCTGTAACTGTTGCGTCGGCTTTAAACCTCACCGATACGCGCCCTGTGGCTGACGTGGACGTTTGGGTCAACATACGCCACACCTTTGTGGGCGACCTGCGCGCGCGCCTCATCAACCCGGGTGGCGACACGGTACTGCTCTTCGACCAGCCGGGCGTACCTGCCTCTGCAGCCGGCTGCTCAGGCAACGACATCCAGGCCACCTTCGACGACGATGCCGTGCTGACCGCTGCCGATTTTGAAAAAACTTGTGATACTACTTCGCCAGCCATTGCGGGCGTTTTCTGGCCCATAGACCCGTTGGTACGGTTTAACCATCAATCGGCTCCCGGCACCTGGCGCCTCGAAGTGCGCGACCTGGCCGAAGAAGATGGCGGCGCCATAGAGGCCTGGGGGCTACGTTGCTGCTTCTGGGACACTACCGAAGCCGCTTTTTTATGGAAAAATGAACCGCTCTTGCTGCCCGCCGGGCAAACGGCTCCTGTGGACAACACCCTGCTCGCCCTGGACCTGAACGGCGGAATGCCGGAAAACGGCCTGCTCACCCTGCTGTCTGTACCGCAACACGGACAACTGCTGCTCGACGGCCTGCCACTTGCAGTGGGCGATGCTTTCACGCAATTGGATATTGACAACGGCCTTCTCGCCTACGTACATAGCGGCGATGCAGCCACGCAGGACGCTTTCACCTTCGACGCCCTCTATACTGTCACGGCTCAGTGGCTCCACCAGGCAGTTTTCCAGATACAAATCGTTCAGAACGACCTCGTTGTCTCGCTTGCTTTGCTCGACTCGTTGCGCTGCCACAACGCCGCTACCGCACGCCTGCAGGCCAGTGTGCAGGGCGGAAAGCCGCCTTACCGCTACCAGCTGACTTCTGGCGGCCCGGTACAAGATGACGGGGTGTTTGAAAACTTGGGCGCGGGTGTGTACGCTGTTGTCGTTACTGATGGCTGGGGCTTTACGGCCGTTTCTCCCGTGGTGGTGGTGCCCAATCCCGACCCTATCGTTGTGCAGGCATCTGCCTCGAATGACTCGGTTTTTGTGGTAGTTTTGGGTGGAAATCCGCCTTACCAATACCGAATTGGCAGTGGCGATTACCAAACGGATGCACTCTTTGTAGATCTGCCCAACGACACCTATACCGTGGAGGTTCAGGATGCTGAAGGCTGCACGGCCAGCGCGGAGGTCATTGTTTATGTTGGGCCGTTAGCGGTGTTGTTGGTGCAAACGCAGCCCGTTTCCTGCCATGGTGGCAGCAATGGTGCTGCGCTCATCACTGCAGGTGGTGGCGTTCCACCGTATGCGTACAGCCTGAACGGTGTGGATTTTCAGCCCGAACCTGTTTTCCAGGGACTGTCGGCAGGGATTTACGTGGTCGTGGTAGAGGACAAGCACGGCACGGCGGCCACGCAGGATTTCAGCATCGTTCAGCCACCTGCCCTACAAGTGAATGCCGTTGCGGTATTGAATCGCATCGAGGTAACGGCCTCGGGCGGTACGGGCGAACTGTCTTATAGCCTGAATGGCGGGCCATTCCAGCAACAGCCTGTATTTGGCGGCCTGGCCAACGGCGACTATATCGTTACTGTGCGCGACACCAACGGTTGTACTGCCGAGGCTTCGGTGGTGGTGGATGTGCCGCTGTTGCAATTGCTGAGGGTGGATGTAGAGGGCGAAATTCTCTGCGCTGGCCAGACAGTGCGAGTCCTCGTCAGTGCGACAGGAGGAGTGCCGCCCTACACCTATGCCCTCGACGGTGGGCCTTTCCAGGCGGAAGGGCTGTGGGAGGGCGTTAGCGCTGGCTTTCATGTGATAACGGTGCGCGATGCCGCCGGTAACCAGACGGTTAGCGACCCTTTTTTCATTCAGTCTCCTGGTTCGTTGGAAATAACGGCAGCGGTGTTTGGCCTCACGGCAACGATTTCTGCCAGCGGAGGAACGCCTCCCTATCGCTTTTCCTTGGACGGTGGCGCTTGGACGATGGAAGACTTCTTCACCGACCTGCCCAACGGAACGCACTTTGCCGTCGTGGCCGATGCCAACGACTGCACCGATACGGTCTTTTTCGAGGTCAACTACCTGCCGATGACGATACTTATGACGCGCACGCCGCCCACCTGCGCCGGCGCGTCGGATGGCGCTTTTGAACTGGAAATACTCGGCGGCCTGCCGCCCTTCACTTGCGCGGGTGCACCGCTGAGCGACAACCGCTGCACGCGCGAGCAACTGGGCGCGGGTACCTACACGCTCACGCTCACCGATGCCGTGGGCAGCACGCTTGTGGTCAGCATCACGCTTGAGGACCCGCCAGCCCTAGCGGTAACCGTCTCTGCCGCGCTGAATACGCTGACGGCTGCTGCCTCGGGCGGTACGGGAGCACTCGAGTACAGCCTCGATGGCTTGACGTTCCAGGGTTCGCCTGTCTTTGCGGACCTGCCCAACGGCATCTACACCGTTACGGTGCGCGATGCCAACGGCTGCACGGCGGTGTCAGAACCCGTAGAAATTGATATCATCAGCACCCGCACACCCAAGACAGAGGGGACAGTACGCCTGTATCCAAACCCAAATACGGGGCGCTTTTGGATAGCACTGGCGCAGCCAGCTACCGATCATCTGCACCTATTACTGTACGACCTCCACGGGCGCTTAGTCTGGCAGCAGCGCTACCCGGATGCTGCGGGCCAAACGCTGTGGGAAATTCAGCTGGCGGATGTACCGGTGGGCGCCTACGTGCTGCAGGGAATGGACAGCCAACGGCGGTTTTTGGGGCGGTTACTCATAATAGGAGGCCAGCCATAATCAGCATTTAGCCACAAACACGATTAAAATGTTATGAGACGCCGCACTTTTTTGAAACACGCCTTAACCAGTCTGCCGCTGACCCTGCTGGCGCCTACCCTTCTGGTGCAATGCGCCGAAGACGACAGCAAACCCAACGGGAAAACTGTCATCGTCATCGGCGCGGGCATTGCCGGGCTGGCCGCAGCTCAACGGTTGAAACAGAAGGGCTTCACGGTCATCGTTTTGGAAGCTCAGAGCAGGGTGGGTGGACGCCTGCGAACGGACCGGAGCCTAGGCGTTGCCTTTGACGAAGGTGCCAGCTGGATTCACGGCCCCAAAGGCAACCCCCTCACGGACCTGGCCGCCAGGGCTGGCGCCAACACCTTCCGAACCGACGACGACAGTGTTCGGGTGTACGATGCGAACGGCACGGCTTACACCGACGCCGCACTGACGCAGGCAGAGAGTCAGTTCAACAGTGCCCTGAATGCGGTACGAAACGCCGGCAGCCTCCAGCAAAGCTTCGAGTCGGTATTTCAATCGTTGTACCCGAGCCAGGCCGGCAACCGGCTGTGGAAGTACATGCTATCTGCTTATTTAGAGTTCAACACCGGCGCTGACATCGCGCAGCTGTCGTCTAAATATTTTGACGACGACGAAGAATTTGGCGGCGCTGATGTCATGGTTACGAATGGCTTCGACGGTGTGGCCACCTACCTGGCCCAGGGGGTGGATGTTCGGCTAAATACACCGGTATCAGCGGTGGATTACTCCGGAAGTAAAGTGAGGATAACCGCCGACGGCCAGACACTGGAGGGCGACTACGCCGTGATTGCCGTGCCTTTGGGCGTGCTCCAGAAGCACGCTATCGCTTTTACGCCGGCGCTGCCTGCCACCAAAACAACGGCCATAGGCCAGTTGCAAATGGGCAACGTCAACAAATTTTTTCTGCTTTGGGACAGCACATTCTGGGACACTAATCTTCAGTATATCGGCTACACGCCGGAGGTAAAGGGAAAATTCAACTACTTCCTGAACGTGCGCAAATTCGCCGGTGCAAACGCGCTGATGACGTTTGCGCTGGGCACCTATGCCACCGTTACAGAAGGCATGAACAACAGCGAGGTGGTGCAAGAAGTCATGCTTCATTTGAGGGCCATCTACGGCAACGGAATTCCCAATCCTTCACAGGTGCTCCGCACCCGGTGGGGGCAGCATCCGTACACTTACGGCGCCTATTCCTTCGTACCGGTTGGCGCTTCGAGCGCAGCCTTCGATACTGTGGCAGACCCGGTTAGCAATCGCCTGTTTTTCGCTGGTGAGCACACCCATCGCGCTTATCGCGGAACGGTACATGGCGCTTATTTGAGCGGCATTCGGGAGGCAGATAGAATCATAAACTTGCAATAGGCTGCTCACCAAAGACTTCATATCCAAATTTTACGCAGGGCAGCGCCATCCGCATCTTGGAGGAACTTTGTTTTTCAGCCGAATGTTTCTGGATATGGATAAAACATCTTCTTCTCATTAAATCATAAAAACTTTATGAATAACCTAAAGCCGCAAAAGAGTACTATTCATTATTGTACATAGCTTATTTTTATTAAGGCAACGTAAAACCAAGGTAATGAAATTACGACCTCCCTTCAGCTGCTTACTGACATTACTCGTGCTTACTCTACGCCTTTGGGCGCAAAACGACAATCCCACCATTGCCGTGTGCGATGGGAGGCAATACCTGTGCGCCTCGGATACACTGGTAACGTTGTGTGTGAACATTGTCGTAAATCCGAATTATCAGCATGTTAATATCATATCTGCCTTTGAAATTACATGGGGAGATGGCTCTCCTAAGACGATCGTCCCTGGCAGCAAGAATCCGCCGAGCCAGACGCACGTATACAATGTGAAGGGTTTTTATGGCAGTTGTGATTATGAGCGAGAGTATGTCGTGAAGTTAATCACGCTGCATTCTGACCCCAATGTGCCACCTACGAACAGCGCATTTTTTCTCTACATCCGCAATCCGCCGCGCCCTCAGGTGGCGTTTTCAGCCAACCCTACCTGTACCGGCAAGCCTGTGGAGATGACGGCCACGCCTTGCCCGACGCAGGGAATTACCCTGCAGCGTTGGGATTTGAGTGATGGCAACACCGCTACAGGCAATAAGGTAACCCACACCTACACCACTCCCGGAGTAAAGCAAATTGGTTATTGTATCGGCAACAACTGTGATACGGTATGTGTAACGTATTCACTTTCCGTCTTGGAACCCGCTCAAGCAGACCTGGTGGCTGACTCGGGTAATGTAACGGGCTATGCTGACCCCTATCGCGTATGCTTAGAGAGTTTCGGCTCGGTTGTAGGGGTGAATGCTGCCGGTTCCATTAATGTCAGTAAGCCATATGTCTGGACGGTTTCGCCCAGCTCTGGTTGGGCCTGGTTGGAGCCGGACAGCTTAGATCTCAATAGGCGGCGAATACGGTTTACCCAGGAGGGGACATACACCATTACGGTGAAGGTGAATAATGACTGTGGTCTTGAGAGTTCGCGCTCCATCCAAATACTGGTGATTAAAGCGCCACCTTTGCTGTTAAATCCGGCTCCAGATACTTGCGTAGCCATTGCCTATTCGCCTACGCCCTTAAACTCGAATGCAGTGTACCGCATTAACGGCATGGTACAACCTACTTTCCCGGTCAATTTGCCCATTTCCAACGATCCCTACGTGGTGGAGGCGACACTGAGCAATGAGTGCGGCGACCAGGTGAAGCGGGACACATTCTGGATACGCCCGCCGACAGATATCAGCATTTACACGCCTTCAGACATAACGGTATGTACTGGGAGCGACTCCATTCGATTGCGCGCTTCTGATGTAGGCGTTTGGTCGGGCGGAGGCCCGCTCATCAAAGTGGTTGGGCAGGACACGTTCTTTTATCCCAGTACTGCTGGTAACTATTTACTCGTCATTAGCCGTGGTGTAGGCGTTTGTCGGCGGGCAGATACGGTGCAAATCCGCGTCGAAGAGGGCTATCCATTACAATTAAATGCGCCGCCCACGGGTTGCCTGACGACAGCGTACACGCCCGAACCTTTTGACCCAAAAGTACAGTACTACATCGGCGGTGTGCTGCAAACGAGCTTCCCCGTCAACCTGAGTGCCCAAGGGTCGCCATACACCATCACGGCCGTGGCGCAAAACACCTGCGGAGAAGTACGGGACTCGGTGGTGCTGGATATCATCGTACCCGTAGAGGTATCCATCGAAGCACCCAACGACACGGTGGTGTGTTCCGGTACGGCGCCCATACCCCTGAAAGCCAACGACAACGTGGGAAAATGGATAGGCCAATACATCGAGCAGACACCGCAAGGCGAGTGGGTCTTCAACCCCGTGCAGGCGGGCACATACCTGCTTGTCTTCGAACGCGGTTTCGATCTGTGCCGGCGGGCCGATAGCGTGCAGGTGCGCGTAGAGCCGAGCAATGGCGTTACGGCGGGGCCAGACCAGTACGCCTGCATCACGCAAGGCACGCTGACGCTCACCGGCTTTGGGCCGGCGGGCGGAGTGTTCTCGGGCTTTGCCCTCAACGGCAACGTGGTGGATTTGAGTCAATTGACCCCCGACTCGCCCTACGTCTATGTTTATACGGTGCCTGCGCTGCCCGATGCCTGCAACGACGACGAAATGACGCTGGTCGTCAGTGCTCCGCCGACCGCTGCCTTTTCCGTCAGCCACGATACCACGTGTGTCGGCTATGCAATAACCCTGACTCCCAGCGCCGGTAGCGGAGTGCAATTCGAGGTAAATTGGGGCGACGTGCCTGCCACGTCTGACCTGTCTCACACGTACCAGGCGCCGGGCACGTATGCCATTGAGCTGACGGCTTATACCGTCAACCCCATTAGCGGGGGCGTACTCTGCTCAACCCAGGCAACGACGTCGGTGCACATCCTGCGGCCCATGGCTGCCGACAGTATTCGATTTTTGGTAAAGCCCGACTCAGGGTGTGCGCCGCTGACGGTTGTTTTTGAAAACCGGAGCGCGGCCGAAAGTGCCACCTACGAATGGGACTTTGGCAATGGACAGACGCACTCAGGTTTCCAGCCCGGGCCAATAACGTTTCAGCAGGGCATCGAAGACACCATTTACTACGTGCGCCTGACAGTACGTAATGCCTGCGACTCGTTGGTGCGCGTAGAGCCGGTGCGCGTGCGCCCGCAGCCGCGTGCGGCTTTGGGCATCACCTACGAGCAACCCTGTTCGGGTGGAGTGCTGAAAGCCAGCGTGTTGAGTACGGGCAACCCACTGAACAACACGTTTTTTACCTCGAAGGGCCAGATGGTGTCGGCCAGCCGCGACATGCCTTCGGAGTTTCTGTTTTTCACCGACTCACTGCCCGATACGGTGCGCCTGTGGTTGGTCAGTGCCAACCAATGCGGCACCGATACCGCTTATCAGGACGTGGTGGTGCATCCGACCGATGTCTATGCTCTCATGGGCTTGCCCGACACCACACGCCTGTGTGTGGGCGACTCGGTACGCCTGTCCAATATCTCTACGCCGGGCGCCCCGGTGCGCTGGTCAATATCGAACGGCAACACCTTCCTAGGCGACACAGCATGGGTGGTGTTCTCGCAGCCCGGCCTTTACGATGTTACGCTCTATGCCTATGGCTGTGGCTACGACAGTGTGGTGCAGCGTTTTCGGGTACATCCTTTGCCCACGTTAGCCGTCGTCCATGAGCCGGCGCGTTGCCCGGGCGATACAGTAACCTTTTCGGCCCAGACGAACGCTCCAGGCTTCTGGCTCGCCTTTGGCGACGGCGACTCTACCACACTCAAAACGGCTAAGCGTGCTTATTTCACGCCCGGAGTGTATCCCGTTACAGCCATGGCCATCTCCGACAGGGGCTGCCGTACAACGTGGTCGAGCACGCTCAACGTCCTGACACCGCCCACTGCCACTGCCGTGGGCGATGACTCGCTGTGTGTGGGTGCGCCGGCTGTTTTTTCGGGTAGCAGTACTATACCCGGTTCGGTCTGTACCTGGCGTTTTGGCGACGGGAATACCGCCAACGGCTGTCAGGCAACACACACATACAAGGCGCCCGGGCTATTCGCCGCCGCGCTCACGGTCATTTCGCCCGAAGGCTGTCGCGATGCCGATACGGTGCTCGTGTACGTGCGCACGCGCCCTGAGGCACAATTCACATACACCATCCAACGCCCTTGCTCTCCGGCTGTGGTGGCCTTCCAAAGCCAGACCACCGGCGCTACGGGCCTGACCTGGCACCTGGGCGATGGCGCCACCCAGACCGATAATGCCTTTCAGCACACTTATGCACAGGGCGGTCGCTACACGGTGCGGCTCATCGCTTCCAACGAAGGCATTTGCTACGACACTGCCGAACAGGCAGTCGTAGTCTTTCAAACACCCAACATCGCCTTCACCCTCGACCCGCAATGCACGCTGGCCGAAGGTACTCACCTGACCGTGCTGGCACCTGAGACCAACTACGTACTGGTGTCGGGGCCTGATAAATACGAGAAAAATGGCAGCTTCCACCCGAAACTGCCGTCAGGCTACTACACCATCAGCATTACTACGCCCGAAAATTGCCGCCGCGACACCCTCATCTTCCTGTTGCCGCCCAACGAGCTACAACTGTGGTTGGATGAGGACTCCTTCGATATTCGCCTGGGCGAGCGCGTACAGCTGCAGGCGCGCGTCAATCAGACGGGCGTAACCTTCCAGTGGTCGCCTTCGGCGCGCTTAGACCGCTCCGATGTACCTAATCCCGTGGCGACGCCCTGGCAAACTGCTGTTTACGTCGTAACGGCTACGAACCTGGCCGGCTGCCCTAAAACCGATACAGCCCATATACGTGTGCGCATTGACCGTGACGAGGGCCTCTTTATCCCTAATGCCTTCACGCCCAATGGCGACGGCATTAACGACATTTTCTACGTGCGCAACAGCAACCCGGCTATCGAGGGCTTCAACCGCTTCCAGATTTTTGACAAATACGATGAAAAGGTCTTCGATGCGCTGGAATTGCCCAATGGCCACGAGGCGGCGCCCGAAAACCCGCTCTGGGGCTGGGATGGTACGTTCCGAGGCGGCAAGGCCGAAATGGGGGCATACCGATACGTTATCGAGCTGCGCTACGTGGACGGCGTTGTGCGAGCACTTACGGGAACGGTTCACCTTTTGCGTTAACACCATGAAATCCCCTGCTTATGAAAGAGAAAAAGCATTGCGATGGTTTCCTCCGTTGTTCGCGAGGAGGCAGGCGGCGGCCCTGCAAGGGCCAACGAGAGAGGCTAATGGAGCACTTCCGTATTTTAGAGGTATCGCTTTTTCGTGCCTTAAGGACGATACCGCCTAAGAAGGCGTGGCTTTTGCTATTGGGATTTGTCCTGGCGCGCGGTTCGGCAGTGGCGCAGGATTTTCATTTCGCTCATGCGTTGTTTTTACCGCAAACCGTTAATCCGGCGGCGGTAGGGCACCAGTCGCTTTACCGCACGCAGGTGGCGGCGCTCTATCGAGGGCAATGGGACAGCCCTGCTCATCCGAATGCTTATACGGGCGCAGCGGTAGCGGCGGATGTGCGTTTTTGCCTGCCGGGCCAGCACAAGAATTTTTTCGCCCTGGGGCTGGGGCTACAACACGACGGCAGCCCGCTAGGTGGCCTGAGTAATACGGCCGGGCGATTGGCGGGGGCTTTTCATTTGCACCTGGGTCGCGAGACGTTCGCCAGCGCAGGCGCTTTTGTGGGAGGATTGGCTTATAGAGTATCGCCGGAGGAATTAAAATTCGATGCTCAGTATCAGAACGGCGCCTTCAACCCTTTGGCACTCAGTGGTGAGGACTTTGAGCGCACAGCAGCCCTAAAGGCCGATATGGGCAGCGGGCTAGAGGTGTACAACAACGCAAAAGGTTTCTCTGCGGGCTTTGCCTTCCATCACCTCAACCAGCCGTCGTATTCGTTTTTTGGCGACGATGCCAATCGGGTGGGCATCAGCTGGCTGGCGCATGGCAGCCTGTTGCTGGGGCGGCAGCGGGCGTGGTTATTGCGCGGTCTGTGGCGGCGTCAATCGTTCGGCGGTGGTAACAGTGCCCAGTGGCAGGCCATGACGGGCGCCTTTTATCAGTGGCGCTTTTCGGCCAGCGGTGCGCGTACCCAATTGAGCACAGGGGGCTATGTGCGTTGGGGCGGGCGTTACAGAGCCGCGCTGGCCGCTAACACGGTGGTGCCAACGGTGCAGGTGGGTAATGACCACTTTAGCCTCATGTTGGCCTACGAGGCGCCCTTGCAAGCCGTACGACCGCGCTTTTCGGGTGGGCTGGAGGTGGCACTGGCGTACAGCTTCGGGCGGGCCGATCGCTGTATTTCGTGCCGTGGGCCAGGGCTGTAAGGCTTCGATTGTGCATTTGAGGGCCGAAAAGGCCCTTAAGACGACACCTTCTGGCAAGAGATGTCGTCTTAAGGACTGCCTTGGGGCCGCCCGACCTCTGCTTATCTGCCTCGTTTTTCGGCATGTTCTGTCGGGTATACCACGTGAACACTCATTTTTTTATCACCGATGATATTTTTTAAGCCAATATTTGTGCCGTTAAAACTAGTGGAGCGTCTTTACATCCAAACGTAGTGCTTCGCTGTTTAGAGGCCGGATGTGTGGCCGCAGCAGAAGGTTGCCGCCCGGCAGACACCGCTCGATATTTCGGAAAAAGACCCATTCGATATGACAGCCCAGATGCTCATGGCGCAAGAAATCCCGCCGCTGACGGTGGAACAAACCGGCAAGGACGCTTTTCACGCCCTGAACGACCACCACGTGCGTCATCTGCCCGTCGTACAGGAGGGGCGCTTGGTAGGTATCCTGTCGGAAGAAGACATCTTCAATCACAAACTCTACGAACCGATCGGTCAGTACGAGTTTTCCCTCATGCGCCGCTTCTTCGTACGCCACACCGACCACGTGTTCGACGTCATGCGCACCATGAGCGAAAACCGCCTGACGGTAATACCGGTGGTGGACGATGACAACAACTATCTGGGCCTCATCACCTTAGGCGATTTGCTTCGCTTCTTTGCCCATACGGCTTCGCTGGCGGAGCCGGGCAGTGTGCTCGTGTTGGAAATGCACCGGCGCGATTACTCGCTGGCGTTGCTATCGCGCGTGATTGAGGAGGAGAATGCCAAAATTCTGGCGGCGTTTGTAACCTCTCCGCCGGATAGTGAACTCATCGAGGTTACGCTCAAACTGAATGCTCAGGACCTCGGGCGCGTGTTGGCTGCCCTCCATCGCTACGAGTATCAGGTGAAGTACTCGTTTACGGAGTCGGACTACACCGACGCCTTGCGCGAGCGCTACGAGTCGCTGATGACCTACCTGAACGTGTGAGAGGTGCTACGGAAAGGTCAAAGAGCCGCCTTTCCCGTCGGAAAAGCGGCCTCTGTGCAGGCGTTGAGGGTAACGTCCTAACCTTCTGAGTATGAAGTATTTTTCGCGGCGCTATTGCACCTCGAAATGACCGTTGGAGATGGTGGGCATAATTGCAGCCCGCCAACAAGACCGCGCATTCTTCCGACGAATACCATGCGGCAACTCGACGGTCTGTTATGGAGCAATAGGGTAGGGGAGCGCCTGTTTAGCCCTTCGCTCGGGCCAGTTCCACCTCTCTGCGCTCTACGGGTGGCACGTTTTTGACCACCATTTGCAGTGTGTTGCGCAGGCGCTCCTCAAAGAGGACGATCATGCCCTTCTTCAGGTTGGTGATAGTTTCTTCGTTGTAGTGGCGCACGGTGATGAGTTCCAACCCATCCTGGCGCTTGACGTAGAACTCATCGGCAATGCGCTGGATAAACTTTTCGATCCGGTCAGGAATGTTGGGCACGCAGATGGTGAAGCTGATAGCTGTGTTCTGCATCACGTTGACGAAGATGCGCAGTTCCGAAAGCTCAGCAAACAAGCGGGCGATGTGCTGTTCGGCCACGAAAGAGTAGTCGTTGGTGATGATGTGCAGCAGCGTTTGATTTTTCTCCACTACGACGATAGGCGGGTAAGTTTCGTCCACGTCGCTGCTGATTTCGGTGCCAGGTGCTTCGGGGTCGAGGAAGGACTTGACGTACAGCGGGATACTTTTGTTTTGCAAGGGTTTGATGGTTTTGGGGTGAATGACTTGGGCGCCGTAGTAGGTCATTTCGATGGCTTCGCGGTAGGATAGGCGGTCCAATTTGACCGTGTTTTCAAACAGGCGTGGGTCGGCGTTGAGTACGCCGGGCACGTCTTTCCAGATGGTCATGCTTTCGGCGTCGAGGCAGAAAGAGAAGATGGCTGCCGAGTAATCGGAGCCTTCGCGGCCCAGAGTAGTGGTGAAATTTTCGGTGGAGGAGGCAATGAAGCCCTGGGTCAGGACGAAGCCGCCTTTTTCGAGCATGGGCGGCACGATGCGCAGGGCGTTGGGTTTGGTTTTGTCCCACAGTACCCAGCCTTCGCGGTAGGTGTTGTCGGTGATGATGACGTCGCGAGCGTCGAGCCATTGTGTGGGCAGGCCGATGTCGTTGAGGTAGGCCGACACGATGCGCGAGGAGACCAGTTCCCCCACGCACACAATCTGGTCGTAGGTGTAGTCGTAATTTTCGTGGGGTGGTTCTTCGAGCATCCATTCGGCTTCGACGAAGGTATCGTTAACGACAGTAAAGACCTCGTGTTCCGGCGGAAAGAGCTCGCGCATGAGCGCATAGTGTTGCTCCTTGACGGCGTCGAGTAGGGCCTGTGCCTGGCCGTTCTGCTTGTAGTGGGCGGCCACGACGGCCTCTAAGGCATTGGTCGTCTTGCCCATGGCCGACACGACGATGACGAGCGATTGGTCGCGGTGGCGCTGCAGAATGCTGGCGACATTGCGCACGCCTGCAGCGTCTTTGAGGCTGGCGCCGCCAAATTTGAATACTTGCATGGTGGTGGGAGAAATCGGGTTTGTCTGCTTTTGGGCGGCAAAGGTAGGGCATTCCGCTGGCCTCGGCGCAGGCGACGGCAAGGCAGAAGATCGCAAAAAGTACTGGCATTACTCAGCCCAACATCATCGGGTGGGAGGGCCGACTACGGACGTCGGGTATTGCATGGTTACGCAATGCAGCGACCCGTGCTGTTCGATGAGCGGGCGGCAGTCAATACCGATAATGTCTCTGTCAGGGAAGAGTGTCTGGAAGCAAGCCAGGGCTTCGTCGTCCTGCGGGACGCGGTAGGTAGGGACGAGTACGGCGCCATTGATGATGAGGAAGTTAGCGTATGTGGCGGGCAGTCGGTGCCCGTCGGCGGCATGGCAGGCATCGGGCCAGGGCAGACGCACGAGGCGGTAGGGAGTACCCTCAGCGGTTGTCCACTCTTGTATTTGGCGTTCCATGGCCAGCAGGGGGTCGTGGTGTTCGTCATTAGGGTTGGGGCAGTGTACGTAGGCGATAGTATCGGGCGAGCAAAAGCGGGCCAGGGTATCTATGTGCGCGTCGGTGTCGTCGCCGGCCAGGTGCCCGTGTTCGAGCCAGAGGACGCGCCGGACGCCGAAGTACTCGTGCAATTGCGCTTCCAGTTGTTCGCGTGTCAGATGTGGGTTTCGGTTGGGCGATAGGAGGCACTCGGTGGTGGTCAGTAGGGTGCCCTGGCCGTCGCTTTCGATGCCGCCGCCCTCGAGCAGCAAGCCGACATAGCGATGCTCGGCGTGCAGGAAGCCGCGTTCCCAAAGGCGGCGGGTGATGCGATTGTCCAAATATGCCGGAAACTTGAGCCCCCAGCCTGAAAAGAAAAAGTCGAGCACAACCGGGCGCTCGCCCTCCCAGATGGTGATGCCGCCGTGGTCGCGCGCCCAGGTGTCGTTAGAGGGGATTTCGGTTATCAGGAGCCGTTCGGGTGGCACCGCGCGCAGCCAGGGGCGTACTGCGGCTTCGTCTGAACAGACGACCAGCACATTCTGGTAGCGCCCGATAGCAGAGGCGATGGCCGCAAAGCAGGGCAGCACCTCGTCGAGCATATCGGCCCAATCAGAATGGGCATGCGGAAAAGTCAGCTGCACGGCGCTTTGCAGCTCCCATTCGGCGGGCAGGCGGCGTGGCGGAGAAGACACTTTTGGCATGGGGGCAAACATCTGTAAAATTCCACACAATAGCGCGGGCGAAGACGCTTGCAACGACGGAAAAAACGACTGCTTCCGGAGTGTTCAGCTATCCAATTGAATTACAATGAAAATGGCCTCACGAAGTCCAAAGGTTTCGCGAGGCCTTAGTACTTTTTCGCGTGTTCGTGTTAGCGCGTGAACAGCAGTTCGCGGTATTTCACCAATGGCCAGTATTGGTCGTCCACGATGCCTTCCAGTTCGTCGGCGGCATGGCGGATGCGTTCCATATGTGCTTTTACCTCCTCACAGTACAGGCGCGCTTCGGTCAGCAAGTCTTCGGCGGCGTGGGCTTTGGCCTGGGCGGCCTGCAGGGCTTGTAGCCCTTCGCGAATGGCGCCGAGGTGCTGCGCGATTTGCTTGAGGGTTTCGCGCTGAAGCTCGGCGGACTCTTCTAAGCCGGCTTGCTTGAGGATAGCGAGGTTCTGGGCCAGTTCGGTCTGGTAGCGCACGACGGCAGGCACGACGAGGGTTTGTACCATTTCCGTCAGTGTTTTGGCCTCGATATCCAGTTTGGTACAATAGGCGTGCAGTTGCACATTGAGCACGGCGTCCAGCTCTTTTTTGGAGAGCACGCCGGAGCGGGTATAAAATTCTTCCGCTTCAGGTGTGGCCAGCACGGCCAGCGCCTCGGGGGTATTGGCGTGGTTCGAGAGGCCCCGGCGCGCCGCTTCCTGCTTCCATTCTTCGGAGTAGTTGTTGCCCTCGAAGAGGATGGGCTTCATTTTGCGGATGTACTTTTTGAGCGTCATGAGGATGGCTTCGTCTTTTTCGATGCCTTTGCCCATGAGACGATCTACGTCGCGCTTGAAGTCGAGCAGTTGCAGGCCCACCATGGTGTTCATGACGGTCATGGGGGCGGCGCAGTTTTGGGAAGAGCCGACGGCGCGGATTTCGAATTTGTTGCCCGTAAAAGCAAAGGGTGAGGTTCGGTTGCGGTCGGTATTGTCGAGTTCGAGGTTGGGCAGTTTGCTGATGAGGTCGAGGGCGCGTTTGACGGCGGCATCATCGGTTTTTTTACCGTCGGCGATGCGGTTGAGCAGGCGGGTCATGGCCTCGCCGATGAACACGGAAATGATGGCTGGCGGTGCTTCGTTGGCGCCGAGTCGGTGGTCGTTGCCAGCATGTGCGATGGAGGCGCGCAGCATGTCGGCGTACCGATAGACGGCCATGATGGTGTTGACGAAGAAGGTCAGGAAGCGCAGGTTTCGGCTGGGCGAGTCTCCGGGTGAAAGCAAATTGACGCCGGTGTTGGTGCTCAGGCTCCAGTTATTGTGCTTGCCGGAGCCGTTGATGCCGGCAAAGGGCTTTTCGTGAAGCAGCACGCGCAGTTTGTGGCGGCGGGCGACGCGCTCCATGACATCCATAAGCAGCTGGTTGTGGTCCACGGCCACGTTGATCTCCTCAAATACCGGAGCTACCTCGTATTGGCCAGGAGCCACTTCGTTGTGGCGCGTGCGCACAGGGATGCCCAAGCGGTGGCATTCGGTCTCTAAGTCGCGCATGAAATGATAGACGCGCTCCGGAATGGAGCCGAAGTAGTGGTCTTCCAGCTGCTGGTGTTTGGTGGCCGGGCGGCCCAACAAGGTACGGCCTGTCATGACTAAATCCGGACGCGCATTAAAGAGGGCTTCGTCTAAGACGAAATACTCCTGTTCCCAACCCAGCGTGCCGGTTACCTTCGTGATTTGCGGGTTGAAAAGCTGGCACACGGGCACAGCCGCTTTGTCCAGAAAGGCTTGCGAGCGCAGCAGGGGGAGTTTGTAGTCCTGTGCCAGACCGTCGTAGGTAACAAATATCGTGGGGATGCACAGCGTTTTGCCACCACCCACATCCATGATGAAGGCCGGGCTGGAGGGGTCCCACACGGTGTAGCCGCGCGCCTCAAACGTGCTGCGCATGCCGCCGGAGGGAAACGATGAGCCGTCGGGCTCCTGCTGTACCAGTGCGGCACCGGTGAACTCCTCAATGACGCGCCCGTCGTGGGTCATGGTGAAAAACGAGTCGTGCTTCTCGGCCGTTTTGCCCGTCAGGGGTTGAAACCAATGCGCAAAGTGCGTGCAGCCCTTCGATTGGGCCCATTCCTTCATGCCAGCAGCAACCACATCGGCCACTTCGCGGCTCAATTTCTGGCCGCTCTGAATGGCTGCCTTAACGCTCAGGTAGGCGTTTTCGGGCAGAAAGCGGCGCATGGCGTCGTCGTTGAAAACGTTCTGGCCAAAATAAGAGGCGATGCTGGCACTCTCCGCCTCCGAAAAATCATCGGGCAGCAGGTCTATGCGGTTTTCAATAGCCTGCAATGCGCTGAAACGAATGTGAGACATGGGTGAAATACAGGTGAAATTTGAACGATGAATGGGTTTTGTCTTAAAGGTGATTTAGCGAAAAGCGCGCCAAAAATGGATGTTTTTGCGAAAATAGTGCTTTTCGGGTTTGCTATATGGCTCTTTCTGCGCCTTTTGGCTTTCTCGGGGCAAAGGTAAGCCGATGTTTTTGGCGAAATCACCTCTTTTTTAAAAAAAATTAAAGTGGCCCTGGTACTGAGGCTCTGGCTTCTGTTTTGGATGGATAAAACAGCGCAAGCGTGCATGGCCATCGGCAAGGCAAAAGCGCGCATACTGGACAAGTTTCCGGCTGGCAGCGAGCCGATGGGTGTGCTCGGTTTGAGGGACATTCAAGAGACGAATAGGGGTTGTGCTATTGCCAGCCTGAAAATGGCCACTATCTTTGCCGCCGCTGGGGTCGTTAGCCCGGTGAAAAAGAAGCGAAATGGGCGGACATCTTACTCCCGGATTGGTGCTGGGCATTCTGCTGCTCTATTTTGTCCTGTTGGCCGGAGTTGCCCTTCTGACCGGGCGCAACGTAGGCAACGAAGGTTTTTTCTTAGCCAATCGTCGGGTGCCCTGGTATGTGGTGGCCTACGCGATGATAGGCACCAGCATTAGCGGCGTTACCTTCGTTTCGGTGCCGGGAGCGGTGGGGCTGGAGACGGGCCTCAATAGAGGCATGGGCTATATGCAGGTGGTGTTTGGCTACTTGTTGGGCTATTTATTTATCGCTACCGTATTGATGCCGATGTATTATCGGCTCCAATTGACCTCAATTTACACGTATCTGGAGCATCGGCTGGGTTATTGGTCCTACAAGACAGGCGCGGCATTTTTCCTGCTCTCGCGTACGCTGGGGTCAGCGACGCGCATGTTTTTGGCGGCGATGATACTGCAGCGCTTTGTTTTTGAGCCGTTGGGTGTTCCTTTCGCGCTAACGGTCATTTTTATGCTGGCCCTTATCTACGGTTATACGTTTAAGGGCGGGTTGAAGACCATCATCTGGACGGACACGATCATGACCACGTTCTTCCTTCTTGCCGTAGGGTGGACGGTGGTTACGGTGGGCAAAGCGCTGTCTTTGAATGTGCTGGACATCTGGCCTACTGTGCGCGAAAGCCGGTATGGGCAGATGTTCTTTTTCGACAACTTCGCCAGCGACCCCAACCACTTTGTTAAGCAATTCCTCAGCGGTGCCCTCATTGCTATTGTTATGACGGGCATGGATCAGGATCTGATGCAAAAAAACCTGGCCTGCAAAGACATCCGCGCGGCGCAAAAGAACATGTTTGTCTTTTGCATCTATCTGGTAATCATAAACTTAGCCTTTCTGATGCTGGGGGCGCTGCTCTATATGTACGCCACGACGTTAGGCATTGAAATTCCAGAGCGCACCGACGAACTGTATCCTAAGATTGCTTTCTACCATTTGGAAACTGCCGCTGGCGTCTTCTTCGTGCTGGGGCTAATTGCCAGCACTTATGCCAGCTCCGATAGCGCCCTGACGGCGCTGACGACTTCTTTTTGCGTGGATTTTCTCAACTTTGAGAAAAAGCGCCAGCACCCCGACCCTTACGCTACGGAAGAAGAACAACGCGCCTACGTGGACGCCACAGCCTCCCAACAGCGCCGGGCGCGCACTTTGGTGCACCTGGGCTTTTCAGCGGCTTTTGTCGTCATCATTCTGCTGCTCAGGGCTTTCAGTAGCGGCGCCGTTATTACGCTGATTTTCAAAATTGCGGGCTACACGTATGGGCCTCTGCTGGGCCTGTACAGCTTTGGCCTGTTTACCCGGCGCAAGTTGCGCCCCTGGTCATTACGCCTGTCGCTTCCGGGCCGTGCGCCACTGCAGATACCAGCAGTGGTGTTGGTGTGTGTGCTGGCGCCTCTGGCTACCTGGGCCATTGAGGTGGGGTGCAAAACATGGTTCGATGTGGGTTTTTTGACCATCTTGATCAACGGCCTGCTGACGTTCGCCGCCTTGTGGGCAATGTCGTATCGGCCCGAGGCTGAGGCCTCCTCCCAACCTTCCTGAGGTTTTTTACCGTTCCACCACCAACTCTTTTGCCGTTTTGGCCTCACTCAATGGCCAGAAAAAACGCATTTTTGTGCCTGCATTTCCGTTTGCTGACTTTCTGCTTCTTTTTAAAAAATAGGTTCCAACATCATGAAAAAACAAGCGCTGCTCTTATTGTTCCTGACGTGCCTGACCGCCTCGCTTTTGGGCCAGAACATCCGGTTTGTCGAATACACGTTGCCCAATGGCCTGCACGTCATCCTGCACGAAGACCACTCGACGCCCATTGTGGCCGTGTCGGTGATGTATCACGTAGGGTCGAAGAACGAAAAGCCCGACCGCACGGGTTTCGCGCATTTCTTTGAGCACCTGCTGTTTGAAGGCTCCGAAAACATTGCCCGCGGCGAATTTGACGACTACATCAGCCGCGCTGGTGGCTACAACAACGCCAATACCTGGTACGACCGCACCTACTATTATGAGGTGCTGCCCAGCAACCAGCTGGCCCTGGGCCTCTGGCTCGAAAGCGAACGCATGCTGCACGCCAAAGTAGAACAGGTTGGTATCGAAACCCAGCGTCAGGTCGTCAAGGAAGAACGCCGCCAACGCATGGACAATCGCCCCTATGGGCGCCTGCTGGAAGAGACTATGAAACGGCTGTACGCCGTGCACCCCTATAAGAACTCCGTCATCGGCTCCATGGAACATCTGGATGCCGCTCAGGAAGAGGATTACGTGCAGTTCTACAAAGATTTCTATCGCCCCGACAACGCCATCCTCTCTATTGCTGGCGATATTGACATTGAGCAAACGAAAAAGCTGATTGACCTGTATTTCCGCGACATCCCGCGCGGTAAGGGTGAAATTTACCGCCCGAAAATTGTAGAGCCGCCGCTGACGCGCGAAGTGCGCGACACGTTCTACGATATTGTGCAACTGCCGGCGGTCATTCTGGCCTATCGTATCCCGGCTCAGGGCACGCCCGACTACTACGCTGTGCAGATGCTGTCCACTCTATTGAGCCAGGGCGAAAGCAGCCGCATGCAAAAGCGCATGGTCAACGAAGAGCAAAAGGCACTGGCCGCAGGCTCTTTCCCGCTGTCGCTGGAAGACCCCGGCGCCAATATCATGTTTGCCATTGCCAATATTGGCGTAGATCCTGCCGACCTGGAGGCTTCGATGAATGCCATTATCAACGACGTACGGGAAAACCTCATCTCCGAGCGCGAATACCAGAAGGTGCTGAACCAAATAGAAAACGACTTCATCACGTCAAACAACACTGTGGCAGGCATTGCCGAAAGCTTAGCCAACTACAAAATGTACTTCGGCGATGCCAACCTGATAAACACCGAAATCGAGCGCTATCGCAAAGTTACACGCGAAGACATCCGGCGCGTGGCCCGCGAATACTTCAAGCCCGATAGCCGCGTCGTGCTCTACTGGCTGCCTCAGCGCAGCTGATACTCGGCTTTGTCTCCCTTGTCGCGGTGCCGATGTTTTCAGGAGGAAACGTCGGCACCGCCGTTTTTAGAGAGAATACAACCGCGGGTTGCAGCCATTTCAAAGGTAGAAAGGAAGGCCTGACCCACCGGGTTTTATCCGGCATATGGGCCGTTTTATCGAAAGGCCCAAAACCACCCGAATGAGAATGTGTTCTTTTGCCTCTGCGAAAACGACTATTGGCATAGCCACACGATATGAAAGCCCAGCGCATCCTCGAGCGTCTGTACACCTGGCTGACCTACCGCCCTGTGTATCACGGGCTGTTCTGGTTGGCTTTGCTGGGACTGCTGTTCTGGACGGACTACGCTCCGGGTATGGACTGGTGGTTTGTGCTCAGTAACGAGCTCATTAGCGTTGTGTTCTTTGCCGTGTTGGTGTACTTCAACTTGCTGTACCTCATCCCGCGCTACTTAGCCCAACACGCTCTGCTCTATCTGGGGCTGGTACTGGCGGCTTGTGCTGTTGTTACGCCTATTCGCGTGCTGGTGCTGTACCTCAAATTTTCGGGCCAGCCCGAATGGCAACAGGCTTTAGTGGATGCCCAACTAAACCTATATGCCGGGAGCGTATTAGTAACGCTCACCTCTACGGTGCTCCGCGTCATCACCGACTGGTGGCGCTACCAGCAGGAAAAGCAAATCCTCCAAACGCAGACCATCCAATCAGAGCTGCGCTTCCTCAAGAGCCAGATAAACCCGCACTTTTTGTTTAATACCCTGAACAATCTGTACGCCCTGACGCTCAAAAAGAGCGATAAAGCGCCTGAAATCGTGCTCAAACTCTCGGAAATTATGCGTTACATGCTCTACGACTGCAACGAACGGCAGGTACCGCTGGAGCGCGAAGTGCAGTACATCCACAATTACTTAGACTTGGAGCGCCTCCGCCAACCCAAAGGCGCCGACATTCAGTTTGTAACCGAAGGCCACATCAGCGACCAGATGATTGCACCGCTCATCTTCGTCCCGTTTTTGGAAAACAGTTTCAAACACGGTCTCAATCACCACACCCGCGGCGGCGGTTACGTACGCCTGCGCCTGAAGGCAGAGGGCAAGCAATTAGAATTCTTTATCGAAAACAGCAAACCCCAACCCCCACTGCCCCCCGGCAATACCAGCGGCGGTATCGGGCTGACCAACGTCCGCCAACGCTTAGACCTCCTTTATCCGGAAAAATACACCTTAGATATTCAGGACGACCCCGACCGTTATGCCGTATTACTGCGTATGACTCTGGAGTGAGCAAAATCATTCTTCCAAAAAAAGCCGTCCGGGCTTGTTGGGTTGCCTCTTTGTCCTCACTTTAGCTATTCACTTTACGCACTTCTGAAAACAGATTACTCACCCCACCCCACACCACGCTTGCCCTATGCTGAACACTCTCATCGTAGACGACGAACCTCTGGCCTTAGATGTGCTCGAAACGTACATCAATCAGGTTTCCGAACTGCGCCTCGTCCAGCGCTGCTCCAACGCCCTTGAGGCCAACGAAGCCCTCAAAAAACACGACGTGGACTTAGTTTTCCTCGACATCCAGATGCCTCAGCTGACGGGCATTGACTTCGTCAAAACCCTGAGCAAGCCGCCTATGGTGGTGTTCACTACCGCCTATGCCAACTACGCGCTGCAGGGCTTCGAACTCAATGCCTTAGACTACCTGCTCAAGCCCATCTCCTTCGAGCGCTTCCTCAAAGCGGTCAACAAGGCCATAGAACAGGCCGAACTGATGGAGCGCGAAAGCCAACTCTTGCGCAGCTTCGAGTCGGGCGAATTTTTCTTTGTGAAAGCCGACAAAAAGCTGGTCAAGATCAACTTCGACGATGTTCTCTATATTGAAGGCCTGAAGGATTACGTCATCATTAGTCAGGTACAAGGGCGTATTGTTACCCTGCAAACAATGAAAAGCCTGGAGGAAAAGCTGCCGCCCGGGCGCTTTCGGCGCATCCACCGCTCCTATATCGTGGCGTTGGACAAAATTGCCGCCGTAGATGGCAACGTGGTCGAGGTCATGGAAAAAGGCAAGCCCAAACAATTGCCCATCGGCAAAAACTACCGCGACGAACTTTTTGAATTGATTGAAAAAAACCGCCTCTAACAGAGGCCACTACAGCGGTGGGTCATGCGGCGCGAACGGCGAGAGCTGAGCAATTGGGGCCATTACCCCACCACAAAGGCCGAAATTAGTTACCCCTCCTCGGTAGAGGAAGCACGCGAAGAAGTATTGAGGCATGAGCGACTCATCGCGCGCGGTAATGGGCGCTGCTACGGCGATGCTGCCCTGGCACCTAACGTGCTCAGTATGCTGTATCTCAATCGCGTACGCCACTTCGATGCGCAGCAGGGCATTGTGGAGGCCGAAGCTGGCGTCCTGTTGTCTGACCTGCTGGACCTCATTGTACCAGCCGGGTGGTTTTTCCATGTAACGCCTGGCACGCGCTTCATCACGGTGGGCGGCGCTATCGCTTGCGATGTACACGGCAAAAATCACCCGCAAAAGGGTTGTTTTTCCAACTGGCTGCTTGACTTCGACCTGTTGCGTGCCGACGGTACGATGGTGCGCTGCTCGCGCCAGGAAAACAGCGACCTCTTCTGGCAAACCTGCGGCGGCATGGGCTGGACGGGCGTCATCCTGTCGGCGCGTTTTCAACTGATGCGCATTTCGTCCGTATTCCTGCGCCAGCGCACGATAAAAGCTCCCCATTTGAATGCCCTGTTGGAGGCCTTCGAAGCCCATCGCTCCTGGCCCTATGCCGTCGCCTGGGTGGACGGGCTGGCCCGCAGCAAGCAGCAGGGGCGCGGTGTGCTGCTATTGGCCGAGCACCTGGAAGGAACAACGCCCGAAACGCTCGCTTTTCCTAAACGGCGTGCGCTGGACATGCCGTTCTATGCCCCGCATGCCCTGCTCAACCCCGCCACCATCTGGGCGTATAACCAGCTCTATTTTGCCCGCGCTCGCAACGGCGAACGGCCAATTGACCTGGAACAGTGCTTTTACCCCCTCGACCGCATCCGAAACTGGAACCGCCTCTATGGCCGGCGCGGATTTGTGCAATACCAGTTTGGGCTGCCTGAAGGCCAATGCCAGGCAGGTTTCCGACAGGTGTTTGAACTGCTGCACCAGAGCGGAGAGGCGCCTTTCCTGTGTGTCGTCAAGCGACACGGCGACCGCCCACCAGAGGCCGTGCACAGCTTCCCCGAGCGCGGCTATTCGCTGGCGCTCGACTTTCCGCGCACCCGCACACTGCCTGCCCTCATCGCACGCTTAGACGACTTGGTCTGGCGCTTAGGCGGCAAAATCTATCTGGCCAAAGATGCCTGCTCAGCGCCCCAGATGGGCCGCATTCGACCCGAAACCTTTGCCTCTGATAGATTCTGGTCGCTTCTGCGCGAGCGAATCCAGCAAAAGAAGGCAAACACATAGGAAACGGCTACTTCCTCAACAGCACCTGTTTTGCTGGACGGCATTACCTTAAGGCAAGGCTTACAAGGAGCATGCACGAACGGTAAACCTTGCCTTTGTTGCAGAAGCTACCCGAAATGCCCGATGTTGAAGTAAGGTTTTGAGTACGAGGCTCGGCGAGAAGACCGTGCGCACGCTCTGGCTGACCTCAGCCAAAGGGTATGAAGAAAATGAAGGGTGCGGCCCTGGGGCAGACGTATTTCGCCCGCCTTCCGAAAGCCCCAACGGACAGGTTGGCTGCAAATTCCTACCTTCGCCGCGCGCGAGAGGCTGCTCTTAGCGAAAAGTCCTGTCCGCTGAACCACCTTTCTCTTTTTCTATGAAACAAGCGCTACGCTTCCACGCCTTAGCCGTCGCTTTTCTGACGGCACTGTCCCTGTTCTATTTTTTGCCGAATGCTTTTCAGGGCAAGGTGTTGCCCCAACCCGATAACCAAAAAGCCCGCGGTATGCAGGCCGAAATAAAGGCCTACCAGGACTCGGAGGGCAGAGTGCCACTATGGACGAACAGCGCCTTTGGCGGTATGCCATCGTACCAGATTTACAGCGGCGCTAAGGGCAACCTGACGGCACCAGTGTTTACGGCGTTGCTCTTTGGCACAGATATCATGACAAAAGTATGGCCGCAGGTGCTGTTAGCTATGCTGATGATGTACCTCTTCTTAGTAGTGCTGGGTGTGGATTGGCGTATAGGGCTGCTGGGGGCCGTTGGCTACGGCATTACGACGTACAACGCCGATATCATTGAAGCGGGCCACACGACAAAGATGATTGCATTGGCGCTGGCGCCGGGCATGCTGGCTGGTATAGCGCTGGCCTTTGGACGCTATTGGCTATTGGGCGCGGGCGTGCTGGCGCTGTTCACGGCCATGCAGGTGTACATCAACCACGTGCAGATTACGTATTACACGCTCATGCTCTTTGGCTTCTTCGTGCTGGCCAAAGGCATAGAGGCCGTTGTACAGAAAAACTGGGTAACCTGGAGCCGGGCTATAGTGGTGTGTGGTATCGCCATTGCCCTGGGCTTTGCAGCCAATACGTCGCGCCTGTGGCCTACCTATGAGTACAGCCAGGAGACCATCCGCGGGCGCTCGGAGTTGAGCGCTAAAAAGAGCAAAGGCGACGGTTTGGACACCGATTATCTCTTTGGCTGGAGCTACGGCATTGCCGAAAGCATGACGCTGCTGGTGCCGCACTTTGCTGGCGGTGGTGCGGGCGAGTCGTACCGCCAGACGCGCCTGTATTCGGCGGTGGACCCACAGTATCGCAGCCAGATCAACGGGTTGTTTTACACCGGCGAGCAGCCGTTTGTGGGCACGGCCATCTATTTCGGCGCTGTGGTGGTATTCCTGTGCATCTTAGGTGCTTTCCTCGTTCCGGGTGTGCTAAAGTATTGGCTATTGGCCAGTGGTCTATTCATGCTTTCCCTGGCCTGGGGCAAGCACTTTTTCCTCAACTTCGTGTGGTACGACTATTTGCCGATGTTCAAAAAGTTCCGGGCCGTCTCGATGGCGTTGGGCATCGCCCAGCTTTGTTTTGCCGCGCTGGCGGCGCTGGGGGTGCAGCGACTGTTGAGCGCCGAAGTCGCTAAGGCCCAGAAAATGAAGGCACTTCAGTGGTCAGCCGGTATTGTAGCTGCCCTTTTGCTGGGGGCTTTTCTGCTGCATTCGGAAAGCGGGCCGTACGACAGCAACTTGCCGCCAGAATTGCTCAGCCTCCTGAAGCAAGACCGAGCCGACCTGTTGCGTGCCGATGTTCTGCGCTCGTTCGCCTTTGTGGCGGTCGCTGCTGCGTTCGTCTGGCTCTATCTGCGCGGTATGCTTCAGGCAGCGCTGACGGCTGTGGTGCTTGTTTTGCTGGCATTGGCCGACCACTGGCCCATCACCACGCGCACGCTCTCGTGGGACAAATACCAGAGCAAAGGCGCTGAGGCCTTCGCGCCCGCTCCAGAGCCGTTCGACCTGGAAATCAGGAAAGACCCGGACATCCATTATCGCGTGCTCGACCTGTCGCGCGGAGGCATCACGGGCAATGCCATCACGTCGTTCTTCCACAAAAGCCTTAGTGGCTACCACGCTGCCAAGCTGCAGCGCTTTCAGGAAGTGGTGGACACCTTCCTGGGACCTAATCTGGGCCAGAGCCTCCACCTCGTGGGCATGCTCAACGGCAAGTATCTGGTTACTCAGGAAAAACAGGTCATGCGCCTACCTGAAGCCTGCGGCAATGCCTGGTTTGTGCAGCGCTACACCCTCGTACCCGACGCAGACGCTGAGCTGCAGGCCTTGCGCGCGCTCGACCCCAAAACGGAAGCCGTCGTGCAGGAAAAATACGCCGACCCACTCCGAGGCTGGACGCCGACTTTCGACAGTATGGCTACCATACGCCTGACGCGCTACCACCCCGAACGCATGGAATACGAATACTCTGCCGCTAACGACCAGCTGGCCGTCTTTTCGGAAATCTATTATCCACCCGCTAAAGGCTGGAAATGCTTCCTCAACGGCCAGCCCGCGCCCGATTTCTTCCCGGCTAATTACCTGGTGCGCGCCATGCGGCTGCCCGCTGGCCAGAACATGCGCTTAGAGATGCGTTTCGAGCCGCGTTCGTTCTACGTGGGCGAAACGGTGTCGTACATCGCCTCAGCCTTGCTGCTGTTGCTGCTCCTGCTGGCTTTGTGGCTGTGGCAGCGCAGCAAACCCGTGCTCACTATGACGCCCCTGGCCAATGAGACGCCTCCGGCGAAGCCGACTGCTTCTGCCTCAGGCTCGGCCCCCCGTTCGACGGCAACGAAGGGGAAGGCGCGAAAACGATAGTATAGCAACATGCGTCAAGAATAGCCAGGTCTTTACAAATCCGGAATGTTGTGCCGGATTTGTAAAGACCTGAGGTGCTCTGGTCATGCCGCTCGGTAGTCTGATTGCTGGCGCCTTTTCCAAAAAAATGGCGACGGTGTCTGTAGCAGAGCGCAGTCTTTTCTCGTTCGGAAGTGCGGACGCTTTTTCCAAAGCCCACTCTCCTGTTTCTGGCAGCGGCTTGGGCAGTATTGGCGTCTTTTCTTCAAATTTTCGACGCTTATGAGAGAGACCATCGCCCTTGTTTGCTTTCTGTTGAGTGCCTGTCATCTGCCTGCGGCGACGCTGCACATTGGCCCTGGTCAGCCGTACCCCAATTTGGCTGCGGCGGCTGCCGTGGCGCAGCCGGGCGATACGTTGTTGTTACACGCGGCAACGTATCCGGGAGGGCTGTTTATCCCGAACTTGAAAGGCATGCCTAATCAATGGATTACGATTAAGAATGCTCCTGGGGCGACGGTCATTTTCCAGGGTGGGACGAATGCCATACAGTTCACAGACCCGGCCTACGTACACATCATTGGCCTGACCTTTCAGCAGCAGACGGGCAATGGCCTGAACGTGGACGATGGCGGCACCTATGCCACACCTGCCCATCATCTGATTTTTGAGCGGTGTACTTTTCGCGACATGGCGGCCACCGGTAACAACGACCTGCTGAAGCTCTCGGGGGTGGATCACTTCGAGGTGCTCGATTGCTTGTTTCAAAACGGCGCCGCAGGCGGCAGCGGCATTGATATGGTAGGCTGTCATTTCGGCAAGATCATCGGCAACCGCTTCGAGAACATGGGCTCTAATGCCATTCAGTGCAAGGGCGGCAGCGAGCAGGTGCGCATTGAGCGCAATTTTTTTAAAAACTGCGGCCAGCGTACGCTGAATATTGGCGGCAGCACGGGCCTGGCCTTCTTCCGGCCCGATACGGCGCGCTTCGAGGCGGCGCGGGTGCAGGTGTTTTCCAATGTTTTCGTTGGTTCACAAGCTCCCGTTGCTTACGTAGGGGCGGTTGAGGTGGACGTTGCCCACAACACGCTTTACCGCCCTGAGCGATGGGCCATTCGCATTCTGCAGGAGACGGTGGACACCAACCGATTTCTGCCGTGTGGCCACAATTCCTTTCGAAACAACATTGTGGTGCTATCGAATGCCAATACCACGGCCATCAACATTGGCCCCAATACGGCGCCGCAGACCTTTACGTTCTCCAACAATCTGTGGTTCCATGCCGACAATCCCAACTGGGCCGGCCCAAATACGCCCGTGGCTGAGCCCAATCGGGTGTTGAACCAGAATCCGCTGCTTCAAGACCCTGCTAATGAAAACTTTATCATACCGCCGACCAGCCCGGCTGCAGGCCGAGGGGTGCCGTTAAGCGACCCGAAACTGGATTTTTTGAAACGACTGTTTGCCATCCCACCCTCTATTGGCGCTGTAGAAGCTAACCCGGTGTCGTCTGTTGATTGGGACGATACAAGTACGACGGAGGAGCGGCTTTTTATTTTTCCAAATCCTGCTCCCGACGGCTTGTTTCGGCTGGTTTTGCCTGAAAAAGCAGGCCTTGCCTTTCCGCTTTCGGTCATTATCACAGACTTGAGCGGGCGCATCGTCGCAGAGCAAACACTGGCAGAAGCAGCCATGGCCGTCAGGGCTGGTTTTTTGCCCAGAGGAGTTTACGTGGTGCGCGTCGGGCCTTTTGCGGCAAGAGTTGCACTGTTTTTTTGACAGTAGATGAGGGGGGAAAGTAGAGTTCAGGAATTAAGAGGGGTTCTTGCCGTTTGACTTAGGAATCTACCGACGAGCGCGGTTTTACGCCTACGAACACTACATAGCGCCACAGCCCTCCGAAGGCACGGCGCACCTGGCAGGTTTTAGGCTCGAAGTACTGCTCCAGCACGGGCAGCAGGTGGCCTTCCATGCGCACGTGGTTGATGCCCATCCAGCGCCGAAACCAGCCAAAGGGTGTGTCGTGAAAGTCCACCACAGCGATGCAGCCGCCCGGGCGCAGGTCGTCGTAGGCCTGCTCGATAGCGCCCTCGAAGCCGGGGTTGAACATGGTGAGCGCGTAAGAGAACAGCACGACATCGGCAGGCTCTTTCAGGCGGAATTGGCCCTTGCCGTAGCTTTTCTCCAACAAAAAGACCCGTTGGGAGTACGGTTTGAGCGCCTGAAAAGCGCGGTCGAGCATGTGCCTCGACACATCAATACCTGTGAGTTGCCAGTCGGGGTGTTGGTGGGCTAAGCGTTTGAGGTTGAAGCCGGTGCCGCAGCCGATTTCGGCTAAGCGGAGAGCGGGTTTTTGCGGCAGCAGGCGCAACAGGCGACGGCGGCCAAAGAGGAAGGCCCAGCGCGTGGCGTCGTAGATGCGCGCATGCCAGCGGTAGTACCGCTGCATGGTTTGCGGCTGGGCAGTGGCTTGTTTTTCTGCGGTGTTCATTTAGCGCGCTATTTGGCCGATCCAGGTACTGGCATAGGTGCCGACGCGGTCTTGGGCGTGGACCTGTTCAGCGGCCTTGACATCGAAGGTAACCCTTTCACGTACGAAGGCGGGGAGGAAGTCGAGCTTCCGCGCTGCAGAGCGCATCAGCATGCGGGCGCCGGGGGCGGCATTTTCCAGGATGAGCCGCCATTCTTCTTCTAAGGCTGGGTACAGGGCGGGGGCTTTGGCCATCCAGTCCTGGTGATCGAGCAAGACAAAGTGCGTGTACTGGCCGGGATGCTGGAGCAGGAACTCGCTCAGGGTGGTTGTATGGGTGCTGATGCGGGTGCTGCGCGTGCGGAGGGTGTCGAAGTATTCTGGGCGCAGGTAATTGGGGCAGCATTCCGCCGTGTAATGGCCATAGAAGTACAGCTTCCAGAAGTAGTTGTCCTGCAGAGGCAGGTCGCGCAATACGTGGCGCAGGCATTCCATGAAATAGCCGACCATTCCGTTAGGGTAGGTGGCTGCTGCCAGGGTTTGCTGGCTTTCGGGCACGCCGAGCATGCTCTGGAAGACGTGTTGGCGCAACGCCCACGTGAGCAGTGGGCTGAAGAACTTAGGTTCTAATTGGTCGTAGTAGTACGCCTGCTCTTCCAGGTCCTGGGCGGCGAAAAGCCCTTTGGCGGCTGCCCAGGCCGACGGGTGAGCGCGCAGCCATCGCTGTACCAACCAGGCGGCTACGCCGCTGCTGCCGTGCCAGTAGAACGAGCGCCGAAGCCCTTTGCCCGAAAACGCATGGATGAAGCGCTCCCACCACTGTCGGGCGAACGCATCCGTTAGGCGCGGCAGGATGCAGTCGTAGAAGACCTCGCGTGCATCGAAGGCGCGGCCCTGGCCAAAGAATCGGAACAGCGTTTCGTGGTTGCTGCCCTGCAGGAGGGCTATTTTGAACTGAAGCAGCGCATTCTGGCGCGGGTTTACGTCCACGCAGTGGATGCTGGCCGCGTCGTCGAGCAGGTAGTCCAGTGCATTGCAGCCGGCGCTGGTCAGCATGACGATGCGGCTATCCGATTGCAGGTGGAGCAGTTGTCGGTCGCAGCGCGGGTCTTCCCAGCAGGTGTTATAGACCAAATTTTGGCCGTGTATCTGGCGGAAGATGCGCTCGTTGAGCGTGTGCAATAAACCCATGGCCATGTTTTCGTAGCGGGCAAAGGTAGGGCCGTAAAGCTCTCCGGCTGTGTTATGTTTAAATTAAACCCTTCACAAGCGTCCGGTGCTTAGTGGTGTGTCGTTCTGGGATGGTCGGAATGCCCTTGCCCGCAGCCGGAGGGTGGTAGTGCCTTGGAAGGTGTCCTCCTGCAGGCTAAAGGCCAAGTCGAAGGGTTGATGGCGGAGCTGTTGGAAACGTTCGGCTAGGTCGAAGCCGATGCCAGTGAAGACGGGGCCACCGTTTTGCTGCACCGATAGTTGCACGTGCCCGGCGTGCAGGATTCGGCTTTGGCCGGTGTCGCGCACGTTTCTGGCCCAGAAGATAGGCGTCATGTTGCCCGGCCCAAAGGGGGCGAACTGTCGAAGCGTGCGCCAGAAGGCCGGCGTGATGTCGGCCAGTTCGAGTTCGCTGCACAGCGCAATTTCGGGCTGTTCGGCTTCGGCGGGCAGGGTTTGCCGGACAACCGCCTCGAACTGTTCGGCAAAAGCCGGAAGGTGCTCCAGCGGCAGTTGCAGCCCTGCTGCGAAGGTATGGCCACCAAAAGACGTGAGCAGCGCCTGGCATTGCTTGAGCGCTGCGTGCAGGTCGAAGCCTGGTACTGAGCGCCCGGAGCCGCTGGCTCCCTCACCGTCCTGCGTGAGCACAACCGCAGGGCGGTGGAAGCGCTCCACTAAGCGGCTGGCTACGATGCCGAGGATGCCTCTTGGGATGCTGGGGTCGAACAGCACAATGCTCTTTCGTTCTTTAAATCCCTTCTGGTGCATCAGTTGGCGCAAGGCAACGGCCGTGGCGGCGCGTTCGATTTGCTGGCGTTTGCGGTTTTTCGCCACTAAGCTGGTGGCCTGGCTCTGCGCACTTCGGCGCTCGGTGGCCAGCAGCAGGCGCACGGCGTCGCGGGCGTCGCCCATGCGGCCGGCGGCGTTGAGCAGGGGCCCGAGGCCAAACACCAGGTCGCGCACCTTCAGCGGCGGTGTACAGCCGCTTTTTTGCAGCAAAGCCCACACGCCGGTGCGCGGCTGGCGTTCGATGCGCCCGATGCCGAAATGCGTGAGCACGCGGTTTTCGCCGACCAACGGCACCAGGTCGCAGCACGTACTGAGGGCTACGAAATCGAGTAAGTCTTCCAACTCCTCTGCCGGTGTTCCTTTGGCCAGCGCGAGGCCCTGTGCCAGTTTGAAAGCCACGCCACAGCCGCTCAGGTGCTTGTTGGGGTACGAGCAGTCGGGCCGGCGCGGGTTGAGCACAGCATGGGCGGCGGGCAGTGGCCCATCGGGCAGGTGGTGGTCGCACACGATGACGTCTATGCTGCGTTCTCTGGCCAGCGCTATCGGTGCGTGGGCCTGAATGCCGCAGTCGATGGTGATGAGCAGCGACGCCCCTGTTTGTTGCGCGTAATCAATGCCGGCCAGGCTGACGCCATAGCCCTCGCGCTCGCGGTCGGGCAGGTAATAGTCTAAATGCGGGTGGAAGCGCGACAGAAACGTATACAGCAGGGCGACGCCCGACGTGCCGTCCACGTCGTAGTCGCCGTACAGCAGGATGCGCTCGCCCTGCTCAATGGCCTGCGCCAGACGCTCGACGGCGCAGCGCATATCTTGCATCTCAAAGGGCGAATGCAGGTGGGCCAGCGACGGACGAAAGAAGCGTTTGGCATCCTCGAATGTGTGCACGCCACGCTGGGCCAATATACGACATAGGGCCGGGTGGATGCCCAGCATTTGGCGCAACCGTTGTACGAGCGCTTCATCCGCCCCTACGAAGCGCCAGCGCGGCTCCAGCATCGTCATCGAGCAAAAGAGAGCGACAATTCGGAGCCGAAAGTTAGGGTGTTATTTGATAACCCGCACTTTCATCCACACATCCTTCTTGGGGCGGTCGGCCTGGCCGGTTTCTACGGCGGCAATTTTATCAATCACGTCCAGCCCTTCGATGACGCGGCCAAACACGGTGTACTCGCGGTCTAAGTGCGGTGTGCCGCCGATCTTGCGATAGGCTTCGCGCTGCTCGGGCGTGTAGCGGAAGCCACGCATCATTTCCAGCTGGTTCAGCTGTGCCTCTTCTACCGGGGCGCCCTGCACGATGTAGAACTGCGAGCCACTGGACTCCTTCTTCGGGTTGTTGGTGCGCGCCGCCGCAATGGCACCTTTGAGGTGCACCAGCGAGTCCACAAATTCAGCGGGTATCTGATAGCCCGGGCCGCCCATGCCCAGCATCTGGCCCGGCGCGGCATTGCGCGACTGCGGGTCGCCGCCCTGGATCATGAAGCCGTTGATGACGCGGTGAAACAGCAGCCCGTCGTAGAAGCCCTCTTCGGCCAGCTTTAAAAAATTGTCGCGGTGTTTGGGCGTGCTGGCAAACAACTCGGCCAGCATCGTGCCGTATTCCGTTTCGATTTCAATCAGACAGCGCTCCGGCGCTTTAACCTGGACGACTTTTTCCACGCTCTTGCTTTTTTTGCCCTGCAGGGCGGTGAGTTTGACTTTGTAATTGCCCGAATGCTTGTACGTGTGCACCGGGTTGGCTTCGCTCGACGTGCTGCCGTCGCCAAAGTCCCATTGGTATGCCTCCGCACCCGATGACTGGTTGGTAAACGGCACTTTCGCTGGCGCCGTCAGGTTTTCCGGAAAGGAAAAATTGGCAGCCAGCTTCTTTTTATTTTGCGCCAGCAACGGCGCAGCGCCCAACAGGGCCAATGACAGCAGAAAGATGTTTGTGCTTTTCATATTCTCGCGTAACGGCCAAACTTGTTTGGCTTGAATTTTTATCCTCTAGTAACGGCCAAACTTTTTTGGCCTGAATGTTTCACCCTAAATCTACCGCCCTCCCGGCGGGCAGTGCGTCTTGAGGAAGTTGGTAAACAGGGTGGCTAAATGCCGGCTCGTTCCCTCACCTTCCGAGATGCTGTGCGAGCGGTTGGGATAGGCCATGAACTGGAATTGCTTGTTGTGTTTGATGAGTTCGTTGATGAGGATTTCAGCGTTCTGGTAGTGTACGTTATCGTCGGCCGTGCCGTGGATGTACAGCAGGTTTCCGCGCAAGTTTTTGGCGTAGGTTACGGGTGATCCGGCCAGGAAGTCTTCGCGGTTTTCCTGCGGCAGGCCCATGTAGCGTTCTTGGTAGATGTTGTCGTAGGTCAGCTGGTTGGTGATGGCAGCGATGGCGATGCCGGTGTGGTAGATATCGGGGTATTGGAACAGCAGGTTGAGGGTGGCAGCGCCGCCGCCGCTCCAGCCGTGGACGGCTACGCGTGAGGTATCAATCCAGCGCCATCGTTGGAACATCGCCTGGGCGCCCATGGCCTGGTCTCGGATGTTGACGATGCCTATTTTGCGATAGATGGCTTTGCGCCAGGCGCGTCCTTTGGGGGCGGGGGTTCCGCGTCCGTCGAGCGAGGCGTAGATGTAGCCGTCTTTGCTCATGTCGCCGATGTAGAGGCGATTGCGCCCGATGCCGAAGCGGTCGCGCACGGTAGTGCTGGCTGGTTCGGTATAGACGTAGAAGACAATCGGGTAGCGTTTGGTAGAGTCGAAGTCGGCGGGTTTGACCATCCAGCCGTCCAGGGTGATGCCGTCCTGTGTGGTTACCTGGAAAAACTCTACCTTTTTGTCGGCGGGTGGTTTGATGTCCACAGGGATGGCCTCTTTAGGGTCGAGCGGTTTGTGATCGGGCAGGGTGATCCACTCTTCGGCGCGCGGGGTATAGTGGTTGGAGAAGGTATGCAGGGCATAGCGCGCGTTGGGCGAGATGGCGTAGGCGTGTGTGCCGGCCTGGCCAGCAGGCGACAGGCGTTCAGGGCGGCTTTTGCCGTCCATGCGGATGCGGTAGAGGTACTCCTGGGTGGCGTTGTCGGGCGAAGCCATGAAGTATAGATATCCGCCCTTTTCGTCTATGCGCGCGATGCGGATCACGTCGTATTCGCCGGGGGTCAGCAGGGTTTCCGTTTTGCCGTTGCGGCTAACCCGATAGGCATGGCGCCAGCCGTCTTTTTCCGATACCCACAAAAAGGAGCGGCCGCCTTCGAGCCAATCCCAGTAGCCTTTTTCGCTGTCAGCTTTTAGGTCTATCCAGGTGTCGTCGGTTTCGGTGTAGATGACCTGGGCTTTGCCCGTGGCGACAGAGCAGAGCAGCAGCTGGCTGACGTTTTGCTTGCGGTTGAGCTGTTGCAGGAGTAGTTCTGTGGCGTTGGCGGCCCATTCCATGCGGGGCAGATAGGTGTTGGCCGGGTCGCCGGGCAGGTCCATCCAGCGCGTTTGGGCGGTCGTTATATCTACAACGCCGATGCGATACGGCGATGGCGGCTCGCCTACTTTAGGATATTCGACAGGGACAATGATGGAATAGATGGAGTCGAGGTTATTGATCATGTAAAAGTCGCGCACCCGGTTAGCGTCAATCTGCCAGTAGGCGATTTGCCGGCTGTCGGGGCTCCAGCGGAAACCGTCGCGGCAGTCGAACTCTTCTTCATAGACCCAGTCGAAGGTACCGTTGATGAGTTTGCCGCGCTCATCGGTTTGGGTTAGTTGGGTTACTTTGCCCGTGTTCAGGTCTTCCACGTACAGGTTGCGTTCGCTGACGTAGGCGACCTTTTGCCCGTCGGGCGAAAACTTGGCGAACATCAGCGACGAGGTCGGGCGGTCTTTGCCCAGCTGGCGCAGTTCGCCCTTTTTCAGGTCGAGCACCCAGTAGTCGCCGCGGGTGTCGTAGCGCCATACGCGCTGGGTGTTGGTGTAAAGGAGCACCCGATCTCCGTCTTCCGAAAAGAAGAAGTCGCGCACCGGCATAGGAGCCAGCGCTCCCGGTTGCGTCAATTGTTGCGGGGAAACGACTACCTCTTTTTTCCGGTCGGGTAGGGTGATTTTGACAATCTGGCCCGGCTTTGCCTCGTATTCCCAGTAACTGTCGCCCGTGGGCGTCCAGTGAATATCTTGTGCCCAGACGGCCAACGTCAGGAGACATAAATAGCCTGAAATGAGGATTTTGCGCATAATTGGAACGGTCTGAAGAACGGCCGAAACAGGCCCAATGACCGGGCAAAGATAGTTTCAGCTCTGTCATCCGAGCGATGTGCGACTGTTGAGGTGCTGCTCCTGGGCTGCTACGAGCCATTTTTGCGCTTCTGAGAAATCGCCCGGCCCCTGCAGTAGCATCTGTTCGCTACCAACTGCGCTGCCACAAAAAAATTAGCCCGCTTAGGCAGATTTTTTCTAAACAAACTCCGCAGTACCCTTGTTATCTTTGTCGCCTGAAAGGGCGGAGTAGAATCAATCTAAATTCACAGAGCATTTTCAAATCATGGACAAGCGTAAACTCATTTATCTGGACAACAACTCCACCACGCCTTGTGATCCGCGGGTAGTGGAGGCGATGTTGCCTTATTTTTTTGAGAAATCGGGGAATGCCGCCAGCCGTAGCCATCCGTTTGGCTGGGAGGCCGAAGAGGCCGTGGACTACGCCCGCGAGCAAATCGCGCAGCTCATTGGTGCTGAAGACAAGGAGATTATTTTCACGTCGGGTGCCACAGAGAGTAACAACCTGGCGCTCAAGGGCGTGTTCGAGATGTACGCGCGTAAGGGCAACCACATCATTACGGTTGAGACGGAGCACAAGGCCATTTTGGATACCTGCCGCCATCTGGAGAAAATGGGCGCTGAGGTAACGTACCTCAAGGTCAACTCCGAAGGTTTGATTAACCTGGAAGAATTGGAGGCAGCCATTCGCCCGACGACCATTCTGGTCAGCGTGATGTGGGCCAATAATGAGACGGGTGTCATTCAGCCCATGCGCGAAATTGCAGCCATTTGCGAGAGGCGCGGGGTGCTCTTCCACAGCGATGCCACGCAGGCGGTGGGCAAAGTACCTACGTTCCCGCGTGAGGTGGGCATTCACCTGATGTCGTTTACGGCCCACAAGATGTACGGTCCCAAAGGTGTTGGCGCCCTGTACGTGAGTCGCAAGAATCCGCGCGTCAAAGTAACCGCCCAAATGGACGGCGGAGGCCACGAGCGCGGTATGCGTTCCGGCACGCTCAACGTGCCTGGCATCGTGGGCTTCGGTAAGGCCGCTGAAATCGCTCGCCAGAGCATGGCCGAGGAGGCTGAGCGCTTGCGCCGCCTGCGCGACAAGCTGGAAAACGCGCTTTTGCAACTGGAAGAAACCCAGGTCAACGGCTCGCGTGAACACCGCATGCCGCACGTTACGAATATTTCGTTCAAACACGTCGAAGGCGAAGGCCTGATGATGACCTTCAACCAGCACATCGCTGTGTCTTCGGGTTCGGCCTGTACGTCGGCATCCTTGGAGCCTTCCTATGTACTGGTGGCCATGGGCTTGGGCGATGACCTGGCGCACTCGTCCATCCGCTTTTCGCTTGGGCGCTTCAATACGGAGGAAGATGTGGATTTCGCCATTGAGGCCGTTACGAAAGGCGTCAACCACATGCGCGAGCTCAGCCCCATTTGGGAAATGTATAAAGAAGGCGTTGACCTCAGCAAAATTGAGTGGGCCGCTCATTAACGTAAAACCTAAGCGCTATGCCCGTTCAAAGCCCGCCTGATCCCATTTCCGCGCTCCTTTACCGGATTGTCTATTTCGTCCGTGGCCTGTGGTATAGCCTCATTAAGAAGAAAAAGTCCTGACGTTTTTTTCAAACAAACACCCTGTCTTTCAAAAATATCCTGTGCTATGGCATACAGCAGCAAAGTCTTAGATCACTTTCAGAACCCGCGCAACGTCGGTGTGCTGGACAAGAATAAGAAAAACGTGGGCACCGGCTTAGTGGGCGCCCCCGAATGTGGCGACGTAATGCGCCTGCAAATCGAAGTGGACGAAGAAACGGGCATCATCCGCGATGCGAAGTTCAAAACCTTCGGTTGCGGCTCGGCGATTGCCTCCTCGTCGTTGGCCACCGAATGGCTCAAGGGCAAAACCATCGAAGAGGCCCTGACCATTGATAACATGGACATCGTGGAAGAGCTGGCCCTGCCGCCGGTAAAAATCCACTGTTCTGTGCTAGCCGAAGACGCCATTAAGGCCGCTATTGAAGATTACAAGCGCAAAAACGGCCTTTTAGAAGAGCCGAGCCAGACCACCGAGCAAGCAGCAACTGCCTGACTATGATTTACGTAGCCGATAGCGCCAAAGCAAAAATTGCCGAAATACGCGCAGCGAATGGCGTGGGAGATGACTACTTCCTGCGCGTGAGCGTCGTATCGGGCGGGTGCTCGGGCCTGTCGTACAAGCTCGACTTCGACAATGAGCTCAAGCCTAACGATCAGGTCTTTGAAGATAACGGCGTTAAAGTGGTTACTGATTTGAAGAGCTTCCTTTACCTCTTCAACACGACGCTGGAGTTCTCCGGTGGCCTCAATGGCAAAGGCTTTCATTTCAATAATCCCAATGCTACACGCACCTGTGGCTGTGGGGAAAGCTTCGCCGTCTGAGCGCCGGCGCTTTCGCAGTGTAGAAACCACGCAGGCATCAGCCCTTCTTCAGGGTTGACGCCTGCTTTTGGCGTTTGAGGAGGGTTACCATCGGTGCGAAGCGCAAACGTTTTTAGCCTTCCCAGGCAGCGTATGCGCAAGTGTGTTCGTTTCTTTTGCGGTCTTGTACGCAGATATGCTCATTCCATGAACATCGCCTGGGCTTTGGATTTTTCCGAAAGCGATTTTCTGGCGGCCCTCGCTCGGCAAGAGCGATGGGCACAGCAGGCGCTTTATGAGCAACACTACGGCAAGATGATGGGCATTTGCCTGCGCTATGCCAGCTCGCGCGATGAAGCCTTAGACCTGCTGCATGAAAGCTTTATCAAGATTTTTCAGAATGTCCACCGTTATCAGCCCGATACCTCACTGAGTGGCTGGATGCGCACAATCGTAGTCAATACCTGCATTGACCATCATCGACGCAATGCACGTCGCCGCACGGAGGACCTGGAAGAAGCCCAGACCTTCTCTGCAGGTGACCCCGACGCCCTCAGCCGCCTGAGTGAGCGGGAAATCCTGGACGCCGTGCAGCGCCTGTCGCCCGTGTACCGAGCAGTGTTTAACCTTTACGTCGTTGAAGGCTACTCACACAAAGAAATCGCTGAAGTGCTGCAAATTACGGAAAGTACTTCGCGCAGTAACCTTCTGAAAGCGCGTTGCAAACTACAAGAGTACCTCAGCGGGCACCCAAGTACTACACGCGACGAGGCCGCTGCTGACCAGAACATATCTGAAGCATCATGACTGAGCAACCGTTCGACCGCCGACTGAAAGAGGTGTTGGAAAACCTTGAACCTCCGTACGATCCGACGACGTGGGCGCAACTCCAACGCCGCTTAGATGCCCAAACGGGCGAGGTGCCGCCAGCGGCAGCAGATGATGCAACCTGGGACGCTGGCATTCGAGAACGCCTGGAGCGCCTCTCTGCCCCTTACGAAGCGGCCAGCTGGCAGGCTTTGCTCGCCAAAATGCGCTTGCAAACCCGCCGACAGCGGTATGTGTATGGAGCAAAGGCGCTAGAAATGCTCCTGTTGGTGCTTTTGGTGTGGCTCTGGGACTTTGAGCAGGGGCATCCTCCAGCGCAGCCTCACGTTCCGCCCTCCTCGCAAGCAGTTGCTCAAAATGCTGAAGACATCAGGGCTACAAGACGCGCACCCGCTGAGCCTTCTTCGGCATCATCTCTGGCATTCTCGACCTCCGCCAGTGCCTCTGAGACAGAGGCGACGAGGACGACGGCAACGCACCCGGCGCACGGCCATGAGCCAGGGCCACAAAATGCCGACGAATACCCGGACGTATCGTTCCTCGCCGCCGATGCAGGTGCTTGGGCAGAGCAACCCTCGTTGCGCCCGGCCTTCCTGTCGCCGTTGTCGGTGCCCATATCGGTGCCGCTGTCTTCTGCTGCGTCTCCGTCTACTGGAATAGCGCTTGCTCCTTCCGAAAACCGCCCTGCGCCGGCCTCTGAGCGGCGGTTTTATCTTTTGGCAGCGGTCGCTGTGCAGCGCAACCACCTCGTGTTGCCCGATGCTCGACGCGCCGCCTACGGCCATGGCTTTTCCCTCCGGGCTGAATACCGCAAACGCGCCTGGGCGTGGGGTACAGGCCTGGAATATGCCAGTCTGGCTTTTGCGCCTCAGTACCGGGAGCGCATCTTTCAGGGAACGCCACAGAGCGGATACTACGCCGCCTCGATGGCTCAGGTACGCGCCGATATGCTCCTGCTGCCACTTGCCGTATCGCGCCGCATCTGGAGCGCTGACCGTTGGCAGGTCTGGGTAGCCGGCGGTCTCACAGCGCATCTGGCGCTTGATAAGGCCTATGATTATGATTACCGCTACTATCCGCCAGGGCAGCTCCCGCTGACGCAAGCCGATCCGAATGCTCAGCCGCACCTGCTGGAACGCGGGCAAGGGCTACTGGAAAGAGGTGGTCTTGCCTCTAATGCCTACGCCTCTGCCGATGTAGGCATCCGCTGGGAATACGGTGCTCCTGGAGGCCGCTACGGCTGGTACGTGCAGCCTCTGTATCGGCGCGGGCTGACGCCCGGCATCGGCCCTAATGCCGAACGGTTGCATGCCTGGGCACTGCAGATAGGGTTGCGGGTTGCGCCTTAGAAGTGGGGGGCACCTGAGGCTTTTTCCGAAAACAGATACCAGGGCTGCCACACAAGAGGCGAGTTAATCGGTATAAATCTCTTTGCGCGCCGCCTTGAGCGTATTCATCAGCAGGGCGGCCACGGTCATGAGGCCCACGCCGCCGGGCACGGGAGTGATGTGGCTGCATTTGGGTGCTACGGCCTCGAAATCCACGTCGCCCACCAGCCGCGAGCCGCTTTTGCGTGTAGGGTCGGCGATGCGGTTGATGCCTACATCAATGACAACGGAGCCTTCTTTGACCCAATCGGCCTGTACAAAATTGGGTTTGCCAATGGCGGCCACCACGATATCGGCGCGGCGCACCTCGTCGGCGATGTTGCGCGTGCGCGAGTGGGTGAGCGTTACGGTGCAGTCGCCTGGGTAGCCTTTGCGCGACAGCAGCAGGCTCATGGGCGTGCCTACGATGTTGCTGCGGCCCAGCACCACGCAATGCTTGCCAGCGGTTTCGATCTGGTAGCGGCGCAGCATTTCCACGATGCCAAACGGCGTGGCGGGCAGAAAGGCCGGCATGCCCTGGGCCATGCGTCCGAAGTTGATGGGGTGAAAGCCGTCCACGTCTTTGCGGTGGTCAATGGCCAGCGTGATGCGCTCCTCGTTGATGTGGGCAGGCAAGGGCAGCTGTACGATGAAGCCGTCCACGTCGGGATCATCGTTGAGACTGCGCACGATATCCAACAATTCGGCTTCAGAGATGTCGGCTGGGCGGCGCACTAAGGAGCTTTTGAAACCGACCTGTTCGCAGGATTTGATTTTGCTGTTGACATACACTTCGCTAGCAGGGTTGTCGCCCACGAGCACGGCGGCCAGATGCGGGATTTTGCCGCCCTTTTGGCGGATATCTTCGACCGCAGTAGCGAGTTCTTGTTTGATGGTTTCGGAGAGTAGTTTGCCGTCAAGGAGTTGCATGGTGAAGCGATGCTGAGTTAGCGGAGAAGGTTCAGGATGAGATAGTTATTGGCATTTTGCCAGGGTGTTTCGGGCTTTTGGCCGTTTAGGGGTATGTTTCCTATGACATTTTCCCATTGAGGGCTGCTGTCGCGGTCGCCATAGGCTAAGGCAAAGCCCATTTTTTTGCCCTCTTTGAGCAGTTTCGGGATGTTTTCGCCGCCAGGTCGGTACTGCTTGCCGTCGTAGACACGCAGGGCTATTTCCCAGGTGCTGGTGTTGTCGCGGCTGATGCGGCGCACCCAGCAGTGGTCGTCGAAGGTTTGCCAGATGCTATCCGGGGTGGCATCGAAGACGCGGCCGTCTAAGGGGATGTGGTAGGCAAAGGCATTGTAGTTGGCCCGTTCGCCGCTGGAGGCGTCTTCGTCCACGAAGAGGATCAGGCAATCGGCCAGGCGTGGGACTTCCGGGGCAGCGATGGCGCTTTCGGTCAGGGTATCGTCCTCTATTTCGATTAAGAGATAGAGGTTGTTTTCGTCCCAGGCGATTTTGTAACGCCCCTGGAAGTCGGTGGCTTTTGGCGCGCTTCCCCGCCAGTTGTGGTTTATGGGTTGCCAGTTTTGGTTTTCCCAAATGGCATCGGCGCCACTGCCGTCCACTACTGGAGTGCCGTAGGCGACATCTACAAAGGAACCGGCGGCATTATTTGTCGTTTGCTGCTGAGGGCTGTTCTTACATGCTGCACCCAGTAGTATTAGGAGCAAAAAGAAAGCATGGAGGTTTTTACGAGACATACGGAAGAAAGTGTCAAGGCTTAAGTGGGCAAATATTTATTTGAATACAAGGATTAATTGCCCTGTCCGTGAAAAAAAAATTTGAAATGGGGGTGGTAGTGTAATAAAAGTTAGCCGGGCGGTACCTTTGCGGTGGAAAGCGAGCGAAATGCCAAAACGGGCTATTTTTGACCCAAAACAGTGCAAACTAAAGCGCTGCCCGTTCGTTTTAACGACCAAAATCGCGCAAGTATATGGAGCCTTCTGCTTTTATGCCCATTGTTTTGCAATCTATCGTGGCGCTGGCTTTTGTGGCGCTGATACTTATCGTGGTACCTATGCTGGGGCCGCGTCGTCAGAGCCGCCAAAAAGGGGAGAACTTTGAATGTGGTGTTGAGTCGCAAGGCAATGCTCGCATGCCGGTCTCTATCAAGTACTTCATGACAGCCATCCTCTTCGTACTCTTCGACGTGGAGATTATTTTCTTTTACCCCTATGCTGTCAACTTTCGCGAAATGGGTGTCGAAGGTTTTCTGGCTGTTCTGATGTTTGTCGCCATTTTCGTAGTCGGCTTCTACTACGTCCTACGTCGCGGTGCCTTAGACTGGGAGAAATAGCGCTATTTGTGGTGCTCCTTCTTTTTGTTCTTTCGTTTCTCCATTCCCTACTCCTTGTGCCAGATGCTCACGTTGCTTACTTTAGTTACTCTGTACAGGCTGCTGTCTTCAAATAAAAGAAAGGAGGGAAAATCATGAGTCACACCATAGCAGATATGCCCGAAGGCTTTGGGGGTGAGGGGTTTTTTGCCACCTCGCTATCAAAGGCCATTGGTTTGGCGCGCGCTAACTCCATCTGGCCGCTGCCGTTTGCCACCTCGTGTTGCGGCATCGAGTTTATGGCCACGATGGGTAGCAGTTACGACCTGGCTCGCTTTGGCATGGAGCGTATGTCGTTCTCACCGCGTCAGGCTGATTTGCTTATGGTCATGGGGACGATTGCCAAAAAGATGGCGCCCGTGCTCAAGCAAGTTTACACCCAAATGGCCGAGCCTAAGTGGGTGATTGCCGTGGGGGCCTGCGCCAGTTCGGGCGGTATTTTTGATACCTATTCGGTGTTGCAGGGCATTGACAAGGTCATTCCGGTAGACGTCTATGTGCCGGGCTGCCCACCGCGCCCCGAGCAGATCATTGACGGCATCCTGAAGATTCAGGAACTGGTCAAGCACGAGCCGTTGCGTCGCCGCTATTCGCCCGAGTATCAGCATCTTTTGGAAAAATACCAGATAGCGTGAAGCCTGAACTCATCGTTGCCCGTATCGAACAGCAAAGCCCTGGCGTGCTGGAGCGCCACTACACGGCTTACGACGGCATGCTAACGCTCGAAACCGCTCCGCAACGCGCTTGGGAACTGCTCAAGTTCCTGCGCGACGACGAGATGCTGGACTTTCACTTCTTGACCACGCTGTGCGGTATCCATTACCCCAACGACAAAGGGCGCGAGCTGTGCATCATGTATCAGCTACACAACTGGCCTAAAAACGTCCGCGTAAGGGTAAAAACCTATCTGTCCATCGAAGATCCGCATATCGCTACCGTAACCAACCTGTGGGCTACCGCCGACTGGATGGAGCGCGAAACCTATGACTTCTTCGGCGTCATCTTCGACGGGCATCCCAACTTGAAACGCATCCTTAACGTGGAAGACCTCGACGTCTTCCCCCTGCGCAAAGAGTACCGCTTAGAAGACGGTACCCGAACCGACAAAGACGACCGCTTCTTCGGGCGCGCCGGAAATGAGGGCGTTCGCTTTGAGTGAAGGCCTGTAGCTCCTATCTGGGATATAAAAAACATTTGCTTGCAACCGTTTCCATTCGTGCATTCTTGGCATAAAAAGCATGGAAATCCAATCCTATTTCTCGTCGCTGGATAGTCTGGATGGCGAACTGGCCACCCTCAACTTAGGTCCGACGCATCCGGCCACGCACGGCATTTTCCAGAACGTGCTCAAAATGAACGGTGAGCGCGTCGTCAGCGCCGAGCCGACCATCGGCTACATTCACCGCGCCTTCGAGAAGCTGGCCGAACACCGACCTTACAACCAGATAACGCCCATTACCGACCGGCTTAATTACTGCTCATCGCCCATTAACAACATGGGTTGGCACATGACAGTGGAAAAGCTGGCCCGCATCGAAGTGCCTAAACGCGCCCAGTACATGCGCGTCATCATCATGGAACTGGCCCGCATTGCCGACCACCTCATTTGCAACTCGGTCATCGGCGTGGACACCGGCGCACTCACGGGCTTCACCTATATGTTTCAGGAGCGCGAGCGAATCTACGAGATGTACGAAGAAATCTGCGGCACGCGTCTGACGACCAATATCGGCCGCATCGGCGGCATGGAACGCGATTTTACGCCCGCCTTTCACCAGAAGCTGCGCGACTTTCTGAAGACCTTCCCCGACCGCTTCGAGGAGTTCAACAGCATGCTGGAGCGCAACCGCATTTTCATGGACCGCACCATCGGCGCTGGCCCTATCTCTGCCGAGCGCGCGCTCTCTTACGGCTTCACCGGGCCTAACCTGCGCGCTTGCGGCGTGGACTACGACGTGCGCGTCATGGAGCCTTACTCTTCTTACGAAGACTTCGACTTCATCATCCCCGTCGGTACCCAGGGCGACACGTACGACCGCTTCATGGTGCGTCAGGAAGAGGTGCGCCAGAGCATCCGCATCATTCGCCAAGCCTACGAAAACCTGCCCGAAGGCCCCTATCACGCTGATGTGCCGGCCTACTATCTGCCCGAAAAACCCGACGTCTATACCAAAATGGAAGCCCTCATCTATCACTTCAAAATCGTCATGGGTGAAGTACCCATCCCAAAAGGTGAAGTCTATCACGCCGTCGAGGGTGGCAACGGCGAGCTGGGCTTTTACCTCATCAGCGACGGCGGTCGCCAGCCCTATCGCCTGCACTTCCGCCGCCCCTGCTTCATCTACTACCAGGCTTATCCGGAAATGATCCGGGGCGCCATGCTTTCAGACGCCATTCTGACCATGAGCTCGCTCAATGTGATTGCGGGCGAGCTGGATGCTTGAATACCAGACACTATGCAAGCCATTACTTCTAACGGAACGCCATTCCGCTATTCCCCTCAGGCACTGGCCGAAGTCCAGTCCCTGACGAAGAAATACCCCGAAGGCTGCGGCAAAAGCGCCCTACTGCGCGCGTTGCACATCGCTCAGGAGGAGAACGGCGGCTGGCTCAGCGTAGCCGCTATGGATCATGTAGCGGAAGTGCTGGGGCTTAAGCCTATCGAGGTGTACGAGGTAGCTACCTTTTATTCCATGTACAACCTGCAGCCGGTAGGTAAATATGTACTGGAGTTCTGCCATACCGGTCCTTGCGCCATTGAGGGCGCCGAGCGGCTCATCGAGTACGCCCAGTGCAAACTGGGCATCCGCACCGGAGAAACCACACCCGACGGGATGTTCACCATCAAAGAAGTCGAATGCCTCGGCGCCTGTGGCTATGCCCCTATGATGCAGGTGGGCGAATTCTACCACGAACACCTGACGGAGGAAAAATTAGACCAGTTCATTGAGGACTGCCGCGCCGGCAGGGTAAACAAAGGGACGTGGAAAATGCATTAGTAGCGGCCAAACAAGTTTGGCCGCTACGGGGTGGCTACGTAAAGATATGACCAGCAAGCAAATAGATGAAATTTTGGCAAAAAAGCCGCTAAAGCGCTATGCTTACACGGTGCGTACGCTTCTGCAGGAAGAAGAGCTTTGGGGGCTTTTTGATGGCGAAGGTTGGCTGTTGATGGATGTGGACGAGAGCGCCGAGGCGTCAGCGTTTGTCCTTTTTCCGCACGAAGCATTTGCGGAGATTTTCCGCAATCAGGCCGGCTATGAGGAGTACCGCGTTACGCCATTAGACCTGCACGAGTTCCTGGAATGGTTGGAGGATTTCGAGCGGGAAAACATCATGGTGGCGGTTTTTCCTACACCCGATTTGGAGGCTACGGTAGTGAGTGCCACAAAGTTGAAAGAAGAATTTTTAAAGGCTTTTGAACAGGAAGAAGACCAGGAAGGATAAAAACTGCCGCTCAGCGGCCGATGCAATATGGGTAGAAAACTTTTGCTCGAACACGCGCACATTCCCGACATTCACACCTACGAGGTGTACCGTCGGCACGGCGGCTATCGGTCGGTGGAAAAGGCGCTCAAAACGATGACCCCTGACGAGGTGGTGGAGGAGGTCAAGAAATCCGGCTTGCGTGGTCGGGGTGGCGCTGGCTTCCCCACGGGTATGAAGTGGTCGTTTTTGGCCAAGCCGGAGGGCGTGCCGCGCTACCTGCTGTGCAATGCCGACGAGTCAGAGCCGGGTACCTTCAAAGACCGCTATTTAATGCAGCACCTGCCGCACCTGCTCATCGAGGGCATGATTGTTTCGTCATATGCGCTGGGGGCCAACACCTCTTATATTTATATCCGCGGCGAATACACGTGGCTGGTCTTTCATCTGGAGCGCGCCATTGCCGAGGCGTACGCTGCTGGCTGGTTGGGCAAAAACATTCTGGGCACGGGCTACAGCCTCGACCTGTATGTGAGTCCGGGGGCGGGCGCCTATATCTGTGGTGAAGAGACGGCCCTCATTGAAAGTCTGGAGGGCAAGCGCGGCAATCCGCGCATTAAGCCGCCATTCCCGGCGGTCAAGGGTTTGTGGCAGTGCCCGACGGTAGTCAACAATGTGGAGACCATTGCTGCCGTCGTGCCGATCGTCAACGATGGGGGAGAGGAGTACGCCAAAATCGGCATCGGGCGCAGCACGGGCACCAAACTCATCTCCGCATGCGGCAACATTAACAAGCCCGGCGTGTATGAAATCGAATTGGGTCTGCCGGTCGAGGAGTTCCTCTACTCCGATGAGTGGTGTGGCGGCATCAAGCGCGGCAAGCGCTTGAAAGCTTGCGTACCGGGTGGCTCGTCAGTGCCCATTCTGCCGCAATATTTGATAACGAAAACAGCCAACGGTGAGCAGCGCCTGATGACTTACGAAAGCCTGGCTGACGGTGGCTTCGTCAGCGGCTCCATGCTTGGCTCGGGAGGCTTCATCGTGTACGACGAAGACCAGTGCATCGTGCGCAATACGTGGAATTTCACCCGCTTCTACCGCCACGAGTCCTGCGGCCAGTGCTCGCCCTGCCGCGAGGGCACGGGCTGGATGGAAAAGGTGCTCTGGCGCTTAGAAAACGGCCAAGGCAAAATGAGCGACATTGACCTGCTGGTGGACATCGCCAAAAAGATCGAGGGCAATACCATCTGCCCTTTAGGCGACGCTGCCGCTTGGCCAGTGGCCTCCGCCATCCGCCACTTCCGCGACGAATTTGAATGGCACGTGCGCGAACCGAAACTGTGCTTAGAGCGCAACTACGGCCTAGCAGAAGAAAAAACACCGGCTGCGCCGGTGCAGACGGCTTAACTGCAAAAGGACACAGCTATGGAACTGACGCTTGCCCACATCAAAAACACCCTGGCGGTTCTCAAGCCCGCACTGCACGAGCGCTTTGGCGTTTCGGAAATCGGCGTCTTCGGCTCCTGGGTGCGCGGTGAGCAACGACCGGATAGCGATATTGACCTGTTGGTAGAGTTCGACAGGCCGGTGGGCTTGTTCGATATTATGGCGCTCGAAGACTACCTGCAGAACGTCTTTGGACATAAGGTGGACATCGCCGTAAGGCGAAGCCTGCGCCAGTACATTGGACAATATATTTTGAGGGAGGTGGAATACGTATGAAGCGGGATATACGGGATTTTCTCAACGACATCTTAATGTATTCGGCTAAAGCCCGAGAAGTATTTGAACGGGCTAAACAGCCCCTCGATCGCTTATCCGATGATGGAATGATCCTTCTACATTGCCTTCAGGTTATCGGGGAAGCCGCTAAGCGGATTCCGGCGGAAATAAAAGAGCGCTATCCCGATATTCCCTGGAAAAAAGTGGCCGGATTGCGAGACCGTTTAATACACGACTACTGGGGTACCGACATGTCCATCGTATCTTACGTCGTAACGGAGAATTTGCCGGATTTACAGAAAAAGGTCAGCCAAATTCTGCAGGACATGGCAGGCGACTATCCTGAAGAAACACCCCGATTTTATGATAAAAAGTGAAGCAAAGGACATTTACTAACATCAAAAGCACCCAATGCGCCGGTGCAGACGGCTTAGCTGCGAAATGAGACGGCTATGGAACTGACGCTTGCTCACATCAAAAACACCCTGGCGGCCCATGAGCTTGAGCTGCATGAGCCCTTTGGCGTTTCGTAAGTAAGACAACCATTAACAAATATATGCCCAAAGTAAAAATAGACGGTTTTGAAGTAGAAGTGCCCGAAGGGACGACCATCCTGCAGGCGGCGCGCCAGATTGGAGGCGACGTAGTGCCTCCGGCGATGTGCTATTACTCGACGCTCAAAGGGTCGGGTGGCAAGTGCCGCACCTGTTTGGTGAAGGTAACCAAGGCTTCGGAGAAAGACCCGCGTCCCTTGCCCAAGTTGGTGGCATCGTGCCAGCAGGTGGTCATGGACGGCATGGAAGTGGCCAACATCAGCAGCGAGGAGGTGCTCAACGCGCGCCGTGGCGTGGTGGAGTTCCTGCTGGTCAACCACCCGCTGGATTGCCCCATCTGCGACCAGGCCGGCGAGTGCCACCTGCAAGACCTGGCCTTTGAGCACGGGCTGGCCTCGACGCGCTACGAATTTGAGCGCCGCACCTTCGACCAGATAGACATTGGCCCTTATATCAAACTGCACATGACGCGCTGCATCCTGTGCTACCGCTGCGTCCACGTAGCCAACCAGCTGACCGACGAGCGCGTGCACGGCGTCATCAACCGCGGCGACCACGCAGAAATCAGCACCTATATTGAAAAGGCCATCGAAAACGATTTTTCGGGCAACGTCATTGACGTCTGCCCCGTGGGCGCGCTCACCGACCGCACTTTCCGCTTCAAGAGCCGCGTGTGGTTCCTCAACCCCATGTACGCTCACCGCGACTGCGACAAATGCTCCGGCAAAGCCGTCGTCTGGATGTACGGCGGCGAAATCTACCGCGTAACCGGCCGCAAAGACCATTACGGCGAGGTGAAAGAGTTTATTTGCAACACCTGTCGCTTCGATAAAAAACAATCCTCGGACTGGGTCATCGAAGGACCGGCACACATTGACCGGCACTCCGTCATTAGTCAGAACCACTACGAAGACGAGGCGAAGGTGGTGCGATAATTTTACTAACACTAAGTCACAAAGGCTCTTGCTTATTTCAGACAAATAAAGGCACAAAGAAGCAAATGTTTTTTCAATGGCTAAGCCATGACCACGCCGGTAGATTGGCTGTTTTTCAATGATTTAAAAGCGTTCTGACATGCTCACCCTTTTCACCACAGCCCTGCTTTTTGAGAAAGCCATCCTTGTGCTGGTGTTGTTTGCCGTTACGCTGGGTGTGGCGGCGTATGCCACGCTGGCTGAGCGTAAGGTGGCTGCTGCCATGCAGGATCGCGTTGGGCCTGACCGCACGGGGCCGTTTGGCATCCTTCAACCCATTGCCGACGGCGTGAAGTTTTTCATGAAAGAGGACTTCATGCCCAACTCAGCCGAGCGCTGGTTGTACATTCTGGCACCAGGGGCGTTCATGTTTGTGGCCTGCATGACCAGTGCCGTTATTCCGTGGGGCACGCAGCTGACGCTTTTCGGGCATCCGGTTGACCTGCAGGTGGCCGATTTGAATGTCGGCATCCTGTATATCCTGGGCTTTACGTCGTTGGGCGTCTATGGCGTCATGGTTGGCGGCTGGGCCTCAAACAACAAGTATTCGCTGTACAGCGCCATACGGGCTTCGGCACAAATGATTTCCTACGAACTGGCCATGGGTCTGGCGCTCATCGCTGTGGTCATGTTCACCGGTACGCTGAGTCTGCGCGAAATGGCCGAGCAGCAGGCCGGCCTCAACTGGAACGTTTGGTATCAGCCGCTGGGCTTTTTCATCTTCTTTGTGTGCGCGCTGGCCGAGTGCAACCGTGCCCCGTTCGACATGGCCGAATGCGAAACGGAACTCATCGGCGGCTATCACACCGAGTACAGCTCGATGAAGTTGGGCTTCTTCCTTTTCGCCGAGTACATCAACATGTTCATCGCCTGCGCCGTCATCGCTGTGGTCTATTTTGGCGGCTACAACTTCCCGGGCCTCGACCCCTCGTGGCTGGGTGGGCTGATGGGCCTCATCGTGATGTTTGCCAAAACCTTTTTCTTCATCTTTGTCTTCATGTGGATACGCTGGACGCTGCCGCGCTTCCGCTACGACCAGCTGATGCAGTTAGGGTGGAAAACCTTAGTGCCGCTGGCCATCGTGAACATGTTGCTGACCGGCGGTTTTGTGCTCTTGTTTGGGAAATGATTTTTTGACCATAAAAATGGGCCTTTTGGGCTCTTCAAACATACACTAAAATCATGCAACCGCTGACCAATCGTTCGAAGGTTGTGGTCAATAAGGAAATGACCTTTTGGGAGCGGATTTACCTGCCTGCTGTTTTCAAAGGCATGTGGATCACGCTCAAGCATTTTTTTCGGGTGCTCATCAAAGGCCCCAGCACGGTGCGTTACCCGGAGGAAAAGCGCCCGTTTTCGCCCATCTGGCGCGGCTGGCATGTGCTTAAGCGCGACGAAGAGGGCCGCGAGCGCTGTACGGCCTGCGGGCTGTGTGCAGTGGCCTGCCCGGCTGAAGCCATCACCATGGTGGCTGCCGAGCGCCAAAAGGGCGAAGAGCATCTCTACCGCGAAGAGAAGTACGCTGCTGTGTATGAGATCAACATGCTGCGCTGCATCTTTTGCGGCCTGTGTGAAGAGGCCTGCCCGAAAGAGGCCATCTTTCTGACCGACCGCATTGTGCCGGCCGATTACGTGCGCCAGAACTTCATCTTCGGCAAGGACTTGCTCATCGAGGGCATCGAACCGGAAAAGCGCATTGATGTCAGCAAACGCCAGAAACATCTGACTGAAAAACAAGCCGTTTCCTCCTAAACTACCCTGCCTATGACCCTGGCTGTTTTCCTGACGCTGGCCATCGCCTCGGTGATCTTCGCCCTGATCATGGTGCTGACGAAGAACCCAGTGCACAGCGTCATTTTCCTGCTGCTCACCTTCTTTGCCATTGCTGGCCAGTACGTGCTGCTGAACGCGCAGTTTCTGGCAGTGGTGCATATCATTGTGTATGCTGGCGCCGTGATGGTGCTCTTCCTGTTCGTGCTCATGTTGCTCAACCTGAACACGGAGGCCGAGCCGCGCCAGACCGCGCGCTGGAAACTGGCGGCCGCCTTAGCCTCCGGCATGCTCCTGCTGACCATCGTGGGCGCCCTGCGCGGCGGAGCGGAACTGCCCATACCCGAAACCAGCGACCCGCATGTGGGCTTAGTGAAAAACCTCGGCCGCGTGCTGTTTACCGACTTCGTTGTGCCTTTTGAGATCGCCGGCATCCTTTTCCTCGCTGCCATGGTGGGAGCGGTGCTGCTGGCCAAACGAGAAATCCGATGAACGGCAAACCAAATATTTGTGCATTTGTGGCTAAAAGAACTTCGTGTCCTAGCAGCAAACTCATTCGTGCATTCGTGGCCAACAAATCCTTGGTGCCTTAGTGGTATAAAAGAAAAAATATGCTCGACGTTGTCAAAACAGTACCGATTGATTATTACCTGTGGCTGAGCTGCGCCCTGTTTTGCATTGGCGTATTTGGCGTGCTCATTCGCCGCAATGCTTTGGTGGTGCTCATGTGCGTGGAGCTCATGCTCAATGCTGTGAACTTGCTGCTGGCGGCCTTTTCCACATACCTTTCCGATGCGCAAGGGCAGATCCTGGTTTTCTTCATCATGGTGGTGGCGGCTGCGGAGGCGGCGGTAGGGCTGGGTATCCTGGTGATGATTTTCCGCAACACCCACACGACCGATATTTATCTGTTGGACAAACTGAGAGGCTGATTTCATGGATATTCTCATTACCCTCATTCCCTTTTTGCCACTGTTGGGTGCGGCCGTGAATGGCCTTGTGGGCGCGCGGCTGCCTGAGCGCGTCGTGGGTTGGTTAGGTTCGGGCGCGGTGCTCGTGTCGTTTCTGCTCAGCCTGTATCTTTTCGCGCACCTGCACGGCGGGGCGGAGCCTGTGCGCACGACGCTGTACCCCTTCATAGCGGTGGACAGTTTTCACGTAGACTTTGCCTTTTTGGTGGACCCGCTTTCGGTGTGGATGATGCTCATCGTTACCGGCGTGGGTCTTCTCATTCACGTGTACTCCATCGGCTACATGCACGGTGATGCGGGTTTCTGGCGCTTTTTTGCCTACCTCAACCTGTTCATTTTCTCCATGCTGTTGCTCGTCATGGGCGACAATCTGGTGATGCTGTTTTTCGGTTGGGAAGGCGTTGGCCTGTGTTCGTACCTGCTCATTGGCTTTTGGTACGACAACCGCGCCTACGGCAAGGCTGCTCGCAAGGCGTTTGTTATGAACCGCATTGGCGACCTCGGCCTGCTGCTGGGGCTGTTCCTGATTTTCGCTGTCTTCGACTCGTTTGCTTACGCCGACATCTTTGCGCGCCTGCCCGTGCTTCGGCTCGACCCGGCGGTGCTGACGGCCGTTGGCTTGCTCCTGTTTGTGGGGGCGGTGGGCAAGAGCGCGCAGATACCGCTGTTCACCTGGCTGCCCGATGCTATGGCCGGCCCCACGCCCGTGTCGGCACTCATCCACGCGGCCACGATGGTTACGGCAGGCATCTACTTAGTGGCGCGATGTCATCCGCTGTTCAGCCTGGCGCCGACGGCGTTGGAGGTGGTGGCCTTCATCGGTCTGCTCACGTCGCTGGTGGCAGGGCTGATTGCCCTGCGGCAGAATGACATCAAAAAGGTGTTGGCCTATTCAACGGTGTCGCAGCTGGGTCTGATGTTTCTGGCTTTGGGCATGGGGGCATATGCGGCGGCGATGTTTCACGTAACGACGCATGCCTTTTTCAAGGCGTTGCTCTTTTTGGGCGCGGGTTCGGTCATCCATGCCTTGGGTGGCGAGCAGGATATCCGGCATATGGGCGGCCTGCGCAGGGCATTGCCGGTTACATACTGGACGTTCCTGCTGGCCACGCTGGCTATCAGTGGAGTGCCGCTGTTGTCGGGCTTTTTCTCGAAGGACGAGATTCTGGCCAACACCTTTGCCGGCGTAGGTGTGGGCTGGTGGGTGCTGGCGGCTCTGGGCGGCGGTCTGACGGCGCTGTATATGAGCCGCTTGTTGTTTGTTACGTTCTTTGGCACCTTTCGCGGCACGGAGGAGCAGCGCGCGGACCTGCACGAAAGCCCGCACGTGATGACGGTGCCTCTGATCATTCTGGCAGTGCTCTCCGTCGCGGGCGGCTTGCTCAACCTGCCGCACCTGCTGCACGTGCCCGGGGCGGAGTGGCTAGCCCACTTCCTCAGCCCGTCGGTGGGCGAGTCGCGGCCAGCGCACCTGCTGTCGGCCCAGACGGAGTGGTTGCTCATGGGCGCAGCTTCGTTGTTGGCATTGAGTGCCATCGCCTGGGCCTACTGGGCTTATGGGGTGCGTCAGCGCGTGCCGCAAGACGAAGCACAACTCAGCGCTGTAGAGCGCGTGTTTGCGAGCAAGTTTTATTTCGACGAGTTCTATGATTGGGCCATCGTGCGCCCTGTGGAGCGCCTGTCGCAATTGCTGCACTATTATGCCGATGTGTGGGCTATTGACGGTTTTGTCAATGGCATCGGCTCGGCGGTGCAGCGCATCGGTACTGAATTTCGCCGCCTTCAGAACGGTAACATCGAGTACTACCTGCTCGGCATGGTGGTGGGTGCGGTGTTGTTGTTCCTGTCGCTTTGGCTGTAAGACGAACCTGAAAATGTCGGATTGTAAAACAAACCTTTTCATCTGAACGACTTTTGCCGTGGCACTATTCCTTATCCTGATACCCCTTCTTGCTTCTGTGGCCCTGTTGGCCTCAAGAGCATTACCGGCGCGGTGGGTAGCCGTAGGCGCTACTGTGGCCAATTTGCTGCTGACGGTCCTGATGCTTGTTGGCTTTGAGGCTGATGGGCGTTACAACTACGAGTTCAACCTGCCGTGGATACCGCAGGCGGGTGTGGCTTTTCGGCTGGGGCTGGATGGAGTCAGTCTGCTGATGGTGCTGCTGACCAACCTGCTGGCACCCCTGATTGTGTTGGCCAGTGGGACGCGCGCGTACGGGCTGGAGGGACGCTACTACGGCTTAGCTTTGCTGATGCTGGCGGCGCTTAATGGCGTTTTCATGGCGTTGGATGGGCTGCTGTTTTATGTGTTTTATGAAATGGCGCTCATTCCCGTCTATTTCATTTGCGCTATCTGGGGAGGTGAGCACCGCATCCGCATCACGCTGAAGTTTTTCATTTACACTTTTGTCGGCTCTCTATTCATGCTGGTGGCGCTACTGGCGGTGTACTATCAGTCGCCTTCCGATGGTGTGGCGTCGCATTCGTTTGCGTGGGAGGCGCTGGTGGCTGCCGAGCTCGACGCGAGTACGGCGTGGTGGGTCATGTTGGGCTTCTTTCTGGCCTTTGCGGTGAAGATGCCGCTGTTTCCGTTTCACACCTGGCAGCCCGATACGTACGTGAGTGCGCCTACGGGCGGTACGATGCTGCTGTCGGGTATCATGCTCAAGATGGGCGTCTATGGCGCCATCCGCTGGATGATCCCGCTGGCGCCGGAGGCCTGGCACAGCTGGGCGCCGGTATTCCTGGGGCTGGCGGTGTTCGGCATTGTCTATGCCAGCCTTATTGCGCTCAAACAGAGTGATTTGAAACGCCTTATTGCATACTCGTCTATCGCGCACGTAGGCCTGATTGCCGCCGGCGTGCTGGTTTGGAACAAGACCGGCTTGCAGGGGAGCCTCATCCAGATGCTCGCCCATGGTGTCAATGTCGTGGGCCTGTTTTTTGTGGTAGATGCGCTGGAGCGGCGCTTGGGTTCGCGTGCTCTGTTTGATATGGGCGGTGTTGCGCGTTCGGCGCCGCGTCTGGCCGCCCTGTATTTCATCGTTACGCTGGGCGCCATCGCTGTGCCGCTGACGAACGGCTTCGCTGGCGAGTTCCTACTCCTGAACGGCGTATGGCGCTACCACTATGCGCTGGGCGCCGCCGCAGGGCTGACCATCATCCTCGGCGCAGCCTACATGCTGCGCGCCTATGGGCTGGCGATGTTTGGCCTCGCCGGCCCTCACGCCGAGCCGGTCGCCGACGCCGACCCGCGCGAACTCGTCGTGCTGGGCTGTGCTGCGGTGTTAGTACTTGTGCTGGGCTTCTTTCCCAATTGGGTGCTCACCCTCACGGACGGCAGCGTTAATCGGATTTTGGGGGCAGTGCAGTTGTAAAGAATGGAACGTTTTCGCCAGGGCTGAGGGGGACTATGTGGAGGAAACCTCGGCAAGCCTTGAGGCAATGTTCGCAAAGAATGTTAGACCCATTAGCTGACCTTACGCAAGGACATTCACGAGACAAGAGGTTCAAAAACCGCAGAGGTTGCATAGGACCGCAGGGGTAGCGGCGGTTGTCCTGCTTCAGCCTTTAACGATTTCCACGCTGGCAGAGGTGCCTAAGCGGTCGGCGCCGGCGCGCAGCAGGGCTTCCGCTTGGGCGCGGGTACGGATACCGCCAGCAGCTTTGATTTTGAGTTCGCCGTTAACTAAGTACTTGAGTTGCTGCACCATAGCTTCTGTGGCAGGATGCCCGAGGAAGCCGGTACCTGTCTTGAGGAAGTGGATACCTGTTTTACGGGCGATTTCTACGACCTGGCGGATTTCCTCGTCCGTGAGCAGGGCGCATTCTAAGATGAGTTTGGACACGCCGCTGCGCAGGCGGGTAGCGGTGGCGATGGCATCTACATCGCGTTCGACGTGGTTCCATTGCTGGCTTTTGACGGCGGCGATGTTAAGCACGGCGTCAATTTCATCCACCCCGTCGTCGAAGGCGCGTTTGATTTCTTCGCTCTTGGCCATAGTGGCCGAATAGCCCATGGGGAAGCCGATGACGGTGCACACGCGGGGGCGGGTTTCGTCGGCGCCCACCAAACGTCTGGCGTCGCGTACGTAGTAGGGAGGTACGCAGACGCCATAGAACCCGTGTTCGGTAGCCTCTTCGCACAGACGCCGGATGTCGTCGGGTGTGCAATCTGGCTTCAGGAGCGTATGTTCGATTACTTCGGTAAGCTCTGGCATTTAGTCAGATAGAAAATTTGTGGGCGCAAAAGTAAGCGCTTCGTTGGCTTCCGCATACGGCGCGCTGATGGCGCGGTCGAAATTTTTATCCACAGTCGTGCAGGTGCCTAACTTTGCCTAAAAAACGGATTTTCTCATGTCTGCAGCACCCGTTTCGGCCTTTCAGGAGGCCATTCGTACTGGCATTCCTGCGGCTTTGCCGCCGGTGAAGCCCATAGACCCTGGCGTTCCGCATGCACCACGGCGCATCATTGAAGGCGTTCTTTCGCCCCAAGAGCGCGTGTTGGCGGTACAAAATGCCCTGCGCTACTTCCCGCCCGAATGGCATGAGACGCTGGCGTTTGAATTTGCCGAAGAGCTCGAGCGCTACGGTCGTATTTATATGTACCGTTTCCGGCCCGACTACCCCATGCACGCCCGGCCCATATCGGATTACCCGGCCCGATGCCCTCAGGCGGCGGCCATCATGCTTATGATTCAGAACAACCTGGACCCCAAGGTGGCCAAATACCCGCATGAACTCATCACGTACGGAGGCAATGGGGCGGTATTCCAGAACTGGGCGCAGTACTTGCTGACAATGCGCTATCTGTCGGAGATGACGGAGCAACAGACTTTAGTGCTGTATTCTGGTCATCCTTTAGGTCTCTTTCCTAGTCATCCGGAGGCGCCGCGGGTGGTGGTAACCAATGGTATGATGGTGCCCAATTTTTCCCGGAAAGAGGACTGGAACCGCTACAATGCGCTGGGCGTTACGCAGTACGGCCAGATGACGGCGGGTTCGTTCATGTACATTGGCCCGCAGGGCATTGTGCACGGCACCACCATTACCCTGCTGGGTGCAGGGCGGCGGCTAGGACTGGGCGAGGCCGATTTGCGCGGGCGCGTATTCGTTACCAGTGGCCTGGGCGGCATGTCGGGAGCGCAGGCTAAGGCGGCCGTCATTGCCGGCTGTGTGGGCGTTATCGCAGAGGTAGATCCGGATGCCGTCCACCAGCGCATGGCCGACGGCTATATCCAGCGCGAAAACGTCTATACCGACCTGGACGCACTGCTGAAACGCATGGAAGAGTGCCGGCGCCAGCGCGAGGCCATTGCGCTCATCTACCACGGCAACGTCGTGGACCTGTGGGAGCACCTCGTGCGCAAGGGCGTACAGGTGGAATTAGGTTCCGACCAGACGTCGTGCCACAACATCCACGACCTGGGCTACTGCCCTGTGGGCTACACCTTTACAGAGGCTAAGCAACTGCTGGCCACCGACCGCGAACGCTTCCTGCAGGCCGTGCGCGAGTCCTTGCGTCGCCACGCTGCGGCCATCAACGCCATGAGCGAGCGCGGCATGTACTTCTGGGACTACGGCAACGCCTTCCTCAAAGAAGCCGCCGCCGCCGGAGCCGATGTGCTGCGCCAGGCGCCCGCCCAGCGCGCCGAAGAGAGCCCCTTTCGGTACCCGTCTTATGTGGAGGACATCATGGGACCGCTGTGCTTCGACTACGGCTTTGGCCCCTTCCGCTGGGTATGTTGTTCGGGCGACCCAGCCGATCTGCACAAAACCGATGCCATCGCCGCCCGGGTATTGGAAGAAATGCTGACAGAAGCACCCGAAGAGATACGCCTACAAATCAGCGATAACCTGCTTTGGGTCAAAAATGCACACCGCAACCTGCCGGTCGTTGGATCGCTATCGCGCATCCTGTATGCCGACGCAGAAGGACGCATGCGCATTTCCAAGGCCTTCAACGACGCAATCGCTCGCAGCGAACTGGCCGGCCCTGTCGTCTTGGGCCGCGACCACCACGACGTCAGCGGCACCGACTCACCCTTCCGCGAAACGGCCAACATTTACGATGGCTCGCGCTATACGGCCGACATGGCCGTGCACAACGTCATCGGAGACGCCTCCCGCGGCGCCACCTGGGTCAGCCTCCACAACGGCGGCGGCGTAGGCTGGGGCGATGCCATCAACGGAGGCTTCGGCCTCGTCCTCGACGGCACTCCACAGGCCGACCGCCGCCTGCACGCCATGCTCTTCTGGGACGTCAACAACGGCATCGCCCGCCGCGCCTGGGCGCGCAACCCGCATGCCCTGAGCACCATTCAGCGCACCATGAACCACTACCCAGACCTGCGAGTAACCTTACCCAACCTCGCCGACGAAGAACTCGTGCGACGGGCCGTCTCTGTTCGTCAGTGAACTGCTAAGCCCAAAAGCATCAGAACTGCTCCCCACCTTTCCTGCCGACCTCCTGCTTGTGGACCCTCAACCCTGGATCGTCAAAAACAGCCACTAGGCGCATGAACGTAGGCCATGCATGTACCTGCCCGGAGACGGGGTGCGCCTATTTGGCGGTGCGCGTACCCTAAATTATTTCGTCTTTGAGTCCCTCCTTGGGCCTGTGTGTGGGCTCTGACAGACAAATGCTTCGAACTCATCCGCCAGTATCAGTATGGCCTTCACAGGTCCACTGCGAACCACCCGTTGGCGTAGCATGCAAAGGCATATCACCATCAAAAGCGCTCAACGCTAACTGCTCGAGGAATCGAATTTTGGCAACGGTCAGGGGCAGTACTATTCCCGAGCCTGTACCAACCCAAGCACACATATCCACTGGTGTTCTATCTTCCTGCCCATCGGCGCCGAACTCCCGCAATCACCTGACCCAGAAAACACTGAAAACCTCCGCATATGCCTGCTAACGCGTAATGAGTTATTCCGCGCGCTGCGCTGCGAAAGCATAACATAGGCTATCCACGCAGCACAGCCTTGTGGCAGTATATGGCGCAGCAACACCTGAGAAAATTCTAATGCCTTTTGCCGAAGATCTCTAACATCTTGTAGCCTCCCCTCCCGCTATCTACCTCTTCAACCCTTCCCCACCTGGCCGTACCTACCGATGGCTCCACTGCAAATATTACGCAGATAAAAAATTCGACGAATGGAAGAAAAAAATGCTGCTCCCTCTTGCACATTCTGCCCCCTCTTCACATACCTTCGCCATGGTGTTTTTTAATCTCTTCTGGGTGTTCCAGAAATCGAAAGACTTTGTCATAAAAGTCTTTGTGGGGCAACAATTTGTAATCGCATGAGAAGTCTTAGCTCGAAAAAGCAAATGCGGGCACGATGTTGTTCTATGAGCAGCATCGCCGTTTCAAATGATAAGGAAACGCCTCTGCGCAGTGGCTTGGGGCCACGGGGTAGAGGCGTTTTTTCATTGATGCAGAGACGACACCTCTCGGTGGAGATGTCGCCTCAGGTTTTACAGAGACGATACCTCCTGGTGGAGATGTCGCCTCGGAGAGTATTATTTCCGAACCGCTTTCCTGGCTTATGCCGCCATTACCTGCTGAAGGGCAACCCTTAAAAAACAAACAGGTACAAAATCGAAGGACCAATCGTGCATTTCTTGAAAAAAAATTCGACAAACGGAAAAAAAAATGCTGGTTCCGTTATGAAATGTTGACAAAGGCTGCCCATAACTTTGCAGCGGTATTTTTAATCCAAATCAGGATCCCACCCAAGGATTGAGGATCTTATCTACTATTATTTAAGGTTTTCCCGTAGTATAGTCGCATGAATAGTTTTACCTCCAAACGAAAGCAAGTCCTTAGTGTGCCCGGCGGGCAACAGCCCTGCAGTGGAAGGCGCGCCTTTTTTCTGAACACCAACCTCAAACCTCCCTCATAGCCGCATGCGACCTCTCGCATGACGGTGCCTAATTTTTTTATTACCCAATTTTTAAAACAAAAAAAGAGTCTCCCATGACAATGTTTACTTCTTCCCTGTGGAAAAGATTTCCCGTAGCGATTTTAATTTGCCTGGCAATCGTCCGAATAACCACGCTGGCGCAAGCCCAATGCGGTTCCATGTGCACGCCTCCTGTCACCTTCACCGGGAACATTACCATCAGCACCCAGACGCAGATGGATGCCTTTAAGAGTGGCAGTTGCAGGTACACCCACATCACCGGTAGCCTCACTATTGACGGCAATGGCAACGCTGGCACGGGCGGAGACATGCCAGGCGGCGATCCCATCACCGACCTGTGTAACCTGCAGGACTTGGTGTTCGTGGGCGGCAGTCTCACCATCCGTGACTTCAACGTAGCGGGCAACCCCACTACGCTGGCCGACTTGGCCAATCTGGTCACGGTAGTCGGCGGCCTCACCATCGGCCCGAACAATGCCAACGACGGCAACAATTTCACCAGCATCAGCCTGCCCAGCCTCACCAGTGTGGGCGGCACGCTGACGGTCTTCTACAATAACCAGGCCAACGCCTTCAGCTTTCCAAGCCTGGCCGGCACTGTCAGCGCTGTGAACATCCAGAACAATGGCGCAGGTTCGGGAACGCCTTCCAAGACGTTCGATCTGTCCTCGCTGGCTTCGGTAACCAACAACCTGACCATCCAGAACAACGGTACCGCGGTCACGGCCATCAACCTTGCCAACCTGACCAACGTTGGCGGAAGCCTGAACATGAACAACAACACCAGCAACAGCACAGCAGCAGCCGTTGACCTCGGCTTGCTGGGCACGGTGGGCGGCAACGTCACGCTCACCCGCGTGGCCGGCTCGCTGACGCTCAACGGGTTAGACATCACCGGAAACCTTACCGTTTCCAATAATTTCTCCCTCACAACTATCAGTACTGCAGGTGTAGTCAGTGTAAACGGTACACTCTCTATCACTAGTAACCCTGTGTTGACGAACATCAATATGGCAACGCCTTTCAGTGGGACTACCGGTAATGTGAGCATCACTGGCAACACCTCTTTGCAAACTATAGATATAGGTGTCAATGATGTGACGGGCAATGTGACCATCCAGAGTAATGGCACAGGTGTCACGTCCATCAATCTCTCGGCATTGGACAACATCGGCGGCAACTTGAGCATGAACAATACCGCTGCCAATGCGATCACTGCCAACATCAACCTCAGCTCGCTGACGAATGTAACGGGTAACGTTACTTTCACTCGAACGGCGGGAAGTATCAATGCGAATTCACTGGCTACTATTGGCGGCTTTCTGACCTTAAACAGCAATGGTAGTCTGAGCCACACCACCAGCTCTTTCACCTCACTGGCAAGTGTGGGCGGAAATTTCACCATGAACAATAACGCCGCTACGCTGACGAATTTTGATTTGCTATTCAGCGCGCTTACCACAGTGGGTGGCAACCTGACCATACAGAACAACACCGCGCTGAACGCTTGTTGCCGCTTGTTGTGCGATGTCGTAGTGGGCGGCACCAAAACCATCAGCGGCAACGCCACCAACTGCGCCTCGATGGCAGCCATTACTTCGGCTTGCACTCCCGCAGCCTGCCCAAGCGGCTTCACGCGAAACAACGACGCAGGGGAATGCAACTACACTTCCAGCGGCGGCGAGTTCGATGTGAACTGCCCAGCCTCAACGGTTTCCTACGCCTGGAGCGGGCCGGGGGGATTCAGTGGCTCAGGAACTACTACTAACGGATTGGACTTTCCGGTAGGCACGAGCACCATCACCGTGACGATAACCACTTCCATGCCGACTACTACGGGCACCTGCACGTTCACGGTGACGGTGAACGACACCGAAGCACCCACAGCGGCCTGCCCAACGCCCATCACCCAGAGCAACGACCCGGGCAACTGCAGCGCCGTGGTGACCTTCACTCTGCCGTCCTCGTCCGACAACTGCCCGGGTGTGAGCAGCGCAGCCTCGCCGACTTCGGGTAGCACCTTCGCCGTAGGCACCACAACCGTCACGGTGACAGCCACCGATGCCTCCGGCAACACCGCCACCTGCACGTTCACCGTAACGGTCAACGACACAGAAAACCCGACCATCTCCTGTACCACGGACAAAACGGAGAGTACTGATCCAGGCATGTGCCACTACGCCCACAGCGGAACAGCGTGGGATGCTACGGCCTCCGACAACTGCTCCGTCGCTACTCTCACTTACACCCTAAGCGGGGCTACCTCAGGAACGGGAACGAGCCTCAACGGCGTTAATTT
>CALJPQ010000004.1 GCA_937980645.1 uncultured Saprospiraceae bacterium | reverse complement strand
GCCTTGCCCATCGTGGCCATCTGGTAGAGGTACTTCGTCTTGTCCACGTACTTGTAACCCTCCGTGATGAGCGTCCGAAAGTCCTGTATCTCAATGGGCAGTTTGTGCGCCATAACCTCGCGTTTAAGGGCAAAGATAGTGGTTACCCTTTTGATGCCTTTTTTCTCTAAAAGGGGAAAGTGGCTTACCTTTGTGGGCACATGATGTGCTCCGGTTGGATCCGAAGGTGGATGGGGAAGTTCTTCCTGCTGCTTTTTCTGGTACGCTTAGGTGCCGGAGAGGTGCACCATCTTTGGGCACATCACGAGCATGAGCGGGCCTTAGCCTGCAAGGCCTTGGCAGGCGAGCGGCACTGGCACGACGAACGCTATGCTGCGCACGACTGCCTGCTGTGCGCGCTATCAGTCATGACTGCTTCGCTGCCGGAAAATGTACCGGCTCTGTTGGCATATCCGCTTGCGGCGTGGCGTGCCCTGCTCTTTGTCGAAGTGCCCTTTGTATCGAAGCATTCCCGCCTGCTTCCAGCCCTACGTGGACCACCAGTGGTTGGGTAAACCTGTTCTCCTCCTATAGGCTTTTTTCCAAAAACTCCGTCTCTTTCCTGACCGCTTATGCAAATGGCAGGGGAGGGCGGTTTAAATATTTACGGTTTTATCCAACCTATCCAATCGCATGACTCATTTGGAACAGAAGAAACTGCCTGTTACCATACTATCCGGGTTCTTGGGGGCCGGCAAAACGACCCTACTCAACCACGTGCTTCGCAATCGGGAGGGGTTGCGCGTAGCCGTTATTGTCAATGACATGAGCGAAGTAAACATAGATGTGCAGCTGGTCGAACGCGAAATGGTGCTCTCTCGCACGGAGGAAAAACTCGTCGAGATGTCGAACGGCTGTATTTGCTGCACGCTGCGCGAGGACCTCATGATAGAGGTCGAACGTCTGGCGCGCGAAGGCCGTTTTGATTATCTGCTCATCGAAAGTACGGGCATTTCAGAGCCAGTGCCGGTAGCACAAACCTGGCATTTTGCCGGCGAGGATAGCCACATAGATCTTTCGCGCTGGAGCTACATTGATACGATGGTAACCGTCGTAGATGCTTATAATTTCCTGCAAGATTTCAGCTCAGCGGACCGCCTGAGTGACCGAGGTATCGGCAACGATGAGCGTGACACGCGTCCTATTGTCAACTTGCTAACGGAGCAGGTTGAGTTTGCTGATGTTATTCTTATCAATAAGATGGATTTGGTCAGTCCTGCAGAATTGCATGAGTTGACCGCTCTGCTTCATCGGCTCAATCCAGGCGCACGTATTGTGGCTACACGTTTTGGTCGGGTGCCGATACGAGAGATTATGTACACGGGTCGTTTCAATTTTGAACAAGCCCAGCAATCCGCGGGCTGGCTGGCCGAATTGGCCAAAGATGGCTCTCATACGCCTGAAACGGAAGCATACGGCTTTTCCTCTTTCGTCTTTCGCGACCAGCGACCGTTTCACCCTCAGCGTTTCTGGCGCTATTTAACGGAGCGTTTTCCGGCTAATATAGTACGCTCTAAGGGCTTTTTCTGGTTGGCCAGCCGCCCTGAGCAGGCGCTGTTGTGGAGTCAGGCCGGTGGTTCACTGCGCTATGACCCCATTGGCACATGGTGGGCGGCTATTCCACCTGATGAGCGTGAGGCTATGCCGGCTTTTCAAGAGCATCAGGAACGTCTGCGTCGCAACTGGTCGCCTATATGGGGCGACCGAAAGAGTGAGTTGGTCTTTATCGGGCAAGACCTCAACCACGAACAGTTGCGTGTCCAATTAGAAAGCTGCCTGCTGCGCGAGTGGGAAATTGATGCCTGGCGCGAAGGAGAACCTTTTGAAGACCCTTTCCCTATCTGAAAGACAGTTTGAGTTTTGATACTGCCGGGCGGCGTTGTAAGAATGTCCGCCCGGAATTTCTACCCGAAAAAGTGGCCGGGGCTGCTGTAAAAATGCTCAAACGTCGGTCTTTCAAAAGGACTTATTGCTGCGTGCGTTTCTTTGCGCCCAATCAAAGCCCTGAAATGGGCTTTCAATGCTAACAGAACTAATCTCCTTGTGGACTTTTTAGCTATGCTTCGTACCCATCACTTACGCTTTGCTTACAATATCGAAGCGTCATTCCAATTCCCAGATCTAAGCTGCGAGACGGGCCAGGGTCTGCTTATTACGGGCCAGTCGGGCAAGGGCAAGACGACCCTGCTGCACTTGCTGGCCGGCCTGCTTGCGCCGCACGAAGGCGAAATCTGGATTGATGACGTCAACCTGGCCGCGCTGCGTGGCCGCGCTTTAGACCGCTTTCGCGGTCAACGGATTGGTCTGGTCTTTCAGCAGCCGCATTTCATCGCCTCTATCAGTTTGTTAGAAAATTTAGTGGCTGCCGGCTGGTTGGGTACGGGTAAAAAAGACCGCGTTAAAGCCCGACAGTTGCTCGAACGCTTAGATATTGACTCATATGCACACCGCAAGCCGCACCAGCTCAGTGTGGGCCAGCAACAACGGGCAGCTATTGCGCGCGCGCTGATGAACGACCCGGCGGTGCTGCTGGCCGATGAACCTACCTCTAGCTTAGACGATGAAAATGCGCGCATAGTGGCCGACTTGTTGCTCCAGCAGGCCTGGCAGGCCAGCGCCAGCCTCATCGTGGTGTCGCACGACCAACGCCTCAAAGATTTGTTTTCGCAAAGCATTAGCTTGTCATGATTCACTATATCGCTCGTAAGAACCTGACGCACCGCCCACTGAATGCCCTGCTGAGCTGGGTGCTGCTGAGCGCCGGCGTGGCCATCATTTCGTTGCTCATTTTGCTAAGTGAACAGGTGCGTCAGCAGTTTGAGGCCAATATCGAGGGCATTGACCTGGTCATGGGTGCTAAGGGTAGCCCGCTGCAGCTCATCCTGTCGGCTGTATATCAGATAGATGCTCCAACGGGCAACATCCGCTACGAGGAGGCCCGCCCTTGGATGCAGCAGCGCTTAGTGGAGCAGGCCATTCCACTGGCTTACGGGGACTCTTACGGCGGCTATCGCATTGTGGGCACGACACCGGCTTACTGGGAGCGCTACGGTGCTAGCATCGCCCAAGGGCGTGCCTATTCGGAAGATTTTGAGGCCGTTGTAGGTGCCAAGGCCGCACAACGATTGGGCCTATCGCCAGGTAGTACGTTCTTCAGCGTGCACGGCACGGGCGGCGAAGGCGAGGCGCACGAGCACCCTTACCGGGTGGTGGGCATTTTGTCGCCCACGGGTAAGGTGGTGGATAACCTCATCTTGTGCTCGTTAGAAAGCGTGTGGCACATGCACGAGCATAGCGAAGAGGGCGCCGAGGTGGCCCAAGAAATTACGGCCGTATTGTTCAAATTTCGCAGCCCGATGCCGGTAGTGCAGTGGCCCCGCCGCGTAGCTGAAGAGACCGACATGCAGCTGGTGTCGCCGGAAGTGGAGGTCAACCGCCTGCTGACGCTGTTGGGTGTGGGCATCGAGGCGCTCACCTGGCTGGGCTGGGCCATTGTGGCGCTGGCTGCGCTGAGCGTTTTTGTGGCTCTTTACCGCGCCCTGGAAGAACGGCGTTACGAACTGGCTCTCATGCGCACCATGGGCGCCAGCCGTGGGCAAATTGTACGGCTATTGCTTTATGAGAGCCTTTGGCTTTGCGCGGCCGGTTTCCTGACTGGCCTGCTCATCAGCCGCGCCGGGCTGTGGGCCATTTCGCAGGCTACCGAACGCGAACTACACCTCTCGGCTGCGCAATACGGCTTCCGTTGGGCGCAAGAAGGTGGCTTGTTGCTCATCGTGCTGGCCATCGGCCTGCTCGCTGCCCTGATACCTGCCTGGAAAGCCTATCGCATCAACATCGCACAAACCCTTCAATATGCGTAAATTACGTTTGTTTCTGGTCGCACTGATTGCCTTTGTCCTCCTGTCTTCGACCCATTCTTCCCGACTTTGTCGGCATTTCTCTGGAGAGCAGAAGTTCAGCCCTGCTGCTGGTCCAACATGGGCTTATGAATATGAAGATGCTCTGCCCGTCGTAATCGCCGATGGGTCGGAAGCATCCGAATACGGCATGCGCCTCATAGCCAACAAGGACACCCTTATCACCTTAGATTGGCAAACCCTGCGCGACGTCCGCTACAAGCGCAAGTACCACGCCGAGTACGACGAGTATTTTGAATACCCCATTTTTGGCGCTCAGGTTAAGGCCTTAGACCGCAAAAAAGTGGAGGTACAGGGCTACATCATTCCGCTGGGCGGCGGCGCCTATGCCCTGAGCAAGAACCCTTACGCGGCCTGCTTCTTCTGCGGTGGAGCCGGGCCTGAAACGGTCATCGGTCTCAACTTTGCTAAAGCGCCCAAACGGCTGAAGGTGGACGACTTCCTGCGCATCCGAGGCATTTTCCGCCTCAACGAGGAGAATGTGGAGCAGTTTATGTACCAGCTCCATGCCGCCGAGGTGACCCCATAATTTTTTAGGCTCAGCTAAATAAAAAACAAGAGCGCCCTATTTTCTGTTTTAGCGCCCCAAAAAACTGCTCTTTAGGGTATTTGTTTTCTTAATTTTAAGAAAGGTGTCCCATGTGCAAATGGTTTCGGATATGGTTCTGCTTTTCGTTTGCGTGTCTGTGTGCCGAAGCAGCACAAGCGCAAATGAACGGCCCTCGCCGTGGGCGAGTGCTGGATGCGCTCACGCGCGAGCCGGTGGTGGCGGCTACAGTGGTGCTGGAGGGCATGCCGGGCGGGCTTTACACCGATACGTCAGGGCAGTTTGTCGTGCCGGCGCAGTATGCGGTTCGCAACGCCGTGCTGCACGTTCGCTCGGTCGGCTACGCTTCGTGGTCGGGAGCGTTGAGCGACCCTTCTGAAGAGCTGTTGATTTTGTTGGAGCCCGCCGAGCACGCCTTGAGCACCGTAGTGGTATCGGCCTCGATGAAGGAGGTTTCCAAAGACGCCTCGCCTATTCCTATTGAAATTTACACTCCCCAATTTTTTCAAAAAAACCCGACGCCTAATTTGTTTGAGGCCTTGGCGCTGGTCAATGGCGTGCAGCCGCAGATGAACTGTGGCGTATGTGGCGCGGGCGACATCCACATCAACGGGCTGGAAGGCCCGTACACGATGGTTACCATAGACGGTATGCCCATTGTAAGTGGGCTGTCCACGGTGTACGGCCTGAGCGGTATTCCCAACAGCTTGGTGGAGCGCATTGAGGTGGTCAAAGGCCCTGCTGGTGCGCTTTACGGCTCCGAGGCAGTGGGTGGTCTCATTAACATCATTACGCGCGACGCACTGACGGCTCCGCGCGCATCGGTGGATGCTTTTGGCACCAGCATGGGCGAGTGGAACCTCGACGGCGCCATAGCCACAAGGGCCGGACGGGCACATACGCTGCTGGGCGTCAATTATTTCCACTTTCAAAGACGGCACGACATTAACGGCGATGGCTTCACTGACATTCCATTGCAGCAGCGCCTGTCGGCCTTCAACAAATGGCGTTTCGAGCGGCCTTCGGGTTACTTTGCCTCTTTGGCAGCCCGATACGTGTACGAAAACCGCTGGGGTGGCCAATTGGCCTGGACGCCCGCCTGGCGTGGCTCTGATAGCCTGTACGGCGAAAGTATCTACACACACCGGGCGGAGGTTATTGGCAAATACCAGCTGCCCGTCGAAGGCTGGCGGGTGATGCTCGATGTGTCGTGGAACGTGCACGACCAGGATGCTGCCTACGGCAACACGCCCTACTTGGGACGCCAGCAGGTGGCTTTCGCCCAACTGACTGGCAATGCTGCTGTAGGCACTAAGCACGACCTGCTGTGGGGCACCGCCTTGCGCTACACCGACTACGACGACAACACACCGGCCACGGAGGCTCCCGACGGCTCCGGGCGCAACCTGCCCGCGCGCATGTGGCTGCCCGGCGTGTTTGTGCAGGATGAAATTGCACTCAACGCCCGCAATCGCTTGCTACTGGGGCTGCGCTACGACTACAATTCCGCTCACGGCAGCATCCTCACTCCTCGCCTCAGCTGGAAATGGACCGAAGACGCCCACCACATCCTGCGTCTGACCGCCGGTTCAGGCTTCCGCGTGGCCAACATCTTTACTGAAGAGCACGCTGCTCTCACGGGCGCCCGTCAGGTCGTCATTGCTGAAGACCTCAAGCCTGAACGCTCCTGGAATGCCAACCTCAACTACACGCGCAAGTTCTTCCCCAAAAAAGCCGGCTTCATCGGCCTGGATGCCTCACTGTTCTACACCTACTTCACCAACCGCATCCTGCCCGACTACGATACCGACCCGGATAAAATTATTTACCAAAACCTCAACGGCCACGCCGTCTCCTCCGGCGCTTCCGTAAATGCCGACGTGAACCTGCTCAACGGCCTGAAAATCAACACCGGCCTGACGGCCATGCGCGTCTATCGCGTTGAAGAGGGCGAGCGCCTGCCCATTTTCTTCGCCTCGCCGCTGTCGGGCACGTGGGCAGTGTCGTATCCCGTTACACGCTGGAAACTGACGCTGGACTATACGGGCACGTTCAACAGCCCAATGCCACTGCCTGTGGTGCCCAATGACTATCGGCCCGACCGCTCGCCGTGGTTTGCTCTACACAATTTGCAGGTTACGCGGAGGCTATCAAACGGCGTTCATCTGTACGTGACGGTCAAAAACCTCTTTGGCTTTTACCCGCGTGAGGATGTGCTGCTGCGCCCGTTCGATCCCTTCAACCGCTATGTAGAGGTGGATAACCCAAATGGCTATACCTTCGACACGGCCTATGGGTATGCACCAGTACAGCGGCAGCGGTTGTTCGTAGGCCTGCGGTGGGCGATGCGGTAGTACGAGCTCCTTTGGGCAAGCAGCAACTTAATCGCCTGGCCGTCTGTAACACGTGTGTTGGATAGCTGTCTTTCCAATAAAAAGCACCTAAATCAAGACTGCCAGGAAATTCACCGAAGCGCTGGTAAGGGCGCAATTTCCCTTAAGCAGCAAGGCAGACGCATGCGTTACATGCGGAAATGATGCAATGGCATTAGAAAAATTCCATTTTAACCCTAACGAATAGCCATAACTTATTTCATCTTTTTCGTATTAAATCAACGCTTTCTCTCTGCAAAATACCTTTGAGTTACTCTGTCATGATAATGGCGTTGTTTTTCAGGCAAAGGAGTGGCGTGGAGCGTGGTGCACAACTCACGGTTTTCACAAAAGCATCGTTTAGATTTTTTTCATTTTAAATAATTTAAATGATTATGAATTCAGCCTTTAACTACTTCACTGCTACGCTCACCTTAGTACTTGCCTACAAAACAGCTCAAGCCCAGCAGATCACCCTCACTCCTATGCTCCACAGCATCGGCTATCGGATTCTTTTGCCGTCGAGTTACGATCCGGACTCTACGGCCACGACAGTGGTGCGCTATCGAGTCAATGGACAGGACTGGCAACCCGGCTTTCCAGCGGCACGCCTGAGCATCGGCGAACTTCAGGGCAGTCTGTTCCAGCTCGAACCTGACACGCCGTACGAGCTGGAGGTCAGCCTTGTGGACTCGTTTCCTGTGTTCCGGAAAGATGTCCTGACTGCTGCGACGCGCACCCTGGCCATACCCGACATAGAGCCTGCCGGAGCGTCCTTGCGGTGGGTCAGTCCTACGGGCAGCGGCACCACTTACTCCTTTGCTCATCCGGGCAATCTGAAGACCCTGCTGGCCAGCGGACTTACCTGCGGCACAGTCGTACTGCTCAAAGGCGGAGTTTACAAGGTCGGCGACATGACGCTCCACATCACGGAGGACTGCCCTGAAGACAAGCCCATTACCATTATGGCAGCTAATGGCGAAACGCCTATCCTCGACGGCGGCTCTTACACCAAGTACACCTGGTACCAGGGCGACGGCGATACCACCATCTGGTGGACCAACCTGCCCGCCCACCTCGAGTACAACGCCATGTGCATCGTGGACGGGGAACGGATGTACCCCTATGCCTTTCTTACGCCACCCAGCTTTGCCCCCTCTTACCCCAGCCTCTGGACGCTCGGCTACGGCCTCTCCGGCTTTTACCGTAACAAGTTCAATCGCGTGTATATCAAAACCTTAGACGGCAGAAACATCAACCATTCCCAGGTCATCTTCTCGGAACAACCCTACTGCCTCACGGTGGAAGGCAACCACAAGAATACCCGCCTGCGCATCAAGGGCATCCAGTTCAAACACTACGGAAAGGGACGCTGCGATAAGAACTGGCTCACCAACTGCCCTTCAGCGTGTTATGTCTCTACCACGCTCCAGTTCAAGAACGCCAGCCACGTGGTGGTGGACAGCTGTTCGTTTGAGTTTTGCAACTTTCCGGTTACTTTTGAAGGCAACTGCAACAACAACATCGTGATGAACTGCCACATCACCGACGGCACTGGCTATTGGCCTCATGCGGCATTTAAGCGCACCGCTGATGTTTTCAATCTAATCCTTGATCCTGATTGCGGCTCCTGGGGCCGCTACCTGGAAAACATAGGTATTCATTTCCGGCCTCTTGCCGGAGAGACGGTGCAGGGCAATATTGCCTGGAACAATACCGTGCAGGGGGTCGTTAATGGCATCGGCTTCGGCACCACCATCAATAACGCGATTATGCGGGAGAGCGACATTTACAACAATCGTGTCTCCTGGTGCTTCGACGGCATCAACGCCATCAACGGACAGCGCAACGTCCGCATCTGGGGCAACGAGGTCAGCCATTGCCCTGTCGGCACCTCGCTGATTTCCAGCGAGCAAAAGCCCGTCTATATCTTCCGAAACGTCTATCACCACCTCGACCAGCGGCAGAACTATCCGAACGACATCAGCTTCAAAGACTGTAATGGCGTGGATACCTACCAGTCTTGGAGCACCGTTTTGAAACTTAACGCCGGCAATGAAAACAATGTGGCCAATGACTTCATCTACTTTATTCACAACACCGTGCACGGCATAGAGCCTTATGCTTTCAACCTCTATCTATGGGCGTCCACCTGGAAAGTGCTACACATGAGCAACAACATTTTCTACGCTAAGGGGGATGCCAACTTCTTCTTCGACCAGGTAAATAACCAGCCGCACTACAGTTTTGAGTCTTTAAACGATAACATCGTCAACCCCGGAAACAATCTCCCCGGTATTGTGCGCACGCCGCTAACATGCCTGAAATATGGCAGTACCGGCGCTCTGCAAAGCGGATTGGCCGGTGTTACGGGAAGTCCGTGGATACGCATAGAAAATACGCTGAACGAGCTGCCGTACTTCGTTAACCCTAACGAGGGCGACTTCCGCCTGCAGCCCTCCAGTCCGCTGATAGACCGGGGCATATTTATACCGGGCTTCAGCAACAACTTTACCGGCGCTGCACCAGATGTAGGCGCCTTCGAATACGAGGTTGTCTCTACCACACCAACGCCACCAACAGAGCAGCGCCTGACGGTCTTCCCTAACCCTGCAGAGGAGATTGTTTTTATTCAGTTCCCTTCGACGGGTGGCGCAGCGCTCCTTCAGGTCTGGAATGCGCAGGGGCAATTGGTGGCCGAGCAGGACGTGGCCAATTTGCCCACTGGCATCCAGACGCTTCGCATGGAGACTTCTCTATGGCCAGCAGGAGTGTATTTTTTGAAATGGCAGCAGCGCGATGTAACAGCGACAGGGCGGTTGGTAAAGCAAAAATAGACCCTCCTTTCGGCCAATAAATTTTTGAATCTCTCTGGGGCAAGTGAGCCTATCGAAAACGCCGTATCAGCTGCCTTCGCAGGACGAAAGGAGCCTTTACGGGGTAGCCTAAGTCGCAAAGTGCTCGTGTAGCAAGAGCCTGGAGTGTTTTGCATCATTTGAGGTCGAGACGCCCTACCTTTGTCGGGCGCCCGAAGTCTTTTGACAGCGAGCCTCATTATGCGACCGCAACTGCTGGCCGATATTGCTTTTTTCCGAAAACACGCCCGCTGGGAGCAGTGGTGCTGGGCAGAGTTGCCTGTATCGGCTGAGCAGGCGCATGGCGTGGCCTTTAATGCGGAAACGGGGGTGATGTTTTGCACCTGTCCGTTTCGTCCCCGGCCATGCGTGCATGTGCAGGCGTTTGCGCTGGTTGCTCGGACGCAGGGAATGGAGGCTTTTGAAGCGCAAAGCGAACTGCCGGAATGGTTGCTGTTAGTAACAGGTGCTGTTGGTGTTTCTCGAAAATCCAAACCTGCCGTAGCAGCTCCCCCTGCTGCCGACGACGAGCGCACGGTGCGCATTCAGCGCGGCCTGGAGGATTTGGAGGCCTGGATAGAGGATGTGCTGCAGCGCGGCATTGCGGTTTGCGCTGCCGAAGACCCGCAGTTTTACCTGACGGCTTCGACCCGCCTGGCGGACGCTTCAATGCGCAGTTTAAGCCGTCGCCTCCGCACGGCAGGTGAGGCTTTTGCGCAGCAGGCCGACGAACCAGAACCATTTGTAGCTGCCTTGGCGGACGCCGCACTGGCCATTCAGGCTTGGAAGCGCCGCGACCGATTAAGTGAGGTGCAACGAAGCGATCTGGAGGCTTTTCTGGGCTTTTCGCCTAAAAAAGAAATCGTTCGTAGTGTTGGCGAACGCCTGAACGATATCTGGGCGATCATTGGTGTTGTGGAAGAGCCTCTGGAAGCCAGCCTGCGCGAGCGCCGTACGTGGCTGCTGGGCGCCAAAAGTGGGCGCTTTGCCCTGTTGCAAGACTACGCCTTTGGCAATGAGGGGTTTGCTCCGGCATTTCCAGCGGGTGCGTTGGTGCAAGGGACGGTGGCCTACTACCCTTCGGCCTGGCCCTTGCGCGCGCTGCCGGCAGAGGTACTGGAAACGTTGCCCGAGCGCAGGGTGAAAAAGCTACCCGGCTGGTGCACCTTTTCAGACATGACCGGCACCTTTGCCCGCGCTTTGGCCCATCATCCGTGGCTGCCGGCGCTGCCCGCTGTTTTGGCAGAGGTATTACCGATGCGGAGGACAGAAGGCTTTGCTCTGACGGATAGCACAGGCCACTGTCTTCCCTTAAGTGGCAGCGACCTTTCGGGATGGCGGCTTTTAGCTGCTGGCGAAGGGCAACCGATAACGGTCTTTGGCGAGTGGGACGGCGAGCAGTTCCGCGCCTTGAGCGCTGTACGCGAAGAGCGATTCATTCCACTTGTTTAAAAACACGGCTCATCCGGTGTCACGGAACGATTTTCACCTCATTCAGGGCCATGACGCCCTGAGATGGAGGGTGTTGCCCAAAAGGCCAGGCATTTTCAGGGGGCGGGGTGATTTTTGACCGGTCTGAGGTTGAGGCCGGGCAATTCCATTTCCGGTCTTACTTTGGCCGCCGAAAAACCCGCTCATGCAACGCTCTACGCTTGCCCTCGTCGCTGGGCCGTTGGCCTTTGTTTTTTTTGCTGCGGCGCCTTTCCTGTCCGATATGGCGCCTTCGGCGCGCCTGGCGTTGGGCATCACGGCCTGGATGGCTATCTGGTGGATTAGTGAGGTGGTCCACGTAACGGTTACGGCCTTGCTGCCTTTAGTGCTCTTTCCACTCTGCGGCATTATGCCGCTCAAAAAGGTATCTGCTGAGTTTGGCAACGAGATCATTTTTCTCTTTTTGTCGGGGTTGCTTTTTGGCCAGGCCATTGAACGGTGGAATTTGCACGCGCGCATTGCGCTCAACTTAGTGCGGTGGATGGGCAACCGCCCGGCGCGGATTGTGCTGGGGTTCATGGTAGCCACCGGCTTTCTGTCCATGTGGATTTCCAACACGGCTACGGCTGTCATGATGACGCCGGTAGCCATTGCTGTTTCGAGTGGGCAATTGGAGGACTCCGCAACGAGTAATGCCAATTTCCGCAAGGCGCTCATGCTGGGGCTGGCGTACGCCTGTTCAATTGGCGGCGTGGCTACGCTCATCGGGACGCCGACCAATGCGGTATTCTTAAGTTATGTGAAGAACGAGATGCACATTGAGGTGAGTTTCTGGCAGTGGTTTGCGTTTGCGTTTCCTTTTGCTGCCCTGCTGATGGCGCTGTGCTGGTTATTGTTGATGCGTCTGTATCCGCCTGAACAGACGCAGATGGATGCTGCCGAGTATCGCGCTGTGTTGAAGCATTACATAGACCGCTTAGGCCCTACATCTGTGGCTGAGCGGCGTCTGATGCTGTTGTTTGGCGTTGTTATTTTAAGTTGGCTGACGGGTTCGCTGCTGTGGTATCGGTGGGTGCCCAACAGCAACGACGTGATCGTTGCCGTGTGCGGGGCATTGCTGCTTTTCATCGTCCCTGCCGGCAGTGGCAAGCGTCGAGAGGCGCTTTTAGACTGGCCAACGGCGTCGCGCGTGCCGTGGGGGGTGTTGCTCTTTTTTGGCGGTGGTCTGGCGCTGGCGCGGGGCTTTGAGACCAGTGGTCTGGCGGGCTGGCTGGGCGCTCAGATGCGCGGCCTGAGCGATTGGCATCCCGTGCTTATTGCATTAGTGGTCTTTACCGTGGTTTCTTTCATCAGTGAAATAGCTTCCAACATTGCCACGGCGTCCATTATGATGCCTGTGCTGGCTGCGCTGGCGCGGGCCATAGGGCTGGATCCATTCGGCATGCTGTTGGGCGCTGCTATTGCCGCCTCGTTTGGTTTTGCCTTGCCCGTAGCTACAGCGCCTAATACCATTGTGTTCAGCTCGGGGTATCTGAATATCCGTGATATGGCGCGTGCGGGGCTTTGGTTAGATTTTATTGCCGTTTTTCTACTACTTGCCTTCGCTTATTTTGCTCTGCCCCTCATTTGGGGGTTAAAGCTGGGGCATTAGAGGCACAGATGCCCGCCTTGCCGTCGTGGTTTTCCCGGCAGAAAAGCAGACATCAGTCACTCGGCGTCGCATATTGCCGGACATTTGTGGAGATGTTTTCAAAGCATTTTTAATGCCCAAACCATGCCTATCGCCATTCTCTCCGCCGGCGCCGGCAGCGGCAAGACTTACACCCTCACCGAGCGCATGGTTGCCCTCATCGAGCAAGGAGTGCGGCCATCTGGTATTGTAGCCACCACATTCACCCAAAAGGCTGCTGCCGAGCTGTACGAGCGCGTGCATGCGCGCCTGCTCAAAGCCGGCATGACCGATGCCGCACATGCCTTGGGCGGAGCACTCATTGGCACTGTCCACAGCATTGGCGCGCGTCTGCTTCAGCGCTTCGCCTTCGAGGCCGGCGCCTCGCCGTTGGTGGAAATTATCGCAGATAGCGACTACAAACGCCTCTTCAACGAGGCCCTCGCTCAGGTGCTCACCCCGGAGCGCAATACCATCATGAACCAACTGTCAGATCGCCTCGGGTTCAACAAAAAAAGCGCCGACGAACCTTTCGACTGGCGCAACCACATTCGCGAGATCACCGACGTGGCCCGCGCCAATATGCTCTCCACCGAGATCCTACAGCGCAGCAAACAGCGCTCGATCGACGATTTCCTGGCTCTGTTGCCGCCCGCCTCTAACCGGCCACCTGAAGCGTGGAACCAGCAACTAGCCGAACTGCTTGCGCAAACCATCGAAGCCTTAGAGAATAACTCCGCTGACGACACCAAAACCACCCGCGACGCTTTGGAGGAATTGCGCACCTACCACACGCTACTTCAACAACGCGGCTACCTCTATTGGTATGAATGGGCCAAACTCAGTAAAATGAGTGTGGCCGTAAAAAGCAAAGCCCTCTTCGAGCCGCTCAAGACCTTCGCCGAAAGCCACGGCGAACATTCGGGCTTCCAAGATGACATTCGCCAATACCTCTCGCTCGCCTTCGATATCAGCGCCGAGGCCCTGGCGGAATACCAGCGCTACAAGCGCAAACGCGGCCTCATTGATTACACCGACATGGAAACCCAGGTAGCCCAATTGCTGCGAAATCCCTCTGTATGCCAGACACTCAGCAGCGAAATAGATCTCTTGCTGGTGGACGAATTTCAGGACACCTCGCCCATTCAATTGGACATCTTTCTGCAACTCAGCCAGCTGGCCAAACAGGCCATTTGGGTAGGAGACCCCAAGCAAAGCATTTACGGCTTCCGCGGCGCCGAGCCAGCCCTCATGCAGGCCGTCGTGGACGCAACCGGCGGCATTCAGCCCGAAAACATCCTGCGCAAATCCTGGCGCAGCCGGCCTGACTTAGTGCATTTTGCCAATGCCCTCTTCACCGCGGCGTTTAACCACCTGCCGCCCGAACAGGTCGCTCTGGAACCGGCATTACCGCCCGAAAAATACAGCCACTCTGATGCGCCTAATGGCATCATCCACTGGCATTTCCTCAACCAGGACGACCACCGCAAGACCCCCGGCAGGCCCTGGATAGACCACTGCATTGCCCGACAAATACGATACTGGATAGAAAACCCCATTCCGGTATGGGATAAAAAACGCAACGGCACTCGCCCTTTGCGCCCGGGCGATATCGCCGTGTTGTGCCGCACCAACAAGGACTGTGCAACCATGGCACAGGCCCTGCACTATGCAGGCCTCAAGGCCGCCGTAGAGCGCAAGGGCTTGCTGCAAACGGCCGAGGGCCGCTTGATGGTTGCCTGCCTGAAATACTTGCTGAACCCATCCGATGCTCTGAGCGCTGCCGAAATTCTCGTCTTCAGCGGAAGCGAAACGCTGGACAAAGTAGTCGAGTTACGCCTGGCTCATTTCGATGAGGAAAGCCCCCAACGCTGGAACACCGACGAACACGAATGGCTACGTCGGCTCAATCAGTTGCGCCCACAAACGGCTGACATGAGCGCCGGCGAGGTGCTCCACCTGTTGCTGGCTGAACTTCATGTGCAGCCGCTCGTCGTCCGTTGGGGCCAGGCCGAGCGGCGCTTGGACAACCTCGACCGCCTGCGCCGTTACGCCGCTGAGTATGAGTCTGCCTGCCAGCGTATCCATGCCGGCGCATCGCTGGGCGGTTTCCTGCTGTGGCTCGACGAACTGGCCAGTAGCGGCGGCGACTTGCAGGGCAGCGGTGAAAGCCCCGATACCGTGTGCGTTATGACATACCACCGCAGTAAAGGGCTGGAATTCCCGCTGACCATCTGCTGCCAGCTCGATGCCAAGCCTAAGGACCGGCTTTGGGGAGTCGTCATGCAATCGGACCGCCCCACCCCCGACCTCAACGAGGTGCTTGGCGGCCGTTGGCTCCGCTTTTGGGTCAATCCATATGCCGACCAATGGCAAAAGACACGCTTTGCCGAGGCCCTTCAGCAGTCGCCCGCCTGGCAGGAGGCTGTCCGCCAGACACGCGACGAGGAGGCCCGATTGCTCTACGTCGCCCTCACTCGCGCACGCGACTACTTAGTGCTGCCTACTACGGCCAGAGGTGGCGCCTCTTGGATAAGCCGCGTACTGTTTCGAGACGAGAGTATCCCCTTCTTCAACCTGCAGTCAGAGGAATTGCCACTGGCCTGGAACGGCCAACCGCTCCGCTGCCACAGAGCGATATTTTATGAACCCGCCCAAACCTCTGAAGCGCTGCCTCCACTCCAGGATGCCTCGCACTACTTCAAATCGCCGCCCGGGAGGCGCTCCGAGTCGCCGCCCAACTTCTGGATAGATGTGCTTGCCGAATACCCACCCGGCCCGCCGCCACAATGGGATGACCCCGTACCGTTCACTCCATCACTATCCTTCCAGGGCGAATACCAGCCCGCGCTGAGCCGGGCCGTCGAGGGCTTTCTTGTAGCAAATGGCACACCTTTGACAGAGGAACACCGCACTCTGCTGGCCACGACCCTGCTGCAAAACTGGGGCCTGACGGACCGCATCAGCCCTGCCGCCCTCCTGCGGCATGCCGAAGCCTTCGGCCAATGGGCCTGGCCACAGAGTCCCTCCAAAGTCAGGGCTGTCTTTCCCTTAGAAGGCATCGTTGGCCAGCGCCGTGTCCGCGTAAGCGCCGATGTATTTTGGGAAAACGACCATGAGGCCGTTGCGCTCTTCTGGGCGGGTTTTGCCGAAGGCATGAAAAAATGGAAAGAGCAGGTAAAGGTTGTCGCTCCCAAAATGGCCTGGGTAGCGCATTTGCTCGCCAGATGCCGCCCAAATAAGGTAGTAAAATGCTGGGCCGTATTTGCCGTAGAAGGACATGCTGTGCAAATGCGCGTGTGAAAAATCATAAAGCGGTCGGTTTAACCCTTAAGTCAGGGTGCTTCACCCGTCCGTGAGTAGGGGTACGATTTTTTTTGTCTGAAAAGTGCGTTCGAGGTAGCTAACTTTGCTGCCTATGTGTAGGAGGCTCACATACCTGCGCGGCTGGTTTTTGCTAGGTGCTTACATGCTGATAAGCCCCCCGGCCGTAGAGCTGTTGAAGCTACCTGTGCTGGTGGAACATTACCTTGAACACCGAACAGAGGCGCCAGAGATGGGCTTCTGGGAATATCTGAAACTGCACTATTTCAGCGGTATTGAATACGATGCCGACTATGCGCGCGATATGCAGCTGCCTTTCAAAAGCATTTCGCTGGCCTCTGTGCTGCTGCTGGCACTCCAGCCGCCCGCTGAAGAGGGTTGGCCGCTGACGCCACCAGTTGAGAATGCTCGTACAGCTGAGCTGCCCCCCATTCTGGGCTGCCTGCGCTCACCCTACCTCCACATGCCCACCCAGCCGCCCGAAGCATAGCGCGGTTCTTTCCCTTTTTCACAAAGATGCCTTTTGTCTTGCGCCCTCACAGAGCGGCGAAGGACTATTGCTTATTGGGCCACGCTCATTGCGCGGCAGCCCAAAACGTTTCGCGCTATGCTTCAAACTGTCATTGATTTTTCAGTAAAAAACAAACTTATCATTGGCCTGCTCGTGCTGGCACTGGTGGGCTGGGGCAGCTACCAGATCACGCGCCTGCCCATTGACGCCGTGCCCGACATCACGGACAACCAGGTGCAGGTCATCACCGTATCGCCCGCCTTAGGGGCGCCTGATGTAGAGCGCTTTATTACCTTTCCCATTGAACAGGCTTGCAGTAACATCCCTGGCCTAAAGGAAATCCGCAGCTTCTCGCGTTTCGGCCTTTCGGTCGTAACGATCGTATTTGACGACGCCACTAACGTCTATTGGGCGCGCCAGCAGATTGCCGAGCGGCTGCAACAGGTTCAGGCGAGCATACCCCCCGGCATCGGCACGCCCGAACTGGCGCCCGTAACCACAGGGCTGGGCGAAATCTACCAGTATGTTGTACGTGCCAAACCCGGCTACGAGAGCCGCTACGATGCCATGTCGTTGCGCACCATCCAGGACTGGATCGTGCGCCGCCAGCTGCTGGGTACACCGGGTGTGGCTGATGTGAGCACCTTTGGCGGTTTGCTCAAACAATACGAGGTGGCCGTGCAGCCCGCACGCTTGCAAGCCTACGGACTGACGCTGGCCGACGTGTACGATGCTTTGGAAAAGAACAACCAGAATGCCGGCGGTGCCTACATCGAGAAAGGGCCTAACGTCCTGTTTATCCGCACTGAAGGGTTGCTGACATCGCTAGAGGAATTAGGCGAAATTCCGCTTCGGACGCTTCCCGGCGGTGTAGCCTTGCGCATCCGTGACGTAGCCGAGGTGCGCTACGGGCATGCCATGCGCTACGGCGCTGTTTGCTACAACGACGAGGGCGAAGTCGTCGGCGCGGTGGTCATGATGCTCAAAGGCGAAAACTCCTCTGCCGTCGTGCGCCGCGTCAAAGAGCGCATCGAGCAAATCCGCAAGACGCTGCCCGAAGGCGTGGAGATAGAGCCATTCCTCGACCGCACCAAGATGGTCAATAGCGCCATTGCTACCGTAGAGCGCAACCTGCTTGAGGGGGCGCTCATCGTCATCTTCGTGCTGGTGTTTTTCTTAGGCAACCTGCGCGCGGGCTTCATCGTGGCATCCATCATCCCGCTTTCCATGCTCTTTGCCGTCAGCCTGATGAATGCCTTTGGCGTCAGTGGTAACCTGATGAGTCTGGGTGCCATTGATTTCGGCCTCATCGTGGATGGCGCCGTCATCGTCGTGGAAACGATCATGCACCGGCTTGCCCATAGTCAGCAGTATCTCGGTGTGGCACGCATCACCCGCGAACAAATGGACGGCGAGGTGCGCACCTCAGCCGGGCGCATGATGAACGCCGCCGTATTTGGCCAGATCATCATCCTCATCGTTTACCTGCCCATCCTGGCGCTGGAAGGTATCGAGGGTAAAATGTTTCGGCCCATGGCTCAAACAGTTTCCTTTGCCGTGCTGGGCGCGCTGTTGCTGTCCGTAACCTATGTGCCGGCCATGAGCGCGCTGTTTTTGAGCAAAAAAATCAAACACCAGCGCACCTGGAGCGATCGCCTGATGGCCTTTTTGGAGCAATACCACCAGCGCCTGCTGAACCGGGCGCTGCGCTGGCCCAAAACAGTGCTGGCCATAGCTTTTGCGCTCTTCGGCGGCGCACTTGTGGTGCTGACGCATCTGGGCGGCGAGTTCATCCCGGAACTGGAAGAGGGCGACTTTGCCGTGGACACGCGCGTGCTCACCGGCAGCAGCCTGCAGACGACCATCCAGGCCACGCAACAGACGGCCGGCGTGCTGCTGAAGCATTTCCCGGAAGTGCAAAAGGTCGTTACCAAAATCGGCTCCGGCGAAATACCCACAGACCCTATGCCCATTGAGGCCGCCGACATGATGGTCATTCTTAAGGATAAAAAAGAGTGGACCTCTGCGCGCACCTTCGACGAACTGGCCGAAAAAATGGCCGAGAAGCTGCAAGCCATTCCAGGCGTAACGACGGGCTTTCAGTATCCGGTGCAAATGCGCTTCAACGAGCTGATGACCGGCGCACGGCAGGATGTAGTGTGCAAAATCTTTGGGGAAGACTTAGACACACTTGCCCGCTATGCGAAGCGCCTGGGCGAGCTGGTGCAGCGCGTCGAGGGTGCGCGCGACCTTTACGTGGAGCGCGTTACGGGCATGCCACAAATAGTGGTGCGCTATCGGCGCGAAGCGCTGGCGCGCTTTGGGCTTCAGGTCAGCGATGTCAACCGCATAGTGAACGCTGCCTTTGCCGGCGGCATGGCTGGTCTGGTATTTGAGGGCGAGCGGCGCTTCGACTTAGTGGTGCGGCTGGCCGAAAGCGAACGACGCAGCGTGGAAGATGTTCAGAACCTGCTCATTCCTACCCCCGCTGGCGCGCAAATACCCCTCAGCCAGATAGCTGATGTGCGCATCGAAGAGGGCCCTAATCAGATACAGCGCGAAGACGCCAAGCGCCGCATCGTGGTGGGCTTCAATGTGCGCGGGCGCGACGTACAGAGCATCGTACAGGAGCTGCACGGGTTGGTCGAACGGCATCTGCCCCTGCCGCCCGGCTACTACATCACTTACGGTGGCGCTTTTGAAAACCTGAAAGAAGCCGAACAGCGCTTAGCCATAGCCGTACCGGTGGCATTGTTGCTCATTTTCGTGCTGCTGTACTTTGCTTTTGGCTCTGTGAGCCAGGGTTTGCTCATTTTCACAGCCATACCGCTGTCGGCCATTGGGGGAGTGGCCGCATTGTGGCTGCGCGGCATGCCGTTCAGCATTTCGGCAGGTGTGGGCTTTATTGCGCTCTTTGGTGTGTCGGTGCTCAACGGTATCGTGCTCCTTGCGGAGTTCAACCGCTTGCGCAAGAGCGGTGCCGACAATGCGACCGACATCGTGCGCCAGGGCACACGCACACGCCTGCGACCGGTACTCATGACGGCATCGGTAGCGTCGTTGGGCTTTTTGCCCATGGCCCTTAGCACGGGAGCGGGCGCCGAAGTGCAGCGCCCGCTGGCTACGGTGGTCATTGGTGGCCTCATCAGTGCCGGCCTGCTCACGCTGGTAGTGCTGCCAGTGTTGTACGTCTTGTGGTCGCGCTGGATGCGCCGCTTTAGCCCGCCTGCCGCTGCCGCAGCCCTGCTCATCGCCCTATGGATGAGCGCTGGTAACGCTTCGGCCCAAACAACCCTGACACTGGAGCAGGCCCTCGAACACGCGCGTGCCACCCACCCTTTGCTGCAAGCGGCAAACGTGGGCGTCCGACAGGCCGAACGTCTCATGGGCACCGCCAACGAACTGCCGCCCTTGGAGGCTGAGCTGGAACTGGGCCAGATAAATGCAAAATTCTTCGACTCGCGCCTATTCGTGCGCCAGGGCTTCTACTTGCCTGCCGTGTATCGAAGCCGGCGCGAACTGCTGCAACAGCAAAGACGCCTCAGCGAAACCGAAGTGCAACAGGTCGAGCGCGAACTGACGCGGCAGGTCAAATCCGCCTACTACACCTTACTAGTGTTGGAAGAAAAACGCCGCCTCTGGCGCGAATGGGATAGCCTCTATGCTGCCGCCCTCGAACGCGCCGAACAGCGTCTGCGCGCCGGCGAGGCCAGTATCCTGGAAAAAAACGCGTTGGAAACCCAGCGCCTGCTCAATGCTCAGCAACAGCAGCGCATCGAGGCCGAATGGGCAAACGCCCGGCGACAGCTGCAGCAACTGCTGGGCTTCGACGCTCTGCCCGCGCCTATCGCACTGCTCTACCCACTGCCAGGGCTGAACGACACATCTGCCGGCAAAGCACACCCGTTACTGGCTGCCCAACAGCAGCGCATTGCTGCAGCGGCCGCCCAGCAGCGCGTGGAGCAGAGCCAGCTGCTGCCTACCCTGTCGTTAGGCTATACGAACCTGTCCATCACCGGCTGGCAGCAGGACCGCGACCGCTCGGAAACCTACTATGGCCCGGGCCACCGATTTTCGACCGTTACCGTGGGCGCCCAGATACCGCTCTTTACCCAGGCGCAGCGCAGCCGCATCGCCGCCGCCGGGATACAGGTGGAACGCGAGCAACATCAGCTGGAAGCCACCGCGCGCGCCGTACAGACAGAATATCAGAACGCCCTACAACGCTTCCGACTTTACGACGAACAGGTGCGCCAATGCCGCGAAGTACTCGAACCGCAGCAGCGCACCCTGATGAGCACCGCCGACCGCCAACGCCAGGCAGGCGAAACCAACTACTTGGAATGGCTACTGCTCGTACGACAGGCCTTCGAGGTGCGTGCCGCATGCTTAGACCTTGTACACCTGCGCAATGAGGCGGCCTTCGAAGTGGAATTCTGGAAATGATGTTACGGCTTATCTTATCACAATTAAAATAAGTGGCCAAATAAATTTGGCAACTACAGTGATCTATGAACTACTCAATTCTTTTTTTTATGGTTTTGACTGCTGTGGTTGTAAGCTGCGGCACTTCTCCGTCATCTGAGGTCAGCAACGCACCCGCGCCCGAGGAGACGACCGTTCAGCTCACCGCTGAGCAATTGAAAAATGCTTCTTTGGAAATTGGCCCGGCACAGCGCCGCACCATGTACGCAACGATGCGCGTGGGTGGGGTGGTGGACGTGCCGCCGCGCAGCTTAGTTTCGGTCAGTTTTCCGCTGGGCGGATACCTGCAACATACGCGCCTGCTGCCCGGCACGCCGGTGCGCAAAGGCGAAGTGCTGGCCGTACTTGAAGACCCGCAATACATCCAGCTGCAGCAGGATTACCTGACCACCACCGCACGCCTGGAGTATGCAGAGGCAGAGCTGAAACGCCAGCAGGCTCTGCAAGACGGCCAGGCCAGCAGTACCAAAGCGCTTCAGCAGGCCCAAGCCGAAGCGCGTTCGCTCAAAATTCAGCAAAAGGCACTGGCCGAAAAACTTCGCCTCATCGGCCTGGAACCGACGCAACTGAGCGAAGACAACCTCTCGCGCAGCGTGCGCGTGTTATCGCCTATTGACGGCTTTGTCAGCGCCGTACATGCCAACATCGGCAAGTACGTAACGCCTACCGACGTGCTGTTCGAGCTGGTAAATCCAAAGGATATTCACCTCAACCTCAAGGTATTCGAAAAGGATGTACCGCTGTTGCGCGTGGGCCAGCCCATACGCGCCTATGTTCCTGACCGACCGCAACAGATACACACGGGCGAAATCATTCTGATTAGCCGCAACATCGGACCCGACCGGGCCGTGGAGGTGCATTGTCACTTCGACCGCTACGACCCTTCGGTACTGCCTGGCATGTACCTGCGCGCCGAAGTCAGCGTGGACGTGCACGAAGCTATAGCCGTGCCCGAAGACGCCATAGTGCGCTGGGAAAACCGAAACTTCGTCTTCATCGAACGAACAGCCGGGGCCTTTGACATGCAGGAGGTAGAACTGGGCGCCTCCGCCGATGGCTTTGTGCAGGTCAGCCCAATGCGCACCGACCTGGACCTGACACAAGCGCGAGTGGTGTTGCGCAACGCCTACACGCTGCTGATGAAGATGAAAAACATGATGGAAGAGGAATAGGCGGGCCTGTCTGACCAACAAATGCTAAGGCGAGGTCTTGAAAGTCAGCGGCCCGGCTCGCTTGTGCGAGTCGGGCCGCTTTAGTCGCCAGACGAGTTTGGCGGGCACGGAGGTCAAACAAGTTTGGCCGTTACGTTACTTCAGGTTGAACGAGCCGCTACCAACTAAGAAGCCCTTGTTAAAGATTTTGACGTTGTAGGTGCCTTTGATAAAGTTCTGGCCGGGCTGCCAGGCGCCGCAGACGTTGGTTTCGCCGTTGTTGTACTGGCAGGTAGCGGTGGTGGTGTAGCGGAAGTCCTGCTCCTGGCGCTTGTCTTTGGCAATGCCGGAGCCGAGACTTTCGATGGCCAAGGTAGCGCCAGTAGGATCAATGATGGCAATGTAGAAGACTTCTTCGCCGGCCTCTACGACTTCGTTGGGCTCGGTGGTGAAGCAGATGTTCAGTTTATCCACTTTGCTGGCGCGCGTTTTGGTTTTCTCCTTACCGCTGCTACGCACGTCCACAGGCTTGACCGTGATGTCTTTGACGCGGATAGCCGAAGCAATGTCCACTTTGCGGCTCAGCACTTTGCGCTCCGACTCTAATTGCGACTTTTCGGAGATAAGCGTGGCCTTAGCGCTGCTCTCTTCAGCTAAGCGCGACTGCGTCTGCGACAGGGTGGTACTCAGGTTGCTGACCTCCTGCGTAAGCTGGGTATTCTTCTCCGTCAGGATGCCAATTTCAGCCTTCAGCTTCTCGATTTCGGCCAGATATTGCTTTTTCTGACTCTCAAAACGACCTATGGCAGCGCGATAATCACGATTTTCGCGGATCATGGTCTCGATTTGGGCCTTCTGCTGTTCGAGCTGCTGCAATTGCTGGTTGATTTTCTCGTCCAGCTGAGCGTTGAGGCCCTTCTGCTGTTCCAATTGGGCTACGGCGTCATTGTACTTCTGGTCCAGTTCGGCGAAGGCTTCTTTTTGGGTGTTCAATTCCATTTTGTTGGCTTCCAGCTCTTGCCCTTTGCGATAGGTCTGGATCAGCAGAAAAATGCTGATACCTAACAATACGGCAATGGCGATGCCGGCAATGGTGAGCAGGCGTTTGGAGTTGTCCCCCGAAGGGTTGTCGAAGTTTGGCGTGTTGCCGTAAGTCGGCTGATTGAATGATGGAGTGCTCATAATGTTGTACGAATTCAGGTTTAACGAATGAAAGATAATGCGTCGAGAATGGTGCATTTTGGCAAATCCCGAGCGATCTGTTTTTTAAAAGGTCAAGGCTCGGGCGTCGCTGCAATGCACAAATAAAACTACGCGAATTGGCTCGATGTTATGTGAACGAATGTAAAATTTTGTTGAAAACGCTGAAATGGTGGTAAATCCGAATGGCGTTTCAGGGAAATCACCCACGGAGGGCCAGCAGGTATCCACCCAAATGCGGACAGAGCGGCTTACCTTTGCCTAACAACCGAAAAAGCGCCACAGTATGGCTGTTTGGGACACCTTTGACTTGAGCAATATCCTCTTCCTCGACGTAGAGACGGTGCCAGTAGCGCCCACCTACGACGAGTTGAGCGACGACCTGCAAGAACTCTGGGCGCATAAGGTGCGCAGCCTGCGCCGCCAGCCCGACCTGGAGGAAGACGTCATCGCTGGCGACTTTGAACAGCGCGCCGGTATCTATGCCGAATTCGGCAAAATCATCTGCATCTCCGTAGGCATTCTGCGCCCGGTAAACGGTGAGCTGCGCCTGCGCCTGAAGTCCTTTTGCGGGCATACGGAAGCCTCCGTTCTGCACGATTTTTGCGAGTTGCTCGACCAGAAATTCGCAGACCCGAGCCGATTTGCGCTGTGTGGGCACAACATCCGCGAGTTTGATGTGCCCTACATCTGTAGGCGTTTGCTGGTCAACCAATTGCCCTTCCCGCGCCTCTTGGATATCGCCGGGCTGAAGCCCTGGGAGACCAAACACCTTTTGGACACCATGGAGATGTGGAAGTTTGGCGACGTGAAAAGCTTCACCTCCCTGCGCCTGCTGGCAGCTCTCTTCGGCTTCCCTTCGCCCAAAGACGACATGGACGGTGGAGATGTGTCCAGTGTTTACTGGCAGGATCGCGATTTGGAACGCATTGCCACCTACTGTGAGAAAGATGTGGTAGCCACGGTGCAACTCTTTCTGCGTTTTCGGCGTCAGCCGCTGCTGAGCGCCGAGCAAATAGAGGTGGTGCGCTGAAAGTTGCCTAAATCTATGTTTAGTTTATGCCCAAACACAAAATAGCGCCCTCGCTTTTGGCTGCTGATTTTACGCGCCTGAGCAAGGAGATTGAAATGGTAAACCGCAGTGAGGCCGACTGGCTGCACTTAGACGTCATGGATGGTCGCTTTGTGCCCAACATCACGTTTGGCATGTTCGTCGTAGAGGCCGTTCGGCGGCTGTGTACCAAGCCTTTGGATGTGCACTTGATGATTGTGGAGCCCGAGCGCTATGTGGAGGCATTCCGGAAGGCCGGCGCCGACGTCATCACGGTGCACTATGAGGCCTGCCCTCACCTTCACCGCGTGGTGCACCAGATTAAGGAGACAGGTGCCATGGCGGGCGTGGCACTCAACCCGCATACACCTGTGAATGTGCTGGAAAACCTGTTGGAAGACATAGATGTGGTGTGCCTGATGTCGGTGAATCCCGGTTTTGGCGGCCAGAAATTCATTTATCAGACCCTGCCCAAGGTGCGGCGTCTGAGGGAGATGCTCACCGTAGTCAATTCGCCTGCGCTCATCGAAGCAGACGGTGGCGTGGGGCTGCAAAATGCCGAAGTCCTCTTGCGCGCTGGCGCCGATGTGCTCGTGGCCGGCAGCAGCGTGTTTGGCGCACCAGACCCAGAAGCAACCATTGCGGCCATGAAGGCACTCAACGAAGTCTGGCTTTGACCCTTGCGCGTCATGAAGAAGATAGACAAGCTCGTGCTGACCAGCTTTTTCGGGCCGTTCTTAGTTTCATTTGCCATTGCCCTGTTCGTGCTTATCATGCAGTTTCTGTGGCTGTACATTGACGACATGGCTGGCAAGGGTATTGGCCTGCTTATTCTGCTGGAAGTCATCGGTTACATGTCTATCTCCATCTTCCCAATGGCTCTGCCCATTGCGGTGCTGATTTCATCAGTGATGGTTATGGGCAACCTGGCTGAGCGCTACGAGCTGTCGAGCATGAAATCGGCGGGCGTATCGCTGCTGCGGATTATGGGCAGCCTGATTATTGCTTCGGCCCTCATCGGCGTTTTTTCCTACGTGTGCTCCGATTACCTCAGCCCGCTGGCCAACCTGAAATTCAAATCGCGCCTGTACGACATTCGCAAGCAAAAACCCGCCTTAGCCATAGAAGAGGGCGTTTTCAACGACGACTTTCGCCAGTTCATTATCCGTATTGGCGACAAGGCTAAAGATAACGAGACTATCCGCGATGTTTTCATCGAAGACCAGAGCCAGCTAGGGCGCTTGAAGTTGAATGAGATCATGGCCGATAGCGGCCAGATGTTTACCACTAAAGACGGCCGTTTTTTTGTCATGAATCTATATAACGGCGCCCAGTACCAGGAGCCGAATCCCACGCGCCTGCGCAGCGACGGCAGCAGTGGAGCGCCCTTCATCCGCCTGACCTTCCAGTCCTGGACGAAAGTGTGGGAGCTAAGCGAGTTCGAGATGAGCCGCACCGACGAAGACCGCTTCAAAGGGCAACGGAGCATGCAAACCATCAAAGAACTGCGCCAAAGCATAGACTCGCTCTACCGCGAAATGGACGAGCAACGCCGCGACATGGCCGATGAACTGCTGACCACGCTCAAGCGGCTCGAAAACAAGCCAGACGCCCGAAAAGACCCCATCGAGCAAGAACGCCTGCGTCAGGACTCCATCCTGCGCGCCAACCGCAAGCCCGGCGACCCACCCATACCCGAACCCGTCATGCCCGACCTGCCTCGCCAGGCGCTCAAAAGACCACTGACGGAGTATGCCATTTGGGCCGAGACCTTTGAACCCACCTACCTGCCCCGCCTGATTCAGGACGCACTGGTGCAGCTGCGCCTGACCAAAACCGTCGTCGAGCGCCGCTCCAACCAGATAGAATACCGTCGAAAGGAGGCCGCCAAAATGGGCTACGAACTCTATGCCAAGTACAGCTTCGCCATCGTGTGTGTCATCTTCTTATTCATCGGCGGCCCTATGGGCGCCATTATCCGCAAAGGCGGCTTTGGCTATCCCATTCTGGTCTCTATCGTGTTCTTTGTAACCTTCATCATGCTGACCATCTTGTGCAGAAAGCTGGCGGAGGCGTACATTCTGACACCCTTCTGGGCGGCCATGGTGCCCAGTATTGTGCTGGTACCCATTGCTGCCTTTCTTACCTGGCGCGCCCTGAACGACACCGCCATGTTCAGCACCGACCGCATAGACCGCTTCGCCTTGCGCGTGCGCCGCTATTTAGAAAAACGCTTTTTGGGTTCATGAAACAGGCTTTTTGGGCAAATCCCTGGTTTACTATACCTGCGCTGGTTTTCATCAATTTGGGTCTGGTGCTCGCGCTGTTGGTGCCGCCGGGTATGGAGATTCTCCACCTGAACGACTGGCGGCAGGAGCCGCTCAACACCTTTTTCCGTTGGGCCACCCGCTTAGGCGAGATTTGGCCTTTTGTGGCCATTGGCCTGCTCAGCCTACTGTGGCGTTATCGCGTGGCTGTGCTGCTCATTATAGGCGGCTTGTTCATTCTGACCACCTCTCAGTCGCTTAAAGTGGCCGTCAGCAAAGACCGTCCGATGCTCTTTTTTGCCAACCACGGGCTGAGCGACCAGGTCGTGCTGGCTGGAGAATGGCCCAATGGCGGGCGCACGAGCTTCCCCTCTGGCCATACGATGACGGCTTTTGGCCTGTACGGCGTATTGGCCCTGTTGGCCGGTCGGCGTCGGCCCGCCGTGAGCCTGGCTTGTGCCGGTGCAGCCGTACTGGTCGGCGTATCCCGTGTTTTTCTGGTGCAACACTTCCTGACCGACGTGGTGGCCGGAGCCTTGCTGGGCCTGTTGGCTGCTGGCGTTATATGGGCCATAGACCAGCGTTGGCTGAGGCAATATGCGGTATTGGATACCGGCCCGCTGCGCAAAAATCCTCCCGCATCCACTGACCCTCAGCCACCGGCAGTCTCCTGAAGGAGCCGATACAGCTGCTCGGCAGCGGTGTCCCAGCGAAATTTTTGACGCTGAAGACGTCCTCTGCTCACCAAGGCTTCACGCAGCGCCGCATCGCGATACAATGCCGACAGACCAGCCGCAATGGCATCTACAGACTCGGGATTGACCAGCAGGGCAGCATTCCCACCCACCTCGGCCAGCGCTGTGCGGTCGGAGCACAGCACCGGCACATCACAGGCAAAGGCCTCTACTACCGGCAGGCCAAAGCCTTCATTGAGGGAAACATTCACTAACGCCAGCGCCGCTCCGCACAGGCGTGTGAGCTCCGCCTCCGGCACATAACCCAGCACCCGAATGTCGGCGCGGCATCGAGCCTTCTGCAACGCATCGTTCACCTCCTGGCCGCGCCACATCGTACGGCCGGCCAACAGTAGCTGCACAAGAGCACCCGTTTGCGTTTTGAAGGTATCAAATGCCGCTATCAATCGAGGAATGTTCTTGCGCGGATGCACGGCGCCCGTATACAAAAAGTAGGGTTGCCCGTCGGAGTACACGGCCCGAACCGCCTGTTGCTCCTCCGCCATCAGGGGGCGGAAACCCTCGCGATAACCATTGTACACGACCGAAATGCGCTCCAACGGGACATTCAAATGCTCTACCAGCATCTGGCGCACGTATTCCGACACGGTGGCGATGCGCGTCGCCCGACGGATGTAGCGTGGCAAGAAATACTGATAATAATATCGAGGAGCTCGCGGTACTGCGCGCGGCTCTTGCAACGGGATTATGTCGTGTACCGTCAGCAAGGTCGGCGTGCTTGCTCGCAGGCCCAGGAAACTATCCGGCGAGAAAAAGACATCGGGCCGATAGCGCTTCAAGGCGCGGGGCACGGCCCACTCAAACCAGAGATACCATAGCACCGGATGTCGGGCAGGCGGGAAAAGAACCTCCGGATGCACATTATCCTTATATAGAAAAGAGGCATCATAGGGCCGGTCGAAGAGGAAAACAAACTCATCCTCCGGGTGCATAGCCACTATGCGCCGCATCACCTCGTGGGTGTACCAGCCCATGCCCTCTAAGCGGCTGGCCAGCAAGAAGCGCGTATTGACGGCAATGCGCATGTGCGTGCGAAATAAAACTGGCGGCAAAGGTATAGCCTGTATCTACTCAGACCCTTCGGTGGCAGATGCGCCGCTTTGGGCGAACTATTGTGCCGGCGTTGCTGTTCCAATGGGCTGTGAAAAAGACCCTGGTACTGGGCGCCACGCCCAACCCTAATCGCTACGCCTATTTAGCCGTTCGCGCCTTGCGTCGTCATGGGTACGAAGTAGTGCCCGTAGGCATTCGCAGCGGCGAAGTGGACGGTTTGCCTATTTTGCTCGACAAGCCCGCGCTCGAAGGCATACACACCGTTACGCTATACGTTGGCCCCCAGCGGCAGCCTCCGTATTATGATTACCTGCTGTCGCTCAAGCCAAAGCGCATCATTTTCAACCCGGGAACGGAAAATCCCGAGTTGGCTGCCCTGGCCCGAACACACGGCATAGAGCCGGTAGAGGGCTGTACGCTGGTCATGCTAAGTGTAGGCATCTACTGACGCCCGTTCACCGATGGGCGCCCGATGCTGAAGTAGTAGAAGCCCTGTTCGCGCATGAGGTCTAAGTCGTATACATTGCGCCCATCAAAGACGACGGGCTGGCGCAGACGGGTTTTCATTTGCGCAAAATCAGGCGTGCGAAATTCGCTCCACTCCGTGGCGATGAGCAGGCAATCGGCTCCATCGAGGGCGTCGTACATCGAGCGGGCATAGGTAAGGCGGTCGCCATACTGGGCACGTACGTTTTCCATGGCCTCCGGGTCGAACACCTGCAGGCGCACACCTTCGGCCAGCAGTTCGTCAGCCATAGCCAGAGCGGGCGCCTCGCGAATGTCGTCGGTGTTGGGCTTGAAAGCCAGGCCCCACAGTGCCATCGTGCGCCCAGCGAGCTGGCCGCCGAAGAAGTCGCGCACTTTGCGGGCCAGCGCGCTTTTCTGACGGTCATTGACACCCATAACGGCCTTTAGGATGCGGAAATCGTAGTCGTATGTTTCGGCCGTATGCGCCAGTGCTTTCACATCCTTCGGGAAGCACGAGCCGCCGTATCCAATACCTGGAAAGAGGAAGCGCTTGCCAATGCGGCTATCGCTGCCGATGCCAATGCGCACCATGTCCACATTAGCGCCTACGCGCTCGCACAGGTTGGCCATTTCGTTCATGAACGAGATACGCATGGCTAAATAGGCATTGGCCGCGTACTTAGTCATTTCGGCCGAGCGCTCATCCATAAAATAGATGGGGTTACCCTGCCGCACGAAAGGCTCGTAGAGCTGCTTCATCAATCGGCAAGCGCGTTCGCTGGAAGCGCCCACCACCACGCGGTCGGGCTTGAGGAAATCTTCTACAGCCACACCCTCGCGCAGAAATTCCGGGTTCGACACCACATCGAAGCGCTCACGCGGCAAACGCTCGGCCAGAATAGCGGCCACCTTCTCCGCCGTACCCACAGGCACCGTGCTCTTGTTGACCACCACCCGGTAGTCCGTAATCATGCCAGACAGTTCGCGAGCCACACCCAACACATACGACAGGTCAGCACTGCCGTCTTCGCCCGGCGGCGTGGGCAGGGCCAGAAAGATAATGGTGCTCTTGTCCACCGCCTCGCGTAAATCGGTGGTGAAATGCAGGCGCCCCTCTTTAGTGTTGCGCTCGAATAGAACGTCTAAGCCCGGCTCGTAAATGGGAATTTTTCCGGCCTTGAGCGCCTGTACTTTGGCTTCGTTGTTGTCCACACAGATAACGTTGTTGCCTGTTTCGGCAAAACAAGTACCCGTTACCAACCCTACGTATCCGGTTCCGACGACGGCGATGTTCATAAGTTGAGAAAGGAAAGACGAGATAAAACAATGAAGGAATACCAGAGGAAAAGGCTAAACGCCATTCAAGCCGACCATGTCTTCAGGGCGCACCCAACGGTCAAACTCTTCTTCCGTCAGGTAGCCCAGCGCCAGGGCCGCCTCCTTGAGGGTCAGACCTTCGCGGTGGGCTTTCTGAGCAATTTCAGCGGCTTTGTAATAGCCAATGTGCGGATTGAGCGCCGTTACGAGCATCAGCGAATTGTTGACGTGGCGGCGGATGTTCTCGTGAATAGGCTCGATGCCTACGGCGCATTTGTCGTTGAACGACACGCAGGCTTCGCCAATGAGCCGGGCCGAATGCAGGAAGTTGTAGATCATCATCGGCTTAAACACGTTCAGCTCGAAGTGGCCCGTAGCACCGCCGACGTTGATGGCCACATCGTTGCCGAGCACCTGAGCAGCCACCATGGTGAGCGCTTCGCATTGCGTGGGGTTTACCTTGCCGGGCATAATGGACGAGCCAGGTTCGTTGTCCGGGATATGAATTTCTCCGATGCCGGCGCGCGGCCCGGAAGAGAGCATGCGGATGTCGTTGGCGATTTTCATCAGGCTGACGGCGGCCGTTTTTAGCGCGCCGTGGCTTTCCACGATGGCGTCGTGAGCCGCCAGCGCCTCAAATTTGTTGGGCGCCGTAACAAACGGTAAGCCGGTTAGCTCGGCGATGTATTGGGCGACCTTTTCAGCGTATCCGGGCGGCGTGTTGATGCCGGTGCCTACGGCAGTGCCCCCCAAGGCCAGCTCACTCAGGTGCGGCAGCGTGTTGCGGATGGCACGCAGGGCGTGGTCGAGCTGCGCTACATAGCCCGAAAACTCCTGCCCCAGCGTCAGCGGCGTAGCGTCCATGAAGTGCGTGCGCCCGATCTTGACCACGTGCATGAAGGCCTCCGACTTGGCGCGCAGCGTATCGCGCAGGCGCTCCAGACCCGGGAGCGTTACCTCCGTGAGAATCTTGTATGCCGCGATGTGCATGGCTGTAGGGAAGGTGTCGTTCGACGATTGCGACTTGTTCACGTCGTCGTTGGGGTGCAGTATCTTTTGCTCATCCGTCAGCTGCCCGCCTGCCAGCACATGGGCGCGATAGGCAATGACTTCGTTGACGTTCATGTTGCTCTGTGTACCCGAGCCTGTCTGCCACACCACCAGCGGAAACTGGTCGTCGAGCTGACCTGCCAGAATTTCATCGCACACCCGACAGATGAGGTCGCATTTTTCCGCCGACAGCACACCCAGGTCGCGGTTGGTCAGCGCAGCGGCCTTCTTCAAATACGCGAACGCCCGAATGATTTCGATAGGCATGCGGTTGGTCTCGCGGGCAATTTTGAAGTTTTCAATCGAACGCTGCGTTTGAGCGCCCCAGTAAGCATCGGCGGGCACTTGCACTTTGCCCATGGTGTCCTTTTCGGTGCGGAAGGTCATATCCGGTTGTCCTTTTTGCGCGGTGAATGATTTGCGGGCGCAAAAGTAAGGGGCGACTCGAGGCCGCGGGCTAAAAATGCCGCTCGCACAGCCCTGTTTTATTGCCAAAAACACGCCACGCCACTGCGGCCATAGAGGCTGGGCCTTCCGGAGGCACTTCGCGAAGAGAGCGTTTTCTAAAGGTAACGTTAAAGTCCTAAAAACTTTAAATGTCGCGACGTAAAAAAGGATTAAAGGCGTAAAAATTGCGGACGCCTGAGCAGATAGGCCTGGCGACATGAAACACGCCTCTCTTTCGACGACATGTGCCTTATGCGTTTTTCCGTTTTCTTCCTCCTCTGGGCAGCATGGACAGGTACTGCTACAGGGCAGCCTCACAATGGCAATGGCAACGGCCGCACGCTACCCGCTCCCGTACGCATAGTGGTGCTGGGCTCTTCCACGGCTGCTGGCGCCGGCGCTCGTCCTATAGACAGCGCCTGGGTCAACCGCTACCGAGCCTACCTGAAGCGCCTGAACCCGGGTTGTCAGTTGGTCAACCTGGCCAAGAGCGGATACCAATCGTTCCACCTCATGCCCGACGGCTTCAAACCCGCACCGGGTTACCCGGAACCTGACCCAGAGCGCAACATCAGCCGCGCCCTGTCGCTGCAGCCCGATGCCATCATCGTCAACCTGCCTTCCAATGACGCCGCCGCCGGATACGATACCGAAACGCAACTGCGCAATTTAGAGGTCATCGCATACACCGCCTGGGCCGCCGATGTGCCCCTTTGGTTCACCTCCGTACAACCGCGCAACTTCGACAGCCTCAAGGTGCAAACACAACTGCAGGTGCTCCAAGCCATGCAAAAGCGCTTTGCCGACCGCTTCATCCCCCTATGGCAACGCCTGGCCACTCCCGAAGGCACGCTCAACCCACAATTGGACGCCGGCGACGGCATCCACCTCAACAACCGCGGCCATGCTATCCTGCTCGAACAGGTCGTCGCTCAAAACATACCCTTCCAATTGGTCTATGCCCGCCCGCTCTACACCATAGAAAAGCGCTGGGGCGACATCGTGCCACCTACCGACAACGCCCTGCGCCACCCGGTCATACGCCCCCTGCCACCCGTAGCCCTGCTGCTAAAAGCCGAACAATCCATGACGCAAGTTAACATCGTCATCCTCGACGCTAACGGACGCCAATTGCGGCAATTCAACGCCGACCTGCCTTACCTGCTGCCCGGCGACTTTGGCCCACCCGGCGTCTATCGCATCCGTATGCGCAAAGGTGCCTGGGAAAAAACTGTGCGCTGGGTGAAAATGTAAAAGGTTTGCATCCCCCCACAAAAAGAGGCTTCTGGCTCCCGGGCTCTGCAGAGACTCATCCTTATCATCGCAGTAGCGTAACATCCCCTTTCTTCACAAACCACACCCGTTCGTTTCCGTTAGGCAGGGCATAGCGCAATTGCCACACATACACATCGGAAGGCGCGGCTTGCCCGTCAGGTCGGCGGCCGTTCCAGACGTCGGTAGGGCTGTTGGCACTGAAAAGGCGCTCGCCCCAGCGGCTAAACACCGCCCACTCAAAGGCAGCGTAGGCGCATTCGGGCACAGCGATAGGGCCAAAAGTGTCATTGACACCGTCGCCATCAGGTGTGAAGGCGGTGGGGAAAATGGGCTCGCAG
>CALJPQ010000003.1 GCA_937980645.1 uncultured Saprospiraceae bacterium | reverse complement strand
CAGTCAAGGGTATGTTGTGTACGCGTTACGCACCCGTGCGCCACTAACTCTGATCGCTCAGAGCCCGTTCGACTTGCATGTATTAGGCCTGCCGCTAGCGTTCATCCTGAGCCAGGATCAAACTCTCCATAGTAAACTCTTGCGTCAGCGATAAAATCGCCAACTCTTCTCTTCAGTACACCTTACCTGAAAGACCGCTATAAGTCGCAATCTCTCCAAGCGTATCCAGGCTACTCGTCCAATCTTGTCAATGAACTTACTCTTTGTTATCTCCTCTCATTCGAGGAGGTGTTAGTCCCGAAAGGGAGGACAAAGGTACGACTTGCATCCTCACACTTCACAGGATTATTTCACTTTTTTTCTCACACTTTTTCAACAGTGTTTTCAACATACTGTCTCCGAAGTGCTCACAACCAAAAGCGGGCGCAAAGGTACGGGCGTTTCCCGTCCTGTCAAGACCTTGATGAAAATTTTTTGAAGATTTTTTATGCTGCACCGGAAGATAATTGAGTATCAGGGTTAAAAATGCTCTGGCATCAAAATTATGCTTGGGTTTTGGTTGGGTGCTTCACGTGAAGGCCCTTGCAGGTCATGCGGTTGAGCATCATCGTTTGGGTTCGCCTTGTTCGGTTTTGGGTGGGCGCGCTTCGAAGGCCTGTACATCTACGCGAACGATGAGCAGGTCTTTGATGGGTTGTGGCAGGTTTTCGTAGGCGATGTCGTAGAAGACATCGCGGCTGCCGCCTCCGGCAAGCATGCCTTCTGAGGTCATGTACAGGTTTTTGGGTTTTTCCTCCGGATTGACCATTTCGGCGTAGTAGAGTTTGAGGTCTTTGGCATAAATAAGGTAAACCAGCCGGGGGTGATAGGCCTCGATGGGCAGTGGGTTGAGGAGGGTGGTTTTGGATTTGAAGGCGATTTCTTTGACTTTATTGCGGGGGTCCTCGGGGTCGGGTATCTGGATGCGCACGCCGCCGTTGTCGGGAGCTACGAGGATTGGCCCTGGCTCTCGGAAGCGCACGCCAGCGCCTTCGAGCAGGAAGGTGTCGGGCTGATCGCCGGAAAAGACGCTGAGCGGTATGGCCCGGAAGAAGGAAGTGGAGCCACCCGGTGGCACAGCATCGGCAAAGGTTCGGATGACGATGCTGGTATCGCCTTTAATCTTTAGGGTTTTGCCGTTTTTGTCGAGGAAGCGGGCGCGTATCCAGATTTCGACCCAGTCGGGGGAGGTATTATCCACGAGGCTGACTAAGCAATAGTAGTCGCCGCTGATGTAGCCGTTGTAGTCGCGAAAGTCCACTTTGGCGGGTGCACAATCGGGCGGCAGCACGTCGGACTGAAATTTTTCAGCGATGGTTTCGTACACGGGTTTATTCTCGGCGGGCTTGCAGCCGGGGGTGGAGGTCAGGCTGAGGAGCGCTAAAGAGCCGGCGAAGAGACCGACAAGATGGGCAAGTACTTTTGGTGTCATAATATACAAAAAGGTTTGCAGGTCAGAAATGGTGAGTTCGGTGGATGTAGGCCGTTCAGGGTTTATCGCCTATTAAGGGTCGAGCGGCCAGCTGGGTGGCGTGTTGTGGGCCTGCCAGAGCGAAGGTTTTGACGACCTCGGCGGCGCGTTCCAGGATAGGCGGCAGTTTCTCGGCTTCTTCAGGCGTCCATTTTCCGAGTACGTAGTCCACCTGGCGGCCTTTGGGAAAGTTATTTCCGATGCCTACGCGAAGGCGTGGATAGGCATCGGTGCCAAGGGTCTCCTGAATGTTGCTCAGGCCATTGTGCCCACCGGAGGAGCCTTTGGTGCGCAGGCGCATTTGGCCAAAAGGGATATTCAGGTCATCACAAACGACTAAGCTGTTTTCCAGCGGGATTTTCTCTTTTTGGAGCCAATGCCGAAAAGCACGCCCGCTGAGGTTCATGTAAGTATTGGGCTTAAGCAGCAACAGGACTCGATTTTTGCACCGTACTTCGGCCACATCGCCAAAGGAGTCGGCTTTCCAGCGGCCGCCCAGTTGCTGGCACAGCAGGTCTGCCACATCGAAGCCGATGTTGTGGCGCGTATTGGCGTATTCGGCGCCGATATTGCCCAGCCCACAGATCAGGTATTTCATACGCACGCAAAAAGCGGCGCAAAGGTAGCGCGCCACCAGCGATTGGATGTGGTAGGGCCAATCTTGTTTTAAAGGCTATCTAGCCATGTTTTTAATACTGGCCGAAAGGCGTCGGTAGGATACGCATCCCGCGGGATACCGGTGGTTTGTTCTATAGCGCGCAGCCCCTGTTCGATGTCGAGCGCATCCTGTTTTTGGGTAAGAAAAAACCGGCGCTCAGCCAGGGAATGGGCTAAGTACTCTTGTTCGGTTTGGCCCGGAGTAGGTATCAGAATGGCTTTTTTACCTAAAGCAGCCAGGTCCATAATGCTGCTATAACCGGAGCGCGAAATCAGATAGCGGCTGGACATAAGCACGTTGTTCAGCTCTTCAGAGGTTAAGAAAGATACTACTTCTACATGGGGCGAAACAAAATGGTGATTTTTAGCCTGCGTTTTCCCCTGGATAAAGATGAATTTGTATGATAGAAACATGGCCTGCTCCAGCAGGCGCTGCTCTAAGATGCTTCGCTGCGGTTCTGGGCCGGAGAGAACGACTGCAATATCGTATTCGGGAGAGCGTTCGTAGCCCTCCATGCGGGTGAGGATACCGATGAAGTGCACTTTGGGCCAGGAGGTCTTTGCGCCATGCGACAGTTCACCCGATAAGCCTGGAGGCTCGGCCGCATCGGGTACCCAGATAGTATCGAATTGGGCCAGGAAAAAGCGAATAACCGGGCGAACAAGCCAGGACAGCCCCGGAACACGTACGTATAATTGGTGGGTAATCAGCACGCTGTTGGCCCGGCGGCTAAAACAGCCGTAGCGATTGTCGGAGATGACGCCGGAAAGGCTGTACTGCCGAGTCAGGCGCTCTACCACTCGATGCTCCTGCCACATGGCCCAAAGGATGCGCGGCAGCTGCCGACCTATGTTCCAGACCATGCTGGGAGTGTCGTATCGAATGCGGTACGAAGGCAGTTCGACGCTGGGCAAATGCGGAAACTCGGCGCGCAGCAGGTCAAGCGCTACGCCATCGGAAGCCAGCAAGACCTCAGCACCAAGTTCCTGTAGTTCTCGAATGAGCGGAATGCAGCGAGTAGCGTGGCCAAGACCCCAGTTGAGCGGCGCAACAAGAATGCGTTTCAAGACTATTCTCTAATGTGTTCAGGGATGCGCATGCGCAAGATGCAGCAAACTTACGTGAAGGAATTTGACCAGGCATGCAAAGTTTTGCTGGAAAAACGAGAGAGCATCTCAGAGGGCAGAGTGGCCCCGACACCTTTATGATATGGGCAAAAGAGGGCAGCGTCCACCCTTGCTTGTAAGGTCACCACGAATGCGCGAATGAGTTTTACCACGAAAGCACAAAAGAGTTTGGCCACCGCCAATACGCGAATTTCGCACATTCGTAGCAATGTACAAGTGCGAAAAGGCGCTACCTTTATCCTGTACATGAGGCCATTGGACCGCTTGTTGTCGCGCTTAGAAGCGCTTTTGGGAGAAAAAATCACCGCCATAATGCCCGTTAGCGGTGGCGATATCAGTCAGGCATTTTGCCTGACGGGCGAGAGCCGTCGGAAGTGGTTTCTGAAAACGAATGCCGACCCGCCAGCGGCTCTGATGTTTCGGCGCGAAGCACAGGGCCTAGCCCTGCTCGGCGCTGCAGGCGTCATCCGCACGCCGCGCGTATATGGGCATGGGGAAGATGAAGCGGGCAACGCCTTTTTATTATTAGCCTTCGTAGAAAGCGGCTCTCGCACTCCACTGTTTTGGGAGCGGTTCGGCCGCCAGCTGGCGGCGTTGCATAGCCAGACTTCAGCCTTTTTTGGCTTTGCACACGATAATTTTATCGGGCGGTTGCCACAATCGAACCGCCGCTGCGAGACCTGGTCTGAATTTTACGCCCAGGAACGCCTGCTGCCGCAAATGCGCCTGGCGCGTCAACAGGGTTTTTTCGATAAAAACGCTGAACGGCAACTTGACCGGTTGTGCCGCCAGTTGGATGCCTTGTGCCCAAACGAACCACCAGCACTGACGCACGGCGACCTGTGGAGCGGAAACTTCCTGTGCAATACCCACGGAGAGCCTGTACTCATAGACCCGGCCGCTGCCTACGCGCACCGTGAGATGGACTTAGCCATGAGCCGGCTTTTTGGCGGCTTTGACGCGCGCTTTTACGCTGCTTATCAGGAGGCATGGCCGTTGGCGCCGGGTTTTGAAGAGCGTTTGGACATTTACCAGCTTTACTACCTGCTTGTGCACGTTAACCTCTTCGGCAGCAGCTACGAGGGGAGCGTCCGGCGCATTTTGCAGCGTTGGGCTTGACGCCCCCATCGGCGCTCCGCGCGAGAGATTCCGGCGCTCAAAAACCATTGGAGAACAAGTTTCGAAGCCGAACTTGTTGTTCATTTAAGCAATAAAAATGGGCCTTTCAAGCGCCCCCACCCGGCTTTCGGACTTATGTCGCGGTCTTGCAACACCCGATTTTTCGTACCTTTGCGGCATGAAGAACGCACAAGTCGAATTGGAACCTGAAACCCTTCCCAAAAACGCACAGCAAAAGTCGGGCTACGATGCCAGCAGCATTACCGCGCTTGAGGGGTTGGAAGCCGTCCGAAAGCGCCCGGGCATGTACATCGGCAGCACCGACGCCAAAGGGCTGCACCATTTGGTGTGGGAAGTAGTGGACAACTCCATTGACGAGCACTTGGCGGGCCACTGCTCGCACATCTGGGTAACCATCCATGCCGACAACAGCCTCACCGTGCGCGACAATGGCCGCGGTATTCCGACCGATTTGCATCCCAAGCTCAAAAAATCTGCCCTCGAGGTGGTCATGACCGTGCTCCATGCGGGCGGCAAATTTGACAAAGACTCTTACAAGGTCTCGGGCGGCCTGCACGGCGTGGGCGTCTCCTGTGTTAACGCGCTTTCGGAATACCTGCGTGCCGAGGTGCACCGCGACGGCAAAAGATACGAACAGGAATATCGCCGCGGCAAACCGCAATACGACGTACATGAAATCGGCACCACCAGCGAGCGGGGTACTATCGTTACCTTTAAGCCCGACCCGGAAATTTTTGAAACTACCGAGTTCAAGTTTGAGGTGCTGGCCCACCGCCTGCGCGAATTGGCCTTCCTCAATAAAGGCCTGCACTTGGACTTAGTGGATGAGCGCGAGTCGGAAAACGGCCATTATCGGCACGAGCACTTCTACTCCGAGGGGGGGCTCCAGGAATTTGTTCTCTGGTTGGACGAAGCCAAAACTAAGTTGATTGACAAACCCATTTACATTTCTGCCCGGGAGGAAGACGTGGATGTAGAGGTCGCCATGCTCTACAACACCTCCTATTCTGAAAACGTAGTGTCGTTCGTCAACAACATCAACACCCGAGACGGCGGCACGCACGTGAGCGGCTTCCGACGGGCCCTCACGCGTGAATTCAAGAAGTACGGCGAAGACAACGGTTTTTTCAAAAAACTCAACTTCGCTATCAGTGGCGAAGACTTTATGGAAGGCCTTACGGCAGTCGTGTCGGTCAAAGTCATGGAGCCGCAGTTTAAAGGCCAGACCAAGGGCGAATTGGGCAATTCCGAAGTGCTGGGCATTGTCAGCCGTTGCGTAGGTGATGCGCTTAAAGTGTTTTTAGAGGAAAATCCGGCTCAGGCGCGCCGGATTATTGAAAAGGTGGTGCTGGCGGCTACCGCTCGCAATGCTGCCCGCAAAGCGCGCGAGCTGGTACAGCGTAAAGGTGCTCTTTCGGGTGGGGGGCTGCCTGGCAAACTGGCCGACTGCGCCAGCCGAAACCCAGAAGAAAGCGAAATCTTCCTCGTCGAGGGTGACTCCGCCGGCGGTACAGCCAAACAGGGGCGCGACCGACATACTCAAGCCATCCTGCCGCTGCGCGGTAAAATCCTCAACGTGGAAAAAGCACTGGAGCACAAGATCTACGAAAACGAGGAAATCAAAAACATCTTCACCGCCCTGGGCGTGTCGGTAGGAGAAAACGAAGAAGGACACCGCGTTCTCATCACCGACAAACTGCGCTATCACAAGATCATCATCATGTGCGACGCCGACGTGGATGGTAGCCACATCACGACGCTCATCCTGACGTTCTTCTTCCGCTATATGCGCGAGCTCATCGAAAAGGGCCACGTGTACATCGCCCAGCCGCCCCTTTACCTGGTCAAAAAAGGCAAACAGCAGCGCTATTGCTGGAACGACAAGGAGCGCCGTGAGGCCGTAATGGAGTTCTCCGGCGGCCGTGAGAGCGACGACTCCGTCAAGGTGCAACGCTATAAGGGCTTGGGCGAAATGAATGCCGAACAGCTGTGGGAGACGACGATGAACCGCGAAACGCGCATCCTCAAACAGGTAACCATCGAGGACGCCGCCGAAGCCGACCGCATGTTCTCCATGCTCATGGGCGACGAGGTGCCGCCGCGCCGGGCCTTCATCGAGGCCAACGCCCGCTACGCGCGTATTGACGCATAGCCGCCGCGCTATGCACGTCGTCATCTTTTCGGCCCGAATACCGCCCACTCCCGATGGTGTGGGTGATTACAGTGCGCATTTAGCTACCGCCTTGCTGCGCCGAGGGGTGTGCATCACCCTGGCCTGTGGTACTCAGGTAGATTACGCCCCTCCCATCGGCGCTGAACTGTGGGCCGGCGCTTTGCAAGAAGCCCGACAACATCCCGCCGCATGGGTCAGCCGCCTCCGCGCGCTGCGGCCCAGTTGGCTGCTGTTGCAATACGTTCCCTATGCCTTTCACCAGCGAGGGTTGCCCTTTTTTTTGCCCTCCTTGCTGAAGAAGGCTCGCCATGCAGGCATCCGTACCGGCGTCTTTTTTCACGAAGTGCACATCCGCCCACATGAAAACCGCCTTATCAGTCTTGGACAGCAATGGATTGCCCGCCAATTAGGCCGGCAGGCCGACTTAGCCATTACCTCCATTCCTTTTTATCAAAACCTGCTGGCAGCCTTAGGCATTCAGTCACACGTGCTGCCCGTGGGCGCTAACGTGTTGCCGCATTGGCCGTCAGAAGAAGCATGCAGGCAACTACGAGAGCGCTATTTTCCAGATAAAACGTTCATCGTCAGCACCTTCGGGCGTCGCGATGTGCGCGCTTTAGCGGATGCAGTGGCCCAGATACCGGACGCCGGCCTGTTGATAGCGGGCGACTCGACGCTGTCGGTGGTGCCGCCGTTTGCCCATGTTACCGGCCATTTACCGGCCTCCGAGGTATGTACCTGGCTGCGCTGCAGTGATGTTTTCGCCCTGCCCGATCCCAAAGCACCCGACGGTACCGGTGGCAGCTCGCTCAAGAGCGGCTCTCTGGCGGCTGCCTTCGCCGCAGGGCTACCCGTCGTAGGCATCCGCGGCGACATGGTGGCACCGCCCCTCCTCCACGGTGAAAATATCTGGCTTATTGAACATACCCATCCGAGTCATTGGAAGGAAGCGCTCCTCCTATTGCGCCAGCAGCCTGCCCTCCGTCAGCACCTTGCCCGAGGTGCCCACAGGCTCTACCGCGAACATTTGGACTGGGAGGTGCTGGCCAGCCGCCTTCAGCACCTGTTGCTGGAAGCCAAACAGAAGTAAACCGGCGCGATATTGTACCCGTACCGCATTCTTCATTTCCTAAACATCCTCTCCGATATCCCGAAAGAAGAGTTTGTCTGTTACGCATGCCTGCCAGTCTCCGACATCATACTGGAACGGCTGCCCTACGCGGACATGGGCGTATATGCACTCGTCTCTACCCTCTTTTTTCATGCTCCTTTTTTTGCCTTCCACCCTATCTTTGCTGCCGACAACGGTGCCCTTCGACCTTTGGGCCGAAAGGGATAATAGGGAATCCGGTGCAAGTCCGGAGCAGTCCCCGCTGCTGTGAGCCTTACGATAAGGCTTTGAGCTACCAGCCACTGTCGGGTATTTCGATGGGAAGGCGCTCAAAGTGAGGCGAGCCAGAAGACCTGCCGGTGTCGATTACCTCACACAGGGCTTTCGGAGGAAAAGCCGGGAGGATGAGATTGCTTCACTGTCTGGTCGTTTGCGCGCTTTAGCCCGTTTGGGGGCGGCGCGGCATTTTAGCATATCCAGGCGTCGAGTCGTCGGCCTTCCCTGTTTCGGCCTTTGCCGAAAGCCCTGACAAGTCTCGGGTATATGATAGGCGACGGCTTTGGTTTCCGGAAAAAAATTGTTCGAAGGTTTTGGGTCCGTGGCGGCCTGGCAGGTCTATGCGCCGTTTTCGGGATTTTCGCAGCCGATGCGCAGACGGACAGCGCCCAGATGTTGCCGCTGGTGCAGGTGGTAGCCACTACGGCGCGCGTGCAGCCCGTGGGCGTGCGCACCGAGCGCCTGGATAGCGCCCGGTTGACGGTACACGCCGTAGAAAGTGCTGCCGAAGTGCTCTTTCGGCGCAGTGGCTTTTACGTCAAGTCCTACGGTTTGGGCAGTTTGGCCACTACTTCGGTGCGTGGCGGCAGCGGCGCGCAGACGGCGGTGGTGTGGAATGGTCTGCCGCTGCAAAGCCCGATGCTGGGGCAATTGGATTTTGCCCTGCTGCCAGTCTTTTTTGCGGATGAGATGGCCCTCCAATACGGGGGCTGCACGTCAGCGTGGGGCAGCGGGGCTGTGGGCGGAGCGCTTTTGCTCAACAACACTATGACCTGGCGTACAGGCCTTCACGGGCATTTGCGCGGTGGTATAGGCAGCTTTGGCTGGCGACAGACCAGCGCCGCTCTTCGCTACGGGCGCTCGCACTGGGCAACCTCTACTCGCTTGCTAACAGAAGCGGCGCAAAACGACTTTCTCTTTCGCCCGGCCCCTACCCTACCCTATCAGCGCCAGACCAACGCACGACTGCGCCAACAGGGTCTTTTGCAAGAAATCTTCATACGCCCGCGCCCTGAAGGTGCCACGCTGGCACTCCGCCTCTGGCGGCAGTACACCCATCGCCAGATACCTCCCACGCTCGCCCAGCGCCGCAGCGTGGCCGAACAGACCGACGACACCTGGCGCGCCATGCTCCACTGGCGAAAGTCCACCCAACGTGGCCTATGGGAGGCTCGCGCCGCCTATTTCGACGAACTCAACCACTACCGCGACTCGCTGCTTCGGCAAGATACGCGCAACCGCTTCCGCACGCTCATAGGCGAGGTGGAGGCGGCCTATCGGCCCGGCAAACATCTGAATACTCAGATTGCCCTTACCCATGCGATTACCCGGGCCCGTACACCCGCCTATGCTGCCGAAGCCCAGCAGCAGCGCATAGCCCTCTTCAACGCCTGGACGTGGAGTGCCCGACGCTGGAGTGCCCAGGCCGATGCGCGCCTGGAGCAAATAGACGGTCGCCTGGCACCCATTACGCCTGGGCTGGGACTCGAATGGCACTTCTTCAATGGCTGGCAGGTCCATGCCCGCATTGCTCGCCACTACCGCGCTCCCACGCTCAACGACCGCTACTGGCGTCCCGGCGGCAATCCTGACCTGCGCCCTGAAAACGGCTGGAGCCAGGAATTGGGCCTGACCTACCGATGCCAGTCCACCGCATGGCCAGGGAGCATCAGTCTAACCGCTTACCAGCGCCGCATCCGGGACTGGATCCTCTGGGCGCGGCAGAGCGGCCAATTCTTCTTCTCTCCACAAAACATCGCCGAAGTGTGGAGCCGTGGCCTCGAAGGCCGCCTCAATCTCCAGCATAATACTGACTGGGGGCAATTACACCTGACAGTGGGCTATGACCATACGCGCTCTACCAACGAGCGTCCCATCGCCAGCCCGCGTATTGAGGCCGGCAGCCAGCTGTTCTACGTGCCCGTCCATCAGCTATTCGGTGAATTATCGGCCCGCTGGCGCTGCTGGCAAGTCATCCTCTTTCACCAATATACTAGCAGCGTGGTTGGCCTGAACGAACCTGTGCCCGCTTTTAGCGTCGGCAGCGCACGTCTGCAGTACTTCTGGCAGAAAAACCACTGGCAGGCTGGCGCTTTCGCACACCTGGAGAACGCCTGGAACACTGAATACATCGTCGTCGAACGCCGACCCATGCCCGGACGCCACTACCGCGCAGGGCTGACGCTGGGCTTTTAATCCATTTGTAAAAAGTCAAATTATCACACTTTTAATTTTACAAAACGTATGCGGTACATTCTTTTATCCCTGCTATTTGCTCTGGTGCACAGCCTTTCATCTCAGGTTACGGCTTCTTTTGAAAACTTTAATCTGCCGCCTGACACCTTCTTGAACAACGCAGCACCCAACGACGCCTTTGTCAGCGACCCGGTAGCCTTGCCCAACAACTACAACCCTCAATGGATGGCCTGGACGGGCTGGGCCATCTCAAACCGCACCGACACGCTGACGCCAGGCTTCATCAACGAGTACAGCGCCATGGCGGGTAGTGGCGCCAACGGCACGGCCACCTATGCCGTTGCCTATGCCTTCGACGGCGCTATTATACGCCTGCTCGGCCCAGCTTCGGGAGGCACCGTACTGGGCCTGTACGTTACCAATAATGCCTACGCATATTATAGCATGCGCGACGGCGACCCATTCGCCAAAAAATTTGGCGGCCCGACGGGCAACGACCCAGACTTTTTCCTGCTGACGATTAAAAAATATCGCAATGGTGTGCTGGGACCCGACAGCGTCAATTTTTACTTAGCAGACTATCGCTTCGCCGACAACTCGAAAGACTATATTGTCAAGCAGTGGACTTACGTCAACCTCAGCTCTTTGGGCGCCGCCGACAGCCTGCTGTTTACCCTCACCTCCAGCGACGTCGGTGCCTTCGGCATGAATACGCCGGCCTATTTTTGCATAGATGAAGTGAGCATACAGCCCACCGTATCCCAAAAAGAAGCCATACCGGCATTAGATTTCGCTTTGTGGCCCAACCCAACTTCGGATTATACCCATATTCGCCTGCCGGAAATGGCATCAGCCGAAACGCATCAGGTCGAAGTCTTCGATGCAGCCGGGCAATTGTTGTTGCAATCACAGGTTCTGCGCCTGCCGGTCGGGACGCTGGCGCCCGGGCTTTACTACGTGCGCGTGCAAACGCGGCAAGGCGTGGGGGTACGGTCATTGCAGGTGGTACGCTAAAGAAAACCTGACAAGAAAACGGCGTTACGCCATACCGGTCAGCATCCAACCCGGCGGCATGTACACCTACGTATGGCAGCCCACTACAGGACTCTCCTGTGCCAACTGCCCAACTCCGTAGCGCGCCCATAGGAAATCATCACCTACTGGCTGCGCATCGAAGATGCCCAGGGTTGCTGGGCCGAAGACTCCGTGCTGCTGCGTGTGCGCGCCGCCGAAGCAACAGTGTACACCCCCAATGTCTTCTCGCCCAACGGCGACGGCCACAACGACTACTTCACCCTCTTTACCCGCGCTGACCACGTCGCCCTCATCCTACGGCTCCAGGTCTTCGACCGTTGGGGCAACCTCGTCTTCGACGGCCAAAACCTGCCCATCGGCCACGAACCCTCCGGATGGAACGGCACCTGGCGCGGACGCGAACTGCCACTTGCTGTGTACACCTGGCGCGCTCAACTGCAACTCAATGATGGCACGCACCAACACCTGGCGGGATCGGTAACGCTCGTGCGGTGACCCGTTAAGCCAGCTGCCGGCTTAACGGGCACCGGCTTTTTCTCAGAGCCGCTCCAGCAGCCGCACCATGTCGGTTTTTTCGCGTACGATGTTCACCACCTGCGCTACGGGTATGCGCTCTTGTTGCATGGAGTCGCGTTCGCGGAGGGTTACGGTATCATCCTGGAGGGTTTGGAAGTCAATGGTGATGCAGTAGGGCGTTCCGACGGCGTCCTGGCGGCGGTAGCGGCGTCCGATGGCGTCTTTTTCGTCGTACTGACACTGGAAGTGAAACTTTAGCCGGTCGAAGATTTCGCGCGCCTTGCCCACTAGTTCTTCCTTATTGCGCACCAGAGGCAGTACAGCGCACTTCACTGGCGCTAAGGGCGGTGGTATGCGGAGCACCACACGGGTGCTGTCTTCGCCCTGGGCATCAGGCACCGTCTCTTCGGTATATCCGGTGCTCAGGATGGCTAGGAACATGCGATCCAGGCCGACGGAGGTTTCGACCACGTAGGGCACGTAGTGTTCGTTGAGTTCCGGGTCGAAGTACTGTAGTTTGCGGCCCGACAGCGCCTGGTGGCTGCCCAGGTCGAAGTCTGTGCGCGAGTGAATGCCTTCTAATTCCTTGAAACCGAACGGGAATTCGTATTGAATGTCCACGGCGGCATTGGCATAGTGCGCCAGGTTGTCGTGGTCTTTGAAGCGCAATTGGGCTGCCGGTGTAACGGCGCGATGCCAGGCCATGCGCCGGTTTTTCCAATACTCATACCATTCCATCTCGGTGCCCGGGCGCACGAAGAACTGCATTTCCATTTGCTCGAACTCGCGCATGCGGAAGATGAACTGGCGGGCCACGATTTCATTGCGAAACGCCTTACCCGTCTGAGCGATACCAAAGGGCACTTTCTGGCGGGAGGTTTTGAGCACGTTGAGGAAGTTGACGAAGATGCCCTGGGCCGTTTCGGGCCGCAGGTAGAGTTTGCCTTCCTCGCCGGCGATGTTCGACAGTTGCGTGCTGAACATGAGGTTGAACTGGCGCACTTCCGTCCAGTTGCGCGAGCCGCTTTCGGGGTCAGCGATTTCCAGTTCGTCAATAAGGGCTTTCAGGGCAGCCATATCGTTGGCTTTCAGGGCGTTGGCTAAGCGCTGTGAAATTTCCTCGGCCCGTTTGGCCCATTCGAGCACGCGCGGATTAGTGCTGCGGAAGAGGGCCTCGTCGAAGTTTTCGAAGCGCTTGCGCGCCTTTTCCACCTCTTTTTCAATTTTGGCTTCTAAGCGGTCAATTTCGCCCTCGATGAGCTGGTCGGCCCGATAGCGCTTTTTGGAGTCTTTGTTGTCAATGAGCGGGTCGTTGAAAGCGTCCACGTGGCCCGAGGCTTTCCAGATTTTAGGGTGCATGAAAATGGCGCTGTCAATGCCCACGATGTTTTCATGCAGCTGCACCATGGCCTTCCACCAGTACTCGCGGAGGTTGTTTTTCAATTCCACGCCCATGGGGCCGTAATCGTACACGCCACCTAAGCCATCGTAAATTTCCGAGGAAGGATAAATGAAACCGTACTCTTTGCAGTGCGAGACGAGTTGCTTGAAAAGTTCTTCCTGTTGCATGCGAAAAAGCGCCTGACGGAGCGCCTGCCGTTTTTGTCGGAAAAGGAGTTTTGATGAAAAAACGGCGCAAAGGTGCGGAAAAACGGCTGGAAAAACGGGAAGCGGTTTTAGCAAATGACAGACTTTTTTGCGTAGGCCATGCAGTGGCAACGGAGGAAAGGAGCACACGAAGCATTGAACCTGAACAAAAAACAATCTCTACTTTCGCGCTGTTTTTTCGGCCTCGCTACATGCGATGCTCACCTGTACACACCTTCGAAGCAAAAATTTCTGCTGAGCAATGAGTCATTTTCCGCATCCCGACCGGTTTGAGCGCCGGCACATCGGGCCAGACCCGCGCGACGTGCAAGAGATGCTGCGCGCGCTAAACGTTTCCTCTCTGGATGAATTGATCGACCAGACCATCCCGGACAACATTCGATTGCGCCGGCCGCTCAATCTGCCGCCAGCCCTGTCGGAGTACGAGTATCTGGCCGAGTTGAAGGACATCGCGCGCCTCAACCGTGTCGTGCGCAGCTACATCGGCATGGGCTACTACGGTACCATCACGCCTTCGGTTATCCTGCGCAACCTGTTCCAAAACCCCGGCTGGTACACCCAGTACACGCCCTACCAGGCTGAAATTGCGCAGGGGCGGTTAGAGAGTCTGCTCAACTTCCAGACCATGGTCAGCGACCTGACGGGCCTGCCCATCGCCAACGCTAGCCTGCTGGACGAAGCCACGGCCGCCGCCGAGGCTATGCACATGTTCTACGCCGAGAAGAATAAGCGCGCTACCGCCGGCCAGGAGGCTAACGAGTTTTTTGTGGCAGACTCGGTCTTCCCACAAACTTTAGACGTATTGCGTACGCGAGCGGTGCCGTATGGCATTCAGCTGGTCGTGGGCGATTGGCGCACTTATATTCCTTCGGAAAAGACCTTTGGCGTTCTGCTGCAATATCCCAACCGCGAGGGCGCTATCGAGGATTACCGGGCTTTTGTAGAGCAAGCCAAAGCTGTGGGTGCTTATGTGTGCGTGGCTGCCGACATCCTTTCGCTGGCGTTGCTCAAACCGCCCGGAGAGTGGGGGGCCGATTGCGCTGTGGGCAACACGCAGCGCTTCGGCGTGCCCGTGGGCTTCGGTGGCCCACATGCGGCTTATTTCGCCACTACGGAAGAGTTCAAGCGCCTCATTCCGGGCCGAATCATTGGCGTTTCGGTGGATCGCTACGGCAACCGCGCCCTGCGCATGGCGCTCCAGACACGCGAGCAGCATATCCGCCGCGAAAAGGCGACCTCCAACATCTGCACAGCACAGGCTCTGCTGGCCAATATGGCCGCCATGTACGCCGTCTATCACGGTCCTCAAGGCATCCGAGGCATTGCTCAGCGCGCGCATGACATGGCGAAAGCATTAGCGGCCGCACTGGCAAAAGCGGGTTTTGCCGTGGCACACACCCACTACTTCGACACCCTGCGCCTCCATTTGAGTGCCGAGATACTCGAGCAAATTCACCAGAAGGCCGATGCAGCTGGTATCAACTTTTTCTACGACGAGCGCGGCCTGCAAATTAGCATAGATGAAACCGTTACAGAGCGCGACCTGGCCGACATTGCCGCCATTTTTGGCGCTCCAACACCGGTGCCCGTCAGCCACAGCGCCATTCCTATCGCCTTGCAGCGCGAAACGCCGTTCCTGACGCATCCGGTGTTCAACAGTTACCACACCGAAAGCGAAATGATGCGCTACCTGAAGCGCTTAGAAAACCGCGACCTGTCGCTCACGCATTCGATGATCTCGCTCGGCTCATGCACCATGAAGCTCAATGCCGCCACCGAAATGATACCGGTGAGCTGGGAACTGTGGGCCAACATTCATCCCTTTGCGCCGGCCTCGCAGACGCAAGGGTATCAGAAGATTATTCGCGAACTGGAGCAGTACCTGTGCGAAATCACGGGCTTCGAGGCCTGTTCATTACAGCCTAATTCGGGCGCGCAAGGTGAGTACACAGGGCTGATGGTCATTCGGGCCTATCACGAGTCGCGTGGCGAGAGCTATCGCAATGTAGCGCTCATTCCTTCGTCGGCGCACGGCACCAATCCGGCCAGCGCCGTTATGGCCGGCATGCAGGTGGTCGTGGTGGCCTGCGACGAACGTGGCAACATTGACGTGAACGACCTGCGCGCCAAAGCCGAACAGCACAGCGAACGGCTGGCCTGCCTGATGGTAACGTACCCCTCTACGCACGGCGTATTCGAGACGGCTATCCGCGATATTTGCGACATCATCCACCAGTACGGCGGCATGGTGTATATGGACGGCGCCAATATGAACGCCCAGGTGGGCCTGACCAGCCCGGCGGCCATCGGTGCCGATGTGTGCCACCTCAACCTGCACAAAACCTTCGCCATCCCGCACGGCGGCGGCGGCCCGGGTATGGGCCCTATCTGCTGCAACGCCAAACTGGCGCCTTTCCTGCCCGGCCACCCATTGGTGAAAACCGGCGGCGCCAAAGCCATTACGGCAGTAAGCGCCGCCCCCTGGGGCAGCGCCAGCATCCTGCTCATCTCCTACGCCTATATCAAGATGCTGGGCGCCGAAGGCGTAACCAACGCTACCAAATACGCTATCCTCAATGCTAACTACATCAAGGCTCGCTTAGAGGGGGCTTACTCGATCCTGTACAGCGGTGAAAACGGCCGCTGCGCCCACGAAATGATTGTGGATCTGCGACCCTTTAAGGCCCTTGTCAGCGCCGAAGACGTGGCCAAGCGTCTGATGGATTACGGCTTCCATGCGCCCACGCTGTCGTTTCCAGTAGCTGGCACGATCATGATTGAGCCCACCGAAAGCGAAAGCAAGGCCGAACTCGACCGTTTCTGCGATGCCCTGCTGGCTATTCGCCGCGAGATAGACGACATCGCTGAGGGCAAGTACAGCCTCGAGGATAACCCACTGCACAATGCACCTCACACAGCTCAAGTCGTTTGCGCTAACGAGTGGCCGCATGCTTACAGCCGCGAACAGGCAGCCTTTCCTCTACCCTACCTGCGCCAGGGCTGGAAATTCTGGCCCACCGTAAGCCGCATTGACCAGGCCTACGGCGACCGCAATTTAGTGTGCGTATGCCCACCTATCGAGGCTTACGAAATGGCCTGATTTCTAAGGCTTTCCCAAAAAAAGCCGGCTGTACCTCAAGGCGCAGCCGGCTTTGTTTTTAGCCCAAAAACGTTCTTATTACAGATTCGGAATGGTCAGCACCTGGCCCGGGTGGATGAGGTCCGGGTTCTTCAGGATGTCGCGGTTAGCCTCAAAAATGGCCATGTACTTTTTCATGTCGCCGTAGTAGTGTTGGGCGATTTTGCTCAGCGTGTCGCCTTTCTGCACCGTGTGTTTGGCGTAGTAACCCGTGTTGGCCACGCGGATGTCGGCCATGATGTCGGACGGATTTTCGCCGCCGATGGCCTTAATGGCGTCCCACAGCTGGTCTTTCTCATACTGGCAATCCACCGTGCCCCACACTTTGAGTTTGCCGTCGCTTTCTTCGACGCGGCCATCTTTCACGTTGAGTTTCTCTCCCAGATCGAGAACCTTCTGGTACTTTGCTTTGACTGACATAGACTATTTGCGTTTAAAAATGGACATTTACGGTGCAAGATTAGAGCTGCCGGCGGAATTAAGGAGCCTTTTTGGGTTGAAATTGGGATGAAATTTTTCACCACCATCTCTGCAAAGACGGCCTAACGACGTTGCAGGGACGCAGAAGTAACCCACCTTTAGCCAAAAAATTTCAAAGCTGAAATGGCCGTAATGGCCAGCAGGAGGCGGTAAATCCAGGTGTTGGCGTTGGGCACGTGTGCGATGAAGCGCACGCCGAGCCAGGCGCCGATGCCCTGAAAGAAGGCCATCAGGATGCCGTAGCCGAGGTGTACCTGGTCATAGAGGAAAAAAACCAGCGTAGAAGGAATGGTCAACATCAAGACAATGAGCAATTTAACGCCATTTCCGCTGCGTAGGCTGTACTGGCTGAACCACACTAGGCCGGCGAGCAAGAAGATGCCCACGCCCGCCTGAATAAAGCCGCCGTACACGCCGATGAGGAAAAAGGCCAGCACCGTGAGCGGATGCCGGTTTCGACCGATGGCCGGCTTCGACTCGCGCAGCCAGCGCTCCGGGCGTATTAGCAGGACGACGAGCATAAACACCATCAGCCCGCCCAGTGCATAATTCATCCACGTCTCTGTAAGGGCCACAGCAATGCGCGAGCCGACAATGCCGCCCAACGTGGCGGGCACAACCAGCCAGGCGCTGCCCTCAAAATCGGCAATGCCGGCGCGGCTCAGGCCGCGAATGGCCACCACATTTTGCAGCAGCACGCCCACGCGGTTGGTGCCGTTGGCCACGGGCGCCGGCAGGCCGCAGAAAAACACAAAAATGGGCAGCGTGATGAGCGAGCCGCTGCCCGCCAGCGTGTTGATGATGCCCGACGCCACACCACCCAGCGCAAACAGTACCCACTGCAGCGGCGTCAGGTCCATATGCCAGAGGTTTTCCATGCGCAAGCTTAGGGCTGTGGCTCGATGACACCGTACAGGTCATAGGCGTCGGCCGCTGTGATGCGCACCTGAGCGAAGTCGCCAATGCGGGCGTAATGGCTTCGCGCCTCCACGCGCACCTCGTTGTCCACTTCGGGCGAGTCGGCCTCGGTGCGGCCAATGAAGTAGCGCCCTTCTTTGCGGTCGAATAAGACCCGGAGCACCTGGCCCACTTTGGCTTCGTTTTTCTCCTGCGAAATCTCGCGCTGCACTTCCATGAGGCGCTCGGCGCGTTCGGCCTTTACTTCGGGCGGCACGTCGTCGGGCAACTCGTAGGCACGGGTATTTTCTTCGTGGGAGTACTGGAAAACACCGGCGCGGTCGAAGCGCTGCTCTTCCACAAAGTCCAGCAATGTGTCAAAGTCAGCCTCCGTTTCGCCGGGGAAGCCCACCAGAAACGTCGTGCGCAAAGCGATATCCGGCACGCGCTGGCGGATGTGGTCGAGCAGCCGGCGCGTCTCGTCGCGCGTAATCTGGCGGCGCATGGCTTGCAGCACGGGGTCGCTGGCGTGTTGCAAGGGCATGTCCAAGTACTTGCACACTTCGGGCCGTTCGGCCATGGCATCGAGTACCTCTAAGGGGAATTTGCTGGGGTAAGCGTAGTGCAAGCGTATCCATTCAATGCCTTCCACGTCGGCCAGTGCATGCAGCAGGCGTGGCAGTTCGCGCTTTTTGTACAGGTCTAAGCCGTAGTAGGTCAATTCCTGAGCAATGAGCATCAGTTCCTTGACGCCGCGGCGAGCCAGATTGCGTGCCTCTTGCACCAGTTCCTCAATAGGGCGGCTCACGTGTTGCCCACGCATGAGGGGAATGGCGCAAAACGAGCAGGTGCGATTGCAACCCTCCGATATTTTTAAATAGGCGTAATGGGGCAGCGTAGTTATCTGGCGCTCGCCCAGCAGTTCGTGTTTGTAGTCGGCTTCTAAGCGCGCCAAAAGGGCGGGCAGCTCCAGCGTGCCGAAAAAGGCATCCACCTCCGGGATTTCCCCTTCCAGGTCTTGACGGTAGCGCTGCGAAAGGCAGCCCGTTACGTAAAGTTTCTCAATTTTCCCGGCGCTTTTCAGGGCTGCGTGCTCCAGGATGGTGTCAATGCTTTCTTGTTTGGCTAAGTCAATGAAGCCGCAGGTGTTGATGATGACGATATTGGCCTGTGCGTCGGCGCGTTCGTGCGTTACTTCGTAGTCGTTGGCGCGCAGTTGGGTAATGAGGTTTTCGCTGTCCACCAGATTTTTGGAACAGCCTAAGGTGATGACGTTAATCTTGTCTTTGCGCAGCGTTCTGGTTTTCATAACATACGTATGCGGGTGCAAAGGTCGCTTTTTGCGCGCTTAAGCCGGGTAAGGTTTTTAAAACCTGCCATGCGAGTGCCCTACCTTTGTTGCTCCAAACGTTCTGACTCATCCGTATGACCTCCAGCGAGCTCCTCGACTATGTAGAGCGGACACTGCGCCAGGCCCTGACAGCGGTGCGAACGCACCTGGCCGGCCAATCGTTAGAAACACTCCGCCAGCGCCCACATCCAAATGCCTGGAATGCCTTAGAGTGCCTGGCCCATCTGAATACCTATACCCGAGACTATCTTCCGCCTATGCGCCGGGCACTTCACTTAGCCAAAGCTCGCCAATGGACGCCCGTGCCGGAGGTGCGCTACACCGCCGCCGGCAGGCGATTGCTGCGCCGCACCGATACCAGCAGGGCTTTTAAAAGTAAGCGCCGATACGATTGCTTCGCCCAATCGCTGGACAAAGACACCCTCAAAAGCTTCCTCATTTACACCGAGCAACTGCTGCGCGTGGTGCAGGAGGCTCGACAGGTCAACCTCAACCGCTGCCGCGTCGCCTGCCCGGGCTGTTGGCTACGCCGCTATTCCATGGGAAATCTTTTAGAATTTTTCGCCCGCCATACCGAACGGCATATTGCACAAGCGCTGCGGGCTGCCGGTGTGAGCGCTTTATTTAGCCCTTCCACATCGGAAGCCACTATTTGAAAAAATAATATTCGCAAGCGGCAGCCCAATCTATCTTTGCCGCCGTCTTTTGGGAAAAACACGACATCGCGAAATGATCAAAATTCTGGCCAACGACGGCATCCACCCCGACGGCAAACTGCTCTTAGAAGAGGCAAATTATCAGGTAGTTACGGATAAAATCCCGCAAGAAGCACTGGCTGCCCACATCGGCGAGTACGATGTGCTCATTGTGCGCAGTGCTACCAAAGTAACCCGCGAGATCATTGATGCTGGCAAAAAACTCAAAATCATTGCCCGCGGCGGCGTAGGTCTGGACAACATTGACGTCGAATACGCACAGTCGAAGGGGATACTGGTGTACAACACCCCCAAAGCCTCCTCGCGCGCTGTAGCCGAGCTGACGCTGGGCCACCTGCTGACGCTGGCGCGCATGCTCCACCGCAGCAACCGCGAAATGTCTGGAGGCGACTTTAAGAAACTCAAAAAAGCCTACGAGCAAGGCATCGAGCTGCGCGGTAAAAAATTGGGCATCCTGGGCTTTGGTCGCATCGGGCAGGAAGTGGCGCAATTAGCCCTCCCGCTCGGCATGGAAGTGCTGGCGCACGACCCTAATGTGCAAGAGGCCAAAATTGGCATTGGCCTGCGCCAGTATCCGGATATGAAACTGACGGTACGCATCTCCACAGTACCCTTCGAGCGCGTCATTACAGAAGCCGATTTTATCACCTTGCACCTACCTGGTGGCACTGGGCCAGTGATTACGGCAGCCGAAATTGCCCGCATGAAAGACGGCGTTTTCCTCATCAACACCGCCCGCGGCGGCGTCATTGATGAAGAAGACCTCCTGCAGGCCTTAGACAGCGGCAAAGTAGGTGCTGCAGCGTTGGATGTGTTTGAAAACGAGCCTACACCACGCGAAGCTCTGCTGCGCCATCCCAAAGTTTCTTGCTCGCCACACATCGGCGGCAGTACACTGGAAGCCCAGTCGAACATCGGCATGGAGCTGGCCGACCGCATTATCGCCTTTTTTGGCGACCAGCGCTAACCCTTTGCACCACCGGGGTGTTCTTGTGCCCTGCAGCATATGGCCACACCTTTTACTTGCACCGGGCACCGGGCAGCCGTGTACGCACTGGCTGCTACCGACGACACTGAGCAATTTCTGTCCGCCGGCGGCGACGGCTGGATAGCCGAATGGAAGTTGCAGGCACCTGAGAACGGCCGCCTGATAGCCACAGTGCAAGGGCAACTTTTTTCTTTACTTCACCTGCCCGGGCAGCGCCGTCTCGTGGCCGGCGACATGAATGGCGGCGTACACTGGATTGACCTGGAACGCCCCGAGCACACGCGCGGCATCCAGCACCACCGAAAAGGCGTTTTTGACCTCAAACTCAACCCACCTTGGATACTCTCCGCCGGTGGCGAAGGTATGCTCACCCGCTGGGACGCCAGCACCGGGCGCACGGTGGAGAGCCTGCACCTGACCTACAGCGCTCTGCGCACCCTGGCTTTAGCCCCTCAGCGGCGCGAAGTTGCCGTAGGCGCCAGCGATGCCAGCATCTACCTGCTGGATAGCGAAACGCTCGAAACCCGCTATACCCTGCCCAACGCCCATGTGCCGTCCGTCTTCACCGTCGCCTATTCGCCCGACGAGCGCTATCTGCTCAGCGGCGGACGCGACGCCATGCTGCGCGTATGGGGCTTGAGCGCCGACCCACCCGCCTTAGTCAGCGAGCAGCCTGCGCACTGGTTTACCCTCAACCACATCGCCTGGTCGCCCGACGGACGCCACTTCGCCACCGCCAGCCGCGATAAAACAGTGAAAATCTGGGACGGCGCCACCTTCCGGCTGCTGCGTGTACTCGACCCCGTGCGCGACGGCGGGCACCTCAACTCCGTCAATCGCCTGCTGTGGTTGCCTCAGGCGCTCCTCTCGGCCAGCGACGATAGGACGGTGAAAATCTGGTCAAACGTCGCCTCCGGTCTCTGACACCCTTATCACCGCAGGTTGGCTCGGTCCAACTCCTCCAGAGTGTCGGGATTGATGACGCGCATCCGAATGCGCGGGCCATCTATGTCGAACAGGCACAAGGCGTTCTGCACCGTAAAGCCCTCTACCCAGTCCGACCAGGGTGTTGGATCCTGGCCATAGAAAGGCGCGCCGGCAGCGCCGTTGATGATCTGCCACAGCGGTCGGCGCAAGGTCAGGCGTGGTTTGTCCCAGTTGTTGGGGTAACGCGGTGTGGCGTCTTCGATGCGCATGCGGTTGTAGTTGTGCTCGTCGCCACAGAGGAAGCCCACTACTTTGGAGGACTGGTTGGCGCACAAGTCGAGCAGCTCGTCGCGGCGTTCGATGATGCCCTTGTCCACTGGTCGTCCGGCGATGTAGGGCCGATGTTCATTGTTGCCGCCATACCACATGCAGTCCCGGACATGGCCTCCATTAGGGAAGGGCGGCGTGTGCACAGTGATGAAGATGTGTTCGATGCTGCTATCCGCTTCCATGTCGGCCAGGGTGGTACGTAGCCAGCGCATTTGCTCATCCATTAGATAACCGTGCAGGTTGCCGCCAATGTGGCGCGTGCGGTGGAGTAAAGGTGCATACCAGTAGTCAGAGTTGAGCACGATCATAGCCGTGTTGCCGTACTGATAGTAATAGACATTTTCTCGGTACGAGGGAAAATCGCCGCGTCGGTAAGGGTCCGGGTCGTACTTAGAACCGTCCTCACTTTGCGGGCCATTGAGTGGGTGAGCGAAGACTTCGGCAAAGACGGCCTCTCCCGAATGGGTTTCATAGGGGAAGCCGTCGGCCACTATCCAGCGGGCGGAGTCGGCATACCAGCCTACGGACTCATGGTTGCCCATACCGACATGGAAAGGCAGGTAGTGCCAGAACGGCTCTACGGCGTGTATCCAGTTGACCAACTGCAGGCGCATTTCGTCGGGGTCGCTCACGTAGCCATCGGCCAGGTCGCCGGTGAACTGGACAAAAGCGGCGTCCTCTTTGGCGGCTAGTGCACCGATGCGGGCCATGATTTGGGCATTCGTCCCGAAGATGTTGCGCTCGCCACCGCCGTAGCCACTGCGCGAGTCGCTGGCATAGGCAAACGTGAAAGGCGTCTGAGCACCTGGCGGTGGCGGTGTACGGAAGGAAAAGCGCAGATGGGCGCTATCGCAACTGATGGTGTAGCCATATTCTGTACCTGCCATCAGGTTAGCCAGTGTTACCTCGTGGCGCAGATGGCGCGTACGGCTGAAAAAGGTATCTTCAGCCTGGTCGGTTTTGATGATGGTAAAGACCGGTTCGGAAGTTTCATACCAGATAACCGCCTGGTCGTGTTGCAGTTGCGAAACAAACGGGCCGCGCAAAATGGTCGGACGCGGTTCGAATCTTTGCTCAGAATCAGAATAAGCAAATGCCTGTTTACCTTCGTAGACGATCATGCCTCTGGCATCGGTGAGGCGATAGCCCATCACCCCAAAGCCCTTTTTCAGCGCTCCCGTGTGGTCGTAGCCGCCGTCCAGGTTTTTTTTGAGAGGGAGAAAGGCTTCGCCTGTAGCCGAATCAATGCCGACCTCGAAGCGGAGCACAACCGTGGGATAGTGGTGCTGGCCGTAGGGAATGAGGCCGTACGTCAGGCGGCCCTTGCGTAGGCGTTTTGCTGAAAAGACGAACCGTAGTCCATCCTTTTCGCCGCGTACGATGGGCGTAACACCGGCGAGGGTGTACACTGGCTCTTTTCGCCGGAGGGTCAAAGGCTTTTCCGTCGGGCTTTCGCTGGTGAGGGTACCCTCGGCGTTTACGCGCAGCGGGCCGTAAGCTGCCGGCGCCGTCAGCGGCTGGGCCAGAAGCCATGTTGCAGACGAGAAGAGCAGGAGCAGCAGAAGCGTTTTTTTCATAGATATACTTTTGGGGGCAAAGGTCGGCTTTTTGCCGCCGCTGCTGCCGTCGGCCCTGTCAGGGATAGGTCTGCGTTATTGCTGGCGTGCGTCCGACTCAATATCCACCGGCTGCATCGTCGCCGCGGTCGTCGGCTACGGCGTGCAGCCGGCCATCGGGCAGGCGCAGGATGGCTTCTACCCTGCCGATAGCGCCGCGCTGCCGCAGGGTATGGCCCATGGCTTGCAATCGTTCGCGGACCTCTGGAGAGAAGGCACCTTCCTCATAATAGACTACATCGGGTTGCCATTGGTGATGGAAGCGCTTGTTGTGCACGGCTGCGCGCAGCGGCAGGTCAAATTCATATACGTTCAGCAGCACCTGAAACACCGACGTGGGAATGGTGGTACCTCCCGGCGTACCGACCACCAAGCTAAGGGTACCATTGCGCACCACAATCGTCGGTGTCATGCTGCTCAGGGGACGTTTACCTGGCGCAATTGCGTTTGCCTTACCGCCTATGGCTCCGTAGAGGTTGGGCGTGCCGGGTTTGGCGCTGAAGTCGTCCATTTCATTGTTCAAAATAAAACCTGCCCCTGTTACCACCACGCGGCTGCCGTAAGCATCGTTGAGCGTTGTGGTAACCGCTACGGCATTGCCCTGTGCATCCACAATGCTCAGGTGGGTGGTCTCTTCGGAAATGCCGGGGAAGCGCCCGGCTTTAATGGCTTCACTGGGGGTGGCACGCTCAGGGTTGAAGTCGCTCATGCGCGCACGCAAGTAATTGATGTCCATAAGATTATCCACAGGGACGGGCCAGAAGTCCGGGTCGGCCATGTGGTGGGCGCGGTCGGCATAGGCGCGGCGCTCGACCTCGACCATGCAGTGTACGGCTGCGGCGGAGTGAAAGCCTTCTGCTTTTAAATCAGCGTTGCCCAGCATGTTCAGCATTTGCGCCAGCAAAAGTCCGCCACTGCTGGGCGGTGGCATGGTGATGATCTGTAAATCGCGCCAGTGGAACACCAGTGCCTTGCGCCAGACGCTGCGGTACTGGCGCAGGTCGTCCCGTGTGATAAGGCCGCCCTGCCGCTTCATTTCGGCTGCTATTTGGGTAGCGGTATTTCCTTCATAAAAGCCTTTGCGCCCTTTTTGGGCGATTCGGCGCAGCGTGTTGGCCAGTTCCCTCTGGCGAAGGGTATCGCCTGTTTTCCAGGGTGTTGAGCGCGTAAAGGCTGTTGGCCGGCGATTGTAGCGCAAGAAGTTATCCCGTTCTCGGTTGAGTAGTTCTGCTTCCCGTTCTGTAATGGGGAAGCCCTTCTCGGCCAGTTGAATGGCTGGCGCTACCAGATCGGCCCATTTCAGGCGTCCGTAGCGGCGGTGGGCCTCCCACATGCCGTCCACTGAGCCGGGTACTCCGCAGGCTAAGGGGCCAAAGCGACTCTTCTCGGGCAATACCCGGCCCGCCGAGTCCTGATACATGCGCTCGTGGGCCGCTGCGGGTGCTTTTTCTCGGTAATCCAGCGCGGCGATTTCGCCCGACGCGCTGCGATAAACCATAAAGCCGCCGCCGCCGATGTTGCCTGCCTGTGGATACACCACCGCCAAAGCGAACTGCACCGCTACCGCAGCATCTACGGCATTGCCGCCTTTTTTCAACACTTCCACCCCAACTTGCGTGGCCAAAGGGTGCGCCGAAACGACTGCCGCCGAGTCGGCAACAATCTCTTTTTGAATGGAATACGCAGAAACAGCAGTGGGCTGCGCCGGTGCGGCGCAGGCATACAACAGCCCTGCTGCAAGGGCGAAAAGCCAACCTCTCCAAGTGTATGACAAAAACATGACAACAGGTTTTAGAGCGGCAATGTTACGAAGCGAAAGCCTATTGCCAGGTGCAACCTCATCCCGCAGAAGATGCTGAACCATTCGCCTGCTTTTGCGTTATTTTGACCGATTTTAAACGCGAGCGCCCTTATTGCCGGGCACGGCAAAAGCGCGACATTTGCCTGCACCTTTCAAACGACATTCTGGTTATGCAACAGACTCAAGAGCGCACTTCAGCGGTGGTTTCCTTAGAAGAGCAGTTTCAGCAAAAAATAGACAGCGAAATTCGCATTGAGCCGAAGGATTGGATGCCCGAAGCGTACCGTAAAACACTCATCCGGCAAATTGGCCAGCACGCCCACAGCGAAGTAGTTGGCATGCTGCCCGAAGGCAACTGGATTACACGCGCCCCATCCCTCAAGCGCAAGGCCATTCTGCTGGCCAAAATTCAGGACGAGGCCGGTCATGGGCTTTACCTGTACTCCGCCGCCGAAACGCTGGGCGTCTCACGCGATGAAATGATTGAGGAACTGCACAGCGGAAAGGCCAAATATTCCTCTATTTTCAACTACCCTACCCTGACCTGGGCCGATATTGGCGCTATCGGTTGGTTAGTGGACGGAGCGGCCATCCTGAACCAGATACCGCTATGCCGCTGCTCTTACGGGCCGTATGCCCGCGCGATGGTGCGCATTTGTAAAGAAGAAAGCTTTCACCAGCGCCAGGGTTTCGATATTCTGTACACGCTGGCCCAGGGTTCGCCCGAACAGCGCGCCATGGCTCAGGATGCCATCAACCGCTGGTACTGGCCTGCTGTCATGATGTTCGGCCCGTCTGATGCCGACTCAGTACACTCTGCCCAGAGCATGCGCTGGAAGATTAAGCGCTTCAGCAACGACGAACTGCGCCAGCGCTTCATTGACATGATTGCTGAGCAGGTCAAAGTGCTGGGCCTCACCCTGCCCGACCCTGACCTGAAGTGGAACCCTGAACGCGGCCATTACGACCACGGGCCCATCAACTGGGAAGAGTTCTGGAATGTCGTCAACGGCAATGGCCCGTGTAACCGCGAGCGCCTGCGCGCCCGCCGCGAAGCGTGGGAAAAAGGTGCCTGGGTACGCGAAGCCGCGCTGGCTTATGCGGAGAAAAAAGCCCGGCGTGCCGCTCAAAAAGAAGAAACGCAAGCCGCCTGACCGTTTCACTGCCTACGAGCAGCAAAAAATCTGGATAAGGTTGTATTCGGTGTTTGCACCTTTGCAGCGCCTTTCAAAAGGCGTTCTCTGAGAAACTGACCATTATCAGGGCGATGCTTCTGCGCATCTCTCATTGCCTCGCTTTCCTGCAAATTCTTCCTACCCGTGCCCACCGACGTATTGCCGCTACTCACCGATGCTGCCCGCAAGCGCATCCTCATCATTGACGGTGCTATGGGCACCATGATCCAGCGCTATGGGCTGAGTGAGCGCGACTTCCGCGGCGATCGCTTCCGCGAGCATCCCTGCGACCTTAAGGGCGACAACGACCTGCTGTGCCTGACGCGCCCCGATGTCATTGAGGCCATCCATCGCGCCTATCTGGAAGCCGGCGCCGACATCATTGAGACCAATACCTTCAACGCCACGCGCATCTCGCAGGCCGAATACCAACTGGAAGCCGCCGCGCACGACATCAACCTGGCCGCCGCGCAAATTGCTCGACGGGTGGCTGATGACTTTACCCGGCAAAATCCTGACAAGCCGCGCTTTGTGGCTGGCGCCATCGGGCCTTTGAACAAAACGCTGTCGCTATCGCCCGACGTCAACAACCCCGGCTATCGGGCCGTAACCTTCGACGAGGTGCGCGAAGCCTACGCCGAACAGGTGCGCGCCCTCCTCGATGGCGGGGTGCACCTGCTGCTGGTCGAAACCATCTTCGACACGCTCAACTGCAAAGCCGCCCTGTACGCCATCGAGGAAATCTTCGAGGAAAAAGGCTGGCGCGTGCCCATCATGATCTCGGGCACCATCACCGATGCCTCCGGCCGAACGCTCAGTGGGCAGACCGCCGAAGCCTTCTGGATTTCCGTCAAACACGCCCGGCCGTTCTCTGTTGGGCTGAACTGCGCCCTCGGCGCCGAAGAAATGCGCCCACATATCGAGGCATTGGCCAACATGGCCGACTGCTTCATCAGCGCCTACCCCAACGCCGGCTTGCCCAACGCCATGGGCGAATACGACCAGACCCCGCACGATATGTGCACGTTCATCGAAGAATTCGCCCGCGCCGGCCTGGTCAACATCGTCGGTGGCTGTTGTGGCACTACTCCCGAACACATCCGACACATTGCGGAACACATTGCTGATATAGCGCCGCGCAATCCTGAAAACGTTGCCTTTGCTCGAGAAGCCCGGGCGCGCCATTATACCTTGCTCTCAGGATTAGAGCCACTCGTCATCCGGCCCGAAACCAACTTTGTCAATATCGGCGAACGCACCAACGTAACCGGCTCGCGCCGCTTTGCTGCGCTCATCAAAGCAGGCAAGTACGCCGAAGCCCTCGAGGTAGCCCGCCAACAGGTCGAAAATGGCGCGCAGATCATAGACGTCAACATGGACGAAGCGCTGCTGGACTCCGAAAAGGCCATGCGAGACTTTCTGCTCCTGCTGGCCGCCGAGCCCGACATTGCGCGCGTGCCGGTCATGGTGGACTCGTCCAAATTCTCTGTTATTGAAGCCGGGCTGAAATGCCTGCAGGGCAAAGGCATCGTCAATTCCATTTCGCTCAAAGAGGGCGAAGCCGAGTTTTTGCGCCAGGCCAAAATCTGCCGGCGTTATGGAGCGGCAGTAGTGGTCATGGCCTTCGACGAACAGGGCCAGGCCGATACCTTAGAGCGCAAGGTGGACATCTGTCAGCGCGCCTACCGTCTGCTGACCGAAAAAGCGGGCTATGACCCTACGGATATCATTTTCGACCCGAACATCTTTGCCGTAGCAACGGGCATCGAAGAGCATAACAACTACGCTATCAACTACATCGAAGCCACGCGCATCATCAAACAGACCTGTCCGGGTGCCAAAGTGAGCGGCGGCGTGAGCAACCTGTCGTTCTCCTTCCGCGGCAACGACCGCGTGCGCGAAGCCATGCACTCGGCTTTCCTCTACCATGCCATCCAGGCGGGCATGGACATGGGTATCGTAAACGCCGGCATGATCGAGGTCTATGAGCAAATACCGTTCGAACTGCGACAACGCATCGAAGATGTGTTGTTTAATCGGCAACCCGATGCTACGGAAGCGCTCATTCAACTGGCTGAGAGTTACCGCGATGGCGGCGGGCGGGCTGTGGCTAAAGATTTGGCCTGGCGCGAAGCCAGCGTAGAGGAACGCATCTCTTACGCCTTAGTCAAAGGCGTTGATGAATATATTGAAGCCGACGTAGAGGAGGCCCGCCAGCGCTATCCCAGCCCGCTGGCTGTCATCGAAGGGCCGCTCATGGCCGGCATGAACGTGGTCGGCGACCTTTTTGGCGCTGGCAAGATGTTCCTGCCACAGGTGGTCAAGAGCGCTCGCGTCATGAAGCGCGCGGTGGCTTACCTGACGCCGTTTATTGAAGCCGACAAGTCTAAAAACGGTGCGCAAAAGCGCGGCAAAGTGTTATTGGCTACCGTAAAAGGTGATGTACACGACATTGGCAAAAACATCGTCGGCGTCGTGTTGGGCTGCAACAACTACGACATCGTTGACCTCGGCGTCATGGTGCCGGCCGAGCAAATCCTGCGCAGGGCCATTGAAGAGCAAGCCGACATTATTGGCCTTTCGGGCCTTATCACGCCTTCTTTAGATGAAATGGTGCACGTAGCGCGCGAAATGGAACGCTTAGGCCTGAATAAGCCGCTGCTCATCGGCGGCGCCACAACCTCGAAAACGCACACCGCCGTAAAAATTGCGCCGGCATACCAGCGGGCACCTGTCGTACACGTGCTGGATGCCAGCCGAAGCGTGCCTGTAGTCAGCGCTCTGCTGGGGCAGGATATCGCAGAGCGTCAAGCGTTTATTGAAAATATCCGCCAGGAATACGAGCAAATCCGCACGGCGAGGGCCAATCGCCAATCAGCCAAGGCTTTCCTCACCCTCTCCGAAGCACGAGCCAATAAATGGACGTTTGACTGGAGTTCATATACACCGCCCAGACCGACTTTTTTGGGGGTAAAAACCTTCGACGATTACCCGCTGGAAGAGCTGCTCCAATACATAGACTGGACGCCTTTCTTTCAGAGCTGGGAGCTGGCCGGAAAGTTCCCGGCTATTTTGGAAGACCCGGTCGTAGGGGAGGAAGCCCGCCGGCTGCACGACGATGCGCGCGCCATGTTGGAGCGCCTTTGCGCCGAAAAGTGGCTCATGGCGCGCGCCGTCATTGGTTTCTTCCCGGCAAATGCCGTTGCTGACGACGATTGCGAACTCTATACCGACGACAGCCGCACCGGTATTCTGGCCGTCTTGCATCATTTGCGCCAGCAAAACAAAAAGGCCGCCGGGCAGCCCAATTATTGCCTGAGCGACTTTGTGGCTCCTAAAGAAAGCGGTGTGTCTGACTACATAGGCGCCTTCGCCGTTACCGCCGGCATTGGCATCGAAGAGCACGTACGGCGCTTCGAGGCCCAACACGACGACTACCACGCCATCCTGCTCAAAGCCTTAGCCGACCGCTTAGCCGAAGCCTTAGCTGAACGCATGCACGAGCGCGTACGCCGCGAATTCTGGGCCTATGCTCCCGATGAAAACCTGACTAATGAGCAACTCATTGCCGAGGAATACCGGGGCATCCGACCCGCTCCGGGCTACCCGGCTTGCCCCGAACACAGTGAGAAAGCCACACTGTGGCAATTGCTCCGACCAGACTCGCTGGGCATCACCCTCACGGAAAGCTTCGCCATGTACCCGGCAGCCTCTGTAAGCGGGTGGTACCTGGCTCACCCGGAAGCCCGCTACTTCGGCCTGGGCCAGATTGGAAAAGACCAGGTGGAAAGCTATGCCCGCCGCAAGGGCATCTCCCTTGCCACTGCTGAACGACTGCTCGCTCCCGTCCTGAACTATGATGTATGACCCTGTACCCACCAAACTTGTTTGGCCCTGTACCCACCAAACTTGTTTGGTCTCTCTTCAAGCATTTATTTAAAAAACAAAACACAAAAATCGCGGTGCTAAAAAGCTGGAACATTCTTTGCCCAAGCCTGCAACGCGCCTGAAACAAAATTTTTGATCCTATGATTCGCATGGTTGACCTGAAGACCCAGTACGAAAACATACGCGAGGAGATTGACCGCGCCGTGCTGGACGTCATTGCTTCCACGGAGTACATCAACGGTTCGGCAGTGAAGCGCTTTCAGGCCGAGTTGGAGGAATACCTGCAGGTAAAGCACGTTGTGCCTTGCGCCAACGGCACCGATGCGCTGCAAATCGCTATGATGGCGCTGGAGTTGAAGCCGGGCGATGAGGTCATTGTACCGGCCTTCACTTATGTGGCCACAGCAGAGGTCATTGCTTTGCTGGGCCTGACACCGATCATGGTGGATGTTTATCCGGACACATTCAACGTGGATGTAGAGCAGGTGAGGGCCGCTATCACGCCGCGCACACGCGCTATTGTGCCGGTGCACTTGTTCGGCCAGAGCGCCGATATGGAGCCTCTTTTGGCCTTAGCCCGGCAGCACAACCTGTACGTTATTGAGGACAACGCCCAAGCCACGGGCAGCGATTATACGTTCAGCGACGGCACGCGCCGCAAGACGGGGACAATGGGCCACATCGGCTGTACCTCGTTTTTTCCCTCCAAAAACCTGGGCTGTTATGGCGATGGTGGCGCCATCACCACGCACGATGATGCCCTGGCCCAACGCTTGCGTATGATCGCCAACCACGGCCAGAGCCAGTTGTATCACCATGCGGTTATTGGTGTCAACTCGCGGTTGGACTCCATCCAGGCGGCTATTTTGAGTGTCAAGCTCAAGCGGTTGGATCAGTATAATGCTCGTCGGCGCCAGGCGGCTGATTATTACGATGCTGTTTTCAGCCAGATGCCACAGCTGACGATACCGGCGCGCAATGCCAGGACGACCCATGTCTTTCACCAATATACGCTCATCCTGCGCGAGGGCGACCGCGATGCGCTGAAACGGCATCTGGCCGAGCGCGGCATCCCGGCGATGGTGTACTACCCTATCCCGCTGTACAAGCAGCAGGCTTTTGCTCGCTATTGGGCGGGCGGCGAGCTGCCGATTACGGAGCAACTGTGCCGTTCGGTCATTTCGCTGCCCATGCACTCGGAACTAACACCTGAGCAGCAAAACGTAATTATCGAAGGGGTTCAATCCTTCTTTGCCTGAAAACCGTATTTCCACCACCTGATTTCTCATCACTATGTACTCCGCACTTCAGGAAAAAAAGAAAGCCATTGGCGTCATCGGCTTAGGATATGTTGGGCTACCTATTGCGCTGGCCTTTGCCCGAAAATTCCGGGTTATTGGGTTCGATATCAACGAGCGACGCATCGAGATGATGAGACAACGCCAGGATCCTTCGCAAGAGCTTTCGCCTGAGGCGTTTGAGGGTTGCGACATTCACTTCACTGCCGACCCATCGGAATTGAAAAATGCACATTTTTTTGTGGTGGCAGTGCCAACGGATGTAGATGCTCACAAAGTGCCCGACCTAATGCCGCTTAAAAAGGCTTCTACTACCGTTGGGCGCGCCCTCAAGCCAGGGGATTATGTCGTTTACGAAAGCACCGTCTATCCGGGCTGCACGGAGGAAGACTGCTTGCCCATCTTGGAGCAGGAAAGCGGCCTGAAAGTAGGGCGCGACTTTAAACTGGGTTATTCGCCGGAGCGCATCTCGCCGGGCGATAAAAACCGCACTGTGGTGGATATTTTGAAGATCGTATCCGGTTGCGACGCAGAGGCTTTAGATACCATCGCCCAGGTGTATGAGGCCATCATTAAACCGGGGGTATATCGCGCCTCTTCCATAAAAGTTGCTGAGGCAGCTAAGGTGATCGAAAACACCCAGCGCGACCTGAACATTTCGTTGGTCAACGAGTTGGCCATCATTTTTGACCGTATGGGCATTGATACCAACGAGGTGCTTAATGCTGCGGCTACTAAATGGAATTTTATCCGTTTTTCACCAGGTCTGGTAGGTGGTCATTGCATTGGCGTTGACCCTTACTATTTGCTGCACAAGTCCAAACAGTTGGGCTATGATCCGCAGGTCATCCTTAGTGGTCGGCGCGTCAACGACGGCATGCCGGCATTCATCGCCAAGCGCTTAGCGCAAATGCTGACGCAAAAAGACAAGAACCTGTCGCGTTGCAAGGTGCTGGTAATGGGCATCACGTTCAAGGAGAACGTGGCCGATATTCGGAACTCCAAGGTGGCTGATGTGGTGCAGGAGTTGATGGATTACTCCATCCACGTGCACATTCACGACCCGCACGCTTCGCCCAACGAGGTGGCGCATGAATATCGCCTGACGCTGATTGACCAACTGTCGAACGATTACGATGCCGTCATTCTGGCTGTAGCGCACGATGAATACAAAAAGCTGAATGCCGATTTTTTCGTCAGCATCATGAAGGAGCAGCCTATCCTCTTCGATATCAAGGCGATATACCCGCGCGAAGAGATGGAGGCTCGGATGACGTATTGGCGACTATGAGGATACAGCGTACTTTTGAGCCCGGGAAATAATCCTCCCCCTCATGTAGCCATTATGCAGTGGATTACTCGATTGCTTTCGCCAGTTAAGCCCGCCGACTTTTCGGTGCTTCAGACCGACCTGCACAGTCATCTGTTGCCGGGTATAGACGATGGTGTGCCCACCTTAGACGAGGCCTTAGAGCTCATTGAAGCGCTGGCGCAAATGGGCTATCAGCGCCTCATCACTACGCCGCACGTTTCGGGCGAGCGCTACCCCAACACATCGGCCACCATCCGCGAAAAAGAAAGCGCTGTTCGGGAAGCCGTCCGAAAGGCGGGCATCCCGGTGGAGTTTCGCGCCGCTGCAGAGTATATGCTCGACGAAAACTTTGGTCGTCTGCTGCGCGAAAATGACCTCCTACCTTTAGATGAGCAAGGGCATATTCTGGTAGAAATGTCGTTCTTGCATCCGCCTTTAGCCCTTCACAAGTATCTTTTTGAATTGCAGAGTAAAGGCTATAAGCCCGTACTGGCCCACCCAGAGCGCTACCCTTTTTATCACCTCAAATTGGAAGAATATCAGGCGTTGAAGCAGGCCGGTTGCCTTTTCCAGATCAATATCCTGTCCATTACTGGCCATTATGGCCCTGATGTGCAGCAATCGGCATTACTCTTGCTAAAGCAGGGCATGGCCGATTTTCTGGGTACCGATGCTCACCGCATGCGCCATGCTCTCACCTTACAGGCAGCATTGCGTAGCGGGCACCTGGAAAAGCCTTTGACCCGACACCTTTTTCACAACTCAGCGATGAGTTAAGAATCGCTTGCTGTTTTTGTTCGCTATGAAACGCCTCCTCTACCCTGCGCTCCTTCCTGTACTTCTGGCGGTAATTGCCCTGCAAACCGCCTGCATTAAGCACCGCCAGCTGGTCAATTTTGACATGGGGCCCGCATTCGATAGCCTGCCCTCGTCGTTCCAGCATCCGACCCTGCGCATTCAGTACGACGACCTGCTGGCCATCACGGTGCTTAGCCAGGTGGCTGACCCTAAGGCGACGGCACCTTTTCAGGCGGCGGCTTCACCGGGTGCAGCGGCTGCAGGGGGAACCGCCGAGCCCACGTATCTGGTGGATGTGCACGGCTGTGTCAACATCCCGATGGCGGGGCGTGTGCGCGTTGTCGGGCTGACTACACAAGAGGCGCGCGACACCATCACGAAGCACATCGAGCCTTATTTAAAAAACCCCATCGTGAACGTGAAACTGGCTAATTTTCGGTTTTCCGTACTGGGAGAAGTAAATAAAGCTGGAACCTACACTGTTGGCTACGAGCATGTTACTATTCTGGAGGCGCTCAGTATGGCCGGCGATGTGGCCAAGTACGGCAACCGGGAGAATATCCTCGTTATCCGTCAGATAGATGGGCAGCGCCAGTACGGCCGGGTCAATTTACACCGTCGGGATGTCTTTCAGTCGCCTTTTTTCTACATTCAACAGGGCGACATCATCTACGTTGAGCCGCTGAAGGCGAAAGTGGGTGACACCGCCGATGCTGCGACGAAATACCTGCAGTGGGCACTTCCTATTGTATCTGCCCTGGGCTTACTCGTTACTTTAGTAACGGCCACCAAATGACGGCGTTCGTATTGGAGCATCTGCGATGCCGCTTATTGCTGTTGTGGGTAGCAGCCCTTTTGGGCCACGGGTGCGTGGCACGCAAGGATCTGATTACTATCCAGGATACTCCGGCACAGCAAGCAGCTCAGTGGATGGAACCGGCTGTACAGCCGGGTGATATTTTGCATATTGTCGTTTATAGCGCTGATGCAGAGGCTGCAGCACCGTTCAACCTGCAGACGGCGATGGCTTCTAACGCACTAACGGCACCGCATCAGCATACCCTGGAAATGTTTATGGGGTACTTAGTGAGCGGAGATGGCACCATTGATTTCCCTGTGCTCGGCACGGTTGCCGTAGCTGGCCTGACAGTGCCGCAAGTGAGGGATACCCTCGAACGACGTCTGCAGACCTATCTACGGGAAGCAGTAGTCAGTGTGCGTTTCATCAACTTCCGTATCACAGTGTTGGGTGAAGTCAATCAGCCCGGAACCTATACTATATCGTCGCCTCGCATCACGCTGCTCGAGGCCATAGGACGCGCGGGCGACCTTTCACCATACGCCAACCGCACTAATGTCTTGCATATTCGCGAGCAAAACGGGCAGCGTATTTACACGCGCGTCAACCTGCAAACGGGCGAGGTCTTTGCTTCGTCGGTGTACTATTTACAGCAAAACGACATCATCTATGTAGAGCCAAACCGGGCCAAGATTGCCGCCGTAGCCGACCCGGCCACTCGAGCCATCACGTACACCACTGGGGTTCTGTCCGTCATTACGCTGCTGATAGCGCTATTCCGATAATGAGCCGACATTCTGAAAGGCCCTGAACGATTGGAGTAAACAAAAAACACGCCTCAAAATTTTGAAGTTGCCTGTTTCATTCAATTAACTTTGCCGGTCGGAGAAATTGCCAGACTAATTTTTTCAATGTAACAATCTGATTATCAATAACCCATAACCGCAGTTACCTTGGCCAAGAAACGTATCATCAAGGACTATCACGCGCTCCCGGAGGAGATTATCCGTCAGGTAAAGATGGCTTATCCTACGGGTTTTGTGGCGCATTTGGTGCAGTACACCAATCAGGAAGGCAAGATCGTGTCTGCTCTGCCTTTCGAGACCGAAGACACGTATTATCTCATTCGTATGACGGCTCAGGAGGCCCGGCGCATCGTCAGCGAAGACGAAGATTACGACGAGGAAGGCGTGCTGCGCGAGGGCTTTGCCGATATTGATGTGGACGCTGAATTTGAGGGCGCTGCCGAAGAAGAGGAGCAAGAGGATGACTATGGCGATGACCTCGATGAGGATAGCCACCACATCATCCCCACGCGCCGCCGCAGAGGCGGCGATGACGAGGAGGATGACATTGCGGACGATAGCGACGATTACTAAGCCGTCCGTCCTCGCTTTGGCTACCGGCATTTGGCTGAACAAATTCAACGCTGAAAGACACAAAGCTACCCAAAAGGCTGGGCTGCTCGTGTTTTTCAGCGTTTTTTTATTCACTAAACCGCTTCTTTTGGCATGGCATCTACTGCGAACAAACCTGCGCTCACTTTCTGGCAGATCTGGAACATGAGCTTTGGCTTCCTCGGCATCCAGGTGGGCTGGGGTATGCAAATGGGCAACATGAGCGCCATCTACGAATACTTAGGCGCTGAACCCGACCAGATACCCATCCTCTGGCTGGCCGCTCCTATGACCGGCCTTATTGTGCAGCCCATCATCGGATACATGAGCGACCGCACGTGGGGGCGCTGGGGCCGCCGCAAGCCGTATTTTACGGTAGGCGCCATCTTGGCAACGCTCGCGCTTATCGCCATGCCGCATGCTTCGGCCATCTGGATGGCTGCCGGCCTGCTGTGGATACTGGATGCCAGCATCAACATTAGCATGGAGCCGTTTCGGGCTTTTGTCGGTGACCTGCTGCCAGAGTCGCAGATTAACCGGGGCTATACGATGCAAAGCATGTTTATCGGCATCGGTAATGTGCTTGCAGCAGTATTGCCTTCCGTTATCATTCGGGTTATGGGTGAAGAGGCGCAGCAGGCTACTCATGGTGTGCCGCCCTATTTAGTGGCTGTCTTCACTGTTGGCGCTTTTTGCTACCTGGCTGCCGTACTTTACACCGTAGCCACCACCAAGGAGTACCCTCCGGCAGATATGGAGGCCTTTGAACGGGAAAAGGCGGAAACTGCCGGTTTTTTCCGCGGTATAGAGGAGGTGTTTTCTAACATTATTAACATGCCCAAAACCATGCGCCAGGTGGCTTTGGTGCAGTTTTTCACCTGGCCAGGTCTTTTCCTGATGTGGTTTTATTTCACCCCGGCCGTAGCCCGCGACATTCTGGGAGCCTCTGACACGCAGTCGCCATTGTATGCAGAAGGTGTGGCCTGGGGCAATATCTGTTTTGGGTTTTATTCAGCGGTCTGTTTTTTATTCTCCTTTTTTCTGCCCAATATAGCCGATAGGTTCGGCCGCCGCTATACGCATATGGCCTGTTTAGCTATTGGCGCTTTGGGCTTGCTGTACGTAGGCTTTGCTCCGGGCAAATACTGGCTGCTGCTGTCTATGTTTGGTGTAGGCATTGCCTGGGCGAGCATCCTTTCGATGCCCTATGCAATGCTGGCCTCCACCCTACCGCCGAACAAGCTGGGGGTTTTCATGGGTATTTTTAACTTTTTCATCGTATTACCGGAGATCATCGCCACACTCTTCTTCGGACCGGTCATGGAGCACGTGTTGGGGAACGACCGCGTAGCGGCAGTCATGGTAGGTGGGGGCTTGCTGGCCATCGCTTCGATGTTGTGCCTGCAAATTCGCGAGCAGAAAGCCCAGCCCGATAACGCGCGGTAAACGCTACTGTGCTTGAGTTTTTAGGGGCAATGCTCGCTGTGAAAAGCAACGAGTTGCTCTTCTATCCAGGCTCGCACCATTTGCTCTAACGTCTGCTCATCCGAGCCATATAAAGCGGGGCCATAGCATATCCGTACAGCAATTTCCTTTTCCTGGAAGCGCCGCCAGGCATGTCGGAGGAAGGACTCAGGTCCTACCCAAAAATCATCGGTGTGGGAGAAGCAAAGGGCTACGGGCACAACCGGCAGGTTCCAGCGCACGGCAGCGCGAAAGGCGCCTTTTTTCATCGGCAGCACTCCGTTGCGAGCAGAGGTAGTGCCCTCTGGAAACAGAATGACCGAAAACCCTTCTTGTAAAATCACATCGGCAATAGCTTTGAGCGCGGCAGCCCCACTGCTGGCCCGTTCGCGCTGAAAATAAATGATGCCCGCCTGCCGAGCCCCCCGCCCGATAACTGGCCAACGGGCCAACTCGGCTTTGGCTACCGGATAGGCATAAACGTCTCGAAGCACCAGAATAGGGTCTAAATAAGACCGGTGATTGGCCAGCAACAAACACGGAAAAGCAGGCGCCTCTCCATGTACCGAGACCTTCACGCCCGTGGCAGCCAACAGCCGCCGGGCCCATCGCCGGCGCATCTCCATCAGACGACTCGTATCAGCGCCCCACCAACGTCGAAAAATGTACATCCGGGTTGCCACAAGCGTTGTGTAAGCGCTAAAAAAGAAAAAACGATATAAAATCCGGACGAAACGCACAGATTCAAATGTACGAACGGTGCGCACAAACGTTATTGCGCGCACCGTTCGTATGCAATTACGAGTATTTTTCCTTGTTTCTTACTGCTACCAGCGAAAAGCCTTTCAACTTCAATATGGGCAACCGTAACCCCGGTGGCAGGCTTCCAGCAAGACAACACCTACCAAGAATGCCCAAAAAAGAACTTTTTTCCAGTTTTTCATGTCGAATAATTTTAAAATTTAACGAATTTTCATGATAACAAACCGGTATGCTTTATGGTGCAAACGGCCATTTCTTTCCGATTATTGCACAAAGGGCATGCCACAGATTGCCACCGCACAAAAGTAAACTTACCATTTGTCCGGTTGTTTAATAAGGCCGATGTTTTAATCTACATTTAAATCACTTTTTGACAAAAGCCGTGACCTACAAAGTCAATCTTAAAAACTCTGACGAATTTGTGCTGCTGGACGACTTCAGTTATGAATGGTTGTCCAGCGACCCGTACTACGTAGCCCTGGATTTTCTCAACAATCTGCGCTTGCACTCCAGCGGATGCGCGGTATTTCAGAAAAACTGGCGCAAACTTACGGGAGGGTACAAGACCGAGACGATATACCTGCACAAATTGATAGCCGAAAAGTACCTGAGCCACCAAAAAACGTCGAAGGCGTCGTTAGTTGGCGCCATGAACGGCAATAAGCTGGACTGTCGTGTAGAAAATCTTTTTTTTCACTCGCGTTCCTCCGCAGGCCGGCGCCGAAAGGCACAAAATCAAAGCGGATACATAGGTGTGTATCGTGAGAACAAGCGTTATCGAGCGGTCATTTCGATTAATGGCAAGCCGGTGCATTTAGGCATGTTTGACACTGCCGAAGAAGCTGCGGCAGCCTATCAGCGAGCACAACGCGAGCTACTTAAAAAGAAAGACGAGACACCTCCGAAGTCCTAGCGCAATTCAACCCGCCGTAACCGCCTGACGCGAAGCAACGATATCCCACACGCCCGAATTCTCACACGAGTAAAGCCAGCCGTATTTGTCGGGGATACGTCCTACGCGGAGTTGGTTGATGTAATTTTTGAGCCGAGTGCCGATAGGCCGGTGCTTTTCATCCACGGGCGGCAGCTCTAACTTTCTGTCGCGCCAGGTAATCTCGCTCACATGGCTAACCACCGCAGCCGTGCCTGCGCCAAAGCACTCCTGAAGTGTACCGCGCCAGTAAGCGTCTGCAATTTCAGCAATACTCAGCAAGCGGTCTTCGGCAGTGTAGCCCCAATCTTTGAGCAGCGTCATAAAGCTATCGCGAGTAATGCCGCGCAGGATAGTGCCCGTGGTCGCAGGAGTGATGATTTTACCATCCATGACGAAGAAGAGGTTCATCGTACCCACTTCCTGCACGTATTTCTTCTCCTGAGCATCCATCCACATTACCTGGTCATAACCGGCCTGGCGCGCACGCTGAGCTGGCAGAAGCGAAGCTCCGTAGTTACCGGCGCATTTGGCCTCCCCTACTCCGCCCTGAGCCGCGCGAGTAAACACCTCTTCTACCCAAAGGCGCACCGGCTTGGGATAGTAAGGCCCTACAGGGCCTGTGAATATAATGAACTGGTAGGTCTCCGAAGCGTGGACCCCAAAGTACGCGTCGGTGGCAAACATCAGCGGACGGATGTAAAGCGAATACCCTTCCGTCTCCGGTATCCAGTCGCGATCCAGATCCACCAGCATCCTCAGGGCCTGCAGAAACAAATCCTCTGGAAACGTCGGCATGCACATCCGCTCCGCCGAAAGATTTAAACGACGGGCATGGGCATCAGGCCGAAATAATACCGGCTCACCGTTCCGCTTCGTAGCCTTCATGCCCTCAAAAATGCTCTGGCCATAGTGCAGGGCGAGATTAGCTGGAGAAATTTCTAAATGGTGAAAAGGTTCGATGCGTGGGTTTACCCATTCTTTGCCGTCGTAATCAGCAATGAACATGTGGTCAGAAATGACCTTTCCAAAAGGTATGTTGGAAAAATCAACGGTCGAAATCCGCGATTTTTTCGTGGGGGTTACCGAAATAGCAGAACTTAGCGCCATGAGTCAGCTTGTTTTTATATGGAGAGATGTGTGTGATAAGCAAACCTCCGCAAAGTTACGGATAAGACCAAATGCAGACAAAACAATATTCCAAAACGCCGGCTTAATATTGATTAAAGCAAAATAATATCAAAAAATGCCGGGCCTAATCCAAAAAAATACCATAAGTCATGTTTGTCGAGCCCAGTGTTGTGTATCGGATACCGGAAGTAGATCTGCTTCAGGCGGCTCAAGGGGGCTTTCAGAAGCAGGTACTGGTAGTGGCAGCCTTTAAAGCGGGAGAAACAGGCAAAGTGGCATTTTTAGAAAAAATACTTGCCGCTGTTGGTATGGATTTGCACAAAGATACTCTCTTTGCCCTTGTTCGACCAAACGAGCGCGTTTGCCTGAACACATTTTTAAGGCATAAACAACCGCAGGCCGTTCTGGTTTTTGGCCTGTCCCCCGCCCACTTGGGTTTACAGGCGGAATTTGCCCGCTACCAACCTGTTCAATTTTACGGCACTGCGTTTCTATGGGCCGACTCACTGGCCACATTAGAACCAGACAAGGCCTTGAAGGGGCGCTTGTGGACAGCTTTGCAAACCATGTTTTTATCACAAAAAGGATAACCGACGGATGAAACGAGCATATGTTTTTCCAGGGCAAGGCTCCCAGTTTGAAGGTATGGGAAAAGCCCTTTACGAAAGCCATCCTCTGGCCAAAGACTACCTGGAGCAGGCCAACGATATCTTGGGCTGGCGCATCACCGACGTAATGTTCTACGGTACGAAAGAAGACCTGACCCAGACTAAAGTAACGCAGCCGGCCGTGTTTCTGGAAAGCTGGGTGCGTACCCAAGTGGCAGGCGAGCAGTTTCGCCCCGACGCCGTAGCCGGGCACTCGCTGGGCGAGTTTACGGCATTGGCTGCCGCTGGTGCCCTGTCCTTTGCCGATGCATTGCGCCTGGTGAACCAGCGCGCTTTAGCCATGCAAAAAGCCTGCGAGCGGGTAGATAGCACGATGGCTGCCGTGTTGGGTATGGACGACGCTATTGTAGAAGCCATCTGTGCCGAAATCACCGACGAAGTGGTCGTTCCGGCCAACTACAACTCACCAGGCCAGTTGGTCATCTCAGGTTCGCGCAAGGGCATCGAGCGTGCCGTGGAAAAACTCCAGCAAGCCGGCGCCAAGCGCGTGGTCGTGCTGGCCGTAGGCGGTGCCTTCCATTCTCCACTGATGCAGCCGGCTCAGGATGAGCTGGCTTTAGCCATTCAGGCCACACCGTTTCAGCGGCCCGTCTGCCCGATTTATCAAAATGTACACGCCCGCCCTGTGGTGGAGCCAGAAGAAATCCGGAAAAATCTCATCGCTCAGCTCACTGCACCTGTGCGCTGGACGCAGACGATCCAGAACATGCTCGAAGATGGCATCAGCGAGTTTATTGAAGTCGGCGGTGGTGGCCCGGTACTACGGGGCATGATCCGAAAGATAGCTAAAGACGTTGCCTTAGGAGAATGTTAAGCCATCCGAAAAATAAGGTAAGAACTACCTACCGACTTTTTCCACAGAGCTCCTCATCATCGCCAAAAAATGCCTACTTTTCGGCCTGAAAATACGATATAACACGCAAAGTACAATGTCTGCGAACACATTGGTAAAAAGTGGCCAGATTCTGATTGCAGAGCCTTTCATGCTTGACCCCTTCTTTCGGCGCTCGGTGGTGTTGCTGTGCGAGCATCACGAGCAAGGCTCCTTAGGCTTTATCATGAACAAGGCCATCAACATGAGCCTTAACGAATTGCTCCCGGATTTTCCATACTTTGAAGCTGATGTCTTCTACGGCGGCCCAGTACAGACGGACACCCTGAATTATTTGCATAATTTGGGCGATATGTTGGAAGGCAGTGTGCCGGTAGCTCGCGGCGTTTGGATGGGCGGCAACTTCGATGAACTCCAGTTCCTGATTACCCAGCAACTCATTCAACCACATAATATCCGCTTCATGGTCGGGTACGCTGGCTGGTCCGCAGGTCAATTGCAAGAAGAATTGTCGTATCGCTCCTGGGTCAGCGGCGAGATGGACCCCAACTATTTGTTCAACACTGACCCCGCCGACCTGTGGAAATTGGCCATGTACAATCAGGGAAATGCTTATTCGGTCATTGCGGAGATTCCAGATGCTATAAACTGGAACTAAGGGCATTTTGAAGAAATATTTTGTCAGTAGAGCACCAGCCACAGAACGCCCGTCAGGCACACTAAGCTAAAACCCACCAGTGTCTGCTTTCGAGTAAGTGGATGGCTTCGAGCAAGCACCAGCAACGTCTTAAATACGGTGTTCGATAGGGCTGCCACCACAATAGCCTGCGCAGCATACCGATACGCTGCCGAGCGCTGCACCCACTGCGAAGTGCTAATGGTGATGGCATCCATATCGGCGATACCCGAAAAAGCCGCTGAAGCAAAAGATCCGGACTCTCCCAGCTCCTGACGCGAATAGTGCATAAACAACGATACCCCCACATATAAAGCCGCAAAATAGAGCGCATTCTTCAAGTCGAGCGGATTCCCTAATGGGATGTCCGGCGCAGCATCTAATCCTTTATATTTAGCCCCAGATACGGACAAAGAGAATACCACCACCGTACTCACCAAAAACATGAGTGCGCAAGGCAGAAGCAGCTGCCAGGTGAGCTGCGGTGCAAAAAGGCTCGTCAGGAAAAGCACCCGCAGGTACATAATCGAAGAAGACAGTAAAATCCCCCCGCTAAACAGCGACGTCAGCTGAGGCGTCTCCCGACTACGGGCGCTAAATGCCCAAGCCACCAAAGTGGAGGAAAACAACCCGCCCACCAATGCCGTACCCAGAATGCCGTAGCGAGCACTGCCAAACTTAAGCAGCAAATACCCCGTGAGGCTGATAGAAGAGACCAGCAAAATCACCCATCCAATAGACCGATAATGCAGCAGATTGTCCGGGCCAAAATATGCATCCGGGAGCAGCAGCAGCGCCAACACTATCAACACAAAAAACTTCAGGAAAGCGGCCAACTCCTCCTGACTGATTTGCTGGATGAAACGTTTGAAGCGCGTTTTGAGCGATAGCAATACCGCCACAACCACTGCGCCACCAAAGGCCTCCCCCGGATACCCAACAGCAATCAGATTGCCCGATAAGTAACTAATAAACAGTGCAATTTCGGTGGTAATGCCCAGACTCTGACGCTCCGCTTGAGCGCGATAGGCCACTGTTATCAGCAACAGCACCCCTAAGGACACCAGTGGCGTTAGCCAGGCGTTGGCCGTCTGAACAGCCAGGTGAGCCGTCAGATAGCCCGTGATGCTCATCAGCGAGAAGGTACGCAAGCCAGCAAAACTATACTGCTCCGTGCTCTGCTGATGCTCTCGCTCCAGCCCCAGCACTAAACCAATACCCAAAGCCACAACAAGCCCCTGAAAGAAATCCGGAAGAAACGATAGCCAGGTGGTGTCCATAGAGTAAAGATGTCTGTTTTGGAACGCTACAGCTGCAAATGGCAGCAGAAAAGCACCGATAGAAGTAGGTACTGTTGCTCAACACATACCCAGGGCGGTCTCGCAAAGTACGAGGATTACAAACAAATCGCCCGCGTCTTTCCGTGCTTAGGAAAGGCGCGGGCGGGTAAATGCTGCGAAAAATCTGAGACCAATTACAGATCTATACGCAATCCAATGTTATGGATGCCTCGGAAAATACTGGTATTCCGATAAGCATAATCCACCGAGAGGCGGCTATCACCGCCTTTTTTGAACGGTGTAGAGAACGAAAAGCCAGCGCTCAGACCATTATCCAATGTGGCTTCTGGGCTGTTGCGCGCTGCGTCAAATTCGATCTTGTAGGCAGTGCGCAAAACAAACATCTGGCCAACAAAAAACTCCAAGCCGGCGCCCACCTGGTCACGAGCAAAAGCGTTAGAGGTAAACGTACCCAGTAAAGACAGGCGATTGCTTCGGCCCAGTAGCCAATCGTAAGAGACACCAATATTTAGCTGCGAGGGTAGTTCATACTCCGCGCTGCGCTGGTAAAACGTGATAGGATAATTGAATGTCGGGTTAGTACTATTGTTCTGTACTCCTAAACCTTCGCCTTTAAAACGCATCTTGCCGCCTACGTTGCGCAGCGAGATACCAAACTTAAAATTGTCGTTGGCACCTGTTACATACTGCACCCCAGCATCGAGTGCAACGGCACTGGCACCTGCGTTTGGAATAGACTCGCTGACAAACTTCACTGCCACACCTACCGACACGCGGTTCTCAAAAAGATGGGCATACGACAGGGCCATGTTGAAAAAAGCAGGGCTGAAGGTAGCGCCCGAACCCTCGGGGGTATCCGTCGTAGTCAGCCGTAGGTCGCCCAGATTGAATGATACCAGGCTAATGCCGAATGCCCCGCGTCCTAAACGCTGGGCAAACCCTAAGGCATTGAGCGCCATGTCAGCACCTTCCAGATAGCGGGTGTGATTGACGGCCAGCTGCGTCCGTTCAAAACGCGGCAAACCGGCCACATTCATGTAGAGGGCATCAATGCCTGTAACAGACGACGTGTTAAGCGAATGCAAGCCTGCACTGCGCGCCCATGGATTGATGAGCAGTTGGCCGGCTCCCGCTTCACCTTGGCGGTCAGGGTTGCCCGCCCATGCGGCAGCCAGCGTCAACGAAAAAAGCAAAAGCAGGCTGCTCCGATATAAATTCTTCATACGAGTGTAAGAGTTGAGCATAATGGCTGAGAAATGAAATTGGGTGAAAAAACGACCGCCGCAGGAGCAGGAGACCTCACTAATGAAAGAGTCTCCGCTCCTGCGCTGGTCAAAATGTTTACAGACCTGACGGGTCAAATTGTCGGGCAATACCGAACCATTTTATCGTTCGCTCTCCAAGGCCCGGAGCATTCACATGGATGAGATACGCCCCACTAGCCACAGGTATGCCCTTGCTGTTCTTCAAATCCCACTCTAAGTCTGGACTAATCTGCTGATACGGCGCATAGACCTCATCGCGCCGGTATTGCTTGATAAAGCGGCCATCGAGCGAGTAAATCGTTACCGTACACTTGCCCGGCAGGTTAGTGATCTTCACCACATTCGAGAACTGGCTCGTCTCGTAGGGCGAATAGCCATAATACGGGTTTGGAACTACCTTAATAGAGTCAAGCGCATTCTGTACTTGTACTGCATTTAGTTCAGAAGCCTCGCGACCTTCGATTTTGAAGCGATATTTAGGCATGCCCGTCTTCTTACCACCGTCGGCATCGTTAAACCAAGTATCGAACTGGCGGTTGACGCGCAGCTTAATAACGGTCTCTGTTGGTACGAGGCCCTCGCGCAGCGGCTTCATCTGGAAGCGAGGCGCTACCATGAGCATGCCCGCCCAGGCGATGTTGCGCATTTCCGGCTGCTTGAACACATCTGCTGCACTGATGCTGGGCGCGCGTTCGGGCGTCAGACGAAGGCGCAAGGCTTCGCAGGCATCATAGGTGGTATAGGTAACATACACCCAGTGCTGCCCACCCAGGATAAAGTCGAAGTAATCCTGCGGCGCATCGGTCGTTAGCAGCTGGCTGGTCGGATTCCACAGCATGTCGCGGCCCGTATAGGAGGGATCCACCGAGCGGCTATACACGGAGTTCTCTCCAAAGAAAATGTTTAAGCGGCGCCCTGTCTCCACCTCAATAGCATAGCCCGGGAACCAACCCATACCGACCACACCACTGCCATCCGGATCGGGCAGCCCATCACCATTGGCATCCACCTTGCTGACAGATGGCGCAAAACGCACATCAAACGAAGAGCGCCGACGAGTAGGCGTTGCCGGGTTGCTTTCCGTCTCGAGGCCTGGTTTTTTCGGGAAAGCCGGGCTGGTGTAATAAAGAGAGGCAGACTCCACAACAACACAGCGACTCCACTTACTGGTATCTGGCGTAAGAACGATATCTACGTTGGGCAGGTTAGCCAGCTTGAAATAGCGGCTCCCTGTATTCGTCGGCTCTGTATTATTGCCTGCTACCGCACCGCTCAACGACAGCTGAGAGGGGGTCCAAGCGGGAGTGAATAGGCGTGAATCCGAAGGTAAAGCCCAATCGCACAAGACATACGGCACAAACCAACCATTCCCTAACGTAGAGAGTGCCTGTTTCGGATCAAATTCCTCATCGCGTTCCAAGCGGTTCGTCTTCACGTAGTTGAAAAGCCCTGTTTCCGTATCCGGAAAGCCCGTCAACCACGGCACATTTGGGTCGGCATATTCGATGGTGGCGCCAATAGCGCCGTTTTGCTCGCCCGGTGAGGGATACTTTTTCGGATTTCGCTTCGACCAGGTGAAGCTACCGGTTAGCGGCGGCTGTGCTATCGTTACGGAGAAGCCATACTGCGGCACAATTTGCTCGTTAATGTCTGCAATAGTACGCTCTGATGCAATGATCTGGCCGTCGGGTAGGCGGCGAAGTTCCCAGCGGGCATCGGGATCCAGCTTGTCGTCATTCGGGTTGCTATCCACAAAGCGCAGCTCATACTCACCGTCTTTCACCTCCAACGGGTTGAAAATCGTTACGGTAATAGGCCCGCGGCCGGGGCGATACGTCAGGAAGGTATCCTTAGAGGAGCCTAACTGGAACAGCCCATTGCGGCTAGCATCTTCCAGATCCAGAAACGTACCGTTATTACCTGTACCCTCCAGACGAGTAACGGCTACACCCTCGCCGTACGCTGAATTCAGCACCCGATCCACAATAGGGCGCGGCACCACCGTATAAATCGGTATAGGCCCAGTGGGTGCTTTACGACCCGCCAGGAAAGGGTATTGCTGGCCAGATACCGGCACATCGTACGGCCGGAAAGGAGCGTACTGGTTATAGCTATAGGCAATAACCGTGTAGTAATACTTCTTGTGGTTGATGAGTCGCTTATCGTTGCCTGTGGCAAAGCGGTCTTCTGTCAGGCGGAAGGTATGGCGCAGGCCCTGGTCGGCGCCCTTAACCTTCAATACCGGGAAATACACTAAGCGCTGCGGATCGTTCGGATCGCGCGTCTCCTCCCAGTTATAGATGTCAGCAATGCCGTTCTTAATATCTACCTGCTGAACAATGCGGGCCTTTGACGGGTCATTTAGATCTGCGGTCGAGACGTTCGGGTTGATGAGCTGATAAATTATGTAGCCTTCAAAGCGATACTCGGCGAGTGCTCGCTTCTCCGGGTCTTCGCTCAGACGCAGAGAGTCGGGCGCCAGGATATCCACTTCGCGGTAGCCTTCGCGGTAATTGTTAGACACCGGGTTTTCGTTCGTGAGCACAGCGATGAGTTCCTGGTGCATCTCGATCCAGTTTACGGTAGGAGCGTCGGGACCATCAGCCAGTTCAAAACAGTTATCGAAAAGGCCCTGAGCAAACTTGTCGGCGCGGAACAGCTGCTCCAAGTCAGGGCATGGGTAGTCAATATCCGGCACCCAAGGAATACCGATAATCAGCTCATTGACAGCACCGGGCAACAGTCGGAATGGACCCGAAGCCTGCAGCGTACGGCGGTCGCCGAAGGCTAAGTTAGCCGTGCACATAGACCACCCATTCGGATCGTTGGGCGGATCGTGCAGCGCATACTTGGTAACGTTGGCGTTTGCCAGGTCGTAACCGCTACCGCCATATGTGTAAGGCGTACCGTCGCGCCAACGACCGGTGAGGTAGTTGTAAAATTCGAAGGGCTGCTGCGGGTCGGTCATAGCCGCTGGCCATGGACCTAGACTGGGATTATTGTAATATACAAACGACGACATACCGATTTCTTCCCCAAATTCATCCAGAGGACCCCGGAAGTAATCCACACCGATGATCGGTACGCGCTCGCAGTAGGTAGCTACGCCTGCACAATCGCACCCTGGCTGACCGTCGGTGGCGTCCTGATTGTAGCAGTACATCAAACTCTTCAAGCTATCGCAGCCGATATAGTCGTCCTGATAGCAGCCCAGGTCGGGGTCAATCCACATGGCAAAGAAGGTAGAGTCAATGCGATCTACCGCCCGGTTGATGAGCTTATAGCGCTGGAAGGTCATGTCGTTCAGCTCGTCGTTCGTCACATAACCGAAAGCCTGTACCTGCACCTCCATCTGGATGGGCACGCCATTCGTACGCGCGTGCGGAGCGCCACCGCCCTGGTCGTTGTAAATCCAGAAGATCATCTCGTCGGGGAAGCGATCCAGCGGGCAGCCGCGAATTTCAATAGAGGGATAGTCGCCGTCCATAGGGTTGTATAGACCATCCTCGTTAGCATCGTAAAAGCCGGCAAGACCCTGGCTGGTGAACGGCAGCGGGAAGCCCCATACGTCAAAGAAGTATGGGTTGCCGCGCGAGGGCCAACCTCTCAGACCGCGCGGGATATTCTCAGGGGTAGCTGTTCCGGCGGCTAAGTTCCCCAGATGCTGGCGGATTTCATCACCCGTTACGCGGAAATGGAAGTTCCAGTTGGCGCAAGTACGGTCATCCGTAATGCCCTGCTCGTTGAGTGGGCCGGGCCAGAAGTCGTTTCGGCCACCCGGGCGATAGTCCTGGCAAGCCAGTTTCAGGTTACCTGCCGGGTCAACGCCACCCAGCCACACCGAGCCGGCAAACAGCGAAGAAACCTCGCGCTGACCGGTAGCCGGATCTACTTTGGGTACGATGTAGCGCCCATCGCGGAAGTCCCACCAGCAGTCACCACCGCCCAGCAAACGCGCGCGTACGTTGTTAATTTCCTGATCTATTTGTGCCGTTGAAGCCGCACAAACGCCGCGATACTGGACGTTTTTGACATTCTTCCCGGCAGCTTGCGGCCCGCCCGGAATGTGTGCCGATGCGTAACCAGCCCACAGCGCTAAAACCATTATGACGATTCCTGTGAATATACGCATGGTTGATATGTGTTTAATATGAGCAATTGTAGTTTGAGCCTTATTAGAACTGGAAAGCCGCACCCACGTAGATACGGCGCGGTATGGTGAAAAAGCCCGGGTTGAGCATGGCCCAGGAATATGCGTCTAAATAAGCCTGTACATTCCGACCCTGGGCTGCCACACCCTGCACAATGGACTGTCCCTCCGCAGTAGCCAGATAGCCATCGTCGTACGGAGAACCGCTCACCGGATATACATTAATGATGTTCACCGTATTGAGCAGGTTGGCTACGCGCAAGTAAATGTTCAGGCTCAACGGTGTGCGCGGATTCTGGTTCAGTTCGATGGTCTTGTCCACCCGTAAGTCAATGTTGGTGCGCCAGGGCAGGCGACTACCGTTGATAGAACCCAGGAAGCCGCTACCGCCGAAGCGCTCCGCCCGCTGGCGCGCCGTGTAGGGGCGCCCCGATACGGCGGAGAACTGAACGTTGACGCCAAAGAGCGCCAGGATATCTTTACCGGCGATGCGCGGACCGTTGTAACGCTTGCCCGTATCGAAGCGGTAGTCGAAGATACCCTGGATGTTGTGGCGCTCGTCAAAGCTGAGCGGGAACAAAGTGCGCAGATTACCGCGCTGCGTCAGGCCGCGCTGCGAGTTGGCATCCGAGCCGGTACCATCGGCAAACTGCAACGTGTATGCCAGCCGCAATTCGGCATTTTGGGTGCGACGTAAATCGTACTGGAAGGTAAAACCTTTTACCGTACCAAAGTCAATGTTGCCGTAGGTATCGTAGCTGCCGATAGTCGGTATGAACAGCAGGGTACGGCGCTGAATCATGTCACGCAGTTCGCGGTAGTATGCCGAGAATTTGATGGCCGAGTTTTGCGTAACGCGCTGCTGGAAACCCACCTCATAGTCCACCACGCGCTCGGGCAGCAGATTCGGGTTGTTGGCCGGCGTGCGCCCAGGCACGTAGAAGTAGAGATAATCCAGCGGGGTGGCTTCCCAGTTGCTCGGCGGGCGCTGCACTAAGATGTCGTAGTGCGCAAAGAAATTGGCTTCATCCGAAATAGGGAACGAAAACGCCAGACGCGGCAGCCAGTTGACTTGTGGCGTGTAGTCGCGGAAAGAGGTGTTCGGGTTGTAGCGAACATCAAAGATGTCGTCACCGGCGATGGTGTCGCGCAGGTATGGCGTTACCACACCGCCACCAAAAATGACGTTGCCGTCGGGCGCCTGCGTACCGTCAGCAAAGAACCACGTCTCACCGTTGCGGAAGGCCTTGACGGTGCGGTCGTTCGAGCTCGTTACATACACCTTGTAGTCGTCGCCAATAGTACCCGGGCGCTGGCCAGCACCCGGCACTGTGCGGTAGAACTCGTCGGCGCCCATGATCTCATACAGCGAGAACGGATCGCGCAGCACCTTCGTATTCAGGTCGAAACGCTCGATGCGGAGACCGAGGCGGAAAATCATCTTATTGAAGACAAACTTGTCCTGAATGAAGGCCGCCTGATACAGCGGACGCAGCGGCGCCACCGGGAACGTGCGAATGCCGTCAGCATCGCGAGCCGTAAAGAAGTCATTAAAAGTAACATTCCCCGTCAGGCGGCGTCCCGTATGGTCATAACCATAATAACCTACAAAATTCTGGTCTGTCAATTCCCGCGATGAAAACATATCTAAGCTCAGCTGGCGCGGGTCAAGCGCATCGGTGTTAATAAAGTCAGCTAAACCCTTACCCGTCAGCTGACGTACAGCGCGATAAAATCTGAAGTCAGGCAAATCCACCGTAGCATTGGCATAGCGCGGCACCTCGATACCTAATTGCGGAATCGATACCGTGCCGATGACCACGTTGGTATCTAAACCGTTGAAGTGGCCGTTCGCCAGCTGACGCATCAGGTTCCACAGCCCAAAAGGTGCCAGGCCATAAGACCGCTCTACGCGCTGCTCGTTCAGCAGGCCAAATTGGAAGCTGTGTGTGCCGATGCGGCCCAATTTCAGGTCGAAGTTGGCCGAGGCAATGGCGGTGATAATATCGCTCTCCGAACGCTGGTACGAATTGTACACCAGATTAACATTCCGGTGCATATTCGACCAGATGTTGTCATAAAGCGAAGAGAATATGCCATTCTGGGCAAAATAGGTATTGACGTTCTCCGGGTTGGTGGAATACTGGTTATACGCAATCAACCCCGGATTGGTGGTAATAGGCCCAGGTTCGTAGCCCGTAAAGGCGCGTAGGTTACCTACATGTGCGATTTGTCCGTTGTTGTCAATGCCCGGAATGGGGCGCTCCTCAAAATTAAAGCGACCTATATAGCCATAATCAAAAATGCGGTCCTGGTGTCTGGGGTCATAAGCCTCTGTGCGGCCACGTTCAAAACCGAACTGAAGCACATAGCTTACGTTAGCAATGCCCACTTTACTGGTGCTTCCACCGCCATCACCGCCTAAGCGATGACGAAAACGAGCAATCGTGCGATAGCGCGACGCATAAGACGTAGGGTTATTATGGCTGTTGAGCAAACGCCAGCCGCTGGGCGTAAATTGGTCTTGCACATCCCGGTACGTTCCGGTCAGGCTGAAGTCCATGTTATCCGACAGCCGGAGGTCTAAGCGGCCGGTGAAGTCGAACTCCTGACGCGCCTCAAACGGGCGATACTTCAGGGCATTCACGCTATCGCGCGTGTAGGTTTCGGCGCGCGGCACTAGGATGCCGTTCTGACGGATCAACGGGTTGTTGATGAGCGTATCCAGCAGCTCATCTTTTACGCGATAGACGGGCACTGCCGACGGACGGTCATCCTTTTGGGACAGGAACTGGCCCGAAGCGCGAAAGCCCAGGATCGTCTTGCTGGGTGCGCCATTTACGCCTTTGCGCTTGATCAAAGGGCCACTGACGTTGGCCGTGCCTAAAAACCAGCCATATGGGTCCAGGCCATGTGAGTTCTCAACTTCCAAAGTGCCGTGGTAAACATCAGCCGGGCCTTTTGTGGTAATAGAAATGACACCGCCGGTTACGTCGCCATATTCAGCACCAAGGCCACCTGTTACTACCTGCAGCTGCTCGATGTCCTGCACCGGCGGAGGCGTACCGGCTACGCGAATGCCGTCAATGTAATAGTTGGTAGCGTTGGAACGCGAGCCGCGGATGTTCACTACACCGCCATCAATAGAGGTGGTACCTGCCGTCGTGGCCACAATGGCGTTTACGCTTCGCGTGGGCAGGTTTTTAATCTGCTCCGAAGTCAGCGTCTGGCCACCCGAAGTCTTATCCTGTTCGATGAGCGGCACCTTGAAATCCCGGACGACGACCTCCGTGAGCACCGTGCTGGAAGAGAGAACAAAATCCAGGTTGTTGATGATGTTCGAAATCACGCGAACACCCGTAACCTTCTGGGTCTGATAGCCCGAATACGACACCTCAACGTCGTAATTACCCGGATCCAAATTGACCCGATAATTGCCGTTAAAGTCCGTTTGCGTACCGCGCACGAGGTCTGCGCCGCGCATGATCTTAACGGTAGCCCCAAGCAAGGCCTCACCCTGATCGTCGGTAATTTTACCGGCGAGCACCGTAACGCCAACCTGAGCAAAAGCCAACTCCCCAGCCAAAAGCAGGGCCAGCAGTAGTAGTAATGAACGTACCATAGAACAGATGTTGGTGATGCAATCTTATTACACAAAAATTTGATTACCAAAGGCCTAAGGCCGACTTGCTTCACGATTTTAACACAAAGACGGGCGCAATGATAACAAATACCTGACAGCTACAAAGGCCAAAAAGCACAAACGGCACATTTCTGGCACTTTTTTACCGACCATGCGTTAACCTTGCTTTCAAGGCCTCCGCTAGGCGCGCTACTAGGATTACGGCTAATTTTTGCTTCGACTCGCGCGTCCAGCCAGCAATATGCGGGCTAAGCACCACCCGTTCGCTTCGATACAGCCGTTCGTAGAGCGCTGCTTCTTGTGGGCTAAATGTCTCGGGCTTTTCATTTTCAAATACATCTAAGCAAGCGCCGCCTATATGGCCCGTTTCCAGGGCCTCTACGAGGTCCAACGTCTTTACGCAAGCACCTCGCGAGGTGTTGATAAGAATAAAACCGGGTTTGCAACGCCGGATGAAAGACGCATCTACGAAATGGCGGGTTTCCTGCGTCAGCGGCAAATGCAGGCTGATAATGTCCGCCTCCCGCATCAGCGTATCCAGGTCCGTCTCGCACACCCAGGGCATATCAGCGGCATAGTGCGTCTTGTACTTGTCGTAAGCCAATACCTGCACTTCCATGCCCGCCAGCTTTCGGGCAAACTGGCTGCCTGTGTGCCCAAAGCCGATGATGCCCACCGTACGGCCGCTCAGCTCAAGGCCCCGATTGGCTTCGCGTCGCCAAATGCGCTGCCGCACTTCCCGGTCCGCACGCAGCAGATGGTTGAGTAGCGCCAGCAACATGCCCAGCGCATGCTCGGCCACAGCGTTGCGATTGCCTTCTGGACTGCTAACCACTATAACGCCACGCGCCGCAGCAGCCTCCCGATTCACAATCTCCATCCCGGAACCTAACCGTCCCACAAACTCAAGCCTCGGAGCGCGTCGTAGCAGGGCCTCATCCACCCGAATTTTGCTGTTGATAATCAGCCCTTCGTACTCCGAAATACACGCAGAAACTTCTTCCGGCGTGATCTCCGGGCGAAAGTGGCATGTGTAACCCAATTGCTCCAACCCTGTGAGCAGGGATTCATGACAATCGTCAGTGATCAATGCTTTTTTCATCCCAAAAGACGACACAAAGACCGCAATAAAAAAGCGCCCTCGACAGGGCAAATGTATGAATGCCCCTTCTACGCTTGTGAAAGCCGCCTGCGAATGGGCGAAATGTTTGGAGCGCTACCGCCGGCTGCCCGAATTTTGCCCGACCTAATGGCACCGTTCAAAGTCGTAAAGACATCCTGCTTATGCGATTATTTCTGCGTTTTTCATCCTTTTTTATCTCGTCCCTCCTCGTAGTGGCGGTATTGTACGCCTGCACCTCTTCGGATACCGGCGCTGTGGAAGAAGTGGAATGCTATGTGCGCTACCTCAAGCCTGAAGGCCAATCGCTGGCGGAGATAGTCGTCCGTCGTCGTGAGCAAAATGGGACGCGCTCCATAGAAATTCCCGGCGGTGTGTACTATGGCGGTGCCTCCATGCAGGCGTTCGTGTCGGGTGGTGGCGTTACCTATCGCTCCGAAGGCAGAAGCACTTTTTCGCCGCAACATACCTTTAGCTGGAAGGATGCTAAAGGCCGACCACACGAGTTCGCGCTGGAAATGCTGCCGGTTTCGGAGCTCTCTTTCGGCGGCCGAACGCTCTCGCTGAAGCAGCCAGCCACCTTGCGCTGGCAGGGACCGCCCATCTCGGAAAACGAGGCCTGGGTCATCCTGTGGGAAAAAACCGACCGAAGCACCACTGTGCCTATGGAAATCATCACTACTGCCGGCATAGATTACATCGAATTCCCCGCGGCTCAACTGGCTAAGCTCGGCCCCGGCAGTTGGAGCTACTACGTCGTACGCCAGAAAGCATTCCGCCAGGAAAAGCCCGAATATATTATTAAAGGTGTGGCCGAATACTACAGCGACGCCGACACCGTGCAGCTGGTGAATTGACGCTAAGCGTGCTTACTGGCCAACTGCCGGGAGGTTTTAAAAATGCCTTTACAGACGCCACGAAGCGCCCGCGCGTTTTTCTGGCCAAAAAATTGCTTTAAACCCGACGGCACGAGCCTTTGCGCTAATTAGCGCAACGCGCCCCGGCAGAGTGCGTATTTTTGCGGTACCTTTTTTTCATTTAAAAAATAGCAAACAAATCCAGACATGAAGAAAGCGCTTTTGCCCCTGCTTTTAGCGTTGCCTGTGCAGGCGTATTTACAAACCACTGCGGCCAAGAAAAGCACTGATGCACCTGTTACACTGGTATGCAAGATCATAGATGGCCCGCCCAATGCCACGACCATCTTCGTTTACGAAAAATTGGGCTTAGCCACGCGAGAGGTTACACGCGGACAGCGGCAGGAAGACGGCTCCTACGTGGCCACTCTTCCGGGCGGAGAGCCGCGCGTGTACTTTGTGGGCTTCAACGATGTGCAAACCACACCGCTCATCCTGGGCAAGGAGAAAACCCTGACCCTGTGGGCTAATGCCCAGTACATGGAAAAAGGGCGCACGGTAGGCTCCGAAATCAATAAGGCTTACGAAAACCTGCGCAAAGAAGTCGAACAGTTCCGTGCCCAAAACGAGGAACTGCACAACGAACAGCGCGACGCTCGCATGCGCAACGACGCCGCTGCCATGCGCGCCGCACGCGACAAGTTCAAGGCCCACAACGAGGCCAAGGCCAACTTCATCGCTGACCTGAAAAAGACGCAGCCCATGCTGTGGCGTTCGGCTACCCTGCTGCTTTGGCCCGACGACGTGTCGGAAAACGCTACGCCAGCCTCCATGGTGGACTTTTATGTCCGCGAATTTTTCGCCTACGCCAACCTGGCCGACCCGGGCTACGAACAGGTGCCGGAAGTGTTCGATGCTTTCCAAAACTACGTCACATTCCTACAGCAATTGGGTGCTCCTGCCGACCAGGTCAAGAAGGGCCTCGAAACTCATTTAGCCAAACTGCCCAAAGGCTCTATGGCCCACCGCCGTGCCTTCGGCGGCGCCATTAAAGGTTTGCAAAATACCAACCATACGGAATTGCTCACGTTCACCCAGCGCTATGTAGAGACCTTCAAGGGCAACGACCTGGGCGACGTGGCCATTCTGGAGGCTGAAATGCGCCGCACGTCCACCTTCACGCCCGGCATGCTCGTCCCCGACTTAGTGGGGGCAACGCCCAAGGGCGACACGCTTTCGCTGCTCAAAACGACGAAAGGGAAATACACCCTTATTGATTTCTGGGCCAGCTGGTGCGGCCCCTGCCGCCGTGAAAATCCGAACGTCGTGGCCCTGTACAACAAATACAAGGCGAAGGGCTTCGATGTCTTCGGCGTCAGCCTCGACCGCGACCGCGACGCCTGGATACGCGCCATCGAGCAGGACGGTCTGGTCTGGCACCACATCAGCGACCTGCAGGGCTGGCGCAGCGAACACGCCGCGCTTTACTCGGTCAACTCCATTCCGCAGACGATCCTGATTGACCCACAAGGGCGCATCATCCAGCGCAATTTGCGCGGCGAACAACTCGCCGAAAAACTCCGCGAAATCTTCGGAGAATAAGTAGGAACACTTTATCCCCTTGCATGCTCCGAGCAGATGACGACGTCGCCGTCTCTTTGGCTCGGAGCATTTTTCTTCGGGCATAACTATGAAACCATTTTACCTATCGCTGTTCCTCTCCAGCCTCTTCATCCCGCGCGACGCTCTTGCCCAGACGCTGCGCGGGCAGGTGCGCGACGCTGTTGCGAATCTGCCTGTCGGCGGGGCGACGATACGCCTTTCGGACGGCCGCATCGCCGACGACCAACTGGCCATATCCGACAGTGCTGGCATTTTCTATGTAGAAATGTTACCCCCCGGCCTTTACCTGTGTACTGTGCAGGCACCTGGCTACGAAACACTCATTCTGCCCGAAGTGCACATTGTCTCCGGGCGAGCCATAGCGCTGGACTTTGCGCTGAAGCCCTCCGCACGCGCTCTGCCCGATGTGGTCATCCGGGCTGGCGCCGACCGACAGACGCTGCTGCCTTTGGGCGAAATCCCGCTGACACGGGAAAAAACGCAGCGCTTCCCAGCCACATTCTTCGACCCCGCCCGCTTAGCCATGGCCTTTGCCGGCGTAGCCAATGCCGACGACCAGGCCAATGGCCTGCTGGTGCGCGGCAATAGCCCCCAAAACCTGCGCTGGCGCTTGGAGGGCGTCGAAATTGTAAACCCTAACCACCTGCCCAATGCCGGCACCTTCAGCGACCGACCTGCTACCGCCGCCGGAGGGGTGTTGCTTTTCTCGGCACAATTGCTCGACAACTCCACCCTACTCACCGGCGCACTGCCACCCGGCTACGGCGATGCTTTCGGTGGTATCATGGACATTTATTGGCGTAACGGCAACGCTCAACGACACGAACTCACCGCCCAAGCCAGCCTGTTGGGCCTCGACTTTGCCCTCGAAGGGCCCTTAGACCGCCAGCACAGGCATTCATACCTGGTCAATTACCGATATTCTACCGTAGGCCTTTTGGGCCAAATGGGCATTTCCTTCGGAAATGAGAAAATCTGGTTTCAGGACTATGCCTTCAAAACCTCCTTCTCCGGGAAAAAAGGCGGACAGTGGGCTGTCTTCGGCGCCACCGGCAACAGCCGAAACCGTTTCACACCACCTTCCGACAGCCTGGCCATCGAACAGTTTAAAGACCTGTTTCGCATTGACTTCCGATCCAGTACCGGCCTGCTGGGCACCAGCTGGAACGGCTCTATAGGTGCTCAAACACGACTATTCGTCAGCGCCATAGGCTCCGCTCAACGCAATACGCGCACAGCCGAAGCCCAAGACCTGTTTTCCGAAAGGGATACTTCCTTAGAAAATCGCGTCGGCCTGTCGCTCCGCATTACCCACCACAGCCATCCGCGTCGCCGTTTCCAGGCCGGCCTGTTGGCCCAATATGCTCACCTGAAAACGGGCGCCGAACGCCGCGACAGCCTGCTTTATTCAGCTGCCGCATCTCCGATAACCCTCCAGCCCTGGGCCAGCGCCCAATGGACGCTGCCGGGCGAACGCACTCAAATCCAGTTGGGGTTGCATAGCCTCTTGTGGCACTCCGAACAACATGCGCCCGCTTATCGCTTAGAGCCACGGCTCACCGTGGTACAGCGCCTGAGCGAACGTCACTATTTAGCCTTCTTTGCGGGCCTCAACAGCCAGACACACCCACTGTGGTTCTATGCCCTGCATCCACGAAATGGTGGGGCCAATCGCTTAGAAGGCGCTTCCGTAGCCCGTGCGCTCCAGCTCTCTGCCCGCCACTCCTGGACACTCAACGACTGGTGGCGCACCCGTGCAGAGGTGTTCTATCAGCATCAGCACCAGATACCTGTCGCAGGCACCATTCACCTGGCCAACATTAGCGAACAGCAGCCTCTCGGCACGCTCTCGACCGTCGGGCAGGCCAAAAATGCCGGCGTAGAGCTGACGGCCGAGCGTTTCTTAGCCAATGGATGGTTCCTGCTGGCCAACACTACCCTGCTGCACGCCCACTACCAGAGTACAGACGGCCTCTGGCGCCCAGGCCGATGGAGCACCAGTCACATCGCCAACCTTACTGCTGGTAAGGAATGGACGCTTGACGACTGGCCCGAACGCTCGCGCACCTTCGGCGTCAACGGACGCCTCGCCTGGGTCGGCGGACAACGCACCGCTCCCGTGGACACTACCGCCTCCGCCGCCGAACAGACCACCGTGTACGACCTCTCCAACGGGTACCCCATCCGACTGCCCGACTTCGTCCGCCTCGACCTGCGCATCTACTGGCGACGCCACCTCGGCCAACGCCGCAACAGCCTGCTGGCCTTCGATCTCCAAAACGCTACGCTCCGCAACAACATCGCCTATTATTATTATGACCCACTGCTGGCCCAAGTAGTTACCAAAAACCAGCTCAGCCTCGTGCCCAATATCAGCTGGCGATTGGAATGGTAGCGCCCGTATGCCCCACCGCCGTATTTTTGAGCAAAAATCCACCCAGACATGACCCGAAAGTTAGTCCGCTTCGACTGGGCCCTCAAACGACTACTGCGCAACAAGGCCAACTTTGACGTCCTCGAAGGCTTCCTCTCCGAACTGCTGCGACAGGACGTCAAAATCCGGCAAATCCTCGAAAGCGAAGGCAACAAGGAAACCTGGGACGACAAATTCAACCGCGTGGACCTGCTGGTCGAAAACGAAAAAGGCGAACTGGTCATCGTCGAAATCCAAAATACCCGCGAAGCCGACTACTTCCAGCGCATGCTCTACGGCACGGCCAAAGTCATCACCGAACACATGGCCGAAGGTCAACCCTACGCCAGCGTCAAAAAGGTCTATTCCGTCAACATCGTCTATTTCGACCTCGGACACGGCGACGACTATGTCTATCACGGAACCACTCGCTTCATCGGCCTGCACAGCCACACCGAACTGGAACTCTCCGCCCGACAACGCGAACTGTTCCTCAAAAAAACCGTCAGCGACCTATACCCAGAGTACTACATCATCAAAACCAACCGCTTCGACGAAGTGGCCCGCGATACTTTGGACGAGTGGATTTATTTTCTGAAAACGGCAGAAATCAAACAGGAATTCACGGCCAAGGGCTTGCAGGCTGCCAGCCAGAAACTCGATGTGCTGAAACTGCCTCCAGCCGAGCGAAAGGAGTACGAGCGCTACTTAGAGGCCCAGCGCGACGAGGCCAGCTTCGCCTTGACGGTGAAGTCTGAAATTGAAGCCGGAGTGCAGCAAGCCAGGCAGGAGGAAAAAGAGCAAATTGCTGAAAACGCGCTGCGAAGAGGTGCCAGTGTCGAATTTGTTGCTGAAATCACCGGCCTTTCGCCGCAACAAATACGAGACATCGCTGCCCGATTGGGGCGGGAAGATTAGAGGCCATTCTTCACTCCAGCGGCTTTTGCTATCGGTTCATCGAAAGCAGAAACTCCTCGTTGCTCGTGGTATTCATCATGTGTTTTCGCATGAACTCCATGGCCTCTTCGGGCTTCATGTCGGCTAAGTGATGACGCAGGATAAACATCCGCTGGAGCGTATCGCGGTCTAAGAGTAGTTCTTCGCGGCGTGTACTTGATTTGGTCAGGTCAATGCTGGGGAAGAGGCGGCGCTCGGCTAAGTTGCGGTCGAGCTGCAGTTCCATGTTGCCCGTTCCTTTGAATTCCTCAAAAATGACCTGGTCCATTTTGGAGCCAGTATCAATAAGGGCTGTGGCCAGAATGGTGAGCGAGCCACCGTTTTCGATAGCACGCGCAGCGCCGAAGAACTTTTTGGGCTTTTGCAAGGCAGTAGCCTCAACGCCGCCGGAGAGTACTTTGCCCGACGAGGGTGCTACAGTGTTGTAGGCACGTGCCATGCGCGTGATAGAGTCGAGCAAGATCACCACGTCGTGCCCGCACTCCACTAAGCGCTTGGCCTTCTCCAAGACGATATTGGCCAGCCGGACGTGGTTTTCGGCAGCCTCATCGAAAGTAGAAGCCACCACCTCTGCCCGCACACTGCGCCGCATGTCGGTTACCTCCTCTGGTCGCTCGTCAATAAGCAAGACGATAACGTAACACTCCGGATGGTTTTTCGTGATAGCGTTAGCGATGTCCTTGAGCAAGAACGTTTTACCCGTTTTGGGCTGTGCAACAATCAGGCCGCGTTGCCCTTTACCAATGGGTGTAAACAACTCGATGAGCCGATTGCCAAAGTCTCGCCCTGTAGCGCTGGTCAGCAGGTTAAACTTTTTCGTTGGAAAGAGCGGCGTCAGGTAGTCGAACGGCACGCGATCGCGCACGTCTTTGGGATCCAGGCCGTTGATGCGAAGTACTTTGAGCAGGGCAAAGTACTTTTCTCCCTCTTTAGGTGGCCGGATAGTACCCACCACCGTATCGCCGGTGCGCAGGCCAAAGAGCTTGATTTGGGAGGGCGATACGTAGATATCGTCGGGGCTGGAAGCGTAGTTGTAATCGGGCGAGCGGAGGAACCCGTAACCTTCGGAGGGCGAAACCTCCAAAACACCGTCGCCTTCGATGACGCCGTCCAATTCAATATCGAAGCGTTCGGCGACATTGCCTGTTTGCCGCTCTTTGGATGCACTGGTTAGGGGCATGGCAGCAGGAGGTGTGGTCGGCTCCTCCATTAGGCTCGTTGTTTCATCAGCTTTTGCCGGCGGCGTGGCTATTGCATCGGGTTCAGCCTGCTCTTCTTCAGGCGTCCAGGCTTCAGTGTCTGTTTCTGTTTCCAACGCAGGAGCGGCAGTCTGTGGCGACCGGTCGCGGCGATTGCGGCGACGCCGGCGGCGGTCGTCACGATGGGTTGAGGTATTCGCGGTGTCTTGCTCGGCAGATACCGCCGCCTGCTCCACTGCTTTATCGGATACGGGCTGAACGATGGCAGGGGGCGTGGGTGCTGTCTCTTTCAGGAGCGTTGGCCTTTGCGCAGGTGCATCTACACGCACCATTTTACGCGGGCGTTTATCGCGCCGGAGCGATGGCTCACTCTCCGCCTGAGGGTCGCGAATGACAATCTTTCTGCCCGGTTGCGGCTCTTCTACCACGGGCACCCGCTCGCCGCCTGTCTTTTTGCCTGCTAAGGCTTGCTCGTCTAAAATATGGTAAATCAGGTCTTGTTTGGACATCTTCTGGTGTCCCTTAATGCCCAAGCGCTGGGCGATCTCCTTCAACTCGGAGACCAGCATTTCATTCAGCTGCAAAATGTCGTACATAGGTGAAAAACAGGTATTAGAGAGGTTGAGATAAACCGGTAACGGGTTAATTATCAAATAGATGTAGCCCAAAAATTGAACTCGCATCCAGTCCCAACAGGGTGTTCAGGCTTCTTACCGCCGGCTGAAGCGCCTCGGCAGATTGGTAGTGGTTAGCTATAGCGGTTCGGAGGGGCCTCCCTGAAAGAATGTTGCCGTAGAGAACTTTCGGCATCGGCCGGCAACGCTCCCGTATGCAGGAGACCATCAGATAAACGAAAAAAAGTGGAGGAAATGGCGCGGCCAGAACGGGTACCGCTCGGAGAGGCGTGATAATTTATGGTGAATTGAGGCAAAGGTAAACTCGTTTTGAAATTCGCTCTATCTTGCGCGCCGTAAAAAATCATACCCTATTTTTCATGCTTCAAGTCAAACGCATCCGAGAGGATAAAAAAACGATCGTTAACGGACTACGCAAGCGCAACTGGACTGCCCGGCAAATCAAAATCCTGGACGACATCCTGAAGGCTGACGACGAACGCCGCGCCCTGCAAAAGCAAGTGGATGACCTGCTGGCCGAAAACAAACGCCTGTCGGCCCAAATTGGGCAGCTCATGGCCCAAGGAAAGCGCGACGAAGCCGAACAACTCAAAAGCCAGGTAGCCACCCAAAAAGAAAGTATTCGACAACTGGAAGAGCGTTCCGAGGCAGTCAAACAACACCTGGAAAGCCTACTCTACACGGTGCCCAACTGCCCCCACCGCTCTGTGCCTAAGGGCAAAAGTACGGAAGACAATAAAGTGTTCCGCGATTGGGCAAAGCCATTCCCTACCCTGCCGCCCGACGCGCTGGCCCACTGGGACCTGGCCAAAAAGTATAACCTCTTCGACTTCGAACTGGGCGTCAAGCTCACCGGAGCAGGCTTCCCGGTCTATCGCGGCAAAGGCGCCAAACTCCAGCGCGCGCTTATCCAGTTTTTTCTGGAAGAAAACATTAAGGCCGGATACGAAGAAATTTTACCTCCACACTTAGTGAATGAGGATACAGCGCGTGGCACGGGCCAATTACCGGACAAAGAAGGCCAGATGTACGTCTGCGAGCGCGATGGTCTCTACCTGATACCAACGGCAGAGGTACCCGTCACCAACCTGCTGCGCGACGTCATTGTACCCGAAAAAGACCTACCCGTTGCATACACCGCATACACGCCCTGCTTCCGCCGCGAAGCTGGCGCCTGGGGCGCCCACGTGCGCGGGCTAAATCGCGTGCACCAGTTCGACAAGGTCGAAATTGTGCGCATCGAACACCCGGACCGCTCCTATAAGGCGCTCATGGAAATGGTGCGACATGTGCAGCGTCTGATGGGCAAATTGGAACTGCCCTACCGTATCCTGCTCCTTTGCGGCGGCGATATGGGCTTCACCTCAGCCAAAACATTCGACTTCGAAGTATGGTCAGGCGCGCAACAGCGCTGGCTGGAGGTCAGCTCAGTATCCAACTTCGAGACCTTCCAAAGCTACCGCTTACAGCTGCGCTACCGTGATGCCGACGGCAAAATACACCTCGCTCATACGCTTAACGGCTCGGCACTGGCGTTGCCACGCATCGTCGCGGCACTTTTGGAGAACAACCAAACGCCCGAAGGCATCCGCATCCCGAAAGCGCTGCACAAATACACGGGCTTCAAAATGATCTCTTAAAAGCGAACTACCTTTGCCCTCGTATTGTTTTCAAAGCTCGAAAATCAAAACCATCCCTTATGATTGGCATCGTTATTATCAGTGTCGTTTTCACGGTCATTGGCATGATCCTGAGCGGCACGCTCCAGAGTAAATTCCATCGTTACAGCCAGGTGCCCCTGCCCAATGGCATGAGTGGCGCTGAAGTGGCTGCCGCCATGTTGCGCGCATATGGCATCTTCGATGTCCGCATCACTTCGGTAGAAGGCCGGTTGACGGACCACTACAACCCGCAGGACAAGACGGTCAACTTGAGTCACGATGTTTACTACGGGCGCAGTGTAGCAGCTGCTGCCGTAGCCGCGCACGAATGCGGGCACGCTGTGCAACACGCCACAGCCTACAGTATGTTGCAGATGCGCTCGCGGTTGGTGCCTGTGGTGCAGATTGCCGCTTCCATCCAGCAATACCTTTTCATGTTTGGCTTAGTGGGCTTTGCTCTGCTGGACAATCCCATTATCATGATGGTGGTGCTGGCGGCTTTTGGCGCTACCTGCCTGTTCAGCCTTGTTACCCTTCCGGTAGAATTCGACGCCAGCCGCCGCGCGTTGGCGTGGTTAGACCAGTCGGGTATCGCCCGCGGAGCGGAGTACGAAGGCGCCAAAGATGCCCTCTTCTGGGCCGCTATGACGTATGTGGCTGCTGCGCTGGCTGCGCTATTGCAGTTCCTATACCTGCTGCTGCGCTTTTTGGCCAGCCGCGAATAAGCCGCTAACACCTTACTACCTCTTTGCATGCCACAGGTATCGCTGGCGCACACTTTGCTGGCGATACCTGTTTTTTTAGGAGAAAAAAAAATACGACGGGCATGAAAATCCTCCATTTTTCCGATACGCATCTGGGCTACCAGGCCTTCGACCGCGTGCACGAAGACACGGGTGTAAATGCCCGCGAGCAAGACGTCTATGACGCCTTCGAGCGCGTCATTGAGCGGGCACTGGAAGTCAAACCCGAAGTTGTGGTGCATAGCGGCGACTTTTTCCACCGACCCAGCCCCACCAATCGCGCCCTCACCTTTGCTTTAGAGCAATTGCGCCGCCTAAGCGATGCTCGCATCCCGCTGGTGCTTATCGCTGGCAACCACGAAACGCCGCGTACCTTTTACAACAGCCCCATCCTGCGCGCTCTGCGCACCTTACCAGGCATTTACCCTATCTTCGGCGACCACTGGGAAACCTACCACTTCGACGGAGTGGCCATCCATGGCGTGCCGCACATCAACGACGAGCGCCTGATGCGCCGCGAACTGGAACGCATGGAACCCGCACCCGGCATTTTTAATCTGCTGCTGCTACATACCTCTTTAGGTAAGCGCTTTCTCATGGATGAATACGGCGAGCAAACGTTTCCCGCCGACCTGGAAGAACGCCTTCAGGGCTTTCAGTTCCTGGCCCTGGGCCACTGGCACAATTCCCAAAAAGTAAATCTGCATCCTAACGCCTGGTACGCCGGCAGCATCGAGCGGCTGAGCGATACCGAAATCGGCGTCGAAAAAGGCTTCCTGTGGCTCGACGTGCATTCGCCGACAGAAGTTTCCGTAGCATTTGAGCCACTCGCCACTCGCCCCTGGCTCCGGTTCGAAATAGGCCGCTGCCACGAACGCTCCACCGCCGACATCTTGCAGCAATTGGCCGATTTTGCCCAGCAAAACGAAGTAAAAGAGGCCATTTTATCCATCACCTTTAGCGACATCCGGCCCGAGCAGAGCGTCGAACTGACCAACATGCAGCTTAAAGAGGTCTTTGCCGAGACCTTTCAGCTGATTATACGGCGGCGTGCTCACACAGCCCCAGAAAGCGGCACCCGCCTCGAACGCCAGCACTTCGAACGTCTGGAAGACATCTTCGCCGACTTCGTGCGCCATCAGTCAGCAGCAGACCCGTCCTTGGCCGAACGGCTCATCGAACGCGCACGCGCGTACTTCCGAAAGTCTGAAGAAGCCTGATAAGGTACTTCCTCGACGAATAGCCCTGGCGAAGTTCCGCCTCGCCTAAACCTTTACCTCAGGTTCCTCCCAGAAAAAGCCCACGGGCATCGCCAGGACGCTCCGACGATGCCCGCAAGCCGAAAAAAAAAGGCTTCCAAAGCCGTTTTTACATCTTGGTAATCCGCTGCACTTCCACGCCGCCGGCGCTTTCCAGACGCAGGAACAGCAGCCCTGGGCGTACGCCGGCGCTCAGGTCAATGAGCGCCTGATGATAGCCTTCGCTCTGGCGCAGCTGGCGTGTATGCAGGATGTTACCTGAGGCATCGGTCAATGTGAGGCGCACCTCGCCCTCTTGGGGCAGGTAGTAGGTGGCCTGCACGCGGTCGAGCACAATGCTGGGGCGCACCGACAGTTCGAGGGCGCCGCTTTCGTTCAGGTTGGCCACTTTTGGCCCTACGGGTACCGGCTGGAAGAACAGGCCAATATCCACGGGCGAGAGGTCGCGTTTGTAGGCTTCGGCCTCCGTGATGCTGGAAGTCATACGCAGCGAGCGGCCCAGAACGCCGCCCTTGAGGGCACGGAAGACCAGGACGAACGTGCGGGCCTTCAGGTTTTTGCCAATGATGGTGGGGTCGAGCATGATGGACGAATGCCAGCATGCCGTTACACGCCCTGCTTCGGGCGTGGCGATGCAGTCATCAGGGATGAGGTCGGGCACGATGCTTTGCAAGCTCAGCACTTCGGTATCGTAGTCGAGCGTGAATTGGAAACCTGCCAGATTAGCCAGGTCGGGCGTCTGGATACTGACGCGCACTTCCTGCCCAGCGTTGAAGACCTGGTCTTTGGTCTCGAAGGCCAGGCGCTGCTGTCCGCCGCGGTCACTTACGGCCGGAGCGCCCAATTGGGCGACGCTGGAGGCGTTGAGGTCGCCGATTTTATAGCCGATAAAATCAGCCTTGGGCGCCGGCATCATGCCCGAGATACAGAAAGGCGAGCTAAAAGCCGGCACAGAGGCGCTCCACGGGTTAGCCGGGTTGTTGAACGTGAAGTGTGCTGAGGCAAAATGCCACGCAGAGGTGTAAGCCGGGAAGTTTTGTTGGGCTCCGAGGATCATTTTCACCAGCTGCTGTACGTCGGCCGGAGTCAGGCTTCCAGATTTATCAACATCGGCGGCCAACATATAGTAAGGTGAGGGCAGCGGCAGAATGCCGTCTATGTGTGCCGACAGCAGCAAGGCGTCCGCTGTGTTGATGCCGTCTTTGGGCTGGGCGTCCAGTGAAGGTATCAGCTGGTACTTGCAGTTGGCGGGCAGGCTGCCAACTGCATAGATGCCGTCCTCGTCGGTGGTGTAGATGGCAATGGTTTTATTATCTTGCAGGAGAGTCACCTGAACCCCGGCGATGGGGTCGTCGTCGGGTGTAGTGATTTTGGCGATGAACTTGCTCGACGGCGGGCAGGAGCCCATGTTATCTTGCACGTCAATGAAGGTCAGGCAGAAGTCGGCATTGCCACTGGCGTCGCGGCCCCATACTTCGACGAACTGCTGGCCCAGCTCGCTGCAGTCGAAGGTTACCGTTTTGCTGCCGGCAGGGAAGCCTGTGCCCTGGCCCGCTTTGCGAATGGCTGTTTGTATCTGGTGCTTAGGCGTGCAGTTATCCTCTACGCGCTGCAGGAAAATTTGGTCGCTGACGGTGATCATGCCGGTCTGCATGATGTTGACGGCCATGCCGTACATGCACACCATTGTGGGCGCTTTGCAGTCTTTGGTGATGAAATCGTAGCTGCAGACTCGTTCGTTGCCACAGTTGTCGTTGGCGATCCACTGGATATTATGCGTACCGTAAGGCAGGCCAAAGCCCGCCGGGAATTCGATGTTAGCGAAAACAGTATCGCCCACTACAGTTTGGTTGATAGGCCAGGCGTTGGGAGCGCTGCTGCTGACGAAGGTCTCCTGTGTGCCGTTGCCATCTAAGTCCAGATAGAGGCGATATTTGATGGTCAGATCGCTTTTGGAGCAGGCATCGGTAACCTTGATGCGCAGGTCCACCGGCCCTTCGCAGTGGTCAATGTGGCCGTTGTTGTACTGAGCCGGATCATTGCTTGTGTAATCGCAAAAAGTTATGGGGCCCGTCGGGCAGTCAAAGAACTCTGGCGCCTCCTGGTCTATAACTTTGATGACCTGGGTATACTGCAAGTGGCCGCGGTTGGCTGGAATGCCAAATACTGTGGGGCCAATGTCCGAGTCCGTGGGGTTCAGGATGAACACGGGGTCTTTATTAGGGTCGTAATCGCACCAGTAGATCAGCGTCCAGGTGCGCAGGATTTTTTTGCAGCCGCCCGTCTGGTTGAGTTTGAATACCTGATCTTTGACCGCTACGCTTACCCCAAAGGGGCAGCCCGGGTATTGGTCAATGATCGGATAGACGGTATCGGCTTTGGCATTGCAGCCATACACCGTGAAATCGTCCGGGAATTTCACCCGGTAGTAGCCCGTTTGGGCAGAAGCCCCAAAGGCGAAGGCGACAAGTGTAACGAGTAAAAGAAGTGTACGCATAGTGTAACCGTTTTTATTGGCTACGAAGTTAGGGCTAATGGGAGGAAATGCAGCCCTTGCCGACACGCCCTAAAGCGTCAGCTGCCCGACGGAATGCAACTTAATGGAAAATCCACCTTGCGCCTTGCATGCAACGAAGGATGGCAGTAGCCTCTACGTGAGCCATTGACACACGAAGGCCGACCGACGCAGGAGCGAAATCAGAGCCACCGAAAGCAATGTGGCTATGACTCCCGTCAGGATGCCACCCAGTGCAATGGGTACAGGCATATCGAAGAAGGTATGCGGATTGATGCGTACGCCCAGATAGCCGTTTTTCAAAACATCTAACACCAGCGGATGAATGAAATACACACCAAAACTCACTTCTGCCATGTACGTGGTCGCTTGCTGCAACCTGGGATACTTGCGCGCAACGCGCTCCCAGTCGTAATCGCGCAGGAACAGAAACCACGCCCCGGTCATGAGCAAGATATTAGGGCTGGTATAGACAAAGGCCGTATCATCATACTCCCCCTTTCGCGCACTCATCCACCATACCACGCCGGCACTCAACAGCGGCATGAGCCAGGCCGCGGGGTATATCCACCGTTTCCATCGAATATCTATTGGATATGTGCTCAGATAATATCCCAGCAAATAATAGCCGATATAGCCAAACCAGGCAAAATGCTTCACAACAAGAAACCCGGGTAGGTAATGATGGAGCATATTGAACATAAAAATCAATCCCATGAAGTACTCTACATCGCGACGGCTGGCCGCTTTCACCCAAATCTTCAGCACCGGCGTCAACAGATAGAGGCCGGCAATCATTGGAATAAACCACAGATGGAAGTAAATATCCTCATAGAAGATCTTGCCTGCGACCTCTTTCCATTGCGGCAAAGGGCCGAAATAGAGCGAGCCGCGAAAGTAATAAAGCAAATAGATGACACCCCAAAAGGCAAATGGAATGAGCACCCGGCGCATGCGCTTGCTCAAAAAGGCGCCCAACGGCTGTTCGCGAGGATTGCCCAGCAGCAAGGCGCCGCTGATCATAATGAAAAACGGTGTAGCCCAGCGCAGAAAGCTGTAATAAATGTCTGCAACAATGAACTGCGGATGCAGATTGGCTGCCTCCTTGCCATACCAGTACAGATACCCCCCAATGGCGTGCATCTGCACCACCGCACAGGCGGCAATAGCACGGATATAACTGATGTACAGGCGCTTATTCGAGGAGGAAACGCTTGCAGGCAACTCGCCCTGCTCCGTTCGCGCCGAAGAGTAGTGATCGCTCATAGGGGGGCAAGGATAGCGCTTTTTTGCCATTCAAAGGCTATCAGCAGCCAAAAGCGCTTCCAGGGAATGAGGCCATTCTTATCGAAAAAAGCGGACATTAGCCCCCTTGTCCTAAGCATCGAGCACCTTAAAGAACCTTTCAAAACAAAACAACAGCCTGGCCTCTCCCCTTTGGCCTTTCATTCCTCCCTCACTTCCAGACCGCCCGGCTGCCGCCCGGCCCTACACTGACCTCCAGGAGGTTAGGGAAAAAGTCCTTGAGGCTTTCGATGTGAGAGACGATGTATATCTGGCGGAATTGTTCTTTTAAATAATTGAACGCTAGCATGATTTCGACACGGCGCTCTTCGTCCTGGCTACCGAGTACCTCGTCGAAGGCCAGAAAGCCGGCCATTTGTGTGGCGCCGCTGAAGTCAAAGATGGCCTTAGTAATGGCGATGCGCAGGCAAAGGTTGGCCAGGTCCACCTCGCCACCAGAAAAGCGTTCAATGGGATAATAGATGCCACCGTCGGAGATGGAGAAGTCAAAATCGTCGTTGACGCGGATGTTTTCGTAGCGCCCGCGCGTAATGCGGTTAAACAGTTCGCTGGCCTCGCGCGAGATGCCTGGCCCTACCCGCGCCAGAATTTCGCCCTTGAACTGCCCAACCAGGGAAGAGAGTTGTTCCAGCAGTTGAATTTCAGCGCGCTGGTCGCGGATTTGATCCTGCAGGCGGGCATCGCGCTCTAAGCGCTCGCGCAGGTTCTGGAGGTGGTTTTGTTGTTCCAGCCAGGCTTTTTCGGCCGCCTGCAGCCGCTCGCTCTGGGCGCGCAACTGGTCGGCAAATGCCGTCAGCGCGTCGCGGGCGGCGTCGTATTCAGCAGGGTCATGGCCAATGGCCTGCTGTTCGGTCATTAGCGCTTGCAGTTGTTGTTGGGACTGGACCAGATTCTCTTGTATGCTCTTTTGCTCGCGCAGCGTGCGGGGGAGTTCTTGCTGGACATAATTTTCGGCTTTGCTGAACTCCAAATAGCGCGCTTCTTCGGCTTTGACGCGCGCTTTTAGTGCCTCGTATTGGGCTTCGTTGAAATTTACCTCGCCAATAGCCCGCAGAATGGCCTCCTCGGCGGCGATGTGTTCTTCTAGATCTTTGCATTTGCGTTCCCAGAGACCCTTCTGGCGCACATCCTCGTTAAGGCGCATTAGGTCCTCCTTTAGTAGATCCAACGCTTTTTCGGCGCTCTGTTGTTCCAGGCGAAGCGCTCTACCGTGCTCTATATTTTTCTGGAGTTCTTTTTCAAGTGCCTGAATTTGCTCCGTCTGGATGTGGGCGATTTCCTCTTCGAGTTCCCGAAGGACTCGGTCGTATCCTAGTAGCAAGGGCTGCAAACAAGTAGGGCATTTGGCTAAGCGGCCCAGAGAGCGGATCTGAGCCAGTTTTTGCTTGCGCTCCTGGATGCGTTCCTGCAGTGCTCCTATTTCGCCTTTAATCTGGCTGTGCTTTTCTAGCGCCCCCTCGATGGCGGTCTTTATCTGGGCTAAATGCCGTGTTTGTCCTTCGAGGTCTTTGCTGACGCTGGGGAGTCTTTCGATTTTTTCACTCCGTAACGCTACCTGATGGCGGGCGTCTTCTAGATCTTGACGTGCAGCGGCCAAACGCTCTGTACGTACCTTCTGATTGAGATACTTATTGCGGTCGGCTTCCAGATCATCTAAGCGCTTTTTGTCAGTTAAGTAGGTTTCAAACTGCTGGCGCTGGGCCTCTATTTGCTGACGTTGGGCGTTCAGGAGAGCGATTTTCTGGGTCAATTCCTGCTGGCGCTGGGTCAGTTGCTGAATACGCTCGCGTGCCTGCTCCAATTGCTGTGCCAGTTCGTTGTAGCGCTTCAGGCGCCGTTCGGCCTCTTCAAAGCGCGCCTTAGTTTGCTGGTATTGTTCATTCAATTCCTGAAATTGCGCTCTCTCCCGCATCCATGTCTGCTGTAAGAGGGCCAACTGGTTTTCACTTTCAGCAATATCAGCCGCTATCTGCGCCTTTTCGGCATCCGTGAGCAGTGCCTGCATCTGGCCAAGGATGCGATTTCGCGTGTCGCGCGCGTCGGCGTTGATGGTCGTCTGAATGTTATCCAACCGTTCCAGCCCTAGCATACGGCGCACCAGCTTTCGTCGCTCTTCGCGAGTAGCTTTGGTCAGGTCGTCCAGTTCCTTCTGGCCCGAAAAGACTGAGCGCTTGAAGGCGTCGCGTTCCATGTGCAGAATTCTGGCCACTTCATCGCTGACGGCTTTGGCCGTTTTGGCCACCAGCTGGTCGTTTTTGTACAACTCAGCATAAGGCGTCAAGGCTTTACCTCGAAACTCGCGCCGAGCACGGTAGAGATTTTCACCCACAAAAAACTCCAGCTCTAGCAGCACAGTAGCTTTCGGGTCGGCAAACGATGAACGCACCAATGATTTGCCCGCTTCCTCCCGACCGCCATACAGGCAGTATAAAATGGCATCGAACAACGTGGATTTGCCTGCGCCATTGCGGCCTATAATGCCGACTAAGCCCTCGCGGAGTTCCAGTTCGAGCTCAGCGTATTGCTTGTAGTTTTGCAGACGCAGGCGGTGGAGCAGCATAGTGGGGCGAAAGATAGAGCGCGACGATGAATATACCGATCACAAGCCGATGCGATTGGTTTCATCCATCTGCCACCATTGAGTGGAGGATGGAGGAGCACTGTGCCTGGCATCTTTGACGTAGAGGAATGCCCATTGGTGCTCACATAGCGGCGCAATCTTCACCAAAACCTGGCGAGTGTTTCATTTATTTGCGTTTAAAATTCAAGTTTGGCAGCTACTCTACACCTCAACCATTACCAACGCGATCAACATGTGTTTCTTACTGCGCTATAGCCTATTCGTTCTCCTGCTCCACGCCGCTTCGGCGGGCTTTGCTCAACGGGTTGAAATCAACGCTGACCCAGCCATCGAACAACTCATGCGCACGTGGACGGCCCAGAACCGCTCCAATCCGCGTATAGAAGGCTGGCGCGTGCAAATTGCCTCCTCGACCGACCGTCAACGCATCGAAAGCACGCGCACGCAGTTCCTTGCCTTATACCCCGGCGTGCCTGCCGATTGGGCGCATGAGCGCCCCTACTACAAACTTCGCGTCGGCGCCTTCCGCACCCGTCAGGAAGCCATGGCTTTCCTTATGCAAATCCGACATTCATACCCCGACGCCTATCCCACACGAGACCCCAATATCCACCCAAGGGATTTCATTCGATAGACGCCCGCAACTGCTGGAAATATTCCGGCGCCTCCAGCAACCGACTGCCATACCAGGAGAACATTTCTCCATCGGCCAGCAAAATTTGGGCCTGGGGACAGGCTTCTTGAAATTCTGCCAGGTGCTTTTCGGAGAACGGATACGGCTCCGACGACAGCAGGAGCACTTCCGGGGTGTACCGCGAGAGGTCGGCAAGGAGCACCTCCGGGTATCGGCGGGCTTCGGTAAAAACGTTTTCAAAGCCCGCTGCCGTCAGCATGGCGTGGATGAAGGTGTCGCCGCCGGCCACCATCCAGGGTTTGCGCCAGATGAAATACGCCACTCGACGCGGTCGCCAGTGTGGCTCAGGGCCGAATGCAACAAAAGCAGCCTTTATGCGCTTTGCGAGCGCCCGTGCTTCCGCTGCCCGATGCGTCAGGATGCCTATCTGTTCTATCATGGCCAGCGCGTCCGACAGGTTGCTCACGTCGCTGACCCACACGGGATAACGCTCGGCCAATGCTTCCACCTGCTCGCGCACGTTCTCTTCGCGATTGGCCAGGATGAGGCCGGGCTGCAGTGCGTGAATACGCTCCAAATGGATGGTCTTGGTGCCGCCTACGCGCGTCTTTTGCCGAAACCACGCCTGCGGACGAACACAGAATTTGGTAATGCCGACAACCGCTCGCTCCAGCCCCAGCGACCACAGCAGTTCCGTCTGGGAGGGTACCAGCGACACGATGCGCTCAGGCGGACGCTCGGGGGCAGAGACCGGTGTAGGAAGTAACGGCATATAGAAGAGGCAACTTGCTCGGCACGGAGTACACCTTCACCGGATGCGCCACACGTAGAGGCATCCGGTGAGGGCAAAAAAACTTGCAATCCGGCAGTTATTACAACTCCAATAAGAAGCCGATAGTGAAATTGGCGTCCCAGTCGAACACGAACTGACGGCAGCCGGTAGCATCAGCAATGGCTTTGTAAATGTTGAGGCCTCCGGCCTGCTTGTCGCCCTGAGCGGTGTATTCGCCCGGGGCTTTCAGGACGGTGTAACGCTCTTTGCCGTTGCGCGTTTGTTTTGCCAGTTCAAAAGGCACGCCGCCGATGATGAAGCAGGTGTTGCGCAGGTGTGAGGGCACGCGAGCGGCCTTTTCGCGCACTTCGCGATAGACGGCGTCGTCGCTAAGGTTGTTCTGGCGGTACTTGGCACCAGGCAATTCGATGCCTACAATGCGGCTGCCTTCCATCCACGACAGTTTGGTGTTGCCTGAGCCGATATCCACTACGAAAGCGCGGTTAGTGTAGTCTCTGGGCAGGCAAGAGCGCAGGGCCAGATGGGCCTCACGTTCGGGCGTAACTTCGTTGACCACATAGCCCAGTGCTTTCAGCTCGCGCGAGATTTTTTCGGTAACGGGTACTTTTCGAGCACCCGAGCTGATGACGAAGTGAATGTTCTTGGGCCCCACGCCATAGGCCAGCATGTCGGCAATATAGTTTTTGAGGCCTTTGCGGATGTCGTCATCGCTGGCCAGGCCCTCGTAAACTAAGCTGGCGCCGTAGTCCGCTTTTTCTAATTTCCAGTTTTTGCGACCATCTACGCGGATAATGAAGGAATTGAAGCCTGTGGCGCCCAACTCCACAACGCCTCGGAGCGTGCCGTTGATGGGCGCGGGCGGAGTGTAGTTGAAGGCCGCCGGGGTGCTGCTTTTGCCCCAAGGTTCCGATTTGGGCGCTGTGGCCTCGGGTCGAGTGGTTTCGGTGTGGGTTGCGGTAGGTGTAGTAGTTTCGCTGCCCATCCTTTCCTTGATCTGGGGCAGGAAGGTGCGAACGCCCAAATAGACGCCGCCGACAATGAGCAGCGTGATGAGCAATCGAGAAAAAGCGGTCAGTCGAGCCATGTGTGTGTGGTGGGTATGAGTGGATGAACGGTTCGGTTGGCGAATTTAGAGGCAAAGTTAGCGAGCGGTAACGGGGTGAAAATTTTTCGCCGAAATTTATTCCCGTACGACTTTCCTGAGGCGATACCTCGCCTCTTGGGAGGTGTCGTCTCAAGTCTTCCTGTTTACCGTCAAAGGCCGTTATCGGGCTGCCCGCAGCCAGTGATCGGCTACGACGATTGCTGCCATGGCCTCTACAATGGGCACGGCGCGCGGCACCACACAGGGGTCATGACGACCTTTGCCCTTGACGATCACCGGTTCGCCAGCCGTGTTGACCGACGGCTGGTCGCGCAACAGCGTGGCCACTGGCTTGAAAGCAACGCGAAAATAAATGTCCATGCCGTTGGAAATACCGCCCTGAATTCCGCCAGAATAGTTGGTCAGGGTGCGTATCGAACCGCTTTGGGTCGTGAAAAGGTCGTTGTGCTGGCTGCCCAACATGGCTGCTCCGGCGAAGCCCGAGCCGTATTCAAAGCCTTTGGCGGCGTTGATGCTGAGCATGGCCTTGGCCAGGTCAGCATGTAATTTATCAAAAACAGGTTCGCCCAAACCTGGCGGGCAGCCGCACACAATGCCCGTAATGACACCACCCACTGTATCGCCAGCCTTGCGCACCTGGCGGATGAGTTGGGCCATCTGTTCAGCCACAGCAGGTTCAGGGCAGCGTACATCGTTTGCTTCCGTCAGGCTCAGATCCAGCTCGGTATAGGGCGTCTGCAGCGTTATGTGGCCCACCTGGCTGACGTATGCCCGCACTTCGATGCTGTGCTGGCGCAACAGCATTTTGGCCACAGCACCAGCAGCGACGCGGGCAGCCGTTTCGCGGGCACTACTGCGCCCTCCTCCGCGGTAGTCGCGGAAGTCGCCGTATTTGGCCCAATAAGTATAGTCGGCGTGGCTGGGGCGAAAGACGTCGGTCAAGTGTTCGTAATCGCGCGGGCGCTGATCTTCGTTGGGAATGAGCAAAGCAATAGGTGCACCCGTAGTGTGGCCCTCAAAGACGCCGCTGAGGACTTGCACCCAGTCGGCCTCACGGCGCTGCGTTACTAAGGCACTCTGACCCGGTCGGCGACGCGCCATCTCCTGCTGCAGGAATTCTTCATCAAATACCAAACCTGCCGGGCAGCCGTCAATGACACAACCCACAGCCGGGCCGTGCGACTCGCCAAACGTGGTTACGCGAAACTGAACGCCAAACGTATTGCCCGCCACAGGTCAGCGTTGCCGGTTAAATTTCTGTTCGTAGGTCTCCCAGGGCGTTGTCTTGTGGCTGTCTGTGCCGAAGTAGTTTAGAATTTTGAACAACTGCTCCGGTTCGCGATAGCCCGGAATGGGTTGAATGACATTTAGATTTTCATCCAAAAACACCAGTGTGGGAAAGCCCAACCGCCCATTGAGCAACTCGATGGCCAGCTCATGGTAGCCGCGAGCGCCTTCACGACGCAAACCATAGGTCTTATTTTGAAAAACGATTTCCTCCGATGTCTCGGCGTTGAACTTGACCGGGTAGTACTTCTCATTGAGGTAGTGAGCCACCGATGAGTCGGAAAACGTATTAGCATCCATGCGCTTGCACCAACCGCACCAGTCGGTGTAAAAGTCAATAAAAATTTTGCGCTTTTCCGTCTTCGAGCGCTCGAGGGCTTCCTCTAAGGTCAGCCACTGAATGACTCCTGTGGGCTGCTCCGAGGCGCGTCTAGGGCGATACGGGGCAGGGTTCTCTCCGCTTCTCGGCTCCAGGTCATGGTTCTGCCGTGGGCTGGGAGCGATCCGCATAGATGGCTCCATGCCGGTTCGCTCAGGCCGATAGGGCGGCGAAGGCGGTGCATAGTAAGGTGGCGGGGGCGGCGTACCTGTTTCCGTTGTCCGCCCCGAAGCAGGCGCCTCGCCCCGCGACGGGGAAGTAGAGGAGCGGGGCGCCAGCGTCGAAGTGCCGCTGCGCGGCGATATCTGGGCGGCTAAAGCGCTTGCCACAAAGGCCAAAAGGCCACACAAAAGCAGTCTGCGCATGGGTAAATGCCGGGTGGATGTTGAAACAGTCAGCTAATGTAATGCACCCTAAACTGACAAAACCCAGCGCCGTCACTAGGAAAACGGCATTTTAAGTAAAGTTTAACCCAAAGAGCATGCAGGCTGGTCGGAGGCAGCCAGGTACCTACGCCTTTTCCTTTTACACTCTCTAACAAAATTTCGAGGTCAAAAGCCTGAGGGATGAAAATGCCTGTGTACACCTCTATGGACTGAAAGCCACTAAAAAGCTCCGCTCGTTTTTCCGTTAAACCTGAGGGCGGAAACCCAAATGAGTTTAAGGGCAGTTCAAGGCATCTACTTAACCTTCGTAATGGACGCTATTGAGCGCAACATCTCTTCTATTTAGAAGGTGCTGCGCTTAATAGCGCACGCCCCAAAACCACGGGCGTTCGGCTTTTTTCTGTTCGGCAATGTATTTACGCAGTACCTCGCGGTATTGTTCGAGGGACACCTTTTTGCCCTTGATTTTAGGTTTGGGCCAGTCTAATTCTGTCTTCAGAGCGCGCAGGTCAATGCGGTCTGCGGTAATGACCATGGCCCCGTTGTTGTAGTTGGCCTCCAGAATGAGGCCGGGCAGGCCGCACAAGTCTTCCGGGCCGGCGGGTATGGGCAAATCCAGGGCAAACCACACCTCGATGCGATGGCCTTTGAGGGGGTCGTCCCACCTGGCATTCATACATACATAGCCGGCCACCTCCCTGAGGTCGTTGAGGATCTTCCACTGCGGGCACTGCAGGGTGTCCTCGATGAGGTAGGTGCGCCCTTCAGCCTTTACAATATCAAACTGGCGCCCTTGCTCAAAATCGCGGTAGAACAGCAGCGGCTCTTTGCGCCAGGCATAGCCAATCATTTCCGCTTCGGCCACTTCGTCGGATTGCTCGTAACGGCTGCGTTGAGGCGAAAAATAAAGGCGCATGTATTCCTTCCATTCGGAACGGTTGCCCCACATGTAGGCGGTCTGCTCGCGCTCACGGGCCGACACGTACTCCAGGGCAGCCATCTTCTTAACCCAGTCGTGTTTGACTAAATAGCGGATTTCACCCTCCGCCACCTGGGCAGCGGCGGTATTGAGCAGGGCGAGCCAGAGGGTCAGGGATAGGGAAAGCAGAAGACTGACCAGACGAGTCTGACGGGCATTGGAGGCCAAACAAGTTTGGCGAGTAGAGGGGATTTTTATGTCCATACTCCGGTTGGCTGGATGTGCGGTTTAATAGATGATGATACCTCCACTGCTGCCTTTTACCTTGTCGGCGTGGCCGCGGAAGTTGTAACTGATGCTAAGCATAAAGTAACGGGCCAGTGTGGGTGTGATGCTGGTTGTGATGAAGTTTTCCGCGCCACGCTGGTTGATGGTGATGCGACGGTTGAGCAGGTCGAAGGCCGCCAGGCGCATTTCGATGCGATTTTTGGCCCCCAGCAGTCGGCGCACAGAGGCATTGATGATGGGCACCTCCTGGCGGAAGTCGAAGGTTGGATTGCTGAAGAAGCGATAGTTGAAGTTGCTCTCCAAGAAGGTTTTGGAAATAAATTCCCACTTGAGAGAGACGCCTGCTGAATAGCTGCGGATGCGCTGGTTAAGGTCGCTTTGAATGGAATAGGAGATGTTATTGAGGCCTGCGCCGCCGTTGGTACTGAAGAAGAGTTTCGAGCCAAGCGTCAGGCTGAGGGAGGCATTCAAGCCCAGGTCGCGGTCATCGGTTTCGTTGCGCACGTCATTGACGAAGGCCGGTGCCAAGCGGCGGCCAGCATAACCGTTAAAGGAGAACGACAGGCGGTTTTTCACGATAGGTACGTTGCTCCACCAATAGGCCCACAGTCTTTGGCCGCCAGTCACATTTTCCGGGCGGCTGATGGTGATGATGCCGAGACTGTCGGAGCGTTCCACTTGCTGGCTGAAGACGATTTGGCTTTCGTACCAGTTTACATCAAAGCTAAAACCAAGGCTGGCGAAAGTAGCATCGTCCCAGTAGTAGGTACTGAAGTCGAGGTTATGCGCGCGTTCCGGGCCTAATTCCGGGTTTCCGATGCTCTGGAAAGCCGGGTTGGTGAAGATAGGAATGGGCTGCAGGTTGGAAAAAGAGGGCGCCGAGACCTGATAAGTGTACTCGACGTCGAAGCTCAGGTTATCGGTAGGCTCTATTTCGATGGCGGCATACGGGATGAGGTCGCCGAAAGAGCGCCGGATGGGCGGAGCCAGCAGGGGCAGTTCCCGGTCTCGGGCGAAGCGCCCGTTGAGGGTGAGCTGCTGCCCGGCCAGGCCGACGGTAGCGTTGAAGCCCTCGACGACGTAGCGGATACTGGAGCCGAGGCGGTAGTACTGTTCGGTGAAGCGGTAGAACACGCTCAGGCTGTCCACGCGAGCATCGCCCTGGTCGGGGGCGCGCACCTGGCGGTTGGCGTCGTTGTCGGAGTAGCGCGCATTGACAAACGTCTGCCAGAACCAGCGCTGGCTGAGCGCCTCTGAGTACAGAGCACTGCTTTTCAGTTGCCGCCCATCAACGTCGTTGAGGTTGCGCGTACGGAATTGTTCGAGGCGCTCAAAGGGCACAAAGAGTTGATTTTGAGAAAAGAAGCGCTCGCGCTGCTCTGAGACCTGTTGGCTGTAGCCCGCGCTAAGGGCCAGAGCACGCCCAGCTTTTCGGAAGCGATGCCGAAAGACGGCTGAAGTGTTGAGCGTCCAGGCCTGTCGGTCAGAGCCATTGTCGGCGCCAATGCGATTGATGACGTTCTGGGGTGCGTCGCTGTCGAAGAACCGCTGTTGGCGCAGCTCCTGGTCGTCGGAACGGCTCCAGCTTAGGCCGCCCTTGAGGATGAGGACGTTAAGGGAATCGAAGTTGCGCTCAATGCGCGTATTGAAGCGGTGATTGCCGCGAAACTCGTTGCGCTGCAAGGTGTCGGTATTGCTAAAGACACCCGTATTCAGGAAGTTATCGCGGCGCGCAAACTCTTCCAGGTCGAGAAAAGTCTGGTTGTAGATGTAGCTGGCGTTGGCCTTGGTTTTTTTATTGTCAAAATTGTAGTTGATGCCGCCGCCGGCGTTGCGCGTGAAGCCGCGCCCATCGAAGTAATTCATCAGGCCGCTTTCGGAGGTGGAGAAATAATAGCCTCCCGACATGCCGCCAAAGCCGAAGTCGCCGCCGTCGGACTCCTGGAAGGTACTCTGGCCTTTGAATTCGCTGTAGTCTTCCCAGTTAACACCCGTTTCGTTGATGTTGTTGCCATAGCCGATGAGGGAGAACTGCTGGAGGTCGTCGAAGCGGTTATAGTTGCCGCGCGTGGCCCAGCGGTTGTCGGAGCCTCCGGCGAGGGTGGCTTTGCCGAAGGCGCCCTTTTTGTATTCCTCTTTGAGTTCCAGGTTCATGACGCGCTCCTGTTTGCCGTCGTCCACGCCGATGAGACGGGCAGCCTCGGACTTTTCATCGAACACCTGGACTTTGGAAATGGTCTCAGCACCCAAGTTTTTAGTAGCTAGCTTCGGGTCGTTGCCAAAGAAGGTCTTGCCGTCCACATAGACACGGCGCACGTCGCGGCCCTGGGCTTTGATGTTGCCCCCGTCATCCACCTCGATGCCGGGCAGGCGGCGCAGCAGGTCTTCCACTGTAGAGCCGGGCGGCACCTTGAAGGTAGTGGCATCGTACTCGATGGTATCGCCCCGGATGTACAGCGGTGCTTTGGCCGTGCGTACCACCACCTCCATCAGCTCGCGTTGAATGGGCCTGAGCACCAGAGTGCCCAAATCCACCGTCTCGTTTTCGGCAGGCGAAAGGTATTGCTGGTAAGGCAAATAGCCAACGTACGAAATTTTGAGCAAATAGGCTGCATTTCGCACGTTTCTGAATACAAACGCCCCTTGTGCATCGCAGCGCGCAAAGGTCAGCAGCGTCGAGTCCGCCGGATTGAGCAGCATAACCGTAGCCATGGCTGCCGGCTCCCCGACGCTGTCGATAGAAACAAGGCCTTTCAGGATAACGCGGCTCGGGGTCTGAGCATTCAGGGCATTCGCCCAAAGAAGAGAGGCCGCCAGAAATAGACGGAGGAAGACAGGTTTCTTCATACGGCAAAAACAGGTCTATGAGACAGGCAAGATTATGAGCAAAGATACGCAGGCACTCCGGAAGTGCGCAGCCTCTTAGCATCTTCAAAGGTGAATGGACGCTCTGTTTTGCTGCACCTCCTTTTGAAAAGGAACAAATATCCGCCTCTGTCTCTGTCGCTGCGGTCGGGTGCTGTTTCGCAAACAAAACGCTTTGGACAGCGTTACCCTCTTACCTTTGCCACGTTGAAAAGCCGCCGGCATCATGCCGTTAGAGGCAACCGCCGTTTTTTTGTCTTCATCATAAGGGCCGCCTCACCAGCGTTGACAATGCCCGCAAACGTTCACTACATCGCACTCGTCCTTTTCGATTATATGCGTATTCTGCTCTTCTTTGCCCTATTTTGTCTGACGGCAGCCAGCGCTTGGGCACAGCCAGCCGCCGAGCCCAAACTCATCCAGTTCTCCGGGCTGGTGGTTACCAGCTTAGACGGCAACATGGTGCCAGTACCTTATGCTACTATCTCGCTGCCTGAAAAGCGCCGCGGTACATACTCCGACCATCGTGGCTTCTTCACTATCGTAGTCGAAAAGGGCGATCTTATCCGCTTCAGCTGCATCGGCTTAGAGACTGTAACCAAGCGTGTGCCCGACACGCTGACGCAAGACCGCTACTCCATTGTGCAGATTATGGCACAGGACACGCTCACTTTGCCCGAAGTCGTCATCTTCCCCTGGCCATCGCGCGAGCACTTCAAAATCGAGTTCCTCAAAATGGACGTTACACCCGAACTGCAGCGTATCGCCGCCGAAAATGTGGCTAACGAATACGTGGCCGAAGCGCGCCGCAACCCCGACATGGTACCCTATGGCGGCCGCGAAAGCGCCAACTTCTACCTGCGCCGCCAATCGCGTGAATACGTCTATTTCGGCCAGACGCCGCCCATGAACATCTTCAGCCCGCTGGCTTGGGGCGAATTTTTCAAAGCCTGGAAAAACGGCGATTTTAAGAAAAAACAGTAGCCCTCCCTTCCATGTCCTTTGCTGAGCAGGTACTGGCCTTCAGCCAGGCATTGCGCATTCCGGACATACCACTTCCCGAAGGCTTCTCCTGGCTCTTTCCCTACGAACAGGCCGAAACGCAGCGGGTCATGGCGCTCTTCTACCGGAAGTACTACGGCGACGACGCTCCGCGCTTCTTTCTGTTCGGCATCAACCCGGGCCGCTTTGGCGCCGGCATTACCGGCATACCGTTCACGGACCCAGTGCGGCTGGAAGAGGACTGCGGCATCCCGAACACCTTTCCTAAAAAACAAGAACTATCGGCCCAATTCGTCTGGCAAGTCATCCGCGCTTTCGGAGGGCCAGAGCGTTTTTTCCACCAGTTTTACATCACGGCCCTGTCGCCACTGGGCTTTGTGCGCAATGGCGTCAATGTCAACTACTACGACGATCGCCACCTGCTGCGCGCCGTAGAGCCTTTCTTAGTGTGGAATATTCGCACCCAGATGGCTTTCGGCGCCCGCCGCGAAGTAGCCTTTTGCCTCGGCGAAGGCCAGAACTTCCGGGTTTTCCAGCGGCTAAATGCCGAACACGGCTTTTTCGACCACATAGCCGCCCTGCCGCACCCGCGCTGGGTCATGCAATATCGGCGCAAAAGCGCCGGCGACTATGTAGAACGTTACCTACAAACGCTCCAGACCTTCCCGCCCCTGTAACCGCCAAATAAATTTGGCGACCACAGGGCCAAACAAGATTGGCGGATACTTTGAGGCGCGTAAATTGCCGCCCAAAATCCAGGTGCGGTGGGTGCGGCACTTTTATCTGTTTTGATTATGCGTTTTCTGTTCAGTTTTCTGGTAGTTGTTCTGACGCTGGCTTTTCTCATCACGATGGTGATTTACCTGATAAAGCGTGCGTTCAGTGATGTTCGGCTTTCGGTGCCTGGCAACAACAATTCTGCTTTTCGCGATGTGCTGGAGCAGTTGCGGCAGCAGGTGAAGGCTCTGACACCGGAGCTGGTGCCGTGGGATGGGGAGATGTTTTCGCTGCTGTCGTTGCGTCGACAGCCGGCGCGTGGTAAGAGTCGTTTTCGGTCTGATGAGACGGGCTACTTATTGAGCATTTTTCAGGAGCCGGTGGTGGCTTTTGCTGCCCAGACTGCTGGCAAGCACGAGGTGATGGTAGCGCGCCTGCACGACCGGGAGTTTGTATTTCGGCAGAAGGACAAAGAGGTGGAAATCTGGCTCAATGGCGAGCCGTTTGGCACCTTTACAGGTGGCGCGCTGCTTTCGGCTGGTAAGGGTGCTCGATTGTTGGCGAAGGTGGAAGAGCGGCCATTGGAGCAACACAGTGAGGTGCTGCTCTCGAGTGGTCGTTCAGTGAGCCTGACTAATCGGGAGCGCGCTTCGGGGCCCAACCCGCGTGCAGCGGTGCTGGTCAAGGAACTGACGCGCGAGGAGGAGAACGCCGCACTGGCCATAGCCCTGCTGCGGTTATTGGCATAGGGCGCCTCTTGGGTGTTTTTCTGCTACTTTAGCCATTCGTTTTGCTTTCTTTTGGCCCTTGTGGTCTGATGCTGCCTTGTGCGGTTATCTCTTTTTAAATGACAGACATGACGAAGAAAAAACCCTCTCGCACCTCAACGACGCCTAAACCGACTGCTGCGACCAGGACACCAAAAGCCGCAGCGCCTTCGGGCGATCGCTTTCCGTTGGCCTGGGCGCTGGCCCTGATGGCTCTGACTGGTCTGCTGTTTTCGCCTGTGTTGAGCAACGAGTTCACAAACTGGGACGACCAGTTCTACGTCCTGGAAAACGCGCTGCTGCGCGGGCCGGACTGGAAGGGCATTTTCACGCAGCCGGTGGTGTCGAACTACCACCCGCTAACCATCCTGACGCTGGCGCTGAACTACCAGGTGTCGGAATTGAAGCCGTTTTCGTATTACTTCGTCAACTGGTTGTTGCACCTTGCTAATACGGGTCTGGTGTTTTACTTCATCTGGCTGCTGGCCGACCGGCGCCGCTGGGTAGCACTGTTTGTGGCGGCGGTGTTTGCCGTGCATCCGATGCACGTGGAGTCGGTGGCCTGGATTTCGGAGCGCAAGGATGTGCTCTACACCTTTTTCTATCTGTTGGGCCTCATGGCCTACTGGCGTTACCTCAACACGGGTGGACGCGCCTCTTATCTTGGGGCGCTGGGTTGGTTGGTGCTGTCGCTCCTGTCGAAGCCGGCGGCGGTGGCGTTTCCGCTGACGTTGCTGGCATTGGATTACTGGAAAGGGCGCTCGTTCCGTGAGGTAAAGCTATGGGTAGAGAAGGTGCCATTTTTTGCGCTGGCTTTTGCCATGGGGGTGGTTACCGTGCTCATTCAATCGCAAAAGGCGATGGCCAGCATAGAGATGTACTCGCTGACGCACCGGCTGTTTTTTGGGTGTTACACCCTTTTGGCTTATGTAGGGCACTTTTTCTGGCCGTGGCCGTTGTCGCCGTTTCATCCGTATCCGCCGGTCAATCAGTTGGGCTTGCTCGTTCAGGCCTCACCGTTGTTGCTGCTGGCGGTGGTGGGGGCAGTATGGTATTTTCGCCGTAACCGGGCGTTGGTGTTTGGAGCGCTGTTTTATTTAGCCAACATCATTTTGGTGGCGCAGTTTGTCTCGATTGGCAACACCCTGCTGGCTGAGCGCTATACGTATGTGCCGTACATTGGTTTGGCCTTTGCGCTGGCCATGTCGGTGATGTTGTACGCGCCCGAGGCGCTGCGCCAGCCGCTGAGCTGGGGGCTGCTGGCAGTCGCTATGGTAGGCTTTAGCCTGCTGACTTACCGCTATTTGAACACCTGGAAAAACACCGAAAACCTCTGGAATACCGCCATTCGGTATGCCCCTACAGCGCCGGTGCCGCGCTCTAATCGGGCGCATCACTACTACCAGGAAGCCCTGAAGCCAGAAAATGCCAGCCGCTACGACGAACTCATGCGCAAGGCCGGCGAAGATTGCGATGCGGCGCTGAAAGGCGACCCGAAACACTACGCTTCTTTAGACATCCGCACCCTGACGCACGTACGGCTGGGCGAGCTGGAACAGGCATTGCCCTACGCCGAGCGCATGGTGCAACTGGCGCCGCAGAACCCTAAGGGCCACGTCTTGCTGGGTACCGTATTCCAGCGCATGCGGCGTTACGACGAGGCCATTGAGGCCTTCAACCGCGCGCTGGAACTTTCGCCTAATGACGCCGACGCTCTCAACGGACGCGGCGCTTCGCTGTTCAACGGCCAGCAGAAATACCAAGAAGCTCTGGCTGATTTTGACAAAGCCATCGCCATCCAACCCAACAACGGCATGGCGCACCTCAACCGCTCGCGCTGCTACTTCATGCTGGGCGATAAGGCCCGCGCGCGTGAAAGCGCCGACAAAGCCCGCGCACTCGGTACCGCCGTGCCCGAAGACTACTGGCAACTCATCCAGTGAAAACCCGCGCGCCTTTACGCGCTGAACACCCGTTCTTTGCGTTGAACTTTGCGCAAAAGGCGTTTTACCAAAAACATACCGCTACCCTCATGCGAATTCTCTTCCTGACCCTTCTACTGACTCTGCTGACTTGCCTGGCCACCGCCCAGGAACAGCCAACCTATGAACCTAACTGGAATTCTTTAGATGGCCGCCCCGTGCCGGAGTGGTGGCTCGATGCCAAATTGGGCATTTTCATCCATTGGGGCGTCTATTCCGTGCCGGCTTACGCGCCGGTTGGGCATTACGCCGAATGGTACCAGCATGCGTTGGAAACTAATGCTCACGAAGGCAAAGTGCGCGAATTTCACGAAAAAAACTTCGACAAACGGAGCTACTACGACTTAGCCAGAGACTTTCGGGCTACGCTGTTTGACCCTGCCGAATGGGCGGCGCTCATACAGCAATCGGGTGCGCGCTATGCCGTGCTGACGGCCAAACACCACGACGGCTTTTGCCTGTGGCCCAGCGCTGAGGCCGACCGCTCGTGGGGCTTCCCGTGGAATGCCAAAAGCGTCGGCCCAGGCCGAGATTTGGTAGGCGAGCTGTTTGAGGCACTGCGCAAGACGCCTGTGAAGCCCGGCCTGTACTATTCGCTGTACGAATGGTTCAATCCGCTGTGGAAGCAAGACCGCAACCGCTATGCCTACGAGCATGCGCTGCCTCAGCTGCACGACCTCATCACCCGCTACCAGCCCTGGGTGCTGTGGGCCGACGGCGACTGGGACGCTTCGCCCGAGGTGTGGCGCTCACAGGCATTTCTGGCCTGGCTCTACAACCAAAGCCCTGTGCGTGAATACGTAGTAACTAACGACCGCTGGGGCAGTGGCACGCGCTTCCAGCACGGCGGCTTCTTTACACCCGAATACCAACCTGAGTTGGACTTTGAGCACCCGTGGGAAGAAAGCCGCGGCATGGGCCACTCTTACGGCTACAACCGCGCCGAAAACGCCGCCGACTACAGCTCTGCTCAGGCGCTTGTGTTGCACCTGATTGACCGCGTGGCCCGAGGCGGCAACCTGTTGCTTAACGTTGGCCCCGATGCTTACGGCAAAATCCCGCCCATCATGCAGGAGCGCCTCACCGAACTGGGCAAATGGCTGGCCGTCAACGGTGAGGCCATCTACGGCACGCGCCGCTGGCGCATCCCTTACCAGTGGAGCGCCGGCAGTTTGAATTACAAGCACGACCCATCCAAAGGCGATTTCATCCTCAAACAAACCCTCAACCCCGACCCGGGCTACGCCGTCAAGGAGGTGTTTTACACCTACAACCCCAAGACCAACAGCCTGTATATCCTGCTGCCGCGCTACCCCAGCGACGGGCGCGTTATCCTGCGTGACATGCAGCTGCCCTATGGCGCCGATGTTACGCTGTTAGGCTCCAAAAGCCGGCCACGCGTGGAACTGAGCGGCAACAACACCATCCTGAATCTGCCCTTTTACGACCCTAACGCCTTCAGCGCACCGTATGCCTTTGTAGTCAAGGTGGCCAACTATGGCGCCTTTGTGGGTGCTCCGGAGATTCGTGTACAGTACGACTCGCTCTCAGTGCGGCCGGTGGTGAGCCTTTCTTGTGCCTCACCCGACGCTGCGCTGCACTACACGACCGACGGCAGCGCGCCCTCAGAATTTTCGCCGCGCTACGAACGCCCCTTTACGTTGGAGGAAAGCGCTTTAGTGCGCGTGCGAGCCTTTCGCCAGGGCTTGCTGCCCAGCCGCGAGGATAGCCTGCGCGTGCGCGTACCGGCGTTTATGCCCAGCCTATCCATGTTTCGCCAGCCGCAGCGCGGCCTGACGGTAGAGCTGGTACGCCCGTCAGAATACACCATCGCGGCACTTCAGCAGGGCGCTATCCTGAAGCGCTCCATCGTCAATGGCTTCGAGCTGGACCCCAGCTGCCAGCAAGGGCCGTGTGGCATGGTATGGAAGGGCTACTTCTTCGCCCCGCAAACACGCGGCTACGAATTCTTTCTGGAGTCTGACGACGGCTCGCGCTTAGACATAGACAACCTGACTATCGTGGACAACGACGGCGACCACACCCTGCGCGAACGCAGCGGCGTGGCCTTCCTGCAACAGGGATGGCATCAGCTGCGTCTTCTCTATTTCAACAGCGGCGGCGACGCCGGCCTGCGCGTGTGGTATGCCCCTGTAGGCCGCGAACGCACACCCATACCGGTCGAAACTTTAGGACATTAAAACACTGCAATGAGCCTTCCTGACAGCGCTTTCGATGTAGCCATCGCAGGTGGGGGCATTGTAGGGCTGGCCTCAGCATGGCAACTGCTGCAGCGCCGCCCCGATTGGCGCGTGCTGGTATTGGAAAAGGAAGACCGCGTAGCAGCGCATCAGAGCAGCCGCAACAGCGGTGTCATTCACAGCGGCGTCTATTACCGCCCGGGCAGTTTACGCGCGCTCAACTGCCGACGCGGCTATGGGCTTTTGCTCGACTTTTGCCAGCAGCACGGGCTGCCCTACGAGATTTGCGGCAAAATCATCGTAGCTGCCACGCCTGAAGAGCGCCCAGCTCTCGATGTGCTGCTCGAGCGCGGTACAGCCAACGGCCTGACGGGCCTGCGCCTGCTCGGCCCGGAGGAGACCCGCGAAATCGAGCCACACGTACGCGCCGTAGCCGCCTTGCACGTACCACAAGCCGGCATCACGGACTATGGGCGCGTGGCCCAAAAGCTCGCCGCGCTCATCGTACAGGCGGGCGGCGTCATCCGCACGGACACGCGCGTACGCCGCCTGCACGCTACACCGGAGGGCGTGCGCATCGAGGCCGACACGTGGGAGGGCATGGCGCAGCGCGTTGTTACCTGTGCCGGGCTGTACTCCGACCACCTCGCTCTGCGCAGCGGCGCTTCGCTCGATGTGCGCATCCTGCCCTTCCGGGGCGAATACTACGAACTGAAACCCGAACGCGAGCATTTGGTGCGCCACCTCATTTACCCGGTGCCCAACCCCAACTTCCCGTTTCTGGGCGTCCACTTCACGCGCATGATTACAGGCGGCATCGAGGCCGGGCCAAACGCCGTGCTCGCCTTCCGACGCGAAGGCTACCACCGCTGGGACCTCCACTTGGGCGAGTTGGCCGAGGCGCTGGCATTTAAAGGCTTCCAGCGTTTGGCTCGCCGTTACTGGCGCGATGGCTGGGCTGAAATGCAGCGCTCCTTCTCCAAAAAACACTTCGTCCGCGCGCTGCAACGCTTAGTGCCCGAATTGCAGCCGGACGACGTGGTGCCGGCCCGCAGCGGTGTGCGTGCCATGGCCTGCACGCCGGAAGGGCAGCTGCACGACGATTTCCTCTTCGTAGAGACGCCGCGCATCCTGCATGTGTGCAATGCGCCCAGCCCGGCCGCTACAGCTTCACTGGCTATTGGCGAAACGGTGGCAGAGCGGGTGCTGAAAATGACGCTAGCGAAACAAGGAAAATAATTACGCTTTGACAGGGTATTAGCTAAGGCATACAAATCGCCTTTTCCTTAAACCAATCCGGTGGTTCGGAATACCTTCGCCGCTGTCTTTTTGAGGAGCAAGCACTGAATTCAGGTAAAATGACATCAAGACTCAGTTTCGAGCAAGCATATGAGGAGTGGATAGAGCAACCGTCCAGTACTTATCGCCGCAGTATTGGAGCACCGGTACATTTGAGCGAAGCCGAGCTCAACCATTTCGTACAACATTTACACAATTATCGCGCCGCTTACCCCGGCATGGCCGCCTGGCTGCTCTTAGATTACGCTACGCTTAGCGTCAGGCAAAGCGAGGGCGACACAAACGTGTTTGGCATGCCCATTCGCACCAAGCGCGACCTCCTTAGCCGCATTCACCCAGACTACCTGCTGCCCTACCTGCGCTGGCGCCAGGCCGCATACGGCCTGATGGCCCTGTATCCGGAGAAAATCCGCCAGCCGCTAAGGCACACCTTTCGCATTTCATTACCCATCAGGACACACAGAGGGCGGTACTGGTGGTTCTGCATGAACTCGGCTGTCGTGCAAATGGATGCCGAAGGGCGCATCGCCACTACCGTGGAAACCCTGTACCGGGAAAGTGAATGGTCGCGCCACAACCTTCGACCCGTAGAAGCCAGCCTCTTCAGCCATGAACCCCTGGAGGACGGTCTCAACGCGGAACTGGCCGCGCAACTTTCTTTGCAGCTCACTGAACTGTTTACCGATGCAGAGCTGGACTTGCTGGCACTCTACGCCGGCGGAAAGCCAACAGCAGAGGCGCTGGCCGCTAAAAAATGGTCGCGCCACACCCTGCACGAGTACAACACCCATCTGCTGCGCAAAGCCCGCGAACTGTTTGTTTATGACTTCAAAAACGCCCGCCAGTTTGCGGAGTACTGCCTGGAGCGCCATATCCTGCAATTTAAACCGCAATCCCCAAAGTAGGGGTTTGCTGACTGAATGAAGATCATTTATCTTTGCACCAGCATTATCAAAGCACGCTACGACTTTTTCGTTTTCAAATTGATCGGGCTGCTCGCATCCGTAAGGGAAGCGGGCAGTTTTTTTATTATTCCTCCTAGAAAGCTCTTTACAGCAACAGCATCAGCCAAAAGGGCGCGGGCAGATTGCCACCCGCCTATCCGCATGACCATTCAGAGAACTTTCGGCCCATAAATGTGCTTGATAACACAATTTGATTGTATTCAATAAAAACCTATCCCTTATGAGCGATCGAAATGCCATCGGGCTGGATGCCCAAAAAAGCGCGCAAGCTGCCGAACGCCTGAATACTCTACTGGCCAACTACGCCATCTTTTACCAAAATGTGCGCGGCTACCACTGGAATGTGCGCGGCGAAAAGTTCTTTGAACTGCATTTGAAGTTTGAGGAACTGTACAACGACCTGTTAGTTAAAATTGACGAGATCGCCGAGCGCATCCTGACACTGGGTTTTGCGCCTCAGCATCGCTATTCGGCTTATCAGGAAATGTCGCAAATTCCGGAAAGCCAGGAGGTTAGCGATGGCATGAAGGCTGTCGAAGACATTCTGCGTTCCTTTCAGGTCATCTTGCCCATCGAGCGCGAATTGCTGGCGCTGTCGGCCGAGATTGGCGACGAGGGCACCAACGCTCTGATGAGCGACTACATTCGGGCGCAGGAGAAACTCGTGTGGATGTATTCGGCTTATCTGAACAAGTAACTGAACTCACGCAGGCAGGACAAAATACCATAGCCCTCAGGCGGTAAGGTCGGCACAAATGCACGAATGAAGAGCGAATGGTTCACGCATTCGAGAGAGCCCAGAGACAACACCTCCCTGCGGGAGATGTCGCCTCAGATTCGTAGCTACTTTTTAACTCGTACTGCACTCGGTTGATGTGCTCATGGGCTCCATTTTTTTTACCGCCGAGAGCGCTGGGAAACCTGATAGAAACACCTCTGCGGTCCTCTGCGCGCTTTGCGTTTTTTTTAATCTTTTGCTTCACAGCAGCCTTGCGTAAAGTCAGCAAGTAAGTGTTTATTAGCCTACGTGCAGCCGTAAAAAGCGGGGTGGCTTTTATTTCCGCTTGCGCTTTTTGTAGCTTTCCAGCACAAACGCACCCAGTCCTTGTAGCGAGGCGTAGAAGGCCTTGCCGTTGTTGGCCTGAGTGAACGCCTCGACGAAGCGCACTAAATAAGGATCGCTGGCGATCATAAACGTGGTGATGGGAATGTCTAGCTTGCGGCAACGGGCGGCGAGGTTGAGGCAACGGTTGACGATTTTGCGATCTAGGCCGAAAGAGTTTTTGTAATAGTTCTTGCCCAGTTTCAGGCATGTAGGCTTGCCGTCGGTGATCATGAAGATTTGCTTGTTGGGGTTGCGCCGCCGGCGCAGGATGTCCATGGCTAATTCAATGCCTGCTACCGTGTTGGTGTGGTAAGGGCCAACCTCCAGGTAGGGTACGTCTTTGAGTTGAATGGGCCAGGCGTCGTCGCCAAAGACGATGATGTCCAGGGTATCTTTTGGGAAGCGCGTCTGGATAAATTCGGCCAGTGCCAGGGCTACTTTTTTGGCTGGCGTGATGCGGTCTTCACCGTAGAGGATCATCGAGTGCGAAATGTCAATCATGAGCACTGACGACATCTGGCTTTGGTAGTAGGTTTCATACACTTCCAGGTCGTCTTGCGTCAGCTGGAACTCGTCGAGGCCGTGGTTGATGTAAGCATTTCGCAGCGAGTTGGTTACAGCGAGGTTTTCTAAGGCGTCGCCAAATTCGTAGGGCTTGACGTCCGCGGTAAACTCATCGCCGCGGCCGATAAATGTGGTGTCGTGGCGGCCGCTTTTGGCCTTTTTGAGGTCGCCGAAGATGTCGTCCAAGCTTTTCTGGCGCAGGGCAATTTCCATTTTGGCCGTGGGCCGGAAGCCTCCCTGTCCGTCGCCCTGGCGGCGGATGTAGCCTTTTTCCTCGAGGTCCCGGATGAAATCGCCGATGCCGTAGTCTGGTGTGGTGAAATGGTAGGCCTTGTCCAGTTCGGTCATCCAGGCCAGTGCCTCTTCGACATTGCCGGAGGTGTAAAGGAGCAGTTCCTGAAAGATTTTGAACAGGCGCTCGAAAGGCTCCTGGTTGGCGTCGGCTTTATACTCGGAGAAGCGATAGCCCAGCATGGCGATGATGTATTTGGTTGGCTAAACGCTGGCAAGGTCGTTTTGGTTTTTGGAAGAAAAGCCGGCCCGACAGGTGGCACCGAGCCGGCTTTGAAGGGTATCAGCCGAACATGGCGCGGTTGTATCGGTTGGCGACCTCTTCCCAGTTGACGACGTTGAAGAAGGCGCCGATGTAGTCGGGGCGACGGTTCTGGTACTTGAGGTAGTAGGCGTGTTCCCAGACGTCTAAGCCAAATATGGGCGTGCCCACTTTGGACACGATTTGCATCATGAGCGGGTTGTCCTGGTTGGGTGTGGTGCTGATGAACAGGCTTTTATCCTTGCCTACGCATAGCCAGGCCCAGCCGGAGCCGAAGACGCTTTTGGCGGCATCGGAGAAGGCCGTTTTAAACTGGTCGAAGGAGCCGAAGGTTGCATTGAGGGCTGTGGCAAATTGCCCTTCCGGCAGGGGAGCGCCGCCGGGTTTCATGATTTGCCAGAAGAAGGTGTGGTTCCAGTGTCCACCGGCATTGTTGCGGATTTTGCGGTCGGCGTCGGCGGTGGTGATGCGCGCCAGGATGTCGTCCAGTTCGTAATCGGCATACACTGTACCCACTACGGCATCGTTGAGGTTGTTGACGTAGCCGCCGTGGTGCTTACCGTGGTGGATTTCCATCGTTTGCTTGTCAATGTACGGTTCCAGCGCATCCGACGGATACGGCAGCGGCGGCAGCGTGAACGGCCCGGAGCGACGCAACTTGGGCGGCGGGATGACGGCGGTCTTATTGCCGTTGGCCTTTTTGGCCGAGTCGCAGGCGGAGAACAACGGAGCGAGCGCTGCTCCGGCAGCCAGCCAGAGGGAGGTTTTCAGAAACGTTCGTTTTTGCATGGCAATAGCGATTGAACAATGGAGAATGAACAATAAACAGTGAAGAACAGGGGCGAATAGAGAGTATAGGCTAAAGGCTTCAGTGCATTGTTGGTTGGGCGAAATGGCTAACGGCGCGCAAGTTAGCGCGGGCGTTTGGGAGGTGGGCAAATCTTTTTGCCGTTTTAGCGGTTATAGGGCCGTTTTAGAAAAAGCATCTGATTGCCCATGTTTACCGGTATTGTGGAGGCGCTCGGCGTAGTGGAGCGCGTCGAACGTCAAGGTTCGAATGTACATTTTACGCTGCGCAGCCCAATTAGCGCAGCGTTGCGAATAGACCAGAGTGTCAGCCACGACGGTGTTTGCCTCACCGTGGTGGATGTCCGCGATGGCTCCCACGTGGTAACAGCCGTAGAAGAAACACTGCGCCGCTCCAACCTTGGCGACTGGCAGCCGGGGCAGGTGGTCAATCTGGAGCGCAGCCTGGCCTGGGGCGGCCGTCTGGACGGCCACTTAGTGCAGGGCCATGTGGACGATGTAGCGCATTGTACGTCTATCGAGCCACGCGATGGCTCCTGGCGCATCACGTTCCGGTATCGCCCCACTCCTGAACATTTTTTGGTAGATAAAGGCTCCATCTGCCTCAACGGCGTGAGCCTGACGGTGGTAGAACCCCGCGATGACCTCTTTTCTGTGGCTATTATTCCTTACACATGGGAGCACACCAATTTCTCTCGCCTGCGTGAGGGCGACCGTTTGAACGTGGAGTTTGACGTCATTGGCAAATACATTGCTCGCTACCTTGCCCTGTATGGGCCGGTATTGGCGCGTCATTGAATGGTGGGCACGGCTCCCGGCCGAGCGCGCTCGTTCTCAACACCTGCAGTGGGCGGCAACGGACGCCCGTCAATGCCGCGAAACTCCTCCTCGATGCGCTGTGCCAGGTTCTTTTTGAGCACTTCGCTGCGCTCAAATTCGCGCACGACTTCTTTTTTACCGCGCTTCATGTCGTACTTGTCCATGTTGCCCCGGATGGTGTAAAACACGTTGAACCATCCCTCCCGCGCGGGCAGCGGCTCCAGGTCGGGGTCGTGCCGTTTGATGCGGTTGACGAGCAGCTGCCCGACGTTCACCTTGAGGCGGTAGTCAATGTCGTTGTCGAAGGTATGCGTGCCCGAAAGGGTGAGGTTGAGCGCATTGCTCTGGATGAACATGACCGGCAGGTAAAGCGTGCGGTTTCGGATTTCCAGATAGTTCTGCAAGTCGGCAAATCGGATGTGCCGCAAGTCTTCGATGTGGATGAAGGTAGAGAAATCTTCAAGCATTTTCACTCCGACCAGTTCGCCGTCGGTGGCCCTGACGTCGGCCAGGACGCGGAGTTGGTCCATGAGGAAGTGATTGCTTTCGTCCCAGAAGGCATAGGCGACTACCCGGCCCGACAGGGTTCCGCGCAGGTTTTGGTGGGTGATAACGCCCTGGTCGAAGTTGTCGCACTGTTCCATGAGGGTTCGCAAATCCACGGCCTGCAGGGTGATGCGCATTTTTAGGGATGGCCGTGGGCTGAAGTAGCCCACGCCACTCACCTGGGCATTGCCCTGCATGGCCTGCACACTGACGCGGAAGTTAAGCGTGCCGCGGTCGAAGGCGAGCAAGCCGCTGAATTGTTGGCCGCGGATTTTGCGATATTCGAAGGCATCGAAGCCCATCTCGAAGACGCCTTTCAGTCGTTCGGTAATGCGCTGGCGCTCCTGGTTAGCCTCTGTGCGCAGCGAGTCTAAGATGGCCGTATCGCCCGAGACTTCTTCTTCCGATACGGCAAAGAGGTCGAGCAGTTGGCCCACGTCAATGAAACGCCCCTGTAGCCGGGCGTTGAACTCCAGCTGGGCGTTTTGCGTGTTGAGCGAGTCGGCAAAAAGCACCGGCAGCAGGTTTTGCGCGTAGCCGTGGAGCAGCAGGTCGCTTCGCCCGATTTGCATTTGCACACTGTCGGAGCGCAGCAGGTTGTCCTGCAAAACAATACGCCCTGAGGGAAAGCCTACCTCCACGCCGTTGTACGTCAGCGCAGCGGCATCGAACTGTACTTCCGCTTCGGCGCGCACGCGCGCAATGCGCTGCATGCTCGTCATGTCGGCATAGCGCCCCTGCACCGATAGGTTGGGAATGCGCACGAGACCGTCGCCACCGCTCACACGCGGGTTATCGAGCAAGCCATAAGCGGCCTTTAGGGGCAAGGCGCCTTGCAGGCGAAAGTCCACCAGCGGGTCGTCTAAGTCAGTAACTTTCAATTGGAAGCCCAACGGTTGACCGCCAAAATTGGCCTGAAAATCGGCGATTTCAAACACGCCCTGACCCGACGGCCGGGCACTGTACGTCGTGCGAAACGACACATTGCGAAGTGGACTTTGCAGTTTTTCAGAGGAAACGGTTCCGTTGCGCAGCGTGGCCTCTACGCCCACTGCAGGCAATTGAGTCTTGCTGGCTCGCCCGCGCACGAAGGCTGAAAACGTGTAGGCACCGCTGCTCTGGAAGTCGCTGAAATAAGCGCTGTACGGCTCTGGCAGCAAGGCGATGACTAAGGAAATATCGCCTTCGCGCCCCTTCATCTGCACATTGATGTCGGAGTACTCGCCTTTGTCCGATACGAAGCCCGAGACGTCGAAGCCGTTGCCGCCCACGAAAAGTTCGACATTCTGCAGGTCGTACAGGCCCTTGGCTAAGTCCACCGCTACCACGGCGTTGTAGCGCAGCGGCTGGCCCACCAGATAGCGGCTATCGCCCACCTGCAGGCGCGCCACGGTCATGTCGGCCTGAGAAGATAGCGTGAACTGGCGGGCAGCGAAATCGCCTGCCAGACCGGCATTTTTCAAGTTGATGCTGGCCGTTTGCCGCGTATTGGCGTTATCGTAAATAAGGAGCAAGTTTTTGAACTCCGCATTTTCTAAGGCCAGGCGGAGGTTGCTGTCGCTCGAGGGTGCCTCCGAATGACTTTCTTTGAAAATGTCGTAGTTAGTTCGTCCGCGCGCATCAATGCGTACGTTGAGTGCACCGCCACTCAACACCACCTTTTTTACCTCGATGCGCTCGCCAAACAGGCTGAACAGCCGAAAGCGAAACGATACCTCTCGCGCTTGCAACAGATAACGCCCAAAAGCGTCTTTCAGCTGCACATCTTCCAGATTGACCGACGCCTCCGGAAAGCGGCGAAGCAACGATAGCCCTGCCTTGCGCACAGTCAGCTCGGTGCGGAGCTGGTCATCTAAGGCATCCAGCAGGCGGCGCGTAATCTGCTCATTAAAGACCAAGGCCACCACCACCAGCATAACTATCAGCAGCAGCAGCGGCAAGCCCACCCACCACAGAAGGCGCTTCCACCAGCGGCGGCGACGAGAAGGCGAAGATGGTGTTTCGGACATGACGGCATGGGTATTTTTGAGCAAATATGGGAGGGTGGGCCCAAATAATGTCGCCTGCGAGAAAATTTAACGTCGCTGGGTACAGGCACCTCTATCAGCAGGCCAAATCCGGCGTTCGCCCGTGCGCACAGAGCGCAGTCGTTTACCTTTGCTCGAGAACTTCTAATTGGCATTTTTAGCTGCAGAATTAGTGCATGAACTCACTATCGGAATACATCAACCACAACCGTCGCGCCTGGAATGCGCGCGTACCTGTGCACGTGCGCTCGAGCTTTTACGATGTAGAGGGGTGGAAACGCGAAGGCGGTATCAGCCTGACGGGCATCGAACTGCGCGAGATGGGCGACGTGCGCGGTCGCTCGTTGCTGCACTTGCAGTGCCACTTTGGGCAAGACACGCTCTCTTGGGCGCGATTGGGCGCCCATGTGGTGGGCTGCGACTTCTCGGAACCGGCCATTGCGCAGGCGCGCCAGCTGGCTGAGGAATTGTCCCTACCGGCCGAATTTGTCTGCTGCTCGGTGTACGATTTGCCCCAACACCTTAGCGGTGAGTTCGACATCGTGTTCACTTCCTACGGTGTGCTGGGCTGGCTGCCCGACCTGGAGCCCTGGGCCAATGTGGTGGCCCATTTCCTAAAGCCGGGCGGTGTTTTTTACATCGCCGAGTTTCATCCGGTATTGTGGATGCTCGATGAACAGATGCAAGCCTTGAAATACCCTTATCACAATGCTGGCGTCATTGAGAGCGAACTAAACAGCACCTATGCCGACCGCTCGGCAGTGCTGTCGGGCAAGGAGTACAACTGGAACCACAGCTTGAGCGAGGTGCTCGGCTCGCTGCTTCGGCGCGGGCTTCAGCTGGAGCAGTTTGAGGAATATCCCTACTCGCCCTTCAACTGCTTTCCAAATGCCGTGCGCGGCGACGACGGTTACTACCGCATTCGCGGGCTGGAGAACGTGTTGCCTTTGGTTTTCACCCTGCGCATGCGAAAAGGCGGAGGAGGGGCGGTAACAGACCCCGCCTAAGCCAGCTCTACAATAGTTACCCCGTCACCGCCCAATTCAGGTTCGGGGTGATATGTGCGGGCGATGTGGCGGCCGTATTCGCGCAGTTTGTCTTTCACTACGCGCCGCAGCACACCCACGCCCTTGCCGTGCAGAATGCGAAGCGTGGAGGCGTTGGCCAGCAAAGCGTTGTCCACGAATTTTTCCAGAACGCGCATGGCCTCTTCGGGCGTCATGCCGCGAATGTCAATTTTGTTTTCAAAGTCGGCAGTCTTCTGGATGTCAGTTTTAGGCGTAGAGGCGGGCGCAACGGTAGCAGGTGCGGCTACGGGCAAGAGGTCACGCAGGCTGGCCGTAACGGTGAGGCCGCCCATGATGAGTTGCGCTTTGCCGTCTTTGATGGACTCGATGCGCCCAACGGCGCCGCCGGCACGCAGGCGGGCATAGTCGCCCACCTGAAAGACCCGGTTGGCGGCAGCAGCGGGCTTTTTTTCTTCCAATTGAATGACTTCGGCGTTAATGTCGTCAATCTGGCGGGCCGTTTCGGCGCGGGTCTGGCGCAGTTCTTGGGCGACCTGCTGGGCGCGTTCGAGGCTTTTTTCTTCGCGCAGCTGGCGCAGGAGTTTGTCCACCTCGCGGCTGGCCTGGGCACTGACGCGGAGTTCAAATTCTTTTTGGTCGAGTTTGAGGCGTTTGCGCCGCAGCTCGAGGTCGTGGTGCATGCTGTCGTAGGTTTTCATGAGGCGGTCGAGGTTTTCCTCTTTTGCCTTGAGGGTGCGCAGCAGTTCTTCCAGTTCCTGTTTTTCGCGCTGGAGTTCGATGAGCAGGTCATCCACGGCGGTTTCGCTGCCGGTGCGTTTGCGAGCGTAGTCAATGACGCGCTTAGGCAGACCACTTTTGGCGGCGATTTCGAAGGCATAGCTGCTGCCCGGGCGGCCTATTTTGAGTTCGTAAGTGGGCGACAGGGTGTCCTTGTCGAAGTGCATGCAGCCGTTGAGGATGCCCTCATGACGGAAGGCGAAAACTTTGAGGTTGGAATAGTGCGTGGTGATGACGGCATACACGCCTTTTCGGTAGAGTTCCTGCAGGATGGCCTCGGCGATGGCACCGCCGGGTTTGGGGTCGGTGCCGCTGCCCATTTCGTCTATGAGCACTAAGGTATTAGGCGTGGCGTGCTGGATGAAGACGCGCGCATTTTGCAGGCGCGAGGAGTAGGTGCTGAGGCCATCGTCTAAGCTTTGCTGGTCGCCGATGTCGGCAAAGACCTGCTCAAAGATGCCCAGTTCGCTCAGTTCGTGTACGGGCACGAGCAGGCCGCTTTGCACCATAAGTTGGAGCAGGCCCACCGATTTCATGGCGACGGATTTGCCGCCGGCATTGGGGCCGGAAAGGACGAGGATGTGCTGTTCGGGGTGCAGGCGCAGGTCGAAGGGGACGGTTTTTTTGCCAGCGGTCTTGTTTTTCAGGTACAATAGAGGGTGATAGCCTTTTCGGATGCTAATGATGGGTTTGGGGCGCAGAATGGGCATGTTAGCCCGCATTTCTAAGGCTAATTGCGCTTTGGCCTGAATGACTTCGAGGCGCAGCAGGGCTTCCTGATAGAGGGCGAGCAGGTCGGCATGGGGGCGGATGCGCTGGCTGAGTTGGCGCAGGATGCGGAAGATTTCGCGACGCTCTTCGGCTTCGAGGTCAAAGAGGTCGTTGTTGATTTCGATGATGGGCTCTGGTTCGATGAAGACGGTACGCCCGGTGTCGCTTTCGTCGTGCAGGATACCGCGGATTTTGCGCCGGTGTTCGGCGGGCACGGCCAGCACGCGGCGTCCGTTTCGGATGCTTTCGGGGGCGTCGGAGAGCCAGCCCTTGTTGCGGTATTCGGCCACGAGTTGGCGGAAGCGGGTGTCTAGTTCGCGCATTTTGCTCATTTGCTCGCGGCGGATGCGCATCAGTTCGGGTGAGGCGTCGGGCCGGAGGTCGCCTTTTTCATCGAACACTTCATCAATGGCCTTCAGCAGGTCTTCTTGCTGCGGCAAATGGGCAATGTGGGCATAAATTTTAGGGTAAATCTCTTTTTTAGGCCCGCTAAAGAAGCGAAAAATGCCGCGCATCAGCACGAGTACGCGGCGAATGTTCTGAAAGGCCTCTAAGGGCAGCGTGTAGTCCGGAATGGCCAGCAGACGCAGGTCGGGGCGCAAGTCGGAGAACGTCTCTAAGGGCAGGCGTTCGTTTTTTTCCAGCAGGAGTTTGTAGTCGCGTACCTCTCTAAGCGCGGCGTCTATGCGCTCAAAATCGAGCATAGGGCCGATGAGGCGGGCCTGCTCGGCGCCCATAGGCGTCAGGGTTCGCTTTTCTAAAAGGTCTGTTATTCGGTCAAATTCGAGCTTTTGCAACACATCGCGCGGCTCGAAGCGCATGCGTTTTTCTTCCATTGGCAGCAAAATTACGGCAGCCGGATGGTTTTAACGCTTCAATAAGAAAACGGTTGCCCAACGCGACAGACCTTTGAGACGTCATTTCACAGAAAACAAACTTCGCATTATGAAAGCAAAAACACCCTTCTTTCTGCTGCTCGGTCTCGTCCTCCTCCTGGCTTCATCGGTAGTCCATGCTCAAGACGGCACGCTGGATGCCACTTATGGCACTGGCGGGCGTGTCCTTCTACCCCAGGCCGGCTTTTACACCGGCACCTTTCTGGCCTTAGACGCCCAAAACCGCACGGTCGTCTGTGCTTCTGTGGACGATGCCTACTACGCCACGCGGCTGCTGCCCAATGGCCAGATAGACGCATCCTTTGGCGCTGCCGGCATCGCTGTAGGCCAACCCGAACCCGAAATGTTCCAGGACCTTACCTTCGCCATGGCCTTGCCCGGCAACAAGACTCTTCTGGTCCTGAATGCTTACGGGCAGGACACCATTGACGAAACACGCCTGATTGTGCTGGATGCCACGGGCCAGCCTGATACCACTTTTGGCAACAACGGCGTTGTGCAGCTCGACCTCAACCCGGGCGTGGGGGAGGAATACCTGTACGGCGGGGCCGTGCAACCCGATGGCAAAATCGTGCTCGCCGGCGTTACCATAGACCCTAATCTGGACCTGCCCCAAGGCGTTGTACTTCGCTTCAATGCCAACGGAACCCCCGATGCCACCTTCAACGGCAATGGTCGTGTGAATGCACCCTCTCTGCTTTTCGTTAGCTTCTTTTCGAGTATTGCGATACAACCAGATGGCAAGATTGTCGCGGCAGGAGCAACAGCTGACCTGGCCACCCAGGCGATTTTGGGCCTGCTGCTACGCCTGAACAGCAATGGCCAGTTAGACTTTACTTTCGGTACCGCAGGCGTTGTGCGCCTGAGTACGCTTAGCACCCGGTTTAGTTTTATCAACGACATTACGCGCGCCGCTGACGGTAAATTTTTGCTGGCGGGAACTCAACTCTCACAGGCCGACTCACTGCGTGTCTTACGGCTGAATGCCAACGGCTCGGTGGACAACACGTTTGGTAGTGGCGGCATGGCGAGTTTCTTGCCTTCTGGTACACAGAGGACGTTTACCAGCAAATGCCGCGTGCAGGCCGATGGCAAGATCGTCGTCCTCGCTTCCGCGCTTATTGATAGCACTACGTTCGAGGAGGGCTACATCCTGGCGCGCCTGAACAGTAACGGGCAGATAGATGCTACTTTCGGCAATAGCGGCTTTGTTCTTCAAAGCAATAACCAAGCAGGCCTCGATCTGGCCCTGCAGGCCGACGGTAAAATTCTCGTCGGCGGTGAGTACTTTCTGCCCACCGACGACGGTCTCTTCGTTCATCGCTACAACAACAGCGTCGTTAGTGCCAAAGAGGTGCGCCTCGACTTGGGCAGCGTACGCATCTTCCCCAACCCGGCACGCGAACAGACCACCATACAGTTCGACGTCGCCGAACCGCAACGCTTGCAAATAGACCTGCTCGACATCCATGGTCGCACTACCGCCGCTCTGTCGCCCATGCGCGCCTGGGAGGCGGGCCAAAACCTGCTTCCCGTTGAACTACCCACACTGACTGCCGGGCTGTACTGGCTGCGCTTCCGCGACGAGAACGGACGCACCTCAAGTGTACCGCTGACCATAGCACCGCGTTAGAAACCCAAAACAGGCTGCATGCCCTCACGCCGGCTCGGGTCGCCTCGAGCCGGCGTGTTTTTTTGCTGGAGTATGTTTGCGCAGCCACTCTATTGGTCATTTTTCACTTTTCACCTTTCACTCACTTCTTCCGTGCTTACCGACCCTCAACCCTGGCACATTGAGCGCAGCCACTATGTGTACGAGTGCCGGCCCTACATGTGCCTGCGCGAAGATAGTGTGCGGTTGCCCAACGGCGCGCGCATTCCAAATTACTTTGTCTTTGAATACCCCGATTGGGTCTCGGTGCTGGCTCTGACGCGCGACGAGCGCTTTGTGCTCATCCGCCAATACCGCCACGGCCTGCAACAGGTGCATTATGAGCTGCCCGCCGGCGTGGCAGATGAAGGCATTCCGCTGTTGGAAAATGCCCAGCGCGAACTGCTCGAAGAAACGGGCTTCGGCGGCGGTCAGTGGCAGTACTACTTCCGCGCTTGCGCCAATCCGGGCACGCATACCAACTGGTGCCACATCTTCTTAGCCGTCAATGTCGAGCGTCTGCGAGCCCCCGATCTGGAGGACACCGAAGACCTACGCGTGTGCCTGCTGACACGCGATGAGTTGCTCCACGCGCTGCGCCATGAGGGTGTTGCGCAAGCCATCCATGCGGCAGCGCTGTGGCGGTATGTGGCCGAAGGCAGCGCAGAGACGACTTGAGGCGGCGCTACCGCCGGAAGCATGCCTTACTCCTCACGCCAATACGCCGGCACGCGCACGGCGCGGGCAGCAGGCGCCAGCGAGGCCAGTAGCCCGATAAGCAACACCGTAGCCGTTACGGGCAGAAAATCTTCGGCGCGCATCTCCACAGGGTAGCTGCTGACCACAAAGCCAACGGGCATTTCGATGAGGTTCCATTGCTTATGCGCTGCGTACAGGGCCACGGCAAGCACAACACCAAGCACCATGCCCAACGCAGTAAGCAGCAGCCCTTCGCCAATGAAGATGCGCCGGATGAGGTGATCGTCGCCCCCCAGGCTGCGCAGGGTCGAGATGTCGCGCTGCTTGTCCAGCACGAGCATCCAGAGGGCGCCCACCATGTTGAACGCCATGAGCAAGAGCATGAGCGTCAGGATGGCAAAGCCCATCCACTTTTCTACGCGCATGACCTTGAAAAAGGCCTCGTTTTGCTCGTAGCGGTCGCGCAAAACAAAACCGTTGCCCAACACCTGCGCCAGACGCGCCTTCACCTGCGCTACGGATGCCCCTTGCTGACAGCGTACTTCCAGTGCCGACACAGTACCTTCCGGGACGTCGAGCAATTCCCGAACCCATTCCAGATCAGCCAAAATATACTGGTTGTCAAACTCCTGCTGGATGGAGAAGATACCTACCGGATAAGCATAGCGTACCGTGAACGGTTGCTCCATGTGGCCGGTTTTCTGTCGGGGCATATACACGCGCAAAGGAAAAAGGTTGCCCTCTATACGCACACGCAACTTGTGGCTCATGCCGGCGCCCACTACGGCATAGAAGATGTCGCCTTCTTGCAGCACGTATCGCCCGGTGGTAAGCGTCGAGTCAATGTCGTTGATGCGGGCATAGTAAGCATCCACGCCCTTAAGCACCCCAAAGTCTTGCGAGCCTTCGTATTCGAAGAAAGCAATCTCTTCCAGCGTTTCGCTTACCAAAGCTACGCCGGGTGTCTGTCGCAAATGCTCCAGAAGAGCGCTATCAGCGACGAACGTCTTACCTCGAGCAGGAGTAATTTTGATCTCCGGATTGAAATAGCCAAACAGCCCGGCCAGCAGGTTTTCAAAGCCGTTGAATACCGACAGCACCAGAATGAGGGCTGCGGTGCCAATTGCAATACCCAACACTGAAATGCCGGAAATGATATGAATGGCATTGCTGCTGCCTTTGGCAAACAAATATCGCCGGGCAAAAAAGAACGGAAGCATGGCAGGCACAAAGGTCAGTCTTTTGGCGTGAACGTGCATGGCCTCTCTGCGTGCAATTGCCGGGGCGCGCAGGAGCAAATGCCACGCCTTTCTTACCTTCGCCGTTCGGAAATACCCTCTGTACACCTACGGGAAGCAGCCGCCATCCATTTCATTTTTTCAGTTTTCTTTTTCCCTTGAAAAAGCGCAACGATCTGACATTGAAAGAGGCTTTGCAGGCTACGCTGAAGGAACTTCGGCTCGATGGGCATTTGAAGGAACTTCAAGTGCGCGCCGTTTGGGACAGGCTTATGGGCAAAAAGATTGAGACCTACACCTCGGAGGTGCGGGTGCATCGGGGTGTGCTTTATATCACCGTGCTGTCAGCGCCCTTGCGGCAGGAGTTGTCGTTTGCGCGAGAGAAAATCCGCGACCTCATCAATGAGGCAATGGGCGAGAACTACGTTCGCGACGTGATTATCCGATAGGAGTACCTGGCAGTATTGCGTCTATTATTTGTCCGGGCGTTTGCCGCCATGCAGGAACTCCTGGTAGGCCTTGAGGTTGTCCCATTCGCCGTTAGCGGCCAGCAGAGCTTGGGCCGACCAGGTGCCTGGGTCGTGCATGGTGTAGCGCGGACCTGCTTCGGCCAGGATGTCTTTGAGTTGCTGCACGGAAGTGGCGGCCAATTGGCCGTAGGTGGTGATGCCTTTGGCGAAGAGCAGCTGCTCAATTTTCGGGCCGATGCCTTCGATGACCTTGAGGTCGTCTCGCGGGCCATCAAGGACGACGATAGGCGGCGGCTCAGGAGCCACCCCTTCGCTGGTTGATGATGGAGCGGCGGGCGATGTTTCAGGCTCAACGACAGGTGGGTCGGACAGTTCCTCGAGCGGTATTATAGTGCCGCGCGGCACTGGTTCGATGAAGCGCACGCCTTCAAGGGTGTGCGGAGGGACGTGAGTGGGTGGAGGAACGCTCTGGCTGGCACCTTCGCGGTGGCTTTGGACATCGGAGGGTTGCAGCTCGGGGTCTTCCTGCTCAGGGGTGGGTGCTACGTCCACCGGGATTTCCCGTCCGCCGAGCGTTACTGCCGTTGCCTGGTTGTGGTCGGTTTCGGCCCCGGTGTGGGTGGTGGCATCGCCGTCGGCGGTTTCTTCGACCAGCACGGCATTAGCGGGCGCCTCGATGTCCATGGGCACTTCTTCTGATGGGGCATCGGGTTCCAGGCTCATGCCCAGTTCGGAAGCATAGCGACGATTGGCTGCCTGAAGGGCGTCTAATTCACCGCGCAACATGTCCACGGTCTTTTGCAGGTTCTGATTTTCCCACGTCAGGCTGTGGACGCGGGTTTCAAGTGCGGCACGTTCAGACTCCGCAGTCGCATACTGTGCTTTCTGGTTTTCAATTTCCTGCCGCAGGGCCTGTGCCGTGGCGGCCAGGCTGGCATTTTCAGTTTGCAATTGCTCAGCCTTTTGACGATAACGGCTCCACAGCAGCCAGCCCAACCACAAGCCAATGAGGGCGGCGACGAGGAGCATGAAAAGAATTTCGAAGGTGTGGGTGGCAAAAGTACCGGTACCCGGGCCCTGGAAGACGTTTTGCTGGAACATGCGTTGCCTTTAAGAGGGATAAAAGTATCAGGATATCAGGGTGTTATACGGATTTCGGCACGTCGGTTTTTGTAGCGTCCGCGCGGGTTATCGTTGGTAGCGATGGGCTCTTTTTCGCCTTTGGAAAGACAGGTGATGCGCTCGGCAGGTACGCCTTTACTCACTAAGATTTTGCGAATGGCCTGGGCGCGTTGTAGGCCGAGGCGGTAGTTGGTTTTCGGGTCACCTACATTGTCGGTGTGGCCGGTGATGGTTACCCTTTGCCCGCTGGTTTTGAGGTACTCGGTCAGGCGTGTCAGGTATTCCTCCACGGCGGCATCGTCCTGCTTGCGGATGGAGTTGTAAGGAAAATGGATGAGCACCTGGTCGGGTAATTCGCTGAAAGAAACCCGCTCCATGTCATCGCCAGCGCCTTGAGGCGGCGCGGGCGGCTGCGGCAAGGGTTCAGCTCGGGGCGCCCCCGGCTCATTGGCGTTTTCCTGGAGGTAGTCCTCAACAGGAAACGGCACGGCTTGTCCGGCAGCGGCGGGTTGCACAGCGGCGCCGTCGCACCGCTCTTTGATGCCACAGACGTACCAGCGCCAGCAAATGGCACTCCAGATGAGGAAGACGACGGCGGGAGCAAGCAGGCGTGTGTTCATGCGTAGAAATGCCTTGTGTGGGGCAAAGTAAGCGCGAAAGTTTCACAATTAACGCAAAACATTTCTGCAAAAGCGCGGTTTATGGCTGCAACTTTGTGCCCATGAATTCGGAAAAAGCCCGACCGCGCTTGTCGCGAGAGTCCTTACGCGAAGCGCTTTATTTGTTCCATTTCATCCGCCCTTACCGGTTCCACTTCTTCGCTGGCCTTTTGCTCCTGTTCCTTTCCAGCGGCGTTTTCATGCTTTTTCCCTACCTCATTGGGAAGATGCTCGACGTGGCTCAGGGCGTAGTGGCCGACTTTAACCTGACGCGCATTGGCCTGTGGATGGCTGTCATTCTCGTCTTTCAGGGCGTAATTTCTTATGCCCGAGTTCGGCTTTTCGCCGTGGTAAGCGAACGCGGCACGGCGGATGTGCGCCGGGCGCTGTACGAGCGGCTCATTGCGCTGCCGATTGTTTTTTTTGAAAAAAACCGGGTGGGTGAGCTGGTTAGCCGCCTGACGAACGACATTGAGCGTTTGTACAATCTGCTCTACTTTGTGCTGGCGGAATTCATTCGCCAGCTGCTTGTTTTGCTGGGCGGTACTGTGCTGCTGACGTGGATGTCGCCGCGGCTGGCAGGTGTCATGCTGGCCACGTTTCCGATTATCGTTATCGGTGCGCTGATTTTTGGCCGTTGGGTGCGGCGTTTGTCGAAGCAACGGCAGGATGCTCTGGGCGAAGCCAACACCATTTTGGATGAAACGCTGCAAAGCATTCACGCGGTCAAAGCCTTCACCAATGAGCTTTCTGAACGAGGGCGCTATGCACGCGCCAACGACCGGGTGGTGGATGTCTCGATGCGTTATGCTTCGGGGCGAGCTTTTTTCGCGGTGTTTATCATCACGATGCTCTTTGGAGCGCTGTTCTTCATTCTGGGCTTTGGCATGTACCTGGTGCAGACCAAGCAAATGACGGCGGGCGAATTGATTGCCTTTGTAACCTACACGGCCGTTATTGGAGGCGCCATTGCAGGGCTGGGTAACTTTTACACTGAGTTGGTAGGAGCATTGGGCGCCACAGAGCGCGTCCGGGAGATTTTGCGTTTGCCCTCCGAAGCGGAAGAAAGGCCTCAGGTCAATCGGCCTGCACGCCGTCTGAACGCTGATGTTCATCTGCTCGATGTGCATTTTGCCTATCCTACTCGTCCGGATATGGAGGTACTCAAAGGCGTTACGCTGACCATCCCGGCAGGTAAGAAAGTGGCTTTAGTCGGCCAAAGTGGCGCGGGTAAGAGCACTATTATGCAATTGCTGTTGCAGTTTCATCGCCCGCAAAAAGGTGATATTCGCGTGGGCGATGCCAGCATCTACGACTATGATCTGGCTTCCTATCGCAGCAATTTTGCTTTGGTACCTCAGGAAGTCATTCTCTTCGGCGGTACTATTCGGGAGAACATTCTCTATGGTCGGCCCGATGCGAATGAGGAGGAGGTCATAGAGGCGGCGCGTAAAGCCAATGCCTTAGATTTCATTCAGCAGTTTCCGCAGGGCCTCGACACGGTGGTGGGCGAGCGCGGCATTCGCCTTTCGGGGGGGCAGCGCCAGCGTATCGCCATTGCGCGAGCCATCCTGCGCGACCCGGCCATCCTGCTCTTAGACGAAGCCACTTCTTCGCTCGACGCCGAAAGCGAGCGCGTGGTGCAGGAGGCCTTAGACAACCTCATGGAAGGCCGCACGAGCATCATCATCGCACACCGTTTAGCCACAGTGCGCGCTGCCGACCTCATCTACGTTCTCGACGGCGGGCGCATTGTGGAGCAAGGCACGCACGAGGAACTCTCCGCCCGCGAAGATGGCCTTTACAGCTCATTGGCGCGTCTGCAATTTGATGCCCATACCGTAATGGCACACTGAGAAATGGTATTAAGACTTTACCGCCACGCCTCGGTCCGGCTTTGGCCGATGGTGAACATGTCGTTTATTCCTTTTGCTCCATATTTATGAAATTCTCATTTGCCCTAATGCCTGTGCTGCTCGTCAGAGCAATCGTTCTGCCGCTGAACGCCCAAAAGCCCGATGAATGGCTCCTGAAAAGCCACAAGGACGGAGTCAAAGTCTATTACCGCCAGACGGGAGATGTGTACGAGCTAAAATTGGTAACCAGCGTTCGGGCATCGCTGCCCGGAATGGTGCTTTTGTTCGACGACCCTTCGCGTTACACCGAGTGGGTGTATCGCTCCACAGAGTCGAAGTGTATTAAGCGCGTCTCGGAAACGGAGATGTACTACTACGTCCGATTTGACTTTCCGTGGCCGCTAAGCGACCGCGACCTGATTATGCACACGCAGCTGAAGTAAGACCCGCAAACGCGCGCCCTGGTGTGGACAAGCGCAGCAGCGCCCGATGTGTTGCCGGAAAAGGAGGGCATTGTTCGCATCCGTAAGGCACATTCCAAATGGCTCATTGCGCCTGCGGGGCCCGGCATGTTGTCGGTGGAATACTACCTGTACTCGCATCCGGGTGGCAGCCTGCCCAGCTGGCTCGTCAATACGGCCGTGGATATGGGACCACGGGAGACCATCAAGAGCGTGCGTAACCTCCTGCTCGAGCCGCGCTACCAGAATGTGCGGCTAGCGCACATCCGCGAGTAAAAGCGCGCTGCAGCCCAACCTTGTACGGGCAGGCGTTGTTTTGGCGGTGCGTTCCCACACAACAGCGAATTCCACCGTATGAGTTATACCAGCCTGCGCGATGCCGTGCGCGATTTGGAACACCACGGCATGCTGCTCCGCATCCGCGAGGAAGTTGATCCCAACTTGGAAATTGCCGAAATTCATCGTCAGGTCTTCGACCGCGGTGGGCCGGCCATTCTGTATGAACGGGTGAAAGGCAGCCCGTTTCAGACCGTCAGTAATCTTTACGGCACGTTTGAGCGCACGGCTTTCCTCTTTCGCCACACGCTGGAGCGCGTCAAGCGCGTCATTGAACTCAAGAAAGACCCGGCTGCCTTCTTTAAAGCGCCGCTGCGCTATGCCGCAGCGCCCTTTACAGCGCTGTCGGCGCTGCCCATGCGAAGCCTGCTGCCACCGCCCATCTTATACGGGACGACGACCGTCAGCCAGCTGCCTCAGGTAAAGAGCTGGCCCATGGATGGTGGTGCCTTCATCACCCTTCCGCAGGTGTTCACCGAAGATCCCGACCTGCCCGGACTGTTGCACTCCAATCTGGGCATGTACCGCATCCAGCTTTCTGGCAACGATTATGTGCCCGATCAGGAAGTGGGCATGCACTACCAGCTGCACCGCGGCATTGGTGTGCATCACGCCAAGTACAACAACCGCCCGGAGCCGTTTCGCTGCAGCATTTTCGTCGGCGGCCCACCCAGCCATGCGTTTGCAGCCATCATGCCGCTGCCCGAGGGTTTAAGCGAACTCACCTTTGCGGGCATGCTCGCCGGGCGCCGATTCCGCTACGTGCGCCGCGACGGCTTCTTGCTGAGCAGCGATGCCGACTTCGTCATCACCGGCGAAATCCTCAAAGGCGTCAAGAAACCGGAAGGCCCTTTCGGCGACCACCTGGGCTATTATTCGCTGACGCACGATTTCCCCGTCATGCGCGTGCACCGCGTCTATCACCGCAAAGACCCGCTGTGGCACTTCACCGTCGTGGGCCGCCCACCACAGGAGGATAGCAGCTTCGGCTGGCTCATTCACGAATTAGTGGCTCCGCTGACGCCACAGGAGTTTCCCGGTCTGAAGGAGCTGCACGCTGTGGACGCTGCGGGAGTACATCCTCTTTTACTGGCTATTGGCCACGAACGCTATATGCCCTTCCGCGAGCGCGTGCCCGAGGAAATCCTTACTATAGCCAACCGCATCCTCGGTTCAGGTCAGACATCACTGGCCAAGTTCCTCTTCATCGCCGCTGCGGATGACGACCCCAACCTCGACACCCACGACATTTCTCACTTCTTCCAGCACGTGCTGGAGCGCGTGGATTGGACGCGGGATCTGCATTTTTACACCCGCACTACCATAGACACCCTGGACTATTCTGGCTCCGGCTGGAATGCCGGCTCCAAGGTCGTCATCGCCTGCCGGGGCGAAAAACGCCGCCAATTGAGCACCGAACTACCTGAAAATTTCTCCCTGCCTGCCGGCTTCGAGGCACCGACCTTTTGCTTGCCGGGTGTGTTGGCCATTGAGGCCCCTAAATTTAAGGTGGAGCAAACGGCTCGTCAGCAGGTGGAGGACCTCTGCCGCTGGCTCGAGCGCTTCTCTTTAGACCACATCGCCCTCATTGTGCTGACGGATGACAGCCGCTTCACCGCTGCCACGCTGAACAACTTCTTGTGGGTAACCTTCACCCGCGCCAACCCCAGCCACGATACTTATGGCGTGAGGGCTTTCATTGAGCACAAACACTGGGGCTGCCGTGGACCGCTCGTCATTGACGCCCGCAAAAAGCCGCATCATGCACCCGAGCTTGAACCTGACCCTGACGTGCAGCAGCGAGTCAGGCGGCTCCTGGAGAGTTATCGCCTCTGATAATAGCCAGGATAAGCCTCAAAAGAATATAATATCCCGACCTCGTATAAGTGAGCATGCGGGCACCGAGCCAAGAGGCCTTCGAGCCGATACACCACCTCAGTTGCTGTCTGATGTGCTGCTGGCAATCAAGCCTGCATGCTGTTTACACGTTTATTTTCGCCGAGGGTCTATATTTGTGCCGCAGGGTGCGGGTCATATAATGTTGCCGCGTCTGTGTGAGGTAACGTTTGGGCATTTGCAACGAACATTTGCTTTATCGATGGAAGAACTTATGGGTTTGATACAAACATCGCCGCCGCCGTTGAAACAGCGGACGAGTAATGTCCTCCGAATAATTCGAGAGAATACACCGTGTATAATCTAATCCTCCGGGCTTTTCAATAGTAAGAATGCCGTCCTCTGGAGATTAGTCTCAAAAACTTTCGAAGCGAAAAGCGCAATTCATGATACAAGTTTTACACATTGCTGCCGAATGCTACCCTGCTGCTAAAACGGGTGGGTTGGGCGACGTCGTTGGTTCTCTGCCTAAATACAACACCCAAGCCGGTGTCCTTTCGGCCGCCATCCTGCCCAAATACGACCTGCGCTGGATCAACAACCAGGAGTGGGTCACGGTGTTTGAAGGAACTACCTGGATCAACTGGCAGCCCTGGTATTTCCGCATTCAGCAGCAGGCGGGCAACACGCTGGGCTATCCGTTATTTGTGGTCGACATTCCAGGTCTGTTCGACCGCCCGGGCATCTACAACGATCCTTCAGGCCGGCCTTACGGCGATGAGATTACGCGCTACATTGCTTTTCAGCAAGCCGTATTGGAGTGGCTCATGTCGTTCCCGTGGTACCACCGTCCGCGCGTGCTGCATTGCCACGACCACCATACGGCACTCATTCCCTGGATGATCAAGTACTGCCCGGCCTACCAGCAACTGGCGCCCATCCCGACAGTGTTCACCATCCATAACGCCCAGTATCAGGGGGCCTTCAGCTGGCGAAACGGCCATTTGCTGCCGCCCTACGAAGCCGCCGCCCGCAACCTGCTGGATTGGAACGGCGCTATCAACCCCATGGCCACCGCCATTAAAACAGCCTGGGCTGTTACTACCGTCTCGCCGTCGTATCTGTTTGAATTACACCAGAATAGCCTCGGCCTGGAGCCGCTCTTCCGTCAGGAGTGGCGCAAACAGCGCGGCATTCTCAACGGCATTGATGTACAGGTCTGGAACCCGGCAACCGACCCGGCCATTCAACACCGGCTGGAAGGTGGTAAAATTGCCGAATTCAAGGCCCAAAATAAGCGTGCCCTGTGCGAATGGTTCGGCTTGCCCGAAGACTATCCGCTCGTCAGCTTCATCGGGCGCTTGGTACGCGAAAAGGGCGCCGACCTGCTGCCCGATGTGTACCGCCGCTTCATCTATGCCGGCGCGCGCGTGAGCTTTCTGGTATTGGGCACAGGCGAGAACTGGACAGAAGACCAGTTCCGCGCCCTGGCGCATGAAGCCCGAGGCCGCTTCAACGCCGTGCTGGACTACAATGAAGCTTTAGCCCACCAAATCTACGCTGGCTCCGACTTCCTCATCATGCCCTCGCGCGTAGAGCCGTGTGGCCTCAATCAGATGTACGCCATGCGCTACGGCACCATCCCCATCGTGCGTGCCGTAGGCGGTCTGAAGGACACTGTGCCCGATATTGGCGAGCCTGATGGCTCCGGAAGAGGTTTCCGATTCGAACAGTTCAACGTCGAGGACGCCGCCTATGCCGTCTATCGCGCCGCCTCTATGTGGTACAACGACCCCTACACCACCGCCGCTGTGCGCGAGCGCATTATGCGTGTGGACTTCTCGTGGGAAAACACCATCGAGCAGTACTTCGCCGTCTATCGCTCACTGGGCGCCTACATCGAACCCATGCTACCCGCCTCGGCTGAAGGCTCAGTGGATGGCGTGCCCAAAACAGCCATCACAGAAGAAGACCTGCCTATCACACCGCCGCGCCGCAAAACCGCGCATCGCAAGCGCGTCAAAGCCTGAACCCATGCCCAGCAGACCGCTCTTCCTCGACCGCGATGGCGTCATCAACCAACGCCTCCGGGGCGACTATGTGCGGCATCCTGACGAATTCGTCTTTGAAGAAAATGCCTTGGCGGCTCTGCGCCTCCTGGCAGGCTGGTTCTGCCCTATCGTAGTAGTTACCAATCAGGCAGGCATTGACAAAGGCCTGATGACACACGACGACGTCAGGGCCGTTCATGAAAAAATGCTGGCTGAAACAGAGCGCGCCGGTGGGCGCATAGATGCCGTTTATTACTGCCCTCACCGCCCTGATGAGGGCTGCTCTTGCCGAAAGCCCGCTCCCGGCATGGCCCATCAGGCCCAACGCGACTTCCCATACATCGCTTTTCGCGACGCGTGGATGGTGGGGGACTCGCTGTCCGACATGCAAATGGGGCACGCCTTAGGCATGCGCACCGCACTCATTCTGGGCAAAGACGAGGACGCCGACGCCTTAGAGCACTTTCCTGTAACGGGCCGCTTCGCCTCGCTGTGGGCGTTTGCCGGCTATTGCCAGGCCAAGCTGTTTCAAAACTTCCCCGCCTGAAGCGCCTGCGCAGCGGCTATCCACAGGGTGTCTGTCTGAGGCAGCGGCGCTTCAAGTGTCATATTTTGCTTCGTAATTGGGTGCTCCAGTGTCAGCCTCCAAGCGTGCAGGTGGATAGAACGGCCGGCATTGGCCCGACGCGCACCGTAGCGCACATCGCCTCTGATAGGGCAGCCGATAGCCGCCAGCTGTGCCCGTATCTGATGGTGGCGCCCGGTGAGCGGCTGCACAAGCAGAAAGGCATAGCGCTCGCCCTGACCGATGAGCCGATAGCGCAGTTCAGCGCGAACAGCGCCGGGGCGCTCTTCCGCGTGTGCATACGCCCGGTGGGTGCGCGGGTTTTGGGTCAGAAAATGCACCAGAGTACCCTCTGGTTGCGGCGGCGCGCCTGCTACTACGGCTACATATTCTTTCCGAACGCTGCCGTTGCGAAACTGCTGCTGTACCTGTGTCATTGCTGCCGATGTCCTGGCCAGCAGCATCAGCCCACTCACCGGGCGGTCGAGCCGATGCACTGGATGCACGGCTTGCCCTGTGCGCGCTTCCGCCCAGGCCAAAAGCGAAAGGTCGCCCGTTGGGTCGGGCTGGGCCGGCATGCCGGGCGGCTTGTTGAGCGCCAGCAGAGCCTCGTCTTCGTAGCAAATCTGTGGTTCCGCCATGCCCGGCTCAATAATGCAGTTTGCGAATCATCTCGTCCGTTTGGGGATCGGTATAGACGCCGTAGCTGTTGACTAACAGGCCCTTCACTCCATGCTTTTCGGAAGAAATGACATAGAGAACGGCCTGGTCAGCCGGGTCAGAGTCCACATCGAACCGATGGACGGCTTCGATGTGAAATTCATCGGGCGGTATTTCTAAAGCACCATCGCGGCAAGAAATGCAGCCGTAGCGAAGGTTGAAATCCTCGGTGTAGCCTTCCTGTTTCAGGCCTTCGATGGCTTCTATCAAAGAGGAATAGGTGTTCATGGTGAGGCAATGCAGGAGGGTGAACGAATGCGGCTCAAGCAGGAGCAAAGTTGTTGTAAAACAGACTAAATGCGGCTGTGGTTTTGCGGCGCTGGTGGCTGTTAGCGCACAAAAGGCGACTGTTTTATCCAAAAGCGCCATTCCCATGCAGCGCATTCGCCAGCGTAGTCCACGCCGATGCGCGGGCCGCAGGCGATGTCTTTGTCGGCAATGCGCAGCCCTTGTTCTTCTATCCACATGGGCGAGGCCGGGTCAGTGAGGCTTTGGCCGCTCTGCCGGGCGTGGATACCCAGGGCTTGGGCCAGAGCGCCCGGGCCGGTGGTGAGGGCCATTTTCTGCCGGTTAGAGAGGCTTTCCCAGGCGGCGTACTTGCGGCGTTGGCACATGAGCGCGTGTCCTTCCAAAGGCTCAATAGCCCTAATAAGCACGGCGTGAGCCATGCCCTCAGGCCCGGTAACGACATTGAACAGATGGTGCAGGCCGTAGCACAGATAGATGTAGGCGCATCCGCCGGGGCGGAACATGACTTCGGTGCGCGGCGTGCGGCGGTTTCCGTAAGCGTGGCAGGCGCGGTCTTCCGGAGCGCGATAGGCTTCCACTTCGGTGATGATGCCTGCCGTACGCTGGCCGTCGAATTGCGTGACGAGCACTTTGCCCAGCAATTCGCGGGCTACGGTGAGCACGTCGTCGCGCAGGTAAAAGTCGGCGGTCAGGCGCGTCATGGCGGTTTTAACGGCTTTCGATAGTTGGCTCGGCAAGGCGTTTTTGCAAGCGTCGTTCCCAGCGCCAGGCGTCGGCTAAAGCTTCGCGCAGGGTGCGGCGGGCCTTCCATCCCAATTGTTCGCGCGCTTTGGTAGCGTCGGCATACACGGCGGCCACATCGCCCGGCCGACGCGGACCGATGCGGTGCGGCAACGAGCATCCGCTAGCCTCCTCGAAGGCGCGTACCACGTCGAGCACGCTGGCACCCTCGCCGGTGCCGATGTTGAACACGTCGTAGTGCGAAGCCAGCGTACCCAGCCGCTCTAAGCTGCGCAGGGCGGCCACATGCGCTTCGGCTAAGTCCATCACGTGGATGTAGTCGCGGATACAGGTGCCGTCGGGTGTGGGGTAGTCGTCGCCAAACACCACCAGTTCGGGCCGTAAACCAGCTGCGGTTTGGGTGATGTAGGGCACTAAGTTGTTGGGTACCCCAATGGGCAACTCGCCAATAAGCGCCGATGGGTGGGCACCAATAGGGTTGAAATAACGCAGCGAGACAATGCGCAGCGACTTGCCGGCGTGCACCACATCGCGCAGGATTTCCTCCCCGATTTGCTTGGTATTGCCGTATGGCGAAATGGCCGGCAAAATGGGCGAAGTCTCGGTAACAGGCAGCTGCGGCGGCTCGCCGTACACCGTGCAAGAGGAAGAGAAAATCAGATCGTGCACACCCAGTTCGAGCATGACCTCCACCAGCGTCAGCAGAGCGTCTAAGTTGTTGCGGTAATAGCGCAAAGGCTCTTGCACGCTCTCGCCTACGGCCTTAAAGGCCGCAAAGTGAATGACGCCTTGCACTTGCTCGCGCTCCATCGCCTCGAAGAGCGCCGAGCGCTGAGCGCAATCGGCCACATAACAGGGCACATCGTAGCCCAAAATTTGACGCAGCCCCTCCAGCACGCTCTGCTGCGAATTGGAAAAGTTGTCATACACCACCGGCCGGTAGCCGGCTTCCGCCAGCGCAACTACCGTGTGGCTGCCGATGAAGCCCGCGCCGCCCGTAACCAATATCGAAGGTGTTGCCATGAGAGGGCGAAGTTCTGGAGTTTGGGGGGAATCAAGAACTAACTTCGCTGCATAGAAACACTCAATCGCTGTTCTCCTGAGAGGTATTTACCGGTGAGGCACCTGGACAAAGCAGCAAATCCCTTACAACCCCATCCGCCGCGCCTTGCCGTACGTCATACCGAAGCCGAAGAGCACGATGGTAACGGAGCTGAGCGGCATGAGGATAGCGGCCACGACAGGCGATAGGGTGCCGCTGACGGCGTAGCTGAGGCCCACGGCGTTATACGCTGCAGCCAGCAGGTAGGCGCGGTTGACGGTCTGGATGCCCCAGCGGGCTAAGGTGAGGAATTGGGGCAGTCGCTCGAACTGGCCGGCGTCTAAGATGGCATCACAGGCGGGAGTGAAGGTGTTGGTGTTTTCGGCTACGGCAATGCCCACATCGCTGCGCTGCAGAGCACCGGCGTCGTTGAGGCCGTCGCCAATCATGAGGACGCGGTGGCCCTGTTGTTGCAGCTGTTGCACGAAGGCCAGTTTGTTGTGCGGGCTTTGGTGGAAGCGCAGGCGGTCGGGGCTATCGAACAGCGGGGTCAGTTCGGCAGCGGAGCGTTCGTTGTCGCCGGAGAGCAGCCAGGCGTGGGTATTTTGTTTTTTGAAGAAGCCGATGACGTCGCGCAGGCCGTCGCGGTAGCGGCTTTGGGCTTCAAAATAGCCGCGCACGATGCCGCCGATTTCGACAAAGGTGCCGGCGGCGGGTTGTTTTTGGCCCAAAATAAAGGTAGCGGAACCGATGCGCACCTCCTGGCCCTGCACTATGCCGCGGATGCCCTGGCCGGTGATTTCGGCAAACTGTTGCACCGGCAGTAGCGCGGCGTTGGGCAGCGAGGCGGCTATCTGGCGGCTGGTCGGGTGATTGCTCTGGCTGACCAAGGAGCGCACCCAGGCCTCTTCGTCGCTGTTCAGAGGCATCTGACCTTCGGCGACGACGAAGCGCGCCGTTTGGGCGCTGCCGGTGGTGAGTGTGCCCGTTTTATCAAAAATCACGGCAGAGATGGTGGAAAAAGCCTCGAGCACCTGCGTGTTTTTCACGAAAAACCGATGCCGCGCCAGAATGCGCAAAACGTTGCCCATTGTGAACGGAATGGAGAGCGCCACGGCACACGGGCAGGCGATGATGAGCACGGCGGTAAAGGCATTGATGGCCGTGCTGATGTTTTGTGGCGCCCAGTAAAGGAATGCCAGCGAGGCCACACCCAGGATGAGCGCGGTGAAGTAGCGGCCGGCGCGTTCGGCCAGCAGGCTGGCGTGGCTCTTGGTGCCCTTCTGGAAGGCCTCGTCGTTCCACAGTTGGGTCAGGTAGCTGGTATCCACACGCCGCGTCAGGCAGATTTCGATGGCTTCGCCCATCTGGCGCCCGCCGGCATAGACGGCCTCGCCCAGCGGCACGCTGACGGGTTCGGCTTCGCCGGTAACGAAGCTGTAGTCTACCTGTGCGCGGCCCTCAAGCAGGACGCCGTCGGCCGGTATCAGTTCGCCATAGCGCACGCGGATGATGTCGCCGGCGTCCAGTTTCTGGATGGGTGTGGGGGTTTCGGCGCCGTCCTTTTCCACTTTTGAGGCGGCCACAGGAAAGTAGGAGCGGTAGTCGCGCTCGAAGGAAAGCTGGTGATACGTTTTTTGCTGAAACCAGCGCCCAATGAGGAGGAAAAAGACTAGGCCAGCCAGTGAGTCCATGTATCCGGCGCCCGTGGCGGTCAGGATTTCCCATGCCGATCGGCCGAAGAGCACAGCCATGCCCAATGCTAAGGGTAGGTCAATGTTCAGGTAGCGTTGGCGCAGGCCCTCATAGGCCGAGATGAAGTAGTCGCGCCCGCTGTACAGGAGCACGGGCACTGCCAGTGCCAGGTTGATGTAGCCGAAGATGCTGAAAAACCAGACGTCGCGCTCTTGCTCCAGCCCAAGGTATTCGGGGAAGCTAAGCAGCATGATGTTGCCAAAGGCGAAGCCCGCCACGCCTATTTTGTACAGCAAGGAGCGGTCCACAACGGGGCGCTGCTGGCGTTGCTGGCTGACGTCGCCCAGCCGGATGTCGGGCGGGTAGCCTACACGGGCCAGCGTTTGGGCCAACTGGCGCAAGGTGGTCCTTTGCTCATCGAAGACGATGGAGACTTCTTTCTTCAAGAAATCTACCCGTGACTGCAAAACGCCGGAGTCGAGGCGGTAGAGATGCTCTAACAACCAGATGCACGAGGCGCAGTGGATGCCCGGCAGGTAGAACGTAACGCGGGCTGTGCGGCCGTCGGAGAACTGCAGCAGCTGTCGGCGCACGTCAGCATCGTCCAACCACGCATAGCCGTGGGCATCGCCACTGTTGTTTTGAGTGCGGCCCGCATCGGAATCGAGTTGATAAAAAGCGCACAGGTCGTTGGCGCTCAGGATTTCATAGACGGTTTTGCAGCCTTCGCAGCAGAAGTGTTTGTCTTCGATGCGCAAGCTGTCGTCGGGGCAGGGTTGGTGGCAATGGTAGCACGTCAGGCCTTCTATGGTGTCTGGGCGTCGGGGCGCGAGCGTGGGTTGCGGTGACATGGGCAGCAGTCGTTGTGAGGGGCTTGGAACGCCTTTTTTTCAGAAGCAAAGGTGCACGCCCGTCGCGGCCCTGTCGAATGACTGGCGTCAGGCGCCTTTGTGAGGATAGTCAGCCGCGTACAGGTAAAAAATGCCGCAAACACTCGAAGGCATCCTACCAGCCGACCGGCTCAATGGCCGCATCTTTGCAATGTAAAATAAAGCACGCCCGGTAGAATGGCTGGCAAAGCCTCTAATATTGCCGGGCGGCTATTCAAAAACAGAAGCAAAAAAACAAAAGCAGCCATGACATTTTCAGAATTGATTCGCTCCGACAAACCCGTATTAGTGGACTTTTCGGCTGAATGGTGCGGCCCCTGCCGCATGTTGGCCCCCATCCTGGAGGAAGTAAAGCAGAAGGTAGGCGACCGCGCCGTCATCTATAAGCTCGACGTGGATCGCAATCCGCTGATTGCCTCGTCGTATCAGGTGATGGCCGTGCCGACGCTCATCATTTTCCAAAACGGCAAACCGGTGTGGCGTCGTTCAGGCCTAATGTCGGCCGCCGAGCTGGCGCGCACGCTGGAGTCCTTCATGGAGCCTGCTAAAGCGTAAGCGTATGAGCATGTTTGGGAAAGGCAGTAAAGCGTACAGCATTTTCGCACTCAAGTGCCCGCGTTGCCATGAAGGCGAGACATTTGAGACGAGCAGCTGGTCGTTTGTTCAGCCATTTAAGATGCTAGATAGGTGCCCAAAGTGCGGATTAAACTACTTTCCGGAGCCGGGCTATTACTACGGCGCCATGTTCATTTCGTATATTTGGACGGGGTGGTTCTGCCTGTTCTTTGTGGCGCTGTTCCATTGGGTGCTGGATTGGGGGCTGTACACGGCCTTTGCCCTGCTCATTGCCTTTTTGGCCATCAACTTTGTGTATATCTTCCGCATTTCGCGGCTGATGTGGCTCAACATCAACGTCCACTACGATCCGAAGGCCATTGAGAAGGCCAACCTGACGGTCCTGAGCGACAATGGTGCGGGCGCTCGTTAACGAAACGGTAGCTTTGAGTGCGTAGAAAAGGGCTAATTTTGCCCACACAAAACCCTTGTAGCAATGCCAGCCTCAAGGGTTTTGTTTTTTCTATGAATCGCCGCATTTATTTCGACAACGCTGCTACTACGCCTCTGCTGGATGAGGTGTTGGAGGTCATGCTGCCCGTGTTGCGCGAGCACTACGGCAATCCCTCGAGCATTCATGCCGAAGGCCGTCGCGCCCGCACCTTAGTGGAAAGCGCGCGCAAGACCGTTGCTCAGGCCCTTGGGGCCAGCACGGCCGAGATTTTCTTCACCTCCGGCGGCACCGAGAGCAACAACACCGCCATCAAATGTGCGGTGCGCGACCTGGGTGTGCGGCGCATCATCAGCAGCCCTACCGAACACCACGCGGTGCTGCACGCCATCGAGGCCATCGCCCGCGAGTATCCTCTCGAAGTTCACTGGCTTCGAGTGGATGCTCAGGGCCGTCCGGAGCTGGAGCAGCTGGAACAACTGCTGGCCCAGGGCAACGCTCCGCGCACGCTGGTGTCGCTCATGCACGCCAATAACGAAATTGGTGTCGTGCTCGACCTGGGTACCATCTCCGCCCTTTGCGGTCAATATGGCGCCCTGCTGCACACCGACGCGGTGCAGACCGTCGGGCACTTCCCGCTGAACGTCCAGCAAACACCGGTGTCGTTCCTCAGCGGCTCGGCGCACAAGTTCCACGGCCCCAAAGGCGTGGGCTTTCTGTACATCAACGCCCACAACTTCATCCGGCCTTTCATTGATGGCGGCGGCCAGGAACGCAACCTGCGTGGCGGCACGGAAAACGTGGCCGGCATCGTCGGCATGGCCAAAGCATTAGAACTGGCCGTGCGAGACCTAGACACACGCGCAGCGTATATCCGACAACTGCGCCGCCATTTCATCGAGCGTCTATGCGAAACGTTTGACGACATCCGCTTCAACGGAACTCCTGAGGACGATAACGACCTGTACACGGTGCTCAGCGTCTCCTTCCCGCCCTCACCCAAAAACGAACTTCTGCTGCTGCATTTAGACATCGCCGGCATCAGTGCCTCCGGCGGCAGCGCCTGCACCAGCGGCGCCGAACAGCACAGCAGCCATGTCCTTGACGCCATTCAGGCCGACCCGCAGCGCAAAACCATCCGGTTCTCCTTTTCGCACCTCAACCATGTGGAAGAGGTGGAAAAAACCATGGAAAAACTGCGGGAAATCCTGATGCCTGCTACCCGAGCGCTTTCCCGGTAGTCGCAACTTTCTTCCTTCCACTAAAACATTCCAAAACGATGACAAACAAACTCCTCTGGCCTGCCCCCCTGCTCGCAGGGGGTGCTCTCTTTTTGGCCTGCCAGTCATCTCAGCCAATACCACCCGCTGTGGAGCTTCACGCCCAGGTCTTCGAGTACAAACGATGCCTGCGCGATACGCTGTGCACCGAAATCCGCGTCAGCTATCCTGTCGCCAAAAGCACCGACACAGCCACAGCCAGACGCCTGTCGGACTCGCTGCAACGCCTCATCGCCGACGTCATCACAGACGCTGAGGAATCCTCTGAATCGCTCGCTCGAATGACACTCCAGCAGCGCTTGGAAAAAATCGGCCCTAACTTGTTACAAAATTTAGAGGCTGACTTTGGCCAGGACACTAGCATAACGAACCTGAGCTACAGCGTAGAGGCCGATTACCGGCTCCTGTACGACGCACCTCAATACCTTTCTTTGGAGACATCTTCTTCGCTAATGCTGGGTGGAGCACACGGGCTATTTTACACAGCATTGAAGACCTTTCACAAGGCCACCGGACGATCGGTAGAGATGAAGGACATCACCCCTGACAGCAAGGCCTTTCAAGCGCTGGTCGAACAAGCATTCTTACAAGCATTAGAGGCCTCTTCTATGGAGCCTGATGAAAAAAAAGAGATGCTCTCAAACATGAAGAAGCAACCGCTGCCCGCTCCTGTCAACTTCTGCATCGTCGCTGAAGGGGTGCGCATTCTGTACAACCCTTACGAGACGCCCTACGGGCCTGCTGATTTCGTACTGACATGGGAGCAACTCAGCAAACTGACCTCTGCTGACAAATGGCTGAAATAGCACCATAAAGGCCTGTCTGCCACACATTCGCCGCCACAGAGGTGTCGTCTTCGAGGAATGAGAAGGCGACATCTCTTTTCCAAAATACACTTTCAGATGCAGTCTTACAAGATTTACCCATCGCCTTTAGAACCTTATGAAGTGCGCACCTATGTTTATGCGCAAGCCCTCTCGCATGAGACCGAAAGCCCTGCTCTGTTCAGAGAGGGCCTGTGTGTGTTTCATCCCGGAGCGCTCTGGCATGCCAATGCCGTAGAATGGTCGGAACAGGGCGAAACGCTTAGCCTTAACCTGAGTTACTATGTACGACCAGAGCTCACCTTCAAGCTGCGCATTGAGGTGTTGGAGATGCGAGGAGAATTGGTGTGCCTGAACAATGGCTGGAGCCGTAAAGACAATCTGATAGCACTGGCGGAGGATATGAGGAGCATTTATACTGCCACAGAACTGTTTGAAAAACTATCCGGAAATAACGGTTGACGGATGGCAACGACAAAAAACAATATCCGAGACTACAGCCATGCGAACCTTCTATTTTGTTCTTTTGCTTTCAGGTCTTCTGCCATGCGATATTAGTGCTCAAATGGACTCGAGCATACGAGCTGGCTTTTATCGCGATTTTACTGGAATTTATGCGGCAAATCACGACCTTCTGAATGCCTCGGAGAATGTCCGCTCCAGCCTGAAAATCCTGAACGATGCCTACCAGATAGGCCTGAAGCCGCGGATAAGAAGTTCATTTCTCCGAAATGCAACCGAAATCACATGGAATACACTGTTAAAGTGGTCCACTTTACTGTGGCCGCACGAGTTTGGGCACCTGCTTCGCACACACCAACACGGCGGCAAGTTTGTGTTTCAGCAATTCCGTTTTCCGGGTATCGTAAGTGCGTTAGAACTGCCGGCAGGCGCTCCCACAGAACACCACCTGTTAGCACTCATCGGCGGATTTGAAGCTAATGCCCTCTCGGCACGCAACATCCAGCTGGATTTTTACCGACACGGAGGGCTTTACAACGATGAATTTGGAATGGCTTTTGGCCATCGGATATTGTACCCGCTTTACGCTTATGCCTTTGCCGCACAAAACCCAAAAGACCCACAAACGTGGATACGGCAGGAGGGTGACCCCGTCAATTTTGCCCACCTGACCTGGCAAATGGGCAATCGGGCCGTATTTAATGCCGACAGTACTGTAAACCCTGACTTGGTTCGATTTTATCAACAAGCCAACCTGATCTCTGTCATCTGGAATCTTCTGGACTGGAACTTTTACCGCCAGGCAGCGGCCTTTTTTGGCAATCAGGTGGCGGGTAAAAAGCCCATTTACTTCGGTTCTGAAAAGAGTGCCTGGTTTTACAACACCCTATTCAACACTTCTGTACTGGGTGCAGAACTGTACTTTTGGAACTACATCAAACACAACAATCGCCTCTATGCGCTTTATGTGAAAGGTGGCTTCCCTTATCAGAACCTTGGACTCGGACTGACCATCCCTGACCTGCTGACTCTTCAGAAGCTGTCGGTGGACGTCCATGCAGACCTCTGGCAACAGGACTTCTATGGAACAGGTGGGTCGGCCTATGCCCAACTATATATCCGTCTTTCACAGGACTTTGACCTTGTAGGACAAAGCGGATACAAAACCAGGGGCTATTTGACAGGTCGTCCCATTCAAGAGGGTTTCATCGGCTTTCTGGGGCTTCGATATCGGCTCTAAGGCTACCACACAGACCATTCTCATTTCTTCATCTTTTACACTTTACAACAATGAAAAACAGACTTATCGCCCTTTTTGCCACAGGTCTGGGCCTGTCGGCGCTGTGGCTTGCCTGCCAATCAGAACCGGTACCTGCCGCCGTGGAGGTCCGGATGGAGACGTTCGCATACAAGCGTTGCGTGCGCGACTCGCTATGCGCCGAAGTCAACGCCGTGTATCCGGTCGTCAGCAGTAGCGACGCCACACTCGCTCAGCGGCTCACAGACACGCTGCAAACCATCGTCGGCGAAACGATGGACCTTGGCGACAGCGCATCGGATATCGCTCCTGGCACACCTTTCCGCCAACGCTTAGAGGCCCTGGGCCCAAAACTGCTGGCAAATCTCGACGCTGACTTCGGACAAGACACAGCCATTACCGAAATGTTCTACAGCGTGGACACCAAAAGCGAAGTGCTGCTGAATGCGCCCCGATACCTGTCCATAGACGTCTCGACGTATCAGTTTATGGGCGGCGCCCATGGGTTGGGCACTATCACACTATACACTGTACATAAGGCCAGTGGACGCCGCATAGAGTATCTGACAGAGGTCATTGCCGACACCACAGCCCTGCGCCCATTAGTCGAGCAGGCTTTTTTAGAAGCTAACCGCGCCAAAGACTTAGGCGAGGAAGTAACGATGGAAAACCTCCTGTTAGAACCCGACATGCCCCTACCGCTACCGCTCAACTTCTGCATCGTACCCGAGGGCGTGCGCATGGTGTACAACCCCTACGAAGTAACCGCTTACGCCCTGGGGCCAACAGACTTCATCCTGACCTGGGAAAAGCTGGGTAAGCTGGCCAACCGTGATAAGTGGTTGAAATAAGCTGCTGAAGACGGCACCTCAGTAGAGGTGATACCTCCCGCCAGGGAGGTGTCATCTCTACTCAAACAATGTCCCCGTGCGCCCGGGCGGTACGGCGCCGACGTGGTGGTAGGCTTTCTCTGTAGCCACACGTCCGCGTGGGGTGCGCTGGATGTAGCCTTCCATGATGAGGAAAGGCTCATGCACTTCTTCGATGGTGCCCGGCTCTTCGCCTACAGCAGTGGCGATGGTCGTCAGACCTACAGGGCCTCCTTTGAACTTGTGGATGATGGCATTGAGGATGCGATTATCCATTTCGTCTAAGCCGTGCTCGTCCACGTCTAAGGCAGCCAGGCCGTAGCGGGCGATGTCGCGATCTACCACACCGGTGCCTTTTATCTGAGCGAAGTCGCGGATGCGGCGCAGCAGAGCGTTAGCAATGCGCGGTGTGCCGCGGCTTCGGCGAGCGATTTCGTGGGCCCCTTCGGGCGTGATAGGGATACCCAGAATGTCGGCGGAACGAAAGAGAATGCGCTCCAGCGTGGGTACGTCGTAATAGTCGAGCAAGCAGTTGATGCCAAAGCGCGCACGCAGAGGTGCCGTGAGCAGGCCCATGCGCGTTGTAGCTCCTATGAGCGTGAACGGGTTCAGGGCAATCTGGATGCTGCGCGCGTTTGGGCCGGAGTCAATCATGATGTCAATGCGGAAATCCTCCATGGCCGAGTAGAGGTATTCCTCCACGACGGTGTTGAGGCGGTGGATTTCGTCAATGAACAGCACATCGCCCGGCTCCAGGTTGGTCAGTAGGCCCGCCAGGTCGCCCGGCTTCTCCAGTACGGGGCCGGAGGTCATCTTGAGGGAAACTTCCAGCTCGTTGGCAATAATATGCGACAGGGTCGTTTTGCCCAGCCCTGGTGGGCCATGCAGCAGCACGTGGTCTAAAGCTTCGCCGCGCTGGCGCGCGGCCTGGATGAAGACCTGGAGATTCTCCACAATCTTGCGCTGCCCGCTGAACTCGTCAAGCAGCCTGGGGCGCAGGGCCTTTTCGACCAACTTTTCCTCCGGACTTGCCGGAGCCTGGGCCAGTTCTCTGCTCATGCTCTACTTTCTTCTGTATCGTTGGTGAAAAAACGCCTGCTGCTCGTGGTTTCGCTGGGCAAAGATAGACGTTTTGACTTAGGGAGGCAAATCCGCCTCAAGGCTAATCCTATTTGCAGTTATCTCAAAATGATATACTCACTGACGTTACGCATAGTTGGGAGTGCTGCTTCGGGGAAAGCTTTCGGTGCCGCCTCTGGAATTTCCTTTTTTACCGCGGAGGACGCAGGGAAGCGCCGAGAGAAACGCCTCTGCGATTTTTTAAGTTTTCACCTTGTAGTAGCCCTGCATAAGATCGGTTATTCAATAGAGCGCCACCCGTTGCCACCACGTACCTGCCGGAGTGCTGACCTGCAGGAGGTAATGACCGGCAGAGGCATCGGCAGGCATCAGGGTGATAACGTGCTGCCCGGGAGCGAATGTTTGCGTCTGCTCTGCCATGCGCCGCCCATCGGTTGTCCAAAGGGAGAAGCCGACTGTCGCAGCCGAAGCACCTTCCCACACTAAGCGTACCTGCTGGCGTGAAGCCGGGTTGGGCTCTACGCGAAGGGAAAAGCCCGCACCCTCCAGTGTGGGCGTGGAAGAGGTTCTGAGCACCACGTTGTCGCGGCTGATGAGCCACAGGTCGGGGTCGAAGAGCACATCCGTTACCACAAAACTCACCGGCAGCACGAAGGTCTGGCCACTGAACAGGTGGTCCAGCCGCACGTCCTGCTTTTCACCATTAAGGCCTACCAAGCGCAACGGCACGGGCAGCTCGAAGAACGACACCGACGGATGCGATGCCTTTTGTTCTAGCTGGACGTACACCAGCCCGTCAGTGCCCTGCGACCACTTGACGGTGTAACTGGGATAGCCCTCGCCCGTGTACCAGTCATCGAAAAAATAATCGAGGCTTCGTCCCAAAACGGCTTCAAAATGCGCCTTTAAAATAGGCGTGTGCGCATAACCATAAGCCACCTGCGGGTCGTCTATGTAGTTGCGCACGGCGCGAAAAAAGAGTGAGTCGCCGCAGATCCAGCGCAGCATGTGCAGCACCATAGCACTCTTGTTGTAGCTGAGGCGTCCGCTGAAGATGCGGCTGACGTTGGTGGTGTCGTTAACCCATATAGAACCGCCCGGCTGCGAAGTAGCGCTGTTGATGCGTCCTTGTTTAAAGCCCTGCCAGTACTGTGGTTGGAAACGCTCGTAGCAAAGGCCCGAAAGATACGTGGCAAAACCCTCGTTGAGCCAGATGTCGGCCCAGGAACCGCAGGTTACTTTATTGCCAAACCATTGGTGGGCCAGTTCATGGGCCACCAGTTCATAGCCAAAGCCACCCATGAACGACATGGTCTGATGTTCCATGCCGCCACCCCAACCAAATTGCGCATGGCCGTACTTTTCCGACAGGAACGGATAAGGCCCAAACAACTCGCTGAACAGCCGTAAATGGTCAGCCAGATAACTCATGCTGTTTTGAGCTGCTGACATGCTTTCCGGATAAATGTAGTTTACCATCAGCACCGTATCCACACCTATGGCAATGGGCTCGGAAAACACCTCGTAGTTCGTCACTGCGATAGCCACCAGATATGCCGCAATGGGATAGCGATGTTTCCAGTGAGCGATCCTGCGGTCGCCCACTACGACCTCTGACTGTAGCAGGCCGTTGCTAGCGGCGCGGTAGGCGACGGGCGTCGTTACGTAGATATCTATAGAGTCTATCTTGTCGTTGAGCGACTGCTTGCAAGGCCACCAATCACGCGCTCCATAGGGTTCGGAGAGCGTCCACAACACCGGAATACCGCTGTGCTGACTGGTTTCAAACGAGCCAAAACCCGTCTTGGATGGCACGCCGCTATAGTAGAATTCGATAGAATCCGGCAAAAAAGCGGGCAGAGTAGTGGGAAAATGCACCGTCAACACGTCGTCGTTGCGGCTGAAAGGCAACGGCTGCCCCCGATACAGGACACTATCCATCGTCAGCGCCGCTGAGAAATCAAACTCCAGGCTATTGAGGTTTTCTGACGGCTCGAAAACCGTCATGATAACGCCTTCAATATGCCGCACGGCTGGGTCCACCGTCCAGTGTGCCCGACAGTATTGGATGTCGGAACGATTGTTTGCGCTAAGCAATGACCCACGCTCTAGCGCTGCCTGGCGCCGCAACCAGGCGCTCTTTTCGTACTCGACGATGCTATCCAAAGCATCTACCGTTTGAGCAAACGGCTGACGGGATGCCGTCATTAGGCATCCCATCAGCATGACCGAAAAAAATTGGGAAAAATTCATAACCTACAGTTTTTTCAACATTTTTACCTTTTCAGAAACTCGCCATAGCTGATAAAACAGCCACACACACGACATCGCTGCGACGGCCATCCAAAACGGAAGAGTTCGAAACACTAAAGCGACTCCACTAAAGAGGAGAATCCTCCCCAGACTGTTGAGCAGCTGCTGAAGGTCTTCCGCCGAAATAGGCAGGCGGTCTATCCAGCGCAGATACAGGCCCAGCAACCGGCTGCCGGCCATAAGCAAATAGAAAATGGCGACGAATGCGCTCGTTATAGTGACGTAATTCGACAAATTATCTTGTGTCCAATTCATTGTCCTATTGGTTTTGTGTCCGGTTGGACGTTTTGAAAGATAAAAGGAAGAGGGATAGGGCTGCTCGAGTCTGTCTGGCGTTTGCCCAAGAAGATCGCGAAAGACACAGCAAGCCGTCCGCGTGGAGCGACGAAGCCACTGGAAAGTTCGTGGGCGAGCGGCTGGCTCCAAGCGAGGCCGAAGGTGAAGCTCCGGGCAAAGACCTCCACGCCTGCATGGGCCAGAGCTATCCAGCCGCCCGTTTCAGGTTGCTGTTCGCCTTCCAGAAAGTCGGCGCCGCGGTACTCCACTTGTGCACCCAAATAGGGCGTCCAGGTCGTTCGCCACCAGTTGCCGATGTGGAATAGGCGAAGGGTGCCATTGGCCCGCGGGCCAAAGCGATAGCCATCGCCTATTTGGAGGGCATGCTTCCAACGCCTGGATATCTGCTGGTGAGGATCAAGGATAGAAAAATGCGCCAGCAGCGACACGTCGCCTAAGCCCTCCACATACTGCTGAGTGCCGCTGTCAAATTGCCGGAGATTGTAGCGATAGGGCACAAAGGCCATCACCTGCCAGCGCGGATGCGGCATCCAGCGGCCCCAGATATCCAATGAGTGAAAGTACTCCCACGAGTCTGACTCGCTGCCATGAGCCGTAGTGCGATAGCCCTGCCCTTGCCAGCGAGCTCCTATAAAGTGGCGCTGTACCAACGGCAAAAGGCCCAGAGCCTGAGCGTTGCTCGAGCAACCACAGATGTCGCACGCCCGCACCACCGACGGCGACAATACCACCCATCCCATGAGGGCGATAAACAGACTTCTCATCTTGTTGAAAAAAGTTGAGAAACCCAATGACGATAAGAGGCCACCTCATCTGTTACAGGCATTCAGTAGCCCAGAGATAGCCGAAAGCATTCGATGACGGTCCTCAACAAGGTGGTGGATGAAAAACACTATCGAGACAGCCGGGCCTTGGGCTTCCACCACAAAGCGGAAAAGGCAGTGGCGAGCCTTTTTCCTCTACCTTCACAAAAACACCCTGTTCGCTGTTTATCCAAAAAAGCGAAAGGTCCTTCCAGGAAAAGAAAAACGCTGGCAAAGGCCGCTGCTTATCGTTTCGTCGGTCTTCTAAGGCCATCATTCTTTTTTTCAAATAGCACTTACCCTGACAGTCCAGCTCGGGCCTCGCTGCATTTTCACAGCGCGCTACATAGTCCTGGCGATTCCACTGGTAGTGCACTAGCAACACCGTTCGAACGGATGCCTGGCCCAGCATACTTGCGGCCGATATGACAGCGAGAAATCGGCGTGCCATAACAGCCACAAAGATAGGTGAAAAAACTCCATGCAGTGGCGGTTGACGCACGTCAACTGATATGCTATTTCACATCTGCCATGCCGATACACTGGCGAGTTTTTAGTGTTCTGACAAAGAAATGTCTGGCTTCCGCAACTTATCTTTGCACTACTTTTTCGCCAGTAAGCAAGCCCGTCGCTGCATGCGGCGGGCTTTTTTTTCCACAAAAAGAAATCTGTTGTGTGCTTATGGAAAAGACTGTAAAAGAGCCGGCTGCCGAAACAACATCCGCCCAGAACGGAACGAGTGTTGCGGCCAAGACCAAGCGATGGAAGACCCTTCGCGGCGAGAATGCGTGGACAATGTTTAAAGTCATGTCCGAATTTGTGCAGGGTTTTGAGGTGCTCAATCAGGTAGGGCCATGCGTTTCGATATTTGGCTCGGCACGCACTAAGCCGGGCACCTTCTACTATGAACTGGCCACCAAAATTGCCATGCGGTTAGTGGAAGAAGGGTACGGAGTCATCACTGGCGGTGGTCCGGGCATTATGGAAGCGGGTAATAAAGGCGCCTGGATGAAGGGAGGCGCTTCGGTAGGGCTGAATATCAACCTGCCTTTTGAGCAGAGCCACAACCCGTTCATCGCACCGGCGCTCAACCTGAAGCACCGCTATTTCTTCGTGCGCAAGGTGATGTTCGTCAAATACGCCCAGGGTTTCGTGGTCATGCCTGGCGGCTTTGGCACTTTGGACGAACTGTTCGAAGTACTCACGCTGGTACAGACCAAAACCATTACGCCCGTACCTATTGTGCTGGTGGGCACTGAGTTCTGGACAGGTCTAAAGGACTGGATAGTCGAGGTTATGCTCGAGCGGCACCACAACATCAGCCCGGAAGACCTCGACCTGTTCCACATCACCGACGATGCCGACGAGGTCGTGCGCATCATCAACGAGTTCTACCAGCGCGATATGGAGCAGCTATCGCCCAACTATTCGCTGGAGCAATAAGCGTCCGGCTTGCGGAGCGGTTATTCGGGTAACCACCGCTTCACATTCCGGATTGGGAGTTTTCGGGAGGAACGTTAGTGCGTCTTCACCAATCGGAGGGCCATTTGGCGGCCGTCGGTGGCCAGCAGGCGCAGCACATAGGCACCGGGTGGCAGCGTGTGGCCGAAGCGCAGCTCACCACCGTCGGCGTTAAGCGAATGCGTTTCGATGCGGCGGCCGAGTGCATCGAGTACTTCGGCAGTGAAAAGTTCGGCATTCTGGCTACGGTAGCGCAGCCAGAAGAAAGAGGCCGACGGGTTGGGCGCTACCTGCCATTCGATCCAGGCAGCAGGCGGGTCATCCGTCGAGACAGTGCCGGGTATGACTTCAAAGGCATCCACCGCAGCCTCGACTAAATGGCCTGGGTTGTCGTCGTAGGCGATGAAATGCACGCGCATGTCATCGGTTAGGGGCAAAAAGTTGCGCAAGCGAATTTCGCCGGAGGGGCGCCAAGCGCTCATCGAAGCAGTGTCGGTGCGGACGAGGACGGTCTGGGTGCCGTTACTAAGGCGCACCTCAAAGCGGTCGTTGGGCGGAGTATTACCGCCGCGGTTGTAGAACCAGAAGTGGTACTTCAGCACCGCATCGCTGTAAGCGGCCAGCCGCATAGGTGGCGAAGTAAGGGTTACGCTACCGTTATCCACATCGTCGTTGCCGGCAGCACCGCCGCCGTTGCCGGTTACGTAACACTCTTCGCCGTTGTCAAAATCAACATCGGCCCCCGGGTTAGAGAGGGCGTTTTGGAAAAAGGTGGCCACTGGCACGCCGCGTTCCCAGAAACCAGAGGTGGCGGTGGCGGAGGTTGTCCAGCCTAAGTCGAGTTCAAAGTCGTCGTAGTAGGCCGGCTCCAGTTCGAGCGTCAGCGGCCCGTCAGCCTCCACCGTGGCATCGGCGACGCGATAGCCCCACGCACCGACGCGGTAATTGCCGCCGCTGATGCAGGAAAGGTCGAAGCGACCGCTGGCGTCGGTCTGTACGGTGTAGGTGTTCACCGGGCCGCGCAGGACGAGGCGCTGGTTGGCCACCGGTGTGCCGGCGCCTTTTTGCAACGTCAGCCCTTGCACGTCGAAGGCGGTCAGCGGGCTCAGGGTCAGTTCCAGTTCAGTTACCTGGCCGGGCTGGAAATTCAAATTGACAGATGCCGTCTGATATCCAGGTTTGCTGATGGTTACGGTGAACGTGCCGGGCGTGGGTTGTCCCGTTCTGAAGGTGCCGTCGGTACGAGTCATCTTAGCGGGTGTGATAAGTGGGCTGAAGATTTTGACCTCAGCGTCAGCTAAGGGTTGACCATTGCAGCCGTCGAGAATGCGGCCTTCGAGGTAGCAAGCGCGCTGGTAGGTAGGTGTCAGGACAAATAGGCGCCCCGGGCCACTGCCCGGGCCAGTGGACGGGATATTGGTGGCTACCATATTGCCCGAAGGAAAGAAGGGATACACACCCCAGCACCCGTCGAAGGTAGGGCCGCTACCGGCAGGCCAAGTGTCGTATTGGCCAACGAGCACAAGGTTGTCGGGCTTGTGAGCATCCACAATGGTTACGCCGTCGGTGTACCAGGATGTAATGGCGTAGTCATTGAGAATGTGCGTATTGTGGCCAATAGAGCCAAAGCCATCGTTGGTGGAATAGCGGTCTAATTCACGAATGTCGGTGGGGTCGCTCACGTCGTAGGCCGTCAGGAAGGAGGGCACGCGCTCGTCGGTCGTGAGCACGGTTTTGCGGTCGCTGAGCCTCCAGGAGTTGTGTGCAAAGCGCGCAGGCGTTTCTACAGTACCCAGTAGGACAGGTTTGGCTTTGTCACGCATATCTACCACCGACATCACGCCGGCATAGATGTGGCAGGCATACAGGGTATCGTTGTCGGCGTAGCCATCGTGGATATAGCCCAAGTCGTCGAATTTGCCCACGTAAACCGGGTTGTAAGGGTCGGCGTTCAAGTCGTGTACGCGCACGCTGCTGAAGTTGCCCCCATAGGTATAAAGGAAGCCGCGCGTCTCGTCCACGTGCAACGCATGAATGGCGCCCAATTGGCCTTCGATTTCACCCGTTCCGGTGTAATTGTGATAATCCAGATCTGGGCTGGGTAGTTTGCTCAGGTCCACAATCTGAACGCCGCCGCCGCCTTCGGTAGTTACGTAAGCGTAATGTCGGTAGGTTTTGATTTCGCGCCAGAGATTGTTAGGGCCGGGTATTTGCACGATTTCTACCGGCGCATCGGGGTTGGTAACATCCACGATAGAGAGACCGCGCGAAGCCCCAACCAGAGCGTATTCGCGTCCGTTTTGGGTGTAACCCCACACGTTGGCCAGCGTCTGGCCCGGATAGTCGAGCGTGGCCCTAAGTTGAAGATTAAAGTCCTGGGCATGAGCAACCATAGGCCCAAGAAGCAGGAGCAGCGTCAGGCCGCAGTAGAAAAGCCTTTCCATGAATGAAGTGTGTTTTGTTTGAGCATAACTGCCTTTGCAACAAGGCGCGGCGAATGTAGGCCAGGGCATTGATTTCTCTTCAAGTTTTAGACCTGAAGTATTTTTTTGGCGCCCGCAAGGCCCACGGAGATTTGAATTAAAAATTAAGTTTGGCCAATGCGAGCAAGCTCGCCGGCGTCCGGGCCTCGGCGCTTTTGCGAAAAGTTCCGTTTTTTGCCGCGACAGATTTCATATTTAGCCTATTGCTGTAATACACATGGAAAACGTAAAAGAAGAAGTTTCTGTCGGCACCCAGGTGTGGCACGCCATGTCTGGCGAGGCCGTACTGGAACACTGGAAGACCCGCCGCGAAGGTTTGACGGACACAGAAGCGCAGGAACGCCTGAAAACCTACGGGCTAAATGCCCTGCCGACGGCCAAACAGCCGACGATTTGGGAGATTATTTTCCACCAAATAGCCAGCCCACTGATAGCGATACTGCTGGTGGCTGCGGGCGTATCCGTGCTGATTGGCGAACATATTGATGCCCTTTTTATCCTCATTGTCATTGGCCTGAATACAACCTTAGGCGCTTATCAGGAATTTAAAGCGCAGAAGAGCGCATCCAGCCTGCAGCGCATGTTGCACATACAAGCGCGGGTGCGGCGCCAGGGGCGCGTGCGCGAAGTAGATGCCGAGGAACTCGTACCGGGCGACATTGTGCTGCTGGAGTCGGGCAGTAAAGTGCCCGCTGACATGCGCCTGTTGTCGGCACGCGGGCTGCTGGCCGATGAGAGCTTGCTGACAGGCGAGTCCATTACGGTAGAAAAAAGCACAGAACCTCAGCCAGAAGCAACGCCACTGGCCGACCGGCACAATATGGTATATGCCGGCTCGACCATTACCACCGGGCGCGGCATGGGCGTAGTAGTGGCTACGGGCGTGAACACGGAGGTAGGTGCCATTGCCCGCAGCGTGGCCGAGTCGGAGTCGGCCAAGCCACCACTGGTGCTACGCATGGAGCGCTTCACGCAAAGCATTGCCATCTTTATTATGATTGTCAGCTTCGTGCTGGCCTTCATTCTGCGCGCTCAGGGCTACGATTGGATGAGCATTTTCTTCTTCGTGGTAGCGCTGGCTGTGTCTGCCATACCCGAAGGGCTGCCTGTGGCGATGACCGTAGCACTATCGGTAGCCACCAGCCGGATGTCGAAGCGCAATGTTATTGTACGAAGACTGACAGCGGTAGAAAGCTTAGGCAGCTGTACCGTCATTGCCAGCGATAAAACGGGCACCCTGACAGTGAATCAGCAAACCGTGCGTACGGTGGTTCTGCCCGACGAAACGCGGTACCATGCCACTGGAGAAGGATACAACGGTATTGGTGAAATACGCCATAGTGAAGCGCCTGCTGCTTCAGAAGCACTTCAGCCCTTCCTCGAAGCCGCCCTAATGGCTAACGAAGCCAGCCTGCACCGCACCGAAAGCGGACAATGGGAACACCAGGGCGACGCCATGGACGTGGCCCTGCTGGCACTTGGCTACAAAGCCGACATTCAGCCAGATACCTACAAAGCCAGCCTGGAACTGGTGGAAGAGATTCCCTATGAGTCCGAAAACAAGTACTCTGCCGCATTCTATCGGAAAAACGGTGAACTGTGGGCCGCCGCCAAAGGAGCCGTCGAAACCATTCTAGATTTTTGCGGCGACGCGCTCGTAAACGGGCGCACAATTCCACTCGACCACGCCGCTATCGAGGCGAGCGCCGATGCGCTGGCCGCCGAAGGTCTGCGCGTGTTGGCCTTCGCTGGTGGCCCATGCCCAGCCCTCGAGGGCATAAAGCCCGCCGAAGCCCTGCGCGGCCTGCATTTCCTGGGCCTGGCGGGCTTCATAGACCCTCTGCGTCCGGAAGCAAAAGACGCCATAGAGCGTTGCCGAAAGGCAGGCATACGGGTCATCATGATCACCGGCGATCACCCTGCTACTGCAGAAGCCATCTCACGCGAATTAGGCCTGATAAAACCCAAACACGCCCACCCCGTCGTCAGCGGAAAGCAATTGAGCGAAGTGGGCGACCCCAGCGGAGAGGCCTTCAGGCACTTAGTCTGCAACTCCAACGTCTTTGCGCGGGTATCGCCCGAGCAAAAACTCCAGATTGTGGATGCCCTCATCCGAAGCGGCGAGTTCGTGGCCGTTACAGGCGACGGTGTCAACGACACACCCGCACTGCGCCGGGCCAACATCGGCGTGGCCATGGGCTCGGGCACCGACGCTGCCAAAGAGACGGGCACCATGATCATCATTGACGACAACTTCAGCAGCATCGTAGCGGGCGTAGAAGAGGGGCGGTTCGCCTACGACAACGTGCGTAAGGTCATTTCGCTGCTGGTTTCCACCGGCGCTGCTGAAGTGTTTCTCTTCCTCATGTCCGTGCTGTTTCAGCTGCCCGTGCCTTTGTTGGCTGTACAGTTGTTGTGGCTCAACTTAGTTACTAACGGTATCCAGGATGTAGCTCTGGCCTTTGAAGGCGGTGAGCCAGGCGCCATGCGGCGCCCACCGCGCAAGCCCTCTGAGTCCATCTTCAACCGCCTAATGATCGGGCAAACCCTCACGGCCGGCCTGACGATGGGGCTGATTACCTTAGGCCTGTGGTACTATCTTATTCAGATAGTCGGAATGGGCGAGGCAGAGGCACGCAATGACATCCTGCTGCTCTTCGTCCTGATGCAAAACGTACATGTCTTCAGCTGCCGCTCTGAGCGGACGTCTGCGTTCCGCGTACCCATTAGCCGCAACTACCTGCTCGTCATCGGTGTACTGGCTGCTCAAGGCATCCACATCCTGAGCATGCACATACCCTTCATGCAATCGCTCTTACGCATTGAACCGGTAAGCTGGTATTACTGGAAGCTGCTGCTGCTGTCAGCCACCTCCGTGCTCATTACTATGGAATTGTATAAAGCTTGGGTACGCCGAGACGAACGCCGCAAAGAGCAAGTTCTGGCCGACTAAGGCCGCTCCACACGAACGCGCCGCACGGCCTGCACGTCGCCAGCCCTCAACCGAAGCACGTACAGGCCGGACGGCAATGCACGGACGTCGAAACGCTCGTACAACTGTGGAGCAGCATACACCCGCCGCAGCTGGAGCACCTGACCCAGTGGTGAGAGCAGTTCTATCCAGACCTCCGACGGAGCGGGCAATGCCGCCTGTACCCAGAATTCCTGGTGTGCCGGGTTAGGAAATACTTCCAGCGGAAGCGTGGCCAGCGGCTCCTCCGCGCTTACGGTCTGCAGCACCGTAGCTCCGCGTATAATCCTTTCTACGCAAGCACTGCGGTCGGTGATAGTAACCACATAGGTGCCCTGGCTGAGCTGCGTAACGACAGGAGTGTTCGGGCCATGGCTCCAGTAATATTCGTACAGATCTGGCGAATTCAGAAACTGCCCGGAGCCACCGGTAGCGAAGACCTGAATACTGCCGTTCTGTCCGGGTGGCACCGTTTCGTGCACTACCTGGAGCATAGCACCCAGCGGCTCCAAAGGAGGTAACAACACAATGCGCTGCGAAGCGCCTACAAAGAAGCAGCCGTTGCTGTCGGGGCGCACGTTGAACACGAAAGCAGGGCCAGGATTGATGAGTAACCCATTGCCCAGCACCACTGGCGTCAGGTAATAGACGCCAAAGGGCAGGAAACTACCGGTATTGCGCAGGGCTGGTATGACGAGCGTGGGAGAAAAAACAGTGCTGACCACGCCCGCAACATCCCCTGGCCACACGGTGTCCGGGATGGGTTGCGCGCTCAGGCACCAGGCCAGGCCATAGACCTCGCCCTCCGTGGGCAACGAATAGCTGGCCGTGTCGAGCCGCATATAGTCTCGGAAAAACGACTGAAAGCACACCAGCCCGTCGCGCCCGAAGAAGAACTTACCTACCGCGCCTTCAGCGCACGACACCTCGCGCAGGCGCGTAACCTGCACGCAAAACTCCCCCTGTGCCGGGCCATCGGGGCCGCGGAAGCCATCCACCATCAGATAGTATCGCTGGTCGGCCTTAGTGGCTACCACAAAACTGGCCCGCCAGTCCGGCTCGCCCAGTGGCGAGCGGTCGTCGTTGCAGGCCACCAATGTCAGAGCCCCGCAGTTGTCGCCCTCGAAAAGCGCCATTTGCGTGTCGCCGGGCAGTCCTTGCTCGACGCCCACATAGTTTTGAGCGTTACAGGGCACGGTCTGGATTTCGTAGCGGTCGCCATCGCCCACGAAGGTGAACCACAAGGTGTTATCCAAAAAGTCCGGCTCGCCCTCCGGAGTTTCGGCCCAGCAATTGACCTGCGGGTCGGTATCGGAAACCGTAGCGTTTGTGTTGTCAAAAATAGCAGAAGCCTGAGCCACGCCGGGTGTCTGACCAAACAGGTTGCTGATGTCCACCGCCGTCTGGCAGGAGTCCGGGTTTTGGGTCAGCACAACGAGCAGGGAAAGGTCGTCTATTTTCCAGTGGTATTCGTAATTGCCTATCCAGCGGAAGCGCAGCCACACTTGCGGCTGGTCGTCGGCCTCAGGGAGGTCGAGTTCGACCCAGCCCTCGAAAGGCAGGTTGGCCGGGTGGCCCTCGAAGAGGGTGTGGTATTCAAACGTGTCCCCATCGGTGCTGACACCTACCTGAGCGCGCGTGCCAGCCGGGCTGAAATAGATGTACTGAGTATAAAAACGCAAGCGCACCCCTACCCTACCCTCACAATTGACCTGGCGGTTGATGCTGGTTAGCCACACGTCATGCGGTGTGGGGCCGTTGGCGTCGGAATTGAACAGAAAATAGCCATTAGTGGCCGTTGGTGCGCCAAAAGGTGCCAGCCCCGGCTCCTGGTAGCCATCGGCAGGGTTGCTGGTCCACTCCCATTGCGATGGACCAGCATTGATGCCGCCATGCGCCCAGTTGTTAGTGGCCACAAACGAGTCGTCGAAGGTTTCCGTCCAGAAGGTTTGCGCCGAAGCGCACGTAACGAAGCAGACCATACCCAAGGCAAAGTGCCATCTACCAAAGTCTCTGTGTTTCATAAGCGTGCAGCGTTTTCTTGCTGAAAAATCCTGTCCCGTTTTTCGGCGCCTTGCGCGCAAGCCTTTGCGGAGCCAAAGCACCGCCGTTTGCTGCTTAACGTCGAAGTGGAACACGAAGATACTATGCGAAATTGCCGGAGCAAAATCTCGCTGCACAAAGATCCGGCGAGGCCCCCGCCTCGCTGAAACCTATTCCCTGGGTTCTACCCTGACCACCCGCTGAGCACCTCCGCTTTTCAGCGCCTATTTCTTGCGTTTTCGGAAGCCACTGCCATTGCGCCGGCGCGAGCGGTTGTCGCCCTTTTGGCGCGAGCGCCCAGAGGCATTTTGATTTTGAACGTCTTTACGAACGCTGGACGCCAGCACGTCAAGCGAACTGTGGCCCTCATGCAAGTGCAGCTGCCCATCGGAGAGTTGCTCCAGGTCGTCTTTGATAACGTCGTCCGACACGTAGTGTTCTCTGTTCCAGGTTTTATAGGCCAATTTCATGTAGGAGGCGATGACTTCGACGAAAGCCTCCTTTTTAGGGCCGTCAGGCATGGCAATGGCTTTCTGGATGAGGCGCTGCACATGCTGGCCGTAGTGGCGCAGGCGGGTAGTGGTGGTTGGGTAAGGAATGCGTTCGGGCTTGGAGCGCGTCGCCAACGGGCGAATGGTAACCCCGGGCGGTGGCGTTACGTCCAGCTCATAATTGGCAATGGCAAAGGCGTGGTTCCACAACTTCTCACGGTAGTCGTCGGGGTGCCGGTTGCCGATGGGGTTGAGCAGCTGCATCATTCCGATAATGCTTTCGACGGCTTTCTGCCGTTGTTCAGGCACTTCTATCTTTCGAGCATACAGGATAAGTTCCTGTATCAGCCTGCCGTATTCGGCGAAGCGAATTTCCTCCTTTTCGGTGTTGTATGGTATCTTAAGATTGTTCATACCGGCGATACATGGGCTAAAATGATAGCACTGAGGAGCGGAGCGGCTATTCTACAGTTACCGATTTGGCCAGATTTCGCGGCTGATCCACATTGCAACCGCGCATGACGGCGATGTAATAGGCGAGCAATTGCAGCGGCACCACCGACAGCAGCGGTGTGAACGGCTCTTCCGTGGCAGGTATCTCGATGACGTAATCGGCCATGCCTTTGATGAGTTCGTCGCCCTCAGTAACCACCGCCGTAACGATGCCACCGCGGCTTTTCACCTCCTGGATGTTGGAGACGATTTTGTCATGCGTACTGCCGTTGGTGGCAATGACAAAGACAGGCATGTTCTCGTCAATAAGCGCAATAGGGCCGTGTTTCATCTCTGCCGCCGGATAGCCTTCGGCGTGGACGTAGGAGATTTCCTTGAGCTTGAGCGCCCCCTCAAGGGCGATGGGAAAGTTGTACCCTCGCCCTAAATATAGCGCATTGGCGGCATTTTTAAACTCGCCAGCGATGTACTTCACCTGGTCGTGGCACTGATACAGCAGCTGCTCTACCTTTTTAGGCACCAAGGCCAGTTCTTGCACTAAGCGCTGATACTGCGATTTGCCCAAATAGCCGCGTTCGTAGCCGAGGATGAGGGCCATCATACCGAGCATGGTTACCTGGCCGGTAAACGCTTTGGTGGAGGCAACGCCAATTTCTGGCCCGACGTGGATGTATGAGCCACTATCAGTAGCGCGTGCAATAGAGGAGCCTACGACGTTGACGATTCCGTAAGTGAGCGCTCCGTATTCTTTGGCCAATTGGAGCGCTGCCAAGGTGTCGGCCGTTTCACCGGATTGGGAAATGGCCAGTACAATATCGCTCTCGCGCACTACCGGATTGCGGTAGCGAAATTCGGAGGCGTATTCCACCTCTACGGGCAGGCGGGCCAGGTCTTCAAACAGGTATTCGCCAATCATACCGGCGTGCCACGACGTGCCACAGCCCAGGATAATCATGCGCTGGGCGTTGATCATGCGCTTCTTGTACTCTTCCATGCCGCCCAAACGCACCCAACCCTCTTCGGCGTTCATGCGCCCACGCATACATTCGGCAATGGTGGAGGGCTGTTCAAAGATCTCTTTGAGCATGAAATGCGGGTAGCCGCCTTTTTCGAGCTGTTCAATCTCCAACTCGATCTCCTGCACTATGGGGTCTTTCTCCTGGTTGCGCAGGTCGCGTATGCGCAGCGGCGCGTTGCGTCGCACTACCGCCACCTCTTCGTCGTCTAAGTAAACGACCTGCTTGGTGTGCTCCACGATGGGTGTGGCGTCGGAGGCTATCAGGAACTCATCCTCCCCAATGCCAATGACCAACGGGCTGGACTTGCGCGCCGCCACCAACAGGTCTGGGTCGTTGCGGTCCATGACTACAATAGCATATGCGCCCTGTACCTGTGTCAAGGCCTGCTGCACGGCATCCTCCAGCGATAGCTGGCCGCGCTCCTGAATTTCCTCAATCAGGTGCACCAGCACCTCCGTGTCGGTTTCGCTCTGGAAGGCATGGCTATGGTTGATAAGGGCATTCTTCAGCACGGCGTAGTTCTCAATGATGCCGTTGTGCACCAGCACCAATCGTCCGTTGCCGCTGGCGTGCGGGTGAGCGTTGATGTCGTCGGGTTTGCCGTGGGTGGCCCAGCGCGTGTGCCCAATGCCCACATTGCCGCTGGTGTCCTGCTGTGCGGCGTACTCTTCCAGATCGCTGACCTTTCCTTTCTTTTTGTAAATGTTAAGCCGGCCATTTTGCAGGGCAATGCCGGCGCTGTCATAGCCGCGATATTCCAGACGGTGCAGGCCTTTTATCAGAATAGGGTAAGCGGGGCGAGGGCCAATGTATGCTACAATGCCGCACATAGGATCAGAGAAGGATTGGGTGAAAAAATGGGTTTGGGCTGTAGCGCCAGATTAACGAACTCGTGTGTATTTCAGCGTCAGTTTGGCCGGAAAGGTAGCGCTTTTAGGGCCGAAGAGGACGACGCGATGCGCTGAGCGGCCTTGCAGAAAGACGTTGACGAGTAACGTTTGCTTTTGTAAGTCGCCGGAGGTATTGTCCACCATGCCCTGAAACCGCTGCGTCAGGGTGAGCCGGTAGCGTTCGAGTTCCTGGCCATTCTCAAAAGTGTGTAGTGGTTTTCCGCCGAAGCGGCTGAAATCGTTGAAGGTGGTCAGGGAATAGAAGACGTCTGGGATGAAGAGCCGCACAGAGTCGCCGAGGCGCTCCGAAAGTACCAGCTGATTGACGGGGGGTAGGGCGGCATTAGCCCCCGAAGGATGAGCCACAGTCATCTCTAATTCTGCTTTATTAACAGCGATGTTTTCCAGCAAATGGGCATAGGGTATTTCTACCCTGAGCCGGAGGCCGGTCAGGCCCTGGATGAAAAGCAAATCTTCTGCCGGTTTGCCTATGTGGTTCTCCGCCAGACTGCCAGTGTAGTCGTGCTCGAAATGGTTGAACTTGTTACCGCCCAAGAAGGAGAACTCGAAGACGCGCGAAGTTGTCAGGGTATCATCCGTGTATTTGTAGTAGAGCCGTATGAAGCTAAAGCCGCGGTTGTTGAGGTTGAAGGCAAGCATGGCGCCTGGAGTAGCGTTGGACGCTGCGGTGATGCGCAGGCCGCGTATTTTTTGCCAGAAGAGCGTGTCCGAAGTGAGGGTGAGACTATCGGTGTCGAGGATTTCCTGTCCGAAGGCGTCACTCAGCGGAATGCGCAGGTAGGGGCCTTTTTCGATGGTATCAAACAACGGCACATTGGTGCGTGGGCGGGGGAAGAAGTCTACCACTTCTCCCAGTAGCTCGTCCACGGGTAGGGATTGGTTGGAGTAGTAGGTCTGGTTCCAGCGCAGGGCACTTCCGGCTGCAACGCGGTGCACCTGTATAGTTTGGCGTTGGGTCGTGTCGCCATAGAAGCCATCAGCGGCATAGCGCAGGAACATGACGATGGAGTCCACCACTGCATTTTGGAAGCGCGGGCTGAGGTCGCTGGGCCGGAAGAGGGTGTACAGGTCCGCTCTGGTGCGCCCGAAGTTAAGGTCTTGCAGTTCCCCGCACATCAGATAGGGGCTGGTAGAGGTGCGGTCGGAGGTCTCCACGCTGTCCTCCCGCTCGACGGTGATGCGCAGCGTAAGGGTGTCGGTGTAGCCAAACTCGCCGCGCTCGTTTTCCAGGAGGTCGGCGCCAAAGTCGGTGGGCTTGGAGCATTGGAACATCAAAGCTGCTCCGGCGAGCAACAGCCCGATGGCCGGAAATGGGATAACTTTGGTCAGGCGCATAAGTGAATAAAATGGGTTCTGCTCTGGATGCTTATTTGATTAGAAAGCGCATCTTCGGGGTTGCCTGGCCCGAAGATGCGCTGCATAAGGAATAATACGATGCACTGATTACGACACTTCCTCCACTTCGCTCAACTGGCGCAAGAAGTTTATGAGGCCATCAAACATGTTGCCGTTTTCTTCCTGGTGCCAGGTCAGCACCGGCTTTTCGGTAGCCAGTCCCATTTGTTCGGCCTGCACGCATACTTCCGAACCGGCTACGACGACGGCATCAGAATAGTAATAGGCGCCCTTGTGAACCGACACTCCTTCCTGCGTCTGGTAAGGTTCTAAGTGCGCTGGTTGAATGTTGTTGATGGTCGCTTTCTGAACAAAACGGTTAGCGTTCAAGCGCTCGTGGGGCGTATCGTAAGCACAAAAAACAATGTGGGAATGAGCAAAAAGCGGTTCCATCTGATAAGCCTTGCGGGTATAGAGCGGTATGAGGCCCGTCAGCCAGCCATGGCACATGATAATATCGGGCGCCCAGCCGAATTTCTTCACCGTCTCTAAGGCGCCTTTGCAGAAAAAGGCCATGCGGTCAGGGTTGTCTTCAAACGGCACCCCATTTTCATCCTCAAAAAGTTGCCGTCGCCGGAAGAAATCTTCATTATCCAGGAAGTACACCTGCAGCCGAGTACCAGGCAACGAGGCTACTTTGATAATCAGGGGGTAATCGTCGTCGTCCACAATGATGTTCATCCCCGAGAGGCGAACGACCTCATGCAGACGGTGCCGACGCTCGTTGACGATGCCGTAACGCGGCATGAGAATGCGCAACTCGTAACCGTTGTCGTGCAGGAATTTGGGGAGTTGGCTCACTAAGTAGGAAATAAAGTTTCCTTCGGTGTAGGGTTCCATCTCTTGAGTCACAAAAAGCAGACGTTTCTTTTCCATGTAAGACGATATTCTGACTAATGTTTTCTAATCGCTTCCGATGCGCGGCGGTAGATATTCGAAAATGTGGCGCAAAAGTATAAAAAAAACGGCGTTTAATAGCGTCAAATCTATTTGTAATGGCGCAAGGCGAATAAAAGGCTGCGGCCGGGTACTAGTTAGCTGTAGAGGTACATACTGCGGTTGCGCTCCAGTTCGCGGAAATACGGGTCTTTGAGGTCACGGATGAAATAAATGGCCTCGCCGGTGCTCTTCATCTCGGGGCCCAGGCGTTTGTCCACCCCCGGGAATTTCTCGAACGAGAAGACTGGTATTTTGATGGCGTAACCCTCCAGTTGCTGTTCTAAGTGGAAGTCGCGCAGCTTGTGCGTGCCCAGCATCACCTTAGTGGCGATATTCAGGTACGGGATATTATAGGCTTTGGCGATGAAGGGCGTCGTACGCGAGGCACGCGGGTTGGCCTCGATGACATAGACCTGGTCGTCTTTGATGGCGTACTGAATGTTGATGAGGCCCCTGATGCGCAAGGCGCGGGCGATTTTTTCAGCGTACTCGATCATGCGCTCAATGACGATAGGGCCAAGTGAGTAATATGGCAATACGGCTGAGGAGTCGCCCGAGTGGATTCCCGCCGGTTCGATGTGTTCCATGATGCCCATGACGTGCAGTTCGTCACCGTCGAAGATGGCGTCTATTTCGGCCTCTTTAGCGCGTTCGAGGAACTGGTCAATGAGCACGCGGTTGTCAGGCATGTGCTTGAAGATGCTCAGCACCTGGCGTTCCAGTTCGTGGTCGTTGATGACAATCTTCATGCGCTGGCCGCCCAGTACGTAGCTGGGACGCACCAGTAGCGGGTACGGCAGGCGCCGGGCAATGTCGAGTGCTTCGTCCACGTCACGCGCAGCGCCGTATTTCGGATAGGGAATATCGAGTGCTTTGAGCAGGTCGCTGAAGCGACCGCGGTCTTCGGCAATGTCCATGTCTGGAAACGAGGTACCAACAATGTTCCAGCCGTTTTTGTACAAGTCTTCGGCGAGTTTGAGGGCCGTCTGGCCGCCCAGCTGTACGATGACGCCATCGGGGCGCTCGTGCTCGAGGATTTCTTCCAGATGCTCCCAGTACACCGGCTCAAAATAGAGCTTGTCGGCCACATCGAAGTCGGTGCTCACCGTCTCCGGGTTACAGTTGACCATGATGGTCTCGTAGCCCAGCTCTTTGGCGGCCAGCACACCATGCACGCAGCAGTAGTCGAACTCGATACCCTGGCCAATGCGGTTAGGGCCAGAGCCAAGCACTACGATCTTCTTGCGATCGTGTTGGACTATGCTCTCATTTTTAGGCTGAAAAATAGGCGCCGACGCTTCGCCCTTTACCTCCCCTTCAGCAGGTGAAGGCAATTGCGCTATGCCGCTCTCAAAGGTGGAATAGAAGTAGTTGGTCTTCGACTCAAATTCCGCTGAGCAGGTATCCACCATTTTATACACGCGCCGTATGCCGCGCCGTTTGCGCTCGCGCGTTACGGATTTTTCATCCACACGCAACAGCCAGGCGATTTGTGCGTCGGAGTAGCCGTTTTTCTTCAACTCCAAGAAGACATTATCTGGAATATCTTCGGGCACATTGTAGCGCTGCAGCTGCTCTTCCATTTTGACCAGTTTCTTGATTTCCTGGATGAACCATGGGTCAATACCGGTCAGTTTTTGCACCGTGCGCGACGGGATGCCCAGCCGCAGGGCGTCTTTGACTCGGTAGATGCGGTCGTCGGAGGCCTTTTCCAAGCGCTCCAGGATATCGTCGGTCTTGAGCCATTCTTTCATGTCGGCGCCCAGGCCGTTGCGGTTGTTTTCCTGGCTCTGGCAGGCCTTCTGGAGGGCTTCGGTGAAACTGCGCCCGATGGCCATCACTTCACCTACCGATTTCATTTGCAGGCCCAGCCGCACATCGGCGCCAGGGAATTTCTCAAAGTTCCAGCGCGGCATCTTGACGATGACGTAGTCCTGTACTGGCTCGAAGAGGGCTGAGGTGGTTTTAGTTATCTGGTTGGCCAGTTCGTCCAGCGTGTAGCCGATAGCCAGTTTGGCTGCGATTTTAGCGATGGGGTAACCGGTAGCTTTGCTGGCCAAGGCCGACGAGCGCGACACGCGGGGGTTCACCTCGACGGCAATGAGTTCCTCTGTTTCCGGGTTTTGGGCGAATTGCACATTGCAGCCACCGGCGAAGTTGCCCAGCCCGCGCATAATGCGCAGTGCCTGGTCGCGCATTTCCTGAAAGCACGTGTCGCTTAGTGTCATGGCAGGCGCGATGGTGATGCTATCGCCCGTGTGTACGCCCATGGGGTCGAGGTTTTCGACCGTGCAAATGATGACGACGTTGTCGTTGCGGTCGCGCAGGAGTTCCAATTCGTATTCCTTCCAGCCCAGGACGGCCTTTTCCACCAGCACCTCGTGCGTGGGCGAGGCATTCAGGCCGCGCTTGAGGGCTTCGTCGAAATCCTCCTCGCGCATGACGAAGCCGCCGCCTGTGCCGCCCAGCGTGTAGGAAGGCCGGATAACGAGTGGAAAGCCAATTTTTTGCGCCGCCTCCTTGCCTTCCAGAAACGAGTTGGCGATGTACGAGGGCGCTACCGACAGGCCCAGCCCGACGACGAAACGCTTGAATTCCTCGCGGTTTTCGGTAGTCTCAATAGCGCGTGTGTCCACGCCAATCATGCGCACACCATATTGTTCCCATAGGCCTAGCTTTTCGCACTCGATAGCCAAGTTGAGCGCCGTCTGGCCACCCATGGTGGGCAGCACGGCATCTATAGGCGGTAGCGCGGGGTTCTCCTGATGCTCTTGCAGGATCCGCTCGATGCTTTCCGGCGTCAGCGGGCGCAGGTAGATGTAGTCCGCAGTTACCGGGTCGGTCATGATGGTGGCCGGGTTGGAATTGATGAGGGCTACCCGGATGCCCTCCTCGCGCAGCGAACGGCTGGCCTGGGAGCCGGAGTAATCAAATTCACACGCCTGGCCAATGATGATCGGCCCCGAGCCAATAATCAAAACGGTCTGGATGGATGGGTCTCTCACAGCAGGTGCTTTAAAAAAAACCGGAAGCAGCGCAGCAGGCCGCTTCCGGTTTATCCGATAAAACAAAAGGTGTTTCTCTTCTCCGATACATTTCGGAGCGCAAAGGTAACGCTTCTTCCCTGCAATGAAGCAATCAGATACGGGCAAAAACCTGAAAAAATCCCGGGCAGCAATACAGCACCTGCCGGCAGGCGCTTAGCGCAATTTCACCACCTCGACGCGCCGGTTCTGTGCGCGACCGCTTTCCTTGCGGTTGTCGGCAACAGACACTTCGCAGCCAAAACCGTGCATATAGTAAACTCTCACGCGCTTTCCTTCTACGCGCTGGCGCTTGCCGTCGGGTAGGAAGAATTCAAAGGCATCGTAATTGTTCGAGTAGTCGTAGATGTAAAAGTTGTTCATTCGGTTGAACATAGGGTGGTCAGCGGCGCCGGGCTTGTCTTTGGGGTGGCTGTTCTGCGCTAATGCCATAGAAGCGCCTGCCAGCAGGGCCAGCAGAAGCAAAAGAGGAGAGTACTTTTCCGTAAATCGGGTTGAGAACACGTGTGTAATCGGTGAGGTAATGGGCGAAGATAGACAAGTGCCTGGCGGCGCATTTGCCAGGTTTGTCAATTTTTCATTAAGAAAACCTGGCCAAATGCAGGACAGGATGCCTTCGCGCGTGCCGCCTTCTTGCAGGGCAGCCAGGTTTGAGGCTATTTGACAAACAGGGCGCCCTTCAATTGTCGCACTTGTTGCGTCTTTTCTTCTAACCAGACTTCCTGCACAAAAAGACGATAGGCACGCTGCCCTACACTCCAGTTCAGCGTGCTTAGGCTATCGGGCATCAGACTTTCGCGTTTGAGGCCTTCGATTTCCCACTGCCGCAGGCGTGGCCCAAATTCGAGGGTATCTGCAACGCTCCGGGCGCCATTGAGGCGAATGACCAGCGCCTTGCCCGAAGGCGACAGGTGCACAGCTGAGGGCGCATTCGCACTCGGAGGCGACCATGTCATCAAATCTAGCGCGTAAAATGTGCGAAAGCCGGCAATATTGACCGCATATGAGACCTGCTCGGAGGTTTTGGCGCTCAGGTACAGCACTTCATTGATGCGCTGGCGTTCCAGACGTAGCAGTTCGAGCACCCTCTGGGCGCGCTCATAGGGTACCAACGAGTCTGGCGCAAGGGTGGCCATCGGCGTCGAAAACCATCCGCCTATACGGCCTAAAGCCCCCTGCTCACTCAGAAAATATACAACGGAGCGCACACGCTCGCGGTCCTCGTCGGGCAGATCCGAAAGGTCTTTTTTGAGCAGGCCGCTGCTTTCAAAAGCCTTATTTTTTTCAAAAATTTCTTTCAAAATCCCCACCTGACTGCGCTGCGACACCTCGAAAGCATCGAATGGCCCCACAACGGCCGGCAACAGGAACAGCGCCAGCGATACAGGGATGAAACGAATGTCGTCCGCCTTTGACCACAAGAAATACACACACACCACGAGCAACCACACACCGGCGTGCGCCACAAAATAGCGCTCCGGCGTAACACCATAGTCCGAAATACGCCGGCCAATGGCCACAAACAGCAAGGCAATCATCGGCGCCAGCACCCACCAGAAAAACCGCTGATACAGCAACACCCACCGACTCACCGGATACTCGGGCAAACGATAATTGATGAGATACGTGAAAATACCCGCTACCGAAAAACCCAACACCAACGACGATACCCAGCCGCGAGGCAACGCCCACTCCAGCAGGATTTTAGCCGAATAGGCATAGAGGATGAGAAAGTACAGCCCGACAATCGGCACGAAAACGTACTGACACAGGTTTTTGAGAATAGCGGGATAGCCCGCTTCCTCATCGTCGAACACCATACGGGCAGGGAAATGGTAGAGAAAGAACGTCGTCTGGAACATGCCAGCCATCAGCGCGAACAGATAGCCGTAAACCCGCGAGCTCCAGTGCAGATCGAACAACGCATTGATGGCAGCAATGGCCAGCGCCAACCCTACGAAGATAATGGCGGCATACACAGTGCCAACAGCAAAGTGCGTCAGCAGACGCTTGTTGTACTCCCAAAAATCGGCCACTGCGCTGCGGCGCCCTAAAAAGGGCGATACAGCCACCCACAGATGCGCTATGACCAGTGCCACGCAATAGCGCGGTATCTGCATACCTTCCCAATTTGGTAACTTCGGATGCAGCAGAAAATAGGCCGCCACCGCTGACAGGATGCCCAGGCTCTGGAGGGCGTAATGCTTCCACCCCTCCCACCCTGCTCGTTCGGCCAATGCTGCAAAGCCAATACTCGTTGGAATACCTAGCAAGGACGCCATCAGCAACCGGATGACCTCCGTATTTTCTGACTCGGCAGCTACAAGCTGGATGAGGGCGCCCGTAAACCCTGCAGCGCACAACATGGCTGCCGGAAAACGCCCACATGCCTCGGCAAACGCGCGAAACCACAGGGAAATCGAAAACGAAGGAAGCTGCAGGGAGAAACGCATAGACGTTACTTTTGCCAGCACAAAAGGCTGCTTTTAAAGGGTAAAAGGGTCGAACAAGAACGGCGTAAAGCCCGAAAAATCTGCTCAAAGGTCTCATTTCGCATGAAATCCTGCATCCTGCTCTCATTTTTTCTTTTCCTCAACCCGGGCTGGCTGCCTGCCCAGAAGGCCGCATCGCCGGCCTTCCCTGACGACTGGACGGGCACGTGGTCGGGTACGCTCCACATTTACGGCCCAAAAGGCCTGGCCAACTCTGTGCAAATGCACTTAGAGATTTATCCCATAGACACCTCCAAAGAGGGCCGCTACACTTTCGGCATCGTCTATGGCTCGAAAGAAGAGGACTGGCGACCCTATGAGCTGGTGCCCGTAGCACCTGAGCGCGGGCTGTGGAAGGTGGACGAAAAAAACAGCATCGTCATCGAAGGCTTTCTCTACGGGCCTAAATTCGTCAGCCATTTCACAGTCATGAACAACCGACTGATGTGCACCTACGAAAAGCAGGATGCCGAAACGTTGCTCTTTGAAGTTTATTCCGGTCTCGATAAGCCTATCAGCACCACAGGCAATGCTGAACACGGGGGCGAGAAAATCCCGGAGGTGAACACCTACCCGCTGAGCGTATTCCAGCGGGCAGTCCTGAAAAAGCAACCGTAACGCGCTCTGCCTTATGGACTCACTGACGCAAATCGTGCTTGGGGCCGCCTGTGGCGAGGTTGTGGCAGGCCGGCGTTTGGGCAATCGCGCCATGCTCTGGGGCGCGGTGGGCGGCACTATTCCCGACTTAGACGTGATGGCAGAGCTCTTCACCGACCGCCTGACGGCCATGAGCTTCCATCGCGGTTTTATGCACTCGATGCTCTTTGCAGCCGTGGCGCCGTGGGTGTTTGCCTGGCTGGCCCAATTCTTCTACAGCCAGCGTGTTCACCAGCTGCGCGGCTACAAGCGCATTGCCGGGCTGATTTGGGTGCTGTTCTTCATAGTGGCGGCTGCCGGCATCAACTATGTGCCGGTGGTGCTGTTTGGCCACATCAGCTGGTATGTGTTTATTCCCACACTCATTCTGGGCTTCTGGTTTGCCCTCTGGCTATGGCGCGACTACTGGATGCGCGAACTTAGCCACGTGCAAGCCCCCTATCTGACATGGGTGTCGCTGTTCTTTTGGAGTATCTTTACCCACCCACTTTTAGACTGCTGCACCAATTTTGGCACACAAATCTGGCAGCCTTTTTCTGACCTGCGCGTGCAGTGGAACACCATATCGGTGGTGGACCCGCTCTACACCGTGCCCTTCGCCCTCTGCCTGCTGCTGGCCGCTCGCTTAGAGCGCACCCAACCGCTGCGCCTGTATCTGGCCTGGGCCGGCATCCTGTGGAGCTGCGGCTATTTGGCCTACACCTATTTCAATAAACAACACGTCGGGCGCCTCTTCGAGCAGGCGCTAGCTCAACGCCAGATAGCCTACCAGCGCTACATGACCAACCCAACGATTTTCAACAACATCGTCTGGTACGGCGTGGCCGAAACCGACAGCGCTTACTATTACGGTCTCGTCGGCCTCCGCGACTGCCAGCCAGATTTCGAGCGCCTCACTGCCATTCCTAAAAACCACCACCTGCTCGACCACATCCCGCCCGACGAGCGCGCCCTCCGTTTCCTGCGCTGGTTCTCCGACGGATACTACGATGTGCTGCCCTATGGGCAAACCGGCGATACTCTCCAGGTTAACGACCTGCGTTTTGGACTCCAGGCAGACACCCTCGTCAACCGAAACTACATCTTCCCCTTCCTGCTGTTTCGGAAGCCCGACGGCCACTGGGACATTTACCAGCGCAACCGATCGCCACAAGACCCTAAGGAAATCCGGCAGTTTCTGGGTAATCTGTGGCGACGTATTGAGGGGAAGCCCTGCCCGACAAAGTGAAAAGGGCTGTGCCAAGCTCTGCCCAAAACCGGTTTCTCATCAAAGCCTACCGCTCCCTATGTCAGCCCCCTCCCCTTTATGGCATTTTTTTTGCCGAAAGCCGGCGTATGTCTTAGAGAACGCCTATCAAAACGTATGTCATCATGAGAAAAACCTTTTTTCGACTCCTTCTCTCATTCGGGGTGTTTGTGCTGGCCTCTGTGGCGTGGCACAGCTGCGGCGACGGCACAGCGCGCTTACGCAACGACGCTACCACGCAATCGGTAGAAGCCGCCCTCCGCTGGAATGAGTTGTTTCTGGAATTGGAGCGCTATGCTCCCAACTATCGTCCTTGCCCAGCAGCACGTGCACTGGCTTATATGGGGCTGGCCGCCTACGAAGCGTGTGTCGCAGGCATGCCCGGCTACAATTCTATTGCCGAACGGGCATTGGGGCTTGCGCTTCCCAAAACGGAAAAAAATGAGGAGTACTACTGGCCCGAAGTCGTCAATGCCGCCTATGGCTACCTGATGCCGCTGTTCTTCGATCATATCGCCGCAGCCGACCGACAAAAGATAACGGCGCTCGAAGCCCAACTGGATCAAAAACTTTTTGAGGAAACGACTGAAAGCGTCTTCATCCGCTCGCGCCAACACGGGCGCGACGTGGCGCAGCGCATCTGGGAATGGGCGCAAAGCGATGCTGTAGGCCACAACGCCCACAAAGACCCTTTCCGCGGCTACAACTGGCAGGCGCGCAACACTAAACCTTATGACTGGGAACCCCTCCAGCCCGGCCCAGGCAATGGCCTGTTTCCGTACTGGGGCAATGCGCGCACTTTTGCTTTGCCCGGCGCTGCCTTGCTCTGCCGTCCTCCGCTGCCGTATAGCGAAGCGCTTAACTCACCGCTCTACACCCAAGCGCTGGAAGTATATGCTCAAAACACGCCGCAACTATCTGCAGAATCGCGCTGGATAGCCGAATTCTGGTCGGATGACCTACTTAACCTGACCTTCAGCCCGCCTTCGCGCTGGATTGCTATTGCCAACCAGGTTATCCAAAAGGAGTCGGCTTCGCTGGCTACCGCCTTGGAGGCATACGCCAAAGTAGGTCTGGCACTCAACGATGCCTCCGTAGGCTGCTGGCACTCCAAATATCATTACAACATCGAACGCCCGCAGGCCTACATCCGGCGCGTCATTGACCCTAACTGGCAAACTAACCTGAACAACCCACTTAACAGCGACCGCAGCATAACCCCTTCGTTCCCGACCTATCCGTCGGACCACGCCACCTTCGGCGCCGCCGCCGCCGAAGCACTGGCCAGCGTCTTTGGCTATGCCTATCCGATGACCGACCGCTGCCACGAGAGCCGCACCGAATTTGTCGGAACTCCGCGCACGTTCGACAGCTTCTACGAAATGGCTCAGGAAAACGCCTGGTCGCGCGTGCTACTGGGCGTCCACTTCCGCATGGACGGCGACGAAGGTATGCGATACGGCACCCTCGTAGGCCGATACGTCAACCAGTTGCCCTGGCGGCGGTAAAACACAATCGAAAATTCACACCAAGCCTTGCAAAGGACGCATCCTTTGCAAGGCTTTTTTGTTTCGATCGCACCTTCACATCAAAACAGCATTCCGCACATGGCATCCTTCAAACGCACTGCTTCCGCCGTCTGGCATGGCAACGGTCCCGATGGCTCGGGCATCCTCAATGGCCCTTCAGGCGTCCTGCAAAACACCCCTTATTCGGCCAAACTGCGCTTCCAAAACGAAGACGGACGCGCCGGCACCAACCCCGAAGAACTCATCGCCGCCGCTCACGCCGGCTGCTACGCCATGGCGCTCAGCTTCGCCCTTACCAACGCCGGCTTCATCCCCGAAACCCTGCACTGCTCGGCCACCATTTCTATGGAAAAAACCGATGCCGGATGGACGTTCGCCCACATCGCCCTGCAACTGGAAGCCAAAATACCGGGCATTTCAGAGGAAAAATTCCAGGAATTGGCTAACGGCGCCAAAAACGGCTGCCCAGTCAGTCGCGCCCTGAGCGCCGTACCCATCTCGTTAGAGGCACGGCTGGTCTAAGGGCCAAACAGGCGCAGCGCATTTTGCGTGGTAACTTGCGCCACTACTTCCAACGAGATACCGTGCACCTGAGCCAGTGTTTCGGCCACGGCCACCATAAATGCGCTTTCGTTGCGCCGGCCTTTGTAGGGCGTGGGCGTCAGGTAGGGTGCATCTGTTTCCAACACGATGTGCTCTAAGGAAACTTGCTGCACCACCTCCCGTATGGGTGAATTGGCCCGCGTGAGCACACCTCCGATGCCCAGCAGGAAACCCAGGTCAATCATCTCTAACGCCTCATCAAGCGTCCCTTCAAAGCAGTGGAAGATGCCGCGCAGGCGGCCGTCCTGATGCTGACGCACTGTATCCATAGCCTCGCGGTTGGCACTTCGGCTGTGGATGATAAGCGGGCACCCGAGATCCCTGGCCCAACAGCAATGCCGGGCAAAAGACTCCTGTTGAATGGCAAGCGTGCTTTTGTCCCAGTACAGGTCAATGCCCGTCTCGCCGATGCCGGCCCAGGAGCGTTGTGCGAGCCAGTGCTCCACCGTTTCCAGCTCCGCGTGATATGTGTCGGGCTGAACGTGTGTCGGATGCAGGCCCATCATGGCGAAGCAGTGCTGCGGAAAGGCAGCTTCCAGCTCGAGCATGGGCTGAATGGAGGTGGAGTCAATGTTGGGCAGATACATGCGCTCCACGCCGGCCGCCAGGGCGCGCTGCACCATTTCGGGGCGGTCGTGGTCGAATTTGCTGGAGTACAGGTGCGCGTGGGTGTCAATGAGTGTAGGAGGCATGGCGGTTAGCGAAGGCTTGGGATGGGGCTGTGTAATTGGGCCAAACAAGTTTGGCCGCTACAGGGCGCCGGCAGCAGTGCGGTAAAGGACCGTGGCCACCACATGGCCGACCATGCCCAGTACGTTGCGGTCAATGACGGCTAAGTTGTCGTTATGCGTGTGGTGATGCGCCCCAAAAGCGGCTGGCGGCGGGTTGGGAATGCTGATAATGTTGACCACCGGGATGCGCAGCCCGCGCATAACGAAAACGTGGTCATCCGTGATGAAGCCGCCGGGGCGGTCCACGAAGAAGCCGCCGTAGCCGAGTTCCTGTGCGATGGACCAGATGCGGTTTTGTATAGCCGGAGCATTTTGGGCCGAATAGCCTTCACGCGGAAAGAGGGCGCCGCGCGCACCCACCATGTCGAGCAGGATGCCGAACTGGGCTGTGTAGCCTGGACGGTGCGGTGTGCGCGCCCAGTGTTGCGAGCCTAAGCACCAGGTGAGGGTCTTCTGGTCGTTAGACGCCTGCATCATGACCGATTGGCCCGACTCTGAGCGGTCGTCGCCCAGGTCTTCGGCGTCGAAGAGCACGAAGTCCACACCGATGCCTTCAATGGGGTGCTGCTGGAGCATGCGGGCCAGTTCAAGCAGGACGGCCACTCCGCTGCCGCCGTCGTCGGCGCCGAGGATGGCCTTTTCGGTGTCTTTGGTGTCTTTGTCGGCGATGTGGCGCGAGTCCCAGTGAGCACACAGGAGCACCCGATTGGGCCGCTCCGGGTGGTACTGAGCGATGATGTTGATGGCATCGCGCGGGCCAAAGTAGGTCTTAGCCACAAACGGCTGCTCGATGACGTCTAAGCCAAAGCGCCTGAACTCGCCCACCAGCCAGGCCGCACATTTTTTGTGCGCCGAAGTGCCCGGCACTCGCGGGCCGAACGACACCTGCTTTTCGACAAAAGCAAACGCCGAGTCGGCACTGAAGGGCGGCACCTGAACCTGCACACGCGGTGCCGCTGAAGGCTCCGATGCAGAAGGTCTGGAAGGGCCGCTGCTGGGAAAGAAGCGCATCAAATACGGGATGACAAAGGCGGCCAGCAGTAAAAGCACCAGCCAGAGCCGCTTATTTCGGAGAAACGAAGCAAGAGCCATTGTGGGAAAATCGAGTGAAACAGGTGATACGGATCAGGAGCCTAAATGCGCGTCCAGGTGGCGCCCTCTTTGCCGTCTTTAACGGCAATGCCTAACGCCGCCAGCGCATCTCGAATTTTATCGCTCGTGGCCCAGTCCTTTTGAGCGCGGGCATTGGCGCGGATGTCCAGGATGAGTGCCATCAGGCCCTCGACGAGGTCGCTGCCATTGGCAGACTCGGTCTCGTCTTTGAGGCCAAAAATGTCAAAGAGAAAGGCCCGGAACGTCGCCTTCAGGCGTTCGATAACCCACGGGGACACATCGTTGAGCGGAATCTGTTGGTTGGCGATTTTGTGCACATAGCTGCTCAGTTCGTTCAGGTGGGCCAGCGCTATGGCGGTATTGAAATCGTCGTCCATGCCCTCATAGGCCTCTTCAATGTGGCGCAGGATGGCGCGGTCGTGTTCGCTTTCCGAACCGTCATAGACCGTCGTATCGGCGGGCAGCTGCTGCAGGATTTTGTTGACCTCCATCATTTTGCGGTAAGCCTTTTCGGCGGCCAGCAGCCCTTCATCGGTCATATCGAGCACACTGGCATAATGGGCCTGCAGGAAGTAATAGCGGAGCACCATGGGCGAATACGCCTTGCTCAACAGCGGGCTATCGCCGGAGAAGAGCTGTTCGGGCGTGATGTAGTTGCCTTCCGATTTACTCATTTTGGCTCCATTGAGCTGCAACATATTGGTATGTATCCAATAGCGGGCGGGTGCGCAGCCGCAGGCGCCGTGGTTTTGGGCCACTTCATTTTCGTGGTGCGGAAACTTGAGGTCGCCGCCGCCGCCGTGGATGTCGAAGGTCTGGCCTAAGTATTTGGTACTCATGGCCGAGCACTCTAAGTGCCACCCTGGGAAGCCCACCGACCAGGGGCTCTTCCACACCATCAGGTCGCCCGGGCGCGCTTTCATCCAAAGGGCAAAGTCGGCCGGGTGGTCTTTCTCGTCCTGGCTCTTGAGGTTGCTGCGGCTTTCGGCCATCAGTTCGTCGAGCACGCGGCCCGACAGGCGCCCGTAAACACCCGGGTTCTCTTGGGCAAATTTGCGCGTGTTGAAATATACTGAGCCGTTGCGCTCGTAGGCATAGCCGCGCTCCAGGATGCGCTGCACCATCTCGATCTGCTCCAGAATGTGCCCCGTGGCGCGCGGCTCAATGCTGGGCGGCAGGTTGTTGAGCGTGCGCATCATGTCGTGGAAGTCCAGTGTGTACTTCTGCGCTACTTCCATCGGCTCAATCTTGTTGATGCGCGCGCCTTGGGCCATGCGGTCTTCGCCGTCGTCGGTCAGGTGCCCTACGTCGGTAATATTGCGCACGTAGCGGACGCGATAGCCCAGATGAAGCAAATAGCGGTAAATGATGTCGAAACTGGTGAAGGTGCGGCAATTGCCCAGATGCACATTGTTGTAAACCGTCGGTCCGCATACGTACATGCCGACAAAGCCTTCGTGTAAGGGCGTAAAAACCTCCTTCTTCCCGCTGAGAGTGTTGCTAATTTTAAGGGTGCGCTTGGTCGTATTCATGCGGCAAAGGTACGCGCGCCAGGAAGTCCAAAGGGAAAAACGCTGGCGCATATTCCGCAATGCGCAACATTTGGCGCATCAGCCCTGGCGAGTGCCCGGCCCAGGAGGGCAACCCTGGCTTATTGGTTTGGGTAAAAACCGTTAGATCAAACGACCTATCCATGTTTGTACCCGCTGGAGGCCGCGAGGAGAGCGCATAAGGGGTATGATGTAATAACATAATTGACGTTACGCACGGTTGAGACGACGCACAAAGGCAGTTTTTAAATGCAATTATCCTGGTACCCAATAGCACACCCACACTTACCCCCCGTGGCTGCCTTACCTTTGCTGTTCAAATTACTCAACCCATGCGCTCAAGCCTTTTTTGGTGGACTGCTGCTCTCGTCCTGCTGCTGCAATGCCGTACTGCCCAACGCGCCAGCGCACCCAACCCCGGCGAGCAGTACCGTACGCTGCCAACGGAGGCGCCTGCTGTTTCAGCCATCACTATCCCTGTTACCCTGTCGGTGCGCGATCTGCTGCAGACCCTTAACCAGCGCGTACAAGGGCTGCTGTACGAAGACAACTCCTTCACCGACAACGGCAACGATGGCCTCATGCTCCGCCTGTGGCGCACGCGCCCGTTTGAGGTGGACGTGTCGAGCCAGACCATTCGCTACCGCGTGCCGCTGAAGATCTGGGCCAAACAGCAAATCCTCTTCGGCGCCGCCGAGGCCGAAGGCGAGCTGCAACTGGGGCTGAAAACAAATTTCAGCATCCAGCCCGATTGGTCGCTGCGCACGCAGACGACGGTAGATTTTCACGAATGGCTTTCAGCGCCCGTGCTCAAGACGGCGCTGGGCGATGTGAACATCCAGCCACTGGCCAACCTGATGCTTGCCCAAAGCCGCACAACACTCACTCAGGCGCTCGACCGCTTCATCAGCCAGCAGCTCAGCCTGCGGCCCTACGCCCAAATGGCCTGGGACGCCCTGCAAAAGCCCGTACTCTTAGACACCGCCCAGCAGCTGTGGGTCAAGACGACACCCATCAGCATCGGCATGACGCCGCTCTTAGCCGTAGGCGATGAACTCAGGGCTACCCTCTCGGTCGAGTGCCACAACGAGGCTACGCTGGGTCAGCGCCCAACCTTCCGGCCCAACAGCACTCTGCCCAACCTGCGCCTGCTGAGCGATGCCTCCGATGGCTTTCATCTACGCCTGACGACAGAGGTACCCTTCGCCGAAGCCGAACGCATCGCCCGCAGCATAGTGGTAGGGCAGTCGTTTTCCTCGGGGAAAAAACAGGTAACGGTGCAAAACCTGCGCCTGTGGGGCAACGGCGACCGCTTGGTAGTGAATACGGCACTGGCGGGCACCTTTAACGGCGATATCTACCTCATCGGCAAGCCCATAGTCAATATGGCTAAAAACCGGATAGAAGTCACCGATCTGGAATTTCACGCCGAAACGCGCAATTTCCTGCACCGCACGGCTTCGTGGTTGTTTTCCAGCACCTTAAAGCGCCGAATCGGTGAAGCGTTGGTCTTTCCGTTAGACGAAGACCTTCAGGCCCTGCGCACTTCGGCACAGCAGGCGCTTCAGCAGTACGTCATCCAGCCCGGTGTGGTGCTGACGGGTACGGTGGACACCGTGGCGGTCGAACGCACACTCATCACACCCTCCGGCATTCGGGCCGATGTGTACTCAAAAGGCCGGGTTCGGCTCAACGTTCGGGGATTATGAAGTCGGTATCTGTTCCTGTCGTTCGCCTGATAGCCCTGGCGCTATTGGCCCACATCGCCCTCTCGTGGCGGCTGTGGTACGCCGGAATGGAGCGTACTTTTCCGCTGCTGCCGCTGTGGGGCAAGGCGCATTTGCCCGCGGAATTGTGGGGCAACACGTCCGTTGCCGTTCAGCGGATAAGTGAAGCCCTGCTCCTGGGAGTATGGGTGTTCACGCTGGTACTCAGCCTTGTGTGGCCCAACGATCGTCGACTGTTGCTGGGCAGCATGCTGGCGCTTTTGGCGTTTGTCGTTCTGGACCTCAACCGGCTGCAGCCGTGGACGTATTTCTATTTGCTGACATGGGGCATTCTTTTTTTTGAGCGAAAAAATCCGTCAGCAACGCTGCGGCTGTTGGTGGCGGGCGTATATGTATGGGGCGGGCTGCACAAGTTGACGCCTTATTTTATCGAAGACAACTTTCCGTGGTTTTGCGAGGCGTTTGCCTGGACGAAGCCACTGGGGCAGTACCCGGAGCTGGGTTATGCGGTAGCTGTGGGGGAAATCTTGCTGGGTGTGGGGCTGATGTGGGAGCGCTTGCGGCCGTTCATTCGGTATCTGGCGGTGGGGTTTCATGCGTTCATCGTGTTGGCACTGAGCCCGTTGGGTTTGGGATGGAATGCGGTGGTGCTGCCGTGGAATGTAGCCATGGCAGGGATGGTGTGGGTGCTGGGGGCGCCGAGCCAGACGGTCAGGGTGGGTATCTGGGCAGGCAAGTTTGGCCGCTACGGGGGGGGCTCACTCTGGTGGATGCGGAGTCGCACGAGTTTAGTCATTGTGTGGCTGGTGTGGTTGTCGCCGGCATTTAACCTCATAGGTTGGTGGCCAGAGGCATTCTCGTGGAAAATGTACTCGAATACGCAGCCGGAGGCCGGGTTCTACGTCTGGTCGGAAGCATTACTCCCCTCTTCGTGGCGCCCTATTTGGGAGCAGTACGCTCAGGAGGAGACCGGGAGGCTGCTCTTTGATGACTGGGCTATGGCCGAACTGCATGTGCCCATGTTTAATCACCGGCATACTCAGCGGCAGCTGGCGCTATACCTCTGCGAGAACATAGAAGGCGCCTGTGAGGCCGGCCTGTGGCGCTTGGAGGTAAAGCCCTGGAACCGCAACGGCGAGCACTGGGAAGAAACACCCTGCTCCTCTTTGAAAGTGGAATGACGCAACGCAAAAAAGATAGCCTGCTATGGCAAATCTCGCCGCTCGAAGGCGGCCCGGTGTCGTACCTGTTTGGCACGATGCACATACGCGATTTGCGCGCCTTTACGTGGTGGGAACTGGCCCGTGCTCACTTAGCGCAGTGTGAAGTGTTTGCCGCCGAATTTGACTTTTCGCAGGCTGACCCTAACGCGATGGCTGCCGCGTGGGCTTTGCCCGAACAGACCAGTTTAGAGCAGATGCTCTCCCGCCGCGCCTGGAAAAACCTGGCCTACCACACCCAGAAGAAACTCGGCGTTTCGGTAGAAACTTTTCGGCATGCACACCCTATGCAGGTGCAAACCGCTCTGACCACCAGCCTCCTGCGGGAAGAGATGCCCCAATCGCTGGATGAAACGCTATGGGCATACGCTGCCGCACAGGGCAAAGCCATGACGGGTTTGGAAACCTTTGCCGAGCAGGTAGAGATCTTGCACCGTATCCCGCTCGAAGACCATTTGAAAAGCCTGACGCATTTCATCAAAAACTACAACCGCCAGCGCGAGCGCCTCAAGAAGATGCTGCGCTGGTACCAGCAGGGCAATATCTGCCAGCTGTATCGGGCCAGCCGACGCGACGCCCGCTGGATGCGCCGCACCCTGCTACTGGAGCGCAACGAACGCCTGGCCCGACGATTTGCCGACATAGCGCACCACCAAAGCCTCTTTGCTGCCGTGGGCGCCGCTCATCTGGCCGGTGGCAAAGGCATGCTGCGCCTCATCAAGCGGCTGGGCTTTAGCGTCAATCCTATCGTGCAACATGCCCCGTGAAGTATTGCTCGAACTGTTCTACTGGCCTCCAGTCTCGTGGCTGGCCCTGACCCGCCAGGCCGACATACTGTGGATAGAGGCCTGTGAACACTACCAGAAGGGCAGCTATCGCAGCCGCTGCTACATCGCCGGCCCTAATGGTGTGCAGCGCTTGAGCGTTCCACTCCAAAAGGGAAAAAACCGCCAGATGCCCATCCGCGATGTCCGAATCGCCTACGACATGCCCTGGCAACGCTCGCACTGGCGCACCATTCGGACGGCCTACGGAAGCGCACCTTTCTTCGAGCATTTCGCCGATGAGGTCGCTATTTTCTTCGAAGAACGCTACGACTTCCTTTTTGACCTCAACTACAATATCCTGCTTTTTTTAATCCAAAAAATGAATCTTCGGGCGGAAATCCGGCTTACGGAGCGCTACACAGCACCTTCGGAACAGGGGGCCGAAAATGCCGTCTTCGATGCGCGTGGACAAATTGCTTGGAGCCAGCCGCCGATTGTCCCGCTGGTACGTTATCCGCAGGTGTTTGAAGAGCGCTTTGGCTTCCAGCCCGACCTGTCGTCGTTGGATTTGCTGTTTTGCTATGGGCCGTATGTGCGCTGGGAATGAGCCACGGGCGGCACATCAGGGCTTCACCACAATCAGCCGCCTGGTACCGATGATTTCACCCTTTTTGTTGGATAAACTGTACAGGTAGGTGCCTTTATTGAAGTCGTCTAAATCTAAGTGGATGACGCGCCGCCCCGATGCCTGGAAGGTTTCGCGCCAGACGACTTTGCCCACTAAGTTGAAGATTTTCAGCGTGTATTCGTCGGAAGGCAGGTTGTTGCACTCGAAGCGCACCTTGTCCACGGCCGGGTTGGGCAGGGCCTGTACGCTGGCCGTGCCGGGAGCGTCGTCGAGTGGGGGCGTTATGGAAACGCTCAGCGGTAAAGTTTTGTAGCGCACAGTTCGGATGGTGTCTTCAAAGAAGTCGGCAGTAACGGTTAGTAATTCCTCTTTGTGGTCGTTGTTCAGGAAACGATACACCACGAAGGAGTCTGCGCCCGTAAATCCACCGAAAGGTGTGCCACCCAGGAAGGCCGTGATGTCCACCCATAAGGGGAAAGGCCCGGCGATGCGGGCTTCTACAGCATTGCGCGTTTTTGTTATCCGCTTTTGGCGCAGCACAGGGTAGTACTCTTTGGCGTTGGGTATTTTCAGCTGGCCCCAGGCATCCACCGTGTCGGCGTTTTGCACGCGCACGCGCACGCGCACGGAGTCAAACTGAAGCGGGATGCCGACCAAAATGGAGTCAAAGATGGGCGGCAGGTCAGAGACCGCAAAAGGGATAGTGAGATTGGAGACCTGACTGTGAGTGCTTTGATAGGATAGCGGTGCGCGCCGCTCGATGAGCGCTGGACTGTAGCGCCCAATGGCGGTAGGCACAAACGGGATAGCCGCACCGCCCAGAAAGCCCATAAATTCAAACTGGGTATTGGTTACGTTGTAGTACGACTCTCCGCCTCCAAAGGTCTTGACCAACAAGTCGGCACCCGGGAAGAGGGCCGCGCTATTACCCGCCGAAGGCGCCAGATAAGCCGTAACCGTATTTTGGTTCAATTTCAGGTAGGAATAGTCCCACTGCTGGTCTTCGCCGGGCGGCGTGATGAGTTCCAGCATCGTGGCTGCGTTGGCCAACGTAGTGTAGCGCAGCGTATCACCGACAGCAGGGAAGTACGCATTGGTAATCGTGATTTGGGCGACGGCCGAAAGCCAGAGCGTAGAGAGTACAGCAAGTAGCATTCCTTTCATAAAAAAATGTGGTGGGTAAAAGGGTGGATCTTAGCGAAAGGGTCTGAAATAGCAGCCTCAAAGGTAAGATACCTGAAAATGGTTTTAGGTTGCGCCTCCGGATAAAAATAGCAAATATGCCGCCAAAAGGACAGGGTTGAGCGTTGTGCGCTGTTTACAGCGCCTGGAGGGCGACGAGGTTACGGTAGATGCCGCTTTGCTGGATGAGTTCATCGTGTCCGCCGCGTTCGACGATCTGGCCCTGGTCGAGCACGAGAATTTCGTCGGCATGCTGCACCGTGCTGAGCCGGTGAGCGATGATCAGTGCCGTCCGGTTTTGCAGCAAGCGGTTCAGAGCAGCCTGCACGATTTTTTCCGACTCGCTGTCCAAAGCGGAAGTGGCCTCATCGAGGATGAGGATGGGCGGATTTCGGAGCAGCGCGCGTGCGATGGTCAGGCGCTGGCGCTGGCCACCGCTAAGTTTTGTGCCGCGTTCGCCGATGTTGGTATCGTAGCCGTTGGGCAGCGCCGTGATGAACTCGTGCGCATGGGCGGCCTTCGCCGCCGCCTCAATGTCAGCATCCGATACGCCCTCCAGCCCAAAGGCGATATTATTGCGCACCGTGTCGTTGAATAGAATGGCCTCCTGGCTCACGATGCCCATCAGCGCTCGCAAGTCTCGGATGCGCAGCTGGCGAATGTCCACGCCATCCAGCAGGATGCGGCCCTCCGTAACGTCGTAAAAGCGCGGCAGCAAGTCGGCCAGCGTGCTCTTGCCCGCGCCGGAAGCCCCTACCAACGCAATGACCTTTCCTTTGGGAATAATCAGGTTAACCCCCTTCAACGCATAGCCCTCTGCGTTGGGATACCGAAAGGAAACGTTCTGAAATTCGATAGCCCGCTCAAAGGTCTGCACCGACTGCGCGCCTTCACTATCTCGGATGGAAACGGCTTCGGCCAGCAGCGCCTCTACCCGCTCTAAAGCACCCAGTCCCTTACGGATGCTGTACGACGCCGCACTCAGGTGCTTGGCAGGCTCGATGATGTTGTAAAAGGCATACAAAAAGGTAATAAACGTGGGTGCCGTCATCTCACCGGAGAATACCTGGCGGGCACCAAACCACAGGATGATGGCTACTGCTACTATGCCCAAGAACTCCGACAACGGCGAGGCTAAATCGCGTCGCCGGCTGATGCGCGTCAGCAGGGCTGCATAGCGCGCATTTTCGCGCTCATAACGCGCCTGCTGCCAGCGTTGCGCGTTGAACCCTTTGATGATGCGCAGACCGCTCAGCGTCTCCTCTAATATGGCCGACACCATGCCCAAATTGCTCTGCGCATCCTTAGACTGCCGACGCAAGGCCAGCCCTAAACGCCCAATCACTATGCCTGAAAACAACATGAGCAACAGGGCAAAACCCAGCAACGTCGGCGACACATAAAGCATGAACGCCAGGCTGCCCAGAATGACAATTGGCTCGCGCGCTACCGACTCCACCACGCCTATAATGCTGCTGTCCACCTCCTGCACATCGGCCGAGGCCCGGCTCATCAGGTCCCCTTTGCGCGCATCCGAAAAATAGGACAGTGGTAACTCCAGAATTTTGGCTACCAATCGGTTGCGCAAGTCGCGCACCACGCCGTTGCGCACCGGCGCCAGAAAGTAGAGCGACAGGTAGCGAAACAGGTTTTTGCCCAAAAATGTAAACACCAACAGCCCACACACCCACAGCAGCGCCCGCTCGCGCCCATGAGTGCGTACCAGGTCGGCGAAATAGCCGCTCACGGCCTCCTCTACGGCCCGAAAGCCCGTCGCCTCTGAAAGAGCCTGCGATGTCGGCGCTTTGCTGGGAATATCAAAAAGGATTTGCAAAAACGGCTGAAGCACCGGGATGCTCACGACCAGAAATAGCGACATGAGCAAATTGCTGAGCACGGCCAGCAACAGCAGGCGTTTGTACGGTCGAAAATAACGCAGCAGGCGAAGCATGAAAGGGTCAGGGCGGCAATTCAAGCATTTTGGAGCCACAAGCGAAATTTCTCCGTGGCCATAGCGCGGTGGCTGATTTGATTTTTTACGGCCTCTCCCAATTCGGCAAAGGTCTGTTCGTAACCGTCGGGGATGAACACCGGGTCGTAGCCAAAGCCGCCCGTGCCGCGTTTTTCCGGAGCAATGCGGCCGTAGCACACGCCTTCAATCAGCGCCTCGCGTTGGCCAAAGATGCAGGCAATGACGGTGCGAAAACGCGCGCGGCGGTTGTCGTGCCCGGCTAAGTTGTTCAGTAACAGGGCAATGTTAGCCTCTGGGTCTTTGGCCTCGCCAGCATAGCGCGCCGTATGCACGCCAGGTGCGCCGCCCAGCGCATCCACTTCCAAGCCGGTGTCCTCCGAAAAGCAGTCGTAGCCGTAGTGCTCCTTCACATAGCGGGCCTTCAGCAGGGCATTGGCCTCCAGCGTAGGTGCTGTTTCTTCGATTTCCTCCGTGCAGCCGATATCGGGCAGGGTCAGGATGCGGTACTGCGGTCCCAGAATTTGTGCGATTTCGCGCGCCTTATGAGCATTTTGGGTAGCAAAAACCAGTGTGGTCGGCGATGTTGTCATTTTTGCGGTATGCTTCAGGCGGGCAAAAGTACGCCGTTGCGCTCAAGTGGGCCGAGCCGTCTGCCAATGGAGCCAGGCAATCGCTCCTGTAGAGTAGTTGCCCCGTTCGCCAGGGGCGCCGCCGAAGGGCGGAGAAAATGCCCGCAATGGCTGGAAAAGACGCGCGGAATTTGGGCTGCTGAGTACACCGGTAATGCTGGTGCTTCCTTCCGTTGTTCGTTCATCAGGGTGTATTGGCCGAAATGTCGCCACCGGTTATCTAACCTTGTGGCAGATATCCGGGCAAAAACGCCGTATTTAGCGCCCGAAACGAATTCCTCACCTTGTTATATAATTTTACATGGCCGGCAACGCTACATTCCGCACCGCCCTACTCATCACCGCAGTGGTGGTGGCACTCGTCATTGCGGCGGGCTACCTCTTCTTCCCAAAACTCATTCAGGAGTTTGTACAATGGCTCGTAGGGCTTCTGGTGGTGGTGCTGGGTTTATTTTTTAGAAGGAAAAAATGACTGCATCGTTCCATCCCTTCAAATTGCTCGCGCTCGTATGCTGATTTCCATCGAACACCTCAATAAGACCTACATCATGGGGGCCGAGAAGGTCGAAGCCCTTAAAGACGTGAGCCTGCAGATTGACCGCGGCGAATACGTGGCGCTCATGGGCCCTTCGGGTAGCGGGAAGTCCACGCTGATGAACCTCATCGGTTGCTTAGACTCGCCCACGCGCGGCAAATACTGGCTCAACGGCATCGAGGTGAGCACCATGAGCGACAGCGAGCTGGCCGAAGTACGCAACAAGCAAATCGGCTTTGTCTTTCAAACTTTCAACCTGCTGCCACGCCTGACGGCTCTGGAAAACGTGGCGCTCCCGCTGGTCTATGCCGGCCTGCCCAAAGAGGAGCGCTTGAAAAAAGCCCGCGCTGCCCTGGAGGCAGTGGGTTTAGGCGACCGCATGCTGCACAAGCCCAACGAACTTTCCGGAGGCCAGCGCCAGCGGGTAGCCATTGCCCGCGCGCTGGTCAATAATCCGGCCATCATCCTGGCCGATGAACCTACGGGCAACTTAGACACCAAAACTTCCCATGAAATCATGGCACTCTTCGAGCAACTCCACCGTGCGGGCAACACCATCGTGCTCGTAACGCACGAAGCCGACATTGCCCAGCACGCCTATCGCATTGTACGCCTGCGCGATGGGCTGGTCGAGTCCGACGAACGCAACGAGCACGTGGCAACGCTGGCCTCCTGAGCCATCCGAGTGCCGCCGACAGCGTTCTGGCCCGTCCTTTGAAGATAATGGGAAACACCCGTATCCGTTTTCTAGCCCAAAGGGACGCGCTCATGACCACACGCCTCATCTCCTTCTGCACAGGTTTACTGGCTTTCGGGCTGATAGCCCCAGCGCTTGGCCAGACAGCTGACGGCTCGCCAGCCTTAGCGCCAACACCGGAAAAATTCATCTTCTACTGGGGCACCGCGCAAGCGGCGCTGACCGCCGATAACCAATACCGCGCCGAATGGACGCTCCAGCCCAAAGAATTCCGGCAAATGCTCCTGCAAGTGCCCTATCTGTGGAACGGGCGCACCATGGCCGAACGGGTAGCCTTTCGCCTCAACGGCTTGCCCGTAATAGCCACGCGCGGCCAACAGGACTACGAAGCCTCAGCCCTAGAACTGTACGAGCGCTTTTCGGATAAGATAGCCCATGGGCAAATCTTTGCCATTACCGACCTAGCGCTTACTCCTGAGCGCGTAGGCGCCATTGACGTCCGCCTCGAAGAGCCGCCGACCACCGATGACAACGGCACCGTCGTTATTCCTTCGGAACGCTATCCCGTTTCCTGGCTCAGTAAAAACTTAGTGACGGATGTGCGATGGGGCCTGGAGCGCCATGAGGTTTCGGAGCGCGACTTTTTTACGCCGCGCGAGGCACTGGAGATCTTGCGCCAACAGCCCGTGGTCGAATGGCAGCCGCACCTGTCGCCACAGCCCGTTTATGCCGACGTGCAAATTACCCAGCCCGGAGGTGCACAGCACGGCTCGCGCGTCCTGTTGAGCGACCCGGAAGCCTATCAGCAAATTCTGCACTATGTCAGGCAGTACCGCTTTCTGCTGCGGCCGGGAGCGCTCCTTACCCTGAGCTTGTACTCCAGCCGCTATGACCGCCTCTACGAACATATTTTGCGCTTAGTGGACGAAAACGACCCGCGCTTAGCCCTGCGCCGCCACCGCGACGCCCACCGCGCACGCCTGCAATGGGGGCCTTTAACGTACGAATGGACAAACGTCTATCTCACCTCGGTGAAAAGCAGCAACGGCACACAGCTCCCTGCAGACCTGCCTTACGTCGTGCGCTTTACCCTCGCCCGTGCTTCCCTGCTCGAACTCTCCACAGCACGACCTATCCTGTGGGTGGACGACACGCGCGTAACCGACCTGGCCTTCAGCCTGTCGGTCAATGGAAGCGAGTTTCACGTTTCACCCGAGGAAGACCTGCCCGCTCTGACACCCTCCAACGACACCACACTCTACACTCTGCGCCTCCACAACCTGCAGGCTGCTGGGTACGACCTCTCCGGCCTGGTCACAGCAGTAACGTTCATCCCCGTGCAAACGCCGCGCCTGCCACAACCAGAGGATGCGGAAATGCCTACCGCGCTAACGCTCTACCTGCCCACCCTCACGCCCGAAGCAGCAGAGATTACTTTTTACCTGCCAGAGGCCGCCACGCTGAGCATTGACGTAAAAGACAGTCAGGGCGCTATCACTCACACCATCAACGGCTTCTACTCCGCTGGTCGCCACGGCATATCGCTTCCGCGGCGTCTCTTTCGCGCATCTGGACACTATGTTATTGCGCTAAAAACGCCCTATGGCGAAGCCCGACAACCGTTAGAGCTACCGTGAGTTGGACTAATCCTCACCGCTGGAGCGACTGCTGGTGCGGATGATGCTGCCCAGAAACACCGCATTCGCCAACAGCCGGTCGGTACCGTACCAGAAACCACGGAAAGCAGGGTTGGCACAAAACCCGATGATACGCCCACTACCGGAAGACTGCACCACCATGGCCGCAGCTCCGGAAACTAAGGCATGATGCTGCCGATGTAAGTACCCGGCTATCAGGGGCTGAGCCCTATAAATTGCCGGAGTGGAATAAGCATTTGCTGGCGGCTGCACAAACACATCGCCCGTAACAAATAGAGATATGGCCACCCGCCGATAGCCATAGGCCAGCGGATGCGTCAGGTCCAATTCTGCCCGCAGGATAGCCCCCGGGAGGCTCAAAGCCCGCGCATCTTCCTCCATGCTGGCGTACGGCCGCCGCGTGTTCTCCTCTACGCGGGGCACAGGGCGCAAATCCCAGGAAACAAGGCCGGCATTTTTGGCCCAGCGCACGGCTGTACCCTGCACAATGAGCGTGCCGCCACCCGAGACGAATTGCTTCACTTTGTCGGCCGACAGGCGGCTGAAATTTCCGCCAGCCAGCACAAGGGTATTGTATTTTGTCAGGTCGAGGTTGTTGAAGCGCTCGGCATCCACCAATAACGGTGGCATGCCGCAACGCACATCGAGCAGGTGCCAGATTTCGCCCACTTCCGCTGTGCCGGCGTCGCGGCCCGTTACCAGCACTATTTTAGGCGGGCGGAGGACGGCAAAATGGCTGCTACCGAGGTCCGGGCCTTTAGGCGTCAAACCATTACGTAAAGCAAACACTTGAATGTCTTCTGCACCGCTCTGCAGGATGCGCTGGCGTATCGCTTCGGCATTCATGGGCTGCCGGTCAAGTGGAATGAGCAACGCTCCTTCGCGGAAAGCCCGTCCTTCCGCCTCAAACGGGCGCTGGGCTACCATTACGCGGATGCCCGCCCGGTGCAGGCCCGCCAGCAAGCGCGGCACGTCATAGCCCTCGGCGCCCACGGCATAAGCGTACACGTCGGGCGAGACCTCCGGAACCGACAGCGCAGGCCACTGCGGCTCGCGTTCCAAAGGTGGGCCCAGTCGCGTCAGCAACAGGGCGCTCGATTGCAGAGACGACCAGTTCAGGCCAAAAGCATCGGGCAGCGTCCAGGCAGAAATGTCGTAGAAAATGCTGTCCTGAAAGGTCGTCCGGTGCTCGAAAATGGCCTGAATGAGGCGATACTGCGGCTGGTCGGTGGGCACCACCCAGGTCTGGCCAGCAGACATTTCCACATCTTTTTCTTCCACAGCTCCCAATACAGGATGCACGCGGATGCGATGGCGCAACAATAAGCGGATAAATTCGCGTACGGGCCGAGAGTTGGTGCCACCTGGGTCGCTGAAAACGTAGCCCTTTATCTTATCCGCACGTGCCTCGTTGAGCGCCTCCGCGTAAAAATCGCGCAGGTATTTGTTCAAATCTGCGCGCATATCGCCGACAGCACGCAGCGTAGAGAGCGACGTAATTACCTGGTTGCGAATGGTGTAGGGAAAAGTCAGCAAACCGTAGTTGCTCTCCTGCGCGCTGCCACGGCTGCTGGCTTGCTCAAATAGGATGCCGATGCTGCCGTTGATGTCAGGGTATGTGGAGCCTTTGCCGTAGTAAAAGTCGTCGTAGTTCTCCTCAGAGTAGAACAGCACCTTTTTTTCGCTCAGAGCGCGAGCGTGATACTCGCCGATGCGGGCCGTCAGCCGCTGGTTGAGGGCCGGCGTGAGCGGGTGCACGCGCGAAGGCACGCCGGGTTGGAAGAAAAAGGTCGTATTAGTGCCCATTTCATGGTGGTCGGTCAGCACATTGGGCAGCCAGTCCTGAAAGAGTTCCACGCGCCCGGCGGACTCGGGTTGCTGCATGACTAACCAGTCGCGGTTGAGGTCGAACCAGTAGTGGTTGGTGCGTCCTCCGGGCCAGGGTTCGTGAAACTCCTCATGGGCCGGGTCGGGCATCAGCGTCTGGCTGCGCCGGCTGTTGACCCATGTGGAGAAGCGCTGCAGACCGTCGGGATTGAAGCACGGGTCAAGGAGAACGACGGTATTTTGCAACAGTTGCTCGACCTCCTGTGATTGCGCTGCGGCCAGATAGTAGGCCACCAACAGGGCGGCGTTGCTTCCGCTGGCTTCGTTGCCGTGGATGGAATAGCCCATCATCACCACGGCGGGCAGGGCCGCGGGGTCTAATCCACTGCTACGGGCGGGATCGGCTAACAAGCGCCGCCGTTGCCGCAGGTCGTCTAACTGCCGGTGGTTTTCCGGCGAGGTGATGGTCAGGTAAACCAAGGGCCGCCGCTCGTGTGTGCGTCCGTACTCGCGCAGCACTACTCTCTGGCTGGTGCGGGCCAACTCGCGCATGTAGGTAACCAGCTGGTCGGGCGAAACGTGCCACTCGCCTACTTCGTAGCCCAACACGTCGGCGGGCTTGGGCACCGCAGGGTCGTAGGATGCTGCAGGCAAGTAGTAATCCAGGGAGGGCTTTTGAGCCATCGCTACTGGGTAAAAAATGGTTCCGAAAAGCCATACAGCCGTACAACACAGGGTTGATATCAAGTGCATAAGGGTAGTTCTTTAGCTTCTTAGCTAAAGTAGTGGTTTCCCTATTCTCCCACCTCATGCCGGAAAAATTGGCCAGAATTAACCCGACCTCCTTTACTTAACGCATACCCAAATGCGCCCGAAGAACAGCTGAACACCCACTCCCCCACCTACGACGCGGAATACCTGTATCCACCCAAACCACCCTTTTTTTGCCTGTAAAAAAAATGAGGTAGCGCCACCACAGCACTACCTCAGCCCTAACCAAATAAAACCAAATTATTGCTCTTTGTACTTTCGCCCTGTTTTTGCGCTACAAAGGTAAAGGGCTTTGTGTAATTCAAACAAGAACACAGACATTTTTTTTGTGTTTTTTCGACGAACGAAAAGTGGCCACATCAATACTGGAATTAAATTTTTAAAGGCGATTTTAAGCCAAATTATAGCTCAATAAAAACAGCAATACAAAAACTGCATCCTTCACTAAGGCATTTTTTTATTTAGCAATGAAAAACAAAACAACGAGTTACCTCGCCAGTTTGCTGCGCGCGAAAGGCATCTGGCGTTTCTGGATTGGCTTCCTTATTGTAAGCCTTACACTCCCCGCTGAGCTACTGGCCCAGAAAGACCCTTGGGCGGCGGATAAAGCCTTTATCCGAAAGATTTTTGACCGCTCACTGTCCGATGGGCAATCACACCCCTGGCTGCGCGACCTGTGCTACGGCGCCGGCCACCGGCTAAGCGGCAGTGCGGGAGCGGAGAAAGCTGTGCGCTGGGCGAAGGCCGTGCTCGACACCTGCGGCTTGGACAGCGTCTGGTTGCAGCCGGTGATGGTTCCGCGCTGGGAACGCGGCGCACCCGAAGTGGTAGAAGTAACAGGTACGCCTAAGCGTAAAGCCATGCGCCTGCCCGCGCTGGCGCTGGGTGGTTCTGTTGGCACAGGCGGCAAAGCAGTTGTCGGCGAAGTGGTCGAGATATGCAGCTGGGAAGCCTTAGACTCGCTGGGCAGGCAGGGCGTTACGGGTAAAATTGTGTTTTACAACCGCCCGATGGAATGCCGGCACATCAACACCTTCGAGGCCTATGGCGGCGCCGTGGACCAGCGCGTATCTGGCCCGTCGCGTGCAGCCAAGTATGGTGCAGTAGCTGTGCTGGTGCGTTCGATGGGCCTGGCGCTCGACGACTATCCGCACACAGGTACACTGCGTTACGACTCTGCCTATGCGCTCATTCCGGCAGCCGCTATCAGCACCAACGCTGCTGAACGCCTCAGTGCATTGCTTCGCGAAGAGAAGAACGTGCGCGTGTCCATGACATTGAATTGCCGCACGCTGCCCGACGTGCTGTCGTACAACGTCATCGGCGAGATTCGCGGCTCTCTGATGCCCGACAAAGTCCTCCTCGTCGGCGGCCACTTAGACAGCTGGGATGTAGGCCAAGGTGCCCATGACGATGGCGCCGGCTGTGTGCAAAGCATGGAAGTGCTCTACCTGCTGCGCAAATTGGGTTATCGCCCGCGCCACACGCTGCGCTGTGTGCTGTTCATGAACGAAGAAAACGGCCTGCGCGGAGGTCTGACCTATGCCGCCGCTGCCGAGGAGAAGGAAGAAATACACCTATTTGCCTTAGAAAGTGACGCTGGTGGCTTTACACCGCGTGGCTTCAGCTTCGACGCCGACCCGGAAATGATTGATTACTACTTCGACCAGGTGTCGCAGTTTGAAGAAGTCTTGCGCCCCTTCGGCCTCATGCTGTGGCGCGGCGGCTCTGGGGCCGACATCAGCCCTTTGCGCGGACAAAAAGGCCTTCTAGCTGGCCTCCGACCCGACTCGCAGCGCTATTTCGATTTTCACCACACGGCAGCCGACGTGTTTGAGGCCGTACACCCGCGCGAACTGCAGCTCGGAGCGGCCAGCATGGCAGCACTCATTTACCTGATAGACAAATACGGACTATAACCTGTAACCTGCTCATCTCCCTTGCTCCGCCTGCTTTATTTCCTTCTCCCTAACCTCACACGCGGGTCGGCCCAGGCGTAGAGAGCGTCGGCGATGAGCATGCCCAGAAGTGTTACAGCGGCGATGAACATGACCATGGCGAAAAGCACCGGGTAATCATGCTGGGCAAAAGAGGTTTGCATCTTGACGCCCATACCCGGGAAATCGAAGAGGTACTCCACGACTAAGGAGCCTCCAAATAACACGGGAAACAGGTAGCCGAAGGTTGTGATAACGGGAAAGAGGCCATCGCGGAAGGCATGCCGCCAAAAGACAGTGTGCTCACTCAGCCCTTTGGCGCGAGCAGTGCGGATGAAGTCTTTTTGCAGAGCCTCCACTAAGCCGGTGCGCATTTGCAGGGCGATAACGGCGCCGTGGTGAAGCGCCAGGGTGAGCGCCGGCAGGAGAAAGCGGTCGGCGTTGTCCCATGCCCAACGCCAGAAGGATTTACCGCTAAGCAGCCAGGGCTCGGCGGAGCCACCGCGCAGCCAGCCCAAACCCACATCCGGACGGGCCAGCAGCAACATGAGAACACTGCCCAACCAGATGACGGGCATCGAATATACAAACAAAGTGCTCAGACGGAGCCCGCCGTCGGCCCATTGCTTTCGCTGCCGGGCCATGAACATGCCCAGCGGAATGCCCAGCGTGTAGGCAAGCAGCAGCGCCGCACCGTTGATGAGCAAAGTGGCGTACAGGCGTGGGCGCAATTCGTTGAGCAGCGGATTGCCCGTAACCACCGAAACACCGGGGTTGCCGCTGAGGAAACCCACCAGCCAGCGGTGATAGCGGTTGTCGGCGCCGTGCCAGTGCAGTGCTGGCATGAGGGTTTTCCAGCGCTGCGGTTGCCCGGCCCAGTGTGCCTGAGCCTCTTCTACGGTAGCCAGGCGCTCTTTTGCTCGTGTGCGCAAGGCAGCATCGGTCAACGTATCGGCCCAGGCACTCAAGGTGGCAACCTGCAGAGCGGCATCCTGCGGCGAACGGGCCAGCCGCATCGCTGTCAGAGCCACCGAAGCGCTTACACTGATGTAGGGGCGCAAAAATGCTTCGGCTGCCGTGGCAGCCTTCCAATAGCGGTCTATGGCAGGCCAATTCCCCCATTTTTGGGCCAGGTCGGCTAAATGCTCGCGTGTTTCCGTCGGCAAAATCCGGTGCAGCGTATCGGGCAGCGCGGCGCTGCGCAAAGAAAAGTAGAACAGCGGTTTATCCAGCTCCAGCTGCCGCGCCTGCGCCATATAGGCCGCCGGCTGGACGTCGTAATCATAGGGAATAGGGTCGCCGCCGGTGCAATGGCTTAGCGCAAACGTCGCCAGCGAGACGACGAGCAGCGTTGGAATGGCCAACAACAGACGGCGAAGTAAATAGGGCAACATGTGCGAAAAACAACAGCGAAAACCAAACGCCCTGACCTTTCGATGACCAAACCGCTGTGGACTTTTGCGGCCTGTTTTGCAAGCCCCAACCAACAGCCAGCTTTCTCAGGCCAGATTGCGACGACTGTCCAATTTCAGCAGCACGCCCACCATCAAGGTAAAACCGATGAGCGACGAGCCACCCGCGCTGATAAACGGCAATGGGATGCCAATAATGGGAAAAAGCCCCATCGTCATGCCCAGATTAATGACGACATGCACGAAAATAACCCCTGCCACGCTGTAGGCATAGATGCGCGAAAAATTGGAGCGCTGACGCTCAGCAATTTGCGTAATGCGGTAAAGCATAACGAAGAAAAGCCCTATCACACCGACCACGCCCACAAAGCCGTGCTCTTCGCCAACGGTACAGAAGATGAAGTCGGTGGTTTGCTCGGGTACGTATTTGAGCTTGGTCATGTTGCCTTCAAAAAGGCCTTTTCCAAACAGGCCACCCGAGCCGATGGCCATTTTCGAGTGCAACAGGTTGTAGGCCGAACCGCGAGTGTCTGCCGCCGCTTCCGCGGGATTGAGCCAAAGCCGAATGCGTTGCTGCTGGTGTGGCGGCAACAACGTGTAAGCGTACCCGGCGGCAAAGGCTATTCCGCAGGCCAGAAAAGTAACCAGGGCAATCAGTTGCAAACGGCGCTGGATGATGAGGTTCTTTTTCCAGTAATTTTTGAAAAAAACGACCAGCCAGAACGCCAGCAACAGCGCGAGGGGGCCCCAGAGCGCTATGAACTCCACAGGTAGTTCGCCCTTGGCCCCGGCAAACCACGGCTGTTCCCAAAGCCAGCCCAGCAAGTCATCGCCCCAATAGGCAAAGGCAGCCAGCACAAGCAACGCTATCCACCACGGGCGCGGCATCTCGTGTATCCAGGCGATACGCCCGGCACTCACCAACAGGACGACCATAGAAACACTCAGCGGCGGGTACATCAGCCCCAGGATACCCATCAGAGCCGAGCCAAACGCCAACGCATACCACCCGCCCGGAAGCCCCTCGCGGTAGAGTACCAGCAGGAACGAAAAAAACACCAGCGCCGAACCGGTATCTTTTTGCAAAAGAATAACAAGGGCTGGCACCAGAAAAAGCGCAAAAGCAACCAGGCGCGTACGAGTATCGCGCAGATGGACCCCGGTGCCGCTCAGGTAACTGGCCATGGCCAGGCACGTGCTGAACTTGACGATTTCAGAGGGCTGAAATGAAAACCCGCCAAACTGATACCAGGCATTAGCACCGTTGACCTCGCGGCCAAAGACCAGCGTGCCCGCCAACACTATTAGAGACACGATGTAGATTGGAAATGCCAGCGCCCGCCAGAAGGTCCAGTCCAGCATTTGAATAAAAAAAAGCAACACCATGCACGCGACGATGAACAGCAGCTGCTTGCCAGCATTCGTACCCAGGTCGAAAAGCGACGTTTTGTAGGCACCGCCCGCGGAGTAAATCATAAGCCAGCCAATGGCCACTAACGCCACATAGCACACCAACAGGACATAGTCCAGCTCTCCAATGGAGGTTGCAGTATTCCGAAAGTTGCCGCGTATGCTGCTCATGAAGGCCGTGTGCGTGAATGTAGCAACAAAGATAGCGGCTATTGGCCAAACCATGCCGCCAGACGGCCCAGGTCCACATTACCGCCCGTCAGGATGACGCCTACTCGCTTACCAGCGAAAGTTTCAGGGTGCTTGAATACGCCTGCCAAAGGCACAGCGCAGCTGGGCTCGATGACGATTTTCATGCGCTCATAAACCAGCCGCAGGGCTGCCAGGATTTCGGCATCGCTAACGGTAAAGATGTCGCGCACATGCCGGCAGATGATGCGCAGCGTTCGCTCGCTCAAAGTGGTGAGCAGGCCGTCGGCAATAGTGTTGATGTAGGGAGCCTTTTCCACACGCCCCGAACGCACACTCAGCACAGCATCAGCAGCGCCCTCAGGCTCGCCGGCATAGACCTGTACGCCGGGGGCTATATGGTGTGCACTCAGACAGGTACCCGAAAGCAGCCCTCCACCGCCCACAGGCGCGATGATGGCCTCCAGCCCAGGCACCTCTTCGAGCAGCTCTTTGGCACATGTGGCCTGCCCGCCAATGACGCGGTCGTCATCGTAAGGGTGAATGAAAGCAGCGCCTGTGCGTTCCACAATGTCCTGCAAAGTCGCCTCGCGCGCCGCCTGATTGGGTGAGCAGAAGATGACCTCAGCACCATAGCCGCGCACGGCATTGACCTTAACGGCAGGCGAATTTTCGGGCATGACGATGTAGGCCTTCACGCCCAACTGGCGCGCTGCATACGCTACGGCCTGGGCGTGGTTGCCCGACGAGTGCGTGGCCAACCCGCGCTGCGCCACTTCCGGCGGCAGGCTCAGGGCAGCGTTCATGCCGCCGCGGATTTTGAAGGCGCCGACTTTCTGAAAATTTTCGCATTTAAAAAACAGCGAACAACCCGCCAGGGCGTCTATGCTGCGGCAAGTGAGCACCGGTGTGCGGTGAATGTACGGCGCAATGCGCGCATGCGCTGCCTCAATGTCGGCCCAAGTAATGCTCGTGTACGTACTCATCAGCGAACGGCAGCAAAGCGCATCTTGTATTCGGCCTGTATGCGCCCACAGCGGATATCCTCCAACTTGCGCTGTATCATGCGCTTTTTGAGCGGCTTGAGGCGTTCAACAAACAGGACGCCCTGAATGTGGTCGTATTCGTGCTGAATGACGCGGGCATTCACCCCCGTATAAGTCTCCTCAAACTCCTGAAAGTTCTCGTCCTGGTAGCGGATGCGAACGATGGGCGGGCGCTCCACCTCGCCGCGGATGTACGGGATGCTCAGGCAACCCTCCTCAAACGACCACATCGGTCCCTCCTCAGAGAGGATTTGGGCATTGATGAACACCTTCTTAATACCCGCATCTTGAGGTTCCTCCTCTTTTTTCGATTTCTCGTAGCCGGTAGTGTCCACCACGAAGAGCCGGATAGACAGCCCAATTTGCGGAGCAGCTAACCCCACGCCATGGGCGTGGTACATGGTTTCCCACATGTTCGCAATAAGGTCTTGCAGACCGGGGTAATCCGGGCCTATGGGTGCGGCCACCTTTTTTAACACCGGCTGACCATAGGCATATATGGGCAAAATCATGGCGTTTTCCAGTGATGCTCTTGCATGAATTGTTCCAAAATGAGCGCCGCAGCAATTTTATCCACCAGCGCTTTGTCGCGTCGCTTTTGTTTTCGGGCACCGCTTTGCAGCAGGATGCGTTTGGCCTCGTTGGAGGTATAGCGCTCATCCTGCCGAAAAACGGGCTTGCCCGGGAATTGTTTGCGCAATTGTTGGGCGAAAGCATCGGCCTGAGCGGCAATTTGGGCAGGATTGCCGTCTGGGTATAGCGGCAAGCCAACGACGAAGCACTCTACTGGCTCTTCGGCACAGTATTTTTTCAGAAAAGGCAACACCTCCGCCGTTGGCAGCGTGGTCAGGCCGCTGGCGATGATCTTCAGCGGGTCGGTAACAGCAATACCCGTGCGTTTCAGCCCAAAATCAATAGCAACAATGCGGCTCATGGCCTTCCTTACTCCGTAGGCATCGGCATCATAAATTCCGACAGCCCCGGCACGTATGGTTCAAACTTTTTGGATAACTCTTCCAGCAGTGCTGTATCCTGCATAGACTGCGCAATGGTCATCAGCGTCTGGCCGGTGCTGGCGGCAAAGCGGAACTCCTGTTCATAGCCGTTTTTGATGTGCTCGGGCTGCGCGTTAATGAAGCGCAGGATGCCTTCCTGGGTTCGAGCAATAGCCCGAATTTTCTCGGCAGCTTTTTCCTTGTTGTCCACCCGCGCATAGATGTCGGCCATGTAGGCAGCAAACTGATCGTAGGGGAAGTTGCACTCCGGGAAGACCTCGAAGTAGCGATCGGCCAGCGCTTCGGCCTTGTCCTTCTTGCCTTCGAGTACCAGATTGCGCGCCACGCGGATTATGGCGACGCGCATCGTCTGCAAGCTGGGCATGTAGGCGCGGTTGACGTAAGTACACATTTTGTCGAAGTTGCCCCAGCGCCATTTGTTCATGATGTTGTCGTAGGCGATGTCGGTGGCCACGCGCCCGCTACCGATGATGCTGCCGAAAGCGCCGCCTTCGCCACGCGACTGGATGGGCACCAAACGCAAGGCGAGGCCTTCCAGCTGCAGGTAATTGTTGAGGCCCAATATCTTGTCGTCGCGCACTGTCACGGCCCAGTAAATGGGGCGCTTGTGAATGTTAGCAGCGATGACATTGAGGATGGCCAGATCGTCTTTGATGAGGTACGAGCGGTCGCCCAGGCTAAAGCGGATGGTGTCCACCACGTTGGGTTCGTTCGGGTCGAGCAGGCCATTGGCTATCATGGCCTGTTTGTCTATCGGAATGACCACGCGGTTAGTGGGCACGTAGGAGTCGAAGTCGCGTCCGCCTTGGGCTGGCACCGGATGGTCTTCGCCGATAAACTTGAGCAAATCGGTCAGCGTCATTTCCGGGTTGTCGCCCCGCGGGTTGAAGAAGGGCACCTGCACGCGCTTGTAGCCGCGCAGCTGCTCTTGCGGAATGACCATATCAATGGGCGGCGAGTCATTCACTTTCCGGCGCAGTTGCTCGATGTACCAATCCACGGCGATGAGCGAGAGGTTCACCACACGCACATCGGTGCGGATGCCCTCTACCTCCTGGCAGTACCACAGCGGATAGGTGTCGTTGTCGCCATAGGTGAAAATGATGGCGTTGGGTGCACAAGAGTTGAGGAAGTTACTAGCGTAATCGCGCGCGGCATAGTGATGGGCGCGACTGTGGTCGTCCCAGTTTTCGGTAACCATGAGCAGCGGTACCGCCAGCGACACGCCCAAAGCCAATGCGGCTGCAGGAACTCCGGGCAATCTTACAGACTCCGTGAGGCGCTCGTACAGCGCTGCCACAGCCAGCCCTATCCAAATGGCGAAGGTGAAGATGGAGCCGACCAGCACGTAGTCGCGCTCGCGCGGCTCGTTAGGCGGCTGGTTGGAGTACACGATGATGCCCACGCCCGTGATGAGAAACAGCACCATGAGCGCCGAAAAGTCGCGCGGGCGGCGTTTGTAGTGAAAAAAAAGCCCAATCAGCCCCAAAATGAGCGGTATAAAGTAATAGGTGTTGCGAGCCGGGTTATTCTTCATGTGGTCGGGCATGTCTCGCACGCTACCGATGCGGTTTTTATCCAGAAAATCAATGCCGCTGATCCAGTTGCCCGAAGTGGGGTCCCACGAGTACAGACCCTGTTCTCCATTTTGTCGTCCGGCAAAGTTCCAGAGGAAGTAGCGCAGGTACATCCAGTTGAGCTGATAGCGCACGAAGAACTTGATATTATCTACGAAGTTAGGCTCGCCGGTGGGCTTGTTGATCCACTGGCGGTACAACTGCGGACGACCTTGCGAGTAGTCGCCCATGCGCGGGAAGAGCGTTTGGCTACCCCGAGCATACTCGTAGTCCATTTTTTCATCCACCACTTCGTAGCGATTGCCGACGCGACCATAGCGGGGTGCACTTTTGATGCCGATAGGCTTGGCATCGAAGTGTGGCCCGCGCAAGAGCGGACGTTCGCCATACTGCTCCCGGTTGAGGTAGGGCAACAGGCGCATGGCGTCGGAGGGATCATTCATGTTGATGGGCGGGTTAGCATTAGCCCGAAGCACCACCATGCCATACGCCATGTAAGCAATCACCACCACGCCAATCATCACCGTGAGGCGCTGCAGCAGGCTGTTTTGCGTCTTATGCGCATAGCGCAAACCTAAATAAATGGCCCCGCCGAATATCAGCGCTACCATCACCAAACCGCTGTGGAACGGCAAGCCAAAGCCGTTGACAAACAGGCGGTCGAACGTCGCCCACAGCGCCGGAATGCCGGCAATGATGAATTTTTGGATGACATAGATAAAGACAACGCCCACAAAAGCGGCTCCAATAGCGCCCCAAAACGTCGGGCGGGGTGTCTTTTTAAAATAATAAAACAGCGCCAGGGCCGGCAATGTCAGCAAGCTGAGCAGGTGTACGCCGATAGAAAGCGCAATGCTGTAAAACGCAAACACCAGCCACCGGTCAGCCTCTACCGTATCCGGCAGCTGGTACCACTTCAGGGTGGCCCACAGCGTCAGGCAGGTGAAGAATGTGGACATGGCGTACACTTCGCCTTCCACAGCCGAAAACCACACCGAAGTGGCGAAAGCCGTGCTCAAGCCGGCCACAACACCCGCGCCAAGAATGGCTACCGTCTGCGCGCCCGTCGGAGTGCCCTCGCGCCCTACGAGCGCCAAACGCGCCAGGATGGTCGTGCTCCAGGCAATAAACATCGCCGCAAAGGCCGTGCACAAGGCCGACAGCAGGTTGACAGCATAGGCGATGTCCGACGGATTGTCCGACACCGTTTCGGCCACCCAGGCAAACAGGCGACCCACCAGCAAGAAAATCGGTGCCCCGGGCGGGTGCACCACCTGCAACTTGTATGCACCAGCGATAAATTCGCCGCAGTCCCAGAGGCTGCCCGTAGGCTCTACCGATGCACCTAACACTAAGGCCGTAACGGCAAACACCAGCCAGCCCGTCAGATTATTCAGCGTTTGAAACGATGTATTCATGCGAAAAAAGGAAGATTATTTCCGGCCCATTTGGGCCTGCGCAGCCAATGGCCTGCGCCTTGTTTTACCTTTTGTTTTGAGAATAACAGCCTGCCGAAGCAGTCTTTATTGCAAGCCCAGCTCTTTGCGCACCAATGCCGTAATGTCAATGGTCTCAATGGCAAACAGCAATGCGCCCGAGCCGATGTCGAAGATCATGGCATAGCCTTCGCGCTTGGCCACGGCCTGAATGGCATCGTTAACGCGCTTGACGATGGGTTCCAGCAATTCGGCGCGCTTGGCTTCCAGCATGCGCTGCGCTTCCTCTTCAAAGTTCTGGATTTCGTCGCGCTGCTTTTCCAATTCGGCCTGACGCTGCTGCACCTGGATAGGCGTGAGCATGCCCTCGTCATATTCCTTTTTCAGCTTTAAATAAGCCGCCTGGAATGCCGCCGTCATGAGGCTGTCCTTACGGTTGAGGCTATCGGCTACAACGCGCAGTTTGGCCTCTGCTTCAGCGGTTTGGGGAAGTTCCTCCAACAGGTTTCCTAAGTTAATATGGCCGTATTTGTACGTCTGAGCCTCAGCAGTAGCCGCCGAGAGCAGCATGGAAAAAAGGAGCAAAAAAGTGAAACGATACATGTGTGCAGTTGCTTGAAAGAAAAACATCAAAGTCAGTTCAGAAGCCCGTCAAACGAAGACAGAGCGGCCTTTGGCGCGGCAAAGGTAAAAAAATGCCCGTGCGGCAATGTTATACGGCCAAAGAATAGGTGGTCACTTTTGCCGAACGACTCCCGGGTCAAGTTCTATGGCGCGTTTGCGATAGGCTTCGCCTCGGGCTTTATCGCCGGCAAGGTAGTATGCCGTGCCCAGGTCGAAGAGGTAGCTGGCATTTTGGGGAGCCAGTTCCACGGCTTTCTGAAACCACCGGAGTGCCTCCTGTGCCTGCCCTTGCACCCCGTGCGCTACGCCCAGCAGGCGCGCCGTCTCGGGGTCGTCGGGGCGTATCTGCCAGGACTCGCGCAGATATTGCAGGGCTTTGGCTAAGTCGCCGCGCTTCTCGCCGTAGTACTTGCCCGTTTCGCGCAAGGCCAGCGCTAAGTTGGTGCGCACGCGCTCGTCCTGGTTGGAGAGCACTACGGCTAAGCGGTAGTCTTCCACTGCACCATCATAATCTTTCAGATAAAACCGGCAGCCGGCCCGCGTAACTAGGGCATCCTTGTAATTCGGATAAATACTCAACGCCCGATTGGCGTACTCAAGAGATTGCCGAAAGAGTGCCTCGCGTTTGACCGAGTCCTGCTCAGCTACGGCCTTCTCAAACAGCACCCCCCCGCAAGCGTTGTTGATTTTAGCGCTGTTGACGGAGGTCCTTGCATCCGTAAAGAAAAGCCGCTCGTTGCTCGCCCACACCGGATTGCGCAGCAGCGTAAGCACGGAAAAGATCAGCGCCACCACTAACGTCACGCCTACGGACGTCTTCCAATTGGGCAGACGCACCAACCACACGGCCGCTGCCAGGCAAAAGCCCGCAGAGGGCATAAAAGCAAAGCGCTCGCCCATGTTGGTGCCGATAGGGAACACTAAATTCGACACAATACTGATGGTCAGCAGGTAAAACCAGATGCCAAAGCTCGCCGGCTCTCGGTGGCGCAGGCCTCGAATGGCCAGCCACAACAGCAGGGCATAAAGCACGCCTGCACCCAAAACCGCCGCATCTGCAAAGGTTTTGATGCCGATAAAACGCGGGTAGTAGTCGTGCGTCAGCGGATGCGGCCACACCAACAGCTGCACGTATTTACCCAAAGTAAACAAGATGGTGGCCAGCTTCTCCGCTGCCGAAAACGGCACCCAGCGGTCGCCCTCAATTTTAAGGAACGGGTTGTTCATCAACTCCAATGGCGTGCCGCCAAACCTCCAGTTCAGGATAGTGCCGCGCAAGACAAAAAACACGGCAAAGCCTACCCACACCGGCAGCGTAGCACGAAGAGCAGCGCCGGCCTTTAGCCCTCGAAAATACCACAATGCCAGCGGTATGACGGCCACAAATGTGGCCGAATTTTCCTTGGAAAGGCAGGCCAGAAAAAACACCACGCCTGCCAGCGCCGCCCACACCCAACGGCCCGTATCGGCGTAGCGAACCGTAAGCCAGAGCGCCCCCAGGCTGCCCAACAGCGCCACAATCTCGTCGCACCCCTTGATGTTGGCTACCACCTCCGTGTGAATGGGATGCGCTGCAAATAGCAAAGCCGCTATCCAGGCCACTAGCGGCGCCTGTGCACGCCCGGCCTCCCAGCCGCGCAACAACAGCAACAACACCCGATACAGCAGCACGCACGTAGCAGCAAACAGCAGCACCGTCAGCAGATGGTAGGCAAAAGGCTTCGGCCCAAAAAACTCGTACATCAGGGCAAACACCACCAGCGTTAGCGGGCGATAGCGCCCCCCCGACACCAGCGTCTCCTTGCCCTCCACTTTGAAAAAGCCAAAAAACGTGTCCTTCGTCAGGATGCCCGGAATACCCCGGACGCCCTGCGTCGTGAACATGTTGTCCGTGATGACAATAGCGTCGTCCTGCACAAAGCCGTGCGTTAGCGTGTTGGCGTACAGCAGCAAGGCAAAGGCAAAGAGCAGGATGCTTTGAAGCGTAGCGCTTTGAAAAAAAGCCGGAACAGATGCGACCACAACAGGCGGCGAAACGTTTACCGCTGCGGGTACAGCCCCCGAACGGGCCGCAGGTTTGCGCGCAGGTTTTGCCATAACGGGCGCTAAAGTACAACACCCCGACGGCTTCGATGATGAGATGCAAGGAAGCGCTCCGCTCAAATACTGTATCCAAAAGGCTGTGCGTTATAGCGCCCGAACGTTGCGCCGTTAGACTTTAATCATTCACTCATCCATTCAACACGCCAACAACAAGCAACAAACCGGTTCTTTATGTCAGACGCAAAGTACAAAATCCTGCTCGTGGAAGACGACCTGAACTTTGGCGACGTCCTTCGGTCTTACTTAGAAATGAACGGCTACGAAGTCCATCTGGCCGTGGACGGTATGATCGGCTGGGAGCGCTTCAAAAAGGACGACTATGATCTGTGCGTCCTTGATGTAATGATGCCCCGAAAAGACGGCTTTACCCTGGCGCGGGAAATACGCGAGCGCAACCGCGAAACTCCCATCATCTTCCTGACAGCCAAGGCACTCAAGGAGGACGTGCTCCAGGGCTTTAAAATCGGTGCCGACGACTACATCGTCAAGCCCTTCAATTCCGAAGAGCTGCTCCTGCGCATCCAGGCCGTGCTTAAGCGCACGCGCAAGGCACCCGACCCGCGCGACGAGCAAAAGGAGTTTGTCATCGGTAAATACCACTTCAATTATCCGCTCCGCCTGCTGACCTATACCGACGCGCTACCGGGAGAAGAAAATCAGTGGAAACTCAGCCCAAAAGAGGCGGAGCTGCTGCGCATGTTTTGCAAATACATGAACGACGTCATGCCACGCTCGGAAGCGCTCCTCAAAATCTGGCGTGAAGACAACTACTTCACGGCCCGTTCGATGGATGTGTTCATCACCAAACTGCGCAAATACTTAGCGAAAGACCCTGCCATTGAAATTGTCAACATCCACGGCAACGGCTTCCGACTTTTAGTGCGCGATATGGCTCAGTAAAGAACGCAAGCACTGCGACCATTCGCCGGAATGTAGAGGATGCGCATACCTTTACATTCCGGCTTTGTTTTAGGGCGTAAAACCAACCCTCCGACGTATTCCATGCTTCAACGACTTTTTGAGCGATATCGCGGTTTTTTGCGCAGCCTCAAGGTGGTCTATGTGTTGAACAACGCCTTGAATTATCGCTATTTGCGGTCCAACCGCCAGCATTATCAGCGTCTAGGCGTGCGCAAAAGTGTACTTGCGCCTATTGGCAGTGCTGACTTTAAAAAAGATATACCGCCGGCCGACTTGCCCTGGTTGGACCAACCTGATGCGTTGAGACGCTTAGAGAGCCACCCTGAGTTCAACAATTTGCCAGCCGCCTGGCAAGATGGAGCGCGTCGGTTCATACGTGAAGGCTACTGCATACTGGAAGGCTTTTACACACCTGAAGAAACCGATGCCCTCAACGCCGAAGTGGATCGCCTGCTGGGCAGCGGTCAAGTCGGTTTCAATTATACCGGACGCAAGATCTTCAATATCCATGAAAAGAGCGCCCTGGCCAACGAGCGCTTTTTCCGAAATCCAGCGTTACTGCGGCTGTTGTCTTTCTTGCTGGGTAAGCCTGCCCTACCCTTCCAATCGCTCAGCTTCGTACAGGGCAGCGAACAACGCGCCCACTCCGACTCCATCCACATGACTACGATGCCACCGGGCTACCTCATCGCTACCTGGACGGCCTTAGAAGATTGCGCTGAAGACAGCGGTCCGCTGTTCTATTACCCTGGTAGCCACCGACTGCCCTACATTACGACGGCAGATTATCCCTCGGGCAATACACGCTTCACTATAGGCCGCTACAGCAACCGCCATTACGAAGATTACATCGAAATGCTCATCCACCAACACAGCCTGCAAAAGAAACTGCACCTGGCCCGGCGCGGTGATGTGCTCATCTGGCATGCCAATCTCCTGCACGGCGGTAGTCCTATTGCCCGCCCGGGTGCTACCCGCCGAAGCATCGTTTGCCACTACTTCGCGCAGGGCGTCTTTTGCTATCACGAAATCTCACAACGCCCGGCTATTATTAAACCCTGACCTTTTACGCTGCCATGTCGCGCGCCATGCTCATCTGGGGGGCTATCTGCCTCTGGCTTTTCGCCGCCCATCGAGGACATGCCCAGTACGGCTATATCCTGGTGGGTGACCAAAAAAGCGTGGAAATTCCTTTCGAGTATGCCAACAATTTCATCATCCTGTCGGTGCGCTTCGGCGGGGTGCTCCCGCTTAAATTCATCTTCGATACCGGCGCTGAGCACACCATCATCATTAAGCGCGAAGTAACCGACCTGCTCGGCATGCGCTACGAACGCGAGTTTAAGGTGGCCGGCTCCGACCTGCACACCACGCTGATCGCTTACTTAGTGCGGCGCGTGCGCTTCGACATCCCGGGCAAAGCCTATTCCGAAAGCGAAGACATTTTGGTGCTGCAGGAGGACTACCTGCGCTTTGAGGAATTCACGGGCATTCCCATCCACGGCATTTTATCGGCCAACGCCTTTTCGCGTTTTATCATCCAGATTAACTATGACCGGCAGACCCTCACACTACACGAGCGCGAGTCCTTCCACCTTAAAGAACGCGGCTACACCTCGATACCCGTAGAAATTGCCCGAAACAAAATGTACGTGCGCACTACGCTGCGCCCGACCCCCGACGTGAGCGCTTCGGTGAAGCTTCTCATAGACACCGGTGCAGGGATGCCGCTGCTCATGTTCAGCAATTCGCACCCCTTAGTGCGCCCGCCCGAAAAAGTCATCCCGACCAGCATCGGCCTGGGCCTGGGCGGCTTCTTGCAGGGCTTCACAGGCCGCATACACCAGCTGGCTCTGGGCGAACTCACCCAAACGGGTGTCATCACTTACTTCCAGGAACTCGATACCACGCAAAATTTAGAATACCTCAACCAGCGCGACGGCCTCATCGGCAACGCCCTACTCCACCGCTTTCACGTCATCCTGGACTACTACGGCAGCCAGATCTGGCTCAAACCCGCGCGCTACTTCCGCGACACCTATGTTTATGACCGCAGCGGTATGGTCGTGCTGGCCCATGGTCCGCGCCTCAGCGACTTCATCGTGCAGCACGTGCTGGCCAACTCCCCGGCGGCAGAGGCCGATATCCGCCCGGGCGATCAGATCGTACGCATCGGCAACACACCAGCACATTTCTACACCCTGAGCGACCTGACGAACGTCTTCCAACGAAAGCCCGGCAAAAAAATTCGCCTGACCATCCTGCGTGGCGATGAGCGCTTGAAAAAAATTATCGTTCTACGCGATTTAATCTGACCAACCTGTTCCGTTCAAAACAAAAAAGCCTGCTGCTAAAAAACAAAAACCTGCTTCAAAGGCTGACATAGAACATCGAGCAAGCCCAAAGAGCTTCGCTACCTTTGCAGCGCTGTTCAGCACACCTTTTATTATTCTCACTGCATTTCATGGTTACAACGGAACCGTTGCCCACGGTAGATACCGCCAGAAGTCTTGGCCTGCTTCCCGAAGAATTTGAAAAAATCATCGAATTTTTAGGTCGAACGCCCAATTTTACTGAGCTATCGCTCTACTCCGTGATGTGGAGCGAGCACTGCTCATACAAGAACTCCATCCTGCAGCTCAAGACCCTTCCGCGCAGTGGTGGGCGCCTGTTAGTCAGTGCGGGCGAAGAAAATGCCGGTCTGGTGGACATCGGCGAGGGCTGGGCCTGTGCTTTCAAGATTGAAAGCCACAACCACCCTTCGGCCATCGAGCCGTATCAGGGGGCAGCCACGGGCGTGGGCGGTATTCACCGCGACATTTTCACCATGGGCGCGCGCCCTATTGCAGCGCTTAACAGCCTGCGCTTTGGCAAGCCCGATAACCCGCGCATGAAACGCCTCATTGCGGGCGTCGTGAAAGGTATCGGCGACTATGGTAACTGCTTCGGCGTGCCCACTGTCGGGGGTGAAGTCTATTTCTACGATTGCTACCACCACGACATCTTGGTCAACGCCATGTCCGTAGGCATTGTGCGCGTAGGTGAAACGGTGAGCGCTACCGCCGGCGGCCCAGGCAATCCGGTGTTCATCGTTGGCTCCGCCACGGGCAAAGACGGCATCCACGGCGCCACTTTCGCCTCCGCTGACCTGACCGAAGACAGCCACGAAGACCTGCCCGCCGTGCAGGTGGGCGACCCTTTCCAGGAAAAACTGCTGCTCGAAGCCACGCTGGAAGCCATCAAAACCGGCGCTATCGTCGGCATGCAGGACATGGGCGCCGCCGGTATAGCCTGTTCCACCTCCGAAATGAGCGCCCGCGCCGGATGCGGCATGCGCATAGACTTAGACAAAGTGCCTCAGCGCCAGACCAACATGAAAGCCTGGGAAATCCTGCTCTCCGAAAGCCAGGAGCGCATGCTCATCGTCTGCAAGCCCGGGCACGAAGACGTGCTGAAGGCGGTCTTCGACAAATGGGACCTGCCCTGCGAGCACATCGGCGAAACCACCGCAGGCGGCATTCTGGAATACTACTGGCATGGCGAGAAAGTGGCCGAAGTGCCGGCACAGTCCTTAGTACTGGGCGGCGGCGCACCTGTGTATGTGCGCGAACAACGCGAGCCTACCTACCTGGCCGACATCGCACGCTTCCGCTTAGAAGGCATCCCGCAACCCGCCGACCTGCGACAGGCAGCGCAAACGCTCTGGGCCTCGCCCAACATCGCCTCGAAGCGCTGGATAACACGCCAATACGACTCCATGGTGCGCACCGGTACGATGACCACCAACCGCCCCGCCGACGCCGCTGTGGTCTATGTAAAAGGCACGCGCAAGGCCCTGGCCATGACGACCGACTGCAACTCCGCCTATGTCTATGCCGACCCATACCGCGGCGCCATGATCGCCGTGTGCGAGGCCGCGCGCAACATCACCTGCACCGGCGGAGAACCTTTAGCCATTACCAATTGCCTTAACTTCGGCAATCCATATAATCCGGAAGTGTACTACCAGTTTGCCCAAGCCATTCGAGGCATGGGCGAAGCCTGCCGAAAGCTCAATACCCCCGTTACGGGCGGCAACGTCAGCTTTTACAACCAGTACACCGAAAATGGCAAGGTCATCCCGGTGTACCCCACACCCACCATCGGTATGCTGGGCATCTTAGACGACTGGGACCAGCTGATGACGCTGAACTTCAAGAGCGAAGGCGACCACATCTACCTGCTCGGCATCAGCCGCAACGACCTGGGCAGCAGCGAATACCTGCGCGAAGTGCATGGCGTAGAGCACAGCCCTTGCCCGCACTTCGACCTGGAGGAGGAATACCACCTGCTGACAACATTGCGCGGGCTGCTACGCGAGCGTTTGGTCAAAAGCGCTCACGACGTTTCGGACGGCGGCCTCTTTGTGGCCCTCATGGAGTGCGCCATGCCCTATGGCTTGGGTTTTGCGGTCAGCAGTCCGTCCGACCTTCGCAAAGATGCCTGGCTCTTTGGCGAGTCGCAAAGCCGCGTCGTCGTCAGTACAGCGCCCGAACAGGCAGCGGCCTTCGAGCGTTTCTTGCGCGAACACAAGCAGCCATTTACCCTGCTCGGTTATGTACAGGGCGACCGCGTTCGCATAGACGGCGAAGACTGGGGCGCCGTGCGCGAGTGGCAGGAAGTGTATGAGCATCGCTTAGAAGAAATCATGCAATGACGACACCAGCCTTCGAGCGCTTACAAGCCGTTCGGAGGCTGACACCATTTCTGAATAAAAATTTTGTATCAAGCAATGAAAACGCTATTTAGAACAGCTATCTGGTTTCTCATTCCGGCCTTTGTCTTTAGCCTTTGCGCGGGCAACGACACCTATACTTTTAAAGGCTCTCTCGCAAAAGCCGGCAACATGCAGGTACTGCTGGAACAGGTCTTTTTCGACCAGAACACTCCGCCCGTAGCCTTAGGGCGTGTCTCGTGCGATGCGGAAGGTCGCTTTGCTATTGAGCAAAAACAGGCCTTTGCCCCGGGCATCTACCGCCTGACGGTGGGCGCCCGCCGCATGTTCTTCATGCTCGATGGCAAAGAGAAAACCGTCTCATTTAAGGGCGATCTGGAGACCATGGACCGCTTAGAAATCTCGGTGGAAGGCTCTGAAGAGATGGCCTGCTATGCCCGATTGGTACAGGATATGGTACGGGCCGGGCAAATCACGCCACAGATGGCGAAGGACTTTGTGCAGCGGGGTTGTTCGCCACTAATGAAGGCCTTCTTTACCCTACAACTAATGGGCCGCAATGCCGGCGAACACCTGAATGACTTTAAAACAGCCAGCGAAGCGCTCTCCGGCGCCATGCCGGGCAACACTTATGCGACGCAATTTGCCCAGATTACGACCAACATTGAACAGCAGCTGCAACAGATGCAGGCGGCACAAGCTGCCGGGCCTATCAAGATTGGCCAGCCTGCGCCTGAAATCAGCCTGCCCGGGCCCGACGGCAAGGTGCGCTCGCTGTCGTCGTTGCGTGGCAAAGTGGTGCTCATTGACTTTTGGGCCAGCTGGTGCCGGCCCTGCCGTATGGCCAACCCACACGTCGTGGAGATTTATCACAAATACAAAGACAGAGGCTTCGACGTGTACAGCGTCTCCCTCGACCGTCCGGGCCAGAAAGACGCCTGGGTCGCCGCCATTAAACAGGACGGTTTAGTATGGGACAACCACGTCAGCGACCTGCAATTCTGGAACTCCGCTCCGGCGCGTATCTATGGAGTTAATGCCATACCGGCCACGTTCTTAGTGGACCGCAACGGCAACATCGCCGCCATTAACCCGCGCGCCAACTTAGAGGAAGAGGTGCGCAAGCTGCTCTAAGGCGCCAATGGATTACTGGAAGTATCGCCTTCGGACGAACGACAGCACCACGGCGGAAATCCTGGTGCCCTTCCTGGCCGAAGCACCTTTCGATAGTTTTCAAGAGACTGACGAGGGCCTCGACGCTTACCTGCCCGATGCTCCGGGCAATCGCGAAAGCGCCGAGGCCCTTTTGTTGGATCTGCAACGGCAGTTCCCTTTTGAGTGGAAAAGCCAGTTTTTGCCCGCACAAAACTGGAACGCCATCTGGGAGGCCAATTTTTCGCCCGTGGTCATCGAAGACTTTTGCGCCGTGCGCGCACCCTTTCACGCCCCTATTGCCGGCGTAGCGCACGAATTGGTCATCGAACCGAAAATGGCCTTTGGTACTGGCCACCACGAGACGACGTGGATGTGCCTGCGCGCCCTGCGTGATTTGCCCTGTGCCGGTGCACACCTGCTCGACTTCGGCTGCGGCTCCGGCGTGCTGGCCATTCTGGCCGCCCGATTGGGCGCCACGGAAGTTGCTGCCGTAGACATCGAGGAGGAGTCCTTCCGAAGCACAGCAGAAAACAGCACGGCCAATGGTGTAGCCGCACGGGTGAAACCCTATTGGGGCGACCTAAGCGCTGTGCCGGAGCGCGCTTTTGATGGCATCATGGCCAATATCAACCGCAACGTCATTCTGGCGTCGTTGCCCGACCTGAGCCAACGCTTACGGTCAGGCGGCTGGCTGCTTGTTTCGGGCATCCTTCTTTCAGATGCTGACACGGTGCGGGCTGCTGCTGAACAGGCGGGCTTTACCCTGCAAAAACGCGACGAACGCGGGCAGTGGCTTTGCCTGACTTTTGAAAAGACATAGCACCGGCTCGCGAAGGGTTCCTTGAAAAAAGAGCCACCCGCTAAAAGGCTTCGATAGGCCACCCATTTCGTCCATACCGCCTATTTCAGCCTTCACCGCCGTTAGCGCGCTCTTTGCCGTTGTTGGCATCTTTGCCAATTGGCGTGTGTGTACTTTCGGGCCGACGATTTCCGTTTCCCATGCCGTTTTTGCTCACCTTCATCATCCGGTTTTTTGCCATGAAAAAATCCGTACTGACCGCCCTATTGCTGCTCATCTGGTTTGGCTGGCGCCTGCATGCGCAGGTAACGACCTTTCCCGAAAATCCAAACGAGTTTGTGGAGAAATTGGATCAGTTCATGAACGCCTCGAAGCGGCCCGACATGGCGGAGGCGTTTGCAGTGTTCAAAAAGCAGTACCGTAGCGGCCTGTATTCGGCGGATGAAATGGCTGGCGTCATCCGGCTTTGCAACCTGCTGGCCGGGCAGCGCTTGAGTGCTTTTCCTTACTATAAAAGCTACGTCAATGCCCTGACGGCAGCCAAAGCAGAAGGGGACTCTACCCTGTTCCGTCAGTGGCATACGTATCTGGAAAGCGCCATTGCAGCCATTGAGCAGGGCCGCACCAAGCCTATTTCTCAAATTCTGGACTTCTCAGCAGACTTTTTCAGCCAACGTGCCTTTTGGGCGCGCGAGGCGGGCCTCATTATCTGGAAAGTGCGCGGAGGAAAGGTGGATTTTGTTTTTGAAAATCAAACACCTGTGCTGCGTTGCCAGAATATTGACCTGGTGGGCGTTCGCAAAAACGACTCTACGCTCATTCAGGGTACGTCGGGGGCCTATTACCCGTATGAAGAAACCTGGCGCGGCACAGGAGGCCGCTTAGGCTGGACGCGCACAGGCTTGGACTCGACGGTTTATGCGCGGCTGACGAACTACACGGTGGAAGCCAAAAAACCCATGTTCACCTGCGACTCAGCGGAGTTTTTCTATCCGGTGCTCTTTCCTAACCGCAGCCTGTGGGGCAAGCTGGAGGAAAATGTAGTCGTGCTGACCAAAGGTATGACTATAGAGTATCCGAAATTCGAGTCTTTCGAGCGAACCCTGAAGATTACCCGCATCGGCCAGGGCATTGAGTACGAAGGCGGCTTTCGTATTGAGGGCCGTTCAGTGTACGGATACGGCTCGGGCCAGCAGCCGGCGCGCCTGACAGTGTACAACCACAAACGCGAGCGCATCTTCTTCGGCGTAGGAGACCTGTTCATCATCCGCCGGGAGGAAAGCGTCATTGCCGAGGGCATAACGGCGCGTCTGTTCATGGATAAGGACAGCATCTATCACCCGGCAGTCAACTTCCGCTTGGACATCCCCAACCAAATCATCACGCTGACGCGCGGACAAAAAGGGCCGGAGCGCAACCCGTTCTTCTCGTCATTCTATAACATGAACCTCAACGCAGAGCGGGTGGCCTGGCACGTGCTCAAAGACTCCCTGGAAATTTCTTCCAGCATTGCAGGTGCTAAGGGTGGAGTGCAAAAGGTGGAGTTCGAGAGCAGCAACCGCTTCGACCCGGCCGAATACGTACGCATGCAGAACATCACCAGCGTCAACCCCATCTCCGTGCTGCATCGCTTAGCGGAAGAGACGCCGTGGGACAGCACGCGCATGACGAAGATTATTTCGGATGACGTCTTTGCCCGTGCACTCGATCCCAAATTCGACTACTCCAGCATTCAAACCTTGCTGGCCGAAATGGTCGCTAAAGGATTTATCAACTACAACTTCCAACGCCACGAAATCGAACCAAGACCCAAACTAGCTCTTTACGCACTGGCCAGCCAGGGCAAACGCGACTACGATGCCATTAAAATTCAGGCCAACGAAAAATCCGGGCCAGGCGCTACGCTGGATTTAAAGACTAAAGAAACCAGCGTGCGAGGGGTCTCCAGCGTGGAGCTGAGCGAGCGCCAACGCGTGGGTATTGTGCCCAATGAAACAATTACGCTGCTCGAAAACCGCGATATGCGCATGGGCGGACGGCTCTTTGCGGGGTTTGCGGTTTTCCTGGGTGATAGCATGTATTTCAACTACGAAAGGTTCCACGTTCAGTTTGACTCCGTGAAGCGTCTGCATTTCTACCTGCCCACCGGCAAAACTAACGACAAGGGCAATCCCATTGCTGACGCGATGAATTCCTACATCGAAAAGGTGTCGGGTTTCCTGCTGGTGGATGCACCCAACAACAAGTCGGGTAAAGTGGACATTGACATCTTCCCTTCGCTGGAGTCCAAAAAACACTCGTTTGTATTCTACGATGACTCGACCATCCAGAGCGGGGTGTACAAACGCGACTCCTTTTATTTCAAATTAGACCCCTTCACCTTCAACGCCTTAGACAGCTACACGGCCGACCGCCTGCGCTTTAAGGGAGAAATGACCTCGGCGGAGATTTTTGATCCTTTCCGCGAAACCATCATCGTGCGCGAACACGACCGCTCTTTTGGCTTCATTCACCAGACGCCGCCCAAGGGCTATCCGGTCTATCAGCGGCGTGGCAACTATACGGGCAAAATTGACCTGAGCAATAGCGGCTTCCTGGGCATCGGGACGGTAGAGTACCTGACGGCCGACATCGAGTCAGAAGACATCGTATTCCGCCCCAAACAAATGACCTGCACGGCGCGCCGTTTCTTCATGGAAGAAGACCGCAAGAGCGAGGTGAAAGTGCCACAGGCTAAAGGCGAAGACGTGAAAGTGAACTGGCTACCCTACCGCGACTCGATGTACGTGGAAAGCCGGGCCAAAGCCTTTGAGTTATTCCGTCAGCCAGGGTACTACCATAAAGGTGTGCTGGTGCTTACGCCTTCGGGTCTGAAAGGTCGCGGCGAATTTGACTGGTTTGGCGGGCGACTTACGGCGCGCGTCATTTCTTACGGACCGTTTCAGGCCAGTTCCGATACGGCAGACCTGCAAATCAAGGCCCTTGATGGTCAGGGTATTGTGTTCGACTCGCGCAACGTGCGCGGCGAGCTGGACTTCGACCGCCAGCTGGGCGAATTCAAAGCCAACACGGCCGACGCCAACACAGACCTGCCGCTCAACCGTTACCGCACCTCGATGAACGAATTTACCTGGGACATGAAAGGCCAGACGGTAACCTTCAAAAGCGATGAGCGCGAGCCGGGTTACTTCGTCTCGACAGACCCTAAACAGGACACCCTCAACTTCCGTGGCAAAACGGCGCTCTACGACATGCGCAACAGCCGCCTGAAAGTCGGTGGTGTGGAGGTCATCAAGTCCGCCGATGCTTTCATCTATCCGTCCGATGGCAACGTGGACATTGACCCAGGCGGCGTTATGCGACCGCTCTCGGAGGCGCGCATTGTGGCCGACACCTCCAACAAGTACCACACCATCAACCGGGCCACAGTTAATATCCTGGGTCGCAAAGACTATAAGGCCTCAGGCTATTACGAATACAACCTGCCTGGCCGCCAGCAAGAGGTGTTCTTCAACAACATCGTCGGCGAACGCTACGGCCCGGGCACACCCGCTACCAAAAAGGTGCTCACTACGGCCAGTGGCGAAGTACGCTCGAGCGACAGCTTTTACATTGATACCAAAACACGCTTCGCCGGAACGGTTATCCTCAAAGCCAACCAGCAAAATCTGCGCTTTGAAGGACTGGCACAAATCCAGACCAACTTCACCCAAGTCCCCTGGTTTTCCATCTATTCGGAGGTGGACAAGAACAACCCCATCATTCGGGTAACCAAACCCAAAGACAGCAACGGCGAGCCGCTGTTTGTGGGCTTCTTTCAATCGCGCGAAACGGGCCAGATGTACCCATCGCTTCTGCAGCCGCCTACCTCTGTGCTCGACCGGGTCATCTTCAACGGCGAAGGCTATTTCCGCTACGAACAGCAAAACGACCGCTTCATCTTCGGCGACTCGGCGCGTATCTTCTCCGCTGCACAATTGCGCGGTTCTAAGCTCACCTACGACAACCGCACCGGCACATTCTCGACCGAAGGCCCAGTGCAACTGGGTCAGGGCCTGGAATTCATGAAAGTCAAAGGCGCCGGCCGCCTGAAGACGGAATTTAACATTCCAGACACAGCCATCTACCTCATCACAGGAGAACTGATGACCGGCATCGAAGTAACTATTCCCAAAGTACTGGTAGACCTAATGCTCAACGACATCCGGGCTTCCAGTTTCGACGCGCCTGTACCACCGTTCAACTCTCAACAGGCATTCTACCGCCCTGCCCTGAGCGAATTCGTTACAGACTCTACGGACTTAGTGGAGGCGTTCAACAACCTGAACAGTAACTTTCTGCAGCTGCCGCGCAAAGACAATAAATACACCTTTTTACTGGGACGCCACCCCGTTATCTGGAACCCGGAATATCAGTCGTTCCTCAGCACCGAAGACCGTATCCCTATCATCTCTATTGCGGGCGAACCTATTCAGAAAATGCTGACGGCTTACGTGGAGTACAAGATGCCCGGCAACCGCGACGACCGTTTCTATCTGTACATCAAGGCCTCAGCCGACCTATGGTATTTCTTTGGCTATCAGGCGGGTGCGCTCAATGTCGTGTCGAGCAGTGTGCGCTTCAACGAAGCCCTGTTGGCGCTGAAGCCCAAAGACACGCAGCTGAAGATGCCCAACGGTGAGGTGTACGAGATCATTGCTGCTAATCCGGCCCTGGCCGATGCTTTCGTCAATCGCGTGCGCAGTGGGCGCAAGTTCTGATAAAAAAAAGCGCCGGCGTGCCTTACGGCGCGCCGGCGTACACCTTCAAACCTTGAAAACAAACGTACTGCTATAGGTCTTTTCCTCTCAGGCAGTGCCTTTGAGAATCTTGTTCCAGTACAGCCACGGCAGAATGCGGCGCTTGAGCTGGTACATCGTCCAGCGTTCCTTCGACTGGTCGAAGGGGAAGGTCTCCACTGGCTCGTTATTGTAGTCGAACTCAGCAAGCACCAATTTGCCGTAGCCCGTGATGAGCGGACAAGAACCGTATCCGGTGTACTGAGCGGCAGCGGGCTTACCTGAACGTATTTGGCTCAAAAGCTGCTCAACTAATACCGGCACCTGCTTGCGAATGGCCGCACCCGTCTTAGCGTTGGGTGTGCTGGACGCATCGCCAATCGAGTACACGTTCGGATAGCGCACATGCTGGAAGGTATGCTTGTCCACATCTACCCAGCCCAACGGGTTACCCGGCACGGCCAGGGGGCTGTTTTTGATGAAATCTGGCGCGCTTTGCGGAGGCGTTACGTGAATCATGTCGTACGTGTCCGTAACGCGATCCACTACCTGACCGTCTTTGTACACATCAAACGTCGCCTGCTTTTTCTCCGGATCAATCTCTACCAAATTGTGCAGGTAGTGGGTCTTGATACCGTAGCGATTAATGACCTTTTGAAGGGTCTCCGCATACTTTTTCACTCCGAAGATGACCCCGCCACCCGAGTAAAAATGCACTTCGATGTTCTTCAGTACTCCATGCTTACGCCAGTAATCCGAGGCTAAGTACATGATTTTCTGCGGTGCGCCACCGCATTTAATAGGGGTATTCGGGTTGGTAAACAGCGCTTTACCGCGCTTGAGGTTTTTGATGCACTCGAACGTATAGGGCGCCGTCTCGAACGTGTAATTGGACGTAATACCGTTTTTACCCAAATGGCCGTTCAGGCCTTTAATTTTATGCCAGTCTAACTGAATACCAGGACAAACCACTAAATAATCGTAAGTGTAACGCGCGCCCGTCTGGCTTACGACAGCATTCTGGGCTGGATCCAGTTGCGTAGCAGCCTCTTTGATCCACGTTACCTGACGCGGCATCACCTCTGCTTCTGATCGGACAGTGTCTCGAACATCAAAGTCGCCGCCACCTACCAATGTCCATGCGGGTTGATAATAGTGCTTATCCGCAGGATCCATAATAGCAATGTCCAGCTTCTTCTCTTTGCGCAAAAGCTGAGCTGCTAACGAAATGCCGGCATTGCCGCCGCCAATAATCAAGATTTGATAATGCTGTTTCATACTCCCTTAATTTTGTTTAGGGCAAAGATGGGCAGCGTATCTGCCCGGCGCGTTGGCTTTTTTTAAGCATTTATAGGACGAAATAACGGCTTTACGACATCTGCCGCTCCACAAGCGGGCCCCCCCGCCTGAAGACCGCAACATCGGCCTATCTTTGCCCAAAAGTTGTTCGCCCATGGAATACGTTCAGCCCTCTACCCTACCCGTTCCCAAAGGCCATTACTCGCCTGCCGTAGTACATGGTGGACTGGTCTTTGTCTCCGGTCAGCTGCCCATAGATGCCTCCGGACAAGTGCAGTTGGGTAGTGTAGAAGAGCAGGTAGGATTGTGCCTGCATAATATTGAAACCATCCTGGCCGCTGCCGGGAGCCGGATGGAACTCATCCTGAAGGTGAACATCTACATCAGCGATGTGGCACTCTGGCCGCGTGTTAATGCCGCTTACGCGGCGGTTATGGGCGAACATCGGCCTGCCCGCGCTGTTATACCGTGCGGCGTGCTGCACTACGGTTGCGCCGTCGAAATAGACTGCATTGCCGCTGTGGACGTGCCAAAACAGTAACGCTTCACCCTTTTAAAGCCACATCTTTTCGCTTTCCTAACCTGACCTTTCACATGCCTGCACGACCAGACGCCAAATACATCAACGTTTACCTAGCTTTAGGCAGCAACCTGGGCGACCGCGCTGACAACCTGCGCCAGGCGCAAGAGCTCATCCAACGCTTTATCGGCAAAATTGCCCGGCGCAGCCACGTATATGAAACAGAGCCTTGGGGCAACTCTAAACAGGAGCCCTTCCTGAACCGGGTGATCATGGTCAACACCACCCTCTCACCGCGCGAATTGCTGGAGGCTATCGCCAAAATCGAACGCGAACTGGGCCGCCAACGCCAGGAAAAGTGGGGCCCCCGTACCATTGATATTGACATCCTATTCTACGGGCGCCGCGTCATTCGCGACAAGGGCCTGGAAATCCCGCACCCCGAATTGCACAAACGGGCCTTCGTGCTGGCTCCCATGCTCGAACTAGCGCCAGACCTGCAACATCCGATACTTAAGAAACCCATAGACCAGCTGTACATGGAATGCACTGACCTGTCCGAGGTGGTCATGCTGGACGAAGAGCCGCGCTGAGGCCCACACCAAAAATAAAGCGGCGGCCAGCAGCTTCTCTGCTGGCCGCCGCTTTTGCTCAAGTCAAGAGCACTGCGGTGTAAGTGCACTTAGCGATGAATGACAAACGGCGTGGAGACGACCTGCCCTTTCGCCGTAGCCACTAAGTTGTACATGCCGTTGGGAAGCGTGCCGGCATTGAAGGGCAAGAATTGACGGCCCGAAACGTTGTCGTAGATGCGCTCGGCCACCTGCACGCCCATTGCGTTGAACACGCGGATGTGCACGTCAGCGGTGCCTTCCACGCGCACGGTCAGCATAGCTTCGTCCACCACCGGATTAGGTGCGATGGACAGGTGCAGCGGCTCTACCGCAATCTCAGGTGCCGAAGTGGAGACAAATGGAATAGGCGTCATTTCGGCATTGATGATACGCCCTGTTGCCTGGTCAATCAGCATCGTAACGGCGTGCATGTTGTTGATGTTCTGCGTTGCCGGAACGATGGCCGAGAACTCGTACGACATTACCGAGCCAGCAGGATTGTTGGTAGGAACACTACCGGCAGCCCCCCGAAAGCCACCCAACAGCGCACGGGCAACGTGGTTATAGACCATCTGGGCAGCCGGCACCGGGTTGGGCAGATTCTCATAACCACCCATCGGGCCACGTGAACCGCCAGCATAAGCATTGGCCTGATTGAAACCAGAACTCGTCCCCCGCACGCCTTCCTCGATGAGCACTGCTGCCAGGCGGTAGTCACCATTCATCTCTTCCAAAAATTGCACCGAGCTGCGAATACCTACGCGGCGAATAGTGGGGTTCCAGTCTACGTTCTGTGTGATAATGACTCGCGCAGGCCACATCAGATGCTCTATCAGGCTCATTTCAAAGTTGGGTTCTCCGGACGAAGAAACCAGCAGCGGATCAATGTCTTGCTCGCGCTCCACCATACCACCCGGATAGCCGGCTATCAGCTTGGAAAACTCGCTATCGTATGCCGTCAGACGCATCGGGTTGGAACTACCGTTATGCACGGCAATCGGGACCACCATGCCCTCATACTCTTTCGCTAAGTAATCCATCATCACCGCGCCGCGCGGGCACCATACACACCACGTGCCGGTGCCTTCCTCGACGACAACTTTGCGGTTGGGTTGAGGCTCAACCCCCAGCACGCTATAGGAGGCCTTACCTGTGTTATCGCTGTCATCGTCGTCGCCCACCTGGTTCACGTTCAAAAGGCGCACATCGAAAGAGAAGTCGTTCACGCCTAACTTGGTAGGATACGGAATAAAGAAGGTGTGCGTCTGCGCCAGCCCGATATTCAGGTTCTCAAAAACGTGCTTCTCCGTGTCTCCGCTCGGGAATTTCACCTCAATCTCGTAGGAAGTAATGTCCGGGAAACCGTTGTTCTGCACCACACCGCGCAGGGCAACCTGATGCCCGGGCAGCACTTTATCGTAGGCCGATACGATAGCAGGCACAGCCGGAATATACTTACCCGCAGCCACCCCAGACAGACGCGCGCGAATGATGTTATCCGGTATCACAACGCGCATATTGTCAATCATGGCTCCGTAGAGCCAGTCTGCCGCATCATCGTATCGGAAAGCCAAGCGCACGTCCGCTTTACCTGCAAACTCCGTCAGGTCAACGATGGCCAGACGCCAGGTGGAAGCACCGTTAAAGTCGCGCAGCACCTTCCAAGTGGTGCCACCATCCGTGGAGGCGAGCAATTGCAACGACTCTGTTTTGCCCTGGTAGGAACCTTTAATGAAGAAAAGATCAAACAGCAAGCGCAACTCTCCAGCCTGAGCGCTCAAATCTAAGGGCGCCATACGAAGGATTTCGTTGCTCTTGTTGCAATTACATTGATCGTCGTTGGTACCCATAACACGCCCCGGACGCGAGGGTACTGTAAAATACTGTGAAGAATGCGCCGTCGTAGTAGCCACCTTCCAGCCACCATCTGTGGCTGCGGTCTGCTGCGTCCAGCCCGCCGGCAGCGGGGTTGTTACTGCGTCAAAGTTCTCGGACCAGACGACCGTTCCCTGCGCCCACAGGGCGAGGTTGAGCACGACAAAGAAACCCGTGAGTAGCAATTTGTGTAGCATAATACAGAGAAAATTTAGTGAAAGAAACTGGAGCAAATGTAAAATTGAATGCCTGAATGGCTGCAACATTTTTTTGTTTTTTGGCCATTTTTGGTCAAAAATTAGTGGCAAACGCCTGTGCTGATATGTATCGCTCAAATTCCTGCCCTGGATAAGCGCCTTACAGCCAAAGACGTCCGCTAATTTTGCGCGCATGGAAATCCAGCGATACACTGTTCGCCCTGGTTCATTGAAGCACCTTCAGCTCCAGGACGATACCCTGCCGCCACCGCAACACGACGAAGTGCAAATCGCCGTCCGAGCCATCGGGCTGAACTTTGCCGACATCTTTTCCATCTGGGGGCTTTACAAAGCGGCGCCCAAAGAACCCTTCACCCCCGGCCTGGAATATGCTGGCGTCGTGCTCGCCGTCGGCCCGGAAGCAACGCGCATCCGCCCGGGCGACCGCGTCATGGGCATTACACGCTTCGGTGCCTTTGCCACCGGGCTGAACATTCCAGAGCGATACGTCGTGCCCATTCCCAACGACTGGACGTGCAGCATCGCCGCCGCCTATCTGGTGCAAACCATCACGGCATACTACGGCCTGTTCAACTTAGGCGCCCTGCAACCCGGCCAAAACATACTGCTGCACAGCGTGGCCGGCGGCGTAGGCTTGCAAGCGCTCAAGATTGCCAAAGCCCAAAACTGCTTCGTGGTGGGCACCGTCGGCAACGCCAGCAAAGTGGACATCGCCCGCGCCAACGGTTGCGACCGCGTGCTGGTGCGCGGGCCAAAGTTCGAGCAAGAACTCCGCGAAGCCTTAGACGGACGCCCGCTCAACCTCGTGTTCGACACCATCGGCGGACGCTATTTCACCATCCCCTGGAACATGCTGGCCCCCATGGGCCGCATGATCGTCGCCGGCTCCTCGCGCTACGCCAGCGTGGGCGACAGACCCAACATCTTCCGACTGCTGTGGCATTACCTGACGCGGCCAAAAATTGACCCACAAGCCCTGCCCGAACAAAACCGCGGCCTGCTGGGCTTCAACCTCATCTACCTGTACGAACGCATCGAAATGCTACCGCCCATCCTGAACCACTTAGAGCAAATGCACCTGACACCTCCGCACGTAGGGCATACCTTCCCCTTCGAGCAGATGCGCGAGGCCATTCTGCTGTTCCAGAGCGGCAAAACGGTAGGCAAAGTGGTGGTGCAGACGGCTGCGCCTTGCTGAGGTTGCGCTCATGGGCGACCAAACAAGTTTGGTCGGTACTGGGGCCAAACAAGTTTGGCAGTTACGGGGGGCTAAAAGCGTCGTACGAGGGCGAAGGTCAGCCGTTCGCGCCGCACTTCACCCGTAGGGGCATATAGTTCGGCCAGCAGGAGGTAAATGCCCGGTCGCGCGGGCGTTCCGTCGTCCATTTCGCCTTCCCAGCGCAGGGCGCCATCGGTGGCGATGAGTTGCTGCTGGACGAGATAGCGCACAGGGATGCCTTCGGAGTCGTAGATGACCACCGTGGCGGCATAGCCGGGTGCCGGTGGGCGCAGGCGGATGTCCAAAAAGTCTTCGTAGCCATCGCCGTCGGGCGACAGGCGCGGAGTGCCCAGCTGAACAATGCCCGAGCCGGCGGGTGGCAGCCCTGTGCGCTGGCTGTTGGGGCGCGTGGGCGTGCCATTGCCGCCGGCTGTTCGCGCTGCCGACGTCCAGTTGGCCGGGTCATTGGTGGGGCCGTCTATGCGGATGCGTTCCAGCGACACGCCTTCGCGCTGCGAGGAAGTGAGCAGGGCATTGTGATATGTCTCGAAATAGACGAACGAGTCCACCGTAACCTGCTGGCCGTCTTTCGACCAGAAAAGCGTAACGTTACCTTCTTTGTCGGGCAGTGAGGGCAGCGCCAGCAGGAAAAGAAATTCCGGCTGCGTCAGGGCAAAACGCTGCCGGATGTCATCGGGGCTAGGGGTGAAGGCTAAATATTCGCCCGGCAGCATCAGGCGCCTGAGGCCGATATTGCGCACGTTGCTGCCGTCGTAGAAGTTAGCAATGAAAAAGTCGCGCAAGTCGAAGATTTTCCCGCTGCGGTTGTGCAGCTCGACAAAGTCGGAGCCGAAGGGTTCGGGGTTAAAGAGTACTTCATTCACCACGATATCTAAAGGGGCGGGTTCTTCGGGCAGGCCCAGCAGGATGGTATCCGTGCGTACCTGCGGGTTACCGCTGCAATCGCGGAGGGCTGAGGTCGTCCAGAGCCGATACACGATGCCCGTTTCGAGCGGTTCTTGCAGCGCGAGCCAGGCAATGCGACGGCTCTCTGGCGCAAGAGTTGCCGAAGCAAGGGCTAAAGGCGGGTCTATCTGATAGCCGGCCAGGTTGGCGGCAGCGGTACGGTCCAAGCCTTCGGAGAAGGTTATCTCGATAAGGTTGTCGGCTAAAGGGAAGGCGCCCAAGAGGCGCGGCGGTATCGTATCGGGTATGAATTGCGCGGCAGCATTTCGGCGCCCGGGCGTTCCGCCGGGCAATACCGGGCAGGATACCCAGTTTTCGCGCTCCAGACAAGGCAGGTTGGGGTTAATGCGCTCCAGCGTCCAGCCGCCGCTGCGTTTGGCGCTGTTTTCATGCCAGGCTGCAGCGTAAAAAACGCGGTCAACGATGCGCCCGGCCGTATCGGTCAGGATGAGCGTATCGCTGGTGTTGTTGAGCGAAGGAAAGCCCGACACTGCCACAGCTGCCGACGTGAAAGGCGCCAAAGCCGTAACGCCCGCTGTGGTCGTCAGTACGACGAACGAGTCGGGGTAAAGCAGGTAGGACGGCAAGCGGCGCGTCGGGCCGCCATCGGAAATGAACAAGGTATTGAGGTCTATGATGCGCGCACTGCGGTTGTACAGTTCCAGCCATTCGACTTCCGGCAGACCGACTGAGGGCGTCGGGTCGGACATGATTTCGTTGATGAGCACATCAAATTCGCCAGCGGTCTCTGTGCGCAGGTAGTTGAAAAAAGCGCTCTGCAGGCCGCTGACATTGCCCTCCCGGTCAGCAATCTGCTGCGTTTGCACCTCGTAGGTGCCTGTGGGCAGCGGCTGGGCTAAGCGCAGGCGAATGCGGTCGGGTGTTCCATCAAAAAGAGCCTCCGCCGGTGCAGGCTGACCGAGCACGGTGTAATGAGCCACATCGAGCGCCGAAAGCGTGTCCAGGTCTTCGTCGAAGGTTACCAGCACAGCCTGCCCATTCTCTGCTGCGCTGGCCGACAGCAGCACAGGCGGCACAGTATCTGGCACGTCAGGCAAGACGGATATATTGTCGAAAAAAAAGCGATCGCGCCGCGTGGCGGTATAGAGGCAATAAAATCCGAAGTACTTGCCCGCACCGGGCAGATGCGTCAGGTCGGTAGCGCTGCCTTCGGCCTGAAACGTCCCGCCGGGCAGACGCGCTTCTACGGCCCAAAGGCCGGTGATGTTGCGCCGCACGCGCAGGCGCACCAACACCGGCTCGAAGGCCACCAAGCCGGCCGTGCCCGCCGATAGCAGCGTGCGCACAGTGCCCGACTGCCGAAATAGACGCAGCGCATCGGCGTTGCCGTTCTCGCCGATTTCGATGTAGTAGCCATTGGCCTGCAACAAATTGGGCTGGTCGGCCATCAGGTAAATACGCAGCAGATTGGTGGCCGAGGGCGCAAATTCCAGCCGAAAATCGAGCAGCCACACGGCGCTATCTGGCACGTCTAAGCCCACTGCCAGTATCGAACTACCCGCCTGTGGAGCCATCAGCTGCAGTTCGCCGGCAGCATTGACGATGAAATGCGACACATCGCCCACCCATGTCGGGTTTTGGGTGAAATCGCCATCGGAAAAATCCTCCACCAACTGACCATAAACGGGAGCATAAAACCCTAACAGGCCGGCCACGACCACCGTAAGCCAATGCTGAAAAACAGGACGCATAACAAAGCGGTTTAGGTGAGCAAGCACTCGTGTAGGGTCTTGCCGGCGTTTTCTTTACATAAACACCTCTGCCATCATGCAGCGGGCACTGCCGCCGCCATAGGTTTCGATGGTGTACAGCGGGCTGTGCAGCAGCCGGGTGTGCTTTTCCAGCGTCTGCACTTGTTCGGAGGTCAGAGAGCGGAAGGCCTGTTCCGACATGACCAAAAAAGTCTCGCCGCGGTGGTTGCGCACCTGAAGCATGTTGCCAGCAAAAGCTTGCATTTGCTCCAGGGTAATCGGCACGACTTCTTTGCCCGTAGCGCGAAACTTTTCTTCCAGCAAGGCGCGCTCGGCGGCGTTGCGCACCGTGTATAAGCAGATGACGACAAACGTCTCGCCCAGCGCCATCAGGACGTTGGTGTGGTAAATCTCCTGGCCATTCGCGTCCACGGCGTGAAACACCACTGGCTCGTACTCCAACACGTTGCACAGCTCGCGAAACAGGTGCTCATCGGTGCGCGGGCTGAGGCAGGCATAAGCGATGCGGTTGGGGTGGTCAAAAATGATGCTCCCCGTCCCTTCGAGATAGCGCCCGATGGCCTCGTTGTTTTCCAAATGTAGCCGCTTCTTTGGCTGAAAGCCGGCCTGTAAAGCCACCTGTATCACTTCTTCACGGCGCTCCAGGCGGCGCGTAGGCGCGTACATGGGGTAAGTAATCAGAAAGCCTTCCTGGTGAAAGGTTACCCAGTTGTTCGGAAAAACGGCGTCAGGCTTTACCGGCTGCTCCGAGTCTTCTGCAACCAAGACATGCACACCCGCCTCTCGCAGGCGAGCGACAAACTGGTCGAACTCCTCACGCGCGCGCTGCTGAATTTCCGCAGGTGTCAGCCGATGGTCGCGCGTCTGAAAAGCGTTGCTGGCAGCCGTTTCTTCATTAAACCCAAAATGGGCCGGACGAACCATTAAAATGTATGACGTAGTCTGTTTGCGCATGGTATTCAAAATTAAAAGGCTTAAGGCTGAATAGCCTCATCGGCCTGCCACTCATCTTTAATTTTTTCACTTCCCCATTCTCACCGAAAGCCCTATGCCTATGGCCGGCGCACCGCCGGGGGCCGCCTGGAGGCTGGGGCGGAGTTGCCCACTGAGGCTTTCGCCCACGTCGAAGCGGGCCAGATGGGCATCCACAAAGGCGTCGGCGGCGGTCAGGAAGTAGGCCAGCCCGATGCCCAGGGCATTCATTTCGACACGGCGCTTCCACTGGTCGCGGTATTGGCGCAAGGCGCCGGCGCTCATCTGATTGAAGGGCGGCTCAGTGGGGTTAGTCGTTGGGTCATCGTCCACCAGCCATTTGTAATTATCGCGCAGGATGCGGTACTGGCGGACGTTGACCGTCTCGGAATAGACCAGATACCCCAGCACGCCATAGACGATGGGCACTTTCCACCATTTTTTATTGTACACCTGGCCAGCGCCGGGCAGGGCCAACGAAAGGACAACAGCCGTGCGTGGATTAGGGTAATTGCCAAAAGTACGGCGAAAGAAGCCCGGGCGCTCTGCGGGCACCGTTACGTCGGTAGAGTCTGGCGTTTGTGCCCGGCTGGCCGTCGGCATATAGGCACCGCATACGGCCAGCCAGACCAACAGCGCGCCCTTCCGCCCAAAGGCGGCCAACAGCGCAGAGCGCCTCATGCGGAAGGACAAACGCAAGGTGTTCAATATCAGGGCTGGATGTCATTGAGGTTGCGCAGAATAATCTGGCGACCGTTGAAGTCAGAAACGATAGCCGTCAGCGTTACGGCGCCAGAAGGCGTCGTTGCGTTGGCAAAGGTAGCAGCGGTGCGCGTAAACATAGGGACATTACCCGTGGCGTCCGTTACCGTTTTGGTTCCAGATAGCGGTGTGCCCGGACCTGAGATAGAGGCGGCTGCAATGCGCACCAAGGTGCTTTCCCATTGCTCACCATTGGCATTTAACTGGGCAATAGTAGCAGTGCGCACTACAGGCGTCAGGCCGGAAGCCACGACGGCCGAGCGGTCCACGGCGACGTTGTTCACCTGAAGCAGGCCATTGAACTGGCTGAGTTCCTGGCTGGAAATGTCTATTTCGACCTCGTCGCCCAGATTATAGCTGTGGTTGGCCGTGAAGCGCACCACGATGCCCGCCGAGCCGTCCAGCGCCTGCACGAAGAGATTGCGCCCGTCCGTGTTGTTGGCGATGCGGTCGGAGATGACGACGCCGCGGATTTTGCGGTCGGAGGGCACCTGCGTGGTAACGCCGGTGAACAGCGAGCGCAGGTCGCGGATGCTCATCAGCTGCCCACCCACGCCACTGCAGCGGTCGCCGGTCATATTCACGTCGTTGAGGTCGCGGATGTACATCTGCAGCGTAGTGCCAAATACGCTCAAGACACCTACAATGGAGCCGTTACCAGTGGGCGTCAGCTGCCCGGCGAAGTCGGCATAGCCACTCGAGCGCAGCACCAACTTGTTGCCCGAGCAGTCCATAAGTGTGCGATTGAGGCTGTTTTTGGTAATAGGGTCTGCATATGTTTTACCCGCATCTGCCGCGATGAACTGCACGCCTTCCAGACGAATAAGGGTGCTGATGTGGCTGTTGTTCAGTTCGTTGATGCGCATCGTACGCGGCGTTGGAGCGCCCACCATGGGACCTTTGACAATCTTGCGGCGCACCTGGGCCTCTGTCAGGCCAACGTTACTGGTTGCCCCGCCTTGCTCAATAACACTGCCCGTCAGCTGGGTCAGGTTGTTGTAGTCCGTCAGGATGAGGTCTTTGCAGAAGATAAAAATCTGCCGGCCCACTGGAAACTGGTTATACAGGAAGCCATCGTTGAAGCGCACCTCAATGCCGCCGCTGGTGTCCTGAATGACGAGGCTTTTGTAGTAGTTGCCCGAGCGGTCATCCATGACCACGACGCCACCGATGATGAGGTCTTGTTTGATCGTGTCGAAGCCGCCTGGCGTTACGTGTAGCGCCTTCAGCGCAGCGATAGAGATGTTGGGCGTAACGTTGATAGGCTCACCGCCCACAGGCGGCTCGTCAAATTCGCGTTTTACACAGCCCAAAAGGCCGATGGCTAAGAGCGCGCCCCACGCCGCGCGAAACCGGTGCTTATTCATAAGAGGAGAGTGATTGAGCAGTATTTTTTGAAAAGTTCCGAAATGTTTTTTCCAAAAATCTTTTACATACGAAGGGCCAAGCTGGCGAAGTAGTTGATGCCCGGCGCGTAGAGCACCTGCGTGGTGTAAAGGCGCGGGTCAGTGGTGTCGTTTCGGTACGCATTCCGGTAGGCGTCGCGTCCGGAGATGATGAGGTTGGTGTTGTTCAGCAGGTTGTTGACGCCGATGTTGAAGTAGAGGAAGTAATTGCGCTGGATGCGCCACGATTTGCCGCCGAAGAAATCCAGTGTGAAGGCCGCGGGTGCTTTTTGCTGGTGGAGGATGAGGTTCCACACGTCGGAGCCGCGCTCGAAGGGTTCGACGAATCCGGCGGTGCGGCGCGTTTGGTCAAAGAGGAACCACGAATTATCGGCCCAGTTGAGCGTCAGCGAAGCGAACCAGAAGCGTTTGCCCTCGTAGCGTGCGCTGGCATAGGCCGTCGTTTGCGGCGTGCGCGGCACATAGAAGTTTTTCTGATACACCGTTACGCCGTCCAGAATGACGTCGGCAGTATTGTCCTGGGTCAAATAGAGCTTGGGGCGGTTCGTATAGATGTATTCGCCGAGGTTTCCGGCTAAGGTGAGCGTCAGAGGTGTCAGCGGGCGCACCTCTACGGCGGCCTCAATGCCTGCGTGGCGACGGTTGATGTTGGTCAGCAGCGTAGAGCCGAACACGCCGGTGGTAGCGGCGTAGAACAAGAAGTTGTCGTATTCACCCTCAAAGGTGGTGTAGTAACCCGTCAGGCGAGCGCGAGCCAGTGGGGCGCGCCACAGGTAGCCGCCTTCTACGCTGTTGATGGTGTAGGGTTGAGCGTCAATGGCCTGGTTGCGCGTGCGCGGCGACAGGAAAATGTCGCGGAATAGCGGGGCGCGTGTGCCGTGAAAGCCATGGGCATACACGTAGTGGCGGCCACTAAGTTTGTAGGTCAGGCCCGCCTTCAGGCCGTAAGTGATGAAGGTGTGTTTTTTTGAGTCGCCCAGTGACTCGTCTGGGAAGCGTCCGTTTTGCATGTGTCCGGTACGCCAGAAAGTGGTGAAGAGGTTTTCGGCGGCTGCAAAGACGAACAGGCGCTTAAGGTTGCCCTGCACCTGCACCCAAGTCATGCCCTTGTGGATGGTTTCGTCGTAGTCAAAGCCATACGTTTCACCCTGGCGCACGATGCGGTTGGGCGTGCGCAAGTCGTTGTCGCGGGCCGAGGGGTTGTCGGGCACATCTTGCTGGGCGAAGCGGTCCCAGTCCACGATAAAGTCGCCGCCCAGCAGGTCGTCCACCGTTTTGAAATTGCGGCCCAGATAGTAGTGGTAGTTGCCGCCGCCGTGTAGCGTGAAGCGCGGGCTGAGCGACTGGCGCAGCACGGCATTCAAGCCAAATTCGCGCGAGTCGCTGCGAAAGTCCGCAATGACGTACTGCGAGCGTTTGCTCGTAACGCTGTTGCCGGGGATACCGTTGGCGTTTTCAATCGTTTCTACCGAGATCGTATTGGCCTCCCACAGGCCGGCCCAGTCAATCTGGCGGAGGTTTTCGTTCTGGCGCAGCATTTCCGCCCACTCGGCGGCCTGCTCCGGGTTGGTCAGTGCGGAGGGCAGGCGGCGGTTGAAATCCGGCTCCGGGTTGTTGGCATTGAACCAGTCTAAGCGGGTAGAGCCATTTCGGCCCGCCTGGGCAAAGCCCACCACCATGAGGCTGGTCTGGCGCGCAGGTTTGAAATCGTAGCGCAACAGGGCCATGGGCTGGTGGCTGTGGTTGACATACCCATTGCGTTTTTCACCGTTCCAATAGCCCCAAAACGGGTTGTATCGAGTAGTGCCGGCCAGGTCATACATTTCCTGGAAGGTATCTCCCACCCTGCCGCGCACCGTCGGCGAGCCGAGGATGGTCAGGTTGAGGGCATGGCGCTCGTTGAACTTTTTATCTACCGAAAGAAAATAGGCGTAGCCGTCGAAGAACGTGCCCTCGTACCAGCCTTCTTGCGCCCAACGGCGGCTGGCCGAAAACGACACCGCCCAACCCTTAGGCATCAAACCCGTGTTGGCTGTCAGCATCGTCCGATGGCGATAGGTGCGGTTGCTAATGGCATGCGAAACGCGTATCTGCTTGCGCTGAATGCTGGCCCGAGTATCAATGTACGAGGCGCCGCCGATTTCCGAAAACGCAAACTCAGCCGGCTCCAGCCCAATGACGCTCTGGCGCGCACGAAGCACATCGTTGAGACCGCCCAACTCACCAAAAAACGTGATGCCAGACTCCGGGTCGTTCACGTTGAAACCATTGAGAAACAGCGGAAAATGCTCCGAGTCGTACCCGCGCTCGCGAAAGCGGAACGTACTCCAGCCAAAATTGGCCGCCGTCTGGAACACATCGCGCGCCGAGTGCAGCAGGTTGGCAATCTCCCCATAACCATCGCTTTCCTGGGCCTCCTCCAGCAGGATAGTAGGAATGTCCGTAACGTTTGCCTGAATACTCTTGGGATCACGCTTCAACTGCACCGTTACTTGCTCTTCCCTGTCTGCCGAAACAACAATGTCCATTTCCGTCGGCAAATAGCCCGCGCGAGAGACCACCAGCGTGTAACTGCCCGGCGGAACCTGGAGAATAATGAAGCGCCCGCGCGCATCTGTAGCGCCAAAAAGACCACTCTGCGAAAGCACCACCGAGGCGTCTGCGATGGGCGCATTGTTGTCGACATCCGAAACGAAGCCTCTCAAGGTTACCGTTTGAGCGCTCAAAACGCCCGATAAAACACTGAAAAACAGAAAAATAAAAAAACGAGCCATGCAGGCGTGAATGGGTAGTTATACAAGTTTTGCCGTAACGAACGGCAAAGGTAGGAAAGCGATATCGGGCCAACAGACGGGTAACGCTAAATTAACGCAGCAAAGCGTCGCATTTGCAAACCATAAAATGGCGCTGAAACGCGCGCGCAAGAAACCGGGTCAATCGCAATTGAGTGGCGACACCTCTAAAAGCACCGCCACGAACGCCCGAATAATTCGTTTATCGCTCGTGTATTCGCAGCCTCCCCAAAAACTCATAACAGCATCTCAGAAACGCGAAAAAGAGAAAAAACCCATAATCTGCCATGCTCTAACCTTCCGAAGGGCCATGCAGGCAGGACATTAGTGCCCAGCAAGTGTATGCCTCCTTCAGCACGCCCCAACCTTTCCGCTTGTGGCGCGTTTAGAGGCGCACATTTTCACCTGATTTCACCTGAACCATTCCGCACCCGTGGCTACGATACGCTTTCTCTTTGAAGATACGTCCATCCCTGAAAAAACGATTACCGGCGATTTGGAAGGACGCTCGATTTTGGAGATTACGGAGGAGTTCGATATTCACCTCAACCACAATTGCGGCGGCGTGTGCGCATGTTCGACGTGCCATGTTTACATCGAAAAAGGCGAGGAATTCCTAGAAGAAATCTCCGAAAAAGAGGAGGATTTCATTGATCGCGCTATCAATCCGCGCCTGGAAAGCCGCTTAGGATGCCAGTGCGTCATCTTAGACAATAACGCCGACATCGTGGTAACCATCCCCGACCAGCGGCGCATCATTGGTCACGAGCACTGACGGCCGACGACTCGTAAAGCGCAGTGGACAGCAGCGCCAGCGCAAACTCTGCCCACCGACGCCAGCCCTTGTGCTCCCGGCTGACCGCGGCGAAAAGCCCCCGCGCCTTCCCCTGCAGGTCGGGCATGGCAGCCAGCAATTGCTGCAAAGCACCCTGCTCTTCCGCCGATTTCCGCCTCGCCCAGCGCTGGATGAGCATTTGCACCAAAGGCCGCACTAAAAACAGCCAGGCCGCCAGCACCGCCAGCGTCCGCACGACGGCGTAGAGCGCTTTTTGCCCCCCACCGCCCTTCTCGACACCAGTCAGCAGGAAAGTGCCCGCTATGAACAACAGCACACCAGCTAGCAGGGCCATTTTTTGCCACAAAGGTTTGCGCCGCGAAGGCAAGTCGTCGGCCTCAGCCACCTCTTCCACCTCCGCATATCGCTGTGCCCTGCGCTCTAGCAGCCCAGGCAACTTCGGTATCCAATAGCCCAACACTGCTCCCCAAAGGGCGTAAATGCCCACGTACACCCCGGCTGCCGACCAGGCCCACGACACGTCAGACTGAAGACCAAACTTCTTCAGCACATCGGCCACAAACAAATCTGCCGCCTCAAAAAGCGGCTTGCCGAAGAAAATATAGAGCATCAGCAGCTTCTGCAACGCTGACTCAGCAATGGCCAGCATGCCATACAGAAAGGCCGCCACCACATAAGGCCGCACGTAACCCAGCATCAGCGCCCCTAATACACCCTGGAAAGCCACTGCCACATGCGCCTGCGGCGGCGAGTGCGGACTGACAATAGCCTTCACTAAAATGACCAACAGCGTGGCGCGCAAGATGACCGATGCACCGCGCCCACTGACGTGCGCCAGCAGACCCACGCACAAGACAGCAAAGCCCCCTACAAAAATGCCCGTGAACGGCATCTTAAAGGCGTGCATCAGCCCGCCTAAAGCGCATTCGGAAAAAGCCCACAAGGCTGTAATGCGGAAAACAACGTCTTTCATCAGGAGCCAAAGGTAGTACACTATATTACTCTGTAGCTTGTTCAAGGCTCCCGCCTCGGGCAAAACCTATTCCTTGGCCCCTGCCCAAAACAACCGCACAGCCATCAACACCGCCCCCGGCAAGCCAATCCAAAACGCCTCGCTGAGCAGCACCTTAATGCCCCATTTGCTCAAAAAATCGCCCATCTCCAGCGGCGATACGCGGATGACCCGCACCGGAAAGAACAGCCGCTCCTCGCTGAAGGGCCACCACAACGCACAGCCTAAGCCGCCTGTGGTGAGCATGTCCAGCAGCGGGTGCGAGGCCGCAGCTAAGGCAAAGTACAGCGCCATGCGCGGCCAATAGCGTTTCCGATGATAGAAAAGCCAGGCCACTGCTGGCCCAAGTACGGCGGCAAACGCCAGCGAGTGCGTCCAGCCGCGATGCCCCCAGATGCTTTCGTACGGGATACCGAAGGTAAAAGCCAGCACATCGGCATCGGGCGCTACAGCACACAGGCCGGCTAGCAGCAGGGCGCGGCGTTGCACCCGGTGCGGGAAGAAGGCGTATCCCAGCGACGTAGAGGCCAGCACGTGGCCAAAAACAGAGGGCATGGCAGCCGTGGTTAAGACACAGAGGGCAGAGCAGCGTGCAGCGCCGGCAGGCAGTCGTTAGCGTATTCGCAGCGCGCCAGATGACGGGCAAACGAGCCGTCCTCATCGTCCATGAGGTGGCGCAGTAGGCGGGCGTAGTCTAACGAAAGGTCAAAAAGCGCCTGGTCGGTCAGCCGGTGCGTGCCGAAAGCGACGAAAGGGGGCAGGTACTCCATACTGCACAGCTGAGCCGTGCGCTCGAAGGGCACCAGAAACTGCCGCAGGGAGCGCTGGTGCAGCCCTTCGGGCTGGTAGGCATGTCGGCCGCCGCCCGTCGAGACGGCCTGCAGCAGGCGCTTGCCGCGCAATGCTACACCGCCCGGGCCGTAAGCCCAGCCAAACTCCAGCACCAAATCCATCCATTGCTTCAGCAGCGGCGGGCAGCTGTACCAATAAATCGGGTGCTGCCAGACGATGATATCGTGTTCGCGCAGCAGTTGCTTTTCTTCCTCTATTTCAATGTAGAAATCAGGGTAAAGTTCGTACAGGTCGCGGAACGTCAGGCGCGGGTCATTAGGCAGGTGTTGCAGCAAGTGCTTGTGGGCGCGCGAGTGGTCGTAGGACGGATGGGCGAAAATCAGCAACAGGCGTGGCATGAGTAGCGGAGGCGTGTGTCTTTGTCTGGCCGTATGGAATGCCGTCAGGGCATCCGATGAGTATTTTTTTAAGGAAAAACGACGGGAATGGGCACGATGAAACGATCTGTCTGGAGATCTATTCGATAAAAACCCGGCGTCAGGGCGGGCAAAGGTACACGAACAGGCGGGAATTGCCCTGCCAGAGGTTGGCGCCAGACGAGGCGGCCAGCAGCGTCGTAAAGCATCAGGCATTCGACCGGTGCCGCCGCGCTATCGTCGGCTTGGAGCAGCATAGCGCGGTCGTTGGCGATGAATGAGGCACGCCAGGAGCGGGTTTCCATGCGTTCGCGGGCCACAGGCGAGTACGTCCTCTGGCCGTTCCAGTCCACCATTTTCAGGCGATAGAAATTGTCACCGGGCAGGGGGCGGTCGTCGTCGAAGGCGTATTCCGAGGGCACATTGTTGGCCCAAACGGTGCCGATGGATTCAAACTGCCGGCCGTCGGCGCTGCGCTCCACGACAAAACGGTGGGCATCGCGTTCCGAGCCGGTGCGCCATTCTAAGCGAATGCTCCCGCTTCGGGGCTTTCGCAATCGGAACGAAATCAGTTCGATGGGCAGCGGTGCGCAGGCAATAGAACCGGTGATTTTGCCGGCAGACTCGTACTGGGCAAAGCGCGTAGTGAACAGCAACCCGGCCGAGTAGTCTGTTTTCAGGAAGCGGTCTAACCATGGCCGCACAAACAGGAGCGTAATGGCGCGCTGCGTATCGGCGGGCATGGGCGGGCCGGCGGGGTTGCAGAAAGACTCACCGAGCGAGCAGTTAAAGTTAGGGTTGGCAAAATTGCAATGCCCCCCGCCCACGAGCGATACGTGAGCCTTGCAGTCGGGCAGCGCATTGTAAATTGGTATCTGGTGTTGGGCTGGCGGCGTTACGCAATCGGCTGACCCGCTGAAAACTAAGCTGGGGCAGCTGACGTTGGCCGCCGCCGCGATGGCCGAAGGGTTGGTTTCTGCCGCCGCAAAGGTGATGGTGGCCGATACGTTGGTGTTGTTTTGCGAGGCCAGATACGTGCATCCGCCGCCCATGGAGTGCCCCATGATGCAGGCGTCCGGTTGCACGTGCTGGTAGAAAGGCGAATTGCTGTTGTTGTTTTCCGAGTACAGTTTTGCCACCAGAAAAGCCATATCGGCAGCAAAGGCCGAATGACTGGGCGAAAAGCCCGTCTCCGTATTGGGAATAGCCACGATATAGCCTGCTTCAGCCAGAGCGTTGCCCCAAAAAATGTAGGGTGCGTAGTTCATCGTGAAGCCATGCCCAATGACCACCACCGGAAACTGCCCATTGGCCACCGGCTGGTTGGCGCCTGCCGCCGTAGCCGGATAGTACAGATACGTCTGGATGTTGCGGTTGTTGCGCGCCGGGTCCTGGTAAGTAATAGTGCGCGTACCGATGGGGAAAGGCTGGCTTTGCGCCGAAAAAGCGACCAGTAGCGCCCAAAATAGCGCTAAAACGGACAAAAGTATTCTCCAAAGAAAACGGGCTGCCGTCAGCCGCAAGAAAGAGGCATAAAAACTACTCATGAACGCCCTCCGGTTGGTGAAAAGCAAAAGTACTGCAACAGCCAAACTCGTTTGGCTGAACATTGTTCAACGGTAAAGCACAACACAAGCCACTCTCCTTACCGCGCCCATTACTGCTTCTATCTGGCGCTAAGTCTTTTTTTTTCGACCGCTTAGCGCGTTTATCGTTTATTCCATCTGGCGCTAAGTGGTATCCAGGCTACACCACACGCCACTGTCCGGTGTAATTGTGGGGCGTCAGGCGCAGGAGTTCATCCTTCACCTCTTCGCGCACCTCCAAGCGGCGGACGAACGCATGCAAATCCGCTGAAGTGATGGTGCCTCGCCCGCGCGTTAGTTCCTTAAGGGCCTCGTAGGGGCGCGGGTAACCTTCGCGGCGCAAGATGGCCTGAATGCCTTCGGCTACTACGGCCCAGTTGTCTTCCAGGTCATCGTACAGCTTGCCCTCGTTCAGCGTGAGTTTGCCCAGCCCTTTGAGGATGGCCTTCAGGGCAATGACCGTATGCGCCAGCGGCACACCCAGGTTGCGCAGCACCGTGCTATCGGTCAGGTCGCGTTGCAGACGGCTGATAGGCAGCTTTTCGGCCAGATGCTGCAACAGGGCATTGGATACGCCCAGATTACCTTCGGCATTTTCAAAATCAATCGGGTTGACCTTGTGCGGCATAGCCGACGAGCCGACCTCGTCTTTGACAGTTTTTTGGCGGAAATACTCCATGGAGATGTACGTCCACACATCGCGGCAAAAGTCTATCAGGATGATGTTGATGCGGCTCAAGGCGTGGCATTGTGCGGCTAAGCAGTCGTAATGCTCAATTTGCGTAGTGGGCTGCGAGCGCTCTAAGCCAAGGAATTCGCGCACGAAATCATCGCCGAACTGGTGCCAGTCGTAATCCGGATAAGCGGCATAATGGGCATTGAAGTTGCCTGTAGCGCCGCCAAACTTAGCCCGATGCGGGATGGCTTTCAGCTGACGCAGTTGCTCATCCAATCGGGCGACAAAGACGGCCAGTTCCTTGCCCAGAAACGTAGGCGACGCCGGCTGCCCATGCGTGCGGGCCAACATGGGCACATGCGCCCATTCCTGCGCCAGGTGGTGAAGGTAGTCGCGCACGCGCTGGAGGAGCGGGTAATACACCTCCTCCAGCGCGCTTTTAAACAGTAGCGGTATGGCCGTATTGTTGATGTCTTGTGAAGTAAGGCCGAAGTGGACAAATTCGCGCAGGTGGCCCAGTTCTAAGGCGTCTAAGCGCTCTTTGAGGAAGTACTCGACGGCTTTCACGTCGTGGTTGGTCGTGCGCTCAATGGCCTTGATGGCTTCGGCATCGGCATCGCTGAAGCGCTCGAAGATGGCGTTCAGGTCGTCTATTTTGGCTTCATCGAAATCGGCCAATTGCGATAGCCCATACTGACATAGGGCGATGAAGTACTGGATTTCTACAAAAACCCGATAGCGGATGAGTGCGTATTCACTGAAGTAGTCCGCCAGTTCGCGCGTGGCTGCGGCATAGCGGCCGTCAATGGGAGAAATAGCGTGGAGCATACACGTGTGAAGGGACAAGGGTTTGTAGGTCGCTCACCCGCCAGCCTCCGGCGGGTAGTTAGCGGAAGTCAATTTCTGTATCGTCGCCGATGTTGAGCGCCAGGTTTAGGCCACGCACCGACGAGCCGATGCCGACGACGGAGTGGCGCAGCACCACATCTTCCAACGACGCCTGGTTGCCAATGATGCTGTCGCGGATGATGCTATCGCTCACGCTCACACCATTACCAATAGTAACGTTAGGCCCAATGATGCTGTTCACAATGCGACAGTCGCTGCCAATGGCTACCGGGTGAATGATGATGGTATTATCGAAGACGGGAAGCGTGAGCGCATCTGCGGCGTAGCCGCGCTGGTTGAGCAGCATGGCATTCGTTTCCAGCAGTACCTCTTTGCGCCCGCAGTCGAACCAGTTCTGCACTGGTACCGCCTTAAAAAGCTCGCCTTGTTCTATCATGAACTGAAGGGCATCGGTCAGCTGAATTTCGCCGAACGTGCGCACATTGGCGTGCATCAGGTACTCCACACTGCGCAACAACAAGGGCACATTCTTCACCTTGTACAGCCCCACAATCGCCATGTTTGTCTTGGGAATGCGCGGCTTTTCCACCACGCGCACGACGAAGTCTTCGGCGTTCAGCTCTGCTACACCAAACTCGCGCGGGTTGTCCACCTTCTTAACCCCCAGACACGAATACGGGCAATCGAGCATCTGCCGCAGATCAGCCTCAAAAATGGTGTCGCCAAAAGCAATGAAAATTTCCTCCTCATCTTCGATAGCCTCATGCGCCGTCCAGACCGCATGACCCGAACCCTCGCGGCTTTCCTGATACACAAACTCGGCATTCAGGTGCGGGTATTGCCGCTCAATGAAATCGCGCACCTTCTCCCCTAAGTAGCCAATGACGAAAACAAAATCGTTCAGCCCTGCCTCCACCAACTTATCAATGATAAAGCATATGATGGGCTTGCCCGCCACTGGCATGAGCGGCTTGGGCTGCGTGTAAGTGTGTGGGCGCAGACGAGCGCCAGCGCCCGCTACTGGTATGACGACTTTCACAAATAGGCGTTGTTGACCGGCAAAGGTAGCGGCGACGGCGTTATCGAAGCAAGGTGTTTTTCGAGAGGTAACACCGCCCTGGCGGCAGATGTTACCTCTTGAGCAAAAGTAGCGCGCTGCCCTCGCATTCCAGCGAATACGTCCCCGCCGGCATGTCCGCCAGCGGCAACCACATCTGCTGAACACCCGCCAAAAGCACCCACGAACGCAACAAACGACCCTCCACAGACCACAACCGAACCGCCACCTCCCGCTCCGCCGGACGCTCAAGCGCCAACCACGTACCCGCCAGCGCAGGATTGGGCTGCAACTGCGCACCCCACAGCACACCGGCAGCCTCCGAAACACCCGTCTTTACCCCCACCACAATCGGCGGCGTTTCCAACTGACAACCGTTCGCATCCGTAATCGTGGCCACATAAACACCCGGGCGCAGGCCCAGCAGGTGCAATCCCGTGCCGCCGTTCGACCAATGCACCACATAACCACCCGCACCGCCGCTGAGCGCCAACTGGATGGAACCATTGGCCGCCAACGTGTCAGTGGCATCCAACACCGTAATCTGTGCACTCAAAGGCAACGGATCCGTCAGCGGCAGCGACCACCCTATCTGGCAACCAAAGGCGTCCGTGAGCGTACCAACGTACAGACCCGGGCCAAGCGGCCCTACCGTCGGCCCCGTAGCGCCCGCAGGCTGGCTCCACGACCATGTGAAAGGCCCCTTGCCGTTCGCAGGAAGCACCGTCAGGTAACCATCCGCCGAATCCAGACACCGAATAGGCGACACGTCTATCTGAATGCTCAGCGCACCCTGGCGATCCACCTTCACCGAACCCGCAGACGTGCAGCCGTACGCATCCGTTACCGTTACCCGGTACACACCGGGCGGCAGATTGCTCTGCACACTGTCTGCACTCAAACCCGCCCACTCAAAAGCAAAAGGCCCAGGCGCACCACTGACAGACACCGCCGCTGTGCCGCCCAGCGTGTCGCCACACTGAACCGGCAGCGACTGCGGCACAAGCACCGGCGACGATGCCGAAGGCACGACAATGACAAACACGCCGTCGCGACCCTTGGCATCCACCACCGAAAGCGTGTAGGTGCCAGCAGACAGATTCTCCACCACCGCGCCGCTGCTGCCAGTGCTCCACGAATAGGTAGCCGGCGGACACACCGGCAGGGCCGAAGCGTCAATACGCCCAGTGCTCAAACCCGGACAGGCCGGACGAACCGACGGACCACCACCCTCAAATGCCAGCGGGCCCATCTCTACAGCACCAATGTCCACCCTACCGTACTGAATACGCGGGTTACCCAACAGGTCTGTGCTCCAATCCACAGCGCTGTTCGTGCCAGCATTGATGGCCGGCGAGCAGGGCTGCAAACGAAAATCGCCCGAGTCAGGCTGCACAAACATCGGGTCCGTCTCAAAAAGATTGTGCTCCTTCAACCACGTCCCAGGAGCATTGGGAAAAGGATCGGGAGTGGTGAAAAGGTTGTGGGTAATAGTGCTGCTATTTACGGGTTCTTGTAGTACAGTATTACCAAAGATATTATTTATAAATCTTACGTTTTTTGCAGTCGCTCGTATATTATTAGCACGTGAGTTTACTATTGATAAACTATCTATACTCGGTGCAACGATACTCGGTGCAACGAAGGAAGGCGATGCATTACTGAGCAATACATTCCTAAAAGCCAATCTTCTTAAGAGTCCGGTCTCAAAAAACAAGCCATTCATTGTTTTTATATCAAAAAAGCATTCTTCCAACACTGCACTTTCATCAAACCAAAATCTGCTAGTAAGAGTGCCTAATGGCTCGATTTTCCTATAGCCTATTGCCTTTCTAATAAACACCCGCTTAAATACCACCTCTGATATTTTAATACCACTTACAGAATAAACAGAAAAGAAAAAACCTGGTATCTCATCCTGACTCGATATAAAATCTGATACACTAAAGTGAGCGTTTCCCAAAAGATAAACATTATAACTCGATCCTTCATTATGCGCTGACTCTATTTCAGAGAGTGTAAAGTTCAAGGAGTCTTGACCAATAACACTAATTGTTTCTATATGACAAATTGAAGTACGTATGTTTCGGTTTTGCAAAAATTTTGATTTTGTTATTCTCACAGATGAACGCCAGATATTAGGTGAAATCACCGCGAGTGCATCGCCTCCTAGATCCCCTGGGGTGATGAGGTAAGGAGAGTGGGCGCTTTCAAGATTACATTCTTTGAAATATGTTTCCGATATATCGAGTCCTCCTGTAGTGCCAAAAGCCCACCAATACACCGCTGCCCCTTGCTTTCTTGCTACATTTTTTACAAAGGCGCATCGGATTACATCCGCTCTATCCACCACACTGCCCCCAAATCGGTGAATAGCGCCACCGGGGCCCCACACTGCCCTATTGTCCTCAAACCGGCAATTCTCGAACGTTGGCGCTACCGACCCCGTCGCAGTGCCGTGAATGTACACTGCGCCGCCGCAATACACCGCCGTGTTGCGTTGAAAAACACAGTTGCGGATGTTCGCATACGCCTCGCCGTTGATGCCCTGAATGAAAATAGCGCCCCCGCAGTTGCCCAGCGAACGCACCGCCACAAGCGTATCGTCAGCCACGCCGTGGCGAAACACCAATCCATCCACCACCGTGCTGCTGTCGGGCCACGGCAGGTACAGCAGCGTACGCGTGTTGTCGGTGCTGTCGCCCGGCACACCAATGTCGCCGTCAATCACCGTAGGATGCGCCTCCCAGTCCCGCTCGCTGAGGTCTAACTCCGTGCCACGAAAACCACCGTACAGCCGAACGCCAGACAACAGCACAAAGCGCGCCGAACGGTCGCCCGTCAGCGAAGGGTAGTACGTCCCCTGAGCCACCCACACCTCGTCGCCCTTTTGGGCTACCACCAGGGCCTCATGCAGGTCCGTGAAGGCGTCCGTCCACGAAAGCCCCGTGCCCGCGCCCATGGCTAAGGGATTCACGTAGTAGCGCGTCTGAGCACTGAGAACGATGGAAAAAAACAGAAATAGAAGGAAAATTACAGGTTTCATGATACGGGATGGTTGATAGATGATGGATAGATAGAGGTAATACCTCCGTGGCGGGAGGTGTTACCTCGGGTTGACTACTGTCGCACGATGCGCAGGCTGGCTGTGCTGTGGGGGGTGCGCAGGGTGGCTATGTACTGTCCTGCGGGCAGGACGCCGCCGGAGGAGGTCAAGGGCACCACCGTCAGTCCAGTGGGCAATGCGATGGGCTGTTCGTGCCATACGCGGCCCAGGGCATCGTACAGAACCAATATGCCCTCTGTGGATGCTGAGGCTTCGATGTGCAAACGAAGGCTGCCCTTCGACGGGTTGGGCAGAGCCGACAGGCGGCATTCAGGCACAGGATCAGGCTCCGGTGCGGGTGGACGCAACGCCAGGTCGGAGGTGCTCAAGTGCCAGCGGTACTCGCGCAGTGCAGCGTCGTAGGCTTCTGAAGGAATGCTGTTGGTATGGTTGAACAGCAATTGCATCGGCCGACGTACCGCCTGCTTCAGTTCGGCCTGAACAAAGAACAGCGGCTGACCTGCCTCAAAAGTACGCGCCTGAAAACCGCTGAACCACAAAAGGCGCAGATCGCCAATCACAGGCAGGTGCCAGGCGTAATTTTCCACATCGTCGGGTTTCAGCTCGTATGCCCAGCGAATACCGGTAACACGCAACAGCGCAGTATCGTAGGTCAGCCCCAACTGCCAACCGGCAAGGGTTTGGCGTTCCGTAGCAAAAACAGGAATTTCAATGCGTTCGCCCGACCGACCTGTCCAAGGGCGCGTACCCAGATGGCGAGAGGTAACATGGCGCTCCTCTGCATGGGAAGCCACAGGGAAAGGAGGTGCGCTGTTGTTCACATCGCCTACCTTGACGCACACAAATTCCGCACGATGAGGCGCGTTCGGAGCAAATGGAACCTGAAAAGGTACAAATTCCTTCAAACAAAAAGTATTAGGCGTATCTATAGAGCTGCACGTTACATAATTATCTTTCTTGCAAATGCTTGGAAAAGGCGGCAAAGTGTTTTCTATGGCCTGCTTATAGGTTTTGTCAAAAAAACGCCAGGAGTTCACCGCAGGAAAAGTGGTGTATATTCCCAAAATCAATTTTCGGATTTCTATTAAGTCTGTGGTTTTTACGTCGTTATCTATGTTAACATCCGCAGCGATATGCTTAAATCCATTGTCAAATAGTTCTATTTCCAATATATGCCTATTGATCAGAACTAAATCAAAGGTACTAACACCATTAAGTGGGTCATCATTTTTCTTGATTAGAACCCGCTGCTCTTGGTTGGGCAAGGCGCACACGCAGTGCGACACCGTCTGACCCACAGGGCTATTGCCGATGTAGCTGCAGTTCGAAGGGACATTCTCGCCACAGTTATTGATGTGATAATACCAGTTGTCTATAGCGCCGCCATAGTATCTTTCTGCCGATATTTCCAGCACCCGCTCTGCCGCACACACATCGTCATCTGGGTTGCTGGCTAACGGCGTAGCGCTTACATTGGGTATGCACGGTTGGCCTCCTGCGCGGTGCACCATAGCATCCAGGAAAGTGATGGCAGAGACACAACCCGCTGTTTCAGTGTTCAGGACGATTTTCGCCACCGTGAAGGTTTGATTGGCCGGAATGTTCAGTTGAGTGATGTTCGGAGCGTTGAACGTGATGCGAAAGTAATCGCCCACATCTTGTGCGCTCAGGCAGGAAGACAGCGGCGTGCAGCCCGATACATTGGTCTCAGAGCCGGCTAAGTCCAGTTCAAAATCGCCTGTCTTCTGTACCTTTAGCACCGCTCGAAGGGCGATAGGGTCTATGGTGTAAGAAGCCGTCAGTTTCAACTCGATGGTCAGGCGGCCACTGCACGCCTGTTGCTGTGTGGGCTTAACAATCGAGGTCTCCATTAGCGTAGAGGTTGGACACGAAAGATCAATACAACCTGAACCATCCCACGTAACGGGCATGGCATTGTCGGGAAAAATAGGCTTACAACACGAATACAAGCCGCCATCTACACGCCCTTTCCCCGGAAAACTCACCGACGCCGTCATACATTGCGACTCCATCAGCGGCCCGTAAAAAACGATGTAATACAGCGTATTGCTCGCCGTGGGCGAAGAGGCATTCGGCGGTATCTCTATGGTGCCCTCATGACTGGCGTATATGCGGTATTGCTGCCCAAAGAGCGACCTCACCTGAAGAGATGAAGCCGGTATCAGGCCGCCCTCCACAGCAGGCATCCCTATCGGACTACTGACAGAACCATTCACATTGACCAGAAAATCTATCTTGTCCCAGATAAGCGCTTGACTCTGGCTGATATTGCTCACAAATACCGGCAAACGCCTACGGTTCGGGTAAGCCGGCGAGGGATATGGCTGCGGATTGCCTATGCGAAACAAGACCGGTGGTATGTTGCAACTATTTGACGGCTGAGCCATGTGCTTGTAAAAAGCATCCTCATCCACACAGTGCTGCACGGTGGTCAAAGGACACACTTGCGATGGGCCTTCAAAGACGATCGCGTAATTCATCCCCGTGGGCTTCACGATGTCTTCCGGAAAAACATCCACCGCCAGCACGAAGAGAAGCAAACGCCCGTGCACCGGCCAGGTGATGCGAGGCTGCTCGGGGTTGTTGGAAGAGGCTTCCCACACAAATTCCCGGCTAACCCGGTCGTAATTTAAAATAGGTGAATGGTAAAGCGGCGCGCTCTTGTTGAGGCCTGGAAACTCCGGCGAGCAATTCTCCGAAGCACTAACATTAACGTGCGAGAACTGCCCGTTGCTCTCCCCCGGAGTACTGAGCACAGACAGGTTGCCTCGGATGTACATGTGGGTAAAAGAGAAATCTTCCGATACATTCACGTCGCCGCCGTTGCGAGTTAGGTAAAAGTAATAGTACACCCGATAGCACCCATCCGGGCAGTCTGGGACGGAGTAAAACGGAGCGATGGGCAATTGTGTGGGACACACTTCGACATACCAGTCGTTGCAGTTTTGAGCGAGCACTATCCCTGGGCGCCATAGGAGCCACACGCACAGAATGCCGATGAGCACACTACCGCGCATGGCAAAACGAACAGGATAGGCTAATAGAGTGCGCCCCCCTCTACTGAACAGGTGTTTTTGTTTGATAAAACACCTTTTTTCATAATAAAAATCGGTTTGGTGAATGAATGAAAGGAAACGCCGAAGCGCAAGGCAAAAGTAAGAAACTCGCCTTGAATGCTGCAATATACCAGCGGGCCTTTTTGCAGAAATGTCGCGAAATAGCAAAAAAAAACGAGGTGCCACCTCCCTGGCGGGAGATGTTACCTCTTGAGCATTACTGCTTGGGCGTTCGGAAAGGTGAGATATACTGCCTGTTTTTAAAAAAATTTTCTTCTGGAACCTGTGCATTCCTCCGCGCGGTTTCATCGTTGTTTCGGAGTGAATGTCCCATTTTTTTTACACATAAAACAGATTGTGCCATGCTGCGAAACCTTCTCTTTCTGTTGTCTGTGGTTGCGCTGAGCCTTGCCGGTTGCGATACACTGCCCTCCTCGAGAGCCCAAAGCAAAGGCGGTGATGCTGGCGCTGTCGTTTCATCTTCGCATCACGACCTGCGCCTGCTGATGACCGACGATGCGGGGTGGCAATGCGGTGTGTTGCGCTTGTATCCGATTGTTCTCACCGATGAAGCGCTTGCTGCTAGTAAAGACCTGTCGCTGGGCCTGCTTACCCTGGCCGAGGCTATGCAGACACCCGGTTTCCGGATTACCGAGATGCAGGAGTTTGGGCGCAGCGCTGAGGTCTGGTATCGCGGTCTGACGGTGCAGAACAAGACCGAGCACCCGGTACTGCTTATGGCCGGTGACGTGGTGCAGGGCGGCAATCAGGATCGCGTCATTGCCCAGGATTACATCATAGCGGCTAACAGCCTCCAAAACATCGAAGTCTTTTGCGTTGAAGCCGGTCGCTCGCACTACTACAATCCTGATGCGCCCGAACGGGAAAAGCGGGTGGCGGCCTTCTACGGTTACCACAGTGTATGCAGTCCGTCGGTGCGCAGTAAGGTTTTTCAGAAAGAGCAGAGCGCTGTTTGGGAGCAGGTGGCGCAGGTTACGCGAGCCAACCAGGCTGAGACGGCTACCAGTGCCTACACCGCTATTGGCAATCAAGATGCCACGAAAGCCCAGCGCGAGGGCTGTGTCCGGGCGCTCAAAGGTCAATTTCAGACGCTGCCCGGTGCGGTGGGCTATGTGGCCGTCAACAACGGCCGGGTGGTCAGCGTCGAGATTTTCCGCCTTCCCGAACTGTTCAACCGCCGCCTGGCCGCCCTGCTCGAAGGGCTGGCCGCAGAAGCCATCGGTGGCGAAGCCACTTCGCCTGTAGGCGAAGCCAACGTCCAGGAGGCGTTTGAGGTTGTGGCCCGCTTAGCCGACGCCAACGCCCAACCCACCGAGCGCACCGGCAAAACCGCCTATGCCGATACCTGGGTGCACCTGTACAGCAAGTGGTAACCCCCCGGTAACCAAACAAGTTTGGTGGCCACCTGATAACAAAGGCGTGGCGATAGAAAGGGCTGAAAACTCCTATCGCCATGCCTTGCCGTTCAGCACCTTCCCTCATTCCAGCAGACCGCGCCCTTCCTTGACTAAGCGCCCCTCTTTTTGCAGGCGCTTCATCAGGCGGTCTAAGATGCCGTTGATAAACTCGCGGCTGTTTTCGGTAGAATAAATCTTTGAGATTTCGACAAACTCATTGATAGTAACCTTCACAGGAACGGTGGGGAAATGCAACAGTTCGCATACGGCCATTTTGAGCATGATCATATCCAAGACGGCCACGCGGTCGGGGTCCCAGTTTTTGAGCGTAGGGGCGATGAGGTCGAAGAGGGTCTGGTCTTCCTGGCAGGTTTTGCGCAGCAGTTGCTCGCCGAATTCGCGCACGGTTTCGTCTGAGGGTTCGTGCTCGCGATAAAACTCGCCCTCTAAGGGCATGGCTTTGATGGTTTTTTTCATGGCACCGACCACTAGCGACTCGTCGTCAGCCCAGTTGCTGTAGCGGTCTTCGACCATTTCGATGAATAGTTCGTGGTTGGTCAGGAAGCGGTACAGCTCCAGCAAGATCTTGATGTGGTCTGCGTCGGTTGGCTCGCTCAGCTCCAGGTATTGCCTACACGGCTCGGTGGCATTGAATGCCTGGTAAAGCCGGCGTATCTGGTCAGGGTCAATGTTTTCATGCAGGTTGTACTTAGCCACTAATTGCAGAAAGGGCACGTTGTTGGCCAGGCTCTGCACGCAGGGGTTCTTGTAGAGGCGCGGGCTGAATTTTTTGTCCTCTTCCGACGGCAGCATTTTAACTGCGCGAATTTTGGCGTCCTCCTCGGCATATTGCGTCACACGCAGCAGCAGGTAGAGGTGCAAGAGGTAGAGTTCAAAAGTTTTTTCGATGCCTTCGTTGTACAGCTGAATCACATCAGCGTAGGTGAGTTGCTCATCGCGGTTGAGCATGTACAACAGCTGCATAACTTTTACGCGAACGCTGCGGCGACTGATCATAGCCTTTTCAAATAACTAACGGTTGTGAGGAGGCGCGGAAGACGGAGGCTTCCCGAAACCCGCCGCAAAGAAAGGCACTTCCGTGCATTTGCACGAAAGAAAGTTTTTTGCGCGCTGGGTGCTGAAGCGCATTGCCGAAGGCGAAGGGCCTTCGTTTTGCATAGGAGTATGCCTCTGTTCGGGTTTAATACTTGACGAGTCGGACGCTCTGCACCGGCCGGTCGGCTTCCAGTACGGCCAGATAAACGCCCGGCGGCAGCGCGCTCAGGTCGGCCAGTACGTTATCGGTGGGCAGGCTGGGAAGCGTCTGCACAGCCATTAGGCGCCCCATGGCGTCCATGATTCGCAGGCGCTGAGGGCGCAGGGCTTCGGTGAAAAAGAGCCTTGCGAAGTCGCGCACCGGATTGGGCTGTACCCTTAGCACAACAGCGGGCAACGACGGCTCTGGAGCGCTGACACTGACGCCCTGAACGACGACGATATCATCTATTTGCAGCGTATTGTCGTACTGTGAGTCGTGCAGGAAAGCGATGTAAATTTTTTTACCCGCATAGGCCGACAGGCTGACGGAGTGCGGTTCCATACGACCGCGATTGGAGGGGAAACTATCGGTAGGCAAGAAGAAATAGGCGCTGTCGCGGTACCAGTTGGCATGCACATAGCCTGGCGAGAAGTTGAAGTCCTTAGGGTCGAGCGAGAAGAAGAGTGGCTCGCCGAGCATTTCTGCAGCTACGAAGAGCGTATCGGTGAAGGAGCCTTCATAGGGGGCATTGCTCGTGGTAGAGACCAGCACTTTATAGCCATCGTGATAGCCTGGGCCTTCCAACGACAGGGAGCGCCACGTCAGAACGGCCTGTGTGTCCGTGATGAAAATGGGCGGTGTGATGAGCCAGTTTTCGTTGGGCAAATTTTTATTGGCTAAGTAAGAACAGCTGGTAAAGGCGTTGTTCATGCCGGTGGTGTCGCCTAAGTCGCTGTCCCAGTACCAGTTGCCCAACACGCGCCCGTTGTCGCAAAGGGGCGGTATTCTATCGGCGTCCCAGTTGACCCACTGCAGGTCGTCGCCAAAGGGGAATGGGAGCATGGTATCGGTGGGGTCCACCTCGAAGCGCTGCACCAGCAGCGTGTCCGGAGCCAGCCGCATCTGCGCCTGAGCGGCGTATGCAGCCGTCAGGAGTGCGAAAGCAAGAAGCCGTCTTTTCATCGTTCATCAGCCGTTTTGTGTAAGCCAATGCGCCAGCTCTTGCTCCAACAGGCTCGCCTGCACGGGTACGACGCCAGGAAACTCGCACACCTGACCGCCCGCCAGGTTCGACAAGGCAGCCACTATACGGCTTTCTAACCCTGCCGTCAGCGCCAGCGTTGCGATGCTGATGACCGTATCGCCAGCGCCACTGACGTCCGCCACTTTCCGCGGCAATGTCGGATAAAGCTGGGCGCTTCTTTCATCATCCAAAAATAGGCCTTTCTCCGACAGCGTAACCATAATTTTTGAACAACCCATTTTTTGCCGCAAAAACGCTGCCGCCGAACGCAAGGACTCTGAGGTAGGCTCGATGGCAAACGGCGCGCTGTCGCGCACCTCTTTCAGGTTGGGCTTGAACAGGTCAGCCCCCCGATAGGCGAAAAAGTTGGCTTTCTTAGGGTCAACGGCCGTAAAAATGCCCTGTTGGCGGGCATATTCCAACAGCGTCTGAATGACAAAGGGAGTCAGCACGCCTTTGTTGTAGTCCTGAAAGATGAGTGCCTTTGCCCGACGCCGGCTCAGGATGTCCTGCACGTGCTCGACTAAGCGCTGCTCTTCGGCGAGGCTAAGGCTGTGGGTAACCTCGCGGTCAATGCGCAGCATTTGCTGGTTGTTGCCCAGTACGCGCGTCTTGACGGTAGTGGGGCGGCCCGGCAGTTGAAGCAATCCGGCTTCCGACAAATGCGCCTGCGGGAGCAGACGCTGAAAAGCCTCACCGTCGGCATCGGCACCAACCACACTGCACAGGATGGCTTCTGCGCCCAGGGCTTTGAGGTTCAGCGCTACATTAGCGGCGCCACCCAGACGGTCTTCCGTGCGCTCGTGCAGCACTACCGGCACCGGTGCCTCCGGCGAAATGCGGCTCACTGAGCCAATGAGGTAGCGATCGAGCATGCTATCGCCCACCACCACGACGCACTGGCCGCGAAGGCGAGCTAAAATTTGAGCAGCGTTCATGCCGTGAGTTTTTTCTTCCAATAGCGCAACAGCCCGGCCACCGACATAAAGGCCGGATTGGCCGCCTCGTAGCAGGCTGCCGTAGCGGCGTCAATGCCGGCAGCGGCCATATCTTCGCGGACGAAAGCCAGAAAGTGTGGCATCACGTCGGCCACTTCTGCGCCCTGTTCTGCGTAAGGTTTCATCCACAAGGCCCAGGCCAGCAGGCGTTTTTCCAAATCCTGCAGATGAACATCCTTATGGCGAACCGGGCCGAAGTGGGTCAAGTACAGCGTCGCGGCGGGCAGGGCGCGCAGCAGCTGGATGGATGCCTGCCAATCTTCCACGTGAATGTCGGGCGGTGGGCAGGGTGGAGCCACATAGCGCTCATCCATGCACACGCCAGCAACGTCGCCCGTGAAGATGACCGCCTCGGAAGCCGGCCCGCTCACCTCCCAGGCGATGTGGTGGGTCGCATGGCCCGGCGTGTGCCAGGCCCGAAAGCGCAACCCTACGGCCTCGATAACCTCTCCATGCGCGGGGGCATACAGCTGTCCCTCCGGAATAGGCTCCATGAGGCCCCACAGTCGTTCCATGTCATCGCCGTAAATGCGGCGGGCCGATTGGTAGAGCTTCTCCGGCGCTGCCAGATGCGGCAGCCCTACGGGATGTACATACACCGTGGCGCCTTCACGCGCCCAGGCCCAGGCGGCACCGGCGTGGTCGAAGTGAACGTGCGACAGGAAGACGTGCCGAAAATCCGATGGGCGCCAGCCGCGTGCCTTTAGCAGATCCAGCACGTGCGCATAAGTCGAATGCGGGCCGGTCTCTACCAGCGCCAGCCCTTCTGGCCCTTCCACGACAAATACGGCAATGGCGCGCTCCAGCCCCAGAAACTTCAGGTCTAAGGTGTGAACAGTCATGCAGCTTTACTTTTCACGCAGTACCTCCCGCGCAATGACCAGCTTCTGAATTTCGGATGTACCCTCGCCGATGGTGCACAGCTTGGAGTCGCGGTAGTATTTCTCTACCGGAAAGTCTTTGGTGTAGCCATAGCCGCCGTGAATCTGGACAGCATCGGTGCTGATCTGTACCGAAATTTCGGAGGCGTAGTATTTGGCCATGGCCGCCTCGCGCGTGCACTTGACGCCGGCGTTTTTCAGGTCGCCCGCCTGGCGCGTGAGCAGTTCGGCAGCGCTGATTTTGGTGGCCATATCGGCCAGTTTGAAGCTGATGGCCTGGAAATTGGCAATGGGCTGGCCAAACTGGTGGCGTTCTTTGGCGTACTTCACCGAGGCTTCGTAGGCGCCTTTAGCAATACCCAGAGAGAGAGCTGCAATGGAAATGCGCCCGCCGTCCAGGATTTTCATAGCCTGGATGAAGCCCTCGCCCTCCTGGCCCAGCACCTGACTTTTGTGGATGCGGCAGTTGTCGAAGATGAGTTCGGCGGTTTCGCTGGCGCGCATGCCGAGTTTGTTTTCCTTTTTGCCGCTGCGGAAGCCGGGCGTACCGCGCTCGACGATGAAAGCCGTCATGCCTCGACTGTCTAAGAGCTCGCCTGTGCGCGCAATAACGACCGCCACCTGCCCGCTGATGCCGTGGGTAATCCAGCACTTGGTGCCGTTGAGCACGTAGTAGTCGCCGTCGCGTTGGGCCACACACTGCATTCGGCCGGCGTCGCTGCCCGTGTTGGGTTCGGTCAGCGCCCAGGCGCCAATCCACTGGCCTGTGGCCAGCATGGGCAAGTACTTGCGTCGCTGCTCCTCATTGCCGAAGGTGTAGATATGGTTGGTACACAGCGAGTTGTGCGCTGCTACGCTCAACCCGATGGAGCCGCAGACTTTGGCAATTTCTTCAATGATGGTGATGTATTCCTGGTAGCCTAAGCCCGCGCCGCCGTATTCTTCGGGGATGAGCACCCCCATGAAGCCCTGCTCGCCCATGCGATGGAAGAGGTCAATGGGAAAGTGCTGCGCTTCGTCCCATTCCATCACGTGCGGGCGTATGTGCGTTTCGGCGAAGGCACGCGCGCTATCGCGGATGAGTTGCAGGTTGTCGGTGAAGTGTTGATGCGCTGCAGTCATAAGTCGAGAAGGTTAATCTTGTCCTTTAGGATGGGCCTGTTCATAGACTTCTATCAGGCGCCCGATGCTGTTGTGGGTGTATATCTGTGTGGCGGCAAGGCTGCTGTGCCCGAGCAACTCTTTGATGGCATTCAAATCAGCGCCTCGATTCGACAGGTGCGTGGCAAAAGTGTGTCGCAACACGTGTGGGCTGCGCTGCTCCGCCGAACTGACGGCAGACAGATACTTGCGAACAACGCGATAAACGTAACTCGGTTTAAGTTGCTCGCCTTTTTTGCTCAAAAAAAGCCACGGCGCATTGTTGCCCGGAAAGGTTTCGGCACGCAGCCGGAGGAAATCATCTAGCGCATCGGCCAGATAGCGTGCGAACGGCACCACGCGCTCCCGCCCGCCTTTGCCCAGTACGCTCAGGGTCATTCGACCTGTATCCACGTCCGATACTTTCAGGTGAATGAGCTCGCTGCTGCGCAGACCTGTTCCATAAAAAACCTCCAGCAGCATCCGCTCCAGCTGACCGGCATAGCCCGGCGAGAAGGACACCTGAGTAAACAGCGCCTCCATTTCCCGCTCTGCAACGAACACCGGCAGACGGCGTCCGGCCTTGGGGCCGAGCACCTTGCGCATGGGGTCTTGCGCTATCCATCCCCGTGTCTTAAGATACTTGAAATACGTCTTCAAACAAGATAGACGGCGGTTCACACTGCGAGCGCTCACGCCGCGCTGCAGCTGCCCTGCCGCCCAGGCGCGTATATGCAAATGCCTCACCTCGGCAACCGAAGTGAGGCATTGCTCCCGTATGAATTGCAGAAAATCCTCTAAATCACTGCGATACGCCGCTACCGTGTGGGTAGAAAGGCGACGTTCTAAGGCGATGTGTTGTAAAAAAGACTCTTCGTAAAACATAGTACAAGAAAAGCCTCTTCTCACTTGCTCCACAACACATGCGCCGCGCGCACGACGAGAGGCGATTTCTAATTTTTATTGCCGTACATCTTCTCGCGATACACCGCGCGCAGCACTTCCGAACGGCGCTCTACCGACGGCTTGCTATAGGCCTTGCGGCGACGCAACTCGCGCAAAATACCGGCGCGATCGAACTTCTTTTTGTACTTTTTGAGCACTTTGTCAATGGGTTCGCCATCTTTAACTTCAACGATGAGCATGCAGACTCTCCTTTTTTGTTTTTACGTTTGAATAGTGAAACAAATGGGCGGCAAATGTACGCACAATTGCAAAAATGCCTGAACGCTTGTAAAAGTTTTTTTGTAGGCACAGGCGAAACAGCCCTTCACCTGCCCGGTAGCGCGGGCTTTACGGGGCCGCATTTACTTTCGGGTGTCCATTGCCTCGCTGGTGTTGAAGCACTGCCGGGCCGAAAGGCCACCTTTTCGGGCGGCCAACACGCCGTAGCGAAGGTCGTGGATGCCGTCTTTGCTGTGGGCGTCGGGGTTGATGCTGATGCGGATGCCGTAACCCAACGCCTTGGGGATGAGCGACCAGTCCAGGTCGAGGCGGTGGGGGTTGGCGTTGAGTTCGATGGCCACACCGTGTCTGGCACAGGCCTCGAAGACGGCGTCCCAGTCGAGCGGATAGCCTGTACGGCTTAGGAGCAGGCGTCCGGTGGGATGTCCCAGGATAGTCGTGTAGGGGTTTTCGATGGCCTTCACAATGCGCTGCGTGGCTTTTTCCTGGCTCATGTTCAGGTTGGTGTGCACGGAGGCAATGACGAAGTCGAATTTTTCTAAGAGCGCTGGTTCGTAGTCCAGCGAGCCATCGGCCAGGATGTCGCTTTCGATGCCTTTAAAGATGCGGAAGGGGGCCAGTTCGGCGTTCAGGCGATCTATTTCCTCCATCTGAGCCAACACGCGGTCGGGTTTGAGGCCATTGGCATAGAAAGCCGATTGGCTGTGGTCGGTGATGCCGATGTAAGCGTAGCCCAATTCGCGAGCGTACAGGCACATGTCGCGCAGCGAATGCAGCCCATCGCTCCAGGTTGTGTGGGCATGCACGACGCCCCGAATATCGGCGTCGGTAATCAGGTCGGGCAAACGCCCACGCCTGGCTTGATCCACCACGGAGGCGCTTTCGCGCAGTTCGGGCGGGATAAAAGGCAGACCCGCGCGCTCAAACACCTCCTGTTCTAAGCGCAAGTGGCTGTTCCTCAGGTTGGGAAAGGCAGCGAAAAAGGCCTGAAGAAATTCGGCAGAGCCGGTAGTCTCCAACAGCTGCGAGCCAAACGCTTCGGCGCGGCAGTGAAAGAGACGCAACGGCGTCTGGCCCTCTAATTTGAGGTAATAAATGCTGCCCTCCGAGCGCTCCAGCGTCAGCGCCTCGCCTCCAAAGGCAGGTGCCAGATCGCCGTTGTAGCCAACCAGCATATCCAAATGAGCAACCACGGGACAGCGCCGACGCACTTCACCCGTAGGCGCTACAAAGGCGCCGGGCAAGCGCCCCGTCAGCCACGCACCGACGAAGTCGGCCGCCGCCTCAGCAGTGGGATAGTGCAGCTGGTTTCGGCTGCGCAGGTAGTATTCTAATTGGTTTTTGAGCGTCTCCTGGGTTTTCAGGCCGAAGCCTTTGGCTGCCGCCAGTCGGTTTTCGTTGCATGCGTACCAAAGCTCACCCACGTCGGTGATGCCCATTTCCTGCCAGACCGTCCGCACTTTCTTGGGGCCGAAGCCTCCGATATGCAGCATTTCCACAACACCCGGCGGCGTCTGGGCGCGCATTTCCTCCAGATTTTTCAGGCGGCCGGTGCTGAGCAATTCGCGAATTTTTTTGGTAATAGCCGGCCCAATGCCACGGAGAGACTGTATCTCGGCGTCGGTCAGTTCGCTCAGCGGGCGTTCCACCTTGCGGAGGGTGAGGTAGGCATTTCGGTACGAGCGCACGCGGAAGTCGTCGGCGTCGTGCAGTTCCATCAGGTCGGCTAATTCGTTGAACGCCTGGGCAATATCGCGGTTAGTCATAGCGGTGTTGTGCTGGAAATAGAATGCGCCAGCCATAGGCGACATGGGCTGGTTGGCAGCGAAAGTAGATAGGTAGCGCCGAACACCTGATGGTGTTGAAATTTTTTCACCAGTAAAACAAGCAACCTCGTTAGAGCTGGCCTTCATGGAGCATACTGTGTCGGCTATCCGTGTGGGTGGGTGAGTTTGAGATTCCATTGCAGACTCTCGACCTTCGCACAGCAAAACGAGATGCTCATGCACCACGACCGACAAAGCCTGCTTCAGCCCGCCGTCATTGTAGCGGCGCTGGGCTATTTTGTAGATGCCTTTGATATCCTCATCTTCGGCGCCGTTCGCCTGAAGACGCTTCACGGTTTAGGGCTATCGGGTCAGGCACTGATGGATGCCACCATGAGTATTCAGAGCTGGCAGATGGCAGGCATGTTTGTGGGCGGCATTGGTGCTGGCATGCTGGCCGACCGCGTAGGAAGAGTGCGAGCATTGTATTTTTCCATAGCGCTGTATTCGATAGCTACGCTGCTATGCGGCATGGCCAGCTCGGTGCAAGCGTTCCTGGTGTGGCGCGCCCTGGCAGGGATTGGGCTGGCGGGTGAGCTGGGCACCGGAGTTACGCTGGTGGCCGAGAGTTTGCCCCAGCATCGGCGCGGTTTGGGGGCCGCCATTATGGCTTCGTTTGGAATGTTGGGTGCTGCCGCTGCAGGCAGTACGGGCTGGTGGGTGGATGACTGGCGATATGCCTACTACATCGGTGGGGCTTTAGGTCTCCTTTTGCTGGTGCTGCGTTTATCGGTGGGCGAAAGTCGCATTTTTAAGAAGGCACGCGCTCATCAAGGTATCTCACGCGGCAACTTTTGGGCGTTTCTTGCTAATCGGACGCGTTTTGACCGGTTGCTTAAAAGCGCGCTCTTAGGAGTAACTACGTGGTTCAATGTGGGCATCCTGATGACGCTAGCCCCTGAGTTGGGCATTGCCAAGGGTGTACTGGGCTTCATAGACCCTGCACTGGCAGTAGTTTTCTTTCACGTGGGCATGGTGGTTGGCGACGCTGGCGCGGGTCTGCTCAGCCAGCGCTTGCAGAGCCGGTTGCGTGCGCTGCGCTGGTTTTTGTACGCGCAAATCCTGTGCGTATCGGTTTATCTGTTTGTCCCTTTCAAGGATCCGGCCTGGATGTACGCCATGATTATCCTGTTGGGCTGCGCTGGCGGCTATTGGGCGGTCTTCATTACCAATGCTGCCGAGCAATTTGGCACCAACCTGCGCGCCACAGCGGCCAGCGCAGCACCGGCTTTGGTGAGGTTAGCTTTTGTACCTATTTCAGCGGCCTTTCAATGGCTAAAATCACCCATAGTACTGGGAAATCCCTTGCAGGCAGCAGCCGTCGTAGGAGCAGCGTGCATTGGGCTAGCTTTGTGGGCTTCGTATCGCTTAGAAGAGCCTTTTGCTAAAAGTCTGGATTATGTAGAATACGAATAGAACACATTATACAACATACAGAAAAATCGGCATTCCTCATTCCGACTTAAAAAAATGAGGTGTCGCCTGAACAGACGGGAAGGCGACACCTCCAATAGATCAAAGATTGAAACGCAAACGAGCAAAGACAAAGCGCCCATTGAAGCCAAACTGCTGAACACGGCGTGAGTACACAAAGCGTCCCAGGCTCATATTACCGGAGTGCCTATGAATGTCTTGATACGTGTCGAAGAGGTTGTTGGCCCCTAAAGTAATACCTATTTTGGGCGTAATGTCGTAGCCTAAAGACAGGTCGAAGATGGTTTTCCCTTTGAATGTCTGGTCTAATGTTTCTTTCGCACCGTCGTTGAAGGCGTTCGAAGGGAAGGAAGCAGGGTCGTTGGGGTTAATCGTCGGGTCGAGATAGGTTACATCCCCAAAATACACTCCGCGCAGCATGACGCTGAACTTGTCGTAGCGGTAATTGATGATACCGGTGATTTTGTTGCGTGGATTGGCTACTTCAATGCGGCTCTGGTCTTCGCGGTTGAAGTAGCGTCCGATCTGGCCCGTTTGCTCCAGGATGGGTGAGGCTTTGATGATGGGCTTGCCGTTTTCGTCTTTTTTCACCTCATTATCGATCCAGGTGCCGGCCAGCGAGAAGCGAATGTCCTGTTTTGCATTGATGCGGGTATGATAGGCAATGACTGCTTCCAGGCCGCGGGATCGGGTGTCAATGGCATTGGTAAAGAAGTTGGCCTGGCTGGCGTTGGCCGCTTGCAGTTGGGCCCGAAGCACGGAGTCACCCCCATCGGTAAAGTTGTTCGTCAGCACAATGCGGTCCGTAATGTCAATCTGGTAAGCGTCCACCGTGATTTCAAGCCCGCGCATTGGTCGAGTAGTGATACCCAATGAATAGTTCACAGAAGTCTCCTGTTTGAGTTTGGGAATGCCCAGGATTTCCGCCGGGCGGCTGCCATTGGGAAAGGTACCACTTTCGACCGGCACCAGACCGCTCGGCGTGGACACGAAGAGCGTGTTGGTTTTAGCATAGAAACGCTGTTGCATCGAGGGCGCCCGGAAGCCCGTGCTGGCGCTGCCACGAATGGTCAACCAATCACCAAAGCGATAGCGGGAAGCAACCTTGTAGTTGAAAGTACTGCCGAAGTCCGAGTAGTTCTCAAAGCGCCCGGCAAGGCTCACCATGAAGGACTCGTTGAAGTCTTGCTCGAAATCGGCATACAGCCCGACGGCATTGCGGCTATTCGTACCCTCGTTGGAAGGCAGAAAGCCGGCGAATACCTGTGCACCGCCCACGGCGTTCGATGCCACATCATAGTTGCGATACGACGACTCTTCACCAGCGCGGATGCCAAACTGGTCAATGCGGTGCTCCGCACCAAAAGCTACGTTCAAGCCGTGCATCACTGAAAACTTGCGCGAAAAGTCCAGGTTAGTCGTGTTTTGCAGGAATGTCAGGCCGCCGGCATCAAACTTCGTCTGCAAATTCGTGGGCGAAATGGCAGCCTGTGTGTAGTTCACCGAATTCTGGACGGTAAAGTCGAAAACGTTCTGGCCAAAAGTATTGCTCAAGTCAACATCCCAACTGCCCAACTTTCCTCGAGCACCTATGGCCAACGAGACATCGCTGATACCCGACTGAATTTCTGGCAAAAAGCCGTTTGGATACAACTGCAGAACATTAGGGGCATAAACCCTGGCATTGGTAACAATAGCATTCGGATAGCGATAAAAACCGGCGGCATTCCCCGCTTTTCGATTGTAGCCGCCAAATGCATAAAGGCTCCACTGCGTGCTCAGGGGCATATCGAAATTGGCCATAAATCCACCGCTATGAATCCGTGAGTTGCCTATGCGCATGTCAAAGAACTCGCGGGTTAGGCCACGAGCAGCCAGGATAGAGTCGTCCACAATCTGATTGGCACCATTACGCGGATAGATCTGACCAGTGTAGGTCCCTCCTCGGTCGGTCTGGCCCCGATAGGTGTATTCGCCCGTGAGATTGAGAAAACCCTTATTCCCTATCCTGATGCCATAGTTCAGGCCTATCTGAGTATTCTGGCCGTCTGATACCGAGACATTGGGGTCACTGACTTTACCGGCTTTCCACAGCGCATAATTTTTCTCAAAAGTGGTGATGTGTTGGCCGTACAACACATTGGCACTTAGCACACCGGTTTGTCTCTTGAGTACAATATTGATGATACCCGCAATAGCATCAGAGCCGTACTGTGCCGCGGCTCCATCGCGCAGAATTTCAATGCGCTCAATGGCACTGGCCGGAATGGCTCCCAGGTCGGTGCCCACAGTGCCGCGGTTGACCGTACCATTGACATTCACCAACGCACTTTGGTGGCGGCGTTTACCATTGACGAGAACCAGAATTTGGTCAGGGCCTAGACCACGTAATTGCGCCGGATCTACGTGGTCGGTGCCGTCGGCAATGGTCTGACGCGCACTCTGAAACGAGGGCGCCACATAAGACAAAATCTGGTTGAGGTCTATCTGCCCCACCTCATTGATGACGTTGGCAATCGGGATGATGTCCACGGGCACTGGGGTAGAAGTTTTGGTGCGCGTCAGGTTGCGTGAACCCACCACCACTAACTCCTGGGTCACCAGAGCTGATGACCTTAGTACAGCATCCACCGCATCCCCAGAGCCAATCGGCAGCTCGGCCGTCTCGTAGCCCGTGTAGCGAAATACCAGCGTATTTCCGCTGGAGGGCACTTCTAAGCGATAGCGCCCATCGGCATCTGTACGTGTACCAGCACTCGTGCCTTTGACCGTTACCGTAACGCCTGGAAGGCCTTCGCCCGTCTCCGCATCCGTCACATGACCACTGACAACTCTTTGCCCCTCTAACGCGTAGGCAGTGATCACCAGCAGGAACAGAACTCTCAGAAATGGTAAAATGTGCTTCATACGGAACCAAATTTAGTTGTTAACGGATATCGTATGCAAAATGCGTGGATTAAACTTAACGATACCCTTTCCGCTTGAAACATAAGCAATCAAAACGCGCCATAACAACATAAAATATCGCCCACTGCGCTTTCATCGCGAAGCAACTTTCACTACCCTACCGCGAAGAGCCGGCGAAACGGTCTCCCCCGGCATTTAAAGATCAATCTTTGCGACATCAGGCAACAACCACCCCATGTTGGCAACTTTCGTTTTCACCGTCTATTCCGATAAGTCTATCGGATAAAGTGAAGGCAAATGTACAAATGGTTGGTATTATCAGCTACCAACACTCAAAAAAATGGAGAGGAGTGGCGTTGAGGTCTCTGGCTTTGCGCAAGGCTACCGTGAGGCAAGCGGTTAAAGAAAGCCGCAGAGGAGGTCGCCGAGGGTCGCAGCGATATTTTTCCCAGCACTCCCCTGCGTTCTCTGCGGTGCAAAAAGAAAATCCTGGAGCCTACGGGTACAACTGTGCGTAGCTTCAGTAAGTGAACCGCTTCCAGGGTTTCCAGCAAACAGGCGCCAACAGCAGGTGTTGTTTTTCTTGGATGGCCGGATTAAAAAAGACGAAACCCAATTCAAAGCCGTCTATGGTCAGCGTTACGCGGGGGTGCGCCTGAATGCGCCGCCAGGCTTCCGTCATATCGGCAGACCAATACAGATCGTCGAAAACGAAAACAGTTTGCTCGTGTGCATAAGGCAGGCACTGCTCGAAATAGGCCAGCGTTGCCGCACCCTGGTGATGGCCATCAAAAAAGGCGAGGTCAAGGCGGCCCAGTTCTTCGAGCGCTCGGGGCAGCGTTTGGGCAAACGGCCCGCTTTGAATGCGGACGCGGTCGCTCAAGTGCAGCATGTCTAAGTGTGCCTCAGCCACCTGGGCGCAGGTAGGGCAACCTTCCAGCGAAACCATGCGGGCTTGTCGGCTCATGCCAGCGGCCAGGTACGCCGTACTCACGCCTACGCCAGCACCCAGCTCCAGCACGCGCTGCGGGTGCAACCACTGCACCATTCGGAAAAGCCAGCGCCCTTGCAACGGCGAGCTGGAGGTGCGTTCAGCCAACTGCCGAAGCGAAACCCGTCGGCACAACGGCGCTCCTTGCTCATCAGCAGCGCCGTAATCCGCCACATCGAGCACCAGGGGGCTGGCGCGCATCTGCTGGCGCAAAGCCTCGATGTCGTCGAAAGCGTAATACCGGCGTTCGTCCTCCAGCACCGTCTGCACCCACTCGAACACCAACGGACTGTGCACCTGATAGACAGTGTCGGCTTTCAGCCAGAAGCCTGCAAAGGCTTTTAATCGGTACACCAACGAGGACATGACAGCCTTCCGGAACGGCTAATAGAGATGCTGCGCCAGCAGGCCGAAAGGTACGGCAAGGCAAATAAAAGGACGGCCGCTATCGGACAATCACTTTACGCGCAGCCCGCTCGCCCGTGTCGGTGTGAAGCAGCAAGAAGTACAGGCCCGCCGGCAGCGTTCCGACCTCCAACGTCGTAACGTCCTGGCCCACAGGCTTCACGGCGCTGGTCATCAGGCGTCCGGTGGCGTCGCTCAGCCACAAGTGGCCACTCACATCGGCAGAAGTGCGCACCCACAAGCGGCCATCCTGCAAGGGGTTGGGATAAATAACCAGCTCAGGCTCAGTACTCGGCTCGGCAGTAGAGGTCGGATTTAGCCCAGTCGGCAGCGGTACGAAGTAGTCTAAATAGAGACGGTACTCGCCCGGCCCTAACGATAGCTGAACGTTCGGGTTCGTTACGTTCAGCATGACGCCGGTGTAGTACTCATGCCATATGCCCGTGTGCTGAAAAGTCAGGGTTGCAGTGGTGGCATTGATGCCCACATTAGCCACGACCACGGCGTTGGCCGTTGGACTGTTCAGGTAAATGCTGCGCACCTGACCGCTGCCGAGATTCAGCTGCGCATCGGACGTTTCAAACACGTCCTGAGTGGTGCGCAAGTGCAGCAGCGCCGCCGTAACATCGAAAAGGCGCCGGCGGTGCGGATCCTGGTAGTAGTCCCACCGGATAGGCTTGGGATCTACGCGGCAGTTGTTGTTGATGGTGCCGTTGGGGCAATAGTTGATGGAGAAATCGTAGCCCAGCTCGCCGAATTGCCACAGCATTTTCGGGCCCGGCACGCTGTAGAGCAGGTTGACCAGCATCTCGATGCGGCGCAGGGCTACGGGCAGTGTGCGGACGTTGTGCGCCGCGTTGGACATATTGCCAAAGGTCAGGCATTCGTAGGCGATGCGCTCCTCGTCGTGGCTTTCCATGTAACCAATGAGGTGCGGCACATTCCAGCCGCGGCGCTGATGCGATACCCAGCGCAGGTCGGCATTGATGCCGCTGGTGAAACCCAACGCAACGTCTTTGTATGCGCCAAACATGTTGCCCCACAGCATCATGCCGTATTCAGCCAGCACCTTTTCCTCGTCGTTATCGGCAAAGTGTTCTAAGATGACGTAAGCCCCAGGCTTCACGCTCCAGATGTGGTCGGCGTATTCGCGCAGGATGGCCACGCGTGAGGCGTCGTATTGACCCCAGGCAGCCGTATTGCCCAGGGTGTTTTTTTGGGTAAACCCTTTAGACAGGTCGAAGCGGAAGCCGTCGAGGTTGAACTCCTCCAGCCAGTATTTCAGGCAGTTTTTCACATAGATTTTGGTCAGTGCGCTTTCGTGGTTGAAATCGTAGAACACGTTGAAGTCGTGGCGAGGTACCGGGTTGAGCCACGGGTTGTTGGACGCCGGGCGGTTGTTAGTGGCGTCCCAGTAGAGGCGGGCTAATGGGCTGGCGCCAGTTACGTGGTTGAACACCACGTCCACGATGACGGCCATGCCGCGGCGGTGGCATTCGTCCACCAATCGCTTTAGGGCTTCAGGCGGACCGTAGTATTTGTCCAAAGCCTTGTGGAAGGCGGGGTTGTAGCCCCAGCTGATGTTGCCGTCGAATTCGTTGATGGGCATCAGTTCGATGGCATTGACGCCGAGGCGCTGCAAGTAGTCGAGTGTATCGAACAGCGTCTGGTAGTCGTGTCGGGCCAGAAAGTCGCGCAGCAGCAGTTCGTAGATGACCAGATCGGTCTTTTTGGGCCGGTTAAAGTTTGGGATTTGCCACGGGTAAGGCTGCTGGTCGGTTTGGAATACCGACACGATGCCGTTGGTCTTGCCCGTCGGGTAAGGCAGCAGGTTGGGATACGTGAGCGGCGGGATGTGGGGGTCGTTCCACGGGTCGAGTACGAGCGTGCTGAGCGGGTCGGCAATGCGCAGCGTGCCGTCCACCAGATACTGGAAGCGATAGGGCTGGCCCGGAGTGAGGCCGCTGAGTTCGAACCACCAGATATTGCCCAGGGCGTTGCGTTTCATCTGATAGGCGTCGGAGGGCGTCCAGTCGTTGAAGTCGCCGATGAGGTGGACGACTTGCTTGCCGGGGGCGTACAGTTGAAAGCGCACCGTTTGTGCGTTGATGTAGTTAATGCCGTATTCCGTACCAGCAGGCGGGTTTTCAGGCGTCTGGTTGAGCGGGGCAATGTACACGAAGCGGGCTGTATCGCGCTGAGCGCCCGCCTCCGCCACAAACTCTACGGTGTGTACGCCCGAGCCGGCTGTGATGCTGGTTTCCAGCAGGGTACCGGTTGCGCTGGCCACCAGGGCACCGTTGTCGTACAGGCGCAGGCTGGCCGGCAGCGAAGCGGCGGCGCGCACGTCGAGGCTGCTGCCCGCCGAGGTAAGTACCGGGCTACTCGCCGGCGCCAGCAAGGCCGTTTGCAGCCCTATATTATCGGGATAAACGGGGTAAAAGATGTCGCTGCCGTCCGTAGCCCGTCCCACAATGGAGCCGTTCGCATTGCGAAAGACAAAAGCCAGCTTCAGTACCTGCTCGCCTGGTGGAATGCCAAAGAACGTGCGGATGTTGAACGCCTTCGTCCAGCGGTTCGGGCCTGCCTGCTGCATCAGACCCACAGGGTCGGCCACCCCCCAGGTCGTCTTCACATAGCGCCAGTCGCTCGGAGTGGTGCTTTGCGAAGTAATGACCCCCATATGAGCATATACAGGCGAAACGCCTACCAGAGCACCGTTGCCCAGCGTGGCATCGTACGTGATGGTAACGTCGTCGTCCACGCGCGGAAAAACGGGCAGGCACGTTACCTGTGCAAAAAGAGCAGCACCAGAAGCCAGCAGCCACAGCATAGAACCGCCCAGAACAAGGACGCGAAGACGAAAAACCGAAACAATTAGAGTAGCCTGAACCATGAAACAGAGCATTTTTGGTTACAAAAAAATCCTATCTCCCCCTCGACACAGGGAAACAGGATTTTAGCGATTTCGCACCGGCGAAGGAACAGCTTTTCCCCGTCCCCGCCAAATGTAGCGGCCAAACAAGTTTGGCCTAGTGCCCGCCAAACTTGTTTGGTAGGCACTGAACTACAGCCCCAGCAGGTGCCCCATAAGTTCCTGTTTGGTCATCAAGTAACGCCGGTTTTCGTCGTGCGGTGGAATGACGAGCGGGATGCGCCCGACGACCTCGATGGGCGAACGGCGCAGGGCATCCACCTTATCGGGGTTATTGGTGATGAGTTCTACCTGTCGGATGCCGAGGTCCTGTAGGATAAACACGGCGCATTCGTACTGGCGGGCATCCACGTCAAAGCCCAAATGAGTGTTGGCTTCGGCCGTATTGAGGCCTTGGTCTTGCAGGTTGTAGGCTTTCAGTTTGTTGATAAGGCCGATGCCGCGGCCTTCCTGGCGCAGGTAGATAAGCACCCCGCCCTGCTCGGCGATGAGGTGCAGGGCTGCGTCGAGCTGTTCGCCGCAGTCGCAGCGACGCGAGCCAAACACATCGCCTGTGAGGCATTCGGAATGGATGCGCACGGGCGTGGGGCGGCTGGGGTCGAAGCCCTCGGCCACCACAGCTAGATGCGGCATGCGCTCATCGGCCCGGTCAGCGTAAGCGATGAGGGTAAAATTTCCGGCTCGAGTGGGTATGCGGGCTTCGGCTTGCTTTTTCATGCTGTCGAATGTGGAGGATTTCAGGTGCGGATGTAACACCGAAAGGGCTGCCCTGGTTCGAGGCAGGGGCGGCCGTCAGTGTTCCGCGGGTAAGCGCAGCGTGCTCACGGTGTTGGTTACGGGCGTCCAGCGATATTGGCGCAGAAAGCGCTCCAGCCGGCGCGTTTCTTTAGGGCCTAGTGCTGGCTCAACGTTGAGCAGCAGGAGGGTGCTGTCGGGGCGGACGAGCACTTGAAGCAGCAACGTATCGGCCTCGATAGCGCGTCCTATCGGCTTCGTTTGCCGGTACTGTTGCAAGAACGCCGTCCAGCCGCCTTGTGGCTGAAAGAGCTCAGCGTCAGGTTTGAGGCGCCCGGCTGGCGGGCCGCCTACGGCTAAGGACTGCTCTGAGGGTGCTGCTTTGGAGGGCGCTTTTAGCGGCTGGCTGCTTTTGGCGGCAGCGGGTGGCGGCGCTGCGGCGGGTTCCATGCGGCGGCTTATTTGCGGCGAGCGCAGTGTCTCCGAGGGAATAGGCGACCTTTCGGCAACCTGTTCTGCTGCCCGGCCGGTTGCCGAAGGTGGTACTTCGAGGCTCAGATTTTCCCGGTAAGCCGGTATGGTGGGCGTGTCGCGTTCGCTGGTCTCCCTCTGGCGGGCTGCTGCATTTATTTGGGGAAGTGGCGCGGGCACCTGCGGCATGGTTTGGGTGCGCGGCGCTGCCTCCGCGGCCGTGTAGGCGCGCCTTTGCACGTTTTCATCTGGCACTCCTTCAGGGACGACATGAGCGGCTATTGCATCTGAGTCTGCGCTCCATTCTATGGCGGGGGCTGCAGCCTGTTCAGGGCTGACGGGCACATCGGCCCACCACCAGTACAGCGCTCCGGCCAGCAGGAGAACGGCCGCGGCGGCAATCCAATACTGCATCAGCCCTGCCCGCTGGCGGCGGGGTGCAAAGGTCAATTGCCGCCTCAGGCGCTCCAAAGCTTCTGCGTGCGCTTCCTCAGGCAGGGCCGTAAAGCCTTCCCAAGCCTCGCGTCGAAAGGCATCGTCGTCAATAAGGCGTTGCAGGGCCGCCTCATCAGCGCGGGTGAAGCCCCCGGAGGCCCAGCGCTCCAGCAGCGTGGCAAAGAGCGCGTCGTCGTCGCGCAGTGGCGTGTTCATGAGTGCTTTTTTTCCATACACAGGCGCAGGTTGCGCCGGCCATTTTGAATGTAAGAGCGGATTTTACCCACATCTTCGCCCATTTCCTGGGCGATATCGCGGTACGATTGATCTTCCAGATAGAAGCGCTGGATGCTGAAACGCTGCTTTTCGGGCAGGGTTTGCAGGCATTGTTGCAGGCGCTGCAGGTCGTCGGGGTGGGTTAGTTCGATGTCGTCGGCGGGTGTGGTGGCGTCGTAGCGCGCCATGTTTTCAGGAGCGTGGTAGTCGGTAGGAGCACGTTTGTGGCGGCGCAATTCCATGAGGCAGTAGTTGCGGGCCAGCACGTAAAGCCAGCCGCGAAAGGCGCCCACTTCATGCGTTCGGGCCTTGTGGGTCAACTCTTCGTAGATGCCCATGACCGCATCTTCGGCGGCGTGCGCATCGCGCAAAATGTTGAGGCAAACCCCGTAAACCATCGTCATGTAGCGTTCGTACAGCTGACCTAAATAGTGTGCTTCACCAGTGCGCTGGTATTGCGCCAGCAGTTCCTCATCCAAAAGAGCGCTGTGGGTCTGGGTGCGAGTAAGTCGAAGCATGCGCGCTGCGCGTTTGTCGCGCCCAAAGGTAGGTAGGAGATGCGGAAATGGGCGGTTTTGCATAAGACGAGCGGAAAGCGTCCTTTCTTACTCTCGAAGCACAGTGGTTGTGCACGAAGGGCAAGCATTAGAGAGGTCCCCCTCTATTTTGTTACGCTTTTTATGCCTTGCTTACTGTCGTTGCCAGAGCGTCTTCCTTCGAAAGAGGATTTTCCTCATTGCCGCTGTAGCGGTCCGCTTTCCGCTACCTTCCAGATGCGCAGTCGAGTTCCATCCGGTAGGGTGTGGTCGAAGAGGGATGTCAGATGCCGTTGGTTTTGGAGCCGACTCAGGACAGCCGTGCTCATGGCATTCTTCTTGTGCCAGTCGGCGCTGTCGTCGCGGGTGAACAGGTGGAGGTAGAATGCTTCGTGGGGCAGGTTGTCCTCGTACAACGGGCGCAGGCAGGCGGTGGTGTGCAGGGCGTTGAGGTACTTGCGGCTCTCGTCGTACGAAAGGCTCCAATGTGTGTGCGTGGGCAGGTTCAGAAGGGCTTCGGTCAGCATCTGCTGTCGGTGGTTGTAGGCCTGGCCGGCCAGTTGTGCGGCGGCGAAAAGCCCGGCCGAAAGCCCCAAAAGCCCCCACCGAAACAGGCGGCCCGCGCCTATGCCCTCGGAGAACGCACCGGCGAAGGCCAGAAACGGTATCAACGGCAACACAAAGCGCCCCTGAAGCACCAGCCCTTTGAGGCTGCCGCTTTTAGCGAAGGCGTCGTAGCCGTAAATGCCGTATAACAACAGCAGGGCCACCACCGCAAACACGGTTTCCGGCCAGAAAGGCATTTTCTTATTTTTCAAAAAAAACAACCCACCCGGGCACAGCACGGTCAGGGCTATAGCATAGAAAGCCAGATTGCCCGGCAGGTGTGTCAGCGAAAAATCAACGCCCGGCGAACGAATGTAAGCGATGCTGCCGAAGCACTTTTCGGCCCACTGTAGCCGCGCTCCTGCACCGAGGGCAAAGCCCGCCCAAAGCCACCCGGCGCACGAGACAGGCCGCCAGAAGGCGCCGACGAGAAAAGGCAAAGCCCACAGCAGATTCGTCTCACGAAACAACAACGCCGCACCCGCACACAGCCCCGCACTCAAAGCCCCCCACTGGCGGTGGCCATAACCGGCATAGGCACACAAGAACACCGCCGCCAACCCCAAACTGGGCACATCACTCATGATGGTGCGCGTCAGGAGCAGCCCGGGCACAAACAGGGCCGGATAAAACGCCCACACTACGGGCCGCCGCCAGCGGCGCAACAGCAAGGCTAATGCCCACACGCCAGTCAGCCAGGACAAAAAGCCCAGGCCAAATGCCGCATCAGGCCGCCCCGTCAGAGCAATGAGTGCGGCGGCCCCCAGCGCTACACCGGGCGGATAGCCGCTCCATGCCGTCGGGCCGCACACCGGGGCGCGCCCCAACAATCGCAGCGCATCGTCGAGATAGGCCACCTCGTCGGCAATGAGCACATGAGTAGGCCAGGCGAGCGCGTACAGGGCTGCGGCAAACAGCGTCCAGGCGGCCGGCAGGCGGATGTCCGATGTCATGGCGCTGCGAAGGTGCAGCAACGGATACCTTTTGGCAAAAACACCCGACCAGCCGACGGGCAAAGGCCGTGGAGTAGGGGTTTGCGAAGCCGGCTCCTCTCACAAGCTCAGGCTGTGGGGGTGAATACGTACTTTTGCGCGCCCTTTGGCAGGGGCAATCACCTTACCCTACGCGCATGGAAATCCACAAGGCAGAATTTGTTTCCAGCTTTACAGCGGAAAACCAGTGTCCCAAAACGGGCTGGCCAGAGCTTGCCTTTATCGGGCGTTCCAACGTGGGCAAATCGTCGCTCATTAACCTGCTCACCGGGCGCAAAGGACTGGCCAAAGTCTCGGCTACGCCAGGCAAGACGCAGCTGATCAACTTTTTCAACATCAACGACCGGTGGTACTTAGTGGACCTGCCCGGCTACGGCTACGCCAGGGTGTCGAAAAGCCAACAGCGCACTTTGGCCAACATGATCGAAGGCTATCTGGCCAGGCGCCAACAGCTGGTGCTGGCCTTCGTGCTCATTGACGCCAACGTGCCGCCAACGCGGGCAGACCTGGATTTCATCAACAACTTGGGCGAACTGCAAGTGCCCTTCGCCATCGTTTTCACCAAAACCGACCGCCACAAAAAAGGCGTCAACCAGGCCGACAATATCAGCGCCTTCCTGCAAGCCCTGAGCCAGACTTGGGAGCCTTTGCCGCCCCACTTTCTGTCCTCCTCCGTTACCGGAGCCGGGCGTACCGAAATCCTCGACTACATTGCTCAGGTTTTACGCAGCCTTTCCACCTGAAATACATCAAAGCCGTGAAGAAAGACCTCGTCATCTACCCGCACCTCTATGAGAACATGGAAGATTGGCCCATCTATCGGCTGAGCCAGGACAGGGCCAATTTTATCCGTGAAATAGAGGAGGTAACGTTTCAGCGCCTGTCGTCGCGCAAGTTTCAGGCGATGGTGGACACGCTGGTGAAAACCATCTACCAGGAGCGCATCCGCATCAAGGAGTCGCCCTGGAAGGTAGATCCGCCCAACGAGCGCGTGTTCTGGAGCAAGGTGAGCAAGCGCCTGATTGAAAAATCGCTCGACCGCCTCGAAGAAGAAGGACGCCCGGAAGCGGAAGAAGTGCTGCGCCTCATCGTCCACCGCTACGCCGAAGAAATTGTAGGCACCTTTCGCATCTCGACGTTTCGCTTTGCACGCAGCTTTCTGACCATCTTCTTCAATCGGCTGTTCAATGCGGCGGTGGACAAGAGCATAGCCAGCTTGTGGCGTGGGCGGCGGCAGTTGTACGAACGCCTCAACGTCGTGGGCGACATCGAAACGGTGCGCAGCCTGTTTCAGCACGGCACGGTGGTGGTGGCCCCTACGCATTCAAGCAACTTAGACTCCATCCTGGTGGGCTACGTCATGGACCAGATCATGGGCCTGCCCTCTTTCTCGTACGGCGCTGGGCTAAATCTGTACAATTTCGGCCCGGCAGCCTATTTCATGAACCGCTTAGGTGCCTATCGCGTAGATAGGCGAAAGAAAAACATCATTTACTTGGAGACGCTCAAAACCATGAGCCGTCTGAGCATCCAGCGCGGAGTGAACAGCCTGTTCTTCCCCGGCGGCACCCGCGCCCGCTCAGGCGAGCTGGAACGCGAACTAAAATTGGGCCTGCTGGGCACCACCGTAGAAGCCCAGCGCGCCCTCTGCCAGCAAGGGTCAGACAGAAAGGTATTCATCGTGCCCATGGTGCTCAGCTATCACTTCGTGCTGGAAGCCCCCTTCCTCATCGAAGAGTACCTGCGCAGCGTGGGCAAAGAGCAGTACATCCGCCTGCGCGACGAAAGCTACAGCGTGCGCAGCTGGTTCCGCTACATATGGCGCTTCTTTTCCACCACCAGCGACATCGCTGTCAGCGTGGGCAAACCCATGGACGTCGTGGGCAACTTCGTGGACGCACAAGGGCGTAGCTACGACCGCTTCGGAAATGAAGTAGATATCCGCGACTACTTCCGAGACGTCAACGGCAACATCAACGAAGACAAACAGCGCGAAAGCGAATACACCCGCCTGCTGGCCGAACGCATCGTCGAGCGCTACGCGGTGGACAACGTCGTCCTGAGCAGCCAGCTGGTCGCCTTCGCTGTCTTCGAAATCCTGGCCCACCAAAACCCGCGGCTCGACCTATTCGGACTGCTGCGCTTGCCGCCCGACGACTACCGCTTCCCCTTCCGCGCCGTCGTCGAGGTGGTCGAACAAATGCAGCGCCAGCTGTTCGAGTGGGAAGCCCAAGGCAAAATCAAACTCTCCGAAGAAGTGCGCTGGCCCGCACCCGACTTAGTGCGCCACGGCGTGAGTAAATTAGGTATCTTCCACCGCGAAAAACCGCTCTACTTTGTAAAGGACGAGGCCATTGTGTCGTCCAACTTCCGCGTCCTCTACTTCTATCACAACCGCCTGAAAAACTATGGCCTGGAAAAAGCCGTTCAGTGGAAATCAGAAGAAATCGAAGTATGGCGAAATGAATAAACCACTCCGAAAAACAAGCCGACATCTCCGTTAGGAGGTGTCGCCTTTGAAACAAAGAGGAGTCGTCTTTGAAACAAAAAATCACCACTTTCCACCTTTCATTCTTCATTTTCATGTACGACAACTTACGCATTGAACACCGCGACGGCATAGCCGTGGTAACCATCAGCCGCGAGAAGGCGCTGAATGCGCTGAATACAGCGACGATGGCCGAGTTGCGCCGTTTTTTTGGCGAAGAGGCGCCGGCACTGGCCGGGCTGAAGGGCGTTGTTCTGACGGGCGCTGGTGAGAAGGCCTTTGTGGCCGGAGCCGACATTACCGAGTTTAGCGGTCTGAACGGAGCTGAAGGCGCCGCCTTTGCGCGCAGCGGTCAGCAGGTGTTCGGCCTCATCGAGCGTTTTGAGCGCCCGGTAGTGGCGGCGGTGAATGGTTTTGCACTGGGCGGCGGCTGCGAGCTGGCCATGGCCTGCCATCTGCGCGTGGCGGGCGAGCGGGCGCGCTTTGGGCAGCCGGAAGTAAACCTGGGCCTGATACCGGGCTATGGCGGCACCCAGCGCCTCATCCGATATATCGGGCGAGGCAAGGCGCTAGAATTGCTCATGACAGCCGACATGATCGGCGCCGAAGAAGCCCTGCGCTTGGGCTTAGTCAATTACGTCGTACCTGCCGGCCAGGAGGTGGCCAAAGCCTGCGAACTGATTGAAAAAATCGCCGCCAAAGCACCGGTGGCCATAGCTAAAGTCATCGAGTGTGCTAACGCCTACTTTTCGCCAGGAGCGGACGGCTTCGCCTTCGAGGCAGACGCCTTTGGCACCTGCTGCGACACTGAGGACTTCCGCGAGGGCGTGAGTGCCTTTGTGGAAAAGCGCCCGGCGCGTTTTCAGGGAAAGTGATAGATGTCATTTCATCAGGCAATTAAAACCAGCATAAGCCCTCGGCAGCACGCCTGACCTTTGCCGCACATCTTTATGCCAATGAGGGTTGTTTTATGGGCATGAACGCTAAGTACATCGAGACCGACATCATCATCATCGGCGCCGGGCCAGTGGGCCTGTTTTCCGTTTTTGAGGCTGGACTGCTGAAAATGCGCTGCCATTTGATAGACATCCTGCCCCAGCCGGGCGGGCAGCTGGCCGAAATTTATCCGAAAAAGCCCATCTACGACATTCCGGGCTACCCCAGCGTGCTGGCGGGCGATCTGGTGCAAAACCTGCTGAAGCAGATAGCGCCCTTCCGCCCAGGCTTCACGCTGGGCGAGCGCGCCGAAATACTGGAACGCCAGGCCGATGGCCGCTGGCGCGTCGTTACCGACCACGGCACGGTGCATGTGGCGCCGGTCGTGTTCATCGCCGGGGGGTTAGGTTCTTTTGAACCGCGCAAACCGCCCATCGGCAACATTGGCGATTACGAGAATGGACGCGGCGTTGCCTACTACGTGCGCAATCCAGAGGATTACCGCGGCCAGCGCGTCGTCATCGCTGGAGGCGGTGACTCGGCCCTGGACTGGACGATCTACTTAGCCGACGAGGCCAAATCCCTGACACTGGTGCACCGCCGCAGCGAATTCCGCGGCGCCCCAGACTCGGTCGAAAAAGTGCAACATCTAGCCCAACAGGGCCGCATCCGCCTCATCACCAACGCACAGGTGGTGGGCCTCAGCGGCAATGGGCACTTAGAGCGCGTAACCATCCAACACGACACCGAGGGCGCCCTCGAGGTGGACACCGACTACTTCCTGCCCCTCTTCGGCCTGACGCCCAAACTCGGCCCCATCAGCGAATGGGGGCTGGAACTCCAGGATGGCGCCATAGCAGTCAACACCTACGATTATAGCACCAACCTCCCGGGCGTGTTCGCCATCGGCGACATCAACACCTACCCGGGAAAACTCAAACTCATCCTGTGCGGATTCCACGAAGCCACCTTAGCCTGCCAGTCGGCATTCAAAGTGGCCAACCCGGGCCAAAAGCTCTCCTTTAAGTACACCACCGTTACCGGCATTGAAGGCCTGCCGGTAGAAACACCCGCCTGAACCGGAACGCTTGCGCATCGCCCATGCCCGAACACGTCATCACCGTTACGGTTATTGACCGCGAAAACCAGCCACACCGCTTGGAAGCGCCCACCGATATGGGCCTGAACCTCATGGAACTGTGCAAAAGCTACGGCCTGCCCGTCAAAGGCACCTGCGGCGGCATGGCCCTGTGTGCCTCCTGCCACGTCTATGTGCTGAGCGAACACGAACTGCCCCCACCGTCAGACGACGAGCTGGCTATGCTCGACTCGGCCTTCTTCGTACAGGCCAACAGCCGCTTAGGCTGCCAGATACGCCTGCGCGACGAACTCGAAGGCTTACAGGTGCAACTGGCCCCCGAGTCGGAATAAAACGGGCTTTCATCTAATTTTGAGCAGAATAGTACGCAAAGGCGCGTTCTTTGAAGCCTATTTCAACAGAATTCGACTCCTTGCGCGCTATGAGCCAGTTTTTCAAATTTCTATTTGCCTCCTGCTTAGGCACCTTCTTAGCCTTGCTGCTGCTTTTCTCTGTGGCTATCGGTTCCATCACCAGCTTAGCCTCTAAAGGCCTGGAAAAAGCCAAAGCAGAAGTCAAACCCAACACGGTGCTGGAGTTGTCGTTAGACAACCTCGTGCCGGAAAAAACTAACAATATCCCCATTTCGCCCTTCGAACTCGAGCAAAAAGACGTCCTGGGGCTGCACGACATTATCCGCGCTATTCGCAAAGCCAAAGAAGACCCCGACATCAAAGGCATCTATCTCAACAAAGCCACGCCCATCATGGGCTGGGCCTCGCACAATGCCCTGCGCGAAGCACTGGCCGACTTCCGCTCATCGGGCAAATTCGTCGTGGCATACGCACACCTGTACACGCAGGGGGGCTACTACTTAGCTTCTGTGGCCGATGAAGTGCTGATAAACCCCATCGGTGGCGTGGACTTTCGCGGCTTGTCGAGCACTATCCTCTTCTTCAAGGGCATGCTGGACAAATTAGACGTGCAAATGCGCATCTTCTACGCTGGCAAATTCAAGAGCGCCACCGAGCCGTTCCGCTTAGACAAGATGAGCCCCGAAAACCGCCTGCAGGTGCGCGAATACGTAACAGCGCTGTACGACGACATGATCGCCGACATCAGCGCCAGCCGCAACATACCCGCCGACACGCTGCGCAACATCGCCGAAAACTTCGACGGCCGCACCGCTGAAGGCGCCCTCAACCGCCGCTTGGTGGACCGCTTAGCCTACGAAGACGAAGCCCTGGAACGTCTCAAAGAACGCATGGGCTTGGGCAAAGACGACAAACTGAACCGCGTCAAAGTCGAAGACTATTTTGACGCCCGCGTTAAGAAGATTGACTTCAAGGCAAAGGATAAAATCGCTGTCGTCTATGCCGAAGGCGCCATCGCCGACGGCGACAAAGGCGACCCGGGCGAAATCTTGGACGGGCCCTATGTTAAAATGCTGCGCCGCATCCGCCAGGACAAAGCCGTCAAGGCCATCGTGCTGCGCGTCAACTCGCCCGGCGGCAGCGTGCTGGCCAGCGAAAACATCCTACGCGAAATCATCCTCTGCCGCGAAGCCGGCAAACCCGTCATCGTCAGCATGGGCGACGTGGCCGCTTCCGGCGGCTACTACATCGCCTGCCAGGCCGACAGCATCTTTGCCGAACCCACCACCATCACCGGCTCCATCGGTGTGTTCGGCGTCATACCCATCCTCCAAAACACCATGAAAAACAAATTAGGCATCACTGCCGACACCGTCCGAACTCAGCGATATTCGGCCTTCGGAACGCCCTTCTTTGACTTTTCACCCGACGAAAGCCGCCTCATCCAGGGCCAGATTGACCGCATCTACGCCGACTTCTTAGAGCGCGTGGCCAAAGGCCGACGCATGACCCCCGAACAGGTGCACGAAATCGCCCAGGGCCGCGTCTGGATCGGGCAAAAAGCCCGCGAAATCGGCTTAGTGGACGACCTCGGCAGCTTAGACCGCGCCCTCAGCGCCGCCGCACAACGCGCCGGCATCGAAAAATATCGCGTCGTCGAATACCCGGCCACCAAAACGCCCTTAGAGCAAATCTTAGACAAACTCATGCGCCAAACCGACCCCGACGACGAAGTGCGCGCCTGGATGATGCGCTCCGACCTGGGCGAACTCTACCCCATGTATCGAATGCTGCGCGACGCCCGCAAAAACCAGGGCATCCAGGCACGCCTGCCCTTTGAAATCATCCTGCGCTAAAGTCTCCTCAGAGGTATCGTCTTCGAGACACGAGAAGGCGACACCTCGAAAACATAATGCCGACTCACTCTTCTGAGACGACACCTCCCGGAAGGAGATGTCGCCTCAAGGGACGTGTCGTCTTGAGGCACGAGAAGGCGACATCTCCGACACGGATGAACTCTACGGAAAGGGACCTCTTTTCACCTTTACCGCCTCAATACCACCTTCTGCACCGACAGCAGCGCGTGCGTCTGGGCGTCGAAAACTTGTGCCACGTAAAAACCCTCCGGCAAATGACCCACCAATAGCGTGCCGCCGTCCAACACCCGATCCAACAGCAACTGTCCCGTAGCGCTGAACAACCGTACCCGTACCATCTGCTCACCACTCCAGTACAACTGACCACCCGCAGGATTGGGATACAAACGACCCAACTCACCCACAAAACCCTCACCTGCACTCAACAAGGGCAACACCCACACCGTCTTGCACTTCGTGTCAGTGCCGTACTTGTTGCCCACCGTCAAACACACCTCATACGGCCCAGGACCAGGATACTCGTGCGAAGGGTACTTCTCCGAACTGTAATTCAACAACCCAGAACCCGGATCCCCAAAATCCCAGTGGTACCACTCCGGATTGTACCACGACACCGACACAAAATCCACCCAATACCCCTGCGCTCGCTCATACCGAAAATTGGCCAATGGCCCACGATGCAAACCAAGCGTATCGCACCCAGAACCCTCCAACGCACCCAACCGAAAATTCGGAAAATGCGGCAATCCCTGATAACTCCACTGCAAACGAAGGTAATTGTGCTCCACCTCACAGGCCTCACCACCGCGCTCCGGGTGCTTGATGCGGTGCATACACTTTTGGCCCGCCAACGGCACACAATAAATCACACCATCCGGACCCAACTCCATCACCCCCAAATTGCTGCTCAAAAAACACACCGGCGGCTGACTGCGCGCTACCACCACCCGACTGCCAAAAATGTCCGACGACGCCATGTCAAACTGCATGATCATGTACGCATCCGAAATGTACAAATAACGACCATCCGCCGACCACGCCAATCCCGCCGTCTGCTGCCGAAGCGAATCCTCCGGCACCAAAATGTGCCGAGGATTCGACAACACACCCGCACAACGATCAAAATCAAACAAACGAAGATCCGTCAACGCATTGTAACGAGCATACCGAGTCCCATCCGGCGAAAACGCCGCCTGACCCGTATGATAGGAAAACGTATATTCCACTGCCACCCCAATGTCCTGACTCTTCACCCGAACGCCTCCCGGATCCAACAGCACTATATAGTACCGATTCTTATGCAACGTCGGCGACACCAACCACCAGTCCCGACCATTACCATGCCGCACCGCGTGTAACTCACCATGTTGCAACGAGTCTTCAACCAATACGGCGTTCTTGAACAACACACCACCCTTACCATTATTTAAACTCATATCCACCACTGTGTGATGTAAGTAACGGGTCCAACCATCCGCTGTATTGTTCAAATGAAACAAATGATACACATAAGCCCGACCCGGATCTGGCAATGTGATAATACCCTGAGGCATCGTATATCCTTGATTAGTAACGCAAAAAATATTGTGTAACCATCCCGGATTTAACCCATGCCCTCCCGGAATAACATTCCCCGACGAGTCCGCTACATAACACCCATTGCTCATCAGCACCAAATGACCCAAAGAGTCGCTGATAGAGGTATTGGCATTCAAAAAATCGGCATAGTGCGCCCGATAGCGTATCGTCAAAGAGTCGTTGAATTCAAACAAAATGCCCCAGTTCAAATTGTTCGGCGCTGTGTTGTAGCCCATCACCCACACATTGTCGTGCCGCTGGGCCACAGCCACACCAATCCAACACATGGCCCATAGAAAACCATAGATAATCTTTGCTTTCATGATAATCAAGCTTTTTTATGATTGATGAAAAAAAACAGCAGGCGGAATGTGCCTGACCATACCGCCTGCCAAAGTGCCTATCGTTTCAATACCACCTTCTGCACCGACAGCAGCGCGTGCGTCTGGGCGTCGAAAACTTGTGCCACGTAGAGTCCTTCAGGTAAAAGACCGATGGGCAATGTACTGCCGACCAACGGTTGGTCCAGAGTCAGTTGTCCGGTAGCGTTGAGCAGTCGTATTCGCACCGGTTGCGCACCGCTCCAGTACAGCAGGCCATTCGTCGGGTTCGGATAGAGCATCTCTCTTGTTGGCTGTGCCTGGGCTGGCAGCCGCGGCACTTCGCGGCTGCGCCACTGGGCCAGGCCACACAGCGCGTCGTCGTCGTAATAGACGCCGCCACCCAGCAAGGCGCGGGCCTCATAGACGGCGTCGCCGCCTTCGAGTGGGCACTGTTCGGCGATGTCCGCCAGTGCCGCTGCGTCGGCGGCAGAGAGGGTGTCGGTTTGCAGCAGGTGCAGCAATGCCGCGTTGACGGCCTTGTGGTTGGCGGCCGGCAGGGCATCGGTGGTGATGCCGCTGTTTTGCGTAGCCAGTGCCGCTGCCTGGGCACGGCGTGCAGCGATGAGCGCATCGGCATAGGCCTCGTACTGCTCTCGCGCTTCAGCGCTGGCTTCCTGTGCTGCCTGATAGACGCTCTCCGACACACTCTGGCCGGCGTAGCGCAGGCTGTCCAGCTGGCGCAACTGCTCGGCTCTGGCTTCCTGTTCGGCCCGATAGAGCGCCAGCAGGGAGTCCTGTTCGGCCGTCAGGGCGAACAGCCCGCCCACGGCCTCGGCTACGGCCGCCAGGCGGCCCGTCGAGCGCGGCTCGTGGTAGGCCCGAAACGCCGCGTACAGGCTGTCCTGCGCCAGCTCTGGCTGCCGCAACAACTTCCGATACAGCCGATAAGCCGCCTTCCAGGCCATCTCCGGCCCATACACTTCCGACACCGAACCGCCCGAAGCCACCCGCGCGTCTAACCCTGTGGGGTCGTCGGTCTGCGGCCCAAACTCAAAAGGCGGATCGCACCGGTACGTGCCCGGACTCGCTTCATCGAGGAACCAGCCCAGCGGGTCCACCACCGGAAGGTATGCCGGGTCTTCCGAACCGTCCACGTAGAAGCGGGACTGTTTAAAGTTGCCGAAGCATCTTCCTCCCAGGATGCCCTGGTTTGGGTCAATGAACTGCAGGTTCCAGCGGTTTCCGGTGTGGTACTGGATGCCTATGGCGCTGCCGGGGTCTATTTGCAGGCCGGTGATGTGTTCGTTGAAGCGGTTTCCGCGCACGCGGTTGGTCAGGTCGGCTATGTCCTGGAACTGCATGCCGCGGGCGGTTTTGTCCACGATATTGCAGGTATAGGCGCTGGCCGAGCCGCCGCGGTTGAGGATGCCGGCGCCATCGCCTTGCAACTGGCTGCGCGTGAGGGTGTTGTAGGCCATTTCGCTGAACACCGGGTCTTCGCACAACAGCCCGTGGTACAGCCCTGTACCGGAGGTCTGGTTAGCGTAGTTGTTCAGCAGCAGGCCGAATACGCCCTTGCGGTAGCCAATACCCGTACCACCGCGCTGGAGGGTTATCAAGTTGTTGGTTACCTGCCAGCCGCGCAGTGGCGGGTCACCCACCATCCCCGTTTCATCCATCCAGATGCCGCGGGCCGGCCCGAGGTTCAGCCCCGAAGCACTTGTAACCGTGATGAAATTCTGCTGCATGGCACTAATGGGTCGCAGCGGCTCGTTGCGCCAGGAGTAGATCCCAAAGGACTCGGCCCGAATAGTGTTGTTCAGCAGGCGCACATCGCGCAGCGGGCTGCTTTGCCATTGAATGCCACCGCCTACGTTCGTTGTTTCAATCTTTTCAACTTTACCGGCCATGTTGTGGCCAAAAACAGCCCGCTTCACTCCCGAAAACGTCATGGTCGTCCAGGACAAGTTCACGTTGAACCACCGCCCGCTGGCTGTCGAGGACAGGTAAACGCCGTAGCCTTCTAGCGGATACACTGGTGTCGCGTCCACCGACTTGAGGTCTTCAAGCGTCATGTTCCCGATGTTGCCTGTGCTGTTGTAGCCCACGATGCCGTTAGCCAAGTGGCTGAAAGTGTTCGCCTGGCTGCCAAAGACGTTGAAATCGTCGTAATCGCGCAGCAATATGCCGCAGTACCCGCGCGTCTCCACCGCCTCCGGCATGCCCACGTGGGGTGCTTTAAGCGGGCGCGTGGTCGTAAACGCATTGCCCAAAATCAGCTGATTCACCCGCGCTGGCGATGACGCCCCCTGCATGTCGAAACGCATGCCCACATAGTTGTTCTTCAGGACGTTGCCTTCGGCGCGCAGCGTCGAATTGACCTGTGCATCAATGGCAAAGCGACAATCTTCCAGCGAAGAATTCTCTGCGACAAGATGGCCGCCTGTCTCCACCAAAATGCCTTTGGCCAGCGTATCGCAAGTGAACACTCGAGCCTCGTCCAACGCAAGCGTTACCCCCGAGCGAACAATGATTTGCGTACCCGGAAGCAAATACAGCAACGAGCGATTGTTGGGGGTGCCGTCAAAGCAGTAATCTACGTCCACTTCTAACACATCCTTGACAGTGTGCGCCTCCACCGTTGCGTTGCTACAGGCGTTGCCCAGCAAACGACCAGCGTTTATCAGGTCTGACACCTTTCCGCTAATTGGCGTACGTGCAAGACCCGGCACAACGCGCATCGTGAGCTCTTGCACTGTTGTATAAAACCCCTCACACTCCGGATAGAGCGACTCAAATCGCACCGAAATATTATATACCGTTGCCGCATCCTGCAGGTGAGGTTCTATGGTGAAGGGTAATAACAACTCCACCAGGTCTATCCCTGGAACCATACCGATAAACTCAAACTCGAAAACCCGGCATTGCCGAATTTCCCCCTTGATGGCACATACTTCGTAATACTCATTATCTACCTCTATGGACCCCATATACGTGATAGGTTTCAGAGGGTCATTCGATAGCCCGGGCACCCCAAACCTGATCTGAACCCGAATTCTGGCTTCGAGAGGGTCGTCGCAGCCGTTCCATATCTCTGCTACAAATGCAGCTTTATCGCAAAAGGGCAAAAGCAACTGCTCGTCTTGTGCAAAGGTCATCCAGGGAACGATGTTCGTGCAATCGCATGCGGGCTGCGCAAAAAACGGTGTGCCGCTCAGCAAACTAAGCATAAACAGCCCTACCTTTGCTGCCCAATTTTTCAGGTGCGTCGTGCGTCGTGCGTCGTGCGTCGTGCGTCGTGCATTTGGTTGTAGGGGGTTTGCGCTCGGTGATGGGAAGAGTGTTTCATGGTAACCGAGTGTTTAAATGGTGAAAAGATGAAGGTTTCTGTGCCGGTCTGCGCTCATTCAGGCCTGAGCTGCCGACGCGGCGATACAATGGCAAATATACAGGAGATGCTTGCATTTTTGCAAGGGAGGGTGTCAAAAAGTTACTCACTGACCTTCTGCAAGGCAGCCGTGAGGCAAAGGCTCAAAAATCGCAGAGGGCTGCGGAGGTATCTTTCTCAGCGTTTCCCTGCGTTTTCTTGGGTGAAAAAAGAAAATCCCACAGCCTGTGGGCTTTTTTGAGGCGACATTTCCCAAAAGGAGATGTCGCCTCCGGGTTTTCAATTCGTCTCTCATTCGTGCATTCGTGGCAACCTTACAGCCTGAGGACGATAGCATTTTATCCCGCCTGCGTAAGATCAGTTAGAAAGTAGCCACGAATTTGAGGCGACACCTCCCGAAAGGGAGATGTCGCCTCAGGGGAGGTGTCGTCTTCGAGGCACGATAAGGCGACATCTCGAAAACACACTCCCCGAAACGACACCTCACGCCTCTTCCTGAAACGATACCGCTCGGCTCTTCTGAGACGACACCTGCCGGAAGGAGATATCGCCTCGCCCGACGTATCGTCTTGAGGCGCGAAGAGGCGACACCTCTACGGTGCAATTTCCCCTACAGGTTGAAAAACCGGAGCGCTCGCCAGACATATCCGTTAACCGTCGTCATGGTCAGGTTTTAAATGCTTGATAGTCAATTTTTTTGAAAAAAGGGTAGGGCTGCTGACGCCCGGGCCACGTGTGTTAAACTCTCCGTTTAGCGGGCGTTGGTCGCCGAATTGGTACAATTTTTGGCCGATAGGCGACAAACGCTTTTTGGGCGCACAGGCGAAGAGTCTCTTTTGGGGCTTCTTTGTCGCTCCTTACCGGAGCCTTTTCTTTTGCGAAGAAAATCCGAGCACTTGCGTTTGGCGTTTTCGCTGTAACCTTGCGCCCGTTTTTTAATCCTTAATCCGTTGTCCTGCGGTCGGTTGTGATGCAGAAGGTTTTTCCCGTGTACATCTCCAGTGAAGTCGTTCACGTAGATGCTTATTTCTGCTGTAAAACAACATTTTCCTACCAAACCGATCACACTCGATGCGCAAAACGGTACCCACAACCCGAGTTCTCACCTCTGTTTTCCTTCCCTTATCCTCAATTTTTACTACCATGAACAGTACCTCGACGCGGCGCTGGCTGCTTGGAGCAGTCACGCCTTTGGCTTTTTTGCTCGTCAGTGCAGCAAAACTGCACGCTCAGCCTTGCTCGATCACATGGCCGGGCTTTCCCAATCCGGTGCCCATTAACATCACCTTAGACCCGCTGCTCGGCACAGCTACCCTGGACTACAACGTGGTCGTTGGCGCCGGGGTGACTAGTGCCGCTCCGTGTACGCCGGTCAGCGATGACCATGTGCGCTTTTATGCAGATTCGCTTAAGACGGTCTTTTTCGACCCAATGAGCCCTGCCATTCTGTACTTCGACTGCTCGCATACTGGGACGCCCTTTACGATTTGGGTAGCCATCAACGACGGGACGAGCGGCAATATGAGCATGAACCCCTTTGGCGAAAGCCAGGCGGTGCGCCTGCAGGTAAGTATCCTGGACAACACCTTACCGGTCATGATGAACCCTGTACCCACCGCTGTTGCCAACACCTCCGACGACGGCAATGTGGACTGTTGGGTACACGACATCAACACCTGGAGTGGCCAGGATATCGCCATCAACGGAGAGCTGCCGGGCTTTTGCGGGCTTTCCCCAGGCACGGGCTGCTTCGAGGACAATTGCTTAGACTCCATCAGCGTAACTTACACACTCTCTGGAGCTACAACTAAAGGAGAAACTCCTGCGCCTTTGGTGTTCCCCTTCCCACCGGTGTGGGACGCCGGCCAGGATACCTTCTACGTTGGTACGACGACCGTTACCTATTATGTGTATGAGAGAGGAACGTTCCGCTTCAGCACCACCACTACCGTAACGGTGAGCGACGACGAAGATCCGAGCATCACCTGCCCGCCCAGCAATATCTATGCTACGGACGTAGGCGTGTGCACCCGCTACATCCCTAACTTGATTGCCACGCATTCGGACAACTGCGCCGTAACACAGGTAACCTGGTCGGCACCGGGCGCCTCGCCTGCCCTCTCCCCCCTGACGGGCATCAACGACACTATTTCGGCGACTTTCCCACTGGGCGTTACGACCGTTACTATGGAAGCCAGCGACGCGGGGGGCAACACTAAAACTTGTGCGTTCACCATAACAGTAGTGGATATGGAACCTCCTGCCATCACTTGCCCGCCTTCCATCACGGTGGCGGCGACGGGGCCGTTTACCTGCGACTATACGGTTGCGGGCACTGTGCTGGATGCTACGGCTACGGACAACTGCCCGCCGGTATCTTCCATTACCAATGACTATAATAGCGGAAGCACCCTCAACGGGGCGGTATTTCTCTTAGGCACAACGGTCATCATCTGGGAGGCCGAAGATGCGGCAACCAACACCACGACCTGTTCGGTAAGCATTACCGTAAAGGATAGCCTGGCGCCTGCCGGCCCGGTAGCGCCGCTGCCCGCCAGCCAGGTCATCACGGTGAACGTAACGCCGGGCGACTGTTCAAAGACGGTTACATACGAGTATCCCGGCTTTTTCTTCCACAACCCACCCGACTGCACTCCGCCCGTAACGCTGACGGAGGGGCCGGCAGTGGTGAATGGGGTTGTGGATCCGACATTCTTCACTTCTCTGCCGGCCTTCAATCCTTTCTCCGGACGCATGGCCATCTTCTTTGGCGCGGCCGCCACGCTATCCTTCCCGGTGGGCCAGACGGTCATTTACTACACCTGGGCAGACGCCGCCGGTAACAAGACAGTGGACTCCATTGTAGTGGCCGTACTGGAAAACGTACCGCCAGTAGCCAAGTGCAAACCCGGCGTCATTACGTTGCCTTTGAACGCCAGCGGGAATGCTACGCTGACGGCCAGCCAGGTGGACAACGGTTCTTTCGATAACTGCGGTCTGGACGAGCTGACCATTGACCTGACGTTCTTTACCTGTGCCGACCTGACAGGGCTACACACGGTTACGTTGACAGCCTTAGACCTGGCCGGGAACACCTCGACGTGTACCTCTAGCGTGGACGTGGTGGACAACATTACACCTACGGTACTCTGCCCGGGCAACAAGACGGTAACGACCAACATGGGCTGCACAGCTATAGGCGTAGCGGGCATTGACATGAACCCGGGCGTGGCACCGCTGTCGCCCGGACAATACTTCGACAACTGCCCAGGGGCTACGGTGAGCTGGCAGCTGACAGGCGCCACGGTGGCGTCGGGTACAGGCTCCGTTCCGCCGACCCAGGCCTTCAACTCGGGCGTAACGACGGTAACCTATACCATTACCGACGCCTCGGGCAACAACGCCGTGTGCAACTTCTCGGTAAATGTGGCCGATAACACCCCGCCCGACTGGACGGGCACGGGCCAAGCGCCCAACTCGACCATCAACGTGAATGCCAACCTCGGCGGCTGCACGGCTCAGGCTACATGGACGGAGCCGACGTTTGCGGACGCCTGCACACCGCCGGTAACGGTATCCAAAACGCATACGCCCGGCTCTTTCTTCCCCTTCGGCATTACGACGGTAACCTACACGGCCATTGACGGCGCCGGCAACGTGCGTGTACACACGTTCAACGTCAACGTCGTGGACACGCAGGCGCCCAATGCTCAGTGCAAAAACATCACCGTTTACCTGAACAACTTCGGAACGGTTACGGTCAATCCCAGCCAGGTCAACAACTTCAGCACGGATAACTGCTTCTTCAGCTTTACTTCCCCGGCCGCAACCTACGATTGCGAAGACTTAGGCCCGAACAACTACACGCTGCAAATCACCGACGGCTCGGGCAACACGGCCACCTGCGTAGCTACCGTTACAGTGACTGATACCATCAAGCCGGTGGCCAGCTGTAACGTCCTACCTTTTATCGACTTAGATGCTACGGGAAATTTCACCGTGGCAGCGGTAACAGTAAACAACGCCAGCACAGACAACACCTCACCGCTGTGTAACCTCAGCTACGCTATCTCGGTGGATAACGGGCCGTTTGCGCCGTCGTTCAACTTCACCTGCGCGCACCTGGGCAACCGCCTGCTGACGCTGCGCGTAACGGACGTGGCCGGCAATACTGCCACATGTACCCAAATTTCGCTGGTGCGCGACGTTACACCGCCGACCATTACCGCACCGGCTAACGTGACGATTGAATGCGACGAGTCCACCGCTCCCTCTAATACAGGCACGCCCACAGGCATTGCCGACAACTGTGATCCTTCGCCCGCCCTGACGCTGCTAACTGATGTAACGGTACCGGGTGGATGCTCGAATGCTTATAGCATTATACGCACGTGGCAGGTGAGCGACGCCTCAGGCAATACGAACACAGCGTCGCAAACCATCGTCGTCAAGGACAGCCAAAAACCGGTCTTCAACATCCAGAGCGTCATTCACATCGAAACCGACAATCCCAACTTCTGCGATGCACCGCTAACGCTGCAACTGACGCAGGACAGTGTTTCGGACAACTGCACTACCTTCGGTGTGCTGGATATTAAATATACGATTGATTACCCGACACCCGACTATGGATATATGGACGTCGTCATTCCCACGCCGGGTGCTGTTATTCCTTTTGGGCATTGGCCTATCGGCAACACTGTGGTTACCTGGATTGTAACCGACGAATGCAACAACACGGCCTCCGCGACGGTGTTGGTGGTGGTTACCGACACTCAGGCGCCTGTATTCACGAACGGCTATGACACGTTGTGCGGCAAAACCTACGTGTTGCCCAACACCACGGGCGCCTGCTCGAACCTGTTCACGTGGGCGCGCCCCAATATTATATTCTTCGGTAGCGTGGAGGACTGCTTAGGCTTTACTGTGACGGAAAGCATCAGCAACCCGACGGTGCAGTCGGCCATCAACCTGACCAATCCGTTCAATTACAACGCTTTCCTCAGCTTCCAGATCTTCCCTTCGGCGCAGTTTCCGGTAGGCATCACGACGGTTAGCTATACGGCTACGGACGCGAATGGCAACAAGAGTACGTGTTCCTTTACGGTGCACATTCAGGATACGCAGGCACCTACGTTAACGTGCCCACCCAATCAGAATCTGGTAGCCACTTGCCCGTCGGCAGCTATTCCGAATTATACCAACTTAGTGTCGGTATCAGACAACTGCCCCAGCAACGTAACGCTGACACAGAGCATACCGCCTGGCACTACTCTGGGCACTATTTTCGCGCCGAACTCGCCAGCCGCTGGCGACCAGTTTAGCCTTACGATCACAGGAAACGATGGCTACAACACCTCAACATGCTCGTTTACGGTAACGCTCCAGGATGGTCAGGCTCCCATACCGGTAGTAGCCACGTTGCCCGATCTGATTGACTCCTGCGGTACGCTAATTGTGTTTGCGCCCAAAGCTCTCGACCCGTGCAACCCCTCAGCCGATACCATCTATGGTACACCCTCGACGCCCGTAGGTACGTTTCTGAACACTAACCCGCCGTCGTACCAGCTCAACCCGGGCAACTACGTCATCACGTGGGTGTATAATGACGGCAACGGCAACATCAGCACACAGCCGCAGAACATCACGGTGCTCAACGACGTGTTCCCGCCCGTGGCTATCTGTGTGCCTAACCTGACGGTGGACCTGCACCCAACGACGGGCAAGGCGCCCATTAGCGCCTCCATGCTCAACAACGGAAGCTTTGACCCCAACAATTGCGGCCCGCTGACCTTCAGCGTCTCGCCCGACACGGTCAACTGCTCACACTTAGGTGCTACTACAGTAACGCTCACCGTTCGCGACCACAAGAACAATCCGGCCACCTGCACCACGACCGTTACCGTGCGCGACGTAACTCCACCGGTGATTAGCGGCGTGCCGGCCAACGTTACCCTCGAAGCTTGCGATACCATCCCGGCGCCACCCCAGCTGATCGCTTCCGACAACTGCGCCGGTACGTATCCGGTAACGGCAACGCAAACTTCGACGCAGACGCCTTCGGGCTTCCAGAAGTACAACTACACCATTACGCGCACCTGGACAACGGCTGACGGATCGGGTAACTCCGTAACCGTGAGCCAGACCATCACCATCAAGGACACGAAGAAGCCGCAGTTTGTTGGCGCACCCGATACGGTTACCGTAACTACAGGACCTAACCGCACTACCTGCGATGACACAGTGAACATTAACGTCCTGCCCTTCGTAACAGACTGCGCCACAGGCGCCGACCTGACGGTAACCAACAACAAAGAGCCTGGTGACGGCGGTAACCTGAGTGCCCTCTTTACGGTGGGCACGCATACGGTCGTTTTTACGGCCACGGACGTAACGGGCAACTCGCAAACAAAGACGGTAGTGGTCGTCGTTAAGGACGGTACATCGCCCACTGCTGTGTGCATCAACGGTGTGAGTGCCAGCCTGCAGCCCTCCGGCTTTGTAGTGGTAACCACAGCGCAGTTCAACAACAACAGCTACGACAATTGCCCAGGGTCGCTTAATCTCAAAATTCAGCGCTTGGATAAGTTCCCGCTCCAAACGCCGAGCAACACGCTGACTTACGACTGCGCCGATGCCGACGGCGTTACGCAGCATCCGGTCAGGCTGTTCGTAACTGATCTGGCAGGTAACATGTCTATGTGTGAGACGTACATCGTCATTCAGGACAATGTCAACCCAACTATTACGCTCTGCCCGAGTGATAAAACTGTTGTATGCACCGATAGCCTGCTGCCCAGTGTCCATGGTACTATCTCCGTGGACGACAACTGCCCGGGCAATCTGGCCATTAGCTATGAGGATGTGGAAGAGGCGAACAACGACTCGCTCAACATCGCCTGCTATTTGCTTAAACGCATCTGGAAGGTAACTGACCTGGCGGGCAACGCTGCTACGTGTGTGCAGATATTCTCGGTGATAGATACGGTAGCGCCTGTTCTGTCTCAGTATCCGCCTAATACAACCATTTCGTGCGACCAGACCATGACGCCGCCCACTGTAGTAACGGCATCCGACAACTGTACTGCTTTTGTGAGCGTAACTTTTGTGCAGGATACCATTGCTAAGGCCATGGGACCGTGCGGTAAGTATAGTTACACCATCCAGCGCACGCGCTCGGCCGTAGATGAGTGTGGCAACCAAACAGTACACACCAATACGATTACGGTGATAGACAATACGCCGCCGACGTTCCCGGGACTACCCGACACGATTACGGTAAAATCGTCGAACTTCACGAATACCGATAGCTGTCTTATCCCGGTAACGCTGGACATTACCAGCTTCTTAGTGGATTGCGCACCGGTGTCTGAAATGACGATAACAAACAACGCTCCGCAAGGCAACGGCACTACTATTGCCAGCGGCAACTATGAGGCTGGCATTTATAAGATCGTTTTCACTGCCACTGACCCATGTGGGAACACAGGCCAGGACTCCGTGATCCTCGTCGTTATTGACGACAGTAAGCCTACGGTCATTTGCAACAATAATGTCATTATCTCGCTGGGCTCGAACGGTATGGCCACACTCAAGCCGCAAGATATTGACCTGGGCAGCACCGACAACTGTGGCGTCGACACTATGTTCCTGAGCAAAACGACGTTTGACTGTACGAACTTAGGCAACAACTCCGTAACGCTGACGGTCGTGGACAACTCCGGAAACTCCAACGTCTGCACGGTGAATGTACAAGTATCGTTGGGCAGCGGTGTCGGCTTTATTCTGGCCGTGAGCAGCACCAATGAGACGTTCCTGGGGGCTAATAACGGCACTGCTACGGCCGTGGCTACGGGTGGTTCGGGCAACTTCCTATACGTGTGGAGCACGGGCGACTCGACGGCTACCATCACCAACCTGCCTCCGGGCGTTTACTACGTAACGGCTACTGACCTGAACTCGGGCTGTGTACATACGGACTCAGTAACCGTACAGCCCGGCCCCAGCCTCACGATAACTGCAGGCATGGGCGGTGGCCAGCAAGGTGCCACTATCCAAATACCGGTAACGGTAGATCAGTTCCAAAGCATGCTCGGCATGTCGTTCAGCATGCAGGTGGCCAACAATTTGGTGGGCAACATCACCGGCGCTACGGCCACCGGTGCGCTGCCTGGCACGCTTAACCTGAACGTGGTGGGCAACTTCCTGACGGTGTTCTGGGCCAGCCCAGGCACGCCGGTGAGCGTACCGAACGGCACAGTCATCTTCAACATCAATGTGCAGCTGGGCATGGCCCCGGTCGGCTCTACCAGCCCGCTCGACTTTGTGAATTCACCGACCATCATCAGCTTCCAGAAGGACTCGTCGAGCTTCCCGGTCTCCGTCCAGGCCAGTTTAGTGCCTGGTCTGGTGAAGATTGACAGCGCGGCCTCGCCCGACCTGCAAGTGGCTGGCGACATCAAAACCTGGTGGGGCGGCGGCATCCCGGTACCGAATGTAAACGTAGCCCTGACGGGCACCGTCTCTGCCAATCAAACCACCAGCACACCGGGTACGTACTCGTTCAATGTGCCGTTTGGCGCCAACACCACAGTAACGCCGACCAAGTCGGTAACGAGCAACTTCAGCGCTGGCATCAACGTGGGCGACCTGCTGGCCATCCAGAACCACGCTGCCTCTGTTTTGCTGCTGACCAACCCGTACCAGTGGGTAGCTGGCGACATCAACAACAACGGCACAGTAGACATCGTAGATTACTTGCTGATCCAGCAGCTCATCCTGGGTACCGTGCAGCACTACTCCAACGGCGCACCGGATTGGAAATTCGTGCCGGCCGGCTACACATTCCCGTCGCCCAATCCGCTCACGCCGCCGTTCCCGCAAAGCATTTCGAATACAGCACTGGCGTCCAGTGTTCTCAATGATAACTTCGTAGCCGTGCGCATGGGCGACGTTACGGGCAACGCTCCAGTGAATAATGTGCAAAGCCCGACACAGGACCGCCACAGCGAGACGTTCTTCTTCCGCTTAGAAGACCGCACGCTGCGCGCCGGCGAGGTGGTTTCGGTGCCTTTCCGCGCCAAAGACTTCATCGAGCGCCAGGCGTACCAGCTGACGCTGGCCTTCGACCCGGCAGCGCTCGAACTTGCTGACATCCAGCCCGGCGTGCTGCCCGGTCTGAACACGGGTAATTTCGGCACGGCCTTCCTCCAGGAGGGCTACCTGACACACCTGTGGGTGGGCCCAGCACCGCTGACGCTGGCAGACAACGAAACGCTGTTCACGCTGACGTTCCGCGTACGTGAAGAGCGTGCGGCACTGTCTAACGTGCTGCGCCCATCGTCGTATATTACGGCCGCTGAAGCCCTGGACGAAGCCGGCAACGTCATTCCGATAGCCTTTGACTTTGCCAACACGACCAGCACTGCCGACCCGACGACAACAGAAACGTTCGCCCTCTACCAGAACCAGCCCAACCCGTTCCGCGACCAAACGGTCATCCACTTCCGCCTGCCGCAGGCCGAACGCGCTGAGCTGCGCATCTTCTCCGCTGAAGGCCGCTTAGTCAAAACGGTTACGGGCCAGTTTGCTGCCGGCCACAACACCGTCTGGCTGCAAAAGAGCGATATCGGCGCTCCGGGCATCTACTGGTACGAATTGCGCACCGCAACGCACTGCGACAGCAAGAAAATGCTCTTAGTGGATTAAACTCCGGGATAAAAAGGTAGGGCGTCGCCAAAAGGCGCCCTACCTTTCCACCCCACTTAAACGAGCGCGCCTTCACACCCAACCTTAAGCCGGGTTACTCAAACTCATGCCAGACACATCCATGAGACACTTCTTACTCCTCGCGTTTCTCTTCGCGATTTCCCTGACTCCGACGGTGTTACCCGGGCAAGGCATCCGCCTGACGGCAGACTCCATCCCGGTACCTTGCCACAACACCGACACCTTCCTGATGCCCATCCGCCTGTCCGACTTCGACAGTATTTCTGGGCTTCAGTTTACTTTTTCCTGGACACCTACCTACCTGCAGTACATCCACATCCAGGACTTCAACGCGGCGTTCAGTGGCGCAGGGCTGGATACGGTTACTTTCCGCCCGCAGGGCAGGATCACCTTTTCCTGGACGACGCTGGGCAGCCTGTCGCTACCCGATAGCACGGTGCTGTTTTCGGTAGCATTCGTGCGATTGGCTGGACCCGCCACGACTACGCCTTTTATCAAAACGCCCACCGACATTGTCGCTTTTAATGCGCAATTCGACGAAGTACCGGTGAGCACCACTCCTGGCAAGGTTACACCATTGGACAACCAGCCGCCCTTCATTGCCTGCCCGGCCAGCCTGACGCTGGAGGCTTTTGGGCCTATACCGGTCAACAACATTGGCATTGACTCGCTGTTCGACAACTGCTCGTTGGAAAGCATCGGCTGGTCGAGCACCGGCGCTACCGTGGGCAACCACCCGAACGATCCTGATGCCAGCGGTGATGTATTTAACATCGGTGAGTCCATCGTTACCTACATCGCAAAAGACGTGGGCGGCAACACGGCCACCTGTACGTTTTCCATCACCATCAACCTGACGCCTGGCGACTCGCTGACCTTAGTTGCCTCTAACCACACCAGCAACTGTGGCCAGACGGTAACAGTCAACATCTCGGTACTGAACTTCGACTCCATCACCGGCCTGCAGTTCTCCTTAGGGTGGAATATTGGCATTTTAAAACTGGACACGATCACCAATGCGCACCCGTCTATGGCGCTCAACCCGAGCAATTTCGGATTTTCGCAGGTGAATAGCGGCTTTCTCGGCTTTGCCTGGACCAGCCCGCTGCCGGCGGGCCTCACGCTGCCCGACGGCACAATCATGTTCTCGCTGCAGTTCACGGTAGTGGCCCCGAGCAACGGCGTCTCACCCATCACTTTTGGGGATATTCCAACTGCTCAGACGGCCTTCTTCGGCTTTCCGCCAGAAGAAACGGGCTTCCTGACCATTCAAGGCTCGGTAACCATCAACGACAACATTCCGCCCACCTTAGTGTGCCCGGCTAATGTCTCCATCTCGACGCCGCCCGGCAACATCACGCATACCTTCAATAACCTGGGCCCTACGACGCTGACGGATAACTGCACAGCACCTGTGCAACTCACGTACACGCGCACTGGTACTACCCCCGGTAGCGGCAATGGGCCGGCCAATGGTACCTACAACGCCGGCACTACCGTGGTTACCTACACGGCCACCGACGGCGCAGGCAATACCAGCACCTGCTCCTTCACCGTGCTGGTGGACGCCGGAACGCCACTGACACTCCTCCTCGACACGGTGGCTATTGACTGCCAGGACAGTGCCGCCCACTTCGCCATTGATGTGCGCGTGCGCGACTTTGTAAACATCACTGGTCTGCAATTCGACATTACCTGGGACAGCGCTCGCATTCAATTCGACTCGGTGGGCAACCTGCGTCCGGGCTTTAATTTTAATCCGACCAACTTCTTCGGTTTCACGTCTGCTATAAACGGAAACACCCTCAAGTTTTTTGCCGGCAATGCCAGCGGCTACCCAAGCATTCCGGACGACGAGGTGCTGTTTACCCTCTTTTTTTCGGTAAAAACCTTAGGCAGCAGCCCGCTCAATTTCGCGGGCACCATCAATGCTGTCAACACCAGCTTCCAGTTCATTCCGGTATCGTTGGTGCCGGGCCTGTTTTCAATTGCCGACCTGTCGCCGCCGATTCTGATGTGTCCGGATCAGCTCACCTTTTCGCCGGACAGCGGCGTGTGCACGAAAACGTTTTTGCTCGACCCGCCCAGCGCTTCAGATGTCTGCAGCGGCATCAGCAGTGTGGTGTCGGACAAGCAAGACAGTACGTACCTGCCCGGGCCAAACATGGTGGTCTTTACGGCAACGGATAATGCTGGCAACACGGCTACATGTTCGATCACGGTCGTCATTGCCGGTTCTACGGCACCGCAGCTGATCAACTGCCCGGCCAATATGACGGTCAGCACTGGCCCGAATGCTACCAGTTGTACGGCACAGGCTTTTTGGGACGCCCCGCAAGCCATCAACCCCTGCGATGGCACACCGGTAACGATAGCGGCTTCTGACACCTCGGGCACGGCGTTCTCGTTGGGGGTTCATACGGTTACGTTCAAGGCTGGCACGGCGCCCGACACTAGCGAGTGTGTGTTCACGGTTACCGTACTCGATGCCACGCCGCCCGCCGTTACCTGCCCACCTGACCTCACCCTTCAAATTGCGCCCGACAGTACGGGCCAGGCAGGCTGCAACACGGTGGCCAGTTTCAACCTGCCGCCTGCCCAGGATCTGTGCGACAACAACCCGAGTGTTACGAGCAGCCCTGCGCCAGGAGATACGCTGTTTGTCGGCGTAACGACTGTAACGGTTACAGCGTTTGATAACGCCGGTAACGCGGCCAGTTGCCAGTTCCTCGTCACGGTCACAGATGCTGTGCCGCCAACAGTGAGCGGCTGCCCAGCCGACACGATTGTGCTGTTTGCTGCAGCAGACTCCTGCGGAGCGACGGCCTTTTGGGGCGACGTCTCGTTCACGGATGATTGCAGCACTGCCGTAGCCGTAGATCCGCCCAACTATACGTTCGATTTCTTCCCGATAGGAACACACCCGGTGAACATCATCGGTACGGATGCCGGCGGAAACTCCGCCGTATGCTCCTTTGCTGTGATGGTGAAAGACACTCTGGTGCCGACCATCAGCAACTGCCCGAACAACCTCACCTTCGTACTGCCTATAGACTCTTGCTCAACGAGCGTCTCCTGGACACTCCCGACGGCGACGGACAACTGCGGTCAGCCTACGCTGAATGGCCCACAATCGCCTGGAATATTCTTTACGGGCACCCACCCGATTGTGTATGTGGCTACGGATAATTCGGGGAACTCAGCTACCTGCGCCTTCACTATTTCCGTGCTCGATGTTGTACCACCTGTTTTTACCTCCTGTCCTTCAAATATCACGGTTTCGAATGCCAGCCCTTGCGGCAATGTAGTCCCCTGGGATTTCCCTGCAGCTACGGACAACTGTCAGCTGGATACCATCATTGCCACCGTATTGCCGACCGACACGATTTTTGCTCAGGTAACCAATGTGGTCATCCGGGCAGTGGATGCCTCGGGCAATGCCGACACGTGCGCGTTTACTATTACGTTGGATGTGCTCATTATTCCGCCGGCGTTTGCCAACTTTCCACCCGACCTTACGGTCTATGGCTGCCCACAGCCGGTGAGCTGGACGCTGCCGGTCTCGAACGGGAAAGCTTGTAATCCGGATACCATTGTTTTTGAACCCAATTTACTGCCGGGCGATACCTTCCCGCAGGGCGAAACAGTCATCACCTACTACCTGATTGACCAGGTTAAGGGCGATACGTTGATGCAAAGAGCACTGAGGATTACGGTGCAGGATACTGTTGCACCGGTGTTTGCCAACTGCCCCACGGCGCCCATCGTCGTGCACGTCGGCGGCGAAGTCCTCTCGGGTAATGCGAGCGGCTTCATCACCCAGGTGGACACTACGGGCAATTGCCAGGGTGTGCGAATAGCCTTTGTTCAGCCCAACGCTTCGGACAACTGCGATGTGCCAGTCATAGCACAAACCCAAGGGCCAGCGCCCGGTGGTGCGTTCAATACCGGCGAAACCACTACCGTAGCCTTCACAGCCACAGATGACAGTGGCAATTCAGCGCTTTGTTTGGTCAGCATTGCCGTTGTGGGACTGGAACCATTAGTAGCCACAGTGGACCCACCCGTTGCCTGCCCGGGCGAAGAGGTCAATTTGATGACCCTGCCGCTACCCAATGCCACTTATACCTGGACAGGCCCTGGACAGCAAACATACCCGAATAACAGCCAGATAACCGTGCTGGGCAGTCGGGAAAATGCCGGTGTTTATACCGTAAGAGCCACTATTAACGGTTGCTCCTCAGCGCCGGCCTCCGTGGAAGTAAAAATTGCGCAGGTAAAGGCAAATCCGGACACTATCCGCATCTCGGTAGGCACCACCGTAGATACGTTCAGTGTGGTCATCAACGACATTATCTTCCCTGATAGCGCCTTCACCGTCGAACCACTGGGAGGCCTTCCTGAAGGGCTGACCTATCTGGGCAACGGAGTCTTCCGCTACCAGGTGCCACCCAACTTCCGCCCAGTATCGTTCCTATACAAACTGTGCTCTTCCGTTTGTCCCAACCTGTGCGACACCATTCAGCCGGTCATCATTCGCTTAGAAGAAACGGACTGTTCTACCATTCCGAATATCTTTTCGCCCAACGGCGACGGCGTCAACGACTACTTCCGAATTCCGTGCATCACCTCCGGAGCCTATCCGAACAACACCATCATCATTTATAACCAGTGGGGTGATAAAGTCTTTGAGGCCTCTCCTTATGACAACACCTGGAAGGGCACCCTCAACGGCCAGGATGGTAAAGACCTGCCCGATGGCGTCTATTACTACATCTTCCGGCCCAGCCCGGACGAAATGGTACGCAAAGGCTTCATTCAGATACACCGCTAACCCCGTAACGGCCAAACTCGTTTGGCCCAAGTAACCGCCAAACTTGTTTGGCAAAAAACTCAACCCATGAAAAAAATTGCGCTCACTCTCCTTCTCTTAGCTGCAGCTACTTTCAGCAGTTTTGCCCAACAGCAGCACCACTACACGCAGTTTATGTTCAATAAGCTGCCCTTCAACCCCGCCTATGCAGGCGCGCGCGGCGTACCCACGGTAACGGCTATTTACCGCAACCAGTGGATGGGCTTTGAGGGCGCTCCGCAGTCTTTCCTGGCCTCCTTCAACACGCCATTCATCACCCCGCGCGTAGGCATGGGCATTGTGCTGTCGCACGTGTCTGTGGGTTTAAACCGCGACTTCATTGGCTCGCTGTCTTACTCTTATGACATGGTCAGCCACGACAAGCTGTCCGTTCGCGCCGGCCTCATGGGTACGTTCCGCTCGCTGGGCATTGACTTCACCAAGGCAAAGCCTGACGAGATGTTTGACCAATCGTTTGGCAACGCGCGGGCGAATAGCTTCCTGATGAACGTGGGTGCCGGTCTTTACCTGACGTATGACAACCGTTTCTACGCGGGCTTTTCGGTGCCGCGGATTTACGCCAATACGTTAGGTAGTAACGAAGACCTCCCACAAGGTTTTGAGACGGCTCGCGAGTTTCAGCACTTCTACGGTATGGCAGGGGCCATTTTGCCGCTGGGCGATGGGCTGAATTTGATGCCGGCCCTGTTTGCCAAGTACGTGAAAAACGCGCCGTTTGACCTGGATGTCAATCTGAATCTGGAGATCAATGAGAAGTTTATCGCTGGCCTTTCCTACCGCGTAGGTGGCGATGGACCGGGCGAGTCGGTAGATTTAATTCTTTTTTGGCAGGCCCATCGTCAGTTTGGCATAGGAGTGGCTTATGACTTTTCACTATCCCGCATTCGGGACTACACGGCCGGCAGCGTGGAAGTGCTGCTGCAGGCCGACTTGAAAGCAGCCTCTGGCAAACGGAAAATGTCCAATCCGCGTTTCTTTATGTAACCTCAAGGACCAAATGCGTCCAATCGTTTACTTAATCTTCTCAATGACTATGCAAGCCTGTAAGCACGCATCGCTGTTTACCCTCCTGGCGTTTTTGGGTAGTTGGGCAAATACCCACGCTCAAACCGTCCCTCAGCCCCAACCGCCGGTAACGGTGGAAATCCGCAACGAAGCCGCCGTTAACACGGAAGGGCTTGACTTCAGCCCGACGTTCTACGAAGACGGCATCGTCTTCATCTCCACTAACACGGCGGGGATGAAAAAAAAGACGGATGACCGTCTGAAACTGCCGGCGATGTCCATCTTGCGCTCGCGGCGCAACAGCGATGGTAATCTGCTCCCCCCAGAACCCTTTGCCGCTGAGTTGACTTCGCTTTACCACGAAGGGCCGGTGTGCTTTGACCGCACGGCTGAGACGATCTTTTTTTCGCGCAATGCGCTCATCAACGGTAAAGTGAAGCTGGCCAAAGACGCCACCCAAAAAATGCGTCTCTATTGGTCGAAAAAAGAAGGTGCCACCTGGAGCGCACCGCAGCCCCTGCCGTTCAACAACAACGAATTCGACGACTGCCATCCGGCCATCAGCATTGATGGCGATAAACTCTTCTTCGCCTCCAACCGACCCGGCGGCTTCGGCGGCATGGACCTGTACGTCTCGTACCGCGTCGGCGACAGCTGGAGCGAGCCCATCAACCTTGGCGCTGACATCAACACCAAGGGCAATGAGGTTTTCCCATTCATTCATGCCGACAATACGCTCTACTTTGCCTCCGACGGTCTGCCTGGCGGCAAGGGCAAATTAGACCTGTACTACGTCGTGCAAGACGGCGCCAATTGGACCAAGCCCATCAACCTGGGTGAGCCATTTAACACCTCCGGCGACGACTTCGGCCTGATTGTAGACCTGAACAAAATCAACGGTTACTTCTCTACCGATGGCCAGCAATCGAAGGGCGGCAAAGGCGACGACATCTACAGCTTCCACGTCGAAAACGGCAACTTAGACGACTACCTGCTGCAAAACCAGCGCGTACCCAACCGCAACTTAGACGTAACGGTAACGGTAACGGATAAAATCACCGGCCAGCCCATCGAAGGCGCCGAAGTCCGCCTCCTCAACTACGATGCCAGCACCGTCATTGGGCGCGACGAACGCGGAAACCTCATTAGCGTACAAAAAGTGGACGGCAAGGAAGTCATCGCAGCCCTTCCACCTGATAAAGGTATCAATGGCTTTACCGACAGCGGCGGGCGCTTCTCTACGGAGGTCAAGCCGGGTAATTACGTCATTATCGCCTCCAAAGACCTCTACCAGACACGCCAGGTGCGCCTGCCCATCTCGAAGGCCGGCAATGAAATGACCATCGCCTTAGACCGCTCGGCCAACTCCAACAAGGTGCGCTGGAATGCCTCCGTATTCAACTACGTTACCAATGCGCCCTTAGCTGGGGCCATGCTGGTGCTCACCAACCGCACCACACAAGCCAAGGATACCGTCATTGCCGACGCTAACGGGCAAATTGACTACTACCTAGACAAAAACACGAAGTACAAAGTGGATATGTTCCAGGGCGGCAAACTGATTGGCAGTTCCGAAATCAACACTGCCGGCTGGAGCCTGCCCAACCAGATTATGATGCAGAACTTCTCGGTAGCGCCCCTGCTACCGGGCACGGTCATCGAACTGCCCAACATCTACTATAACTTCAACGACGCTGCGCTGCGCCCTGACGCCCGCAAAGACCTGGATTTGGTGGTTTCACTACTCAAGCAACAGCCCACCATCACGGTGGAGATTGCCAGCCATACCGACTGCCGCGGCACAGCCAGATACAATGAAGAACTCAGCCAGCGCCGCGCTAACGGCGTCGTCGAGTACCTGGTACAAAACGGCATCAGCCGCGAACGCCTCCGCCCGGTAGGCTATGGTGAAAGCGAACCGCGTAACCACTGCACCGATGGCGTGCCCTGTACTGAAGCCGAACACGCCCGCAACCGACGCACCGAAATTCGCATCCTGACCGGCATTGAAGGCGCCGCCATGGTTTATGTGGATGGAAAACCCGCCGCTGCGCCGGACAATACCGCTCCTGTGCTGCCCGAAAAAGCCACCCCCAAAAAGAATAACATCAATACCGCTCCACCCAACAACGGTGCCGCCATCCAAGCCGACCACTACTACGTCATCGCAGGCTCCTTCCAGGAGGAAACCCGTGCTCAGGTACAACTGCAAAACATCCAGGCAGCCGGATATACCAACGCCCAGATTGTGCAGTTCCCTGCTTCGCCATACCACTCCGTGTGCGTAGATAAATTTACCAATCGAAAAGAGGCGGAAGCGTTGAAGCGCAAGCTGGAACGCGAAAGTATTGCGGCATTCATTCGGCACGTGCCCAAAGTTCAATAGTGAACGCTTTCCTTTAGTGCCATACTTTTGCCGCGTGAACCAGCGTGGCCCGACTTGTGTTTCCGGGCGGATAAATTTCTCGCAACATCATGGCCATCATCATTACAGACGAGTGTATCAACTGCGGCGCCTGCGAGCCTGAATGCCCGAACAATGCCATCTATGAAGGCGGTGTAGAATGGGCTATTGCTGACGGCTCCACGGTGAGAGGCACTTACACCCTGGAAGACGGTCGCGTAGTAGATGCCACTGCCAAACAGCCACCTATATCCAACGACTACTACTACATTGTACCCGATAAGTGTACCGAGTGCGTAGGCTTCCACGAAGAGCCGCAATGTGCCGCCGTCTGCCCGGTAGATTGCTGCGTACCCGATCCGGACCGCGTGGAAACCAAAGAACAATTGCTCGCCAAAAAAGAGCGCTTGCACCTGTAGGTCATTTGCTCAAGACACATTGATAGTTTTCATGGTTCTTATATTGCCTGCTGCGCTTCGGCGCGGTGGGCAATTTTGTTATTTGTCGCCAGGAATACGCGAATTTGAGGCGACACCTCCCGGTGGGAGATGTCGCCTCTGGGCTTTTTAGGATTTAGGAACACAAAAGCAGAAAAATTTTTAGGTCATGAGAACACGAAAGGATCTGGCCACAAAGATGTTGCCTTCAAGGCAGGAGAAGACCATATCTCCCAAACAACCGACATCAAGAACTCCCTGACGCCGGCAGAAGGCGATATACCTTTGCCTTTCGATGTTTTCAGAAGTCATGACAGCACGTCTCCACGTTTTATTGCTGGGCGCCCTGGCTGCTCTTATTGCCGCGCTGTCGGCTTGCCAGAAAGAGCGTTTCACGACCGACCCCAACGATCGGCTGATTTTCAGCACCGATACGCTACGCTTCGACACGGTATTCACAACGCTGGGTTCTGCCACGCGCATCCTGAAGGTATACAATCCGAACAGGCGCGAGAGCATCCGCATCAGCCGCATTTACATAGAAAACGGCGCGCAGTCGCGCTTCCGAATCAACGTGGACGGCCTGCCCGGCCCGGTGCATACGGATGTAGAAATTGCACCCAATGACAGCCTGTACATCTTTGCCGAAGTAACTATCAACCCCGATGAGCCGCCCAGCGTCAGCCCGTTTGTTATTGCCGAAAACCTGGTTTTCGAGAGCAATGGCAATGTGCAGAAGGTCGTGCTCGAGGCCTGGGGCCAGAACGCCGTTTATCTGCCCTCTCGCTTTGGCAAGGGCGGCGCCGTGCTCTACGCCTGCAACGAGGAGGAGTGGGTGTGGGACGATCCGCGTCCCTATGTCATCTATGGCATTGTCGTCATTGACAGTTGCACGGTGCGCATCCCGGCGGGCGCGCGTGTGCATGTGCACGGAGGGCTGGCACGCGCCATGCAGGACAGCATGGTAGTGCGCTACAACGACGGCCTCCTCGTCTTTCAGGGGGCAGGGCGCCTCCTGGTGGAAGGCACCGCCGAACGACCGGTCATCTTTGAGGGAGACCGCTTAGAGCGCGAATTTGCCAACGTACCGGGCCAGTGGACGGGCATTTGGCTGCGCGCCGGCACATCGGGCCACCGCATTGAACACGCCATCCTCCGCAACAGCATCATCGGCCTGCGCGTGGACTCCGCCGCCGACCTGACACTGCGCAATACGCAGATCTTCAACACCTCCAACAGCGGTATCATCGGCGTGCGCGCCCGCATCCGGGCCGAAAACTGCCTGTTCCACTCCAACGGCGCTTTCGCCATACAGCTCGAGTACGGCGGCGATTACGAGTTTGCCTATTGCACGGCAGCCAACTTCGGCGGACGCAGCGAAGCCCTACGCATGGGCAACGCCCTGTGCCGAGACCCCCTCTGCGCCGACTTCGTCGCCTTCCCGCTGCGCGCTCGCTTTCAAAACTGCATTCTGTTGGGCAGCCGCCCCGACCAGATTACCCTCTTCAACCGCACCGGCCAGGCTGCCGACTTCGACTATCGCTTCGAGCACTGCTTAGTGCGCGTGCGCGACCTGCTGCGCCCCAACGCCTGGCCCGACTTCCTCGACCACTGCCAGCCTTGCCTGAACCTGAACAACACGGACTCGGTCTTTCTCAACATCCCGGAGCGCAACTTCCGGCTCGACACGCTCTTTTCCAAAGCCAACGGCTATGCACGACCCATTCCCGGCATTACTGCCGACCTGGAAGGCACCCCGCGCGACCCCGACAAACCTGACGCTGGCTGCTACGAGCACCAGTAAGGCCGCTGCCTGCTCACTACTTTTGCCGGCAAAAAGAAAACCCATGATACAACGCATCCAAACCTTGTGGCTGCTCGCCGCCGTGGCTGCCGTGGCCGCCTCCTTTGCCCTACCCTTCATGCAAGCCCCCGACGAAGACCCGGCCCGCACGGTGAGCGCCTTGGCCGACGGCACACTGACACCCACCGATAACCCAGGACTGCTGGGCCTCTCTGTTCTGGGTGCCATCACCGCCGTGGCCGCCATTTTTTTATTTAAAAACCGCCCTTTGCAGAGGCGATTAGCTATGGCGGGTGCAGGCATCGGTGTGCTGTTATTGGGTTTGGCCATTCTGGCCATCAACATGGCCCGGGCCGAAATGCCCCAACAGGCCAATGCCAATATCGGGGTGGGCATTGCGCTGCCTGCGCTCTACGGCCTCTTCTGCTGGCTGGCTGCACGCGCCATTCGACGCGACGAGGCGCTGGTGCGCTCGATGGACCGCCTGCGCTAAAGCATTACCTGCAATGCCCCGGGCACGATGGAGAAGGTCGCAGGTGTTTGCCCCAGATATTCGCCATCGGCCTCCAACCCGATAGGCACTCCCTCGGTATGCTCCACCTGAAGGGCGGTGGTCTGAAAGCCTCCCACACGCGGGTGCCGGAGCAACGTGCCGTTGTAGAAGCGCGGCGTTTGCAACAGCACTTCCCATTTGGGCAGGCGCGGGGCGTAGGTTACGGCCAGCAGGCCGTCGTCGGGCAAGGCGTGCGGCACGAGTTGCATGCCACCGCCCGAATAGCGACAGATACCGACGTTGATGGTGTAAAAAGCCTCCTCGGCCACGCATTCAGCAGCCTGCAGCCGCCCACGCGCGGGTTCAAAATCAAACAGATAGCGCCCCACGGCAAGCAAGTAGTGTACGCGGGAGGTGAAACGGCGCTTTTCTGTTTTTTGGGCGATGAAGGCATCGTAGGCCATGCCGGCCACGTTAGCAAAGTAGCGCTCAGTGCAGGAGCCATCAGGGTGGCGATAGACCACTTTACCCACATCTTGTCGGCGACATTCGCCTTGCAGTAGCCGCTGTAGGCGTGCTTTGGGATCGGCGGGAATGTCGTAGGTGCGCACCCAGTCGTTGCCCGTGCCGATGGGCAGCATGGAGAAAGCGATATCCTGCGGCGGTAGGTGCGATTGTTGCAGGATGCCGTTGACCAATTCGTGGCAGGTGCCGTCGCCGCCGACGCCCAAGATGTGGCGATATCCTTGGAGCACGGCGTCGTCCACGAGGCAGAGGGCATGGTCGCGGTAGCGGGTGAAGCGCACTGAGTAGCTGAAGCCCAGCGCCTGGAGCAGGGCTTCAATGTCGGGCCAGCGCTTGGCCGCTCGGCCATTGCCGGCAGTGGGATTGACCACAATACACCAGGGTTGCATAGGTTTCAGGTGTATCCCGACGACTCATGCCGGCCGGCTGAGGTCGTCTAAGATGCGCTTGAGCAGTTCGTAGAAGCGTGCAACGGCGGGTATGTGCACGCGCTCGTCGGGCGAATGGGCGCCGGTGATGGTAGGCCCGAGTGACAGCATCTCCATGCCCGGATATTTGGCGCCGATGAGGCCGCATTCCAGGCCGGCGTGAATGGCTTCGACCCGTGGCGGGTGGCCCAGCAATTGCTCGGCCGCCCTGCGCCCAACGGCCAGGAGGTGCGAATTCAGATTGGGCTGCCAACCTGGGTAGCCGTCGCTTTGCGAGACTTTGGCGCCTGCCAATTTCATGCCTGCAGCTACAGAGGCGGCTAAATGCCGTTTGGCTGGCTCTACGGAGCTGCGCTGGCTGGTGCCGATGGTCAGGCGACCGTTTTCCTGCGCCACAGTGGCCAGGTTGGTCGAGGTTTCCACCAGCCCTTCGATGTCGGTGCTCATGCGCACGGAGCCGTGCGGTAGCGTCAGTAACAGCTGCAAGACACGGTCGGCAAAACGCTTGGTGTACACGCGCTCGGGCATGGGTGCCGTTTCGGCACTGATGCGCAGTTCGGGGTCAGTAGCTTTGAATTCGCTCAGAAACATTTCCTGGCATTGTACTAAGCGAGCGTACACCTGACTGACCTGGTCGGCGCTGACGACGATAACGGCCTCGGCTTCGCGCGCAATGGCGTTGCGCTTGCTACCGCCTTGCAGCGAGGCGATATGCGGCTTCAGAGGCGCCAGTTCGTACAGCGTGCGGGCCAGCAACTTGATGGCATTGGCGCGCCCCAGGTGGATGTCCATGCCCGAGTGGCCGCCTTTCAAGCCGCTAATATGGAGGGCGAGCGCTACCCTACCTTGCGTGTCTGTGGGTTCTGTTTTTATCCTGAAGGTGCCGTTGGTGTCCACGCCGCCGGCACAGCCAATGCAGAAGACGCCGTCTTCTTCGGTGTCTAAGTTGAGCAAATAGCGCGCTTTCAGCACGTTGGTGGACAGGTTTTTGGCGCCATTGAGGCCGGTTTCTTCATCTACTGTGATGAGGATTTCCAATGGCCCATGCACAGCTGTTGGGTCGCTGGCGATGGCTAAGGCCGCTGCCACGCCGATGCCGTTGTCGGCGCCAAGGGTAGTGCCTTCAGCGCCTATCCATTCGTCGTGGCGCACCAGTCGAATGGGATCGCGGTCGAAGTCGTGTTGAGTACCGCGATTTTTCTCGCACACCATATCGCTATGCGCCTGCAGGGCTACGGTGGGCGCTTCTTTCCGCCCGCGGCTGGCCGGCACGCGAGCCACCAAGTTGCCTTGCTTATCGCGAGAGTAGCGCAGCTTTAGCCGTCGGAATTGCGCTTCTAAGTAGTCGGTAATGCGCTCCTCCTTTTTGGAGCAGCGCGGAATCTGACTGATTTCATAGAAATACCGCCACAGCAGTTGAGGCTGAAGGCCTTCAATGGCGGATTGAGTGCTCATATCTGTCATGTACCGGTAGGTTAATGCTTTTCTTTCAGAAAGTTGAATAGAACACGGCTGCGCCGCCAGGCAAAGGTATAAATTCCTGCTGCCGTGCGCATTGGTGCACGCTTCCTTTGCTCCGGAAGCCTTTTTGACAGGTGATGCAACGTAGTTACATACAGACGCAGGCGATGTTGGCTGAAATGTTTTTGTATCATTGCGCCGCAAATTCAATTTACTACTTTTCTAAACGAGCAATCATCTGCCATGAAGAAAATCCTTTTTGCGCTAATCTGCTGTCTCCCCGCTCTACTCCAGGCCCAAACAACCAAAGCGGTTCGCGATTTTTTTGATAAAAACACGATTGGCGAAATTCGCCTTACTCTACCGGCAGCCAACTGGAACGAGGTGTTGGACTCGCTGCGCATCTATGGCGAAGGTATGTTGGTAGGCAGTGTCATCGTGGATGGCGTCAGCTATGAGGGTGTAGGCGTACGGTTTCGAGGCAACAACTCCTATCAGATAGGGCTGAAGCGCAACCCATTTCAAATCAAGTTGAACTATACTGACAAATCGCTCAACCACCAGGGCTGCACCTCCATCAAGCTCTCCTCGGCGCTGCGCGACCCCAGCATGGTGCGCGAGGTGCTCTTCCACGAAATTGCGGCGCAGTACATGCCCTCGCCGCGCGCTTCGTACACCAAGTTATACGTCAATAATGAGTACATCGGCGTATTTATCAATTTAGAGAGCGTGGAAGGCCAGTTTCTGCGTCAGCACTTCGGCTCCGACAATGGGCCGCTGTTCAAGGCGGGCGTGGACTACAAGCCCGAAAACATCCCCGCCGGCTGCAAGCAGAACATCTTCGGCTCGCTGGAATACGAGGCGAACATTGACTGCTATCGCCAGAATTTTGAAATGAAATCGGAGCGCGGCTGGACGGCCCTGCAAGAGCTGACGCGCGTGCTCAACAATGACCTGAGCAAAATCGCCGACCACTTAGATGTAGATCGCGCACTGTGGATGCTGGCGCTCAATAATGTCATGGTCAACCTCAGCAGCTACTCCGGTGCGCGCAGCGTCAACTACTACCTCTATCAGGACGAACACGGACGCTTCCAACCCGTTCACTGGGATTTGAACCTTTCTTTTGGCAGTTTTAAAAATACCGGTCAGGGCAGCGACTTAGACCTGCGCGGCCTGCAACGCTTAGACCCGCTACTGCATGCCGACAACCCGCTAAAACCGCTGATTTCTAAACTCCTGAGCGACCCGCTCTATCGGAAAATCTACCTGGCACACGTGCGGCAGATCAACAACGAGTTTTTCGCTAACGGCGAATACGAAAAGCGCGCCAAAGCCCTTCAGGCACTCATCGTAGTGCCTTACAGCGAAGATAAGTACAAGCAATACAGCTTAGAAGACTTCCAGAACAGCCTGAAAGTTACCACAGGTGCGCGCAGCCGCATTCCGGGCATTTCGGAACTGATGAGCAAACGCGCTGCTTTCCTGAAAACACACCCTGAACTGACGGCACTGCCTTCCAACATCAGCGATATCGGCCTGCAGGGCCGCGCCAAGTTCGAAGCGCAGGCTGTTACGGCCTTCCGCATCTCGTGCAAGGCCGACCGCTATCCGAAACGGGTGTTCATCTACTACCGCTTCGAGGAAGGCCAGCCCTTCCGCTCGGCTTTGATGCAAGAGGACAACAGCGCCACGCTCCCTCCTGGTACGAAGGCCTTCACCATCAGCATTGACGCCCCCAACAGCGATGCCGTGCTGGAGTACTACCTGATGGCCGAAAATGCCGGAACGGTGCAATTCTCGCCACTCAACTACGTTAAGGCGCCGTACAAAGTGAAACTGGCTGACCTGAACAAATAGACCTGCCGCTCCGCCCAGTGGTGAGCAGGCTTATTGGAAAATACAATACACACTCATGCGCAAATTCCTCTTATTCCTCTCCTTAGCGGCGGCGTGGATGGGCTTACCCCTCCGCGCTGCCGCCCAAGATTTTTACGGCAAAGGCATCCAGGAAATCCGCATCGAAATTCCGCATGCCGACTGGGACTGGAAATTGGACTCGCTCAAGACCGTCAACCCTGAAGGACGCCTGCTCGCAACGGCTTTCATCAACAACGTCCGCTATGACAGTGTGGGCGTACGCTACAAAGGCAACAGCTCCTACTTCCGAACGCGCAAGGAAACCTCGCGCAAACTGCCCATCAACGTCAAACTCAACTTCCGGCGCAAAGACCAGAAACTCAAGGACGGACACACCACCATCAAACTCTCCAATGGCTTTCTGGATCCCAGCTTCGTACGCGACCCGTTGGCCTACCTGATTGTGCGGCGCTATATGCCCGCGCCTCAGTGCAACTTCACTAAGGTGTTCATCAATAAGAATTTCTTCGGCCTTTATGTCAACACAGAGTCTATAGACGAACTGTTCATTGAAAAGCATTTCGGCACACGCTCGGGCTATTTAATTAAATGCGACCCCGACCAATGGAAGCGCGTACGCAGCCAGAGCGGTTGCCCTAAGGGCGAAAATGCCTCACTCATGTACCTCAATGACAATCCAGGCTGCTACGAAGCCTTCTACGAAGTGGACGACCCCGCCGCCTGGCGGCCACTCATCCACCTCATCAAGGTACTCAACCAGGAACCGCAAAAAATAGAAACCGTCCTCAACATTGACCAGACACTGTGGATGCACGCCATCAACAATGTCATTGTCAATCTGGACAGCTACACCGGCTCGCTGTCGCACAACTACTACCTGTGGATAGACTCCACCGGCGTGGGCCACCCACTCATCTGGGACCTCAACATGGCTTTCGGCGGCTGGCGGCGCGACTTCAGCTTCAGCACCATGAGCGACCAGGAGATCATCGAATACAGCCCGCTGGCTGAATTCAATAACGCCAAACGCCCGCTCATCTCCAAAGTGCTGCGCGTGCCGCTGTACCGCAAAATCTATCTGGCCCACGTGCGCACCATCGTCAACGACTGGTTGGCCAACGGCCAATGGCTCAAAGAAGCCGAGGCCATGATAAAAGAGATTGACCCCTGGGTGCAAAAAGACACGCTCAAACTGTACTCCTACGACGCCTTTAAAAAGAGCTTAGACAGCACCCTGGTAGTCGGCCCTGATAAAATCATTGGTCTGCGCCAGCTGATGGGCCCTCGCACGAAGTACCTGATGCAGCACCCGGCACTTAACAAGCTGGCACCCTCTATCGGCACAGTGAAACACGAAGTCCAGGGCGACAGTGTGCTCATCACCGCCCAGATAAAAGACGCTGAAAACGGCTGGCTCTATTACCGCAAAAATCGCTCGTTCACCTTCCAGTTAATTCCCTTGAACGATGCTGGCGAAAACGGCGATGCCACCGCGGGCGACGGTATTTTCAGTGCCCTGCTGCCCCGCGCGGAAGTCGTACATTACTACGTTGTGGGCGAAAACAAAGAAGCCGCCGCACTCCATCCGGAACGGGCTTCTAAGGAGTTTTTGAAAATAGAATAGCCGTCTTCACCGACAAGGCCCCAAAGGCCAATAGCTTACAGGATCCGAGCAGTGCCTCAGGTGCCAGCAATAGCCTGCCAGGGCCGGCAAGCAAGACCTCTGGAGGTGGTTAACGGCGCATTTATCCCGCATAAAGTTCATTTGCCCGCACCGGCGGCTGCCCCGACCTTTGCCGGCAAAAACCATCGCCCGCCCAAACATGTCCGCGTCGCCTTTGCCCATCAGCGCCATCGTGCTTGCCTTCAACGAAGAGCGCCACATTGCCGACTGCCTGCGCTCCCTCCAGGGCGTTGCTGCCGAAGTGTTTGTGGTGGACTCCGGCTCTACCGACGCCACCATCGCCATTGCTCAGCGACTGGGCGCTCAGGTCGTCTATCACCCCTTTGAAAATTACAGCCAGCAGCGCAATTGGGCTTTGCAACACCTGCCGCTGCAACACGAATGGGTGCTCCACTTAGACGCCGACCACCGCCTGACCGACGACCTGCGGCAATCCCTCCGGCATACCTTCGAGCAACCCATTCCCATTGACATCAACGGCTTCCTCATCAGCCGACGCACCATCTTCCTGGGCCGCTGGATACGCTACGGCGGCCACTACCCGGTCTATCACGCCGTGCTCTTCCGACACGGCAAAGGCCACTGCGAACCGCGCCGCTACGACCAACACTTCCGCGTAGAGGGCAGCGTCCTCCGGCTCCGAGGCGATATCGAAGACATCGTTACCGAGTCGCTCCACCGCTTTACCGAGCGCCACAATACCTGGGCCTCGTTAGAAGCCGAAGAACAACTTGCCGCAACGCAGAGCACCACCAAGGGACTGGTCGAACCCAACCTGTGGGGCACCCCCCAACAACGCCGGCGCTATTGGAAACGCCGCTACGAACGGCTGCCGCTCTTCGTGCGCCCGTTCCTGTACTTCTTCGTCCGCTATTTCCTCCGGCTCGGCTTCCTCGACGGGCCGCAAGGGCTGATTTTTCACGTCCTACAAGGCTTCTGGTTTCGATTTCTGATTGATGCCAAAATCTATGAGCAACGCTACCGCTCCTGATTACACGCTGGGTATCAACGCCTATCACGCCGACGCAGCAGCAGCACTCTTCCGAGGCAATGAATTGCTCGTTGCCTCGGAAGAGGAGCGCTTTCGCCGCATCAAGCACTGGGCGGGATTGCCCACCGAAGCCATCTGCTTCTGCCTACAGGAAGCCGGCATCGAGCTCGAACAGGTGCGCACGATAGCCGTCTCACGCAATCCCTTCGCCCGGCTCGGGCATAAGATCGCCTATGTGCTGCACCGTCGGCTCTGGACGCGCCAACTGGTACACCGCGCGGCCAATGCGCAAAGTGTGATTGGCATTAAAGCGCAATTGGCCCAATACTTTGGCCTCAAACCCACGCAGTGGCCCGTCCGAATGCGCTGGATAGAGCACCACCGCAGCCACTTAGCCTCCGCCTTCTGGGCCTCACCGTTTGAAAAAGCCGCCCTGCTCTCCATTGACGGTATGGGCGACTTTACTTCATGCCTGACAGCTGTGGGCGCCGGAAACACCATCCGGCCGTTGCAGAGCATCCTGTACCCGCATTCGCTGGGCTTTTTCTACACGGCCTTCACCCAACTACTCGGCTTTCCGCACTACGGCGACGAGTACAAAGTCATGGGGCTGGCGCCTTATGGCAAGCCGGTGTTTATGGAAAAAATGCGCGCAGTCATTCGGCTGAAGCCCGACGGAACGTTTGCCCTGAACCCGCTCTACTTCCGGCACTTTCGGGAGGGCGTGGAAATGTCGTGGGAAGGGCCACCGACGCTGGGTCTGTTGTACACCGATGCTTTCGCTCACGACTTTGGGCCGGCGCGGCAACCGCAAGAGGCCCTTAGCGAATACCACTGCGACCTGGCCGCTTCAGTGCAGGCCATGGCAGAAGAAGTCATCTTTCACGCGGCCAACCACCTGCATCAACGCACAGGCCTGGATACCCTTTGCGTAGCCGGCGGCGTAGCCCAGAACTCGGTGGCTATGGGCAAACTGCGCCAGCACACGCCCTTCCGCCACCTCTACCTGCCGCCAGCCGGGCACGACGCAGGCACCAGTATAGGTGCAGCGCTCTACGCCCTACACGCCATCGAACAACGCTCGCGACCGCCGTTCCGGCATCGGGCATACACGGGCTACCGGGCGTCGGCCGCCGAAATTGAAGAAGCCCTACGCCTGCACCACTTAACGTGGACGCAGCTGCCCGACGAGGCGCTTTTTGGCCACATCGCCGAGCGCCTGGCCCAGGGCGATGTGATAGGCTGGTATCAAGGCCGGGCTGAATTTGGGCCGCGTGCGCTGGGTAATCGCTCCATCCTGGCCGACCCGCGCCGCGCCGACACCCGCGAGCGCATCAACGAGAAAATCAAGCGCCGCGAAGGCTTCCGCCCTTTCGCACCAGCCATCCTGGCCGAAGCAGCGGCCGATTTTTTTGAACACCCGGACGAGGTGCCGTACATGGAAAAGGTGTACGTCGTGCGCCCCGAAAAGCGTGCGCTCATTCCGGCCGTTACGCACGTGGATGGCACCGGTCGGCTACAAACGGTGCACCGAACCGATAACCCACGCTTCTATGGCCTCATTGAGGCATTTGCCCGAAAAACGGGCGTGCCGGTGCTGCTCAACACGTCGTTCAACGAAAACGAACCCATTGTCAACCGCCCTGAAGAAGCCATTGACTGCTTCCTGCGCACGCGCATGGACGTGCTCGTGTTGGAAAACTACGTGGTCGAGCGCAATAGCATCGCGCCTCAGGCCACCTGACCTCCGCAGCTCGAACCAGCACCAGCCGTGCATCCGTAGCAGTGCTGATTGAGCACAATGCAGCGCTGCTCCAGCGTCTGCAAGTCGAAGTCGCGGATGTGGGTGCAGGGCGCATCCACCTTCAGGTCGAGCATTTGGTTGAAATCGCAATCATACAAATAGCCCTCCCAGCTGACGGAGATGGTGTTGCGGCACATGACACCGGCTACAGCAGCCGGGTTGAAGGCGTCGAGCAGGGTTTGCATATACGTCTCATACTGGCCGCTTTCGAGCAAGTAATCTAAAAAGCGGCTGATGGGCATGTTCGTGATGGCATACAGGTGGTTGAAGACCACGCCATACCTGCGCTGCAGCTGGGCTTTGAATTCGCGCTCCAGCGCTCCCTGGTTGCCAGGCAGAAACGTCCCTGTCGGGTTGTACACGAGGTTGATTTTCAGGCCACTGTCGGGCTGCCCGTAGCCGACTTCGTTGAGCAGGCGCAGGGCTTCGATGCTGGCTTCAAACACGCCATCGCCGCGCTGGCTGTCGGTGCGGCGCGCGTTGTAGTGGGGCAGCGAGGAGACAATTTCCACTTGGTGCTGGGCAAAGAACTGCGGTAAGTCGCGGTAGCGCTCATGCGCCAGCAGGATGGTCAGGTTGCAACGGTCCATGATGTGTTTGCCCAATGCGCGACATTCTTCGACAAACCAGCGGAAGTGCGGGTTCATCTCCGGGGCGCCACCGGTGATGTCCACTGTTGGGATGTCGTAGCGACGCAGCACCTCTAAGCATTGGTCAAAAGTTTCCTTCGACATGTTTTCGCGCTTGCGGTCGGGTCCGGCGTCCACGTGACAGTGGGCGCAGGTCTGATTGCACAGTTTACCCACATTCACCTGAAAAATTTCGATGCGCGTAGGCATCAGCACGCCATCGGCATAGCCAGCCTGGCGAATGGTTTCAGCAAAGAGCGGCACTTTGACATCGGTTACGGCCCTTCCGTTGAGTACTTCCAGTTGAAAGAAAGTGTCAGAAAGCGGGCTGTGCCGGCGGGCCAGCGTCTGAGTACGCGGGTGTATGCTCATGACAGGGTTGTTTGTACGTGTAACTATCGGGTAGAAAGCGAAAAGGCACGCCCTACCCTATTCACATGGTCATTTCTTTGGCGTGGTTCATCATCTGGGTAGAAAACACCAGACTGGAGCCGGCGCGAATAGCGGCCGCCACGTGTACGGCCTCCATCATTTGCTCCTCATCGGCGCCCTTCTCCAGACATGTCGTTGTGTAAGCGTCAATGCAGTATGGGCACTGCACCGTGTGGGCCACCGCCAGCGCGATGAGCGCCTTTTCTCGCTCCGTCAGGGCCCCCTCTTTGAACACCTCGCCGTACCAGGCGAAAAACTTGTCGGCCATGGGCTTCTGCCATTCACTAATCTGGCCAAACTTTTTCAAATCCTCCGGGTCGAAATAGCGCTTCTTGGACATGGTAATTTTTGAAAAATGAGAGGTGAAAGGTGAAAAATGAGCGTCAGATGGAAAGGATGGACCGTAGTTATGTGCCACCCGGCGGCGCTTTAATGGTTTAGTCGTGCCGATTGTTCTGTACCGAGCGTAAATACGATGCCCACATGCACCTGGTTTTTTCTAGGCAGAAAAAGTGGCGAAAGCTCAGACATGAAAAAAGGGCTTCCAGCCACACGGAGCAACTTGAAACCCTTTTTTTACCCAAAATACGGCTGATCACAGACGCCCCAATGCGCCCGCCAGTGAGGTGAAGACAAAAGGGAATCCCACCCAAACCCACTCCGGGGCTATTACTAAAAGAGCAAGCGTCCCTACCAGGCTCACCGCGAAAATCAGCCAATCGCGTTTGCGGTTTTCTACGTATTCTTCGTTACGGCTCATGATGAAACAGCAGTTAATGACGCCGGCAAAGGTAAAAACGTTTTGCAGACCACAGCGGGCGAACGATAACGCCCAATAAATCTTGTTTCTTTGCCGCCGCATTTCACTTACAGTTTCTCCTGGCTATGCCTTCTGTATTTTCCAAGATACAAGTGTTCGTTACAGGCGGCACGTTTGACAAAGAATACAACTACTTGACGGGCGAGCTATATTTCAAGGACACGCACGTCAAGGAGATGCTCGAGCGCGGGCGCTGCGAGGTGCCGGTGGACATCAAGACGCTCATGATGGTGGACAGCTTAGAGATTGGCGACGACGAACTATCCATCATCATTTTCAACTGCCGCAAGACGGAGGCGACGCGCATCCTGATTACGCACGGCACCGACCGCATGGTGGAGACGGCGCGCGCATTAGCCGAAGCCAACATCGAGGGCAAGACGATTGTCCTGACCGGCGCCATGATTCCTTATGCCTTTGGCATGTCGTCGGATGGTTTTTTCAACTTAGGCAGCGCACTGGCTTTTGTGCAGGTGCTGCCGCCGGGCGTTTACATTGCCATGAACGGGCGCTATTTTTATTGGAACAACGTCCGGAAGAATCGCCAGACTGGCTCTTTTGAGGAGCTGGCGGCGGCACAAGGGTAGGCTTTTGTCGCTCAGAAGCGGGTTTCGATGTAGTAGGGCAGCATGGCGCGCCAAGTAGGCCAGTCGTGGGGCATGTCAGGCCCCCAGATGTCGAGTTCGTGGGGGATGCCTTTGGCCGAGAGGATGCCCGACAGGCGTCGCGAGGCGTCCGGGTCTTCGTAGTCTCCCGAGCCAGTTACGATGTGGATATGCTGCATGCGGCGCAGGCGCGGCAGGTTGTAATCGTCGTTGAGGTTGGGTAGGTAATGGACGGGCGAGTTGAAATAGACGTCTTCGTCGAAGTAGCCCTTCGTGTAAGTGCTCAGATCGTAAGAGCCGGACATGGCGATAGTGCCCGAGAACAAGTCGGGGCGGCGGAAGCACACATTGGCGGCATGAAGGGCCCCCAGCGAGGCACCGCTGGTAATGATAGGTGTATCGGGGCTGGTGTGCATGTGGATGAACGGCACGACCTCGTTCTCCACGTAGCCGTTGTACTGCTGATGTCGGATGGCTTTGTGACGCGGGTGCATGCGATTGTTGAGCCAGGCTTCCGAGTTGATGCTGTTGATGGAGAACACTTTGATCTTTCCAGCCTCGATGTAAGGCTCCAGCACAGAGATGAGGTAAAAGCGCTCGTATTCCAGGAAGTCCGCCGCAGCCGTCGGGAACAGCAGTAGGGCAAAGCCGAAATGGCCGTACACGGCGATTTCCATGTTCTTGTTCAGCCGGGGGCTGACCCATTGGTGTATTTCTCTTTTCATGAAAAAAAAGTTGTTGAGTGTTGGTTTCGGGGCAAATGTAAGGTAGGAGCGCAAACGGCCAAACAACTTGGGGCATTAGTGTTCGCGAATGGCCTCCTGTATGCGCTCGTTGTCGGGCCAGGATCGTCGGAGGAATTCCAGTCTTCGTGGCGAGAGGCTATCGGTGTGTGCCTGCTGTACAATGGCTTGCTCCAGAATATCCATTTGTTCGATAAGGTTCTCCGGATGCGCCTGCAGGATGGCCACCACCTCGGGCAAGAGGTTCATTTCCGGGAACTGGCGCGTGTATTCGCGAACGTTTTCGCTCGTGGGGGCGGTGCGTATTCGTTCTACCCAGGCCCGCTCCAGGTTCTGGAGGCGCTGGTGTGCATATTCTTGGCGCTCGGGCGCTGCTAAGGGCGATTGCCCGAATTTTTCTAAATACTTTCGGACGAATAGCGGGTTATCGGATAGTTCCATGCGGCGGAAGTAGGCCTTTTCGCATTGGGGCGCGGCAAAAAATGCCGGATTGTGTTTGTGCCTGTCGATATAGGCGGTGTAGGCGTCTTCGGTGTCGCGCCAGGCTGCTGCCCAGTAGTCGCGCTGGATGCTGGTGGTAAGGCTCCAGGTTAGCCCCATGGCGCTGGCGATGAGGGCCAGCAGGAGCAGTACGCTGCGCCCGCGCCAGGGAATAGCCCGTGGTGGTGCGGCAGGCTCCGATATCGGGGCCTGTGGTGCCGATGGCCGGGATGGCGGGCTATACGTCGGCAAGGTTTGGGTAAGGATGCGCTTCAGGGCATCGGCAGCAGACTCTCCCGGTTCGGGCCGGAGGTGGAGGGCTACTTCAAGGCCCGCAGATCGGAAGGTCTCAGTCGCCTCTTGGGCAGCGCTTGATACTACGATTTGCTCCTCGATGACGACATCTTTGCACAGCTCTCGCCCGCCAATCACCTCGATGACCGATATTTTGAGCAGCAGAGGAAAGGCTCCCTCCTGCAAGGGCCGGACATAGAACAGCCACTCGGTGTAGTCCGCTTCGTCCAGAAACTGGATGGTGTCGGAAATGGGTCGAATGTGAAAAGGCTTGCTTTCCAAAACGTTGAGCATCTCGACGGCCATGACCTCTGCCACGCGGATGCTTTGTTGCACCTGGCCGGCCCGTTCTTTCCAGTCGCGCAGCAGGTCTTCCTGTTGGTAGGCGATGCGCACGCGGCAGGCATGTTCCCGCTCGAGGGCCATAGCGTTCGGGATGTGGTACAGCAGATGGCCGCGCCTGGGCCGAGGTAGCACTTCCTGGTCCTTTTCGCGCCGAAAGTCGGAGGCGTCGAGGCCGTCCACGAGCGCCAGGAAGTCAGCCATCATCCGGTTGTACAGGATATCGAGCTCGGCATTGGAACGGATACCCTGAATGCGCTCTGTCAGGTAGCTCGTGTACCGCCCGCGCAAACCTGAATACAGGTTGTACTGCGGCGACTCCATGCGCAACACTTCGCCCAGGCGCTGCAAAGCCAGGTCGAGGCCTTCAGTGAGCAAGCGTTTGAGTTCCGATTTAAGTTCGTCCGTTCGCATGGCCCTTTTTTAAGCAAAGGTAATTCAATATTTTGCTGCATCGGAGAAGCCACGAATGCACCCACTCCTCCTGAGGCGACATCTTCCCAAAGGAGATGTCGCCTTGCCAGAGGTGTCGCCTTCTCGTACCTCGAAGACGACACCTCCGAGTAACTCAGATGATCTTCAGGACGCCACAAATGCACAAATGAACACCTGGCTAGCGAAGATACGGATGGTTTTGAAAGGACATCAGGCCTGTCCGAACGGCCATATCGGAATTTTACAGATGTTTGCTGCCGGTTTATGGGCGAACTTGAAGTTACTTGCCGGCCGTTTGAGGCTCTGACGGTGTACGAGCTGTACGAGATCATGGCTTTGCGCCAGGAAGTATTTGTCGTGGAGCAGAATTGCCCCTATTTGGATGCCGACGGCAAAGACCTGCAAGCCTGGCATGTGCTGGGACGCGATAGATCTGGGCGTTTGGTGGCTTACACGCGGCTGCTGCCGGTGGGGGTCAGTTACGAGAGCTACGCCTCCATTGGTCGGGTGGTCAGTGCGCCTTCGGTGCGGGGTATGGGGGCGGGGCGCGCCATTATGGTGCACAGTCTGGCGTGGTGCGAGCGGTTGTTTGGGCCGACGCCGCTGAAGATCAGCGCGCAGACGTATCTGTTGCGCTTTTACGAGCATTTTGGTTTCCGCTCGACGGGGGAGGAGTATCTGGAAGACGGCATTCCGCACACAGCCATGGTGCTGGAGCGCTCGTAGTTACCGTTCGGCGCGCATGGGTTCGCTGTCCCAGGCGTGGTCGTCGGTGGTCAGGTTGGCCATCAGGTCGTCTTGTAAGAGGCGTTCCTGCAATTCGATTTCTTCGCGCACGGTCAGCACATAGTCGCGTGCTTCGCGGCGAGCGGCAGCGAGTTTGCGCAGCGAGCGTTCGTCGTAACGAATGAAGCGCTGGGCCTGTCGGCGAGCCGTATATCGGCGGAAGCCCATAGACACCAGCACGTCTTCGCCGAGGCTGACGGCGGTGTAGAGCGTTTCGCGATAAACGTTGTCCACGTTGTGCTCAATCAGGTCGTAGGCGTCCATGCGGTTGCGGGCACGCGCGAAGATGCGCAGGTGCGGAAAGTGCTTGCGCAGCGTTTCGATGATGCGAGCATTCACTTCGGGTGAGTCCACAGCGGCGATGAACACGTGGGCCTGTTCAGCACCGGCCGCTTCGAGCATCTCTAAGCGCGTAGCATCGCCGTAATAGACTTTGAAGCCCATTTTGCGCAGCAGTTCCACTCGGTCGGAGTCGTGGTCCAGAATGGTTGCTTCGATGTTGTTGGCGCGCAACAGGCGGCCAATGGTGCTGCCAAAGTGCCCAAATCCGGCAATAATGACCGGATGCTGCTCGTCAACGACATCGCCAGGGCGTGGCTCGGGTTTCATCTTGACCCCAAAATAGGGGTCAATAAAGCGATCGTTGATCAGCAATAAAAACGGTGTGGCAAACATGCTGATGGCCGTAACCGACATGAGCTGGTTGGCCAGCTGTTCAGGCACTAAGTGGATTTGCTGCGCAAAGCTGACTAAGACGAAGGCAAACTCACCTATCTGACTCATAGCCAGGGCAAAGAGAATATTTTGGTCGCTACTAATGCGGAAGAAGCGGCCAACGACCAAGAGACTTGCACCCTTGATGAGCAGTACCAGCACGACCAGCATGGAGATGAAGCCCGGCGACTCCAGCACCAGATCAAAGTTCAGGGCTGCCCCTACGCCAATGAAAAACAGGCCCAGGAGCAGGCCTTTGAAGGGTGAAATATCGCTCTCCAGTTCATGCCGAAATTCGCTATTGGCCAGCACCACGCCGGCCAGGAAGGCCCCCAAAGCCGGGCTTAAGCCCACCATCTCCATCAGGTACGAAATAGCCAATACCAGCAGCAAGGAGGCCGCCGTAAACAACTCGTGCAGGCGCGTTTGCGCCACCGCCCGCAATACAGGGATGAAGATATATCGGCCCAGAAAAAAGATACTGCCCACCACGCTCACTACGGCCAGCGTTTGCAGCCAGCCGGGCAAATCGTCAATCTGCGAATGGCTTTGCACTTCTGAAACTGCCGCAGTGCCTCCTGTTGCCAAAAGGGGCAACAGTGCCAGTATAGGGATGACGGCAATGTCCTGAAACAGCAACACGGAAAACGAAGACTGCCCCATGATCGAGCGCGCATTCCCGCGCTCCTTGAGTGTTTGGAGCACAATAGCCGTAGAGGACATGGAAAAAGCCAGCGCTACCGTCAGGGCCACTGGCCACGACCAGCCCAAATACAAAAACAGCACGCCCAGCAACAGGGTGGTCAGCCCCATTTGGCCCACCCCAAGCCCCAGAATAGAGCGCCGCATGGCCCAAAACTGATCCGGCTCCAGCTCCAGCCCGATGAGGAATAACATCATCACGACGCCCATTTCGGCAAAGTGCATCAACTCGGCACGTTCTTCACCCACTAAGCCCAGCCCAAAAGGGCCTATTAGAATGCCCGCCAGCAAATAACCCAACACCGAGCTGAGGCCCAAACGCTTAGTAATGGGCACGCACAAAACCGCTGCGGCTAAGTAAGTAATGGCTTGCTGTAAAAACATAGGCGGCGTTTTTGCTGAAGAATGCGTTGTAGGCGTAAAACTCCATCCGCTCCGGCGGCTTTTTACAGGTAATCGGGGACACTACCGCCAAAGGAACGAAATTTTTTGGAAAAATGGAAAAAGCGCCTTCGCGCCCTCTCATCTGAAAGAGCAGGATGCTTCCTCGGAAAACGTCAGGAGCGTTTGTGCTGGCCTAACGGGTTACCACAATGCGCTGAGCCGAGCGTCCGCTTTCGCTCTGCAGCAAGACGATGTACACGCCCGCCTGGTTGAAGGCCTCTGCTGGCAAATCGAGCATTTGCTCGCCGGGCAAGAACTGCTGTCCGGTGCGAGCGTACGTCTGGCGGCCAGTAGCATCCAGGACGCGGATATCGGTCTGAAGCGGAGCGTTAGTTTCTAGCCACAGCTGCAGGGGCGCGCCGGCCATGAGCGGGTTGGGCGTCAGACGCCAGCGCGTCAGTTCCGCTATTTCGCGGTTAGCCGAGGTAGTGGAAGTGCGGAAATTAGACTGGCGAGCGGCTGCACAGGTAACATACTCGTTAAACGGTCGCACGCGCCACTGATAGAGGCGGTTGGGCAGTAAGGTCCGCACCGTTAGCGTGGTGTTTGTGGTAATGAATGCCTGCGCGAACGAAGAAGCGAATGAGCTCACGATATCGAACTCGACTAAGTAGTAAGTGGCGCCCACAACGGGTTTCCACTCCACCTGTACCTCATCGAAGAAGGGCACGCTGACGCCGCCCACGGGCGCTGTGAGCAAGTCGGTGGGAGTGTTGATTTCCGTGGCGATGGGCGTGAAGTTATTGTTCAGGTAGTTGCGCTGGCTGGAGGCTCGGTCGGCCAGGATGGCGCTCTGCTGCTGGGGCGTGAATACGTACTCGCTGCAGAAGTTGAAGTAGCCCATCATGTTGTTGGCCATAGGGGCTACGGGCTGGCCCAGTGGGTCGCGGGCGCCGCCGTTATACTCGCAGCTGGTGGCCCCGAAGCCGAAGTTGTAGTCGGGCGGTGTATCGCAGATGCGGTCGGCGGCGGTGGTGCAGTTCGTGCCATTGACGCGCTCGGTGGCAATACCGCCGGGGGAGGTGGCTGGAGCGTTGGGCCAGGAAGGGAATGTATTGTCGAAAGGCTGGCTTTCCCAGCCGAAGAAGGTATGGTTGAGGCTAAAGAAATGGCCGACCTCATGCGGGAGGGTGGAGTTGCTTTTTTGCCCGCTGATCTGGTCTCTGCGGCTGACGATCCAGTCGCGTTGCGGACTGTAGTAAGCCAGCGTTACACCCTGCTGGTTGTTATTGACCGCAGCGTTGTTGACGATGTAGATGTTCATCGCATTAGGGTGCCGCTGCGATTGCATGGTGAACCAGGCCGTCTGGTTGTGGTAAACGTTGTCGTTGTTGATGTTGTAGTTGAAGATGGTTCCGAAGGTGGGATGTGGCCGCAGGTAAAAGCGAATATTCATGGGCGCGAAGGCGTCGTTAAGGGCGCATAGCTGATCCAGCACGCGCGACTCGAGGACCCGCCCTTTGCCCGCGTTGTCGCCCACCAGATGGAAATGAATGGGCACGTACTGAATGTTGCCACGCTCCAGGACGCCGGTAGCGACACGCTCTAAGTTGGCTATCAAACGCGGCTCGATGAGCAGTTGATCCTCAATCGTGGTGCCGCATACTCCGTGCACCGCTTGGGCCACAAGCGCAACGGGAGAGGAAAGCAGGAAAAGCGAAGCGAAGGGAAAGATTACTTTTTTCATAGCGAGCATCGTCGTAGAGAAACGCAAAAACGGGCAACAAAAATAAGCGGACGCCGCCAAGAGTCCGGAAGAAACCTACCAGATGTCGTCCATTGGCAAAACGAGCGGATTTTTGGGCTGTTTTGTGTTCGTACTAAGGCTGGGCGGTCGTCTCTTTGCCGCAGGGTTCGCCAGCCGTTCGCCCGCAGACACCGCAGGTAGCGCCCTGCTTTTGCAGGAAAGGGTTGTTGTTGGCACATGTGCCGCGAAACTCGCCCCCTTTCACAAAAAGAATGCGGAGGCTGAAGAGAAAAAATGCCAGCAGGACAACGGCAACGGCCAAAGCGATGATAATAAACATGAAGGACAGAATTTTAGCTCAAAGGTAATCTAATCGAAAAGTCGGACGACATTTGACGCACATTTTTGGACTTTCTTTGCCGCAACAAACACGTGCGCCGAAAGTTTGCCAGGGATGAAAAGACTGGCCTATTTTGGCCCACGGTTTCATCGCTCACTTTACTGCTCTTTTTCTGCTTATGCTGCCTGTACGGAAAATTTTAGAGGGAAAAAACAACGCTAGCATCTGGTCAGTACCGCCCGACTGTACGGTGCTGGAAGCCCTGCAACTCATGGCCCAAAAAAACATCGGCTCCGTCTTAGTCATGGACGGCGAAAAACTGGTCGGCATTTTTTCGGAGCGCGATTATGCCCGTCGGGGCATTCTTCAAGGGCGGGAGTCTAAGAGCACGCGCGTGTCGGAGGTAATGACGTCCAACGTAATCACGGTAACGCCAGACATGAATATCGAGGACTGCATGCGCCTTTTCGACAACAAGCGCATCCGACACTTGCCTGTCGTAGAGGACGATAAAGTAATAGGGCTGCTCAGTATTGGCGACATCGTGCACGCCATCATCCAGGAGCAAAGCGCGCATATTCAATTCCTGGAACGGTACATATCCGGCATTTAATCATTCACAACAGCCCGGGAGCACAAGGGCATTCGGGCGCCATAACTCACACGTAAACATGGACTTACTCATCGTAGTCGTCTTTATCATTGGCTACACCTTTATTGCCTTAGAACACCCGCTCAAGATTGACAAATCGGCCTCTGCCTTGCTCACTGGCGTGTTGTGCTGGTTGGTGCTGCTTTTCGGCATCGAGCAGATGCCAGCCTACGGAAGCCTGACCGAAGAACAGCGTTCCGACATCTTTAAGTTTCTGGACCACAGCCTCTTTGAACACGTGGGCGAAATCGCGGAAATTCTTTTCTTCCTTATTGGTGCCATGACCATTGTGGAGCTGGTGGATCAACATGAAGGCTTTCGCGTGATCACCGACCGCATTCGCTCGCTCAACCGGGCACGTCTGCTGTGGATTATTTCCATCATTGCTTTTATTGCTTCAGCCATTCTGGATAACCTGACGACGACCATTATACTGTGCGCCCTTATTCGGCGATTACTCAAAAACGAGGAAGATATGTGGTTAGCGGGCGGTTTCGTCGTTCTGGCCGCCAATGCCGGCGGTGCGTGGTCGCCTATCGGTGACGTTACGACGATCATGCTCTGGATAGGCGGCCAGATTACAACGCTGCACGTTATCAAAGCAGTGCTGGCGCCTTCCGTTGTTTGCTTAGTGGTGCCGCTGCTGATTGCCTCCTATACGTTGAAAGGACAGGTAGAACCACCGGATAAGAGCGATGAGGAACACAACGGCTATGCCTGGGCCGTGCACGAGCAGCATCTGATCTTTGCCCTGGGCACGCTCGGCTTGCTCTTCGTACCGGTGTTTAAAGCGGTTACGCACTACCCCCCGTTCATGGGTGTATTACTTTCGTTGGGCTTCATCTGGTACGTAACGGAGTATATCCACCGGGACAAGCCCGAAGAGGTGCGCACTGAGCTATCGGTGGCAGCAGTACTGCGCCGCATTGATACGCCCAGTGTACTCTTCTTTTTGGGCATCCTGCTGGCGGTGGGAGCGCTGTCCACCTCAGGGCACCTCTTAGTGCTGGCAGATAGCTTGGACCGGGTCTTTGAGGGCAACATTTACCCGCTGAACACACTCATCGGCATGCTTTCCGCTATCGTGGACAACGTGCCTCTCGTAGCTGCGGCCATGGGGATGTATCCCTTAGACAAATACCCCACTGACCACGATTTCTGGTCGCTGTTGGCTTATTGCGCAGGCACGGGCGGCAGCATGCTGGTCATTGGTTCGGCAGCGGGCGTGGCCGCTATGGGGCTGCTGAAGATCAACTTCATCTGGTACCTCAAGCGGATCAGCCTATATGCACTAGTTGGCTACCTGGCAGGTATCGGGGCATTTTATTTGCAGCACTACCTGCTGTAAGAAGGCGTTTTTGGGGTAAAAAACTACGAGATAACGAACCTTTCTGGGCCTGAGTCCGCTGACGGGTAGCCTCCAGGGGGAGCCACTTGCAGAGATCGCGCGAAACCGAAGGAGTCCAGTTGTACAACCTTGACTACTTTTGGGGCGCCCTGAGCGCGCTTAAGACATTATGTTGCTCAGGTTTATCCAACGAGCTCGTGCCATGCACCCCAGAGTTTTTCTTCTCCCTCTGCTTTTCGCCGGGCTGAATGCCTGTCAGTCGAATACCCGCCAATCCGTCCAGGCCGACGACCGTACGCCGCCTATGACACAGGAAAAGCCGTCGGTAACCTTAGATGCGCTGAGGCCTCCTCACGCATCACCCGATGCGAGCAGCTTTGAAAGTTTAGTCGCTGATTATGAGAGTAAAGATCGCGTCATCTGGCAGAAGCCGGGGCTGGTCATTTCCCTGCTGGGCGACCTTACCGGCAAGACCGTGGCCGATATCGGCGCTGGCACCGGCTACTTTGCCTTTCGCCTCGTACCTACAGCCGAGAGGGTTATTGCCGTGGATATTGACCCGCGTTTTATCAATTTCATGGACAGCATCAGGGTGCGCCTGCCTGAGACGTACCAGCGTCGTTTCGAGACGCGCTTAGCCAAACCCAACAACCCCATGCTGGCTGCCGAAGAGGCGGATGCCGTGATCATCGTCAACACCTACGGCTATTTGCGCGACCGCGTGGCCTACCTCAAACTTCTGTTGGCTGGTATGAAACCCAAAGCGCAACTGCTTGTTATTGACTTCAAGAAAAACAACCTGCCTATCGGCCCATCTAACGAATATAAGGTGGCCACTGCCGATGCCGTACGCGAACTGGAGGCGGCGGGGTTTGAAATCACCCGAATAGACCAGGAAAGCCTCGATTACCAGTACATCCTTATTGCTCAAAAACCCTGACCTACGCCCTCCGGAGATTTTCCCAGACATGCGCGGTTCGCTCAAAATTTTCACCTGGCTCGGCATTCCAGTGCACATCCACTGGACGTTCCTGCTCATTTTTGTCTATGCCTTCTGGCTGGGGCACTCCAATGCTCTGGGGTTTTGGAACACCCTTTGGATAACGGGCTTCTTTCTGGCGCTATTTGCCTGCGTGCTCTTGCACGAATACGGCCATGCGCTGGCAGCCCGACGCTATGGCGTTCGGACGCAGGACATCATCCTGACGCCCATTGGCGGTGTGGCTCGCTTAGAATACATGCCTGAAAAGCCAATGCAGGAATTTGTAGTGGCCATTGCCGGGCCTCTGGTCAATGTAGCTCTGGCCTTAGTGCTGTATTTATTGGCCTGGCTGCTTTTTTCGGATGAGCACTGGTTTATTTTTCAATGGCTGATGGAGCAGCACCTGCTGTTTGGCCAGGGTGAGCCGGATGAGCTGAGCTATGCGCTGGCGCCCTTAGCCAGCGGTGGGCTTTTCTACCTCTCGGCGCTCATAGCGGCCAATGTGGCGTTAGTCGTTTTCAACCTGATACCGGCCTTTCCGATGGATGGCGGTCGCATCTTTCGCGCCATGCTGGCTGCGCGCATGAGTCGGGTGCGCGCCACCCAGGTTGCCGCCTGGCTGGGGCAGGGCATTGCCGCGCTGTTTATCGCCATAGGGCTGTGGCAGGGAGCCTTCACATTGGCATTGGTGGGGCTGTTTGTCTTTACGCTGGCGCGCGCCGAAAACCGCAATGTACGGCTCGACTCCGTGCTACGCCGATACAAGGCCGCCGATTTGATGCGTCCCGTCTTTACGCGCCTGACTACTACGGACTGGATGCAAACGCCCATCCACCAACTACAGGCGAGCCAAGAGCGGCACTTCCTGGTCTTTGACCTGCACGACCACTTAGTCGGCGTGCTGGAAGAGCCCAGCATCCTGGAAGCCCTCCGACGGCGCGATTACGCCGCACCCGTAGAAAAATACATGCGCCCACAGGTGCAGGTCGTCTCGCAAGAAGCCCAATTGGAATATCTTTACTACCTCATCCAACAACAAGGTGTTCGACTGATTGTCGTAGCGCGCCAGGGCGAGTTGGCGGGTGTTATTGATGATGCTGGGCTGTCGCAATTTTTAAAAATGCACCGTTAGCGGCGCTCTTTCACCAGCGAAAATGCCGACGAAACGCCATCTTCGCCGCTAAGAAGGACATCTGATGGCTCAACTCCCATATAACGATGTTTTTGTTGCGCTGCTCCAGACACTCAACCCGGAGCAACGCAGGGCTGTAGATCACCTCGAAGGCCCTGTCATGGTAATAGCCGGCCCCGGTACCGGCAAAACGCACCTGATGGCTGCGCGCGTAGGGCGGATACTCCTGAATACCGACACATCACCTCAGAGCATTCTGTGCCTGACCTTTACTGACGCTGCCGTCAGTGCGCTGCGCACCCGCTTGCTGCAGATGATCGGCCCGGAAGCATACCGGGTGCCCGTTACCACGTTCCACAGCTTTTGCCACCGCATCATTCAGGACAACCCGGAGTACTTCGACTTTGCCGACCTGGAAGCCGCCACCGAACTGGAACGCATCGAAATCGTACGCCAGTTGCTGGCCCACCTGTCGCCCGAACACCCCCTGCGTAAGGGATACAAAGACCCCTTCGTCTCCGAAAAACGCCTGCGCAATCTCTTTGCCCGCATGAAAGCTGAAAACTGGACGCCTGGCCACGTGCGGCGCAGCGCCGACAAGTGGATCAAACAATTACCCACTCACCCCGACTTTACCTATCAGCGCAACACCACCGCCGGACGCAAAGGCGAGCCAAAAACGGCCCAAATCGAAGATGTCGTCGCGCGTATGGAGCGCCTCAAAGCCGCTGCCGACCTGTACCCTGACTACCAACATGCCTTGGAACGCGCTCGCCGCTACGAGTTCGAGGACATGATTCTGTGGGTGCTGCGCGCCTTCCGAAAACACGAGGCTCTCCTGCGCGCCTATCAGGAGCGATATCTATACGTATTGGTGGACGAATTCCAGGATACCAATGGCGCCCAATATGACCTGCTCAACCAGTTGCTGGCCTATTGGCCCAACCCTAATGTGCTCATCGTGGGCGATGATGACCAGAGCATCTACGAGTTTCAGGGCGCACGCTTAGAGCATTTGAGCGATTTCCAAAAGCGCTACAGCGAAGGCCTGACCACCGTGGTGCTGCGCCAGAACTATCGCTCCACGCAGGACATCCTCGACGTGGCAGCAAACCTCATCCGATGCAACGAGCTGCGCGCTAGGCAGGCGAGCGGCGAGCCTTTTGATAAACACTTGCACGCCAACACCACCGAGAGCGGACATATTGCCGTCCGCACTTACCCTACTCGCATGGCCGAACTGGCCGATATAACTGCCCGCATCGAGGCGCTTATCGCGCAGGGCGTCGAACCGCAAGAAATCGCCGTCATCTACGCCCAACACCGCCAGGCCGACGATCTGCAGCCCCTGCTGGCCAGCCGAAACATACCATACCAGGCCAAACGCCCCATAGACGTCCTGCAACTGCCCCTCATCGAGCAATTTTGCGAACTGCTGCACTACTTAGCCGACGAGGCCGAACGCCCGCACTCCGGCGAACATCGGCTGTTCCGACTACTGCATGCCCCCTTCTGGCGCCTATCCCCTTCCGACTTAGTAACCTTAGCCGTCGCCATCCAGCGCACCGACAACACGCCAAAAAAGACTATCCCCTGGCGCACCTGGCTAACCTCGCTCGAACGCCTCCAGAGTCTGTCCCTCCGCCAACCCGAAACCTTTATTTATATTGCCGAACACCTCGACCACTGGATAGCCGCCGTTCACCACGAACCACTCCCTCAACTTATCGAACGCCTCTTCAACCAAACCGGCATCCTCCAATGGGCTGCCCATCAGCCCGATAAATGGACACCTCTCCAGGCCCTGAAAACCTTCCTGAACTTTGCAACCGCCGAAACCCTGCGAAAACAGGAAAAACACTCCGAAACCCACCCGGCCACACCCCTGCGCCATTTCTTACGCCTGCTGCAAAGCATGCGCGAAAATCGCCTTTCTCTGCCCTTCCAGACCTCCGTACAGGCAGGCCCCGCCGTGCAACTCCTCACCGCCCACGCCGCCAAAGGGCTGGAGTTTGAACACGTCTTCCTCATGGACTGCGTCGAAGATTTCTGGGAAAAACAAAACGGCAACCGCCGCGACCACTTCCCCCTCCCACCCGACCTGCAACGCGACCCCGAAGCCGACGCCTTAGAAGCCCGCCGACGCCTGTTCTACGTGGCCATGACGCGCGCCAAACGCGCCTTGCACATCTCGTACGCCCAAACAACTAATGACGGCAAACCACGCATCGCATCGCGCTTCCTGGCTGAAACCCATCTACCTGTAGAAGCCGTTGAAGTCGCCCCGACTACCCAACTCGACAACTTGGTTGCCCTCCTCCAGCAGAGCTCCTCGACAGCAACGCCCTTACCAGAGGCCCACCTCTGGAGAAACCTGTTAGACAACCTGTCGCTGAGCATCACCGCCCTCAACCGCTATCTACGCTGCCCAAGGGCTTTCTTCTACGAAGACCTGCTGAAAATACCCGCCGCTACTTCAGAAGCCGCCGCCTTCGGCCTGGCCATGCACCGCACGCTGCAACGCTTTTTCGCTCCACCCAAAACGCAACGCACACCCTCTGCCACCACGCTGCTGCGCCTGTTTCAGGAAGAAATGGAACGCTGGCGCAACCACTTCTCCCCTGCCCACTTCCAACAACGCTCCGCCTTTGGACGCCAGATGCTCCAAAAACTCTGGGACGAACAACTACCCCACTGGCCTCAACGGGCCCTCACCGAACGCCGAATAGACCGCGTCCACCTCAACGGTGTTCCCATCAACGGCGTCATTGACCGCATCGAATGGCTCAGCAACAGCGCCATCGGCATCGTGGACTTTAAAACCGGCACACCCGACTTCTCCAAAACAACACCACCCTCCGACAAACAACCCCTCGGCGGCGAATACTGGCGCCAAATGGCCTTCTACCGCCTGCTCGTAGAAAACGCTCGCCTCTTTACCGAACCCGTGCGACAAACCGTCATCCAATGGCTCGAACCCGACCGCAACAACGCCCTGCCGCGCATTAGCGTCGAAATCAACGCCCAAGACCTCATGTTCATGGAAAAACTCATCGCCGAGACCTGGGGCAACATCCAGGCCGCCCAATTTGAAAACGGGTGCCAGAAAAGCGACTGCCCCTGGTGCCAATTGCACCAACACCACCCCCACCCCATCGAGGAAATCAACCGCGACGCCGACGACACCTTAGACGACGCTGCCTGAAAGCAGCCCACCAAACCAGAATTCAAAGAATAAAACCCTGAAAAACAAGGCTTAGCAAAAAAATAGATGTTTTAACACTTAATTAAGCCCGTCGGCTAAACATCTGCTCGAGCACCGACGTTATAGGGCCGTTCAATCATTCACCACTTAAAATTGCTTCTACTAAACATGAACAAACTACTTTTCCTTCTACCCTTTGCGGCTCTGCTCGGTGTGGCCGCTCTCAATACAGTAACCTACAAGGCCGATCTTACAAACAGCGTCATCGTGTGGAAAGGCTACAAGGTAACCGGCGAGCACACCGGTACAGTAAAGCTGAAAAACGGCGAACTGCAGTTTACCGACGGCAAACTGACGGGCGGCTCGTTTGAGGCAGACATGAACTCGATCACCTGCAGCGACCTGGAAGGCGGTACGGCAGAGAAACTCATCAATCACCTGAAGAGCGACGACTTCTTCGGCGTACAAAAGTATCCGACGGCCCGTTTCGTCATCACGAAAGCCTTCCCGACCGACACGAAAGGCAATTACCGCATCACGGGCAACCTGACCATCAAGGAGACCACGAAGGAGGTGCGGTTCAATGCTATGGTTACGGAGAGCAACAACCAGATAAAAGCCACGGGCAAGCTGGTCATTGACCGCTCGGAGTACAACGTGCGCTACGGCTCGGGGTCGTTCTTCGACAACCTCGGCGACAAGACGATCTACGACGAGTTTGACCTGAACGTAACCATCGTGGCGAAGAAATAAGTCGTCTCCTGTGCTTCTCCAAAGGAGGAGACAGCCGCCGCCCATGCCCTTGCGGGTGTGGGCGGCGTTTTTTTCTCCGGCGCGCTTACCTTTGCGCCTGTAAAATGGTATTCTCTTTGCAAGAAGCGGCATGCCTTTGGCGTTTAAAGGTTAAAGGCATCGTTATCGAAAAAAACATACACCCATCTATGCTTCGAATTACCGCTCTGGCTGGCTTAGCCTTAATTGTAGGGGTATCCACAGCCTTCGTCATCGCCGGCCCTCGAAGCGGAGAAAAAGTTGCTCCCCTTACTTCTACCGCTACATCCCAAACGTTTCCCTGGCTGCTCGACGCATTGGCGGAATGGGAACAGGAAGCGTTGCTTCGCTCGAGTCGGTTGGAAACATCTACTCCAAAAATTCTGCTGCTCAATTACAGCGCTTACGACAGCGCCTACGCTGAAAAAATACGGGCCATTCTGGCGCGTCAGATTCCCACTGCCGAGATAGCAACGTTTTGGAAAGGCACTCCACAGGAATTAGCCCTCCAGATAGCGCAGCACCACGTGGTTGTCGTCCCTTACCCGGCCAACGATCGCGAGCGGCTGGCGCGCGCCTACGGTAAAGTGCTGCGCCAGTACGTCATGCGCGGCGGCGCTGTGGTGTTCTGCGGTACCGACAAGTTTGGCATTCTGCAACAGTACAACCTCTTCGACCTCGATTTTGGCTACTTCTGCAACGCCGTAGGCGTACATGAAGACGATAAAACGCACCCCATCTTCCGCGAGACGCCGGAGGACTTCGTCCCGGCCAACTACGTATATCCGCTGGACGTATCCGACCAGGCCTATGTCTCCTTAGCCAATGTGCGCGGCTATTCTACCATCGGCTACAAACCCTTAGGTGCAGGCAAAGTAGCTTATATCGGCATTGAATACTATTACGACGAACCTGTGGCCTCGCAAATTCTGGCCAACGCCGTCTGCTGGCTCTGCCCGCCATCGGCCTGCAGCCCCACCACGCAAGAGCAACTGCAGCCCTCGGAAAATGAACCCAACGCCAACCTAACAGCACGCCCCATCCGCCGCATAGAAGAACAACTCTATGCCGGCACCGGCGCCACCAGCAGCACCGCCGACGTGAAAATCTACCCCAACCCTTACATAGAAAAGGCATTCTTAGAGTTCGCCTTAGACAAGCCCACTGCCGCCACCATCGAAATGACCAATGAGGGTGGCACTCGCGTCGCTATACTGCTGCCCTACCGAAACCTCAACCCGGGTCAGTACCGCGTCGAACTACCCAACCTCTCGCCCGGCGTTTACTTCGTCAAATGCCAGCTCGGAAACATGACCGTTACGCGGAAAGTGGTGAAAGGGAGGGCGTGAGTTTTTTCTACCCTTAAGGCACAGCGACTTTTACGAAGGCACAAAGGTTGGCCCGATTGCTGGCCTGAGCCTGTGTAAGCTATCTTGCTGTAAAAAAGTATCTCAAGAAATACTGTTCAGGACAGCCGCCTGAAAAGCAAGCTGCGTTTCATAACAGCGACTAAAGCATAACCATTGACTCTCAAGAAGGCGTAAATTTCAGAGTCTTTGTAATTTTCTATCGAAAAACTCACCTCTTCTACCATCACGAACTGCGGAGTATAGAGCGACCAATCATTAGACTGCAGCACCTGTAAATCGAGTCCTTCGACGTCAACACTCAAAAGATCTATTTTCTGGCCTGACGGAAGATGTTTTCTCAAAACGTCGGCAAGCGGCTCCACAGTGACTTCGATGGTTTTGGTCACAGAGTAACGTGGATTTTGGAGGTGGATATGGGCAGTATGCTCGTCGAAGGTATTCAAGGCAGGCTCGTTGAAACAGAAAAAACGCGCCTTGCCCGAATGCCTGCCGATAGCCAGTTCTAAATTAGTGTCGCGCGGTCGCAACCAGCGAAAAGGGCGCATACTCCCTGGCGTAGGGTCTATGTTGATGCCGCTCCAGCCACGGCGATACAGGGCTAATGTATTGGAGAAGCGGACAGGATGATGCGCTCCAACATCTACATAAAAGCCCTTATAGCCTTTCATTCCTTCATAAAAAGATAAGAAAACCACGTCTTCACCATCCTGGGCATAAGAACGGCGATAACGAAAGTAATCCGCAAGGGCAATAAGTTGTTCTTTAACGTGATTGAACATAAGAGGGTTGTGCAGGCTATTTTTGAAAAGGCCTGTACGTTTGTGTGTATTAGTTAGAATATCCCCAGGAAGCGCCGTTTTTTCCACTTTGCGCCTTTTTTGGTGCGATAGACCACCACCGGGTCGCTGGCATAGCTTTCGAGGTGCAAGCGGTTGTAGGCGATAATTACGTAGGTGTAGTGCTCGCCTGGGGCGGCCGAGATGTCTTCAAAGACCCATCTGTCAGCGAAGTAGGGCGTGTAGGTGAGCAGGTTTTGCGGGTCCTGGAAGTTGCCCACGCTCTGGCCATCGAAGCGGTAGATGGCGAAGTAGTACGGGTTTTCATCGCGGTTTTTGATGTCGCAGGCATGCCAGGCCAGTTTGACGCCTTTTTTAGAGCCGCCGACGCGACAGATTTGCGGCGTAGCGGGTGGCGATTGGGCCAGCCAGGGCATGGCGGGCAGCCGGGCCGGATTGGAGTAGAGCACGTTCATGAGTGTATCCTGCACTCCCAACGGATTGCGCAGCAACGGTTTGGCCGAAAAATAAATGCTGCCCTTGACGGCGTCGTAAGTGCGGTTGAGGGCCACCTGTCGCAAAATCTCATCGGGTTTTCGCCAGTTGGTGTCCACCAGGTTGTTGTTGATTTTGTAGGCGGCGTGGCCGATGTACAGGTGGCGCCCGTAGGTGTGCTTGCTCCACCAGTCTAAGAGCGTGTAGTAGTCGGCGGGCGGGAAGCCGATGCTCCAGTACAGCTGAGGGGCCACGTAATCAATCCAGCCGTTTTTGAGCCAGGTGATGGGGTCGGCGTAGAGGTCGTCGTAGGACGACAGGCCTCGAGTTTGCGAGCCGTTGATGGGGTCTTGGGCGGCATTGCGCCAGATACCGAAAGGGCTGACGCCGAAGCGAACATAGGGCTTGATGCTCTTAATGGTTTTGGAAACGCCTTCGATAAGGCGGTTGATGTTGTCGCGCCGCCAGTCCTCGATGGTAGCAAAGCCGCGCGGATCAGCGGCGAAGTCGTTGAAGTCTTGCAGTTGCTGCCCGGCTTCTTTGTAGGGGTAGAAGTAATCGTCGAAGTGGATGCCGTCAACATCATATCGGATGACGATATCGCGGACGATGTTGATCAGGTATTGTCGCACCAGCGCGCTGGCCGGGTTGAAGTAATAGCGCGAGCCGTAGCGGAAGAACCACTCACTTTTGCGTTCGTCGGGCAGGGCGCGCAGCGGGTGCGTGGGTGCTAGGCTGGCGGTGTCTAAGTCGAACGTGGCCCGATAGGGATTGAGCCAGGCGTGAAACTCCATGCGTCGGCTTCGGGCGGCTTTGATCATGTACTCCAGCGGGTCGTAGTACGGCTCGGGCGCCTTGCCCTGCTGACCTGTGAGGTACTTGCTCCAGGGGGCTGCCGGAGAGGGGTAGAAGGCGTCGCCTGCCGGGCGGATTTGCACAAATACGGCGTTCATTCCCAGGGCCTTGAGCACGTCGAGGATGCTGTCGAACTCCATGCGTTGGCGCTCTGGCGGCAGCCCGGGTGCCGAGGGCCAGTCAATGTTTTCTACGGTGACAATCCATGCCCCGCGCAACTCGGCAGCGGGGGTCTCATACGATTGAGCAAGGTTAGAAACTGGCCAGAGTAAAAGCGCGCAAAAGCCCAGCGCGCCCAAAAGAATGGGTCGGAACATCGTCGTCTGTTTGGCGGTAAAAATAGGCAACATTTGAAATTGCATTCGGCACTGCAAGCGAGCGGCTGTTTGTCGGCCGTCAGACTTCAAGGCCTTTTCATTCCTTCCAGCAAAAAATCGCGCGTTAGCGCCCGATAATCGGACGAATAGGCGCCGTCTGCGCCGCAAATATCGAGGCGGTCGCGCTCGAACGGATACGGATTGCGCTCCAGTTGCATCAGCCACCGCTCCGGGAGGCGTTGCGGACGGCTGAACACTTCCGTCAGATGCGTAACGTATAGACCGCGCACGGCTCCCGCTTCGGCCAGCTGTTGCCCAGACGAAGGCGGCAGGATGACGCACAACCGCCCTGCCGGCGTCAGCAAATGCCGGGCCGCCTCGGCCAGCAGCGTAATCGGCAGGAAGCGCGCGTGCCGACTCTGCCGCCGAAGCGCATCGGGCGACACTGTTGCTTCCGGATAAAAAGGCGGATTGCACACCAGCAAGTCATATTGTTGTACTGTCTGGGAGCAGTATTCTTGCAAATCCTCACCCACGACCCGCAAACGAGCAGCCCAGGGCGAACGGCGGAAGTTCTCAGCTGCGCACTCGCGCGCCTGTTCGCTCGCATCAATGGCGCACACGTCTGCTGCTTCGGCGCGCTGGGCCAGCATGAGCGCCATCAAGCCCGTACCGGTGCCAATGTCCAATGCGTGCCGGGTGCCTTCTACCGATGCCCAGGCGCCCAGCAGCAGCCCATCGGTGCCTACTGGATGCACACCCGAACACTGGCACACATCAAAGTGTTTGCATTGAAAAATGCTCCAAACCATCGTTATTGCCCGCAAAAATGCGCCTCACTGCCGGCTTTTTGCTAAAAATGCCCTCAGCCCAACACCCGCACCAAGAGGTCAGCCATATCTTTGCTGCCTGTTTTTTGCACGATCTGAAACGGAATTTTACTATGCTGAAAAAACACGTTGGCCTATTGGCCTTTCTCCTCTTCGGCTTCCTAACCCTGCTGAATGCCCAGCAGCCGGCCAAACCCGGCGCTTCGCCCGGCCCCTCTTTCGAGCCTAAAGCGCTTGCCACGGAAGACAGCGTGGTCGTTACGGTTATCCTCAAGCACCAACAGGACAAAAACCTGCCCGAAATACGGCGCATCCTCGAAGCTCAGGGCTTTTGGGACATCTTCCCGCCTAAGGATTGCCGCGTCGTCTCCTGGACGCTCGCTATGGGCCTCGGCCATGTCATCGTCCTGCAAGTACCCGTCAGTGGCGTGCGACGCCTCAACCTGGCCGTCGAAAACGGCGCCTGGGGGGCCTTTGACAGTGAGTTTTACCTCTCCTACGATTACAAGGCTATCTGGCAAGACTACATCGAGCGCCGCGAGGCCGCTCGAGACGACCGCAACTGACATCAATGCTGCTTACACCTGTGCATCGGAGGGCAATTGTTCTGCCGGAATGAAACGGATGGAAAGCGAATTGACGCAGTGGCGCGTGTTTTTAGGTGTAAAGCGCTCACCGTGAAAGACATGCCCCAGATGGCCGCCGCAATGGGCACACAGGATTTCGATGCGCCGCATCCCGTGCGAACGGTCTTCCTGGCGGGCAATGGCGCCCGGTATTTCGTCGTCGAACGACGGCCATCCGCAACCACTGTCGAACTTGTCCGACGAGCGGTACAGTGGCGCATTGCAGCGACGACACACGTACAGGCCGCGGCCTTTGTGGTTCCAGTACTCACCGCTGAAGGGGCGTTCCGTCCCTTTGCGCACGATGACGTACTCCTCTTCGGGGGTCAGCGGGTTCCAATTCGCAGGATTTTCTGCCATATTTCGTCGGTTTAATCCAGCAGTGTGCGCAGTAAGCCGGCGGCTTTCAGCCACCTGACTTCTGCTAAGCGGCAAATAAACACCTGCTGCTCGTATTGGGTTTCGGCTTCGGCCAACGCCGTCTGTGCCGACAGCACTTCACTCAACGGAGACACACCGTTTCGATAGGCCAATTGCAACTGAGCGACGACTTGACGCGCTAATACTAGCGCTTGCTCTCGAACGCGCAAGGTGCGTTGAGCGTTTTCCCATTGCATGCGCGCCTGCCGCAGCTCGAGGTCCCGCGCGCGGGCATAGTCATCGCGCTCCTCTTCGCCGCGCTGAGCTTCTAAGCGGAGCCGTTCGAGGCTATGCCGTTGCCTGTAGCCTTCCAGCAGGGGCCATTCCAGGCGCAAGCCTACGATACCCAACGGGTACCAGCGCCCATCCGCCGCTGTAAAGCGTACATCCGGGCGCTGCGACAGAATGCCCGCCTGTGCGTACAGGCTCAACCGGGGCCAGATCTTTGCTTGCAAACTGCGTTCCTGAAGGTGCAGCAGCGACAGCCGCCCTTCCAGCAGCCGATACGTTGCTGTCTGCTCCACAGCGGAGGGCAGGGCCAGCTGTTGCAGAGCAGTATCGGGCTGCGCCAGCGCAATGGGCTGGTCTAAGGGAATGCCACATAAAAACTGAATGCCCTGCTGAAGTGCTTCAATACCGCCCTCCAGCTCGTGCCGACGCGCTTGCAGGGCCGCCAGCGCCACCTGAACCCGTTGCACATCGCTGCGAACGGCCTGATCATTCTCCACTCGAAGCCGCGCCATCCGTTCCAGCACTTCCAGCTGGCTGGCGCTGGCATCCAGCGCTCGCAATAGCGCCCGCATCTGCAGCACCTGGTAAAACAGGTTGGCCGTCTGAAAGAGCACCTCTTCTTCAGACTGCTCCACGAGCACATCCTGAAGTGCTGCCGTTAGGGCCGCTGCTGGTGCTAAACGCCGGGCAGACTCGTCGAACAAGGGCTGCTCTACGCGCACCGAAGCAAAAACTTGCCAGGGCTGGCCCAGCGTTGCCGGCACGTAAGCACCCTCCTGACCACCAAAGAGCGTCGCCGGCAAAAAGGTTGTCGGCAGCGCCGGCACGTAGTCGGCGTTGAGCAGGGCATCCACTTTCGGCGTCAGCGCATTGCGCCGCTGGTCGGCCAGCCGCAGGTCGGTTGCCTGACGCTCCCAGCGAGCTTTGCGCGTCTGGACACTATGCGCCAAGGCGCGCGATGCTGCCTCGCGAAGCGGCAGCACCAGGGTGTCCGAAAAAGGCCAGGCATATGCAGGTACCGCAATACATACGGTGAAAAGGATGAAAATCGGGCTTTTCATGGGGGCGAAGGTAAGGCGATTGCGCCCTCTGACCATACGCCCGGCGTGAAGGAGCCGCCCCCGCCCAAAACCTGCCGAACGCTGGAATAAACACCCCGAAAAGACGGCGCCAGACCTCCGCCCACTCGCTCAAAGCACCTCCCGTCACCGAGAAAAGGCGCATCTTTGCGTCTGCCAGGGCTTAAGCGTCCTGCGCCTGAAAAAACATACCTCTTGTAAAGGATGGACAATACACACTTCGAACTTCCCTTTTTCACCAATCTGCTCATCCTGCTGGTAGCGGCGAAGATTTTCGGAGAGGTATTCGAGCGATTTAAACAGCCGGCCATGATTGGAGAAATCGTCGCCGGCATCGTTCTGGGCCCCAGTGTGTTGGACTTGATCCACCGAACGGAGGACATCAAGGTCATCTCCGAGTTAGGGATTTTTTTGCTGGTGATCATTGCCGGGCTTGAAATCAACATTGACGACATTCTGAAATCGCTCAAAGGCAAAAACATCGTCATTTCACTGCTGGCTTTTTTTCTGCCGGTGATGGGAGGTATTGCCGTCGCCCGCTTTTTTGACCAGGATGTGATGACGGCCGCTTTTATCGGCTTATGTGTGGCCATCACGGCGTTGCCCGTGAGCATCCGGATCTTGATGGATTTAGGGAAGATTAACTCCGATATCGGGCAGAAGATCATTTCTGTTGCTATTTTTGATGATGTCCTAGCCCTGTCCATTCTGGGTGTTCTACTCAACATCCAGGGCACCGACATGTCTGCTGGCTCTGTGATTGGCGCGGCGTCGCTCTCGCTTTTTAAACTCGTGGTCTTTATCTTTTTATTGAGTTTTGCATATTTGCTCATTCAGAAACTGTTGCACAAAGGCAATTACCTTCAGGAGTCTTTGGACAGGTTGGTGTCTCTCCTGAAAGGCAAAGAGCCTTTGTTTGCGTTGTTCTTTGCTTTTGTATTGTTGTTTGCGACTATTACGGAGAACCTGGGTCTTCACTTCATTGTAGGCGCTTTTTTTGCTTCAATGCTCATCAGTGAGTCGCTCATTGGCAAAGACAATCTGAATGCCATAGAGACCACTACCAGCAACATGGCCATGGGCTTTCTGGCACCCATTTTTTTTGCTGGCATCGGGCTTGAGTTCAAAATTCAGTCTATCAGCAATTATGGACTTCTATTATCGGTCATTGCTGTATCTTATTTGTCCAAGGTCTTAGGCGGTTACTTCGGTGGCACATTGGCCGGGCTTCAAAAACGCATATCGCTGACCATAGGCCTGGGGCTAAACGCCAGAGGTATAATGGAACTGGTCATTGCCAATATCGCCTACAAAAACGGATTGATAAGCACAGAGGTCTTTTCTATTCTGGTCATCATGGGTATCCTGACTACGCTGACCACACCGCTATTACTCAAGCGAGCATTTCTAAAAAGCGAAGAAAAATCCGACAGCGAGTCATAATCGTCAAACAAACGGCGACCACCGCCCCGGCTGCTATGAAAAAAATCTATTTGAGAGACCGGGCTGCTCTTTTGGAGCGAAGCAAGACGCAAAAAACAGCGTTTTTTACAGAAGAACATGTTCAACACCTGCCCGAGGTACTGAAGCGGTATCTGAGCGTTTGCGGATACATGGGAACTGAAGTGCCTCGAAATGCGGACGTTTACTGGGCCGACAGCTGGCTGAAAATGGCGCCCCAAAAGCCATGGACTCGCCTGGAAACCCTTCAGTTCAACTCCGTGAAGCCTATCGGGCGGGTAGCGTACATGAAGTTTGCCACCATGCCCGTCGCCGCCCGAGACCTTTACCGCGACGGCTATGGAGAAGTGAATGGAAAACTGCTCCAGCTCTTTAGTGTCGCTTTTGACAACAGCCGGGAAACAGCACAGTCGGCTCTGATAACTGCTTTTTGCGAGTTCATGTTCATTCCCGGCTATCTCTTGCTGGACAACGTAAGCTGGACACCGCTCAACGCCGATGCCGTAATAGGCCACCTGAACGACAACGGCATCGAGGTTTCGGGCTGCTTCCATTTTGATAAAAACGGGCTATTCACCCATTTTGAAACAGACGACCGCTATTATTCCCTGGGCAAGAACACCTACCAAAAGGTGAAGTTTTCGGCCCACGTAGAAAGCTATAAAAAGCAAAACGACCTTCAAATATGCGAAAAGGTGCGCGTGGTGTGGCACTTGCCAGAGGGCGATTTTGAATACTACAAAGGCACAATTGACCGAATTGAGGCGAATGTGTCCGAATGAGATGCGGTATGCGTCGGGCGTTTTTCCGCCTTTGGGATAGGCGCGGCAGGCTACCTTTGTGCGATTGGTTTTCCGGAGCATGGCCGTACCTGTTTCCTTTGCCGAGCCGCTATGGCTGTTGTTGTTGCTGGCACTGCCGCCGCTGGCCTATGCTTACGTGCGCCTGGAGCGCGGGCGCCACGTAGCGCTGCAGATGTCGCGCCAGGAGGCGATGAAGGGTGTGAAGACGTGGGTGGTCTATGCGCGCGGGAGCATCCAGTACGTGCGCTGGGCAGTGCTGGCGCTGTTGGTATTAGCCATGGCGCGGCCGCAGTGGTTGGATTATCAGGAGCAAGAGACGGTGCAAGCACGCGACCTGTTTGTGGTGCTGGATGTTTCGCACAGCATGCTATCGAAAGACCTGGCGCCCGACCGGCTTGAGGTAGCCAAAGCCTTAGCAACGAAATGGATCAACGACCGCCCGGGCGACCGCATCGGGTTGGTGCTGTTTGCCGGCGGTGCCTTCACCCACTGCCCCCTGACGCTTGACCACCGGCTGTTGCGGGCCTTTCTGGCCAATGCGCAGGTAGGGCGTTTGCCCGAAGGGACGGCCATAGGTATGGGCCTGGCTACGGCCCTGCACCATCTGGCCCGGAGCTCCTCCGCAGCAGGCAAGGCGGTGTTGTTGCTGACCGATGCCGAGAACAACAGCGGCACTATCGGCCCCCTGCAAGCAGCTGAAATGGCGCGGGCACTGGGCATCCGCGTGTACACCATCGGGCTGGGGCGCGATGGCGTCGTGGAGTCGCCCACGCGCAAGCGCTTCGACGGAGGCTACGACTTTGCGCGGCGCCCGATGACGCTGGATACCGCCCTACTGCAACGCATGGCTACTGCGACAGGCGGGCGGTTTTTGCGCGCCGACGACGCGGCAACACTGAGTGCCGTCCAGCGCGAGTTGAATGCGTTGGAAAAAGCAGCAGTGCAACGCACCGTGGTGGTGCGCCGCACCGAGTTGTTCTTTGGGGTGCTGGCCGTGGCCTTTTGCCTGTTAGTGTTCGAATTGCTGCTCCGCTGGGGGCCGCTGCGCGTCATCACGGTGTGATAAAAAAACCTCCTCAAAGCTGGCGGATAATTTTTCCAACGGCCACTGCCTGCCCTATCTGAGCCTTCCAGAAATACAGGCCGGGGGGCAAATGGCGCACAGGCGCGGCAAGCATAATATCTGCGCCGTCGAGGGTCTGGTTCAGGGTATACACGACGCGCCCGTCGGCGCTGTGCAGCGTTAGCGTCAGCGCACCGGCAGCATTGCGAATGCGGAAGCGGACAGCGTCGGTTACCGGGTTTTGCAGCAAGGCGATGTCGAGGGCAGCAGCAGACTGTTCGGGAGCGGTAGTGATGGTCAGCGCCTTGAGCACGGCAGCCAGTGCATCTACGCGCCCGTAGCCGTAGGTGTTGTTGGGGTAGGCCAGGCCAGTGCTATCGCTGCAGTCCTGCCAGCCGAATTTGGGCACGGCGGTCTGCTCGATGATGTCTTCTATGAGGTCCACTTCGCCAGCCAGGTCGGGGCGAGCGGAGAGGATGAGTGCTACCAGCCCGGCCACGTGCGGGCCGGCCATGCTGGTGCCCCAAAAGTGAGCATAGCCGCCGTTGCGGATGCAGGAGCGCACTGCAGCACCGGGCGCCACCACGTTGGGTTTGAGGCGATTGCTGCCATCTATGGTTACCGGCCCGCGGCTGCTGAAGCCGGTGATAGAGTCGTTGTCGGCCGTTGCTCCCACACTGAAACTTTCTTCAAAGTAGGCGGGCGGCCCGAAGGTGCTGGCACACCCTCTGGATCCGGAGTTGCCGTTGCTGACGACGACCACGATGCCGGCCGCGCGCAGGGTCACTACCGCCTGGCGCAACAAATCGTTGATAGCCAGGTCGGTGCAGCCTTCAGACTCGGAGCAATACCAGGAGTTGTTGATGACGTGCGGGGCCAGGTCGGGGCGGGCGTTTTGTCCGTTGAGGTCGGTAGGAGCCAGAAACCACTCGAAGCATTCGAGGTACGTGGAAGGCTTTCCGTTGCCGCGTTCCATGTTTCGGCAGGCTACCCAGCGGGCTGCCGGGGCTACGCCTACCTGGTTGCCCTGGCCGTCGTCGCCTACCATGGTGCCCATGGTGTGGGTGCCGTGGTTATTGTCGTCGCAAGGATAGGGTACGTTAAGACCGCAGGGGTTGTTGTTAGGGTCAGGGATACTATCGCCGCTCAGGGGGCTGATTTCGTGAATGGCGTCATGCCAGTGGTAATTGTGGTCGGCGTCGCCTGTGGTGGGGTCGTAGCCGCGGTACTGGTTTCGGATGGCCGGATGCCACCACTCGTAGCCGGTATCGGCACCTCCTACGGTGATGCCCTGGCCGGTATAACCCAGGCTCCATACTTCCGGAGCGCGGATCATGGAGATGCCCCACTCCACACCGGCGCAGAGGTTGGTGGGCACAGCAGTGCGCTGTTCGGGCGCTGCAAACGTTACCGTCGGGTCAAGCGTGATGCGCTCTACTTCGGGCAGAGCGGCCATCTCGGCCAACACCTCAGGCATCGCCTGGCGAATAGCGATGGCATTCACCACAAAAAACGATTGAAAATACGCATCGCGCTGGCGCAACAACACCCGGGCGCGCTGCTGGCTGCCTTCAGCCACTTCCAATAGGCGCCGATAGACATATTGGCCTTTTTCGACTTTGCCGCGAATGCGCCCCGCAGCAGACAGATCGGCTTTTTGGGAAAAAACCACCAGTACATCACAGGGCCGGTTTTCCAACGCTGCAGCCTCTACAGCGGACGAAAACTTACTGGAAAAGGAGGCCAAACGCTGCGCCTCAGAGGTGAAGGGTAACAAAAAGACGATGAGAGAAAGGAGTATGCGCATGGCAAATACCGTTGTGAAATGTGCCTCAAAGGTACGTTCGGCCCCGCAACGCCGCCTTTGGGCGATTCGCCAGCAGGCGACAAAAGTGCAAAAAGCGCACGCCGTACCTTTGGGGCGCAAAAACAACTTCATCTATGAGAATTGCTATCGGCTGCGACCACGCCGGCTACCCTTACAAAGACGGTCTGGTAGCCATGCTGCAACGCCTAGGACACATGGTTCAGGATTTTGGCACGCATTCGCCGGACTCGGTGGATTATCCTGACTTCGCTCACGCCGTGGCGCAAGCCGTAGAAACAGGCCAGGCTGACTACGGCATCGTCCTGTGCGGCAGTGGTAACGGCGTCGCCATGACTGCCAACAAGCACGCCGGCATCCGCTGCGCCCTGTGCTGGACGGAAGAAATTGCCGCCTTAGCGCGCCAACACAACGACGCTAACATGATAGCGCTGCCCGCCCGATTTGTGCCCGAAATACAGGCCCAGGCCATGGTGCGCGTCTTCTTAGAAACGCCCTTCGAAGGCGGCCGACACCAGCGCCGCGTCGAAAAAATCGCCTGCGCATGAACACCTCTTTTTAACCCTAAACGCTACCACTCAAAGACACGTTAACCCACAGGCCGCCCTCAGCCCAAAGGCCTCGTCTCCTTGTCTGTTTCTCATCTTCACGCTTTTATGAAACGCTATCCTGCTTTTATTGTGCTCTTACTGGCTACGCTGTCTTTACAGGCTCAACGCACTTACGACGACTCCATCACCGCACGCCTGTCATTACGCCCTCGCTACTACCAGCTGCCCGACGCACGACCCTTCGCTGCTGCCATTACCCCCGAATACCTCAGACTCCTGGTGGATACGCTGGCTTCTGACGCCATGCAGGGCCGCGAAACGGGCACCGAAGGCCAACGCAAAGCCGCCGACTTTATCGCCGCTCAATTCAAAGGCATGGGACTGCCTCCTGTGGCCGACCGAAATACCTATTTTCAATACATCTTCCTCAAACGCGAAAGCTGGGCCGACCTGGACCTGTCCGTCAACGGCACCACTTTCACCTCACGAAAGGACTACATCGTCCTGCCCGCCTACAATGCCGACCTGCCGAGCCTGAAGGCAAAAGAAGCCGTTTTTGTCGGCTATGGCATCGAAGAGGGTAAAATCAATCACTACGCCAACGTCGATGTGCGCGGTAAGGTGGTCGTCTTCTATGACGGCGAACCCATAGATGCCCAGGGCCGCTCGCTGCTCACTGGCACTGAGGCACGCACTAACTGGACTCTGGAGTGGACACGCAAAGCCCGACTCGCCGCCCAAAAAGGTGCCACTCTGGCCCTCATCATCGTACCCGACATTGGCGAAGCTATGCGCGCCAACCGCCGCCAGCTGTCGCTCTGGGGATGGACACCTACCTCGCCCAATGCCGACCCGCTGCATAAAGGATTGGTCAACTCTATCTTCATCAGCCAGGACGTTGCCAACGCCCTCTTCGGCAAAAACACGAACAAGGCTGCTGAGGTCTTCGGAAGCGCCAAAAGCCATGCTGCGGCATTCAAACCCGCTAAAATCAAAGCCAACATAGAGGCGCGCATGGCCAAAGAGGTACGCATGCTGGAAGGCTCCAACGTCATCGGCTTCATCGAAGGCAGCGACCCTGTGCTCAAAGACGAGTACGTCATCATCACAGCCCACTACGACCACTTAGGCACCAGCGGCGATGTTATCTACAACGGCGCCGACGACAATGCCTCGGGCACCTCCGGCGTCATCGCCATTGCGAATGCTTTTGCTAAAGCCAAAGCCGCCGGTGTCGGTCCTAAGCGCAGTGTGGTGTGTATGCTCGTCAGCGGCGAAGAAAAGGGCCTGCTCGGCTCGCGTTTCTATGTCGAATTTCCCCTCTTCCCGCTCCGAAACACTGTGGCCAATATCAACGTGGACATGATCGGCCGCGTGGACAACCGCCACACCAATAATCCCAATTACGTCTATGTCATCGGCTCCAACCGCCTGAGCACCGAACTGCACGAAATCAATGAGTTTGCCAATGCGGTGCATACGCAATTGGAATTAGACTATAAGTACAACGACCCCAAAGACCCCAACCGCTTCTACGAACGCAGCGACCACTACAACTTCGCCGAACGCGGCATACCGGCCATCTTCTACTTCAACGGCACCCACGCCGACTATCACAAGCCCACCGACACGGCGGAAAAAATAAACGTCGAGGCCGCCGCCAAACGCGCCCAACTGGCCTTCTACACCGCGTGGGACTTAGCCAACAGACCCTCGCGCATTATCGTGGATGCGGGAAAGTAAGCATCCGCGATGGCAGCCTCTGCCTGTATGCCACAGCACGAACCATTGGGAGCGGAATGCTTGAAAATAACCGAACAACGGCTCTGTAGAGGTCGGAAAAACCAGGGCCTGGTCACTGGCATGCCTGCCAGAAGGAGAACAACGCTACTCGAGAAAGACGACGCTCTACATCGCCTGCGAAAAGTCAGCTGTCGGCTGCTGTGCCATAAAGGTCATGCATCAAAAAAACCTAACCTCAAATTCACGTGGATCTAGACTGCAGCAAGCCATATACCGAATACGTTCTACAAGCGCTCCACCAGTCTAACCACCACAATCCCCGTTTGTCCCTTTTGCGAGCGCACATACGCACCCAGTGGCTGGGCCGATACGACGACGCGCCCCTGGAGCGAGGAGGCGTGCAAGAGGTGCATGCGGCCGTTGTGGGCTACAGCAAAGCCTAAGTGGGCGAAGTCCAGCCCTGGGCGTGCGGAGGTGATGGCAACGATGTCGCCGGGTTGCAGGCGGTGTTCGATGCGTTCAATGTCGTGTTGGGGGATGTAGTGGTGTGTTCGGCGGCTCAGGCGGGTCTCTATCTGGCGGATTTGGCGCAGTGTTTCGTGGTTCTGGAGCGGCGGATAGAGTTCGGGGTGGTCGCTCATGTAGCGAATTTCTTTGTGGTAGGGTTGGCCGCCGAGGTCGCGCGTAATGTCGTACAGGTAGCCCAGGTCCTGAGCCTGGCGCAGCCAGCCAGAGAGGTAGTGGATGCGGGAGGCATAGCCATCCACGGTACCGCCCCAGTAGCGCAATTGCCGTACGTAGTCGGCGACAGTAGCTTCAGAGGCATCTTCGTGTTGAGCGGCTAAGGCGATGGCCAAGCTGAGTTCGACGAACGTCCAGCAGTCCAGCACACGGGTTGAGAGCACTAAGTATTCGTCCGGGCTGGCGCCGAGGGTGCCGTAGGGAGTGCCCTGGAGCGACTGGGCTACAGCTAATGTGCGGGCAGTCAGGTTGTTATGCTTGCGGGCCAGGGCCAGCTTTTCCGCCAGGATAGCTGCATCTGCCGGGTCTATGGGTGCGGTTGAGAGGAGCACCGCCCTATCGCCTTGCGCCACGCTGGACGTAGCCATCAGCAACAGGAGCAGCACACGGATGGCAGTGTGTAATGTGGGCAGATGAAAGCAGTAATTTCTCATAGCACGGGTAGCAGTATTGCGAAAATACGAACATTTGCGCCATCCTGATGCTGGACTTTATGGCTTAGTGGCATCTCTCGGGTGTTGTACGGGCTAATTTACCCACGCATTGCTCGAATAATCGCTGCGAACTCTTCAGCCTTGAGTGAGGCGCCACCGATGAGGCCGCCGTCCACATCAGGCTGTCGGAAGAGGTCAGGCGCGTTTTGAGCGTTGCACGAGCCTCCATAGAGGATAGGTATGGCCTGGGCCGTGCGGGGCGAATAGCACCGGGTCAGCAAGGCGCGTAGGGCAGCGTGCATTTCCTGGGCCTGTTCGGTGGTAGCGGTTTTGCCAGTACCAATAGCCCACACAGGTTCGTAGGCGATGATCACACGGCGCAGCTCAGCCTCGGGCAGATGGAACAGGCCGGCGCGGAGTTGGCGAGCTACATAGAGTATGTGATTGCCGCGTTCGCGCACAGAGAGCGGCTCGCCGCAACAAAAGATAGGCGTCAGGCTGCGGCTCAGGGCTAAGTTCACTTTGCGGGCCAGTTGTTCGTGGCTTTCGCGGAAGTACTGCCGGCGTTCAGAGTGGCCGATGATGACGTACTGCGTACCGACGGACACAAGCATGTCTGCAGATACCTCACCCGTATAGGCTCCCTTTTCTTCGTGATGGCAATTTTGAGCCGCCAGGTAGAAGCCCGGACACTCGCGCACGAGCACACCGATGGCCTGCAGGAAAGGGAATGGCACAGCAAAGACGACCGGCCCAGGCGGCGGCTGGTCAAAGCGTGCGAGCACGTCGCGCACCAAGGCCACGCCTTCGTCTAAGGTTTTATTCATCTTCCAGTTGCCGGCAACGATAAAAGGTCGCATAGTCTTTGAAAAAAGTGATGTTGAGCGAACGGCCAAAGGTAGGGCCCTGCGAGCATTTGCGCGGGTTTCTACCTTTGCCCCGTCATGGGAAAGGATAGGCAGTTGCAGCGTATTCTCTTAGGCCTCAAGGTGCGGCAATTGCGCCAGGCGCGCGGGTGGAACTTCGACGAGATGAGCCGCCAGACGGCCATGTCGCCCTCGTATCTGAACGAGATAGAGAAAGGCAAAAAGTATCCGCAAGCGGAAAGCTTAGAAAAATTGGCCGCAGCGCTGGGCGTTTCGACAGAATTTCTAACCTCGGCAGAACTGCCGGCCCAATACGCGCCTATTGCCCGACTGCTGGAGAGCAACTTCCTGAGCGAGCTGCCGCTGGATTTTTTTGGCCTCAATCTGCAGCAGCTGGTTGAGATCATGGCCCGCGCACCCGACCGCGTCAACGCCTTCATTTCGGCCATGCTCGACATCGCGCGGCACTATTCAGTGCACAACGAGCATTTTTATTTTGCTGCTCTGCGCGCCTATCAGGAACTGCACCTGAACTATTTCCCCGACATCGAAGCCAGCGCAGCGGCCTTTGCCCGCGAGCATCAACTGCCGGCGCGCGGCCCAGTGTCGGCAGAGTACCTGGAGCGCATTCTCACCCAGACATTCGGGTACACCATAGACGACCAGACACTGGGCCAGGAGCCCTTTCTGCAGAGTGTGCGGGCGGCCTTTCATCCCGGGCAAAAGCGGTTGTACCTGCATCCCTCACTCCACCCGCGCCAGCGCGCCTTTCAGCTGGCCAAAGAACTGGGCTTTGTAGCGCTTCGATTAGAAAAGCGCCCCTGCGCCACACCCTGGCTGCGCGTGCGCTCCTTTGAAGAGGTGCTCAATAACTACCGCGCCGCCTATTTTGCTGTGTCCATTCTGGTGCCACAGGCGACTTTTATTGAGGACTTACACACATTCTTTCAATCCCACACATGGGAAGAAGACAGTCTCCTGGGCCTTCTGAAAAAATACCAGGTCAGCCCAGAGGTGCTTTTCCAACGGTTCAACGTGCTGTCGCACGCCTTCGACCTGAACCAGATTTTTTTCCTGCGCCTCATCTACGACGCCGAAAGTGGGCAGTTGGATATTGATAAAGAATTGCACCTCAATCGCCGACACCGCCCGCAGGCCTCCGGGCTAGGCCAGACGTATTGCCGGCGCTGGCTCTCGGCAGACCTGTTCCAGCGGCTAAATGCCGCCGCACCGCCAACGACAGCGCCCAACGACCTGCCCATGACTGCCGGAGCACAGCGCATGGTCTTTGCTGACTCGGGCGAAGAGTACCTCTGTCTGGCGGTCGCCAAAACGGCCTACCCTACCCCAAACCGCCTCATCTGCATCATGCTGGGCGTAGAATGGGATGAACACGCCCGCAGCGTCATTCGCTTTGCCAACGACCCAACCATCGAACGACGCGCAGTGGGCGTTACCTGCGAGCCCTGTAGCTGGCTCGATTGTCCCCAACGCAGCGCTACCCCCAGCGAATACCTTCGGCGCGAACAACGCCGACAAATGGAAAACGCCCTTCGCCTCCTTACTGAACAACCCTGATACTCCCATGCACGCGCCCCCTCTCCGAAGCGTTCAGCTCTTCACCGCCAGCACCCTCATAGCAGCACTCATCGGTTGCCGCGCCACACGCCCTACCGAGGCCTTTGCACTCAGCACGGCGCCATCACCTCCCAATTATGCGCTGCTGGAACACTGGGCCGCCCATCCGCAAAAGACCGACGCCGCCGACCGAACGCCCTGCAGCGCAAAACCCGACCAGCAACAGTCTGCGCCAGCCGATGTTTTTTTCCTGCACCCCACTTCCTACTTCGGCCGCCGCAAAAAACCCGTGCGCTGGAACGCCGACCTCAACGACCGGCCCACCAACGCCCGCACCGACAGCGGCGCCATTCTCCACCAGGCCACCATCTTCAACACCGCCGGGCGCATCTATGCTCCTCGTTATCGGCAGGCGCATTTGAGTAGCTTCTATACACGCGACACCGCTAATGCTGCGCAAGCCTTAGCATTAGCCTACCAAGACGTCGAGGCGGCGTTCGATTATTACCTGCAACACTGGAATGAGGGCCGCCCTTTCGTGCTGGTCGGCCACAGCCAGGGCGCCTATCTGGCCATGCGCCTTTTACGCAAACGCATCGAAGGCACACCTCTGCAAGAGCAGCTCATCGTTGCCTATCTGGTCGGCTGGCCCGTCAAAGCGGCCTTTTTTGAAAAAACACCGCCCTGCACCTCGGCCAACCAAACCGGCTGCTTCTGCTCGTGGCGCACCTGGCGGCGCGATGCCCGCCGGAGGCTACCGCCCCAACCCGAAGTAACGTGCACCAACCCACTTACTTGGAGAACGCGCGAAGGCGAGTACGCCGACCGTTCGCACAACGCGGGCGCCGTCCTGAGCAAATTTTGCCCGATTTATCCCGCCATCACCGACGCCGAAGTATGGCAGGGCTATCTGCTGGCTTCAAAGCCGCGTTTCCCAGGCAGTTTTTTGTTCACGCGAAAAAACTATCACATCGGAGACCTGAATTTGTATTACTTTAACGTACAGCAAAACGTCGAAAGGCGCGTCGAAACGTTCATGCGCCGATAAAGGCGTCTTTTGTCAACCTTTCACCCAAGTTTTTTCAAACATGACGAGGAAAGTTCTCTTCAGCCTGCTGGTGCTGGGCGTTCTGGTCGCCTGCAGCCGCACAGCGTTTACCGGTCGCAAACAGATGACGCTGATCCCGATTGGCGAAATCAACCAGATGAGTTTTGCAGAATACCGGTCTTTTTTGAGCAAAAACCCGCCCATGACCTCCGGGCCGGAGGTGGAACTGGTGCGCCGCGTAGGCAACGACATCAAAGAAGCCGTAGAGGTGTACTATCGCGCTCAGGGCAAGAGCAGCGAGCTGCGCAACTTTGCCTGGGAGTTCAACGTGGTAAATGACCCTACGGTGAATGCCTTTTGCATGCCAGGCGGTAAGGTGGTGGTCTATACCGGCATCTTGCGGGTAACGCAAAACGAGGATGCGCTGGCCGTAGTAATGGGCCATGAAATAGCGCACGCGCTGGCGCACCACGGCAACGAGCGTATGAGCCAGATGCTGATGGCACAATTGGGCCTGACCTCGCTGCAGGTGGCCTTAGCCAATAAGCCCGCCCAAACGCGCGAACTGCTCATGGCCGCTGCCGGCGTAGGTACGCAAGTGGGCGTCCTGCTGCCCTTCAGCCGCAAGCACGAAAGCGAGGCCGACGAAATTGGCCTGTACCTGATGACCATGGCTGGCTATAACCCGAATGAAGCAGCGCCTTTCTGGAATCGCATGAACAGCGCAGGTGGCGGCGCTCCGCCAGAGTTTCTCAGCACGCACCCCGATCCGTCGAAACGCAGCGAACGCTTGCGACAACTGGCACCCAAGGCGCGCGCCTACGCGCAAAAGTATCCGGTACCCAACAGCTCGAAAAACCGCCGCTAAGCATCTGTCATTCAATGCTTCCAGGCCGGTATCGTGTCGGCGGGCGGAAAGACCAGCTCCTCTTCGCCCGGCAGCAGTGTGTCGCGCGCAGGTGTGCTAAATCCTTCCACGCGATGCACCAACCACCGCCCGCCGATGCGCTTGAGCACGAGCGTGTCGGAAATATATTCGCCCAACTCATCTTCAATCTGGTAGCTACAAACCGCCGAGTCTCCCGCCACGACACAGCGCAATTGGCGCAGGTCTGTGTAGGTAACCTCAGCCGAGTCGTCCTGTACCAGCGCATCCAAGAAATCCACATACGAGCGGGCTAATTCGGTGCTGTACAGCCGGGCCGAATCAAAGCGATTGCGATCAATATACGATTGCCACAAACGCACCACTTCTTCCGGCTCGGAAGGCTCCGACGATTGACATTGCCAGACCAACACCAGGATAGTCAACACCCCCCAGCGCCAGAGAGAACACGTATCAGCAGACGAATTTCGCATAAAAAAGAAAGCGGGTTCCGGAAAAGCTATACGTCTGGAAACTCAGTAGGCTGCGTACCAACAGGCCTAAAACAAAAAAGCCACCCCTGCTGGAGGTGGCTTGGTGGGCGCAGAAGGATTCGAACCTCCGACCCCCTGCTTGTAAGGCAGGTGCTCTGAACCAACTGAGCTATGCGCCCGAAGTGGCGGCAAAGGTAGAAGCGCTCGTTTCAAACCGCCAAGTCTTTTTGAAAAAAAATACCTCCACTCAATGCATGCTCTTCTCTTCACAGCCTAACATGCCGCACCTCTGGGATGGGTAAAGCACCACAAAGGCAGTATCAGGCGTCCCCGAGGCGACATCTCCAATAGGAGGTGTCGTCTCCGAAATACCCCAAAAAACGAGGCGACACCTCCCGCGGAGGTATCACCTCAGCAGCCGAGGCGACACCTCCCGGAATGGGATGTGTCGCCTCGGAGTAGGGCTCACCAAACAAGTTTGGTGGTCACGGGAGCCAAACAAGTTTGGCCGCTACGACTGCTACGGGTTACTCGATGAGCACTAAGCGCTTGGCCACTACCCTACCGCTGGAGCGCACACTGACCGTGTAGAGGCCGGCTTTAGCGCCGCTTTCGCGCAGGCTCACCGGCAACAGCAGGTCGGGCACGACATCCACCGCGCGCTCCCAGATGAGCTGACCTATGTCGTTGTGGATAGACACCACGACACGCTCGCCGGCAAAACTACCCAGCCCGATGAGCACCCGATCGGTCGTTGGGTTGGGCTGCAGCGTCAGCAGACGGTCGTCGTCCCACACCGGAGCCTGCGGTTGCGACTGGGCCTGTTCCCGGTCTTCGGCTCCCTCGTCGGGGCCGAAGGCAGGTGGCAGCACAGTGATGACCTGCACGGCCGTAGTCGAGTTACCGCAGACGTCGGTGGCGCGCCAGGTGCGGGTAACCGTGTGGCCGGACGGGCAGCTACCTGAGGCTGTTTGCCCTAAGTAAACGATGCTGACCGCGCCCATGCAATTGTCGGTAGCCGTCGGAGTGCCGACAGGCGGCAGCGGGCTTGGGCAGGTGATGGTAACGTTAGCCGGCACCGACGTGAACGTGGGCGGCGTCGTGTCCACTACCTGGATCAACTGCGTTTGCACCGTGCTATTGCCACATTGGTCTGTTGCGCGCCAGGTGCGCCGGATGGTGAAGTTATTGGCACACGTACCCGTAGTTATGGTCTGACCAACATACACCACGCTGGCCGTGCCACAGGAGTCGGAAGCCGTTGGACTGGCCAGTGGAGGTGTCGGGTCGGAACACTGGATAGTTACGTTGGCCGGGAACGACGTGAAGAAGGGCCGGTTCGTGTCAATCACGGTGATGCGCTGGCTGATGGAGCGCGTATTGCCGCAGTTGTCGGCGGCAGTCCAGCGGCGCGTCAGGAAGTACTGGTTTGGGCAGGAGCCGTTGGTGCGTGTCTGACCATTGAAGGTAACGGCGACGTCTGCATCGCAGTTGTCGGTCGCTGTAGGGAGGGCCAGATCGGGTAAGGCGTAGCACTGAACCGTGATATCGGCCACGCCCACGAAATTGGGCGCCTGTGTATCTACGACGGTGATGACCTGCGTAAAGGTTACCGTGTTGCCGCTGCCGTCGGTGGCCCTCCAGGTGCGCACGATAGTGCGAGCGTCGGGACAGGAGCCTGGAGTAATCACATCAATAGAGTCTATGGTTACCGTTCCGCAAGCATCGGTAGCGGATGGGCGTCCTGCAGCGGCCAGGTTGCTGCACTGCACGGTTACGTTGCTTGGCATGAAGGTGAACGTCGGCGGGATCGCGTCTATCTTATTGACCGTGAAGGTGCATGTGGACTTGTTCGCGCTGGCGTCGCCTGCCGTCAGGGTGATCGTCATCGGGCCAGCACCGGCCACAGTCGAACCCGCTGGCGGTGATTGCGTCAGGATGACCGGCGTCGTACAGTTGTCGGTCGCTGTGGCTAAGATGGTGTAATCCGGCAATTCGGCAGAGCATGCAACACCCAGCGTCAGGTTTTGCGTGGCTGGGCAGACAACCGCCGGCGGTATGTTGTCCACTTTGTTCACCGTAAAGGTGCAGAAGGCCGACCCACCACAGCCGTCGGTAACAGACAGCGTAACGGTCATTGAACCGATACCGCTCACTGACGTGCCGGGCGCGGGCGTTTGCACCACCGAGCCTGAGGTCGCGCAGCCCAGCGACACCGTGGCCGAGTCGCGGTAGTCGGGCAGCGTAGCCGAGCAGCCAGCACCCAGCGCCAGCGTCTGGGTGCTCGGGCAGGTGATGCTGAGACCTTCGGAGCCTTCCGTCCAGACGAAGGTTACCACACACGGGGCCTCATTGCCGCAGGCATCCACAGCATACACCGTCCAGACCTGCATTTTCGCACACTCGCCTTCACTCTCATCGCCTTCGGCGAACAGGTTAACTACATCGCAGTTATCCGATACTTCGCCGGCGTGTTCTATTGCTAAGGCTTCATCCGGCAATACATCCGGGTTACAACCCAGGTCTATGACATTCTCCGGGCATTCGGCGAAGACAGGCGCTTCCGTGTCCACCCGCCACGTAAACGTTACCGCACAAGTGCCCGTGTTGCCACACGCATCCGTAGCCGTTACCGTCCACACCTGTGCGCGCGCGCAGCCAGTGCCACTCACCGCTCCACCCGACGCCGTTACCGTCGGCGTGCCGCCGCAATTGTCCGTAACCGCACCCGCCCGCGCAATAGCCGAGTCCGCCGTGGGTACCGCAGGATTGCAACCCAAATCTACCGGTGCCGTCGGACACGAC
>CALJPQ010000002.1 GCA_937980645.1 uncultured Saprospiraceae bacterium | reverse complement strand
CGTACTGCGGGTGCATGGTGATGTCCTGTAGGTTATTCAACCCTGAGAAAATACCCACCTTTGAGAACTTGCTCACACCGGTGAGGAAGACCAACTCCAAATGCGCATCCAATTCCTTGAGAACAACGTAAAACGAACGCAACAGGTCGCGGTTGGCATAGGCTGTTTCAATGTCCTTGCCCAGATAACTGACGATGGGGGCGTCGTACTCGTCTATCAAAACTACCACTTTCTGCTCCGTCCCAAGTACTTGGATAATCTCCCGAAACTGATCTCGGGCTGTTTCTTGTGTAACAGGCACGCCCATCCTGCGGCTCAATTCTTCCACTCGCTTGAACAGAGCCGTCTCCAAGCCCAACTGTTCAAAGTTGACATCTTTGAGCGACAGGCGAATAACCGGTCGCGTTTTTGTCCAGTCCCATTTATCGGCTATCCACAAACCCTCAAACAATTCTCGACTGCCCAAGTACAACTCCTGCAATGTGGCCACCGTCAGCGACTTACCAAAACGGCGCGGGCGCGAAAGAAAGTAAAATTTCCCCGACGTCGCCAGACGGTGTATGTACTCCGTCTTGTCCACATACTTGTAACCCTCCGTCCGGATGGTCCGAAAATCCTGTATGCCAATGGGTAGTTTGTACATTGCCCTTGCATCTTTCGGGCAAAGGTACCGATTAGGGCGGTAGAGCAGCCGTGTTTTACCCGGTTTTGACGGGGCTGCTGACACACTGAAACCTGTTCTTAGGGTTTTCCCTGCCGGGAGGCCGTGTAATACGTTATCGAGCATAGATGGGGAGTCTTCGGAGCGAGGGGCACCGAAGGCGCCCGCGGGTTTTGTGGTTGTTGGGCGGGCGTTTGGGCAGGCCAAACGAGTTTGGGTGTTACTTGGGCCAAACAAGTTTGGCAGTTACGGGGAGTGGGTCAGGCGCATGCTCCAGCGTTGGGCGCCCTGTCGCACTTCCAGCCAATAGGCACCGGCTGTTGGAAAGAGTGCTGGTGGCAGGTAGAGGCGTGTTTCGGCGGTTGTGTTGGCCCAGAGCAGTCGCCCGTAGGCATCGAAAAGACGAACGTCAGCAGGCTGGCTGCTGGTCGAAAGGTTGAGGTGCACGCCGTTGGCGCCAAAGGGGTTAGGAAAGGCTATAGGCCGTGCCGGCGCTTCTGCTGCGAGTGGCATCTCTGACCAGCGCAATACGGGTTGCAACGCGCGTCCGTCGGCGATAAAGGCGGCGGCGGGGGTCGGAGTATCGGTCAGGGAAAGGGCCTGCTGGAGTTCACCAGACCGGCGGGCGCGCAAGCGCACGGCGAACAAAGGGGCAGGTTCGGCATTCACATCAGATACAGACGAACGCCCCAGGTAGCGCACATTTTCTATGCAGGCCGTCAGGCAAGGCCGCCCACCTGGGCGAAGAGCAAAATGCTCAGCGAAGAGGCCGTCGGCTAAGGGCTCTACGTCCAGCAATTCCAGCGTCTGCGGGTCGAAGGCCAGGCCGAACTGAGCGGCAGCAGTCTTTTTCCAATCGGCTGTGAAGACTACGCGCAGCGTTTCACCGGCTCGGAAGGTGCGGTTAGCGGCGTTGAGCACCCAGGGCTGGCGCGGCGGAGGGGGCGTTTGGTCGTTCAGCTGCGTGCTAGCACTGCCGTTTACGTCGCCGATGCGGATACCGATAAAATTGACCTGTTGCGGTTGTAGCCCTGGAGCTATGGCGACGACCTGAGGGAAGAAGGTCTGGAACGGATTATCCGGATTTGGGAACGAAAAGTTTTCCGGCACGAAGCGCCACAGGGGGCTTTGGGTCAGCGTAGTATCTATGCCCAGGATGAGCCGGCGCAGTTGCACAATGTCGAAGGTGGTAACGGACATGGAGCTGTTGGCATCGGCAGCGATGATTTTGTAGGGCGAAGGCAAGCGTTCGACGTTGAGGATGTGTTTGTTGATGAGCAGCAGGTCGAAGGTGCTGACCCCGTTGAGCGGGTCGTCGGTGCGGGTAGGTCTCAGGCTATCGGTCAGGCAGGGGGCGCCGGCAGGTATTTGGTAGGCGCCGGTGGCTGTGCTAAGCACAGGCGGGTTGCTGCACAGGTGAGCGTTGGCGATGCCGTGGCCGTCTTCGGTGCGCACGAAGCCCTGCACAGCCACGGCGGGCACTCCGGGCAGCAGGTGAAGCGAGTCGAGCGGGAAGGTCCACAGCCCGCGCGCGTAGGAGGCCGCCATTAGCTGATTGCGCACCGGGTTGAGTTCCAGATCGAACACCGGCACAAAAGGCAATTTGGTGCCCAGCCGCAGCCAGTAGGTGCCGCCATTTTTAGTGTAATAGACGCCTGCGTCGGTGGCTACGAAAAGGATGCTGTCGGCGTGACCGGGCAGCACGAGGATGTCGTTGACCGGAATGTTAGGCAGGTTGCTGCTGATGTCCGTCCAATTAGCACCGTCGTTGTCGGAGCGGTGCACGTGCGGGATGCGTTCGTTGTCGCGAAAGCCCGAGTGGGTTACAAACATTCGGGTGGGGTGCGTAGGCGAGCCGCAAACGGAGGTTACGTAGCGGTTGGGCAGGCCGGCACTGACGTTGGCCCACGTGCCCGATGGCGTACGGCGCCACACGAGACCATCCGAGGTACCAGCGTAAAGCTTTTCGGCCTGCAGGGGCGACTCATCTAAGCAGGAAATAGTGTGGAAGCGCGGGGCGAAGAGGATGCCGCGCGTCAGGTCGCCGGAGACGGTGCCCCAACCCGAGCCACCTTCAGAGAAGTAAACGCGGTGGGTGCCGGCAAATAGGCGCTGTGTCGAGTGCCGGCTACGGAAGTAGGGCATATCCCAGTTGCAGCGGTCGGACGTGCCGATACAGCGCGAGCCGAATTGCCACGTCTGGCCGCCGTCGGTGGTTTTGTGGATTTCACCGTTCTGCGTTTCCACCCAAAAGGTTAGCGAGTCCGTCGCGTGAAAGGCACAGCGAAAGCCGTCGGCCGGGAATACCGCCTGCCAGTTGTTGTAGCCCTGGGCATTGCCGCGCTGAATGCCATTGTCTTGTGCACCGGCGTAGTACAGGTGTGGGCGGTGGTGGTCGTAGGAGGTTCGGTAGAATTGCGTGGTGGGCAAGTTCAGGCTTTTAATCCACTGTTGCTGGCCCGGGCTATGGCGATACACGCCGCCATCACAGCCCAAATAGCGCTTGCCCGAGGGCGCAAATTGCAGGTCATGGATGTCGGCGTGCGAGTTAGCGGCTGTCAGCCATTGGTTTGAGCCTGCCGGCTTTCGCCACAGTACGATGCCGAGAAAGTAGACCTCTTCGTCGTTGTTGGGGTCGAGGCGAATTTTGCCAAAATACCAGCCGAAATCGGCCACGGCCGTTTCTAAGGCCGTAACATCTACGGACGTCCACGTCTGGCCCCCATTCTCGGTTTTGTAAAGGCCGCCGGTGGTGGCTAAGGTGTCAATATAGACCACGTAGAGTTTGTCTGGGTTTTGGCGCGACATGGCTAAGCCCGTGCGCCCGTTTCGACCAAGGGGTAGGCCGCCGGTAAGTTGCGTCCAGGTCTGGCCGCCGTCGGTGGTTTTATAGACCCGCGCATGCGGCCCGTCAATGATGGACTCCTGATTGCTGCGCACGCGGTCCCAGAATGAGGCGTACAAGATTTGCGGGTTGTTGTAATTGATGACCAGGTCGCTGGCCCCCGCCTGATTGCTGACGAAGAGGACTTGCGTCCACGTATGGCCGCCATCGGTACTCTTGTAAATGCCGCGCTTGTTGGTGCGCACGTAAGGGTTGCCCATTACAGCGGCATACATGGTGGTGGGGGTGAATGGGTCTATTTGAATTTTGGAGACGATACCCTCGTCGCCCAGCCCTAAATAATGCCACGATTCGCCCCCGTCGGTGCTGCGATAAATGCCGTGGCCGTTGAACACATAGGCCGGCACATTAGGGTCGCCCGTGCCCGCATACACGATGTTCGGGTCGTGCGGGTGATAGACGATGTGGCCCACGGCTAGCTCCGGGTGGTCGTCGGCTACAGGGCGCCAGTTGACGCCGCCATCGGTAGTTTTGAAGATGCCACCTGCCGAAAAGCCGGCCAGCACAATGTTGTCGTTTTGCGGGTGAATGGCGATGGTATTCACGCGCCCGGCCGCATTGCCCGGCCCTTGCAGTGTCCAATCGGGCAGGTTGCTGTTCTCAGCTCCCGATGAGCGCGGTCGGCTGCGCTCGAAGGCGGTCCGCAAGGCCGTTACGTTGCGCCGCCATCCGTCGGCATCGAAAGTGGCATCCGGGTACGAACGTTGAAAGGCAAAGTATTCAAAAGGGCGCATCTTGCGCTCGATAGCCGCCATTTTGCCTTTCGAGGCCGAATGCTGGCAGCCTAAAAATGCCGCCACCAACACTACTATGCTTACCCATGTCAATATACGAGCCATACCGGTTTCTGTTTTGAATAAATTTATGAAATGCCGCACTTGGGCGGCTTGCCTGGCGGTCTTTCGGCAACTGCTCAGCAGCGCAAATATCGCACCATTGGCAGAGGGCGTTTTGCCAAAACTGACCGATGCTTGGGAAAACTCCGATGCAGCGCTGCATCTTTGCGCGCCGGACAACAATCGAAACAACACCGTATGGCATACGAATACAAGCTGCCGTCGCTGGGCGATGGCGTTACAGGCAAGGTTACTGAAATCCGCGTGCAGCCCGGCCAGGCTGTGGCTAAAGAGGACATCGTCATCGTGGTGGGCACCGACAAAGTGGACGCCGAAATGCCCATAGATGTGGACGGCGTCGTCGAAGAAGTACTGATAAAAGTCGGCGACGACGTTACCGAGGGCACGCCTGTGCTGCGCATCCAGGTCAGCAATGGCGCAGCTGCAGAAGCGCCTAAAGCGACACCCAGCACAGATGCGGGTAAGGGAGCAGTTGGTGAGGGTGCTGATACAGACAAAAACGCGGACGACAACAGAAGCACCGTCGGCGAAGAAGCTAAAAGCGGGAAAAGCGAAAAGGCCAGCAGCGGCGAAAAAAGTACACCGGTACCTACGCCCTCGGCTGAAAAACCTGCCCCTGCCACGCCTAAAGGCCACCTGCGCGCCAGCCCGTTGGCCCGCAAACGCGCCAAAGAGCTGGGCATCGAACTCGCCGAAATCACGCCTGCCCCTGGCAGCGAACGCATCTCTTACAAAGACGTGCTGGACTATGTGAAACGCAAAATGGACAGCGCCAGCGGAACAGCCGTCGCCGCTGTCGGTGCAGCACTGCCCCATCGCCCACTGCCCAACTTCGATAAATTCGGCCCTACCGAGCGACAGGCACAAAGCCGCATCGGCGTCATCACGGCTGAAAACATGGTGTACGCCTTCAGCGCAATCCCGCACGCCTGGATATCCGAAAAGGCCGACATCACCCGCTTAGAGCAACTCCGCCAGCAATACAAAGACCAGGTAAAAGCCGCCGGCGGCAACCTGACCACCACCGCTATTCTAGTGAAAGCCGTCGCGGCTGTGCTGCGCAAAATGCCGCAGTTCAATGCCAGCTACGACCCCGAAAAGCGCGAAGTCATCTTTAAGAAATTCTACAACATCGGCGTCGCCGTGGACACACCACGTGGCCTGCTGGTGCCCGTTATCAAGAATGCCGACCAGAAAAACCTCACCGAAATCTCTGTCGAACTCACCGAACTGAGCGCTCGCACCCGCGACGGCAAAAATAAAATCGAAGACCTCGAGGGCGGCACCTTCAGCATCTCCAACATCGGCGGCATCGGCGGCACCAACATGCACTCCATCGTCAACTGGCCTGAAGTGGCCATCCTTAGCGTTACTGCCGCCCGCTACGAACCTGTGTGGAGCGGCAGTGCCTTCGAGCCACACCTCCTCATGCCTATGACCATCGGCTGGGACCACCGCGTTATCAACGGCGCCGATGCCGCACGCTTCCTGCAACACCTGAAGGCTATTCTGGAGGAACCGTTCTTAGGGCTCCTATAAGGGCCTAAAAAACGGCCCTGTGGAAAAAGCAAACACTCAGGCCCGCCAATGCCCTTACCTGCACCGACTCCATTCCTTTTGAAAAAAACGACCGACCTACCGCTTTTGAAACAGCCGCGTCAGAGGCCGCCCGTTAGGATAGCACTGCAGCAAATAGCTACCTGCTGGCAGGTTGTAAACGGAAACTTCCCAGGCGGCGCCACTGGAATGGCCTTGCAGCCAAACACGGCCCAACAGGTCCAACACCTGCCAGTGCACCACTTCATCGGCTCCATCGGAACTAGGGACAAGCACTTGTAACAGGTCGAAGGCCGGTGAAGGAAATATCCGCAACTCATTGCCAATCCGCGGCACATGCACCTGACGAATAGGGCTGTACGAAAAGATACCATCAGCATCAACCAGGCGCAGGCGGTAGTAGCTGAGCCCCGGCAAGGGCTTCGCATCCGAGAACTCGTATTGGCGCGCTTCATGAGCATATCCCTGAGCCACCACGCGACCAATGGTCTCAAAACGAGCATCTGGCCCGCAGCGCTCCACCTCAAAGTAGGCGCTATTGTATTCAGCAGCGGTGGTCCAATACAGGCGTGTTCGGTCACCTTCGGCCTGGACCTCAAAGTGGAGCAATTCCATAGGCAAGGAGAAATTTTCGCCTACGGCAAAATCATCTATACGGAAGTTAGGCGGGATCACACAGTTCATAGTTACCTGAGTAACATATGAGAATCGGAAGCGCAGATTCGGAACATTTTCTGCGGCAGAAGGTAGGTCGAAGAAGACTGCATCCCAGGAGCCTGTTACACCTGGTGTTACGTCGCTCGAGATGGTCGTCCAGGTCGTGCCGTTGTTGCTCCATGCAAACGCTACGGGCGTGTTATGCGCATTGGAGCGCCTGCGCCCAAAACCAACGCGAATACCCGTGCGGCCTACGGTACTGATGACACCGCTGACGGTGAGCTGGACGGTTTCGCCGGTGGGCTGGCAATCGCCCATGCGCATATTATAGCCCCCCGAAGCAGGCGGTGGGTTGTAGCCGCTGCTGACGGCTTGATTGTCGGGCGCCACTCGACTGCTGTTGGCTGACCAGCCAGGCGGAAAATTATCATCCGGAAAAGGTTGCAGGTAAAAAATCTGCCCCCACGCCAGGTTGGCTAAGGAAAGAAATAAGGCGATAAGCGTAGCGTTTCTCATAGAAATGGGAAGAGTATGGTGCGCAAAACAGATTTCCCTCGAAAAGTCAGTAAAGTTTGCGCATTCTCGCCCATTTCTGGATGCAGTGCCCTAAATTTCAAGTTCGCTTAACACCGCCCGGAGGCTACTATGGGAATAAACTACTGCTTCTGAAACCGTTGGGTCAGTGTTCTGCCGCCAATAGTGCACTGCAGCAGGTAGGCGCCAGGGGGCAGGTCATGTACCGGGATGCTCCATCTATTACTGTCGGTAGTAGAGCCTTGGCGCCAGAGGCGTCCCATCAGGTCGCAGATTTGCCAGCGCGCCTCCACATCGGCGGTCGGTGCTGGAACAGAGACGTGCAGCACACTGGTTGCTGGTGATGGGAACACTGATAATGTAGCCGTTGGTGTCGTCTGCACCTGACGAATGGGGCTGTACGAAAAGGTGCCATCAGCATCGGTTTGGCGCAGGCGGTAGTAGTTGATGCCGGGTAATGGGCGGGCATCGAAGAATTCGTACTGGCGCTCCTGAAGCGAATGCCCAGCGGCAGCGACTAGGCCGATGAGATCAAAGCGCATATCTGCGCTGCTGCGCTCCACATCGAAGTAGGCACTGTTGTGCTCCGAGGCTGTGGCCCAGGTCAGGCGAATGCCCTCGCTTTCAGGGCGCGCATCGAAGCGCATGAGCTCTACGGGCAGGGAGAAGTTTTCGCCCACGGCGAAATCGTCTATGCGGAATGTGGGCGGTGAAGCCGTGCAGCTCATGTTCGTCTGCGCTACATAGGAGAAGCGGAAGCGCAGATTGGGTACCTCTTGCGCTGCAGCGGGTAGGTCGAAGTAAATGAGTTTCCACGTCGTGCTGGCGCTGTCGGTGATGTTGCCAGAGATCGTATTCCACGTAGAGCCATTCGCGCTCCAGCGGAAGGATACCGGGCGATTAAAATCGCTGGAGCGCCATACACCAAAGCCAACGCGAATGTCGGTGTAACCTACCGTGCTAATGACGCCACTGATCGTTAACGTGATCGTATCCCCCACTGGTTCGCAGTCCGACAGGCGCATGTTGTAGCCACCCGAGGCCGGAGGGGGATTGTAACCACTGCTCGGAGAGACGTTGTTAGGCGTTACACGGCTGCTGTTGGTGGACCAACCCGTAGGAAATGCTGCAGACGGAAAGGTTTCAATATAAAAAACCTGACTAAGCCCTTCATATGAAAACAAGACCAGACAAGACAAGAAGAGAGTCTTTTTCATGAGATGTAACCGGCTGAGACTCGAATATCCGTATTATTCATTGAACGGGTAAAAGTACACCGTCCCTATCAAATTCCTTGCCTGTTTAGACACCAACCAGCCGGTGTGGGTCCATTATACATATTCGGATACTTCGATATTAGCCGCCGATGAAGAGAATTGCCCGGAGCGATGACGTCGGTCAGCAAACCTCGTTTTTTCTGTTGCTTACCTTTGTCGTGTACCAAATCAGGCAATGTGCTTATGCTGTGTCCATCCTGTCAGGCGCCGTTGGTTACCAAGATGCGCTACGATGTAGAAATTGACTTTTGTCCCCGCTGTCGCGGCGTATGGCTCGACCGTGGGGAGTTGGACAAAATCATTGCTCATTCCATGCGGCATCACGAGGAGGAGGAAGAAAAGGCAGCAGAAGCGTCTGCTGCTCGCCCACTTAAAGCAGGCGAGCGGCGGCCGGTGTATCCGCCAGCGAATGTGCGCCGGCGTTTTATGCTGGAACAGTATTTTGATTTTTAAATACGGTGCCTTACTGCACAAAAATGGCGTCAGAGGCGCGAGAAATGAAGGACTTCCGTATCGCCGCCACCTCCGCTGCGGTGCTCTAAGCGCATGAGGGTGTCGGTCATGGATACGATATGCCAGTCTTCGGCTAATTCGCGTATAGCGCTGGGAGCTGCTGCCTCAAACGTAAGGCAGAGTTTGGGTGCACTGTCGTCGCAAGCTGTTGACCACGTACCACTCCAGCTCTGGGTAGCATTGCGAGCAACGAGTTGGCCTCCGGCCTTAAAATTAAACGTGTAGGGAGCGTAGGTTACCGTTTTATCGGAGCGGTCGAAGTAGTAGGAGACTTTCCAGTCTCCGGGTTGAACGGCGGGTGTCGAAGTGTCCTTGCTGTTTTTGCAGGCAAAAGAAGCCCACAACAGGGCGATGAGGGCCAGGATAGGGAAGCGATTGCTAAGGAGAAGCATAGCTAAAAGATGGGTTTTAATATGTGCGTGTTTTGCATAAGTCCGGCAGCCGGGAAGGCAAGGCTTGCTTCAAAAACCGGCGGTGGGTAAACAGGCACCTTAAACGTGAAAGGTTAAAAAAAATTAGCTTTCTGGTAACATTCTTTCTTCGCTTTCCGAAATCCTGCAGATATTTCGGCCCGAAAACCGCCACCACCTCTGCCCTGCGGTTTGGTCTGGCTCTGACCTGGCACCACCAAATTATTCGCCGCTATAGCCAGAAAACGCCCGTTCCCTGTTGCTTTTTTGTCCTGTTTTGCTCACCTGCTTTTCTACAAGGGAAAGGCTTTTGACTTCGAGAGAAAGAGTCACCAAACCTAATTTCATTTGTATGAGGTATTTTACGCTTAAACCAGTTTTGATTCTGCTTGCTGTGTTTTTGGCCTATGCGGGCTGGTCACAGCGGCAGATTAGCGGGGTGGTTACCGACAGCGAGTCGGGCGAGCCGCTCATTGGCGCCAGCGTGCGTGCCCTGGGCACGTCAATAGGCGCAGTAACCGATTATGAGGGACGTTTTTCGTTTGAAGTACCGGAAGGCGTTACGCAAATCGAGGTTTCGTACACGGGCTACGCTTCGCAAGTGCTGAATATCGGTGCGTCTGGCGAGCTCAACGTCGTGCTTTCTCCGGGAGTGCTTTTGCAAGAAACGGTGGTCATCGGCTACGGTACCGTGAAGCGCGAAGACGTAACCGGCGCCCTTTTGGCGGTTGGGCCTCAACAGTTTAACCGCGGTGCTATTAACTCGCCGCAGGAACTCATTGTGGGTAAGATCGCCGGTGTACAGGTAACGCCCAGCCCTGACCCTGGCGGCGGTGCAGTCATTCGCATTCGGGGCGGTTCCTCGCTGAGCGCCAGCAATGATCCGCTCATCGTTATTGACGGCGTACCGGTAGGCAACGAAGGCATCGGCGGCGAGCGCAACCCGTTTAACATCGTAAACCCGAACGACATCGAGACGTTTACGGTGCTCAAGGACGCCTCGGCCACAGCCATTTACGGCTCGCGCGCCTCTAACGGTGTGATCATCATCACGACGAAGAAAGGCTCGCTCAAGCGCAAAATCGGCGTGGATTACACCAACAACTTCTCGTTCGCCACGCCGGCCAACCGCGTCAACGTACTTTCGGCTGACGAATTCCGCCGGCTTATCAACCAGCGCTTCCCCGACGGGCACCCGGCCCGTAGCATCGTGGGCACGGCCAGCACCGACTGGCAGGATGAAATCTATCAGACGGCGTTCGGTATGGACCACAACCTGGCCATCTCCGGCGGCGTGGGTTCTTTCCCGTACCGTGTCTCTGTGGGTCTGACCGACCGCGACGGTATCCTGAAGACCGACAACTTCAACCGTCTGACCGGCGCCGTCAACCTCAGCCCTTCCTTCTTCAACAACACGCTGCAGGTGAACGCCAACGCAAAGGCCATGCAAACGCGCAACACCTTTGCCAATCGCGGTGCTATCGGCGCAGCGCTGTTCTTCGACCCGACGCAACCCGTCCGCGACCCCAACAGCCGCTTCGGCGGGTTCTATACGCCCACCGGCCCCGACGGCAACCCGCTTGGCCTGGCACCTGTCAACCCGGTTGCCTTGCTTGAAATGCAAAGCGATAAGTCCACGGTAAACCGCTTTATTGGCAACATCCAGCTGGATTACCGCCTGCCTTTCCTGCCCGAATTGCGCGCTAACCTGAACTTAGCCTACGACCAGACAAATGCCGAAGGCGAAGCCAGCGCACCGGCCAACTTCCCCGGCGGCTATCGGAAAGACGACCAAGGCCAGGACGACGGTGGCTTCAAGCGCACCTACGAACAAAAGCGCACCAACGAGCTGCTCGAATTTTACCTGAACTACGTCAAGTCGTTCGGCTCGACGCAGTTAGACCTCATGGGCGGCTATTCGTGGCAGCACTTCTATTTTGAAGACACCTCGCGCACCGTCAGCGCACGCGGCACCCGCGTCATTGACCCGGGGCTGTTCTTCCCACGCGAGTACTACCTGCTGTCGCTGTTTGGTCGCCTCAATTTCAGCATCCAGGATCGCTATCTGTTCACTTTCACGCTGCGCCGCGACGGCACTTCGCGCTTTGGGCCCGATAACCGCTGGGGCCTCTTCCCTTCGGCAGCCTTCGCCTGGAAGGTGATTGATAACCGCGACGGTATCCTCAACCGCCTCAAACTGCGCATCAGCTACGGCGAAACCGGTCAGCAAGACTTGGGCGGCGATTTTTACCCCTACTTGGCCCGCTACCAGTCGAGCCTGCCCACTGCAGACTACCAGCTGGGCGACAATTTCTATACGACGATTCGCCCAAATGGCTATAATGCCAACCTGAAGTGGGAGCAAACAGCTACATACAATGCCGGCTTCGACTACGAACTCGTCGGCGGACGCATCTACGGCTCCGTGGACTACTATATCCGAAAGACAACAGACCTGATCAACTTCGTGCCCGTGCCAGCCGGTACCAACCTGACCAACTTCATTACGGCGAATGTGGGCGACTTAGAAAATCGGGGGGTCGAAATCGCTATTAACACCATCCCGGTACAGCGCAGCAAATTCAACTGGGAACTGGGTGCCAACTTCACCGTCAACCGCAACAAAATCACGCGACTGACGGCTACCGACGACCCCGACTACCGCGGTGTAGCCGTGGGCGGCATCTCCGGCGGCGTGGGCAACACTATCCAGATCCATAGCGTTGGCTACCCGGCCAACTCGTTTTACGTCTTTGAGCAGGTGTACGACGAAAGCGGCAAACCCATTGAAGGGCTGTTTGTGGACCGCAACGGCGACGGCCAAATCACACCTGCTGACCAATACCGCTTCCGCAGCCCATTCCCTGACCTGCTCATCGGCTTCTACACCAGCTTCACGGTGGGCCGCTTCGACGTCTCGGCCGGCGGACGCGCCAGCTTAGGCAATTATATGTACAACAACAACGAGTCTAACCAAACGGCTTTCAACAACCTCTATCATCCCACGGGCTATCTCACCAACCTGAACGCTGACTACGTACGCACGCAATTTAGTGTGCCACGCTACTTTAGCAATTACTTCGTTCAGGACGCTTCTTTCCTCCGCTTCGACCACATCACCGTCGGATACAACTTTGCTAAACTCGGTTTCATCCGCAACCTGCGCCTGTTTGGCTCTGTTCAGAACCCTATCCTCGTTACTAACTATCGGGGCATTGACCCTGAAGTGTTCGGAGGCATTGACAACAACGTCTATCCGCGCTCTATCACTTATCTCTTCGGTCTGAACGCCAGTTTTTAACTTCCAAAACTTCTTCTCGTTATGATGTTCTATAACAAAACTAAAACAGCTGCCCTCCTGCTCCTGGGAGTAGCGCTGTTTGCTGTGTCGTGTTTCAAAGACTTAGACACAGTACCGCTCAATAAAAATGAAGTAACGTCGGCCAATGTGTACGATGACCCCACAGCCTACAAAGGCGTGTTGGCCAAGTTGTACGCCGGTCTGGCCCTTAGCGGCCAACAAGGCCCTGCCGGTCAGCCCGATATCAGTGGCATTGACGAAGGCTTCTCCACCTATCTGCGTCAGTATTGGAAAGCCCAAGAGCTGACCACCGACGAAGCCGTCATCGCCTGGAACGACGGCAACATCCAGGACTTCCACCAGCAGGACTGGGATGCTAACAATGAGTTCATCACGGCGATGTACAACCGGATATTTTACCAGATATCCTTGTGTAATGAATTCATTCGGGAAACAACCGACGAAAAATTAGACAGCCGCGGCGTTACGGGTGCCCTGCGCTCGGAGATCGCTACGTACCGTGCCGAAGCTCGCTTTTTGCGCGCGCTGAGCTACTGGCACGCCTTAGATATGTTCCGCAACGTGCCGTTCGTGACGGAGAACGACAAAGTAGGCGCATTCTTCCCGCGTCAGGCTTCGGCTCAGGAAATCTTTGACTACGTCGAAAGCGAACTGAAAGCCATCGAGTCGCAGCTGCGCCCGCCGCGCCAGAACGAGTACGGCCGCGCTGACCAGGCCGCCGCCTGGATGGTATTGGCCAAACTGTACCTCAACGCCCAGGTGTACATCGGTCGTGAGCGCTACACCGACTGCATCACCTACTGCAAGAAAGTCATTGATGCCGGCTATACGCTCGAGCCCAACTACGCCAACCTGTTCAAGGCCGACAACCATAAGGCCAAAGGCGCCATCTTCTCGGTGCTCTTCGACGGCTTGCGCAGTCAGACGTACGGCGGCTCCACGTTCATCTGCCACGCGGCTGTGGGCGGCAGCATGAACCCCGCCGACTTTGGCCTGGACTTCGGCTGGGGCGGCACGCGTGTTACCAGCGCCTTAGTGGCCAAATTCCCGGCAACGGGTGGCAGCGTCGTCGTCGCCCCCAACCCAGGCGGCACCTATCCGGTCATCTATGTGCCCGGCGCTTACCAGGGCTGGAACCCGGCTCAGGCTCGCCAGCTGTCGTCGAAAAACAACGATAACACCTACGAAGGCTACATCTTCTTCGCCGATGCCGGCACGGAATTCAAATTCACCCTCGGCCCTAACTGGGACAACAACTATGGCGACAACGGCGCCGACGGCACCCTGGACCAAAACGGCGCTAATATTAAAGTGAACGAGGCCGGATTCTATAAAATTAACGTCAATCTGAACAACCTTACCTATACGTTGCTGAAAACCACATGGGGTCTCATTGGCTCTGCTACGCCGGGCGGCTGGGGTAGCGACCAGGCCATGACATACGACCCCAACGAAGGCGCCTGGAAAATCCAGCTCAACTTAGTGCAGGGCGAAGTCAAGTTCCGCGCCAATGGCAGTTGGGATCTCAACTACGGCGATGACGGTGCCGACGCCATTCTGGAGCAAAACGGCGCTAACATCAGCATCCCATCGGCGGGAACCTACCTGATTAAACTGTTCCTGAACAAGCCGGACTACACTTACTCCATCGAACGCCCCGTGTTCGACCGTCGCGCTATGTTCTGGACACAAGGACAGTCGCTGGACATTGATGACATTTCGCAGTTCACCAACGGTTATGCTGTAACGAAATTCACCAACATGCGCTCTGACGGCACGCCGGGCTCGGATAAAACCTTTGTGGATACCGACTTCCATATGTTTCGCATCGAAGACGCGTACCTGATGTATGCCGAAGCAGTCCTCCGCGGTGGCCAGGGTGGCGATATCAACACTGCCGTCAACCTCATCAACCGCATCCGCGAACGCGCTTATGCCGGTACAGCAGGCAACATTACGGCCAACGACCTCACGCTGGACTTCATCCTGGATGAACGCGCCCGCGAACTGTACTGGGAATGCCACCGCCGCACCGACCTCGTGCGCTTTGGGCGCTTCAGCAACACTACCTACCTGTGGCCCTGGAAGGGCGGCGTCAAAGGCGGCGTGAGTCGTCCGCAGTTCTACGACGTGTTCCCGATTCCGAACTCCGATATCGGCGCTAACCCGAACCTGCGCCAAAACCCAGGCTATTGATACCCTTAAGCGAGGCGTCGGTGCCCTGTAGTACAGATAGCGCCGACACCTCGCTCTCTTCTTGTATGTTTTATCAAAAAACAGGCAGCACTCCAGTTTCTGTGCGTTATTCACACAAAACAAATAAATGCTGCTTTTTCAAAAAAAACACTCTTTGGTTATGAATATCCGACTGCTTCCTCTAATGGCCGCTCTGCTGTTTCTCGTGATGGGCGGCTGTGAAAAACAGGGTGATTTTAACCCTTCGCCTGCTCTGCGGCTTCGGGCGCGCCCGGTCATCACGGCACCCGCCGACGGTAGCGTCCTCGAACTTAAAGAAAGCCAGGCCAGCAATCCGTTCGTCGTAACGTGGACGCCCGCCGACTTTGGCTTCCAGGCTGCCGCCACGTATGCGGTAGAGATTGACCGCGCCGGCAACGATTTCAAAGACGCTGTGGTGTTAGGTACCAGCAACAAGACCTCGCTGAAGTCAACGGTAGAAAAGCTGAACACGGCGCTCTTCACGGCACTCGGACTGCCCGGCGAAGAGGCCTCCAACATCCAGATGCGCCTGGCAGTTACGGTCAACCCGAATGTAGATGTGGTCTACTCCGATCCTATCACCCTACGCGTTACGCCTTATACGATCGTTATCGTATACCCGCAACTTCAGGTGCCCGGCAGCTACCAGGGTTGGAACCCCGGCGATAACACAACCGTCATCTTTTCCGCTAAAAGCAACAACCGCTACGAAGGGTACATCTATTTTAAAGACGACAACACCGAGTACAAGTACACCGTAGGCCCCAGCTGGGCCGAAAACTACGGCGACAACGGCGGCGATGGCACGCTCGAGCGCGACGGCGCCAACATCAAAGCCGGACCAGCAGGCGTCTATCGCCTCCGCGTTAATATGAACGACAAAACACACGACAACCTCCGCACCGAGTGGGGCCTCATCGGCTCCGCTACACCCGATGGCTGGAACAGCGACCAGAACATGACCTTCGACCCAGCTACCAACAAATGGACCATCACCCTCGACCTCGTTGCGGGCGAAATTAAGTTCCGCGCCAATGACAGTTGGGACGTCAACCTCGGCGACGACGGGCTCAACAAGTCGCTGGAGTACAACGGAGCCAATATCCCCATCGCCGCCCCGGGCAACTACACCATTGACCTGATCCTGAACCGGGCCATTTATACGTACAACATCAAAAAGAACTGACGCAAAGTCAGCATGTTACTTGCTTACCTTCAGTCACCCTGCTGCAGCCTCGCTGTGGCAGGGTGACTTTTTAGAAAATGAAAAAACGGCTCGCTGTCCGATTACCGTTCACCTATTAGCAACTTATCCGAACATAAAATACCAACCTCTTTTTTTCCATGCTTTTTATGAAGATAAGGTTTCTCTACCTGCTACTAATGTTGTGCGGTTGGCCTCTTAGCCTGTTGGCGCAAAAGAGCCTCTCCGCCGCCGACCCGCGTCTGGTGGGCATGGATTCCGTTATCTTGAGCGTGCTCGACAACTGGCGCACGCCCGGCTGCGCCATTGCTGTGGTGGAGAAGGGCCGCATCCTCTTCACGGGTGGATTTGGCTACCGCGATTATCCAGCGCGCCTGCCCGTAACCGACCAGAGCCTCTTTCAGATAGGCTCGTGCACTAAAGCTTTTACCTGTGCCTTGGTTGGTCTGCTGGCCAACGATGGCCTGCTCGACCTCGACGGCAAGGTACACAACTACATACCCGAATTCCGCTTGCACAACGACGACCTGAGCCGTCGCGTAACGCTGCGCGACTTCATGTGCCACCGCAGCGGCCTGCCGCGCCACGACCTCTCCTGGCTACATAGCCCCACCACCCGCGACAGCTTTGTGCTTCGTATGGCCCATCAGGAACCCACCGCCGACTTGCGCGAGCGCTGGCAATACAACAACTTCGGTTATACGGCCGTGGGTGTCGCCACGGAGCGTGTCGGTGGCAAATCATGGGAAGCCCTCACCCGCGAGCGTCTCTTTGAGCCGCTGGGCATGCGCACTGCCCGCTTCGACTTGTGGATGCTGCCGCCTGAGGCCGACTTTGCCCGTGGCCATCGCGTACACTTCGATACCATCCGAACTATGGACTATTTCCGTATCGAAGGTATGGGTCCTGCCGGAAGCATCTGCGCCAGCGCTGCCGATATCGCTCGCTGGCTCCTATTGTGGACCAACGGTGGGCAACTGGACGGGCGCACCTTTCTATCCGTCTCCTTCGTCCGCGAAGCACTATCCGTCCAGATGGCCATGGGCGGTTCGTTGCCCGATGCCGAAAACCCTTCCATATTCACTATGGGCTACGGCTTAGGCTGGATGCTGAGCGCCTACTACGGCCACTATCGCGCCGCTCATGGCGGAGGCATTCATGGGTTCACCGCCGACGTCTGCCTGTTTCCTACCGACAGCATCGGCATCGCCGTATTCGTCAATCAGGATGGCTCGCAGGTGCCCGCCGTATTGCGCAACCTCATTGCTGACCGCCTGCTGAGGCTGCCCTATCGCGACTGGGACATCGAACTACGCCGACGTACCGCCCGCGAAAAACTAAGCATGCTCACTGCACAGCAGAGCCTCACCGCCGAACGAAAAAGCGGAACTTCGCCCACCTACCCCCTTTCGGCCTATGCCGGACGCTACCACAACGGCGGGCATGGCACCTTCGAGGTCGTCCTGCGCAACGACTCCTTGCTGGCCTTGACACCCGGCATTACCTATTACCTGGAGCACTTCCACTACGACGTCTTCCGCGCCATACCGCTGTCGGAAGAGGTGCGCGAAGCTCTGGCCGTCTTTACCATACGCCTCCAATTCATCGCCAACTTGCGCGGTGAAGTGAGCGAGCTACACGCCTATGGCCTCGAGCCGAGTGTGGAAAAAATCGTCTTCAAGCGCCAAATCCTCACCCAAGAAATCCCGTTGGCCCAGTTGGAGCGCTATTGCGGCACATACACCATTGGCGGCACGGAGGCGAAGGTTTTTCTAAAAGGCAAAACGCTCACTGTCTCTTTGCCCGGCCAACCTGAGTATGAGACCATACCTGTGGGCGAGCACACGTTCAAACTGAAAGCCTTAGAAGGCTACAGCATTCGCTTTGAAATGAAAGAGGACGGCATCTCGCCCAAAGCCCTGCTGTTTATTCAGCCTAACGGCACTTTCCGCGCCATTCGCCGGTAACCCACAACGTAGCGGCCAAACAAGTTTGGTGGTTACGGATGGCTGTTTGGGTTTTGTTTCACCAAACAAGTTTGTTGGTTACTGGTCAGAACAGCTGGCTGTAATCGCTGCGCGGTGGCGTGATAGGTTCTGCGTCGGGCTTTTTCGTTGGGGAGGTGCCGAGGGTTTGTTTTTCCCATTGTTCGAGCAGGCGCAGGCCTTCGTCTTCGAGGACGCCGTTTTGCAGGTCAATGGAGTCCATGAGGTGGCGAGTGGTGTCGGTGAAGCGTTCGAGGCTGCCGACTTTTTGGCTTACCTCTTCGGCCAATTGCTCCAAGGCGTGGTCGAAGAGAGCGCGCTGGTCTGGGTTGCCTTTAAGGATGCTCTGGGCGGAGCGAATGGCCGAGTGGCTGGCCTTGATGGCCTGGTATTCCTGTTCTTTGAGGGCTATCTGGTCGCGTGTGTCTTCGATGACGATTTCGGAGTGTTCGTACATGCGCCGCAGGACGAGGTAGAGGTGGTCCATTTTGCGGTACAGTTCGGCGTATTTGGCATTGGCCTCCTGGAGTCGTCCGGCTTTTCGGGTGGCGAGGGTGAGGTTTTTATCGTCGTTTTGGCGTTTGGCTTCGTTGGCGATGGTCATGTTTTTTTCGATATCGGCGGCGTTGGCGTTCATGATGCCTTTGAGGGCGCGCATTTGTTTGCGCAGAGCACCTATCTGGCCGCTAAGAGCGATGAGGTTTTTCTCTAAGTGCTGGATGTGGTCTTTGAGCACGCTGATGGGGTCAATACGCACGAAGAGGCCGGTAAGCCAGCGCATGGCTGATTTGTAGAAGTACCACAGCAGGTTGCGGGTTTGGGGGTCGAGGAGCGCATAGACGACGATGCCCAGCAGGGCGAGCATGGCTGCCAGAGCGGCGGGGTCTTCGGCCCAGGCGATGATGGCATGGGCGAAGCGCAGTACCAGCCATGCGCCGCCGGCTATCAGCGCTGCCAACACGATAGCACCGGTAATGCCCTCGGGGCGTTGCCAAAAGGATTTAGCTGTCATGGTGAAGGCGCATAAGTAGGTTTGTTGGACAAAAGTAGCGCTCCGAATGGACTTACAGGTAGCGGTGCAGGTGTTCGATGTCTTGCTGGATGCTGCGCAGAAGTGCCTGGCGGGTTTGGTCGAAGGCGGTCTGGGCGCGTTCTAGTTTTTGTTCTTCGGCCTGGCGCAGGGCTTCGGTGCGTTCGATTTCGTTCAGGTAGTGGCCCAATTCGTCTTGCAGGCGGGCAATTTCGGTGCGGTGGCGTTCTATTTGGTCTTTCAGCCGCGCTATCTGGTTCTCTCGAGCGGTGATTTCGCGTTCGCGTCGGCTTTGGAGGGCTGCCTCGAAGCGCGCCTGCTCTTGCTCCAAGAGGTGGCAATAGTACTGTGCTGACTCCAGCAGTTTTTCTTTGGAAAGGCTCATCGTTGCTGCCGTAGTGAAGGCGCTTTTGTAGGACGTAGATTCGTCTAAGCCTATGCGCTGGAGCGCGACTACGGCTCGTTTGAACTCGATGTAGTCGAAACCCGGGAGGTCTTGCTCTTCTAAGGTGCTGATTAACAGTTCCAGACTGCGCTCGTCGGCGTTTTGCAGTGAGAAGAGGGATTTTGTCGGTATCATGGAAATAAGGTGTGAGGAAGGGCGCTTGAAAAACGCCTGCAAGGTAGTGGGAAGTTCGCCATGCGTGCTGCGGCGGCTGAAGTTTTTCATGTGAACTTAAGTGCTCTGGAGTGTCGGTGCAGCCCAGTGATTTTACCCCCAAAAATCTGCGTGGCCTCTGCTGTCTTTGTGTTGTTGGCTGGAGAGAAGGCGTTTCGTTTGGTCTGGATAAAAAAATGCCATTATCTGCCGTACCTTTCGGCCAATATCGGAACTGGACCTTTACCGATGTCTTCGACAAGCCCTTCATCTGTTTTGCCCAAAGGAGAATGGGCGTCCTTGCGTGCCCAATGCGATGCTTTAGAGCGCTGGACCTTTACAGACTTTGCATTGGCGCGCCAAGCGATGGAGGCTATAGAAGCAGCACTCTCCCCAGAGACACCTTCCGATATTCAGGCGGTGTATTTTAGTCGGCGGGCTTTTTTGGAAAACCAATGGCGTCGCTTCGAGGTAGCGCTTCAGTTGTTTGAGCAAGCGTTGACCATCTGGGAGCGTCTGAGTCACGAGGAGCAGGCCATTGAGACGTATTTAGACATGGCTGCCGTGCACATCAATCGTCGCGACTGGCAGGCGGCTGAACAAAGCCTCGAGCGTGCCCGCCAACGGCTGAGCAAACGCCCTGAATGCGCGCGATTGCGCGGCCAACTGGCTTGCCGCGAGGGTTTCTTGCACCTGCACCTGTCGAACCATCGGAAAGCGTTGGAAAAGCTGCAGGAGGCCGAGCGTATTCTCGTAGCGTTAGGCGAAGCGGCAACGCTCAAGGATTTTTACATCCTTACCCTGGTGCTCAGTGGCTTAGGCGACCTGTACGAGCGCATGGACGAACGAGAGAACAGCCTCGATGCCTATTTGCGCGCCTTGCCGATTGTGGAAGAGCACCGACTGCGGCCGCGACTGCCCTGGCACTACCTGAATGCCGGGCGGGCTGCCGTAGCCCAAAACGATACGGAATATGCGCGCGAATGCTTTGAGCGCGTGCTGGAATTTGCAGATGAAGAGGAACTTGAAGCCAAAGCACATGCCCTGGCTAACCTGGGTATCCTGGACTTGTTGCAAGGCGAAAGCCAGCGCGCCGCTATGCTCTTCGATGAAGCTGCGGCACAATTCCCTAACCCATCGGAACCTTCTGATTTTACCAACCTGTCCAAAATACAGGCCTGGCGCGCCGAACTGCTCTGGCAATTGAACGAAACTCAACAGGCCGAGGCGCATTTTGAGCAGGCTTACACGTTTGGCAAACGCGGGCACGACCTCAATCATCTAGCACATGTGTGCCAGGCACTGGCTCAACTGTGTGCTGCTCGCGGCGACTACGAGCAGGCCTATCACTGGCAACAAAAGAGCACCGAAACCATCGAGCAACATTACCTGCAGGTACGCGACCGCGAACGACAGGAAATCGAGACCCGTCACAATCTGGAGCGTATCCGCCAGGAGGCCCAAATGGCCAAACTCCGCGTAGCCAGCCTGCAGCAGCGCGCCCTGCGCGCCCAAATGAACCCACATTTCCTGTTCAACGCCCTCAACGCCATTCAAGGCCTCATCACCTCGGGCCGCAACGACGAAGCCGAAACCTATCTGGCCCGCTTCGCCAAGCTCATGCGCCACACGCTGGAGTACTCCGACCTTGAGGTGGTTACGCTGGAACAGGAAATCGAATTCCTCGACCGCTATTTAGAACTCAATCGGCGTCTGCGCTTTCGAGACCGCTTAAACTACACGATTGTTCACCCCGCAGGCACGGACCCGACGGAATTGTTCATTCCGGCCATGATCGTACAACCCTTCGTTGAAAACGCTATTGAACATGGCCTGCGGCCGCGCTTAGAGGGCAAGCTGACAGTGGAATTTCGCCTGACTGACGACGAAAATACGCTCCTGTGCCTCATTGAAGACGATGGTGTGGGCTTCAACACAGGCCGCGAAAAACAAAAAGCGCAACCAGATTCCTATCAAAGGCACCGCTCGCGCGGCATGGATATTACGCGCGAACGCCTGACACTCTTACACCAGTTACGCAAAAACGCAGGAGTGCAATTTATTAAAATATCGGACCTGGGTGATAAAACCAACGGAGAACGAGCCGGCACCTTAGTAGAGGTGGTTTTACCCATACTCGAGCCTTGATGTTCCGGAACTTAATACAGGCTTAATATCTCTCCTGAAGCACCATTCTACCTTCGCCCCGGTTTTTTTCTCCCGAATATGGCAAAAGCACCAAAAAAAAGGCAGCAAAAGACGGGTCTCCGTCAAAGGGCTTTCTATTTAGACGTTCTGGACGCGCTTACGAAGGAGCGCACCTTTTTAGCCATTGTACTGGTTACCTTCCTTCTGGCTGCAGCGCTTTATCAGGATCCGAAAGCGGCCATGTGGCTCGGTTTCATGCTGGCCGCCTACTCCGCCGTAGCTAACGACAGCATCCAGTCGCTGGGTACGTTTATCGAAAGCAACAAGCACCGCAAGTGGTGGCTATTATGGCTTTTTACGGGCGGTATCTTCTTAGTAACTATCACCGCCAGCTGGCTTATCTTCAAGGGAGATGTTACCTATCAACGCCTCATCAACGACGCTAACGAGACCAAATATCCACATCCAGAGGAGTTCTCTTTCTTTCAGGTGATTGCGCCCTTAGTGCTGCTCATCCTGACGCGCCTACGCATGCCGGTATCTACCACCTTTTTATTGCTTAGCGTCTTTAGCGTAGGCTCCTCTGGTGTTACCTCCATCGTTGGCAAAAGCATGTCCGGCTACCTTCTGGCGTTTGCCTTGTCTTTTGTCATCTGGTATTTCGGTTATGAGTTCATTCGAAAGTATTTTCGCCAGCGCAAGGCGCACCCTTCCTGGATGTTTATTCAGTGGACCATCAGTGGTGCGCTATGGTCGGTATGGTTGATGCAAGATGGTGCCAACATCGCCGTGTTTCTGCCGCGTCGCTTAGATCTGGGCATGCTCCTGATATTCCTGTCCGTGATTTTCTTTGGGATGGGAATACTCTTCTACCTTCGCGGCGACAAAATTCAGGAGGTTGTCAGTGAGAAGGTACGCATCTCCGACGTTCGCGCGGCCACGTTGATTGATTTCACCTATGTTTTGCTTTTGCTCTATAAACTCCTCATTAGCACAATACCCATGAGTACGACCTGGGTCTTTCTCGGAGTCATCGGCGGGCGAGAGATTGCTATCAGCCTGGCGCGCAGGAAAAAGGGGTATAAGCATCGCTACAAGGCGCTTCGCCTGGTTGCACGCGATGTGCTGTATGCTACCATAGGCCTTATCATTTCGGTGGCATTGGCCTCGGGTGCCAATCCTAAGATCCAAACCGCGCTGGTGCAGTCTTTTCATGATTTGTGGATTGGTCTGCTCGGCCTTATCAGCTACTGACAGCCCCCGCTCGACTCGGGGACATGAAACAACGCATCATTTCAGCCATCCTCTTTGCGGTGGCTATGCTTACTGGAGTGTTTGGAGGTGCGGCTGCTTTCTACGCGCTATTCGCACTCATCACTGCTGGCTGCCTCTGGGAACTTATGGGCCTGCTCATTCCAACGGAGCACGACCATCGCCTCTGGCGACGCCTGGCTGGAGTTGCCTTAGGCACGGCGCCTTTTCTCATCTTTGGCAGCAAGCTCTTCGGCGTTTTCCCCAACCTGGAGGCCTCTTCGGAAATCTCTTATGGCCTCTTCAGGGCTGACCTGATGGAAAACGCTATTCCCATCCTGATGGCCATCACCCTGCTGCCGCTGGCCATCTTCTTGCTGCTTATTCTGGAACTGTTTCTCAAATCTGCCCGACCATTTGAAAATATCGGCCATTACTTAGTTGGCATTGCTTACGTGGGTGTGCCCTTCTCTTTGCTCATCAATATCTCGTACTGGCACGGTGACTACGCTCCCCTGCGCGTCTTTGGTCTGCTGTTGCTCACCTGGACGAATGATACCATGGCCTATTTTATCGGTACTTTTATCGGGCGAACGCCTTTCTTCACGCGCATTTCTCCGAAGAAAACCTGGGAAGGCACCCTGGGCGGCATCGTCTGTACCTTTGTAGTCGCCTATGCTCTATCGCATTGGATAGATGATTTTACCCGGGCGGAATGGATGCTCTTGGCCATGTGTGTAGCCGTATTTGGCACGCTGGGCGACTTGGTGGAAAGCATGCTCAAGCGCAGCGCGCACGTCAAAGACTCCGGTGCCATCCTGCCTGGCCATGGTGGCTGGCTTGACCGTTTCGACTCCTTTATCTTCGTGCTGCCTTTCGCCTGGCTGGCCCTCATGATCTGGGAAGGCTAAACGCGATCATGCCTATATCTGCCGTCATCATCACGTACAACGAAGCGCGCAACATTGAGCGCTGCATCGCCTCCCTCCAGGGCGTTGCCGACGAGATCGTCGTCCTCGACGCTTATTCCACCGATGCCACCCCCGACCTATGCCGCCAGATGGGTGCGCGCTTCTTCCAGCACGCTTTCGATGGCTATGGCCAACAAAAGAACCGCGCCAACGCACTGGCTCAACATCCCTGGATTCTTTCCTTAGATGCTGACGAAGCCCTCAGCCCCCAACTGCGCAACTCCCTGATGACCCAACGCGAATGCCTCGACAAGGCCGACGCCTATACTTGCAACCGACTCACCAACTATTGCGGCCACTGGGTACGCCACTGCGGCTGGTACCCTGACCGAAAAGTACGCCTCTTCCGCCGAGATATCGCCCACTGGAATACCTCACCTGTGCACGAACAACTCCTGCTCCCTCCCAACGCCCGCATTGGCCTCCTCGCCGGCGACCTGCTCCATTACAGTTATTACTCCACTGACGAACACCTCGAACGCGCACGTCGATATGCCCAACTCGGCGCCCAAGCTATGCAACAGGCTGGAAAACGCGCATACGCCTGGACGCCCTACCTCCGCGCCGCCTTCAAATGGCTGCGCAACTACCTCCTCCTCCAGGGCTTCTTAGACGGACGCGCCGGATGGGACATCTGCCGCATCAGCGCCTTAGAGACGTTCTGGAAATATCGGCTTTTACAACACGAGCGCTATCTCGGTAACAAATAGACGCAGTGCGTGCACCAGCACCCGCCTACTAAGCCAATCGCGCTACTCTTGAAGCCAAAATCCAAAACAGAAAATTCCTATAGCACAAGCGAGGCATATTGCTCCTCAAAACGGCAACGGCCAAATGAACTATGGCCGTTGAGGAAATACACCGCCGATGGCGTCGTCAGAGGCTTGCCCTGTGTATTCAAAAGATGAAACTCGATAACAGTCTCTGTGCCGAGGCCCGTCGTTGCAATCCATGGAAGATAACAGAACAGGGTTTGTTCGGCGTTTTCATGATGTGCTGGTCAGTTTTGGTACACACTTTTCGCACTCAGCGCCGACCTTTGCATAAAAAATAGGCCGCCATGATGTTTCTCAGAAAAAGCCTTTCGCTCCTCGCCGCCCTCCTGACCTTCGCCTCCCTGTACGCCCAACCATACGAGCGGCGCAGCGGCGAAATGCTCGTCCAGTTGCAGCCTGAAGCCTCGCCCGCCACCGTATTGTACCGTCTGGCTGCCGCACAACCCGTTGAGGCCGCACTCACCTGGAAGAAAGTTGTCGCTCCCGATTGGCACATCTACCTGCTGGGCTTCGACGAAAGCGCCACCAATGCTGAGGCACTCCTGGAGTCTGCCCGGCGCCACCCCGACATTGTCGCCGCCCAGTGGAATCACCGCGTCGAAGAGCGCGCCACCTTCCCCAACGACCCGGACTGGGGCCGACAGACGGGCCTGGTACTCATCGGCATGCCCGACGCCTGGGACATTGCCACCGGCGGCCTGACCCTCAACGGCGACACCATCGTTGTGGCTATCCTGGAAAAAGGCGCCCTGCGCACCCACCCCGACGTGGCACCCAACTACTGGTTTAACCGCCAGGAAATACCCAATAACGGCCTCGACGACGACGGCAACGGCTATGTGGACGACTTCCGCGGCTGGAACCCCCGCCGCAACAGCGACGACCCGGGCACACCCGGCTTCCACGGCACCGCCGTCAATGCTATCATCGGCGCCAAAGGCAACAACGGCATCGGCGTCTCGGGCATCAACTGGAACGTCCGCCTGATGAACTTGGCCGACATCACCTACGAAGACGAAATCGTGGGCGGCTATCAGTACGCCGCACGCATGCGCCGCCTCTACAACGAAACCAATGGTGCTAAGGGTGCTTTCGTCGTGGTTACCAATGCTTCTTTTGGCATTGATAAGGCCTGGCCCAAAGATTTTCCATTGTGGTGCGCCGTCTATGACTCGCTGGGTAAGGTCGGCATTCTTAGCGTTGGAGCCACCTCCAATACTAACACTAATGTGGACATCGTCGGCGACATGCCCAGCACCTGCCCCAGCGAATACCTCATCATCGTCAACAACGTGGATCAATTCGCTGGCCGTAAAATCACGGAGACCGGCTACGGCAGAACCTACGTGGACTTGGGGGCCCCCGGCGACGGCACCTACACCGCGCGAAGCGATGGCAATAACCCTACCTACGGCGTCTTCAATGGCACCTCAGCTGCTACGCCGCACGTTACCGGTGCCATTGCCTTCCTGTATAGCCTGCCATGCAGCAACTTCACCGGCGACGCCCTGACCAATCCTGTCGCCTGTGCCCGCCGCGTGCGCGACGTGCTGCTGGAAAGCGTAGCCCCGGAACCCACCTTAGCCAACATCACTACCACTGGCGGGCGCCTCAACGTCGCCAATGCCGTGCGCCGCGTCCAGGAACTTTGCAACGGCTCGCCCACAGGACCACTCGAAATTCTCTGGGTGCGCCCCAACCCTGTAACAGACGAAATCCAGGTACGCCTGCAAGCCCCCTCCTACTCCACTTATCAGGTGCGCATCTTCAACATGCTCGGCCAGCAACTCCTCGAAGACACCTTTACTCCAGAGCCTTTCGGCAATAGCATCTGGAAGCGCCAGCTTGCCGACCTGCCCCGCGGCGTGTACAGCCTCTCTTTCGGACGCAACGACGCCTGGCGCTCGGTAAAATTTATAAAAAAATAAAAAAACCCTTGCACGAAAACTCAGCCACGCCTTACCTTTGCCGCCCGAAACAACGGTTTGGCTCCGTAGCTTAATGGATAGAGCATCTGACTACGGATCAGAAGGTTAGAGGTTCGAGTCCTCTCGGAGTCACGAAAGCATCCTACTCAACTGCCCGTTGGCCTGTGCGACGGGCAGTTTTTTTGAAAAACATCACCACTAAATAGTCATGGCAAGAGTCTGCGATCTGACGGGCAAAAAGACGATTTCGGGGCACAATGTGTCGCATTCTAATCGCAAAACCAAGCGCCGCTTTTACCCAAACCTGCAAACGAAAAAATTCTTCATGCCCGAAACCGGCGAGTGGGTTACCCTTAAAGTGAGCTGCGCAGCCCTGCGCACCATCAATAAGAAGGGCCTCTATGCTTATCTGAAAGAACTGGAGAAAAAAGGCGAAATCCTCTTTTTCGATGAACCCGCAGTAGAGGGCTGCTAATACCAAATCCACCATCTAAACACCGCATCGCAATGGCAAAGAAGAGCAAAGGCAATCGCATTCAGGTCATTCTGGAATGCACCGAGCATAAGAACAGCGGCATGCCCGGTACATCGCGCTATGTTACGCAGAAAAATCGCAAGAATACGCCGGATCGTCTGGAGTTAAAAAAATACAATCCCATCCTGCGCCGCTACACGGTGCATCGTGAAATCAAGTAAAGATTACTTCCCATCGCATTCGCTCACACTAAAATAAAGTTAGCGCCATGGCCAAAAAAGTGTCCAAAAACGCCCGCGTAGCCGAGCGCTCCGCTAATGCCGGTAGCGGTAAAGACCATGTTAAAGTGGTCAAAGCGATCAAAGACCCTGCCACCGGTCGTTATACGTACAAAGAAATGATTGTCCACAAAGACAAGGTGAAGGATTTCTTCGCCGACGTGAAGTAAAATCATTGGTAAATTGTTGATATGGCCCATTGCTTTTCGGGGGATAAGCAGTGGGCCTTTTTTATTTTATACATTTCCAATCTCTGAGGCGCGGCGAGGCTAATTCCAGTTTATTCGACACTCCCGCCTCAAATGCTCTGTTCTCGAGGCTATGCCCCGAGCGCTCCATACCCGTTCACTCAGAGGCTACCAGTAAAAGGCGAGTAAAGCAGGCACAAACTGCGCTCCCGTTGCATCCTCTTTTCGCCCTTTGCAGGATAAAACATGCAACCTTATCTGAGACAGGCTCTCAGGGCTGAGCATTTTTTCGGAAATCAACTCGGGATGTGTATGGCCAGTGAGCAAACCTGTAAGGGCTTTTCTGAGATTGAGATATGAGGGCGCGGAGGCATTTTCCGAAGGAAACCCGTCGGATTTTTTGTGCTGTTATAGGGAGTTTTTGTGTATTTGCGCGCCACTTTTGGATTAAGTGGTTGGCTTTTTAACAAAAACACATCATCTACAACATGAACTGCTCTGCTCTGCCCCGCACCGCTTTAGTGGCGGTGCTTTTGCTGACATCTACACTTCTGCCGGCCCAAACGCCGCCCAAACCCGACACCTTGCCTCCGGCGCCCACAGCGGTCAAGGACACCGTGCCAGCCAAAGAGGAAAAAGCCGAGAAAAAGGAAAAACCGGAGGATAAGAAAGGCCCCAAGCCCTATCGCGAGGTCATCACTGACAAGGCCGTCAGCATGGTGGGCGTGGTAACGGTGCACCGCATCGAAGACAAATACTTTTTGGAAATTCCGGACTCTCTCTTTGGCGCCGAGATTATGGCCATCACGCGCGTATCCCAGACACCTACGGGCGCTGGCTACGGCGGCGAGCAGGTCAATCGCCAGGTCATCCGCTTTGAGCGCGGGCCATCCGACAAAGTCTTCGTGCGCGCCATCGCATACCGCAACGTCAGTCCCGACACTACAGCGCCCATCTACAAAGCGGTGCGCAGCTCCAACGTGGACCCCATCGCCGCTGCGTTCGACATTAAGGCCGTTCGGACAGACACCTCCGTTGTCATTGAGGTAACGGAATTTTTCAAGGATGATAATCAGGTGTTTAGCATTCCACCTATCACCAAACAGCGCTACAAAATGGGCGATCTGCAAAAAGACCGCAGCTATATCCAGAGCATGCGCGCCTACCCCATCAACCTGGAAGTGCGCACGGTGAAGACCTATAAAGTAAGCCCACCCTCCCTGCGCGAAGAGACGCCCGGTACGATGAACCTGCTGGCCGGCCTCAACGCTGGCGTGGTTACCTTCGAGATCAACAACTCGCTCATCCTGTTGCCGCGCAACCCGGCCCGTAAGCGCTACTTCGACCCGCGCGTGGGTTACTTCGCTACTGGCTACCAGGTCTATACAGAAGACCAGCAACGCGTTGAAGACGAGACCATTATCGTCCGCTGGCGCCTCGAACCCAAAAACGAAGCCGATGCCCGACGCCAACAACGCGGCGAAAAAATAGAACCCGCCAAACCCATCGTCTTCTACATTGACCCGGCCACTCCAGTTAAGTGGCGGCCCTACCTCAAAAAAGGCGTCGAAGACTGGCAACCTGCCTTTGAACAAGCCGGCTGGAAAAATGCCATCATCGCCCGCGACTGGCCTGAAAACGACTCCACCATGAGCCTCGAAGACGCTCGCTTCTCCGTCATCCGGTACTTCGCCTCCGACATCCAGAACGCCTACGGACCCAATGTGCACGACCCGCGCACGGGCGAAATCATCGAAAGCCACATCGGCTGGTACCACAACGTCATGCGGCTGCTCAAAAACTGGTACACTACCCAAACTGCCGCCGTGGACCCGCGCGCCCGCGCCAACGAACTCGACGACAAACTCATGGGCGAACTTATCCGCTTCGTCTCCGCACACGAGGTAGGGCATACCCTCGGTTTGCGCCACAACTTCGGCGCCAGCCATGCCACACCCGTAGAAAAACTCCGCGACAAAAAATTCATCGAGGCCAACGGGCACACTTCATCCATCATGGACTACGCCCGCTTCAACTACGTGGCTCAGCCCGAAGACGGCGTTACCGACCTCATGCCCCGCGTAGGTGATTACGACCGCTGGGCCATCGAATGGGGCTACAAACCCATCTACGGCACCAAAGACGCCGAAGAAGACCGCAAAGTGCTCAACCGCTGGTACTTGGAAAAAGCCGCCAACAACCCACGCCTTCACTTCCTGACCGAAACCAACCCCTACGACCCACGCGCTCAGGCCGAAGACCTCGGCGACAATTCCATGCTCGCCTCTGAATACGGCATCAAAAACCTCCAGCGTATTCTGCCCAACGCTGCGGTGTGGACGAAAGAAGAAGCGCAGACCTTTGAGCGCGCCCAGGAACTCTACGACAATGTGGTAGGCCAGTTCAACCGCTACATCGGACATGTAACCAAGTGGGTCGGCGGCGTTTATGAAACACCCAAAACCTACGATCAGCCTGGTGTCGTCTATGAAGTGGCACCCGCCGAGCGTCAGCGCGAGGCCGTCGCTTTCCTGCACAAACACCTCTTCCAGACACCCGAATGGCTCTTCGAGCCTAAAGTGCTGCGCCTGCTGCGCCCCGAAAGCGGCGTCTCCGCCCTACTGCGCTTGCAGGAAAACACGCTCAACAACCTCTTCAACCCCGCGCGCCTGCAGCGCATGATCGAAAACGAAGCGCTCGACCCCAAAACCTACACCATCGCCCAACTCTTCGACGACCTGCGTACCGGCATCTGGAGCGAACTGCCCGCCCGATCGACTGTCAGCCTCCAGCGCCGCAACTTGCAAAAGATGTTTATTGATAAAATGAGCGCACTGGCCCAGTCGTCCTATTCTCCGGTTGGCCTCGTTCAAACGCCCAACTTGAACTACTCCGACGTGCCCTCGCTGGCCCTGGCTACCCTCCGACAACTACAGGGCGACCTCAACGCCGCCAGCAATGCCGTCAACGACGCCACTACTCGGCACCATTACAACGACTGCCTGCGGCGCATAGAAAACACCCTCGACATCGCCAAACGGCGATAAAACGCGGCATGGCCAGGGCAATCCACCGCCCTGGCCATGCTTCTTGTTCGTTCTTTTGGAGTCTCCAGCAGTAAAACCCGCTGCATCGAAGGCTATCGGAAGAACACGCTCACACCCGCATTCACACTCACGTTCTCTTCCAGGAACACGTTGCCCATCACCCAACCAGCCGTTTTGCCCTCTACCTCGAGGTAAGGGTTGAAACGGCCCAGATTGGCGCGGGCTTTCAAGCCCAAAAGGCCGCCTAATTGCCCCTGCGTGGTGGTAAAAGATAAATTTTCCGGCTGCCGCCACATCATTAGGCGCGGACTGAGGGCCACTCTGCCCTTGAAGACGGGTTGGTCCACTAAGCCTGCTTCAAGACCCGTCAGCAAGCCATCTCGGTTCAGGTAATTGTGAAGGGTAAAAAAGAGGTTGTAACCCGGCGATTGATACCAAACTTCGACCGCAATGTCGTTGCCAAAAGGTGTCAGGACGCTCCGTACAGCGAAGTTGCCGTAGTGATTTCCTTTCGGGCTGCTTTTAAGGCGAATTTTGGAGAAACCAAAAAGCGTGGGCGACAAGAGGTTGAGCCACTGCAGGCGGCCCTGTTTTCGGATGTAGTCCAGTTCCTCCTGCGTCAGGTCAGCAGGCTTAATGTAGCGATTGATGCCCACACCAGATGGGTGCACGCCGCGTGTTTGGTAGCGCAGGTCGGGGCGGAAAAGCGAATACGCCCAGGCCGTGTAGTCTGGTCCGGTAAAGTCCCGAGCGAGGATGTCGGCGCCTTCTTTTTCGTTCATCTCATTGACGAGGCGATTGAAGTCATCATCTGCACAAGCACGCACATAGGCACCAGTAGAGAAGGTGATCAGCCAATAGAAAGGAACATGTGGCATACCCTGGCTGTAAAAAAAGTTGTTGCGTTGCAGAGTCTGTAGCAGGTGCAATTCGCCCTCCTTACCCGCTACCTGGAGTCTGCGCCAGTCATTAAGGTGATCGTCGTGCATGCGCTCCAGATCAGCATCGGCAATGCGATACACCCGTATAGCCTCCTGACCAATGGGAAAGCGGTTGACTTCGTTAGCACTCTTCACCTCCCGGCGCGTCAGTACGGCGCGGTGATATTCCTCGTGAAGCCAGGCATTGCCCAGCGGCGCCTGAAGAGCCAGCAAGTCAAAAACGGCCGCTGTACCATTCGTTAATATAGCCCGCAGCAGTGGGCTATTCATCTCCTTGAAGGCTTCTTTCAGCCCAAAGTGCGCAGCGCTATACAGGTTGGTCGTCAGTTGCAGACTCTGCTTCATACTCGGCGAGCCATAGCCAGCCAGGAAGTTGCCATTCGTACGCGAGGCGTACGACTGATACGGCAAATCCAGCAGCGGAAAATCGAGCAGCAGGCGAACGGTGTCGTTCGGCGTCTGCGCACCTGTCGGATGTGCCTGCAGCAATGCGGCGGCGACAAGCACCAGCAAACATCTTTTCAACATACGTGTACGATAAAGCGTCTTTTCCATGGGCGTTTTTTCTGCAAAGCACGTAACCCCACCGGGCTGCTGATGATGGAAAGGGACGAGCGCGTCTCTTTTGGGGATGTATCGGGCTAAAATGGGAGCGCTCCTCCCCTTATCCAGGCCCTAAACCGCCCACTTGCCGCAGTAAAAGCGAAGTAAACACCTTCGAGCAGCACCACGAGAAATGACCCTCGGAGCAAACCGAAGCACATACCGGCACACCCACACCATTTCCGATGCCTGAACGAAGGCAGAGGCTACTGCTTCTGCGCCAGCGTTCTGACATCCGGCGTTTTTGCTCCGATGCGTCAGAGGTAGTGCAAAGGGGCCCTCTGAGAAAAAAGCATGTGCCGATGCGTGGAGTTACCGAAAGGCGTGCCTACTTTTGTCCTGGCATTCCAGTAAAGGAAGGTGCAGGATACTGCTTCATTTTCTCATTAAAAAACTGAAAATCAGTCTGTCATGAAATATAAGGTGGATAAGCAGGAGCACTACACGGTGCTGACGCTCGAAGAGCCGACATTAGACTCACTCATTGCACCGCAGTTGAAAAGCGAGCTGATCTTTCTGCTGAATGAAGGCACACGCAACCTGATTTTAGACCTCTCCCACGTAACGTTTGTGGACTCCAGTGGCCTGAGCGCCATCCTGACCGGCAATCGGCTTTGGAAAGAAACGGGGGCCTTTGTAATTGCCGGCCAGCTGCACCCGTCGGTATCTAAATTGATAGAAATATCGCGCCTGGACGCGGTGCTGACGCTCATCCCAACAGTAAGCGAAGCCGAAGACTACGTCATGATGGAAGAAGTGGAACGCGAACTGCGGGATGAATAGCGCGTGCTGATAAGGGCAATCGGATATTGTCGGCAAAGATGAGTGTAGGCGTCCGACGCCCTGCATGTCGGCGCATTCTTGGCAAAGAATATCTTTACGCTAAAAAAGATATGCGTACGCATCGGGTTTTTCTGGAGGGTGTTATTGATGAGCGGCTGAACCTCCAGCCCATGCCCTTGACGCATTTTGACGACCTCTTGGACCGAGGCTGGCGTCTGTTGGGCTTCTCCATGGTACGGCACAGCTACGGCATCAACCGCGAGGAACTATGCCGCACCCTGCCGCTGCGTATCCGGCTGGACTATCCGCCGATGCTATCGCGCAGCCAGCGCAAATTGCTGCGCCAAAACACCCACCTCAAAGTACGCACCGGCCCCATTCATCTGACCGATGAAAAACAGGAGCTGTTTCTAAAACACACCCGACGCTTTAAGTCTTCCCCCCCAGAGTCTATCCTTAGCTTCATCAACCCCGATCCAACCATCCCCGTGCCGGGACTTGAGCTGTGCCTATACGAACACGGGCGCCTGATTGCCTGCAGCTATCTGCACTTAGGCAAAGAAGCCGTCTCCGCCACCTACTGCTTCTTCGATCCAGAGTTTGAGCATTACCGCCCTGGCTATTACACCATGCTGCTGGAAATGGACATTGCGCGGCGACTGGGCAAGAAATACTACTATCACGGCTATTGCTACGACGTGCCGTCGCAGTTTGACTATAAGCTGAACTTCTACCACTTAGAGCGCATGATCTGGAAAACGGGCGAATGGGTGCCACAGCCGCGCATGCCAAAACATTCGCTGGGCGATCTGCTGTTTTAATCTTTAGCCAGGCCAAAGCAAAAGGCCCGGCATGAGCAGGAGCAAAGCCCGGCACATATCTTTCATTTTCCATTCAAGCGCCGGGCCAAACAAGTTTGGCCGTTACTATGACTACTGAGCAGTTCAAAGACTTTTTTCCTACGGTGCCGCCGGAGGCGGGTGTGTATCGGTTTTTGGATGGGCAAGGTGTCATTCTGTACGTAGGCAAAGCCAAGAACTTGCGCAATCGTTTGGCCTCGTATTTTGGCGATAAGAAGCATCAATCCGCCAAGACAAAAGCATTAGTGCGCCACGCCGAGCGCATCGAATTTACCGTAGTAGAAACGGAGACCGACGCGCTGCTGCTGGAGAATACGCTCATTAAGAAGCATCAGCCGCGGTACAACGTCATGCTCAAAGACGAAAAGTCGCCGCTGGCGTACATCTGCATCAAAGCCGAGCGGTTTCCGCGAGTGTTTGTTACGCGGCGGGTCGTACGCGACGGCTCCACATATTTCGGACCTTACCTGCACAAGGGGCGTGTGGACCAGATTACCGACCTGATACGCCGGCTATTCCAACTGCGCACCTGCTCGCTGAACCTGTCGGAGCACAACATCGCCCGCGGCAAGTTCAAGCCCTGCCTGGAATACCACATCAAGAACTGCGCAGCCCCTTGCGTTGGCTATGAAAGCGAAGAAGCCTACCAGCGCAAAATCGAGCAAATCAAAAACATCCTGCGCGGCAATTTCGCCCCGGTAAAGGCGCACCTCAAAGAGGAGATGCAGCGCTATGCGGAGAACCTGCAGTTTGAAAAGGCGCAAGAAATGAAAGAAAAACTCGCTCTGTTTGAGGACTACCAGGGTAAAAGCACGGTGGTCAATCCGAACATCCGCGACGTGGACGTATTTGCCTTAGTTACCGACGAGCAGGAAGCCTATGTGCACTGCCTGCGCGTGGTGAACGGCGCCATCATCAACACCTACACGCTCACCCTAACGAAAAACTTGGACGAAGACCCCGGCACGCTACTGTCGTATGCCGTAGAGGCCCTGCGGCTGAAGATGGATAGCCAGGCCCCGGAAATCATCGTGCCCTTCCCTGTTGCTGCACCCGAAGGCGTCGTGGTAACGGTGCCCAAAATAGGCGACAAGAAAAAACTGCTCGACCTTTCAGAGTGGAACGCGCGCCAGTACCAACTGCAGCAACGCCGTGCAGCCATCAACCGTACCAACCGCCAGACGCAGGCCGAGCGCGTGCTAAATGTACTCAAAGCCGACCTGCACATGAAAGAATTGCCCATGCACATCGAGTGCTTCGACAATTCCAACCTCCAGGGCAGTAATCCCGTGTCGAGCTGCGTGGTATTCCGAAGCGGCAAACCTGCCCGACGCGACTACCGACACTACCACGTGAAGACTGTGGAAGGCCCCAACGACTTTGCCTCGATGGAAGAGGTCGTCTATCGGCGCTACAAACGCCTGCTGGCCGAAGGGCAATCGCTGCCGCAGCTCGTCATCATTGATGGCGGCAAGGGCCAGCTGAGCGCTGCCATGAAAAGCCTGCGTGCCTTGGGTTTAGAAGGCAAAATGACCGTCATCGGCATCGCCAAACGACTGGAGGAAATCTACTTCCCCGATGACCCTGTGCCGCTGCACTTGAACAAGAAGTCGGAGTCGCTGCGCCTCATCCAGCAAGCCCGCAACGAGGCGCACCGATTTGCCATTTCGTTCCACCGCGACAAACGCAGCAAGGCATTCTTACATACCGAACTCACTGAAATACCCGGCATTGGGCCGAAATCAGCGGAGAAGCTGCTGCAGCACTTTGGCTCCGTAGCCCGCCTGCGTCAGGCATCCGCGGAAGAGATAGCTCAGGTAGCCGGCAAGGCTGCAGCAGCACGGGTGATGCAATACTTTGCTGGTGAGCCTGCGGCAGAAAAGGAAGTTACTCCCTGATTTCCTCGTAGTCAATGTATTCACCGGTGTCGTCGCGCGGCTGTATGCGAACGCTGGCCTCCGTTTCCGAATCTGGTTCCGGCTCTGGCGGGAGTGGCGGCCATTCAGGCAACCCCTGTACCCCCTCGCGGCGCGGAGCAAAATAGCGCCGCCCTACAAACCAAAGCCACGCAATGACCAGCAGCGTGAAAAGCCATTTAAACAACATATCCGTGAAACCCCCAAAATGGGCGAAAGTTAGCCGCTATGCGCTCCCTTAGCGCGTCAGCACGATGTAGTCGCGCAGCAATGTTTCCAAAAAATCATAGGTATCCACGATTGCAGGCTGTGGGACTTGCAGCAAGTTGGCCAACTGATCGGCCAGCCTTAAGGCAGCCTGCTGATGGGCCGCGTTGGGATATTGCCTCCAACGCAAGAGTACCGTTCTGACAAGCAACATATCGGCCTCGCTCAGCTGGCGCACCTGCGGATAGGTAACCGTATAGTTTTCGGCGGTAGAAATGTTCAGCACATCGCTCAAGTTGATGGAACGCACATTGCGCACGTTGACAACCGTCGTGTGGGCCGCCATATCGCCTAAGCGCTGACTGCGTGGCCCCGTCTGGATGAATAGCATCCCGATGAAGCCACCTGAAAATAGACCGTCCAGAAAAAGCAGGATGGCTCGCACAAAGGCATCGCCCCATCGCAGCGGCCGGCCATCCAGGCGAACCGTCTGAATTCCCAGAATACTCTTTCCGGGCGTTTGACCGGCATTCCACACATCACAGACCATGTGATACAGCAGATAAAACAACAACCACGAAAACACCTCTACGACGCCAGAGGCCAGAAACTCCAACACTTCGGTGTAGAGCAGCACGAGGTAAACCACAAACCACCCTACACTGACGAGCAGCAGATCTAACAATGCTGCCACAAAGCGGCTAAAAGCACTGGCCTGCTCGTACTGGATGACTACGTTTTGAAGCGTGGGAATTTCAATGGTCTTCACACCACAGCAAAAGGTTAGCCGGCGACCTGATAGTCGCGCAGAGCGTCGTTGAGCGAAACTTTTTTATCAGTGCTCTCCTTGCGCTGCCCGATGATAAGGGCGCACGAAACCTGATACGTGCCCGCCGGAAACTGGCGCGTGTAGCTGCCCGGAATGACGACCGAACGCGCAGGTACGCGCCCAGTATAGCGAACGGGTTCGGGGCCGGTAACGTCAATGATGTGCGTACTTTGCGTGAGCACTACATTAGCCCCCAGTACGGCCTCGCGCTCGACGTGAACGCCCTCCACGACGATGCAACGCGAGCCAATGAAGCAGTCGTCTTCGATAATCGTAGGCCGGGCCTGCGGCGGCTCCAGTACACCGCCAATGCCGACACCGCCCGCCAGGTGAACATTGCGCCCTATCTGAGCACAGGAGCCAACGGTGGCCCAAGTATCCACCATCGTACCCGCGCCTACCCATGCGCCAATGTTGACGTAGGAGGGCATCAGAATGGCGCCACGCTCGATGTAAGCGCCGTAGCGCGCCAGCGCCTGCGGCACAACGCGCACCCCTTGCTGCGCAAAGCCCTTTTTCAGTGGGATCTTGTCGTGGTATTCAAAGGGGCCCACCTCAATGGTGCGCATGTCCTGAATGGGAAAATACAGGATAACGGCCTTTTTGATCCACTCATGGGTCGTCCACTCACCCTCGGGCAACGGTTCGGCTACCCGCAGAATACCCTGGTCGAGCAGGTCAATAACCTCCCGTATCGCTTGCTGGGTTTCGCGCTGCGTTAACCGAGAGCGATCGTCCCAGGCAGCCTCGACCAGCATTCGGAGTTGGTCTGTCATGTTGTTCAGAGTTGTTTGCGCAGGCGTGCCACCGGAATGCCCAGCTGCTCGCGATACTTGGCGACGGTACGCCGAGCGATGTTGTAGCCTTTGTGCAACAGGATTTCCTTCAGCTTCTCATCCGAGAGCGGGCGCTGCTTATTTTCCTGAGAAATGAGTTCCGTCAGGATTTTCTTGACCTCCAGCGTAGATACCTCATCGCCTTCCTGTGTTTGAAGGCTTTCGGAGAAGAAGTCCTTAAGGCGCTTGGTGCCAAATTCCGTTTGTACGTATTTGGAGTTCGCCACGCGCGACACTGTGGAAATATCCAGGCCCGTAGCGTCGGCGATGTCTTTCAAGATCATGGGGCGTATCCGCTTCTCGTCGCCGGTCATGAAGTAGTCGCGCTGATGCTGGAGAATGGCATTCATGGTCAGCATCATGGTTTGTTGGCGCTGCTTGATGGCGTCAATAAACCAGCGCGCACTTTCTATTTTTTGTTTGATAAAAAGAATGGCATCCCGGTCTTGTTTGGAAGGTCGTTTTCCGTTGTGGTGGTGGTTATGAGCGCGCAGCATTTCGCGAAAGTATTCGCTGATGCGTAGTTCCGGCGCATTACGGGCATTTAAAGAAAGTTCCAGATCACCGTCGCGGTTCGTAACGATGAAGTCAGGCACGATATAATTGTGCACGATTTCGCTACGAGAAGAAAAGCTGCTGGCGGGCTTGGGATTGAGTTTCAGCACCTCGCCGATGATAGGCTTGAGTTCTTCTTCAGTAATGCCGAGATGGCGAACCAGTTTGGAGTAGTGTTTTTTGGAAAACTCCTCAAAATAAGACTCAAGTATCTTGATGGCTGATTGAATGGCCTGTTTTTCGGAAGGCGAGAGGTTGCTCTGCTCGCCTTGCAGCTTGTGCCTGAGTTGAATAAGCAGGCACTCGCGCAGATCACGCGCCCCAATGCCAGGGGGGTCAAACTGCTGAATGACGTGAAGCAATTTTTCCAGCTCTTCGCGTGTGGTGCGAATGTTCTGGCTGAACAACAAGTCATTGACCATGGCATCTAGATCGCGGCGCAAATAGCCATCGTCATCAAGAGAACCGATGATCTGCATGGCAATGATGCGCTCGCGCTCGCCATCCAGGTTTTGGAGACCAAGCTGCTCCTCCAGATATTCGTGGATGGTCTTTTCAAACTTAATGGGGACACTCTTTTCCTCTTCTGACTGGCCATAATCTTCGCCGCGCAGACCATAGGTACCTGGATCATCTTCAATAAAGTCGCGCATGAAGTCGTCGTCTATGCCCGAGTCATCATTGCCCAAGGATTCGGCTTCTTCTTCGGCGTACTCTTCACTGCTTTCGCGTTCTATGGCTTCCAACTCGCTTTCGCTGTTCTCGGTTTCCGCTTCCGCATCATCCGGGCGCAAGCCACCTTCTTCCCCGTGATCTAAGGATGAGTCGAGATCATCGTCCTCGCGCTCCAGGGCCGGATTAGCCTCTATTTCTTCCTGAATGCGCTGGTCGAGTTCGCTGGTTGGGATTTGCAGCAGTTTCATCAGCTGGATCTGCTGAGGCGACAGCTTTATCTGCTGCGTTTGGGTAAGGGTCTGCCGAGTAGCAACAGCCATAAGCGTTCATTTAAGAGATTAAAAAATGTGGTTTCGGAAGCGGTTTAGAGGGGCGCAAGCGTCGGTTTTCGGACGAAAAGGCCGCCGCCCATCAAAACCGAGGCCAAAATTAACGGCTACTCCATAATCTCGTATGCCCTCGAATGGATTTTTTCGACCACATTTATCTTAACAGTCTTATTTACAGGTATATAGGTTTCATCCAAAACCAATTATAGTCTCTAAAAAAATTTCACACTCGCAACTCCTGATGCCTTTGGCGACCGGCCGAACCTCTTTTGGCAGGGCCACCCGGGCCTACTTCATCCCTCAAGCGGCTCAAGGCGACTCGTCCTGTAGCTCTCACTGCTCATGGCCAAAACAGTAAGTATGCACAAGCAGCCTTAGTGAACGGGCCCCACGACGTCAAGCGATACAACAGGTGCATAGGAAGACCTGGCTAAAGCGCTCTATAGCCAACATTCATCGCTGCACTATTCGGCCAAAAGGAACCCTCATGGAAAACTGACTGCATACCCTTTACCTTTGTTTCAAAAACACGAGAACATATGGCCAAAGAATGGACCTTAGGCGAAAAGATAGACCACTGGAACGTGGAAGAGGAATATGCCGTGCTGGTAGGTCTGATAACGCCGCAAGTCAGCGATACGCAGGCACAGGAGTATTTAGATGAGTTGGAATTTCTGGCCCTGACCGCCGGAGCACATACGGTGCGTCGCTTTACCCAGCGATTGGATCATCCCGATCACCGCACCTTTATCGGCAAAGGCAAAGTAGAGGAAATACGCCTTTATCTGGAACGGCACCCGGAGGTGAATATGGTCATTTTTGACGATGACCTCACGGGCAAACAGACCAATAACTTAGAGGAGGCGCTCAAGGTCAAAATCATAGACCGCTCTACGCTCATCTTAGACATCTTTGCCCGTCGGGCGCAAACGGCGCAAGCCAAGGCACAAGTCGAACTGGCACAGATGAAATACCTCCTGCCTCGCCTGCGCGGTCTGTGGACGCACTTAGAGCGCCAGCGCGGCGGCATCGGCATGCGCGGCCCGGGTGAAACGCAGATAGAAACCGACCGCCGCTTAGTACAGCAACGCATCAAGGCGCTGGAGCAAAAGCTGCGCGACATTGACCGGCAGGCCCAAACGCAACGCAAAACCCGCGGCGAGTGGGTGCGCGTCGCCTTGGTGGGCTACACCAACGCCGGCAAGAGCACACTGATGAACTTGTTAAGTAAATCTGAGGTGCTGGCCGAAGACCGACTGTTTGCCACCTTAGACACCACCGTGCGCAAAGTGGTTTTCGGGCAGATGCCTTTCTTGCTGTCCGATACTGTGGGGTTCATCCGCAAACTGCCGCACCACTTAGTGGAAAGTTTCAAAAGCACCTTAGACGAGGTGCGCGAAAGCGACCTGCTGCTGCACGTCGTGGATGTGGCACACCCGCAATTTGAAGACCACATCCGCACCGTACAACAGACGCTGGCCGAACTGGGCGCGGCAGAAAAAACCACCATCATGGTCTATAACAAAATAGACCTGTACCGCGAACGCTACTTCGACGCCCTCTTAGACGCCCAAACACGGCGCGACCTGGAGCGCGAACTGGCCGAGCGCCTCCGGAATACTTTCGGTGAAGGTGTGTTTATCTCCGCCCGCACCCGCGAGGGCATTGACGCCTTGCGCGAGCTGATGAGCAGCCATATCCGGGGGCTGTACCTCACGCGCTATCCGCACCGCATGCAGGCGTGGTAAGCGCTTTTGTCCAGCGCTCTCAGAAAAGTAGCGCATGATTTGGGCAAGACATCGGCAACGGTCTGCAGCGCTTTTTAGACCTGAATAACGCCGACATTGAACTTCTCCACTGGCGCGTGGTTGGCCGCCTCGATGCCCATGCTGATCCAGCGGCGCGTGTCGCGCGGGTCAATGATGGCGTCCACCCACAAGCGAGCTGCCGCATAGTAAGGCGTCGTTTGTGCGTCGTAGCGCGCCTTGATCTCTTCGTACAGCGCTTTTTCAGCTTCGGGGTCAGCCAGCTTGCCCTTATCTTTAAGGGCTTGTACCTGGATTTGCGTCAGCACTTTGGCCGCCTGGTCGCCACCCATAACGGCGATTTTGGCCGTAGGCCAGGCCACGATGAGTCGCGGGTCGTATGCCTTGCCGCACATGGCGTAATTGCCCGCCCCGTAGGAATTACCCACTACCACGCTGAACTTGGGCACCGTAGAGTTGGCTACAGCATTCACCATTTTCGCTCCGTCCTTGATGATGCCGCCGTGCTCGGAGCGCGTGCCTACCATGAAGCCCGTAACGTCGTGGAAGAATACTAACGGGATTTTCTTCTGGTTGCAGTTCAGGATGAAGCGCGTGGCCTTATCGGCAGAGTCGGAGTAAATGACTCCGCCAAACTGGATTTCGCCTTTAGCGTTCTTGACGACCTGGCGGTTATTGGCCACAATACCCACGGCCCAGCCGTCAATACGCGCGTAAGCGGTGATGATGGTTTTACCGTAGTGCTCTTTGTACTGTACTAAGTGGCCATCGTCCACGATGCGGCGCAATAGCTCGATGGTATCGTAGGGTTTGGCGCCGTTTTCGGGGTAAATTTCAAACAGTTCATTCGGGTCTCCGTAGGGCGGTCGGGGCGCTACCCGGTCGAAGCCAGCAGATTGCGGCTGGCCCAGTTTGTCCACCAATTCCTTGATGGTGTCTAAGCAGGTCTTATCGTCAGGCATCTTGTAGTCCGTAACGCCGGAGATTTCCGAGTGTGTGCTCGCTCCGCCAAGCGTCTGTTTGTCCACCTGCTCGCCGATAGCAGCCTTTACTAAATAAGGCCCTGCTAAAAAGACCGACCCCGTGCCCTCAACGATGAGCGCCTCATCAGACATGATGGGCAGGTAGGCGCCGCCGGCCACGCAGGCGCCCATGATGGCCGCTATTTGCGGAATGCCAGCAGCAGACAGGCGAGCATTGTTGCGGAAAATACGGCCAAAATGCTCTTTATCCGGGAAAATCTCATCCTGCATCGGCAGGTAAACACCGGCGCTATCCACCAGGTAAATGATGGGCAAGCGGTTTTCCATGGCGATTTCTTGCGCGCGTAGGTTCTTCTTACCTGTGATGGGAAACCAGGCGCCGGCCTTTACCGTAGCGTCATTGGCCACGACAATTACCTGCCGCCCACGCACGTATCCGATAACTACCACCACACCGCCGGCCGGGCATCCTCCGTGCTCGGCATACATCTCGTAGCCGGCAAAAGCACCGATTTCAATGCGCGGCGAGTCGGCATCGAGCAGGTAATCTATCCGCTCACGCGCCGTCATCTTGCCCTCTTGGTGCAGCTTTTCTATCCGTTTTTTGCCTCCCCCTTGCGCTATTTGCTCCAGCAGGCGATTAACCTTGCCCACAGCTAAGCGCATGGCGTCGGCATTCTTTTCGGCTTCTACATTCAATGCTGTTTTCGACATGTAACCCTTTGTTTTTTACGCCCCGCAAAGAAGCAGCAACGCCCACTATTTGGCGAAATCGGAAATCGGTTTTCGCTCGAATGAGCAGGATTTTTTGGGTGAAATGACATCCCAGCCCTCAGGCCCCTGGTTCACTTAGAAAAAAGCCCACGCCGGTATGCCGACGTGGGCTTTGGTCGCAGGGCTGAAAGTCCTGGCATCCTACCCTATAGTTTCTTCTTCCATTCGGCGATGGACTCTTCGTTCATGCGCGGATAGTCGGTATTGCCGTCAGCTTTGGCCAGCTCCGTGCTTCGATTAGCCACCGCAATTGCCTCCTGGTAGCGGCCCAGTTTAGCCAGGATGTTCGCCTTCAGGCGCAGTACCCAGAACTTTTCGCCCGCCATTTCGATGTTTTTGTTCACCCACTCCAACGCCTGCTGCATGTCTTTGTCTTCTTCGTAGTAATAGCGAGCAGCAGCGTAGTAATCGTTGGCCTTCGGGCCGGCCATTGTGGACTTGATGTCAGCCATCACTTTCGCGTCGGTATCCACCTGAATCGGGATGACAACCTTCGTATTTTCCCAGACCAGCTCCATGTCGGCGCTGCTATTGGTCAGGTTGCCGATGTTGATGGTGAAGGTTTCTACCTTCTCGGCAATGGTCTTTACCGGCACCTTAAAGCGGGCGGCGACGTCTTCCTCTTTAAATGACTTCGCATCAGGCACGCCCCAAAAAGTGGTGTTTTTGTAGAAAATGATCGTCCATTCCTTTTCACCAGGGATGGTGTAAAGTGCGTAGGTACCTTTGGGCAGGTTGACATAGTTCACCTTCACCTCGTCGGCAAATGTAATTTTCGTGGAAGCATTCGCACCGGTGCGCCACATCTCCCCGTAGGGTACCAAGCCGCCGAATATCTTACGTCCTTTAGCGCTGGGGCGCGAGTATTCGACATCAATTTTGACTAAGCCAACAGTCTGGCTCAGGTTGCCCAGCGGGCTGGGCTGTGGGGTTTTAATCTGGGCAAAGACCGACGAAACGCACAACAACAGAGCGAAAGCAAGAGTTGGAAGCAAGTTTTTCATGCTGAAAGGACCAGGTTTTAGTGAATAATTGTTTCTCGCCTCAGTAAACACCGTTTTCGGGAAAAGGTTAACACCCGGCAGGTGTTCTGCCGCAAAAGTACTTTTGGCACTGCCGTTCGGTACCCTTCCGACGACCTGTGGTTTGTTTTTGCGCGCAGACGTCTATGGGGCAGGTAAGATACACTCGTGAGCGTCCGTGAGGGCTCAGGGCTTGCGCACGAAGCGGTCGTCGGTCAGAGCATGCAGGAAGGCCTCTAAGTCGTCTTTTTCGGCCTCCGTCAGGCCCAGCGGGCGGACCAGCAGCGTGTCGCGCCCGATGCTGTTGGGCACGAAGCGGTCAGGGGTATCGTAGTAGTCAATCACTTCGCGCAGCGTGCGGAAGGCGCCGTGGTGCATGTAAGGCGCCGAAACGGCCACGTTGCGCAGGCCGGGCACCTTGAAACGGCCCAGATCGGCAGAGTCTTTCGTAATGGCGAAACGCCCCGGGTCGTTGAGGTCTTTGCCGTTAAAGAGGCCAATATTTCGGAATTCATCGCCCGTAAAGTCCGGGCCAAAATGGCAGTCGAAACACTTGCCCTTATCCATGAAGATAGCACGCCCGCGCACAGCAGCGGCGCTCATGGCGTGCTCATCGCCACGCATCCAGCGGTCGAAAGGCGTGTCGGCGGTCTCTAACGTGCGAATGAAAGCAGCCAGTGCATCAGCCAGCGCGGTCGTATCGGGCGCACGGCCATAGAGGGTTCGGAAATAGCCTTCGTAGCGCGCATCCGCACGCAGGCGGCTTATGGCTTCCGCCAGTGGAAGCGCCATTTCAACAGGGTTTTCAATCGGGCGCAGCACTTGCTCTTCCAGCGTAGTAGCTCGGCCATCCCAAAAGAAGCTGGAACGAAACGACATGTTGGTAATAGGCGGCGTATTGCGCGTACCTTTCTGACCACCCACCCCCAGGCTGACGGCCGAAGTGTCGCCAAAGGCAAACGCTGGAATATGACACGACGCGCAACTGATGCTTTGGTCGGCCGAAAGGATTTTATCCTCAAACAGCAGGCGCCCCAGTTCCTCGCGCGTGAGGTCTTCGCGCCGTTCCGGCTGAAAAGCCGTCAGCCCCAGCGCTGCTATACTCAACAGAATGAAGACGAAAAAGGCGTGTTTCATAGCAACTGCAAAGGTAGGCGCGCCTTAAGGTTCAGAGAAAAATACCGAAAGTGATTTTGAGCAGCATTGGCAGTGCCTTAGGAAAGGGTTAGCAAAACGTTAAATCCACACCAGATAGTTGGAACCTTCCCTGTCCTCCCACACCTTTACAAGCGAAAGTACCGCAGCCCAAAAAGAATCATTCTCACACCACATTTACTTGAACACATGATGAAGTACATCCTTTTTCTCTCGCTGTGGTGCGGCTTGAGTGTGCTCGCCGCCGGAACGCTGGGTGCCCAGGATCGCATTTTCCTTCGCCAGGGGAGAGTCATTGAAGCCAAAGTGCTGGAAATAACCTCCACAACCGTGCGCTTTCACCGCTCCGACAACTTAGATGGGCCTATTTATGCCTACGAGGTATGCGACATTGACTACATTCGCTTAGCCAACGGCACGGTAGAGCGCTTTGCGCCCTGTTCGGGCAAAGTAACGCCGGGCACCCGCACCCATCGAGGCCAGCCAGGGCAGATAGAGCGCAGTGTCTTGACCTTAGAAACAGGGTTGAACGCCTACATTCAGTACACTGGAGGCTCGAATTTTCTCATGAACAACCAGCCGGTAACTATGCTCGTGGCCCGCTCTTACGTCCAGGCGTATTGTCCGGAGGCATTGCCGCAGTTTGAAAAGGGGCGCGAACTGATTGTTACAGGCGTGCCTCTGGCGTGGATAGGCGCGCTGGCGGGCACTGCGGGTCTTACGCTGGCCATTGTCAATACGGTTGATCGCGATGTGCGTTATGTCTCTATGTACAACACATACGACAACGGCCCAAAGAGAAGCCCTGTGGGCGGTTGGATGCTCTTCGGATTGGGCGCTATGAGCGGTATCATCGGCGCCGTGAACATTAACCAGGCGGCTAACCATTTCGGGCCGGCCATTCGCCAGTACAATGACAAATTGGGCTTTTACGGCATGGCGCCTCCACCGCAGCCCGAGCCCGCCTGGAGCATGTCCGTAGAACCGACGGGGCTGGGTGCGGCCGTAAGGGTGCGCTTCTGACGGCGTGCACACCGCTGAAGCCAGCTCCAGTGTAGCCGCTACAACTCCTTTGGCCCTTCGCCGGCGCTGTCGGCTAAATAGAAGCCGTTTTCGCAAAAAGGTTTCAGCACATTTTCGACCCAGAGACGCACAGCATCGGCATGCTGGGCCGGATAGAGCAGGTGCACATTTGGCCCGGCATCGAGGGTGAAATACACCGGCAGACGTGTTTCCTGCCGAAAGGCACGCACCTGATGCAGGATGGCCACCGTGTTGGGCTGCAGCAGCAAATACGGCGGCTGGCTACACATCATGAGCGCATGTAGGGCCAGTGCCTCGTCTTCGGCGATTTGCCCGAAGGCCTCTACATCACCGCTGCGCAGCGCCTCTAACAATCGCACCGTACGCGAGCGAGCCTGTGCGTAGCGCGTTTCGGCAAACGGGTTGCCCTCCATCAGGGCATGGCCGGCGCGGCTGCTGACGGCCTTTTCGGCAGCGCTCACGACCAGCACGTCGTCGCGGAACGACTTGAAGACGGGGTGTAGCTGGGTATCTAAAGGCACGGCACATTCATCGGACGACCCCGGCAGCGCTGGCGTCAGGCCCCACAACGCAGCGTAGGGATAAATGGAACGGCAGGCACTGCCACTACCCAGACGGGCCACATAGGAGGCTTTGCGATCAAACTCAGCATCGTCGGGCAAGGTCTGAAAAAAGCGATGCTCCAGCGAACACAGGCACAGCGCCAGCGCAGACATGCTGGAAGCCGACGAGGCAATACCCGTCGAATGCGGGAAGGAATTGGCAGTGCGAAGGGTGATCTTCAATTGCCGAAGGAACGGAAAAATCGGCGTTACGCTTTCCAAAAAGGCGGCCACCTTGCTCTGGAAGGCCTCATGGGGTCTGTCCTCAAAGAAGAACGCCAGTTCTATCTTCGGGTCGGGGTGCTCCTTGAGCGCGTACTCGAGCGCCATGTCGGTGTAGGCTGCCGTCAGGGTGAGGCTCACAGACGGGTTTTGCGGCAGCTGCACACCGCGTTTGCCCCAGTATTTGACGATAGCGATGTTGCTGGGGCTTCGCCAGGCGACCTTTCCAGGTTCGGGTGGTCGGGAGGAGTCGAGCACTAAGCGCGGATTTTCGTAGGTAGCCATGTTTTTTATAGAATGCAGTTTACTTGCGGCAAAGATGCTGCCTCTTTGCCGGCTAACGAGTGGAGAGAAAGCACAAAAAGCGCCCCCGGAGCGAGGGTCAGTCGTTGCGCACGGGCAGGAAAGCGTACTCGCGTCCGAAGCGGAGCATTTGCTGCACAAAATCCGTCTCGACCTCTACACGCACGTCGGTGATGTTGCCCTGAGCATCCCGCACGGCCACCAGCCGGGGCTGCACGAAGCCCGAATAAGGTTTGGTAGGCAGATTGGCATAGCGGTCGCGCACCTGCTGCACCAGTGCGGCATCTACTCGTACACCATACGTCTCCACCAGCTGGCGAGCAGCGTTGAAATCGCCTTCGGACTTGATGCGCTGCACCTCGGCGAGCAACTGGCCGAAGAGTTCGCGCACGCGGGTGTAGTTGCGGATATCTATGTACGTTTTTCCATTGCGCACCACTTTGACCACAGCACTATCGGCCTGGGCGCGTTCAAGTACCCATGAGGACACTAAGTGCCGGTTGCGCATGTGGTCTTGCTCCAGATTTTGTCCGGGCTGTATGCGGCGTAGTTGCTGCAACAGGCCATTGCGCAGATACTGATCGTAGCCAGTGCGATAGGCCACCGTATCGGGCATGACGCCCCATTCGACCAGTTTGAGGTCGGGCAGGAAGTAGAGTGCTACCAAATCGGCCCGTACCTCTTCCAGAGTGCTGGCGTACTGCTTCAGGGTACTGCTGGGCTGGGCAACGCCGGGTTTCAGCTGCCCGCTGGCGTGGCCGATGACCTCATGCAGGGCCGTGTGCATTTTGCTCACCACCTCGCCATAGCGTTTGGCTAAGGTTATTTCCTCTTCATCGTGGGCGAATTCGGCGGTAGCTGCTGCGCCGCCCGAGCGAGCGTAGGCATTTTCGATGTTGTTGAGACTGATGGACTTGGATCCGTATTGCGCCCGTATCCAGTCTGAGTTGGGCAGGTTGATGCCGATGGGTGTGCTGGGCGCGCAGTCGCCGCCTTCCATGGCCACATTAATGACGCGGTAGGAAATGCCCTTGGCTTCTTTTTTCCGGTAAGCGGGTGCTATGGGGCTGTTGTCTTCGAAGTACTGCGCGTTTTTGCTGATGATAGCCATTTTGCGCGTAGCCTCGGGATCGTTGTACTGCACCACGGCCTCCCAGTCGGCCTTATAGCCTTTGGGGTCGTGATACACTTCGATAAAGCCGTTTATGAAGTCCACAGTGCTGGTAGTGTCCTGCACCCAGGCGATGTTGTATTCGTCGAACTTGCGCAAGTCGCCCGTGCGGTAGTATTCGATGAGCAGGCGGATGACCTTTTGCTGCTGCTCGTTTTCTGCATATGGGATGGCTTTTTCTAAATTTTCGATGATGCGGTCAATGGCCGGCCCGTACATGCCGTCGCCAGCGCGCCAAACGCGCTCATAGGGTTTGCCGCCTTTGACGCCAATGAGCTTGGAGTTGAGGCCCACCATAGGCGGGTTGGGGCCGGCGGCGCGCAGTTGTTGCTGGTAGAAGCGGTCCACCTCGTCGGCAGTGATGTTTTCGTAAAAATGCACGGCAGAGGTGAGCACCACGTCCACGCCCGCCTCTTTGTTGGTGCGTTTGGGCAGGAAGTTAGGGTCAAACATCACGCGCGCCAGGGTATCCAAAAGTGCTGCAGGTGTCTGGCCTTCAGCAAGGGGCAACGCCTTCGGGTCGGCGCTATTGACCAGGGCGGCAAAGTATTCCTGCGAAAAGTCGGGTAGGATTTTCACCTCGTTGTAATGGTGATGGATGCCGTTGCTGAACCACACGCGCTTGGCGTAGGTCTCGAAGGCCTTCCATTCGGGTGTAGTGCGGTCGCCCTTCCAGCTTTCAAAAATGGCTTCTAAAGTTTTGCGCACCGTCAGGTTGTACTTGCAGTGCTGGTCGTAGATGATGTCGCGCCCTGCTAGGGCAGCTTCGCTGAGGTAATAAATAAAAGTTTTTTGCCGAAGGCTCAGCTCATCCCAGCCGGGCAGGTCGTAGCGCAGGATTTGCAGGTCGGCAAAGGAGTCCAGGATGACGCGATCTTCTGCAATAGCATCGGCTTGGGGCGGGGGCGGCGTTTGACGGCAAGCCATCAGGGCCAGGAGGAGTACACAGAACAGTAAGCGGGCAAGTGCAGGCATAAACAAAAGGTTAAACGTGAAGATGAAAACGGCATGCTGAGGCAAAGGCGAAAAGGCCTTTAAAAAAGGCATCGGTTTTTGATTTTTCGGCAGCAAAAATCGCTAACAAAAACCAAAAGCCCTGCGAGGATTTTACACCTCACAGGGCTTGCGTGACCCGTACGGGAATCGAACCCGTGTTTCATCCGTGAAAGGGACGTGTCCTGACCGCTAGACGAACGGGCCTTATCAGCATTTGCTTACCCTTCCGGAAAAAGCGGTGCAAAGGTAATAGCACTTGCTTCACATTTCCAAACCTCAGAAATTATTTTTTGTAACCATTCCGGTCAGGTTGTCGCACACCGATAGGAAGGAACATATTCCCTTAAAAACCCTGAGGAGATCCCTGAAAGGACGGAGATTCTGCTTTCTGACCGGAGAAATGAAGCCGTTGATGCCGGCATATACCTGAGCACCTTTCAGGGTGCCAAAGCGCCCTGCTATCTGGTATCGGGCTTCCGTTCCAGAGCGTTTTCCGGCTGTTCTACCCTCTTCCATGTGTTGTCCGAATGACCGGTCTGACTACCCTTCTTACGTTTTGACCAGGAGATGGCGAGGCGTCTCGTCGGAAAAACACTACCGTTCTCAAAATCCGATGAAATACACCAGCTGTATCTCCATTTATTTGTCTGCAACCACAAGACATCACCCATAAGATGACACCGCCAAAAATGAAAAAGATTTAATTTTCTTGCTAATTTATATTTTTGTCCTCTAAAGAATTTTTTTATGAGGTCTCATTCATTTCTTGCGAAGGTTAACATGTCCCAACATGGACATATCGGAGCTACGGTAGCCTTGATATTGAGCGCATGGCTTGGTACAACGAGCATTTTGAACGCTCAGATTTTTTACGATAATTTCGAGTATGATGCATCTCGTGACGCTACAAATGTTGAACTTGTGTTTCGCAGCCATGGTTGGACAGATGTCAAGGCTAACAACTCCTATTTTGGGAGAGGTGCAGGTTATCTGTACACCCAGTACGACTCAACTCGGCAATCTCGGGTATTGGTGATGGAATCTAACCCTTCCCAATCGCCAATTAATCAAACCGATTACTGGCTCAAGTACGGAAGTCAGAACACTCCGCTGACGACCATTCCAGCGAATGTATGGTTCCAATTCTGGATCTACGGCACTCCTGAGAGTCGTTTTCATCGTTCCAAATTCCTCTACCCTTGCCGGGCTTGGTATCCCTGCGTCGGTCACGACATAGATGGCGATAGCATTCCTGAATTCGCCTGGTTGTTTGGGATTCATAAAGTCATAGGCCCGAACTTGGATAATCCGCCGGTGACCGCTCCAGACAGTGGCTGGGTGTGGCATCTGAGAGCGCCTCTGGCGAATAACCAAGCGGAGGCATCTTACAATAGGGACAAACTGTATCCGAATCTGACCAATACCTGGATGAAGGCAGGGCAATGGTATCAGGTTCGCATCCATATTGATTTGTCCGGAGAGCAAGGGGCGTATGAGGCGTGGCTGCGAGAGGACGCTCAGGCACCTTGGACGAAAATTGCGGAATGGATTGGCAATGTGACGCCGCAATTTGAGTGGCCCATCCCGCCCAATGAACGCGTCGGCAATCGCGTGTTGGCTATGCCTACTACCGTCAACGTATATGACAACAAGTTCTACATGGATGACTTTGTCATGGCCGCATCCGTAAATGATTTGGAATTACTTACATCCGTGGAAGATGGCCATACAAAGACTGGATTCCACCAGCCGCTTATGTTGTATCAGAACTTTCCTAACCCATTTGCCACCTCTACGACCATTAAATTTCAATTGCTCCAACCAGAGCGAGCTGCACTAACGGTCCTCGACATATTAGGCAACAGGGTTGCCACGCTCGTAGAGGGCGACCTGCCTGCAGGAGAGCACTCTGTAGTGTTCTCTGGGGCGCAAGTGCCCGCAGGGATGTATGTGTACCGACTGGTGGCAGGCGGGCGCGTGGAGCAACGTTTGATGCAGCTGGTTAAGTAAATAACGGAGGGCACGCGTATTTTTACAGCGAAAACGGATTCCCAGGACAAAGTCAAACCCAATCTCTGCTGAGAGGGAATTAGAGCGCTTTAGTGATGCTTTTGGCCGGAAGTCTTAGAAACTTGTATAAGTTTTATCGAAAATACCGAAGGCCCAGCGATTTTTGCGCGGCATACTCAGCGGTCACTGACACAAGCAAACACAAGATGGTCGGAAAAGAATTCGGCGAGGCATCTCACGTTGGAACACGGGGACAATCCCCTCCAACAAGACATTGGCTGCTTTGTCGGATAAGCCCTCCCTTTCTCAAAGAACGATGAAATACTTGAACGCTGTTTGCACTTGTTCATTTACAACCCACAACATATCGAGCCTAAAATAACACCACCAACATGAACATAAGGACAAACCATTTTGACAATAGAACAACATACTGACCATATTTCAAGCAGACATAGCATAAAGCTCCAAAAGCCACCTCTTGCCAACGCACAGAACGATGAAAATACCTTAAAAAAGCATATTTGGCTAAATATGATTAGAGAACAACAAATAGAAGAAAGTTTAATAACCAAACTGACTGACCTGAAATACACCTACAGACCCGACATCAAGGACAGGGCTTCGCTGGAAAGGAATTTCCGTGAAAAATTTCAGGCGCTCAACAGAGTGAACCTCTCTGACGCTGAATTTGCCAGACTACGGGACGAGATTATACATTCAGATGTTTTTGTTTCCTCAAAACGCCTACGTGAAATTAACACTTTCATTCGTGAGGACGGAACGCCTTTGCATTACACTCTGGTAAACATCAAAGACTGGTGCAAAAACGATTTTGAAGTCATCCATCAACTACGCATCAACACCAGTAATAGCCACCACCGCTACGATGTTATGCTACTGATGAACGGCATTCCTGTGGTTCAAATTGAACTGAAAAGCTTGGAGGTAAGCCCCCGAAAAGCCATGCAGCAAATCGTAGACTACAAAAGCGACCCGGGCAACGGCTATACCAATTCATTGCTTTGTTTCGTGCAGCTTTTTATTGTGAGCAATCGCACCAACACCTATTATTTTGCCAATAACAACTCGTCTCATTTCAAATTTAATGCTGACGAGCAATTTCTACCCGTTTATCAATTTGCAGACGAAAACAACAAGAAAATTACGCATTTAGACGACTTCTCCGAAAAATTTCTGAGCAAATGCACCCTTGCCGAAATGATAAGCAAATACATGGTGCTGGTGGCAAGCGAGCAAAAACTCATGATGATGCGACCCTACCAAATTTATGCCGTGAAAGCCATTGTGGATTGTATTCACCAAAACAGAGGCAATGGCTACATATGGCACACCACAGGCAGCGGAAAAACACTGACTTCCTTCAAAGCATCTACTCTGCTTAAAGATAACCCCGACATTTACAAATGCATATTCGTGGTGGACCGCAAAGACTTGGACAAACAAACCCGCGAAGAGTTCAACAAATTTCAGGAAGGTTGCGTGGAGGAAAATACCAACACCGAAACCTTGGTAAAACGAATGCTTTCGGACGATTACGCCAACAAAGTAATTGTAACCACCATTCAAAAATTGGGATTAGCCCTCTCCCAGTATAATGGTGATGCCTCGCGGCTCAGCTATCAAGAACGCCTTCAACCTTTAAAAGACAAACGCATCGTTTTCATCTTTGACGAGTGCCACCGCTCACAGTTTGGCGAAAACCACAAAGCCATCAAAGCATTTTTTCCCAATGCTCAACTATTCGGGTTCACAGGCACGCCCATCTTTGAAGACAACGCCACCTACAAGCAAATTGATGGAACAGTTGGCTCGTTTGTTACTACCCAAGATATCTTCCAAAAGCAACTACATGCTTACACCATCACCCATGCCATAGAAGATAAAAACGTATTGCGCTTTCATATTGACTATTTCAAGCCTGAAAAAAATGTAACCGTTGGAAGCACAGAACACAAAATAGCTGTGGTAAATGCTATTCTAAAAAAACATGATGCCGCCACACATAACAGACGCTTCAATGCTATATTAGCCACGGCTTCTATCAATGATGCCATTGAATACTACGAGCTTTTCAAAGATATTCAGGCAAATAAAGCCAAAGAAGATGAAAATTTTGTCCCCTTAAATATCGCCTGCGTATTCACGCCACCAGCCGAAGGAAATAAAGACGTCTTGCAATTACAGGAAGATTTACAACAAGAAAAAGCCGACAACAAAGTTGAGCCTGAAAAAAAGAAAAAAGCACTGGAAGCCATCATCAGCGATTACAACCAACAATATGGCACCAACCATAAAATCACAGAGTTTGACCTCTACTACCAAGATGCTCAGCAACGCATCAAATTTCAGAAGTTCAGCAATGCCGATTATCCGCACAAAAATAAAATTGATTTGGTCATTGTGGTGGATATGTTGCTCACCGGATTTGACAGCAAATACCTGAATACGTTGTATGTGGACAAAAACCTGAAATACCACGGACTCATTCAGGCATTCAGCCGTACCAACCGCGTTTTGAATGATACCAAACCTTACGGAAACATTTTAGATTTTCGTGCCCAACAAAAAGAAGTGGACACTGCCATTGCCCTGTTCAGCGGTGAAGACACAGGACGAGCCAAAGAAATCTGGTTAGTCGAACCTGCTCCGAAAGTGATTGAAAAATATCAAGAGGCAGTGAAGGCTATGGAAAAATGGATGACAGACAAAAACCTGGTAGCAGAACCGCAGGAGGTTTATAACATCAAAGGCGATGCGGCTCGTGTAGAGTTTATCAATCGCTTTAAAGAAGTGCAACGCCTAAAAACTCAGCTTGACCAATACACCGACCTCACCGAAGCGCAAAAAAACACCATTGAAGCACTCCTGCCCGAAGACCAACTGCGTTCCTTCCGCAGTTCATATTTGGAAATTGCCAAACAACTCAAAGAAATTCAACAAAAAGAAGGTGACCGTGCACCCGAAAATATCCAGCAATTGGATTTTGAATTTGTCCTCTTTGCCTCTGCCCTTGTGGACTACGACTATATCATGAACCTGATCGCCAAATACACCCAATCCGAACCTAAAAAACAAAAAATGACCCGCGACCAACTCATTGCTGTTTTGAGCAGCAGTGCCAACCTGATGGAAGAAAAAGAAGATTTACAAGAATACATTAACTCCCTGAAAGTAGGTAAAGCACTCAACGAAAATGAAGTAAAAAGTGGCTACCAAAAATTTAAGGACGAAAAAATAGCCCAACAATTAGCACAAATAGCCCAAAACAATGGCTTAGAAGCTTCGGCTTTGCAACAATTTGTAGATACCATCATGAGCCGTATGATTTTTGATGCCGACAAACTCAGCGAACTCTTTGAACTTTTAGACTTAGGCTGGAAAGAACGCACTAAAAGAGAACTGGCATTGATGAAAGAATTGACACCATTATTAAAAAAGAAAGCCGAAGGAAGGGAAATTAGTGGGCTGAAAGTGTATGATGTCTAAACTATGATTTATGTGATTGAATGAATACTATGATTAAAAATATGACTAAAAATGAATATCCGCTTTCTGAGCTTACAGGCAAAAACGAAAAATAAAAGTGAAACAAAAAAATCATAGTCCATCAAAAAATCAAACAAATCATAGTCAAGACAATATGAACAAAAATAAATTAATACCTAAACTGCGATTCCCTGAATTCCAAAATACTGAGGGGTGGGAGGTGAAAACGTTGGGGGAAATCGCCTATGTATATCAACCAAAGACAATTTCTCAAACAGATTTAAAGAATACTGGTTATCCAGTTTATGGTGCAAATGGTATAATTGGTTATTATGACCAATATAATCATGAAACAGAACAGATTGCTATTGCTTGCCGTGGAAGTTCATGTGGAACAGTAAACTATACATCGCGAAAATCATGGATTACGGGTAATGCAATGGTAGTCAATATTGATAACTATAATGATGTTATTGATAAAAAGTTCATCTTTTATCAATTAAGTTTTGCAAACCTTACTTATCTAATTACTGGTTCGGGTCAGCCGCAAATAACAAGTAATATTAAAATTCATAAAATCTCCTTGCCCACCCTTCCCGAGCAACAAAAAATCGCTGACTGTTTATTGTCTTTAGATGAAGTCATCACAGCCGAGAGCGAAAAATTAGAACTGCTCAAACAGCACAAAAAGGGCTTACTGCAAAACCTTTTCCCGCAAGCAGGCGAAACCGTACCTAAATTTCGGTTCAAGGAGTTTGAGGATAGTGGGGAGTGGGAGGAGAAAACAATAGAGAATATTCTGTATGCAGAAAACTCCACATTAGCATTAAATAAACTTGACTTAAAGCAAAATGGATATGCTGTTTATGGAGCTGATAGCATTATTGGATATATTGATACGTTTCAACATAATCACCCATATATTTCAATAGTAAAAGACGGGTCAGGTGTAGGTCGTTTAAATTTATGCGAAGGTAATACATCAATTTTAGGAACTTTATCCGCCCTAAAGTCAAAAGATGAACAAAAATACCTATTTGAATGGGCGTATTATTTATTAAACACAATTGACTTTTCTTCATATGTAAAAGGGTCAGGTATTCCACATATTTATTATTCGGATTACAAAAGCCAAAATATTGGGGTTCCTCAACCAGCCGAGCAACAAAAAATTGCGGCATGTTTATCATCTTTAGATGATTTGATAGCGGCACAGGCGGAAAAAATAGAATTATTAAAACAACATAAAAAAGGGTTGTTGCAAGGGTTGTTTCCGGAAAATGTCTAAACTATGATTTATGTGATTTAATGAATACTATGATTAAAAATATGACTAAAAATATGATAAAAAATGAATATCCGCTTTCTGAGCTTACAGGCAAAATCATTGGCTGTGCTATGGAAGTGCATCGCATTTTGGGAAACGGATTTCAAGAAGTAATTTATCAACGGGCGTTGGCAAAAGAAATGAGCTTACAAGGATTAGCATTTTCACGAGAACACGAAATGCAGATTTATTATAAGGGTGATGAGATAGGAACAAGACGAGTGGATTTTTTTGTAGAGGGTATAGTAATGGTAGAATTGAAAGCCGTTGTACAGTTGGAAGATGTACATCTGGCACAAGCCATCAATTATTTAGAAGCATATGGATTAGATATAGGACTCTTAATAAACTTCGGGAATACCTCTTTACAATTTAAACGAGTAATGAAACCAAACAAAAAATCATAGTCCATCAAAAAATCAAATAAATCATAGTTTAGACAATATGACTACCAACAATCATCAAGAATTAGGCAAAACGCTCTGGAAAATCGCAGACGAACTGAGGGGGGCAATGAACGCGGACGATTTCCGCGATTATATGCTGTCGTTTTTGTTTTTGCGATACCTGAGCGATAATTATGAACAAGCCGCCCAAAAAGAATTAGGCAAAGAATACCCTGTTCTGAACGGCAACGGAGGTAAAACACCGCTGGGCATTTGGTACGAACAAAACCCAAACGATGTGCCCGAATTTGAAAAGCAGATGCGTAGAAAAGTTCACTACGTAATAAAACCCGATTATTTATGGCACAGCATCGCCGAAATGGCAAGAGTGCAAAACAGCGACTTGCTGCGCACCTTACAGGAAGGTTTTAAATACATCGAAAACGAATCTTTTGAAAGCACCTTTCAGGGTTTATTTTCTGAAATCAACTTGGATTCCGAAAAGCTGGGCAAAAACTACGAAGAGCGAAACAAAAAACTCTGCGCCATCATCAAGAAAATTGCCGAGGGCATCAATCAGTTTTCAACCGATGCGGACATTTTGGGGGATGCGTATGAGTACCTGATCGGGCAATTTGCCGCAGGCTCGGGCAAAAAAGCAGGAGAGTTCTACACCCCGCAACGCATTTCCGATATACTTTCCGAAATCGTCATTTTAGACAGCCAAAATCCCGAAAACGGCAAGAAGAAAAAAATTGAACGCGTTTTGGACTTTGCCTGTGGTTCGGGTTCGCTCCTGCTCAACGTCCGCAATAAAATGAAAGAAGCCGGAGGCACCATCGGCAAAATCTACGGACAAGAAAAGAACATCACCACCTACAACCTTGCCCGCATGAACATGCTCCTGCATGGTGTTAAGGACACCGAATTTGAAATCCACCACGGCGATACCCTGCTCAACGACTGGGACATTTTAAACGAAATGAACCCCGCCAAAAAATTAGAATTTGATGCTGTGGTAGCCAATCCGCCCTTTAGCTACCGTTGGGAACCATCGGAAGCAATGGGGCAAGATTTCCGTTTCAAAAACTATGGACTTGCCCCCAAGTCAGCCGCCGACTTTGCTTTTCTGCTGCACGGTTTTCATTTTCTGAGCAAAGAGGGAACCATGGCCATCATTTTGCCTCACGGTGTTTTATTCAGAGGCGGAGCAGAAGAAAAAATCAGAAAAAAATTGTTAGAGGACGGAAACATTGATACCATTATCGGATTGCCTGCCAACCTGTTTTTCTCTACGGGAATCCCCGTTTGTATTTTGGTATTGAAGAAGTGCAAAAAGTTTGACGATGTATTGTTCATCAATGCCGCTGACCACTTTGAAAAAGGCAAGCGACAAAACACCCTGTTGCCCGAGCACATTCAGAAAATTGTGGAAACCTATCAGTATCGAAAAGAGGAAGAACGCTATTCGCGCAGGGTTTCGATGCAAGAAATAGAAAAGAACGAATTCAACCTCAATATTTCAAGGTATGTAAGCACCTCAGTGGACGAAGAACCTGTTGACTTGGAAGAAGTAAATAAAAAACTCATTGAAATTGAGCAAAAAATTAACGAAGCGAGGAGAACACATAATCAGTTTTTGAAGGAATTAGGACTGCCCCCCATATAGCAGACGAGATGACAACACCTTTTGCAAGGTAGATTGTCAAAGCTGCACAAGAAAAAGTACCACACAGAGCCTGACGACTATGCAGAGCAAAAATTGATGTGGAGTATCCAATCTTTTACAGCAGCTGCCGAGGCGTTGGACTGCCGGATGTTAGACAGTTTCAAAATAAGGGAAGCACCGTTTGTTTTGCCGGGTGAGTCATCGCCCGTTTGTGTGCCATACCCGTTTTGGAGGCGGCTCGCCCGCCTATTGTTGAAAAGGGGAAAACACGCCTACAAGGTTTTAGTGGTGTTTGGGAGAATAGCCGGCGCTCTCGAGCGCAGTGAATGTCCGCCAGGCGTGTTCGGCGAGCTGCGTGGTGAGTTTTTCCAAGAAATAGCTGCCGGCCGCTGGGTCGGCCAGTTCAGCGAGGCCGCTTTCCAATTTGAGCAGGTGCTGCACGTTGCGGGCAATGCGTCGGCTAAAGGATTGCGGATATTGGGCCAGGTGCTCGCGCCCGGCGTCGTAGGGCAGCACGGTAAGGCGGTTAGCGCCACCCAATACGGCCGACATGGCCATCGTGGTGGCACGGATCATATTGGTGTACAGCTCGTCGGTGTAGGCCTCTGGGGCAAAGCGCACGTCGAACACCGGATATTCCAGCGGCAGGTTCCAAGCTTTCAGGATGTTAAGCCAAAGCAGGCGGAAGGCGCGCAGGCGAGCAATTTCGACATAATAGCTTTTGCTTACGGCTATGCTGAATTGCAGCTGGGAGGCTAAGACGGCCGGCTCGATGCCGCGTTCAGCGCCGAGACGCAGGTAGTCGTTGCCCCGATGAAGCAAGCGAGCCAGCTCATCAATAGCGCCAGCAGGGTCTCGATATTCGCTGTTGGCGTGAATGCTGAGGGTGCAATAGCCCGGAAAGGTTTCTTGGGCGAAAGCGATTAGATCGCTGATATAACGCCAGTCGGTAGGTGTTACGCCAGCCAGCGGGTCGTAGTACAGCGCACCGCTGAGGCGTTCGCGGGCCACACCCTGTGCGTCGGCGAGTTGTCCTAACGCTTCGAGCAGGGCTGCCGGGCCAGCTTCTACCGCTGGGCCGCTAAAGTTCAGTTGGATGTAGTCCAGGTAGATCCTGTCCAGCAGCGCAGGCAGTTGGCCCAATTCATGTGGCTGAAAATGCAGGCTTTCGGCACCAAAGGCTAAGGCCTCTAGGGCTTGGTGGTTAGCTGCAGCAGGGTCGGGGTTTTCGATGTCTTCGTTGATAGCCCACCCTTGAGGGGCATCTGTTAGAGGTAGCGGAGGTTCGGGCTGGTCGTCGGGGTGAGCAAAAGGGTCTATGCGCAGATGCTCATTCAGGTGCCAGTACAGGTCGTCGAGCGCTTTGCCTTTGAGGTCTTTGGCGATGCGCTCTAACCACTCGGCCTTACTGACGGGCGGGAAGTCGGCGAAAAAGTCGGCAGGTAAGCTCATAATCCGGCGATGTGGGGCAAAGATAGCGGCCATGCCCTTTCTGTACCTCATGCAGAGCGCTCCTCGCCAATCAGCGTGCTTTTTTCGCAGGGCATTTACTCGCGAATGCCGAATGCCTTTCTCTGCGTTTCTCCTTTTTCATTTGCCAGATGGCGTTCTTTGCACCGGTTTTCGATTGAATGCCTGAATCACTTTTTTTTCACCAAAAAATAATCAAGAATTTATGTACCAATGGGTTGGCTGGGGTTGGATAGCCGTTTTGTGTTGGGCCTCATGTTCTTCAGGCGACACGAAAGCACCTGCAGCATCCTCAACACCGCCGACTGCGGCGGGCCCAGCCTTTCGGATAAGCACAGCGCGGGCCGTGGAGGAAGCGGATACTCGGCGCAACTGGTGCTTAGCCGAATTTTCGGAAACGGAAGTCTTCGGTGCGGACACCTCACGACCAAACAGGCGTTTTTTCTACCTGCGCCCGGGCGTTACCTGGCTGACCATAGGCGACGACATTGGGCGGGCCAATCTCCTGTTGCGTCCCCTATCTACCGGCGACGTGGAGGTCTTCACTGGCGCCCACTTTCCGCGCTGCCTGTCGAGGCCCGAATACCTACAGATATCGGCAGAGCAGCCGCATCGCTTGCAGTACGACAACCGGCACTACATTCGCTTTTCCTTAGAACTTGGGGCGGAAGCAGGCGCTACGCGGGTAACCGTGGAATTCCCGCCAGAAGTGTTCTTCGCCGCAACGGCACTGCGTTGCCCCCCGTGTGGCCAATAGGTCAGAGTAGGGGCTGAACGTTTTCGGACGAAAAGCGTTTTTTAGCCCAACGCAGCACAGGGTCAGCCGCGTCTGAAAGGAAGATCATTCCCAGCTACCATTGCCCGTTCTACCTTTGCCAGTAAAAACAAATACACATGAAACGCTCGCATTTGATTGCCATAGCTGTCATTGCCATTGCTATTGGTGTCCTCATTTCGGCCAGCCAGGACATGACCACCTACGCCAACTTTGCTCAGGCCGCTGAAAAAGGCGACCGCGTCAAGATGGTGGGCCAGCTGGTCAAAGACCGCCCCGTAGAGTACGACCCGGTGAAAGACCCAAATTACCTGTCCTTTTACCTGCGCGACGACGCCGGCGAAGTACGCCAGGTGATATTGCGCGCGGGCAAACCACAAGATTTTGAGCGCTCGGAGCAGATTGTGCTAACGGGCCAGATGCGCGGCGATGTCTTTGAGGCATCGGATATGCTGCTCAAATGCCCGTCGAAGTACAAGGACGAAGAGGTGTACGTGCGCTCGGAAAAGCAATAAAAGGCCATCATGCAATATATCGGAGAGCATTTATTGCCGGGGCAGATAGGTCATCTGCTCACGGTGCTGTCGTTTGTGGCGGCGCTTCTGGCGGCTGTGTCGTATTTTCTGGCGGTTCGCCGGCGCGCTTCGTCGGAAGAGGCCGGCTGGCTGCTGCTGGGGCGCGGCGCCTTTGTCGTTCATGGTTTGGCGACGCTGGGCGTCATTGGGTCCCTGTTTTTGATTTTAGTCAATAAATACTACGAATATCAGTACGCTTGGGCTAACGTCTCAGATGACCTGCCGTTTCAGTACACCTTTTCGGCCTTTTGGAAAGAGCAGCAGGGCAGTTTTTTGCTGTGGAGCTTCTGGCATATCGTACTGGGGCTGATCCTGTTGCTGCGCGCTGGGCGATGGGAGGCGCCTGTGCTGGCTGTATTATCGCTGGTCGAGGTATTTATCGGCTCCATGATTTTGGGCCTCTACATCGGAGAGTATCGGTTGGGCGCCAGCGCTTTTGATCTGCTGCGCCACACGATGGACGCACCTATTTTCGAACGGGCCGACTATCTGAGCCAGATAACAGGCAATGGCCTGAACCCCCTGCTTCAGAATTATTGGATGACCATACACCCGCCCACGCTGTTTTTGGGCTTTGCCTCTACGCTGGTGCCTTTCGCTTATGCGGTAGCAGGCCTTTGGATGGACGAACACCGCGGATGGCTGAAGCCAGCCCTGCCCTGGGCGTTGTTTTCAGCAGCCATTCTGGGTCTGGGCATCCTGATGGGCGGCGCCTGGGCTTACGTAGCGCTCTCGTTTGGTGGCTATTGGGCCTGGGATCCAGTGGAAAACACCTCGCTCGTGCCCTGGATTACGCTCGTGGCGGGCATTCACGCCCACCTCATCGCACGCAACACGGGCTATTCCATTCGCAGCGCCTATGCCTTTTATTTAATGACCTTCGTGCTCGTGCTCTATTCCACCTACCTGACGCGCAGCGGTATTCTGGGCGACTCCTCCGCGCATGCATTCACCGAGATGGGCTTAGGCGCGCAGCTCATCGCGTTCATCGGCGTATTCGCGGTTTTATCTATTGTGCTGATGGCCATGCGCAGCAAGAGCATCCCTGCGCCCCAGCAGGAGGAGTCCATCGCCTCGCGCGAGTTCTGGATGTTCATCGGCGTGCTGGTGCTGCTCTTCTCGGCAGTGCTCATCACAGGCGCCACGTCGCTGCCGGTGTGGAACAAGCTGGTGCAGCTATTCAAACCCGACTACGTAGGCGCGGCGCTCAAAGACCCTGTGGCGCACCACAACCGCTACCAGTTGTGGATTGGCGTCTTCGTGGGGCTGCTCACCGGCGTGGCGCAATGGCTCCGCTACCAGGAGCGCAACGCAGCCCTCTGGCGACGCACCTTCGGAAAACACATGCTCATCGCGCTGGCAGGAGCAACAGCACTGACGGCGCTTAACGCCCTTTGGCTCGACGTCTTCGCTTGGCAGCATTTTGCTCTCCTCTTTGCCGCAATGTTTGCTGTAGTGGCCAATGCCGATTATCTCATTTCTTTCGCCCGAAAAAACCTCAAACAGGCCGGCTCGGCGCTGTCGCACGTGGGCTTTGGCGTGCTGCTGCTGGGCATCCTGAGCACGGGCCTGAACAAGCGCTGGATATCCTCGAACAGCTTCGCCATGGAAGGCCTCATCGAAGGCATGGGCAGCGATGAACTGAACAAAAACGTGCTGCTGCTCAAAGATGCACCCATGCCCATTCGCGACTATGAAGCCACGTATTTAAAGGATACCATCGAGCGCCAGACGCGCACCTTTGCCGTGCGCTTCCGCAAGCGCGATGCCCAGGGCAATTTCACCGGTGAGGAGTTCGTGCTGCATCCCAACGTCATGTACGACCGCCAGTTCTCGCAGGTGGTGGCATCTAACCCTTCGACCAAACATTACCTCACCTACGACATCTTCACACACGTGTCTTCGTTGCCAAAAGCGGAACTCGACCCCGAATTTGCCCGCCAACAGGAAGACAGCATCCGCTTCGAGGCCTACGAAGCCGCCATCGGCGACACCATCTTCACCAAAAAACACTACTTAGTACTGGACGACTACACCAAGGCCCCCCAGCACCCCGACTACCGCCCCGAAAAAGGCGACCTGGCCTTTGGGCTGAAAATGCGTGCCTTCGCGCTGGGCGATACTGTCGGCCATGCGGCAGCCCCCATGCTCTACCTGCGGCCCAAACAGGGCGCCTTTACCCTGCCGGCCCAAATCGGGCCACTACAGATGCGCGTGCGCCTGACCGAAGCCTCGCTGGCTCGGCTCTTGGACGCCGATGAGTCTTTGCAATACCGCTCCCTCCGCCTTAAAGAGGGTGAAACAGCCGATTTTGAAGGCTATCGCATCCAGCTGGTCCGCCTCAACCGGAACGTAGAGCACCCGCATTACGCACCCGAAAGTGGCGACATTGCCGTGGCGGCCGAACTGCGCATCACCGCGCCCAACGGCACTACCGCCGAAGCGGCTCCAGTCTTCCTCATCCGCGACAATCGCTCGCTCAATCTCAAAGACGAGGTAGCCAAATGGGGCCTCCACTTCCGCTTCGAAAACATTGACCCCAGCACCGCCACCATGACCATCCTGGCGGCAAAAGCCTCCGACCAAGTCCGGCGTATCCCGCTCGAAATTGCCGAAAATGCCCCGAGGTCGGACTATATCGTGCTGGAAGCCATCGTCTTCCCAGGCATCAACCTCGTCTGGCTGGGGTCGCTGCTCATGCTCTTCGGGCTGGGCCTGAGCGCCTGGAACCGATGGACGCAGCGGCGCAGGCTGGAGGCTTAAGGCGAGGCTCCTCACCGGTTCTCCGCATTAATGGCATTCAAAGCCTCCTTGCCCGGGCAGAGGTCTTCTTCGCGCAAGGTATTGAGCGGGCGATGCGTAGTGTTCAGCATGGCGTGCAGATCGCGTCCGGCAGGCTCTAAATAGATGATGCCGGTCAAAATTTCGCCGCTCTGGTGCGCCTCGTGCAGGCGTTTCATGGCAGCAATGCGATCGGTGGGCTGCCAGGTAGGGTCAGGCTTGCGCAGCACCACATGCGAGCCGTCGTGCAAGGTAACGACACAGGCTTCGCCCTCGGCGTAATGGGCCGTGATTTCGGCCTTTTCCGGGATGTAATCCACGGCTGCAGTGGTTTCCATATGCTCGCGCACGTAGTCGTAGGACTTGGTGGAGCCGGGGTTGTTGTTGAAGGTTACGCAAGGCGAAAGCACGTCAATTAGTGCAAAGCCTTGATGCGAAAGGGCGGCCTTAATGAGCGGGATAAGCTGTTCCTTGTCGCCCGAGAAGCTGCGCGCCACAAAGGTGGCTCCCAGTTCGATGGCCAGCCCGCACAGGTCAATGCCGTGGAAGGGATTGACGTGGCCTGTTTTGTTTTTCGAGCCTTCGTCGGCGGTGGCCGAGTCCTGACCCTTGGTAAGCCCGTAGCAGCCGTTGTTCATCACGATGTAGGTGATGTTGAGGTTTCGGCGCAAGGCATGCACGAACTGGCCCATGCCGATAGAGGCCGTATCGCCGTCGCCGGAGATACCCAAATATATCAGGTTCCGGTTGGCTAAGTTGGCGCCCGTAGCCACGGAGGGCATGCGCCCGTGCACGGAGTTGAAGCCGTGTGAGTTGCCAAGAAAATAGGTGGGCGTTTTGGAAGAGCACCCGATGCCTGACAATTTAGCCACGCGGTGCGGCTCAATGGCTAATTCAAAACAGGCCTGAATGATAGCGCCGCTGACGGAGTCATGGCCACAGCCGGCACAAAGGGTGGAGAGTGCACCCTCGTAGTATTGGCGCGTATAGCCCAGGGCATTGCGCGGGCTTTCAGGGTGGCGGAAGGTAGGACGCAGGTACGTCATAGGCGATGTTTTTTCCTTGTTAAGGCCTGAGGGTGCTGACTAAGCAAGGGCGTGCGAATGGCCGTTTCCGCCCAACAGATCTGCTGCTGCGGGGTGGTATTTCGCAATCTGGCTGATGATGGCGGCGGCAGTAATCGGAAAGCCGTCGTATTGCAATATCGGTATGAGTTTTTGGGGAGAAATGCCCAGTTCAATCATCAGCAGGGAGCGCATCTGAGCATCGCGGTTTTGTTCCACGACATAAACGCGCTCGTGTTCCTCGATGAAGTTGTGGACGGCCTGACTGAACGGGAAGGCGCGCAGGCGCATGGCGTCCAGCTCAATGCCAATAGCGCGCAGTTCGTCTAAGGCCTCTATAGCCGAATAGGCCGACGTTCCGAAGAAGAGCATGGCTTCCGGGAAGCGGGAGCGCGGCTGGAAGAACTCTGGCGGGTGGACGAGTTCGCGGGCCGTGTGCCATTTTTTCAGCAGGCGGTCCATGTTGCGGCGATAGGCCTCGCCGTCTTCGGTGTATCGGGCGTATTCGTCCTTGGAGGAGCCGCGTGTGAAGAAGGAGCCTTTGGTCGGGTGCGTGCCCGGGATGGTGCGGTACGGGATGCCGTCGCCGTCTATGTCTAAGTAGCGGCCCCAGTTTTGGATGCTTTCCAGCGCCTGGGCGTCGAGCACTTTGCCGCGGTCGTAGCGGCGTTGGTCGTCCCAGTGCAGCGGTGGTGTGAGGTGCTCGTTCATGCCCAGGTCGAGGTCGGTCATGACGATGACGGGTGTTTGCAGTCGTTCGGCCAGGTCGAAGGCGTCGGCGGTCATTTCGAAGCACTCAGTGGGTGTGGAGGGAAAGAGCAACGGGTGTTTGGTGTCGCCATGCGAGGCATAAGCGGCCAGCAGGATGTCGGACTGCTGTGTGCGTGTGGGCATACCGGTAGAAGGGCCGCCGCGCTGCACATCAATGAGCACAGCGGGTATTTCGGCGAAATAAGCCAGGCCCAGAAACTCATTCATGAGCGACACACCCGGCCCGCTGGTAGCGGTGAAGGCGCGTGCACCGTTCCACATCGCACCGATGACGACGCCCATGGCCGCCAGTTCGTCTTCAGCCTGCACGATGGCAAACTTCTTTTCGCCCGTTTCTGGGTCGGTGCGCAGGCGGTTGGCGTACTTTTCAAAAGCATCTACCACCGATGTGGAGGGCGTGATGGGGTACCACGCAGCCACTGTAGCGCCGCCGTAAATGGCCCCCAGCGCGCAGGCCGTGTTGCCCGTCATCATGATGCGGTCGCCCACGTTGTCGCGCCGCTCCACGCGCATGGGCAGTGGGCAGTCGTAATGCTCGCGCGCGTACTGGAAGCCCAGATCCAACGCTAAGTGGTTGGAAGCCACTAACTTCTCTTTTTTCTTAAACTGCTCGACCACCAGCTGCTTCACCACGTCCATCTCGAGGCCTAACAGGGCGGTAAGCGCACCAACATAGACCATGTTCTTGAGCAACTGCTGCACACGCGGCACGTCGAAGTGCTTCTGACACAGCAGAATCATGGGAATGCCAATGTAATGGATATCGTCGCGCAGCAACGATGGGTCTAAGGGGCGGCTGCTGTCGTACAGGAAATAGCCGCCCGGGCGCACCGAGCGCACATCAGCGGCCATGCTTTGCGGGTTGACACCTACGAGCAGATCAATACCCGCCCGCCGACCTAAGTAGCCGCGCTCATTGACACGTACCTCGTACCACGTAGGCAGGCCCTGAATGTTGGAAGGGAAGATATTCTTCGGCGTTACGGGCACGCCCATGCGAAAAATGCTTTTGGCAAACAGCGTGTTAGCGCTGGCCGAACCCGTGCCGTTCACGTTGGCAAAACGGATGACGAAATCATTGACCAGATTGGACATAAACGTGTTTTGATTTGCTCGAGTCAGGACGATTAGAGAGGCAATTTTAGACGGGCTCCGCTACAGAGGCGCGGGCGATGTCCCAAATTTTGCAGGCTTTGGTTACCTGGTATAAATACTTCTGCATATCCCAAGCCGATGTAGGACAGCGTTCGGCACACAGTCCGCAGTGAAGGCATACGTTTTCATCCTTAACCATCACGCGGCCAGTGGGCAGGGTGTCGGAGACGTACAGATCCTGGCTGCGGTTGTTGGCCGGCGCATTGAGGCGCGTACGCAGATCGTCCTCGTCGCCGTTGTGGGTGAAGGTGATGCAGGAGGTCGGGCAGATGTCCACGCAGGCATCGCATTCGATGCACAGGCTGGTAGTGAAGACGGTCTGCACGTCGCAGTTCAGGCAACGCTCGGCTTCTTTATAGGCTAGTTCGGGGTCGAAGCCCAATTCCACTTCCATGCGGCGGTTGCGCAGGGTTACCTCTTCGGGCGCGTGTGGTACGGCGTAGCGTCGGTCGTTGACGATGTAGCTGTCGTACAGCCATTCGTGGACGCCCATTTTTTGCTGGAAAATGTTGACCGTAGGCGCCGGTCGGTCGCGGTGCAAGTCCTGGCCGGTGCAGAACAGGTGAATGGAAATAGCCGCCTGATGGCCATGCGCCACGGCCGTGATGATGTTTTTCGGCCCCAGAGCCGCATCACCGCCAAAGAAGACCTTCGGATGGGTGGACTGGAAGGTTACCGGGTCCAGCACGGGCATATCCCATTTGCCAAACTCGATACCGAGGTCGCGTTCAATCCAGGGAAAGGCGTTTTCTTGTCCGATGGCGATGAGCACGTCGTCGGCCTCGATGAACGTGTCGGGCTGACCCGTGGGCACGAGGGTGCGTTTACCGTTTTCGTCGTAAACGGCCTCCACGTGCTCAAACAGGACTCCTTTGAGGCGGCCATTTTCCACGATAAAAGCTTTAGGGGGCATGCAGTTGAGGATGGTTACGCCTTCGCGCAGAGCGTCTTCAATCTCCCACGGCGAGGCTTTCATATCTTTGAATGGGCTGCGCACCACCACCGTTACCTGTTCGCCGCCTAAACGGCGGGCAGTGCGGCAGCAGTCCATAGCTGTGTTGCCGCCGCCGAGCACGATGACACGCTTGCCTATGCTATGGATGTGCTCGAAAGCCACATTGGCCAACCACTCAATGCCGATGTGAATGCTGGCAGCGCCTTCCTGGCGTCCGGGCAATTTTGACAGGTCGCTGCCGCGCGGCGCGCCAGTGCCCACGAAGATAGCGTCGTAGTCCTGCGCCAGCACCTCGCGCATACTACTGACGTAGCAGTTGAAGTGCGTGTGGATGCCCATGTCCAGGATGTAGTTCACCTCTTCGTCCAGCACGCTTTCGGGCAGGCGGAAGGCGGGTATCTGGCTGAGCATCATGCCGCCGCCTTTGCGCTGGTTGTCGTACAGGTGAATTTCATAGCCCAGCGGTGCCAGGTCGCGCGCTACTGTCAGTGAGGCCGGGCCGCCGCCGATGAGGGCAATTTTTTTGCCGTTGGGCGGAAACGGCCCTTGAGGCAGGAGCGAACGCACTTCGCCCTTGTAGTCCGCTGCCACGCGCTTGAGGCGGCAGATGGCCACGGGCTTTTCTTCCACACGCCCACGCCGGCACGCCGGCTCGCAGGGGCGGTCGCAGGTACGACCTAAAATACCGGGAAAGACGTTGGACTCCCAGTTGAGCATGTACGCCTCGGTGTACTGGCCGGCAGCAATGAGTCGAATGTACTCAGGCACGGGCGTATGCGCCGGACACGCATACTGGCAGTCCACCACTTTATGGAAATACTCCGGATCCCGAATGTCCGTCGGTTTCATAACACAGCGCAGTCGTTTGAACAGGTGAGCAGATTATCGGCGGTAAATGTAGAAACCACCCGCATTACCCCAGCCCCCATGCTGAGAAAAATTCGGCCAAATGTCTGCTGCGAGCGCGATAACGCCGGCAATCCGGAGGGTGATAGATATAATGAATGGCCATGCGCCCGGGCATTGGGGGCTACCTGCGCCCTACAAAGGGGCGACCTCTGACGAGGTCGGTGCGGAAGGGCGGCAATTCCTCACAAATCGGCAACACTGCTATGGCGTCCCGCATCCGTACCTCGTAGAGATAAAACGTTTGTAAAACAACGCAAAACAGCCATATAAACGATCCTCGGCCTTTAGCTCCGGCAAGGCGGGAACCGCGCCAAAACCTGTTCCCAGGGTTCCATCCCGCCTCCCTGCCCTATTTATCCGCTTGACGAACATAGGGCCACCTGAGACGACACCTCCCGGAGGGAAATGTCGCCTCGCGCGAGGTGTCGCCCTCGAGATACGAAAAGGCGACAGATCAAAAACAGAACGTTACCTGAGACGACACCCTGCCCTATCTATCCCCTCACTTTTCGCCCTGGACTTAACATGGCGCAGCCTACTTTTGTCCGCATGTGCATGAGCGCAAAAAACTGACTGCTACGACAACTTAATTCGTTGCTCAAGCCTTTTACCAGGTCTTGTTAGCTCAGACAAATAACCGCCATTTCATGAGTATGATTTTACACCATTGCGTGCCTGCTGCGGTGTTAGCAGGGATATTAATGGCTTTTCTTGCCGTTTTGAACGTGGGTTGCAGCCCGTCCAGCTCGCCGGTTACCACAGGCCACCAGCGCATGATTGCCCTTTTGGACAGCATTCACCGCAACGCCGACCCGCTGCAGTACTTGCATATGAACAGTGGGCGCGCGGCTATTTACCTGGAACGCATGCGGAACACCACAGGGCAGGAGCATGTGGCCAACAAGTTTTCCCATGCCGTCGAATTGCTCAAAGCCGGTCAGAATGAAGCAGCCATCGTGCAGTTTCAGGAGCTGATTGACCTGACGGGCAACGTCCTGAACGACCAGACAAAAATCTTGCATGAGTTACTGGCGCTCAGCTACATGCGTCTGGGCGAGCAGGAAAACTGCATCAACACGCACAACCCGGAGTCCTGCATCCTGCCCATTCAGGGCAGTGGTGTGTACGCGCTGCGCGCCGGGCCACAAAATGCGGTTAAAATCTACGAGCGCCTGCTGGAGGCCTTTCCCGATGACTATCAGACGCTGTGGCTGCTCAACCTGGCCCATATGGCGCTGGGGCAGTGGCCCGATGCGGTGCCGCCCAAATTTCGCCTGCCGGAGCGCATCTTTGAGGGCCGCGAAAAGCGGCTCTTTCGCGATGTCGCCATTCCTTTAGGCTTAGACGTGCGCGGCATTTCCGGCGGTGTTTGCTTAGAGGACTTCGACAACGACGGCGACATGGACATTTTTACCACCATTTACAGCCTCGACGGCCAGGCGCGCTATTTCGTCAACAACGGCGACGGCACCTTCACCGACCGCACTGCCGAGGCCAACCTGATGGGCATCGTCAGCGGGCTGAATGCCATTCACGCCGATTACAACAACGACGGCTATCGCGACATCCTCATCCTGCGCGGCGCCTGGCTCTTTTGCGGCAACCACCCCAACTCGCTGCTGCGCAACAACGGCGACGGTACCTTCACCGATGTAACCATCGAAGCCGGCCTGCTCTCCTTCCACCCTACCCAGGCCGCCGATTGGGCCGACTTCGACGGCGATGGCTGGCTCGACCTGTTCATCGCTAACGAAACCTACGACCCCAACCAGCCCAACCGCTGTGAACTGTACCACAACAACGGCGACGGCACCTTCACCAATGTGGCCGCCCAATTGGGCGTGGACTACGTCGGCTTCTTCAAAGCCGCCGTCTGGGGCGACGTCAACAACGACCAACGGCCCGACCTCTACCTGAGCAACCTCATGGGCCAAAACCTGCTGCTTATCAACTATTGCGACCGCAAGCCCGAAACCTGGCGCTTCGAAAACGTGGCCAATCGAACGCAGACCTTTTACCCCATGACCAGCTTCCCGGCCTTCTTCTTTGACTATAACAACGACGGCTGGGAAGACATCCTGTCCACCAACTTCCCCACCAACTACGAAGACCCTACCGTGGCGCCTTTAGTGATGGAATACTTGGGCAAACAGCCCGAAGGCGACTGGCTGCGCCTTTACCGAAACAACGGCGACGGCACCTTCACCGATGTGCACCAGCAACTGGGCCTGCATACCATCACCTACGGAATGGGCAACAACTTCGGCGACTTCGACAACGACGGCTGGCCAGACATTTACTTAGGCACGGGTAAGCCCGACCTGCGCTCGCTCATTCCGAACCGAGCCTTCCGAAATGTCGAAGGCAAGCGCTTCGAAGACCTCTCCATGCGCGGCTTCGGGCACATCCAGAAAGGGCATGGCGTGGCCTTTGCCGACATAGACCGCGACGGCGACCAGGACCTGTACATCGTGGTGGGCGGCGCCGTCGAGGGCGACCTGGGCTACAACGTCCTGTACGAAAACCCTGGAAACAGCAACGCCTGGGTAACGCTCCTGCTCGAAGGCACTAACAGCAACCGCGACGCCATCGGCGCGCGCATCCGCGTAACGGTGCGTCGCCCCAACGGCTCCACACGCGACATTTACGCCACCGTGGGCACGGGCGGCAGTTTCGGCTCTTCCTCTCTGCAGCAGGAAATGGGCTTAGGCGACGCCGAAAAAATCGAACAGGTGGAAATTCAATGGCCTTTGCCCGGCGCGCCTAAAGTCGTTTACAAAGACGTGCCCCTGCGCAGCTTCGTACGCATCAAAGAGGGGCAGCCGGGTGCGGAAGTGCTGTCGTGGAAACCCATTCCGTTCCGAAAAAATGGCCATAATGCGGCCAGTTATTGAGGCGCGCACCGCCGAGGCTTCGGTTTTGGGAGGGCCGTCAGAGCAAGTCTTGCAGCATTCCTACCTGGCTCACAGCTATTCGACCGTCGGGCTGCAGGGCCACTGTGGCTGCTTCGGCGCCCGGGTCGTGCTCCAAAAAGAGCAGGTGGCCTTTTTGGGCGGCTTCGGCCAGCAGTTGTGTTTTTTCTTCCAGCGTAATTAATGGCTGCACGTCGTAAGCCATGATGTAAGGCAGCCACACGTGCCAGCGCGAGGGCACGAGGTCGGCGCAATATACGACCGTGCGCCGGCCAGTATCCAGTACAGGCAGCATCATGGCCTCAGTGTGGCCATAAGCAAAGCGCACCCGAAAGCCGGGGTACAGCTCGACGTCAGGCCGAACCTCGACGAAGCGCAACAGCTCCCATTCGTACAGCGACTGGAAGTTTTCTGCCAGGAAAGAGGCCTTTTCCCGCGCGTTGGGCGCGCTGGCCCAACGATAATGGATTTCATTAGTCCAATAAATGGCGTTGGGGAACGAGGGCACTATTTCGCAGGTGGTTTCGTCTTTCCAAAGGGCGCCGCCACAGTGGTCGAAGTGCAGGTGCGTTAGGAAGACATCCGTGATGTCGCCGGGCGCAAAGCCCGCCTGTTGAAGCGACGTGAAGAGCAAACCGGTTTTTTCGGGCAGGAAATGGGAGCGGAACTTTTCGTCCTGTTTGTTGCCGATGCCCGTGTCAATGAGGATGCGGCGATCGGCAGTTTCGACCAATAGGGCGCGCATGGCCCAGGTGCACATGTTGTCGGCGTCGGGCGGGTTCATTTTCTGCCACATGCGCCTAGGCACAACGCCAAACATGGCGCCGCCGTCGAGTTTGAAATAGCCGGTTAAGATGGTAGTGAGTTTCATAGCAATGCTTTCAGCGCTCAGTAAACTGCCCTTTGCGTCGGTTGGTTCGGAAAAAGAGCATTAGCCACACCTTCAACAGTAGCTTATGCTATTGAAAGGCATTAGTCCTGGTGGGCAAAACGGGATTTGCCCGATACGAGCGCAGGAGCGCGAAGAGGCACGAAGAGGTGTGTATGGCTTCGCGATACTTTTGCTTGCGGCAGAGGTGCTTTCCGGCAAAAAGGCGCATTTTAGCGCCATGAAACGACAGGTGCTTTTTTGGGCGCTACTGTTTACGGATTTAGCGTCTCTTTTGGCGCAAGCGCCCGAGGCTAACCCTAATCCTGTGTTGATGGGCATTCGCGCCCATCGGGGTTTCATCATTCCGCACTCGCGGGAGTTGATTAATGTCTCTCGGACAAAGCCGCACGGCTTAGAGGTCAACGTGCAATGGGTGGAGTCGCGGCCCGAGCGCACCGAGCGCACAGGAGTGGTGGCCAAACGCGGTTTTGTGTTTTACTACTTCGACTACGACAACCCGGATGTACTGGGGCACAGCGTGTCTACGGTGGCCTATGTGGAGCCGATGTTTGGAGTGGAGCGGCGGCTATATGGTTCGCTGCAGACGGGGCTGGGCGTTGCTTATGTTAGTAAAGTCTATGACGCCGAAAGCAACCCGACCAATCTGTTCTTCAGTTCGCACATCAGCCTGCTGGCCATGCTGAACCTGCACATGCACTATCGGGTTGCGCCGCGCTGGGAGGCGACGATGGGTCTCAACTACAACCACATCTCGAACGGTGGCATGCGCCTGCCCAACAAGGGCATGAACTTCCCGACCTGGAATGTGGGGGTGTCGTATGCCGTACGGCCGGGGGTGGTGCAGCGCGCGCCGCGGACGGGTTTGTGGCGCTCTGAGCCGCGGCATTTTGCCTGGGTGCACGCCGTTGGTTCGGCCAAGACGGTGCTGGCCGACGGGTCGTTTGCGCGTGGCGAAGTGCAGTGGCTTTGGGGCACTACCGTGGCCGTTGGGCGCCGCATTGGGCGGCTCAGCGCCCTGTCGGCTGGCACGGAGTGGATTTACGACGGCTGGAAGCGCGCCCGCTTAGACCTGCAAGGCAGCGACCGCAGCGCCTGGCTGGGCGGCCTGCTCTTCGGCCACGAACTGCTGGCCGGGCGCGTACGCTTCAACGTACACGTAGGCGCCTACGTCTTCCACCAGAACCGCGAAACCGACCTGCTGTATCAGCGGTATGGACTTTTTTACGCCATTGGTGACCGCCTGCTCGTTGGCAGCACGCTCAAGGCACACCGCCATGTGGCCGACGTGTTCGATGTGCGCGTGGGCTGGCTTTTTCAAAACCGTTCTTCCAACAGTAACTAAACGCAAGGCATTCCGATACCTTTGCGCTTATTCACTCTGGTTTCTGGAAAACGCCTCGATTTTCTTTCATAAACATGACTACCGCACATCCTTCTGTCCTGTCCCAGCGCGTCCTGACGCTGGCCGAGTCCGAAACGCTCAAAATGGCCCGCATGGCCCGCGAATTGCGCGCCCAGGGCCACGATGTTATCAGCCTTAGCCTCGGTGAACCCGACTTCGACACGCCTGACCACATCAAAGAAGCTGCCTACCAGGCCCTAAAGGAAGGCTACACCAAATACACGCCCGTGCCCGGCTTGCCCGATCTGACGAAGGCCATCAGCGAAAAGTTTAAGCGCGACAATCACTTAGACTATAAGCCTGAGCAAATTGTCGTCAGCAACGGCGCCAAGCAATCTATCTACAACATCTGCCAGGCCCTGCTCGACCCTGGCGACGAAGTGGTACTCTTCGCTCCCTACTGGGTATCGTACTGGGAAATCGTTAAGCTCTCCGGCGGCACGCCAGTGCCTGTATATGCGGGCGTAGAGCGCGAGTTTAAGCCCGCACCGGAGCAGTTGGAGGCTGCTATCACTCCGCGCACCAAGTTTGTGCTGTTTTCCTCGCCCTGCAACCCTACGGGTACGGTATTCGACCGCAAGGAGCTGCAAGCCTACGCCGAAGTACTGGCCCGCCACGAGCACGTCTATGTGGTCAGCGATGAAATCTACGAGTACATCAATTTCACGCACGAACACGTCAGCATCGGCAGCCTGCCGCAGGTGCGCGACCGCACCATCACCGTCAATGGCTTTGCCAAGGGCTTTGCTATGACTGGCTGGCGCTTGGGCTACATGGGTGCGCCCAAGTTCATCGCCGATGCCTGCTCGAAAATCCAGGGCCAGGTAACCAGCGGCGCCGCCGCCTTCAGCCAAAAGGCCGGAGCCGTGGCCTTGCTCAGCGACCTGGGCCCTACCCACGCCATGCGCGAAGCCTTCCGCCAACGCCGCGATATTGTGCTGTCTATGCTTGAAGAAATACCCGGCATCCGCGCCAACCACCCTGAGGGTGCCTTCTACGTCTTCCCCGACATCAGCGACTTTTTTGGGAAAACCGACGACCACATCGTCATCCAAAACGCCGATGACTTTTGTGATTTCATCATGAATAATGCCTACGTCGGCTTAGTGTCGGGCACGGCCTTTGGCGACCCCAACTGCTTCCGCCTCAGCTACGCCGCCTCCGAAGCGCAATTGCGCGAAGCCATCCAGCGCATGAAAACCGTGCTCCAACGCCTGCATTAAGCACCACCCAAACTGGCGCCAACACCGTACCTTTGGACACACGCGATTGGCTAAAGCTTTTTACCATGCGAAACTCGCTACCGAGCGCGCCCAAAGGGTGGATGTGGCTTCTGCTTCTTCCACTTCACCTACTCGGCCAGGTGGAAGACCCTACCACAGGCGAGCTGCTGGAGAGCTTCTTCCGCGAAAACGAGCAGGTCAACGAGGCTGAAGCGCAGATGTTTTTGGAGTTTTTGGACAATGTGCGCCGGCGCCCGCTCGACCTCAACCGCGTCGGGCGCAATGAACTCTCGGCCCTGCGCCTGCTCAACGAACTGCAAATCGAAAACTTTCTGCAATACCGCGACCAGCTCGGCCCGCTGCTCAGCGTGTACGAATTGCAGGCCGTTCCGGGCTGGGATCTGGCCGACATCCGCCGCCTACTGCCCTTCGTGGGCGTCAATACGGGCTTAGACGAGCGCTACGGCTCGGTGTGGCGCGGGCTGCTGCACGGGCGCAATGAGCTGCTCCTGCGCTGGGGGCGCCCCACACCCTGGAATGTACGCCAGGCCGAAGGCAGCCCCGACTGGCTGGCCCTGCGCTTCCTACATACCTACGACCAGCGCCTGCGCTTTGGCCTGACCGCCGAGAAAGACCCGGGCGAAGCCTTCTTTCGCGGCAGCAACCCGCAGGGCTTCGACTTTTACAGTGCCCACTTTTGGGTGCAAAACGCGCATCCGGTGGTGCGTGCCCTGGCTTTGGGCGATTACTCCGTGCGGCTGGGCCAGGGCTTAGTGCTGCAAACGCGATTCGCACCGGGCAAGAGCGCCGAGACTACCGCCATCGTGCGCGGCGGGCCGCGCATCGCCCCCTACTCGGCCTTTGGCGAGGCCTTCTTCCTGCGCGGCGGAGCGGCTGTGCTGCGGCTAAGCCGCCACTGGGAAGCTACGGTGTTGACCTCGTACCGCCGTCGCGACGCTAACGTGCGCGAGATTATAGACTCCACCGACCTGGAGCCGATAGACCGCTTCTTCACCTCGTTGCAAACGGCAGGGCTGCACCGTACCCCCTCGGAAATCCGCAATGAGGGCGCCATTGGCGAATGGCTCGGCGGCGCCGTACTGGCGCGCAACTGGCGCAACGGCCAGGTGGCGCTTAATGCCGTCCATCTGCAATACGAGGCCCCGTGGCGGCCCACACCCGCACCATACCGCCTCTATGCCTTTGAGGGCCAACGCCTCACCTCTCTGAGCGCCGACTATTTCTGGCGACAGCGCAACTGGTACGCCTTCGGCGAAATCGCCCGAAGCAGCAACGGCGCTGCCGCAGCCCTCAATGGCCTGCTCTTCAGCGTGGACAGCCGCGTAACCATGGCCCTGCTGCACCGCTACTTCGACCCGCGCTATCAGGCCATCTACGCTGCGCCCTTTGCCGAAACCTCAAGCGCCAACAACGAGCATGGCCTGTACTGGGGCGCCGATGTGCGCTTTGGGCGCAAATGGCAGATCAATGCCTACGCCGACTTGTGGCGCCACCCGTGGCTGCGCTTTGGTGCCAACGCCCCTTCATTGGGGCGCGAGTATCTGGGCCGCATCATCTGGACGCCTCAGCGTGGGGTGTCGTTCTACGCCCTGTGGTTCCGCGAGGTGAAGGAGCGCAACAGCAGCCAGCACCTCGAGCGTGCCCTACTCGAACACGAGCGCCAGCGCCTACGCCTCCATGCGGCCTATCGCGTCGGCGGCGGCATTGAAATGCGCAGCCGCGTAGAATGGACGCGCTTCAGCGTGGCCAGCAACCCACCCACGCGCGGCTTCCTGGCGTATCAGGAGGTGGTCGTGCGGCCGCTCCAGTCGCGCTTCTCAGGTCTGGGGCGCTTCGTCATCTTCGACACGCAGGATTACGACGCCCGCATCTACGCCTTTGAAAATGACCTCTTTGCCGCCGTCAGTATTCCCGGCTTTGCCGGACGCGGCTCGCGCTACTTCGTCAACCTGCAATGGCGGGCCGCTCCCTGGCTGCGCTTAGAAGCCCGCTACGAACAAACCATCCAGCGCGTGCCCAGCAGCCCTTCGGGTGCCACAGGACGCTTCAGCGAATGGAAACTGCAGGCGCGCTTCCGCTGGAACGATGAGGCCGAACGATGAGGGTAAAGCCGATGAGCATCCGCGGAGGTGCTGTGTGCCTCTCATGAAGTCATCGGAAAAAGAGCCATATCCCCGGCTGTCTTTTGCCTTAGTTTAGCCCTTGAAGAATCTGCTCCCGGTCGCGCGCGCGAATGGGTGCGAAGCGCACACTCCAGGTGATGCGTTGCCCGTAGTTGTCGGTGGCGCTGGCGTACAATTGGCGCAGGGCTGTGCTGTGGATAAGTGGGAAATACACCTCGAAGCGTCCGCCCAGGATTTCCAGCATCAGGCCGCCGCTCCAAACGAGTTGTTCGTTCAGGGGGCGCGAGGCTCCCAGCGGGGTGGCGTCGTGGAAGTAGCCAATGTCGAAATAGGGTTTGAACGGCACGGACACAGGCAGGTCGGCGCGCAGGTTGAGCGCTGCGATGAAGTCATTGGAGTTGCCAAAGACCTGTGCATAGGCTGGGCCGAAGGCGTTTTTGAAGCCGCCTTCCGTCTGGCTGACCTGGCGCGCCAGAAAACCGCGCGTATCGGTGCGGCCCAGGAAGACCTCATCGAAACGGTAGTCGTTGAAACCCTGCGGGTTGAGAGCAAAGGAGGCACGCGCCACGTCGTTCGTCAGGCTGTTGGTGGCCACGCTGCCGCGCCGGCGCTGCGTATTGTGCAGGAAGTAGCCAGCAAAGAAGCGGGCGTAGAGGCGCTTTTTAGGCTTGTAAAAAAACTCCTGCTCCCATGCTGCCGAAGCGCGCAGGTAGCTGGCTCGCGCACCCTGCACCCAATAGCGCTGCCCTTCTAAGGCGACCGAAGCCCGGTACGGGTTGGGTTTGGCGAAGTTTTGCGCCTCGTAACGCACTTCATAAATCTGGGCCGTGGGGTCGAGTTTGCCGGTGAAAGCGCCCTGCTCGCTGAAGACCGGTTCTTGTTTTTGCAGGAAAATGGCCCGCACATCCAGCCCATGGACAAAGGCGGGCGAAGCGCTGCGCAAGTCGAGCCGCAACGCCGGCGACCAGCGCCAGTATTGCATTCGATAGCTACCCTCACCCAAGCGATGCGCATACGTGGCCGAACGGACGTTGAGGCCCAGCGTGGCGTGCGGCACTAACCCACCCGGCAGAAAGCGGTACTGCACGTCGGCCAGCCCCACAACATTGCCTGAAGCGGTCCCGATGCCTGGCAGCAGATAGTACCGAAAGCGCTGCGGCGGCAGAAGAGGGCTGTACACGGCCAGCCCTACCATGGTCTTGTCGTATTGGTTCCAGGCCAGCCACGGCAACACGCCAAAGGCGGTGCGGTCAGCCACCTCGAACGGTACGACCGGACGGACAAGGAGCGGTTGAAGGCCGGGGAAAAGACCACTCGCACGCCGCTGGTTGTTCCCCCGAAAGGCATCCAGTGTGGTGCGTTCGTGGTCCACCTCGAATACATCTGCCTCTACGCTGGGGAAAGTTACCTTCGCCAGGGCGTGCTGTGTAGCCGGATACCACTGCGTACGCACTACCCTATCCCCCTGAAGCGCCGAAATGCTGAATGGGCCTCGTTGGGCGCCGCCGTTTTTTACCCAAATCTCCCAGCTGCCGTCGGGTAGACGCCGCACGCGTCGCAAGGCCAGGTCAAACACCTTTGCGCTTTCCATCGCTTTAAAAAACCAATCGGCCTCCAGCCCAACCTCTTTCCACGCAGCGCGCAAGTCTTCCGGATAGGGGTGCCGAAATTTCCACTGTTGGTAGTAATGTTGCATGGCGCGGTCGAAGAGCGGGCGACCTACAGATTTTTCTAACCAGTTCAGATAGTAGGTCGGCTTTGAGTAAGCATTGGCATAGTAACCTATGTTGGAGAACGCATCTACCGGCGAGGAAGGGGTCTGCTGGTCGCCCAGGCGCGCCAGAGTAGTCAGGAGTAGGACAGGCAATGAACCAAAAGATCGAGGATCAAGCGGGCGGACAGCCGTTTTTGATGAAGAATCGCTTTCGCCGTAGTACTGTTGCATGTAGCGCTGTTCGTAGTAAGAGTTGAGGCCCTCGTCCATCCACGGATAGTCGCGTTCATTCGAAGCCAGAATGCCGTAGAACCAGTTGTGGCCGACCTCGTGTGCGATGACCTCATCCAGAGACTTTTCATCCCCCACTTCACCAATGACGGTAATCATTGGGTATTCCATGCCGCCGCCAGCACTCAGTGCGCTTTGTACAGCCGTGGCCTGTGGCCACGGGTAGTCGCCCACTTGTTCAGAATAGAACTCTACCGCCCGACGCACATAAAAGGCGGCCTGTCGCCAAAGCTGGCTTTCCGAGGGTGGGAACATAGCCCAGCATTCTATCTCCTGCCCCGATTTTAGTCGGACTGTGTCGCGCAAAACGCGGAAGCGCTTATCGGCAAACCAGGCGAAATCGTGTACCCGTTCGGCCCGGTAGCGAATAGTTTTCAGCACTGGCGAAGAGGGCGGAAATGTGTCCTTTTCTCTGGCAGGTTTCTGGTCAGGCTTATCGCCCACTGTTTCCAGATGCGTCAGCTCGGCCTGTGTCTCCGCCATCTTACGCAGTAAAAATGCGCGCTCTTCGGGCGACTGGAGCACGCCCGTAGCGCCGACGACGTAATTTTCGGGCAGGGTGATTTCCACTTCAAACGAGCCGAATTCCGAGTAAAACTCACCCATGTCCAGATAGGGCATGGGATGCCAGCCGCGCGCGTCATAGACGGCCGGCTTCGGATACCACTGCGTTATCTGGTACGACTGTCTGCGGTGCCCCATACGGGAGAAAGTAACAGGTATCTTCACCAGAAACGGCGTCTCAATTATGACTCGCCCCTCAGGGAGCAGTGGCTCAGCCAGCGCAATGCGGGCAATGTCAGTGTGTTCGGAATGGTATTGCCAGGAGGCGGGCTGGCCATTTATGCGAAAATCCAGCTGGCCGATGTGGCCCAGCGAACTGTCGGGGTCAAAGTAAAACTTCATCTTTCCCAAGCGCAGTTGCTGCCGGCCGAATGCCGTGCGGCGGTTCTGATAGGCGTTGGGCCACAGGTGCACCCAGATTTCCGTCAGTGCAGCGGGAGCGTGGTTGACGTACTCTATGCGCACGTGCCCCCGGAGGGTGTGATTTGTATCATCGAGAGCAACGCGGATCTGATAGTTGACTTCCTGTTGGAAGTAAGGTGTTTGGGCCAGTAGCAACATTCGTCCAATCCCCCAAAAGACGAGTAAGAAAAGGCTTCGCATATGCTTGATTGTTGGTAAGGCTTTGTATTTTAATGTTTAGTATTTGCCATTTTGACACATCAGCGGCACCAATTTCTATGAAGCAATATTTTCCCGGCGCCATTTTGCTACGCTCTGCTGCAAATCAGGGAAAAATGCCCTGAAATCGGCGACAAAACAGGCTTCGTTTTCCGACCAATCGCTTAGCAACCCCTGCCAGTCGAAGGTCAACGGAAGGCGCCGGGCAAATCGCTCCAGCGTCCAGGCAATGCCGGTTCGGCTTCGGTACAGGTGCAGAAACCGCCCTGCCAGCATGTCGGGCCAGCGCTGTTGAAGATGCTCGGGCATGAAAGCCTTTTGGGCATCGAGGCTGGCATACGTCCAGCGGGCAAAATGCTCGAAGTCGGGCATTATGTTTTCTGTTTGCCAGAGGATACTCAGCAAATGATCGTAGAGGATATCTGCCACTGGTGCGGCAAAGCGTCCGGCGAAGGGCCGTATGCGCTGCACACTGGCGCGCAAAGCAGGATGCTCCTCCGTGTAAGCATCAATGAAGCGATGCAGCAGGATGCCCTTTTGAATACGTTCGGGGTATGCCTTCCAGGCGCTGCCTTTGACGAAGTCGCCGATGAAATTGCCGATAAGCAATTCCTCATCCGGGTACGACAGCAGACAATGGGCGACGTGGTTCATGTGCGAGCAAAAGGTGTCGTTGGGTAGTGCGTTTGCCGAACAGCCGGGCTACGCAAAGATGCCTTTTCGCCCGAACTTTGCCGCCATCCATTTTAGCGTAGTTTGCGCGGGCTTTCTTTCATACTTTCTGCTGTCGCGAACTCCGCTGGCTCATTTTCAGACAAATACACCCATACACATGAACACCACCTTAGGCTTGAAACTTCCCACCGATCCGCGCTGGGTCAACCTGGCGGAAATGGATCTGGGCGAAATCCTGACCGACCACGCCTATTGCGAGCAAAAAGCCGCCACGTCGTGCATCTCACTCATCCAGGCTTTCCCCGAGCGCACGGAGATGGTCGAGGCCCTGGCGCCCATCGTTACCGAAGAATGGGGGCATTTCCGCATGGTGCTGGCCGAATTGAAAAAGCGCAACTTGCCACTGGGTCGCCAGCGCAAAGATGAGTACGTGAACGCTCTGCTCCAGTTCCAGAAAAAAGGCGTCAGTCGCAACGAGGCCCTGCTGGAGCGCCTGCTGACCTGTGCGCTCATCGAAGCCCGCAGTTGCGAGCGTTTCCGCCTGTTGTCGCTCCACTGCGCCGATGAGGCCCTGCGCGAGTGGTACCACAAGTTTATGGTGGCCGAAGCAGGCCACTATCGGCTTTTTCTCGATCTGGCCGAGCGCTACTTCGGCTGGGAAAAAACCTGGCAACGCTGGCAGGAATACCTTCAATACGAAGCCAAAGTGATGGAAAACCTGCCCACCCGCGGCGACCGAATGCACTGAGAGGAATAAAAAAAGCAGCGCTGTTGTGGGTACTACTTCTCCGCCTCTACCCTACCCTGTCGGGTATGCTGCATGCGGCGTGGAGGGCATCGAGCAGGAACTTGGCGCCCCAGTTCGGATAGCGCCAGCGCAGATAAGGCCCACAGCGGGGCACAGAGCCCGGTATCGCACCGCGCATGTCAGGACGGCTGCTCATATCCTGATGTTGCAGGGCTGCCTCTAAGGCATAGTCAGCCCACCGGACGAACGCGATGTCGCCCGTGTGTTTACTTATCGCTCGGAACAGAATGCTCAGTTGCGCATTACCTACTGGGCTGGTGAACGAATAGTCGCCTTTCCACCTTTTGCAATAGCGCCCGGCAATGCGGCCGTACTTTTCCAAAGCAGCCAGCCATCCCTGGCAGGCGAGGAGGAGCCGCTGCTGGATGTCTTTTTCCTGAAAATACAGGGCCAGTTCCCAAAGCCCTTGCAGAGTGTAGGCTAATGTGTGTGTAAAGGCCCAGGGACCAGGCTTCAAGCCCGCGTTAATAGGCATCTCATCGCTTCTGAGGCAATTGGCATAATAGCCCAATGCGCAATGAAACGGTTCGTGTGCCTTCGCCAGGCCCATTCTGTGGGCAACGCGCAACGCAGCGGCCACCGCATAGGCGTGGTAAGCCGGCACAAACCCCGGCACATACAGGCCCTTTCGCCATATGCCGTCAGCGTCCATGGCGGAAAGCAGCCAGGCCAGCCCTCGACGCGCACTCTCAGCAGCAGCATGCTCTTCGTCGGGCATTTGCTCAGCCAGTGCCGATAGTCCATCGGCAATCATGGCCGTATTGAAAACGCTCGGGTGCCGACCGCCTACTACGCCACCCGCCCAGCCGCCTTCGGGCTGCTGAAGCGCCACTAACCAGTGCCCATATTGCCGTGCCAGGTGATAGCAGCGCTCGCTGTTTAAAGTATTGCCCCAAGTGAGCAGCGTGGGTATCAGGTAACCCGTGGTCTCCGGATAAGGCTTTGCCCAACCCCACAGGAGCGAATAGCTGTGGGATGAGCCGTGGCCGCCGCACGCCTCGCTGCTCCGAAAAACCCAATCCAGTGCTGCCGTAGCGCGCTCCTGATGAAGCCTTTGTATTGGCGTCAACGGAAGATGAAGTACATCAACACCATCAGCGCAAGGGTAGCGCCGACTACAATCAGTAAAAATTTGCGCATTTCGTCCTGCTCTTTGGTATTCTGGCGCTGCTTAGAAATACGCTGTTTCGTTGCCATAACGGTGCAATTTTTATGGTAAAACGATGATTGAAACGGTTCTTTTCCTCCTATGCGACCCACCAGCGGGTTGTTAAGAAAGCCCTTGTTCACGGAACAGGCGATTGAGCCAGCGCAACATAGCAAACAAGGCTACGGCAGCCAAAGATAGCAAAGCAAAGTTAACCCAAAAAAAGTCGGCTTTGTGGTCGTAGCGGTCCCACAGTGTGGCCAGCACACCGCTCAGTTTGTTGCCCATAGAAGTTGCCAGTTGCCAGCCGCCCATCATCAGGCCGGCAATGCGCGCTGGGGCCATCTTCGACACCATCGAAAGGCCCATGGGGCTGAGGCAGAGCTCGCCTACGGTGATGACTGCGTAGGTACCAATGAGCCACCACGATGAGGCCTTCACAGCGCCGTTGTGGCAGGCATATACCGCCGCCACTGTAACGAGTGTCGAGAGCGCCGAAATGACCAGCCCCCAGCCGATTTTGGCCGGGGTGGTGGGTTCGCGCCGCCGCCGCCGCAGCCAGCCAAAAAACCAGACCACTACCGGCGTTAGAATGATAACGAAGAAGGGATTGACGGACTGGAAAATCTCGGTGGACACCAACGATACCGACTCGCCCAGGGGTGGGCGCTCGTGCTCCGGTACGTTGAGGAAATAAGGGTGGATGCCTTCGGCCTTTACCACCTGCCTCGTCTCAGGGTCTTTGCGGGTGCGGAACTGCTCGTCGTACACCGGAAACACGCCAACTTCGTGCTTCACCTCTTGCACCATACCCAGCCAACGCGCCGGTCGTTCCATCCAGGCTGGCATGGAGCGGTCGGTGTAGTATTCGGCCCAAGTCGTCAGGGCTGTGCCGTTTTGTTTGAAAACGGCCCAAAAGACGATGACCACCGCATAGATGGACAGCAGCGCCTGAATGCGCGGCTTTTCCTCTGGGGCCGCTTTGCGCAAAATCCACAGAAAGAACGCCACCACCGGCAGCGAGCCGAAGATGAAGGCATCGGTCGAGTCAGAGCCGAGCACATTGCCCGGGATGTGCCAGGCCAGAAAGCCCGTCAGCAATGCCGGCAGCAACACGGAAGAGAGCAGCGTCAGCACACTGGCCTCTGCCGGATTGGCTTCGCGCTTCATGTCGGCATGGCTCATCGTGCGCGTACCGGCCAGGAAGATAAAGACGCCGATAAACATACCTACACCTGCTGCCGCAAAGGCGTAGCCCCAGCCATAGGTGTTGCGCAGGTAGGCGGCCACGAAGTTGCACACCAAAGCGCCGATGTTGATGCCCATGTAAAAGATGTTGTAGCCGTCGTCCTTGAGCGCGCGGTACTGCGGTTCGTTGTACAGGTTACCCAGCAGCGTCGAGATATTGGGCTTGAAAAAGCCGTTACCCAGGATCATGACCAACAGCGAGGTGTAGAAGGCCGTCATGCTGTTGGGAATGGCCAATAGCAGATAACCGATGCCCATGAGCGTACCTCCCAGCACGATGCTGCGCCGATAGCCCAGCACCCTGTCGGCCAACAGGCCGCCGATAAAGGGAGTTACATAGACCAGCGCAATGAAGGTGCCATAAATATCGGAAGCCACTTCGCGTTCAAAGCCCAGCCCGCCCGTCTGGGTGTCGGTCATGTAGAGGAAGAAGATGCCGATCATGAGGTAGTAGCCGAAGCGTTCCCACATTTCGGTAAAAAACAGGTACGGCAAAGCGGCGGGGTGGCGACGCATACAGAGCGGTTGTGTGTTGGTTGACGTTCAAAGGGCCCACACCTTCGTCGGGCTGTCAGCGACAAAGGTAGTCAGGGGCGATATTCACACAAGCGCTCTCGAAAAGATGTCCGGCGATTACGGCGCTGCTATACGGCCTGTGGCCTGGTAAGCCTCCACGATCCGGATGGCTTCTATGGCCTCGCGCACATCATGAACGCGCAAGATGCGGGCGCCTTGCAACAGGGCCAGCACGTGCAGCGCCGTTGTGCCGTTCAGGGCAGCTTCGGGTTTGACGCCCAGCAGACGGCAGACCATGGACTTGCGCGACACGCCAACCAGTATGGGCAGTTGGAGCACAGCCTCAAGCGTGGCCAAATGCCGCAACAGCGCGTAGTTGTGCTCTAGCGTTTTGCCAAAACCAAAGCCTGGGTCTATGGCGATATCGTAAATGCCCAACGTCCGCAGGTGCTCTATCTTTTGAATGAAAAAGTCCAGCACCTCCTGCACCACTTCCGAATAAAGAGGGGCCACCTGCATGGTTTGAGGCTTCCCTTGCGCGTGCATCAGGATGTACGAGCAGCGGTACTGTGCCACTACTGGCAGCAGGGCTTCGTCCCAGCGGCCGGCGGAAACGTCATTCACGATGGACGCGCCTGCCTGGAGAGCCTCGCGCGCTACCGCAGCACGCCAGGTGTCCACCGAAATAATGGCTTCTGGGAAATACCGCTGTATGGCTTCGATGACCGGTAGTACACGTTGCCTCTCCTCTTCTGCCGGCACTTCCTCGGCACCGGGTCGTGTAGAAGCACCGCCAATATCCAGGATAGCAGCGCCCTCGTTGAGCATTTGCTCGGCCTGCTGGAGCGCTGCATCTACCGAACGCACCCGGCTGCCGGCGTAGAAGGAGTCCGGTGTAGCATTTAATATACCCATAACTACTGGGCGCGACAGGTCGAGTAAGCGGTCCTGGCAGCGAAGGGAATAGGCAGAAGTTCGGGCATCCATCATGAGCAAGAAAAAAGGCCTTCAGCGGGCAAGCACGCTAAAAGCCATTTCAGAGCGGAGGAGGAGGGATTCGAACCCCCGGTACCCTTTCGAGTACGCCGGTTTTCAAGACCAGTGCAATCAACCACTCTGCCACTCCTCCTAATTTTTGGGCAAAGGTAGCGCCGGGGCGGGCAGTCAAACAATACGCAATGCAACGACAATGGGAATACCCCCGCTTGGACGCCCAAAAAACTTCGAGCTACCTCCGCAGGGAAATAGCTCGAGTGTTTCGTGCATGCTTTCAGGGTCTTCCGAAAGCCTAAAGGGCTATGCTTCTTCTTTTTGTTCAGCAGGTTCGGCAGCAACCTCAGCCTCTGCGGACGCGGCTTCAACGGGCTGTTCCTCAACTGCGGGCGCAGCGGCTTCAGCCGAGCGGCCTTTACGGCCACCGCGGCGGGTTTTCTTTGCCTTCTTCTTCTCCTTACCCTCGTTAATGTTGTAATCTTTGTTGAAGTCTACAAACTCGATGAGAGCCGTTTCGGCGCCATCACCGCGGCGGAAGCCTAAGCGGATGACGCGCACGTAGCCGCCAGGGCGCTCGCCCACTTCAGGGATGATGTTGCCGAAAAGTTCCTTTACGGCATTTTTATTTTGCAGATGACTGAAGACGACACGGCGGTTGTGGGTCGTGTCTTCTTTCGCTCGCGTTACGAGGGGCTCGATGTAGCGGCGCAGGGCTTTGGCTTTAGCCAACGTAGTTACAATGCGCTTGTGTTCGATAAGGGCGTTAGCCAGATTAGACAGCAGAGCGCGGCGGTGTTCGGCAGTGCGGCCGAGGTTGTTGACTTTATCTCCGTGACGCATAGTGGTGAGAGGTACCTTTTGTGCGTGGTAGCACCGGGGCAGGAACGATTTCCGCTCTACGGTTACTACGCTTGTTTATGTATGTGGTAAATTATTCCGTGGCTTCGTCTAAGCGATACTTGGTCAAGTCCATACCGAACGTCAGGCCTTTTTCCTGAAGGAGCTCTTCGATTTCGACGAGTGATTTTTTACCGAAGTTTCTGAATTTCAGCAGTTCCTGTGTGTCGTAGCGTACCAAGTCGGCTAAGGTGTTGATTTTGGCAGCCTTCAAGCAGTTATAGGCGCGTACGCTGAGGTCGAGGTCTTCCAGCGAGGTTTTGAGCAGGCGGCGCATTTGCAACACGTGCTCGTCCACGTCAGGGGCTTTGTCTTGCACGGGAGTATCGAAAGTGATGTTATCGTCGGTGATAATCATCAGGTGCTGGATCAGGATACGACTAGCCTCGCGGAGGGCGACTTCCGGGTGTATGGCGCCGTCCGTTTTGATTTCGATGGTCAGTTTCTCGTAGTCTGTACGCTGGCCCACGCGGGTGTTCTCGACGCGATAGGCGACGTTCTTAATGGGCGTGTAGATAGCGTCAATCGGAATGACACCAATAATGGCATCTTTGGGCGACACATCTTCTGCCGGTTGATATCCACGGCCTTTGGTGATGGTAAGTTCCATCTCTAAGGTTACGGAAGGCTCCATGCGGCAGATGAGCTGGTCGGGGTTGAGCACACGGAAGACGTTGTTGAATTCCTCGATATGCCCGGCGCGGAATTCTTCGCGGCCGCTGATGGTCAGGTAGATTTTTTCGGACTGAAATTTTTCATCAGGAGCAATGGGCGTGATACGCACTTGCTTGAGGTTCAGCACGATATCTACTACATCTTCTACCACGCCTTTGATGGTCGAGAATTCATGGTCAACGCCACCGATGCGCACGGCGCTGATGGCATAGCCTTCGAGCGAGGACAACAGGACACGCCGCAGCGAATTGCCAATGGTTTGTCCGAAACCCGGCTCTAAGGGCTTGAACTCGAAGGTGCCCTCGAATTCAGTGGATTTTTGCAAGAGGATTTTATCGGGTTTCTGAAAAGAAAGGATATTCATATTGACGCAGAGAGTGAGAGGCTGAAATAGTGATTGATGCAGAGCCAGCGGTAGCCTTACCGTTCAGCCGGCAACCCGAAATAGGTGCCGGATTACTTGGAGTAAAGTTCAACGATGAGTTGCTCGTTGATTTTCTCCGGTATCTGGTCGCGTTGTGGGAAGGTCAAGAAGATACCTTCCATTTTGTCCGGGTTCCACTCGAGCCACGGGTAGCGGCGCACATCACTTGTCTTGGCACCTGCATGAGTCGTAATAACGTCCAGACCTTTGGAGCGCGAGCGAACGGCCACCACATCGCCAGGCTTCAGCGTGTACGACGGGACGTTGACCACGTGGCCATTGACCGTAATGTGGCGATGGCTAACCAATTGACGAGCACCGCGGCGCGTCGGAGCGATACCCAAGCGGAAAACGGTGTTGTCTAAGCGCGCTTCCAACAGTTGGAGTAACACTTCGCCCGTTACACCGTGGCGGCGGGTAGCATTGTGGAAGATGCGGCGGAACTGGCGCTCCAGAATGCCATAGGTGTATTTTGCTTTCTGCTTTTCAGCCAGCTGAAGGGCGTAGTCGGAGCGTGCTTTACGGCGCTTGCTGAGGCCGTGTTGGCCGGGCGGATACTTGCGGCGCTCAAAGCTTTTATCGTATCCGAATATGGGGTCGCCAAATGCGCGAGCTTTTTTGGTAACAGGTCCAGTATAACGAGCCATTGCTAAGTTGTCTTAACGGCAGTGAGTTTGCGAATGATAGGAGGTGGTGTTTACACGCGGCGGCGTTTGGGTGGGCGGCAGCCGTTGTGCGGTAGCGGCGTTACATCGCGAATGACCGATACTTTCAGCCCTGCTTGGTCAATAGCGCGGATAGCAGCCTCACGACCGGAACCCGGGCCTTTCACATAAATCTCGACAGTGCGCACGCCGGCATCGAAAGCCGTCTTGGCAGCATCCGTGGCCGACACCTGAGCGGCGTAGGGCGTGTTCTTTTTAGAACCACGAAACCCTGACTTGCCCGCTGACGACCAGGATATCACATCGCCGTGCTTGTTCGTGATGGTTACTATGATGTTGTTAAAGCTCGACTGGATGTAAGCCATGCCCTCCGGCGTAACTTTCACCTTGCGCTTTACGACTTTTTTAGATGCACCTTTTGCCATTGGAAGAGACGTAGTATGGATAATTAAGACAGGGCTTTCAAGCAGATTTTTGCTGCAACAGCCCAGCTCATTTGGGTATTACTTCGTTGCCTTTTTCTTGTTAGCCACCGTTTTACGCTTGCCTTTGCGCGTGCGGGCGTTCGTGCGGGTACGCTGACCACGCACAGGTAAACCTTTGCGATGACGCAGACCGCGGTAGCAGCCGATGTCCATCAAGCGCTTGATGTTCATCTGAACCTCGGCGCGCAACTGGCCTTCCGTCTTGTATTCATCGCCGATGATGCGCGAAATGGCCTTGATGTTCTCGTCGGTCCACTGCTCGACTTTGGTATTGATGTCAATGCCGGCCTTTTCCAGGATGGCTTGAGCCGTCGAACGACCTATGCCATAGATGTAGGTCAATCCGATGAGTCCTCGTTTATTTCGTGGCAAATCCACACCAGCAATACGTGCCATGCGTGTTATTTTTTTGCGTGAATGGTTGGTGTATGATTTTAAAAGCCTGCCAATACGCCTTTTTCAGGGTTGCTTACCCCTGGCGCTGTTTGAACTTTGGGTTCTTTTTATTAATGACATAAATGCGGCCTTTCCGACGCACGATTTTGCAGTCGGCGGAGCGCTTTTTAACGGACGGCTTGACTTTCATGACAACTCCTTCTTATTCAGGTAACTGTTGGATGGCGAATTACTTGTAGCGGTAAACGATGCGGCCGCGAGTCAGGTCATAGGGCGACATTTCGACCGAAACCTTGTCGCCGGGTAGGATGCGGATGTAGTGCATGCGCATTTTGCCCGAAATGGTCGCCAAAATGACGTGGTCATTTTCCAAACGCACGCGGAAAGAAGCATTTGCAAGTGCTTCCGTAACCACTCCATCCTGGCGTATCAAATCATCTTTAGGCATACTCCGACGTCAATTTTTTTGGGCTGCAAAGGTCGCACTTTTTGGTGAAATTGTTTTCAGGTGCGGATTATTTTTTATTGCCTCGTGGATGAACTCGTGCGTAGAAAGGATATCAGCCTTCCCTTTGCGCACAACAACGGAGTGTTCGTAGTGGGCGCTGGGCTTTCCGTCCTGGGTATGGATGGTCCACCCGTCTTCGTCCTGATAGACTTCGCGACGCCCCATATTAACCATAGGTTCGATGGCTAAGGTGAGGCCGTTTTGCAGCAGCAATCCTTGGCCGCGCTTGCCGTAATTGGGCATTTCCGGTTCTTCATGCAGCGCGCGACCGATACCGTGGCCGACCAATTCACGCACAACAGAATAGGGATGCTCACGCTCGCAGTAGTACTGAATTGCGAAGGAGATGTCGCCGATGCGTTTGCCCACGACGGCTTGCTCGATGCCCCGATACAGGGCTGCATAGGTAACCTCAAGCAGCTGCATAACAGGCTCGCTGACAGCGCCTAAGGCAAAGGTGAAGGCAGCATCTCCGTAATAGCCCTGCCACTCTACCCCGCAGTCCACCGATACGATGTCGTCCTCTTGAAACTCGCGATTGCTTGGAATGCCGTGCACAACGATGTCGTTGTGGGAAATGCACAGCGAGGCGGGAAAGCCATTATAGCCTTTGAACGCGGGACGCCCGCCGAGGTCTCGGATAAAGGTTTCGGCGGCTTGGTCTAAGGCTTTTCCGGTTACGCCGGGCTTGAGCAGGGTGGCTACGTACGCTAAGGTTTTGGATACGATAAGGTTAGCGGCACGCATGAGTTCCACTTCCTCATCGGTTTTGTAGAAGATTTTTTTGCCTTTTGCTGCACTGCCGAATAAGCCCATGAGGTCGGGAGCGAATTATTGCGGTTGACCGATTTGAAGTCCCTGCGTTGCCCGACCCTGGATGCGGCCCGACTTAATCAGGCCATCGTACTTTTTCGTGAGCAGATAGCTTTCCACTACCTGGAGCGTATCCAAAGCGACGCCAATCATGATGAGCAGCGTGGTACCTCCGAAGAAGAGGGCGAATTGCTGGTTGACGCCCAGCGAAGCAGCTATCGAAGGGAGGATGCCAATAGCACCGAGGAAGATAGCACCCGGCAGAGTGATGCGCGTCATGATGGTGTCAATATAGGCTGCTGTTGCTTCGCCAGGTTTTACACCAGGAATGAAGCCGTTATTGCGCTTGAGGTATTCGGCATAGTTGGTCGGGTTGATCATCAGCGCCGTATAAACGTACGTGAATACGACGATAAGGATGAAAAACACCGCATTGTAGCCAAAGGAGTAGATGTCGTTAAAGGTGCGCAGGCCCATGTTTTGTGCGTCGGCACCCGCAAAGTACTGAAGGGCTGTAGCCGGAAGGAACATGAGCGCCTGAGCGAAAATGATGGGCATCACGCCAGCAGAGTTGACTTTCAGCGGCAGATAGTCGCGCGCACTGGCTTGCGGCAGACCACCACCTGTGCGACCGACCATGCGCTTGGCAAACTGGATGGGTATGCGGCGAACGCCCTGAATAACAAGTATCGTCAGCATGACAATGGCGAAGAAGAAAGCCAGCTCGACGAAGAACAGGAGCAGCTGGTTGTCGCCAAACAACTTTTGGAATTCAAAGACAAACGCCTGCGGGAGTCGAGCGATAATGCCCACCATGATGATAAGCGAAATGCCGTTGCCAATGCCCTTATCGGTGATACGCTCACCCAGCCACATGCAGAAAATGGTGCCAGCGGTCAGGATAATGATATTGGAGAACCAGAACAGACCCTGCGGCACATCGGGCGATATAGCCCCTGGAATGCTCGAAACCAGCTGCAGATACCCCCCGCCCTGCACCAGAGTGATGGCTACCGTCAGGACGCGAGTAATCTGATTGAGGCGCTTGCGACCGCTTTCACCTTCGCGCGTCTGGAGTCGCTGGAAGTAAGGAATAGCGAAACCCAGCAGCTGTACAATGATAGACGCTGTGATGTAAGGCATGACGCCAAGGGCGAAAATGGCCGCGTTGTCGAAGGCACCGCCCGTAAAGACGTTGATGAGTCCTAACAGATCATTGGCGCTGCGGTTGGAAGCGGCGCGCTCTAATGCAGCAGGCACTACGCCCGGCAAAACGATGAAGGTACCGACGCGATAAACCAGTATCAGCAAAAGCGTGAACAATATCCGCTCGCGCAGTTCCTGGATGCTCCAGATATTCTTGATAACGGTGAAAAGTTTCATGCGCCAGACCTGAGTTTAGACGATTTGAACGGTGCCACCAAGCGCTTCGATAGCACTCTTGGCTGTAGCCGAAATAGCGTGGACAGTAACGTCCACTTTGACTGACAGCGAACCACGGCCCAACACCTTTATTTTATCACTGTTGCGCGCAACGCCCAAGGCAACCAGCGTCGGCACGTCGAAGGTGGTTTGGCCGGTTTGCTCTGCCAATTGCTGCAGGCGATCGAGGTTGAGGGCAACGTAGTCCACGCGGTTGATGTTCTTAAAACCGCGCTTGGGCAAACGGCGCTGCATGGGCGTCTGCCCGCCTTCAAAGTTGCGCTTCAGGCGGGCACCACTGCGTGATTTATCGCCTTTATGGCCGCGCGTGGAAGTGCCACCCAGACCCGAGCCTGGGCCGCGACCGATTCGCTTGCGCGTTTTGACTGACCCGGGAGCCGGGCGTAGATTTCCGAGTTCCATTGCTCTTTGCTCGAAGAAGATTTACGGATTAGTTGGACTGTACCTGCACTAAGTGCTCTACTTTGCGAAGCATACCGCGAATTTGCGGCGTGTCTTCGTGTTCGACCGTTTGATGAACTTTGCGAAAGCCCAGAGCCTCTAAGGTAGCTTTTTGACGCTTAGAGCGGTCAATCGGGCTTTTCACTAAGGTGATTTTCAGTTTGCTCATGGTTTTAGCCGTTGAACAGTTTTTCCAAAGAGATACCGCGCTGGCGGGCTACTTCGGCCGGGCTGCGCAAGCTTTGCAGAGCGTCTATAGTAGCTTTGACCACATTATGCGGGTTAGAGGAGCCGATGGCTTTGGCTAATACGTCTTGCACGCCGGCCATTTCCAACACAGCGCGCATGGCACCACCAGCGATAACCCCCGTACCGTGAGCAGCAGGCTTGATAAACACGCGACCGGCGCCGTACTTGCCATGTGCCTCGTGCGGGATGGTACCGTTGATAATAGGGACGCGGATGAGGTTCTTTTCTGCGTCCTTTATGGCCTTGCCGATGGCCTCTTGCACTTCACGGGCTTTACCCAGACCGTGCCCAACGGTGCCCTGGCCATCACCCAGCACCACTACGGCGGAGAAACTAAAGGTGCGACCGCCTTTAGTTACTTTAGCCACGCGGTTGAGGGCTACCAGCTTTTCCTTCAGTTCGGAGACCTCGGAAACTTTTACTTTTTCTATTTCTTGCTTCGCCATTTTTGAGCTATCGCGTTGAATGTTGTGCCTGATAAGAAAGGTTAAAATTGAAGGCCTCCTTCGCGTGCGCCCTCTGCCAGGGCTTTAACACGTCCGTGATACAGATAGCCTCCGCGATCGAAAACCACGGCTTCGATGCCGCAAGCTTTGGCTTTTTCGGCAATGAGTTTACCCACCTGATGTGCTTTCTCGGTTTTGGTGCCACTGACTCCATTTAACTCACGCGAAGAGGCCGCTGCCAGCGTATGCCCACGCGTGTCGTCAATGACTTGGCAATAAATTTCCTTGTTAGAGCGGTATACGCTCAGGCGCGGGCGCTCTGGAGAGCCTGCGATCTTCTTACGGATGCGCAGGTGAATACGCTTTCTATTTTCTTGTCGTGTGCGTTTCATTGCTTATATCTTATCATTTATCCCGATTGCCGACCGGGAAGGTTTAAGCCTATGCTGCGTTATTTTTTACCGCCAGCGGTCTTACCAGCTTTGCGGCGGATTACTTCGCCTTTGAACATGATACCCTTGCCCTTGTAAGGCTCCGGCTTGCGGAAGGAGCGTATTTTAGCGCATACCTGACCGAGCAGCTCATTGTCGTGGCACTCCAAGCGAATAGTGGGCGGAGCGCCCTTTTCCATGGCCGTCGTTACCTTGATTTCGGAGGGAATGGCAAAGACAACGGGGTGTGAATAGCCAAGGGAAAAGGTAACTAAGTTGCCCTGGTTTTCTACGCGAAAACCCACGCCGACGATGTGCATCTCTTTTTGGAAGCCTTCACTCACGCCTTTGACCATGTTGTTGATAAGGGCGCGGTACAGGCCGTGGAGTGAACGGTGGCGCTTCTGATCGGTTGGGCGGGTAACGACTATCTGGCCGCCTTCTACCTTGACCTGAATATCGGGGTCAACCTTGCGCGTCAGGGAGCCTTTAGGCCCTTTGACCGTGATCGTATTATCGGAGGCGATGTTTACCTCCACTTTGGGAGGCAAGGGTATCGGTAATTTACCAATCCGGGACATGGCGTGTGATGGTTAGGTTGAAGAAATATCGTTTTATCAGCACACATAGCAGAGCATTTCTCCGCCTACGTTGTGTTCGCGTGCTTGCTTGTCGGTCATCACGCCTTTCGAGGTGGAGAGGATCATGATGCCCAGGCCGTTGATAATGCGCGGGATTTCTGAGACGCCAGCGAATTTGCGCAAGCCGGGGCGGCTGACGCGCACCAATTCGCGAATGACGGGCTTTTTCGTAACGGGGTCGTATTTCAAGGCGATTTTAATCACGCCCTGCTTGTATTCAGGATGGGTATCTTCAAAGGCATATTTGAGGATATAACCCTGGTCGTACAGGATTTCGGTGATGCGCTTTTTCACCCTGGATGCCGGTATCTCCACGATGCGATGCCCCGCCATTTGCGCGTTGCGAATGCGGGTGAGGTAATCTGCTATCGGATCGGTAACGTGCATATACTTGCGATAGTTAAGTGGTTGTACAATAAAGGCGATTTACCGGTCTGGCTTACCAGGAGGCTTTGGTGACGCCCGGGATTTTTCCTTCCAAAGCCATCTCGCGGAACTTGACTCTGCAGAGGCCAAAGCGGCGCATGTAGCCTTTCGGACGGCCGGTGAGCATGCAGCGGTTGTGCTGGCGCACCGGGCTGGCATTGCGCGGCAGTTTATCGAGCGCCTCGTAGTCGCCGGCTTCTTTGAGGCGTTTGCGCAGCTCGGCGTATTTAGCCACAAGGCGGGCGCGTTTGCGTTCGCGAGCGATAACGGATTTTTTTGCCATGATGAATGCGATACGGTGGATTGGTAGATGGACTGGAGGTTTATTTTTTGAAAGGCAGGCCCAAGGCTTTGAGTAAGGCCAGCGCTTCGGCGTCGGTTTTAGCTGTGGTAACGAACGTAATGTCCATGCCGCTGACGCGCGATACCTTTTCTAAGTCAATCTCCGGGAAGACGATTTGCTCAGACAGGCCCATGTTGTAGTTGCCGCGTCCGTCGAAGGACTTGTCGTTAATGCCTCGGAAGTCGCGCACGCGGGGCAATGCCACATGGATGAGGCGATCGAGGAATTCGTACATGCGATCGCCGCGCAGTGTAACGCGCACGCCGATGGGCATGCCTTCGCGCAGTTTGAAGTTCGACACCGAACGGCGAGCGCGCGTAGGAACGGCCTTTTGTCCGGCGATCATGGTCATTTCAGCCACAGCGTTGTCTATGAGCTTCTTGTCGCCAGTGGCTTCACCTACGCCCTGGTTGAGGCATATTTTGACTAAGCGAGGGGCTTGCATCACGCTCTTGTAGCCAAATTGCTGCATAAGCGCCGGTACCACCTCGGTGCGGTATTTTTCTTTGAGACGAACTACGTATGCCATCTTTAGATGATATTACCCGTTTTTTTAGAATAGCGCACCCGCACGCCGTTTTCCATGCGGCGACCGATGCGTGTAGGCTCACCCGTTTTGGGATCAAGGAGCATCAAATTAGACACATGTATCGGAGCCGGCATTTGCTGGATACCGCCTTCTTGCTCAGCGGTGGCTTTCACGTGCTTGTACACGATATTGACATCTTCGACAATGGCGCGCATTTGGTCGGGAAAGACCTGGAGCACCGTGCCTGTTTTGCCTTTATCATCGCCCGCAATGACCATCACGGTATCGCCCGTGCGGATGTGGAGTTTGGGCTTGTGGCGTTTGGTATTTGATTTCGTTGCCATCTTTCTTCAACAGTTGTAGGTGTTTAGAGCACTTCTGGCGCCAGCGAAATGATACGGCCGTAGTCTTTATCGCGTAATTCGCGGGCTACCGGGCCGAAGATGCGGGTACCGCGCGGCTCGTCGGCAGCGTTGAGGAGCACCACGGCATTGTCGTCGAAGCGAATGTAGGAGCCATCTTTGCGACGCACTTCCTTGCGCGTACGAACGATGACGGCTTTGGAGACGGTGCCTTTCTTGATGCCGCCGGGCGTGGCGTCTTTGACGGTTACCACGATTTTATCGCCTACACTGGCATAGCGTTGCCCGGTGCTTCCGAGTACGCGGATGCACAGCACCTCTTTAGCGCCGGAGTTGTCGGCTACGTTCAGACGAGATTCTTGCTGGATCATGGTTGATATATCTTTTATCGGTGAACAGGCAGGAGGGCTGTTTGCCGAAGGTTATTTTGCGCGTTCAATGATTTCGACTAAGCGCCAGCGCTTGCGCTTGCTGAGCGGGCGGGTTTCCATGATGCGTACCTTGTCTCCGACGTTGCAGGTATTTTCTTCGTCGTGCGCCAGGAATTTCTTTGAACGCTTCACGAACTTGCCGTAGAGCGGGTGCATCAGGCGGCGTTCTACCAGAACCGATATGGTCTTGTCCATTTTAGTGGACACGACGACGCCTATTTTTTGCTTGCGGAGCTTTCTAACGGTTCCTTCTTCCATGTTAGAAACGAGATGCGATGTCATAAGAAAGATGGTGTTAACGCTGACGGCGACGGCGGGCGACTAATTTGGTGCGCATGGCCAACTCATTGGGAGACATGGCCGCCAGTTCGCGTCGGCGCACTTCAGTGTGATAGCGGGCTATTTTACGACGCAGATGGCGCAGCTCCATCGGATTAGCCAGGCCTCGCGAGGCATGCTCAAATTTCATGCGCGCGTACTCGTCCTGGAGCGCTTTTATCTGCGTATGCAAGTCGCCAATTTCCAATTTTTCTAATTCTAATTTTTCCTTCGCCATAACGTTCAGCAGATGTATGTGGGTTTTTCAGTGTTATCCTTCGTAATCGTGGCGAGTTACCATTTTGCAGATGATGGGCAGCTTTTGGGCGGCCTTGCGGAGCGACTCGTAGGCGAGTTCCTGGCTGACGCCCTCTACTTCAAAGAGCATGCGACCGGGTTGTACCTCGTACACGTAGTGATCTACTGCGCCTTTACCTTTACCCATACGCACTTCTGCGGGCTTAGCCGTAATGGGTTTGTCGGGGAAGATGCGGATCCAGACCTTGCCTTCGCGCTTCATGTTACGGGTAAGCGCTACGCGGGCCGCTTCAATCTGGCGGCTGGTAATGCGGGAATGTTCCATCGCCTTAAGGCCGAAGGTACCGAAGGCAATAGAGCCGCCTTTGTAGGCGATACCTCTGTTGCGGCCTTTATGTTGCTTCCGATATTTCTGACGTCTTGGCTGAAGCATCGTATGGATAGTTTAGAAAGATGAGCGGTCTGTTTGTGCTGCTTGAAAGAGTCGTTTTTCAAAAGGGCTGCAAAGATAACCTCTTTTTATGGTTGGAGGCAGCAGGATTAACGACGGCGGCGGTCTCCACCTCCGCCGCGTTCGGAGCGGCCTCCGCCGCGGCGATCACCACCGCGGCGCTCGCCACCGCGATCACCGCGTTCGGAGCGGCCTCCGCCACGGCGATCACCGCGGTCAGCACGGCGGGCTTCCTGGCTTTCCGAGTCAACAAAGGGCGTCAATTCGCGCTTTTGGAGTACTTCGCCGCGGAAGAGCCAGACTTTGATGCCGATTTTGCCATAAACGGTCAGGGCTTCACCCAGAGCGTAGTCAATGTCGGCACGGAAGGTGTGCAGCGGAGTGCGGCCTTCCTTGTATTCTTCACTACGTGCTATTTCGGCGCCGCCTAAGCGTCCGCTGATGCGGATTTTGATGCCTTCAGCGCCGGCGCGCATGGTGCTTTGGATAGCCGTTTTGATGGCGCGGCGGAAGTTGACGCGCGCTTCGATTTGCTTGGCAATTTGCTCGGCTACGATGTTGGCATCCAGTTCGGGTTTGCGCACCTCAGCGATGTTAATTTGTACGTCTTTGCCGGTGAGCACCTTGAGCTCTTCCTTAATGAGGTCCACCTCCTTACCGCCTTTACCGATGATAATACCGGGGCGACTGGTGTGTACCGTTACCGTTACGCGGCGCAGGGTGCGCTCGATAACGATGCGGCTGATGCCATTTTGGAAGGGCTTGTTGCGCTCGCGCGGGTCGGCCTCGGCTGTTTTGGGGCGACGGGCGCGCAGGTAGGCGCGAATTTTTTCATCTTCGACGACCTTGAGGGCATAGTCTTTATCGGCGAACCAGTTGGAGTCCCAGCCGCGAATAATGCCTAAGCGATTGCCGATTGGATTTGTCTTTTGACCCATTTACTTGTAGATGTAAGCGATTGGTGGTTGCTTGCAGCGCTATTGCTTATGCTTCGTTTTCGGTGGCTTTTTCCGTTTCTTCGAGTTCGGACTCTAAGGACACGCGGTTTTCGACCACGAGGGTAACGTGATTGCGGCGCTTGCGCACGCGGTAGGCGCGTCCCTGCGGAGCGGGCAGGAAGCGATAGACGATGCCGCCCGGGTCCACGAAGATGGTTTTGATGTAAAGATCGAACTCGTCCGAGCTCTCGACCTCTGCTTTTTGCTGCCAATTGTTAACGGCCGACAGGAGCAGTTTCTCTAGCCAGACGGCGGCCTCCTTGTTGGTGTAACGCAGAATGCTAAAGGCATCGGTAACGCGCTTTCCGCGAATGTTGTCGGCCACTAAGCGCATTTTGCGCGGCGACATGGGACAGTTGCGCAATTTAGCTACAGCTTCCATAGTTGTCAGTGCATTACTTTTTATTGCCGGCGTGGCCGCGGAAGTTGCGCGTGGGCGCAAACTCACCGAGTTTATGACCGACCATGTTCTCGGTAACGAGGACGGGTATGAAGGTTTTGCCGTTGTGCACGGCGATGGTTTCGCCCACCATGTCGGGAATGATCATGGAAGCCCGACTCCAGGTTTTAATGACCTGGCGTTTATTGCTTTGCTTGGCCTTGATGATTTTTTCCATCAGGGCGTGATGGACGTAAGGCCCTTTTTTTAGCGAACGAGGCATAGGTTATGCGAGTTTGCGAGAGAGAAACCGATGCTTACTTGTTAGTGGTTTTGCGACGGCTAATGATGAGCGCATTCGACTGCTTCTTGCGGTTGCGCGTTTTAGCGCCTTTAGCCTTGAGGCCCTTGCGGGAGCGCGGGTGACCACCCGAGGCGCGTCCTTCACCACCGCCCATGGGGTGGTCAATGGGGTTCATGGCTACAGCGCGGGTGCGCGGGCGACGTCCGCGCCAGCGGCTGCGTCCGGCTTTGCCCAGCACTTCGAGGTTGTGGTCGGCGTTGCTGACCGTGCCCATGGTGGCTTTGCACGTGAGCAGGATGCGACGCACTTCGCCAGAGGGCATTTTCAGCACGGCATAGCGGCCTTCGCGACCCAGCATAATGGCGCCAGTGCCGGCACTGCGTACCAGTGCTCCGCCCGCACCGGGGTGCATTTCGATGTTGTGTACAAAAGCGCCCAGAGGTACTTCCGACAGATAGAGGCAGTTGCCGTTTTCGGGCGGTACGCCATGGCCGGAGAGCAATTGCTGGCCAACCTGGATGCCTTTAGGCGCCAGGATGTAGCGCTTTTCTCCGTCGGGATAACTTACCAGCGCAATGAAGGCCGTGCGGTAGGGGTCGTATTGGATGGACTCAACGGTTGCAGGCTCGTTCTCGCGGTCGCGCTTAAAGTCAATGATGCGATACCGGCGCTTGTGACCGCCGCCGCGATAGCGCATCGTACGCCGGCCGTCGTTGTTGCGACCGCCGGTGCTGCGCAGGGTGAGGAGCAGCGATTTCTCTGGCTTGGCGCCTTTGGTCAGCTCCGTCTTGGCGACATCTACCCGAAAGCGTAAGCCAGGAGTGAGCGGATTGTATTTTTTGATTGCCATTACTTTGCTTTATTTATATCCAGCGAATGAAGGGCCGGCGGGTTATTCGATTTCTCCGAAAAGATCTATGGTTTCGCCCAGGGCCAGTGTTACGAAGGCCTTTTTGTAGGGAGACTTACGACCGCGAACAATGGTGGTGCGGGTACTGCGCGTCTTGGGTTTGCCCGGCATGAGGGCGGTATTGACGCGCTCGACGGCGACGTTGAACATGTCCTCTACCGCTTTTTTGATTTCCAGCTTGTTAGCATCGCGCCCGACGACGAACACATAGGTATTGCGCTTGTCGGTCAGTTTGGTGGACTTTTCGGTGAGGGCTGGTCGTATCAGAATTTGCTTGGCCATGGTTACTCACAGATGACTTTGAGTTTCTCGATAGCGCTTTCCGTCAGCACGAGGGCGCCGGCGCGCAGGATGCGATAGGTATTGAGGTCTTGTGCCGGGGCGATATCGGCCTTGGGAATGTTGCGGCACGAGAGGTAGAGTACTTTGTTGTAGTCGGGCAGCACGGTTAGCGGCTTCTTATCGGCCACGCGCAAAGCGCTCAAGATGGCGAGGAAGTCTTTCGTGCGCGGCTGTTCGAGTGTAAAGTCCTCGACGACAACGATGTTACCGCTTTGGGCTTTGGCCGAAAGGGCGCTACGGCGCGCCAGCTGTTTGACCTTGGCGTTGACGTGGATGTCGTAGTTGCGTGGGCGTGGGCCAAAGACGCGGCCGCCACCGCGGAAGAGCGGGTTGTTGATGTCGCCTTTGCGCGAGCCACCGGTGCCTTTTTGGCGGTGCAGTTTGCGCGTGGAGCCGCTGATTTCGCTGCGCTCTTTGGATTTGTGAGTGCCCTGGCGCTGAGCGTTGAGGTAGCGCTTGACGTCGAGCCAGACGCTGTGCTCGTGAGGCTCGATGCCGAAAATTTCGTCGGGCAGTTCTACAGTTCGCCCGGTGCTTTCACCCTTTGTATTATATACTTCGAGTCTCATGTTTCAAGGCCGTTTTTACTTTTCAATGATAACGTACGCGCCCTTGTGGCCGGGCACTGCACCTTTGACGAGCAGCAGGTTGTGCTCGGGCAGGACTTTGAGCACCTCCAGACGGCGCACTTTGACGCGCTGGTTGCCCATGTGGCCGGCCATGCGCATGCCTTTGACGACTTTGGAGGCAAACGACGAGTTACCCAGCGAACCCGGAGCGCGCAAGCGGTTGTGCTGGCCGTGAGTCTGTTGCATGACACCACCAAAACCGTGGCGCTTCACCACGCCCTGGAAACCCTTGCCTTTCGATGTACCCACTACGCTAACCTTGTCGCCTTCCTGGAAAACTTCCTGGACGGTTACCTCGTCGCCCAGCGACTTGCTCAGCGTCATGTTGCGAAATTCTTTAAGGACGCGCATAGGTTCGGCATTTGCTTTTGCAAAGTGGCCGCGCATGGCTTTTGGCGTTTTCGACTCCTTGCGCTCGCCGTAGGCCAGCTGGAGGGCGGAATAGCCGTCGTTCTGCTCGTCCCGAACTTGGGTTACTACGCACGGACCGGCTTCGATAATCGTGCAAGCGACATTCTTGCCGTTTTTATCGTAGATGCTGGTCATGCCTATTTTTTTGCCAATCAGACCGTTCACGGTAGTTTGTTTTAGTATTTGAACGATTGGTTTGTGCCTGTTTTTGGTGTCGGGTTTTTGTAGCGGTCTAAAACACAAAAAGCGTCGTCCTTTGCGCTGGACCGCTTTCGGTTGCATCAGTTGCCCTTATTCGCCGCGCGGAAGGGTACTTTGACGCCCACCGGAAAGACCCGTCTTGTGTGATGAAACGTTGAAGCGCCTGTTAGATCAGCTTGACCTGGATGTCAACGCCGCTCGGGAGCTCCAACTTAGAAAGCGCGTCCACTGTCTTTTGCGTGGGTGTGTAAATTTCAATCAGGCGCTTGTGGGTACGCAACTGGAACTGCTCCCGAGATTTCTTATTCACGTGCGGCGAGCGCAGCACGGTAAACACTTCTTTCTCAGTAGGCAGCGGAATCGGCCCAGAAACGACGGCCCCACTCGCACGCACGGTCTTGACAATCTTCTCCGTGGACTTATCCACCAGATTGTAATCGTAAGACCGGAGTTTGATGCGAATTTTTTGATTCATAACCTGTTAAACCGTTGAAATACTTCTCCTTCTGAACGCCGAGCAGCTGCCCGCGTCAAAAGCGGGTGCAAAGGTATGAACCCATTTTGGGTTTGACCAAATACTTTTAAAATGTTTTTTGAAAAAAATGTGCCTGCCGCTTTAGTCGCCCCATCCCGGCTCATCGTCTAAGCGGCCGGGATGCTGGCGGATGATGCCTTGCTCGATTTCCTTCTGGCAGGATTGGCAAATGCCGTACAGGTTGAGGGAGTGGTGAGTAATCTGGAAATCGAGCAATTCGCCCACCATGTCTTTGATTTGCTGAATGCGGGGGTCGCAAAATTCAACTACTCGGCCGCAGTGGACGCAGATAGCATGGTCGTGCTGTTTGTATCCGTAGGACTTTTCGTATTGGGCCAGGTTTTTGCCGAACTGGTGCTTTTTGACCAGATCGCACGCGGTGAGGAGGTCCAGGGTGTTGTACACCGTGGCTCTGCTAACGCGGTAGTTGCTGTTTTTCATGTGGATGTAGAGGGCTTCGGCGTCAAAGTGGTCAGAGCGTTTGTAGATTTCCTCCAGAATGGCAAAGCGTTCGGGGGTTCGGCGCAGGCCGTGTTGGGCTAAATGCGCTGAGAAGATATGAAAGACTTCCTTTAGAATACTTTCCTGGTCGCGTGCTTCGGGCATAATGTCGGCAGCAGATGATGCTGGGCAAAAATACGACATTATGTGAAACGCGGCTGGCTTTGTGAGGGTTCGGCGCAAGGCAAACGGCAACGAGTGCCTTTTGGCGGCTACGTTTTGAGCAGCCGAAACATGTTCTTTTTGTAGGCCTCCACCCCTGGCTGGTCGAAGGGGTTGACGCCCAGCAGGTAGCCGCTGAGGGCGCAGGCCTTTTCGAAGAAGTAAAAGAGGTGCCCTAAATAATAAGGTGTAGCTTCCGGCACGAGGATGCGGATATTGGGCACGCCGCCAGCGACATGGGCTTCGAGGGTGCCGCGCAGGGCCTGCTCGTTGATGAAACGCATGGTTTTGCCGGCCAGGTAGTTGAGGCCATCCAGGTTATCGTCGGTGGCCGGCAGGGTTAGTTCGTGCTGAGGCGTACTGATATCAATGAGCGTTTCGAACAGGTGTCGGCGTCCGTCCTGCACGTATTGGCCCAGCGAATGCAGATCGGCGGTGAACTGTGCGCTGGCCGGGAAGATGCCCTTGCCGTCTTTGCCTTCGCTTTCGCCGTAGAGTTGCTTCCACCATTCGGCCAGGTAGAGCAGGCGCGGCTCGTAGCCAATGAGCATTTCGATGAGTTTGCCTTTGCGGTACAAGATGTTGCGTGCAGCGGCATAGCGCAGGGCGTCGTTGTCGGCCAGTAGAACGGTGCGATAGCGCGCCCGGGCATCGGCGGCGCCGCGAAGCAGGGCATCTATGTCCACGCCGGCCGCTGCTAAGGGCAGCAGGCCTACGGCAGTGAGTACCGAGAAGCGCCCGCCGACGTCGTCGGGTACGACGAACGCCTCATAGCCTTCGCGGTCGGCCAGTGTCTTCAGCGCTCCTCGCGAGCGGTCGGTGGTGGCATAGATGCGCTGGCGAGCGCCCTCTTTGCCGTAGCGTTCTTCCAGTTTTTGTCGGAAGAAGCGAAAAGCGGCGGCGGGCTCGAGCGTAATGCCGGATTTGGAAATGACGTTTATGGAAAAATCGCGCCCCTCCAGTGCGTCCAACAACTGCTGCAGATGCGTACCGCTGAGGTTGGTGCCGGCAAAGCACACCTGAAGCGGGCCTTTCTTTCGCCCCGAAATAAGCGGAAGCGGTGGTGTGGGCTGGCAAAACTCTAAAGCGGCCTTTGCCCCCAGGTACGAGCCGCCAATGCCGATGACGACCAACACCTGGCTTTGGCGCTGAATGCGGCGGGCGGCAGCCTTGATGCGGCGCAACTCGGCGCGGTCGTATTTAACGGGAAGGTCGAGCCAGCCGAGGAAATCGGCTCCCGGCCCGCGTCGGCTGTCCAGTAATTTAGCTGCAGCGGCGGCTTGCGGTTCGATGGCCGCCCATTCTTCCGGGCGGATGAAAGGTTCGGCGTGCGTCAGGTCAAGCGTGAGGTGCGACATGCGATTTATTTGATTTTGGCTAATTCGGCCTTTAAATAGTCAATAACTTGAATTTCGACGGGGTCCACCTGGCACTGTTGGGCTAAGTAGAAGGATACCCAGTCGCCAAGATGAACGAGATAGAAGGTACGCTCGGCAGGCGTTTTTCCTTTGGAATATACTTCGATGGAAGCACTTGCAAGGTGTTCGACGATTTCCTTGACGATGTCTATGCGTGCAGCAATGCGCGGGTGGTCGTCGCGATGGCGCAGCCACACGGCAGCTACGTTCGGCTGCGGGCTGCGCCAGCCAACCAGTTCGTTGTGGTTCATTTCGGGCAGCACGTGATGCCAGCAGAGCATTTTGGCGTTTTCGTTGATTTGCTGGCGCCAGCGCACAGCCACTGCTTCACGGGCGTCGGCGCAGTACAGTACGGGAAGCTTGCCAGCCAGAAAGCCCGCCAGTTTTTGGGCCCGGCTACGGATGTCCTCCTGTTCGCGTACGAGCAGCTTTCGGGCGGCTTCTATGTGCCGGAAAATGCGCTTGCCTATCAAGCGAGCCGCGCGCAATACGCCTAATTGAGCCACTACCGAGTAGCCTAAGCAGGCGCGCGGGCTGCTCCAGCCACCAGGCAGCGTTGCGACATCAAAGCCATGTGCCTGAGCACGCGCCAGAAGCTGGCCACCTGAGGTTACGCATACCACCTTGGTGCCTGTGGGGGCCAATTGCTCAAATACGCTTAGCGTCTCCTCCGTGTTGCCGCTGTACGATGAGCAAATGGCCAGTGTATTGCGCCCAACCCAGTGCGGAGCGTCATAGCCTTTGTTGACCCAAATGGGAACCTTGCACTCGTCGGCCACCAACGCTTGCACAAAATTGCCACCGATGCCACTGCCGCCTAACCCGGAGATGAGCACCTGCCGCAGCGCATGCGCATGTTTGTGATAAACGATGGACTCTGTCAGACTCAAGGCTTCCTGCAATTGCTCCGGGAAGCGGGCGATCATTTGTTCCATATGCTCAGAAATGGTTTGCGCTTTCAGAGGGCGAAGGTAGCGCGCAACAGACAGCTGCCAACGCTAAAGGATACCAGCTCACCATCTCAAAGTGTGGTATTGCCAAAGGCCGCCTACCTTTGCGCGTTGACATTGAAAGAACATTGGCCTTGCTATAAAACAAACCGGCTCGCTAACCCGGCTGCCTTTCTTTCATTCTCAATTTCTTAGCTCGCTTAAAGAGATGCTGCCTTCAGTGTCGGAAAATGCTTACTCGCTGCATCTGGCTTTAGCAAATAGGCGGCTTTTCTCTGAATGCCATCCTTCCTGATACCTGAACTCTGATGCTTATGGCTACACCTAAAGACGACTTTTCTGCCCTGACGGCTGCGGAATACGAAACGCTCCGCCAACTCCCTCTCTGGATAACTGCCCTCATTGGCGGTGCCGACGGCAACCTTGACAGCACCGAACGCGAATGGGCGGCCCACATCGTCCGCATTCGAACTTATGCGCGTGAGGGCAGATTCGACGAGTACTATCGCTACGTCGCCGAAAACTTCACCGAGCATCTGGATGCCCTCTGGAAAAGCCTGCCCGCCGACGCTGAGGCCCGCAACCATCTCCTGGCCGAACACATCGCCCAGGCCAACGCTATACTCGCCAAACTGCCGACGCCATTGGCCGCCGTCCTTTATCAGAGCTACCGAAAATTGGCCGAAGAAGTTGCCAAATCCTCCGGCGGCTTTCTCCGCATGGGCGCCATCAGCCCGGAAGAAAACCGATGGCTCAAACTGCCCATGCTCACGCCTATCCACAGCGACGAGGCAAGCCTCTATGCCGATTGGGAAGACGAAGAGGCTGAAAAATAAAATAGGCACATCGTCCCAAGACGACTTCTATCCGGACAGCACGGAGGCTATCCGAACCATTGGCAAAGGGCTTACTGTGCCTCTTCTGAGGCACTCAGGGTAAGCCTTAGCCTTCTTTTGCCGACCTAAAAAGCACCAAAGATGCCTTTTTGACAGCAGGCCATTGCGGCAAATGCCAAAATGGCATCAGGCAATTTGCGTATTTCCGCAAAAATGACCGTTTCGGCACGCTGGTACGCTGCTTGTTTGGGCAAGGGCGTCATTACAACATTTCACCACAAAACATAAAAAAATAAGGAGGTAACTATGTCGCTGGTAAAGAGCAATTCCTCGCTGTTCCCTGCATTTCCGCGCTTGTTCGATGATTTCTTCACGCGCGACCTGTTCGACTGGGTGAATACCCGCATGCCGGTGGTCAACGGTACGCTGCCGGCCGTTAACATCAAAGAAGATGGCGACGGCTTTACGGTAGAAATGGCCGCTCCGGGTATGAACAAGGAGGACTTCAAAATCAACTTAGAGAATGAAGTGCTGACCATTTCGGCCGAGCGCAAGACCGAGAATGAAGTGAAGGAAGGTGAGCGCTACACCCGTCGCGAGTTCAGCTATCAGTCGTTCCAACGCAGCTTCCATCTGCCGAAGAGCACGGTTGACTACGACCAGATCAAGGCTAAATACGACAACGGCGTGCTGAGCATCCGCATTCCGAAGCGCGAAGAGGTCAAAGCACTGCCGGCCCGCCAGATTGCGGTGCAGTAAGCTGCAGTACCGGCTTGCCGGCACCAGCGCCGATAGCAATAGGATGGCTTTAACGTCATCCTATTGCTTTTATAGGCGCCAATGGCGAAGCGGCTTGGGCCGAAATTCGGTCGGTACGCTCAATACGTAGGCCGCAACAGCCTTTTAAGCGGCAAAACACTGCTGCTGGTCGAGGGCTCAAACGCACAAAGGCCGGGCGGCGTTTAATGGTCGCTTTTACACATCCAGTTTTTTATACCAAAAACAAGTTTGCCATGAGAAAGACACTGGTGTATTCTGCCCTGATTGCCTTAGTTGTTTCTGCGCTCATGCTGGGCGTTTACCATTACACTTTTCAGAATTCAGCGCCCACACTAAAGATTGAACATATCAACGGTACTCCGGCGCACAGCGCTGTTTACACTTTAGGCGAAAACGGCGAGCCTGTACCGCTGGATTTTACGCGGGTAGCCGAGGCGGCCATGCAGGCGGTGGTACACGTCAAGTCAACAGCGACCCGGCGCGGTGCTCGCCAGCAGTCTGACCCGTTCGAGGATTTTTTCGGCAGCCCATTCGAACGCTTCTTCCGCATGCCCGATCTGCAGCCTTCGGTCGGCACGGGTAGCGGCGTTATCATCAGCCCGGATGGCTACATTGTAACGAACAATCACGTCATCGCTAAGGCCGACGACATCGAGGTTACGTTGCATGACAACCGCACGTACAAAGCCACTGTGGTGGGCACCGACCCGACGACAGACTTAGCCGTTATTCAAATTAAGGAGAAGAACCTGCCCACCATTCCCTTTGCCAACTCCGACGCCGTGCGCGTAGGCGAATGGGTGATGGCCGTGGGTAACCCATTCAACCTGACCAGCACCGTAACAGCGGGCATCGTGAGTGCTAAAGCGCGCAATATCAATATCTTGCGCGAGCAATTCGCTGTAGAGAGCTTCATCCAGACCGATGCCGCCATCAACCCGGGTAACAGCGGCGGCGCTTTGGTCAACCTGGAAGGAGGCCTCATCGGCATCAACACTGCCATTGCTTCCAACACCGGCTCGTATGCGGGTTATGGCTTTGCCGTGCCCTCCAACATCGTCAGCAAGGTGGTAGAAGACCTCATCCAGTACGGCAGCGTGCAGCGCGGCGTGCTGGGCGTTATGATCCGCAACTTAGACGGTAATCTGGCCCGCGAAAAAGGCCTCGACCTGACGCAAGGTGCCTACGTAGATAGCCTTTTGGAAAACAGCGCCGCCGGAGCGGCAGGCATCAAACCCGGCGATGTGATCATTAGCGTCAATGACGCGCCCGTAACCAATTCGTCTTCGTTGCAAGAACTCATCGCTCGCCATCGCCCGGGTGATGTGGTCAAGGTCAAAGTCAACCGCAAAGGCGCTGTAAAAACCTTCGACGTGCGCCTGACCACGCGCAGCGGCAAAGACAAAATAACGGCCAGCAAAAACGGCAGCGACGCCGATGTGCTCGGCATTTTGGGTATCGAATTGGAAGCCATTGACAAGAAGACCGCTCAAAAGCTCGAAATACCGGGTGGCCTGCGTGTCAAGTCCATTGATGAGGGCAAAATCCGCCGCAGCACCAGTATGCGCGAGGGCTTCATCATCACGCACTTAGACGGCAAGCCCATTGACGACGTGGAGGAGTTCGTCCGTGCCTTGAAAGGGCGCAAAGGCGGCGTTATGCTGGAAGGCGTCTATCCTGACCAACCCGGCGTACACTACTATGCCTTCGGCATGTAAGCCCGGTCAGTAACGACCTGTCCACATGTACATGCAGGCGCGCAGCCCTGATGAGAAGGGGCTACGCGCCTGCGTATTTTCAGGCCAATGGGCCTGCCCTCAGTGTGGGAAGACCTCCTGTGCCAGGGCCATGCTCTTGCCGAAGGCCCGGCGGTCGAGGCCCAAGTCTACGCCGATTTCATCGAAGAAGAACACTAAGTTTTCGGTGGCCATGTTGCCCGTCAAGTCGTCTTTGGCCATGGGGCAGCCGCCAAAGCCGCGCATGGCACTGTCGAAGCGGCGGCATCCGCTTTCCCAAGCCGCTTCTATTTTTTCGCGCCAATTGTACGGCTGGGTGTGCAGATGCGCTCCAAACACGATGTCAGGATAAGCCGGAATGAGGTTGCTGAACAAATACGCGATGTTTTCGGGCGTAGAGCAGCCAATAGTGTCGGAAAGTGAGAAGGTGCGGATACCGAAAGGCACCAGCTGGCTCACCCATTTCTGCACGATTTCCACGTTCCAGGGGTCGCCGTAAGGGTTGCCGAAGCCCATGGAAATGTAGAGTACCAGCTGTTTGCTGTGCTTTTCGCACAGTTCCTGGATGGCTTTGGTGCGTTCTACGCTTTCGGCGATGGTGGCGTTGGTATTGCGCAGTTGAAAGGTTTCGCTGATGCTGAACGGATAGCCCAAGTAAGTAACCTGGGCATGCTTGCAGGCTTCTTCGGCTCCGCGCTCATTGGCTACAATAGCCAGAAGACGGGTGTTGGTGTTGGTTAAATCTAAGCGCGCCAACACCTCTGCCGTGTCGCGCATTTGCGGAATGGCCTTAGGGCTTACAAACGAGCCAAAATCAATGGTATGAAAGCCCACGCGCAGCAGCTGGTTGATATATGCCGCCTTGACGTCGGTTTCGATAAATGTACTCAAGCCCTGCATGGCGTCGCGCGGGCATTCAATCAGTTGAACGGAAGAAGAAGCCGAAGACATAGCAAAGGAAAAGAAGGCCGCCCAAAAACCTCGGGCAACTTTCAGGCTGAACAAAACAGCCGCCTCAAAGTTATGCAGGTCGCTGTTAACCGCTGCCCGCTAACGACGGGCAATGCATTTTTGCATCCGATGATAACAAAATACAAAACCCTCTGGATTGCACTAGGCCTGTTCCTCATTGTAGCGGGTATTACGGCCTTAGCCTTACAACTCGTGGGCGCGCAATGGGCTTTCCTTCAATTTTTAGAAGTGCCCGGACGCTTGTTTTCTTTTGTAGCTAAACTGTTCATGGTCATGGCAGGCTTCATCCTGCTGGTCGTGGCCAACACGGACTGGGAGCGCGAACGACGCGAAAGTGAAGGGCCGTAAAAAAAATCAAGGCGACAACCTTTGCCAGCTGTCGCCTTGAGCACTTATCGAAAAGGCAGGCTTTTAGAATGAAAAAATCAAACCTGCCGTCAGAGCAACGCCACGATTTTTAACAGATGGATCTTCGCCACCTACATGTTCGTGTTTGTCCAAATTGGAAAAACCTAACAGATAGCGGCCGTCTACAAAAAACCGCGTCGTAGAGCCCAAATTCAAGCCTAAAGAGGCGCCGACCTGAGCGCCCAAGTCCGTGCGGCTAATTTCGTCCTCTTCAAAGTCGAGGTCTTCTTCTACCGTATCTTCGATGCCACTAACAGTCGTGGTAATCTTGTATTTGCCGTTTAGCCCGTAACCAAAACTCGGCCCTAAAAGGACGTCAAAACGACCTATGCCAAAACCCACCCCAGCTTTCAACAGCAGAGGCACTTCCAGATAGTTGATGGTGTAACGCCCTTTCACCACAGCACCCAGAATCGTTTCGTCTATCTTTGTTCCTTTCTGAATGTAATTCACCTCCGGCTGAATAGCCAGGTTTTGGCTCAAGCGAATTTCTAACAAAGCGCCAAAAAGCAAAGAGTTGGCAGACTTGGCATCAAAGACAAACTCATCCTTCGCCGCGTCGTTAAGGGACCAGTTGGCAAAGTTTAAGCCTCCACGAAGCCCTATACCTATTTGGGCTGAAAGATTCGCTCCCGAAAGGAACAGTAACACAAAAAGCAAAAAGGAGCTTGGATAATTTTTTATAATGATGATGAGTTATTTAACGTTTTTATTTATTTGAGTGCAAATGTAGTTCTTATTTCTAATTCACCTTAAATTTTTATGTTAATTCAGTTAAACAAGCGTCTGCACTCAGACAATAAGCCTTGGTATGTTTTACACTGTTTTCGGATCTGATCTGATAGACCCAGCGGCCATTCAGCAATTGGAGCGTTGTCTGACGACGCCTGAGGATCGGGCTGTACTCACTGCGGACGCTCATGTTGGCTATGGCCATCCTATTGGCGGGGTGGTGGCCTATCGCGACAAGATTAGTCTCTCGGGTGTGGGCTTTGACATCGCCTGCGGCAACAAAGCCTGCCAGACACGCATCCGCGCCGCCGATGTGGACGTGGAAAAGGTTATGGATGAAATTTTCCGCCAGATAGGCTTTGGCATTGGGCGGCCCAATCCCAAGCCAGTAGATCACCCGGTGCTCGAACACATTGCCCGTGCACCTTTCAAGCCGCAGCGCGCGCTGCTGAAGCTGGCTGCCGAACAATTAGGTACCGTCGGCTCGGGCAACCATTTCATTGACCTCTTTGAAGACGAGGAGGGCTGGCTGTGGGTGGGCGTCCACTTTGGCTCACGCGGCTTTGGGCATAAAACTACCACAGGTTTCATTGCCCTGTCAAAAGGCAAAAAATTCGAGGAGCATGTACCGGAAGGCGGCATGTTTGCCCCACCCATTCTCTTTGATGCGCACAGCGAACTGGGGCAGGACTACTTAGCCGCCATCCAGCTGGCCGGCGAATACGCCTATGCCGGACGCGACTTAGTGGTAGCTAAGGTACTCGAAATTCTGGGCACGCGCGCCGTCTTTGAGGTGCACAACCACCACAACTTCCTATGGATAGAAGAGCACAACGGGCAGAAGTACTACGTCGTGCGTAAAGGCGCCACGCCGGCCTTCCCGGGGCAATACGGCTTCATCGGCGCCAACATGGCCGACGTGTCGGTCATCATCCGCGGCGTAGATAGCCCGCTGAGCCGCAAGGGGCTGTACTCCACCGTTCACGGTGCCGGGCGCGTCATCAGCCGCACGCAGGCCGCCGGCAAGAGGCGCTGGAAAAACGGCCAGCTCCAGTACCTGTCGGAAGGCACGGTGCGTTGGGGCAACGTGACCAAACTCATGAAGCAGCGCGGCATCGTCCTGCGCGGTGGCGCTCCTGATGAGGCCCCCGAATGCTACAAGCCGCTGGAAGAGGTGCTCGAACAACACGCTGGCACCATCGAAATTGTCCATCGCCTGCGGCCCATCGGCGTGGCCATGGCACCGGCGGATGTGTACGACCCGTATAAGGACTAGTACAAAGCCTTTTTCGCACAGAAGTTATGGGAACCCTGTAAAGCAGTCTATTTTTGCCGGGATTCTAAAACCATTTTTTAATGGGTAAAATACTCCTGTTCAGCATAGCTCTCGCTTTAGCGGGCGCCTCCGTTGCCCAAAAAGCGGAATACGAAGTGGCTGCCATTGGTTTTTACAATCTGGAAAACCTCTTCGATACCATCCCCAGCCCGAACACTAACGACCGGGATTTTCTGCCCGAAGGGCGGCTGGCCTGGAATACGGAGAAGTATTGGTCAAAACAGGCCAACATGGCCAAAGTTATCAGCCTGCTGGCCACCGATGTAACGCCCGATGGCGTAGCCTTGCTGGGCGTGGCGGAGGTGGAAAACCGCACGGTGCTGGAAGACCTGGTTGCCCAACCCGCTCTAAAAGGCCGCAACTATCAAATTGTCCACTACGACTCGCCCGACGAGCGTGGTATTGACGTAGGGCTACTGTATCAACCTAAGTATTTCCGTGTGTTGGGCTCGCGGCCTGTCCCCGTAGAACTGAAAGACCCCAAAACAGGTGCCATAGATTTCACCCGAGACGTGCTCTATGTAACGGGCATCTTTCAGGGCGATACTCTGCACGTGATGGTGTGCCACTGGCCTTCGCGCCGCGGAGGTGAGGCTGGCTCCGCCTGGGCACGTGCTGCTGCAGCTCAGGTGTGCCGTAATGTCGCCGATAGTTTGCTGGCCCTGAATGATCTGACTAAAATCATTGTCATGGGCGACTTGAACGATGACCCTATCAACGTCAGCCTGACTAAAGTTTTGAGGGCTGCTAAGAGCACGGAGGGCATGAAGCCTGGCGATCTGTACAATCCCATGTATGCCCTGTACCAGAGCGGCAACGGGACGCTGGCCTACCGCGACGCCTGGAACCTGTTCGATCAGATCATTGTGTCCAAAGGCTTGGTCTGGAAGCAAGCGGGCGGCTGGCAGCTGCTGCGCGCTGTGGTGTTTCGCGAGCCGTGGATGTTTCAGGAAGAAGGCGCCTTTCGCGGCTACCCGTTGCGCACGTTTGTGGGCGATATCTTTCTCAATGGCTATAGCGACCACCTGCCGGTGTATATCCTGACCGTGCGCAAGAAGCAGGACAACCGCCCTTAGCGGCCAAATGACCAGCTTTGGCTTAGCCGTTGGCTTTCTGGTGGTCAGCTAAGAATTTGGCCAGCCCGATGTCCGTCAGCGGATGGTTGAGCAAGCCCAGCAGGGCACTCAGTGGGCAGGTAACGGCATCGGCACCCGCTTTAGCGGCCTCTACAATGTGCAGTGGGCTGCGAATGCTGGCAGCCAGAATGGCCGTATCGAAGCCCGCCGAGACGTACACTTCCGATATTTCCTCGATGAGCTGCGTGCCGTCCCAGCCGATGTCGTCCACGCGCCCGATGAACGGCGACACATACGTGGCACCCGCCCGCGCCGCCAATAGCGCCTGGCCGGCCGAAAAAACCAGCGTGCAATTGGTGCGAATGCCGGCATCCGTGAAGTAAGCAATGGCCTTGACGCCGTCGCGGATCATGGGCACCTTAACGACGATATTTTCGTGCAAATCGGCCAGCCGTTTGCCCTCTTCCACCATGCCTTTGAAGTCCGTGGCGATGACCTCGGCGCTGACGTCGCACTCGTCGCCGACCAGCTCACAAATAGTGCGGTAGTGTTTGAGGATGTTTTTCTCTCCCGTGATGCCTTCCTTTGCCATCAGGGAAGGGTTGGTCGTAACGCCGTCAAGGATGCCCATATCGGCGGCCTCGCGGATCTGATCCAGATTAGCGGTATCCAGAAAGAAAAGCATGGTATGCGTCGGGTTGGGTAGATAAAAGATAGTCGCCTGGGTGTTAAAAATGAAAAATGCGCCAGACACACCGCTCAACCACATTACCCTTGCTGCGTTTCCGCCCTGGGGGAGTTTTGCAGGAGCTGGTCGCCCAGCGCGGGGCAAAGGTAGAGCGTCTGACGCAAAAAAACTAAACGCCCGTATTTTTTGGCCCGGCTATCTTTGCCTCTTGCCTTTTGTATTGTTCCATACTCAAATCGAACGAAGTGCATGCCAGAAAGAAGCACTGCCCACCCAGCCGATGCGCTTTTAGAAAAAAGCCAGCCGACCATCCCCGCCCTATACAGCGCTGAAGCCCTGCTGTGGATGAAGACGCTGCCCAACTCGTTGGAGCGGGTAGATCTCTTTGCGCTCAACAACAACGACTTTGCGGTTCGGCTCATCCGTGAGCTGCTCGAGCGCCCACAATTTGAGTTGGAAGTGGAGGCCGTACATCCATCGTCGGTGTGGTTCAACCACTTCTATTTTGAGGCGCGTAACCGGGAGAAGGTTTTCGGCACACGCAACTTGGGCGTGGGTTATCCGATGGTGTTTTTTCAGGCCGAGGCTCAGGCCTTGAGCGCACCGCTGTTTGTCTGGCAAATCCAGCTGGAACCACACGCCCAGCATCCCGACCGCTGGCTGGTGCAGCGCACCGAAACCCAGCGCATCCTGCCCAACTACCCGCTCTTTCACCTCATAGACCAGCTGCACGGCACCCACTTTACCCAGCGGGCACGCGCTTTGGTCGAAAGCGGCTTCATCGGTGCGGCTGCCCTGTCGGCATTTGCCGATACCGTACACAAACAACTGGCCCTGACGGAGGAAGGGCTGGCGCTGAGCATCCAACCCAACCCAACCACCAGCGAGCTACCGCCCGTGCAGGCGGAAGGTCAATTGCGCTGGGCCGCTGTGGCCGGCATCTTCCCTACCCTGTCCCGAACTATATCGGTGAATGAACCCCGCATCCGACCCGAGCAAGAAAATGGTCTGACCTGGCAACATCCGTTCACCCTCTTGCCCTTAGACCCCTCACAACGGCGCGTCCTGTATGCAGCGCAGCAGAACATGCTGACCGTAGTAGAAGGCGCCTCAGGAGCAGGAAAAACCTACGCCCTGGCGGCTATCGTGGCCAATGCCCTGGCCAATGGAAAAAAGTGCTTGGTAGTTTCTAAAAGCCTCAATGCCTTGCGCCGCGCCCAAAAGTTCCTGCTCGACCGCGGCATTGGCGATTTGTCGTTTGTCGTACGCGATACCGATAGCGACCGCCTCATGCTGGCCGACATGCTGCGCGCCGCCGCCGAAAGCAAGGTCAAAGATGCCCCCTCACCTCAGGAATTTCAGTCCCTCCTCAACCGCGCCCTGCGCGCACTGCGCCAATTGGACGGTGCCTGGGAAGAACTCCATCGCCCCATCCTGGGCAAACACTCCTTCACCGATATCGTCGGCCTGTTCTTGCAGGCCAACCGCACGGAAGGCAAAGAACTCCTGCTCTCCCAACTCAATCCGGCCGACTTCGCCTTCACCACTGAGGAATACGAAAGCATCAAAGCCGCCATCTTCGACAGCGAACCACTCTTCCGACGCTTCCCTACCCTCCAACACCCGCTCGGCCAACTTAAACACGACATCTTCTTAGAGCGCTCTAGCGACGACGGACTGGCCTGGACCGAAGCGCTGGTGCGGCAACTCCTCCAAAAGGCAACCGCCCTGCACCACCGCTACATCGCCAAAACCAACGAATACGTCGAAGCACTCACCGAACACTACGAACAACATTACTCCGAACTGTCGCACATTACGCGGCGCATCCAGGAGGCCCTCGAAGACGGCGTGCAGCGCTTCGGACCTGAATTTGAAAAACAACTCTCTACTGCCGAAAAACTTTACGGGGTCTTCTCGGAGCGCTACAAACAAATCGTTGAAGCCAAAGAAAAAATCGGAGCCGACTACGATCTGCTGCGCCAGACGCACCAAAACCGCAAGTATTTCGAGTATGACTTCCCGGCTAACATAGACACCAGCCAGATACCGCGCATCGCTGAGCAGACACGCGCCTACGAGAAAATGCTCAACGCCTGGCTGCGCAGTGTGCCCTCTTTGGTGCGCGACGACGTCCGAAGGCTCAATGCCCGCAGCGTACACCCAGCCTTAGACTTCCGCGACGACATCAGCCAACTGGAGAGCGCCTTAGATGAATTCCTGGCCGAGTTCAATGACTCAGGCCTCTATCAGGAGCCACTCAAACACGAAATGCTGACCATCCCTAAGCGCCAGGCCTTTTTAGAAAGCCTCATCGAGCGCTTAGAAGAAACCCAGTTCTATCTGCGTGATTTTCAGGACTTCTACATCTGGCAACGCCACTGGCTGCGCCTGTCCCCGCCCGAGCAACAAGTTGTCCGGGCTTTATGCAAAATCAAGCCGCGCGATTGGGCCGCCGCCTTCGACAGCTGGTACCTGCACCATTTCTTGCAGAAACGCTATCACCCCGGATTACTGTGGGAGGAAGAGGCCCTGCGCACCTACCACACTGACCGCGAAGCCCTCGACCGCGTGCTACCCGCTCAAACCCGTGCGCTGTGGCACACCCGCAAAAACGCCGCCCTCAAACAACTGCGCAGCGCTGACCCAGAGGCATACAAAACGTGGTTCGGCAAAAACAACCGCACCCTGTCGCTCCAGCGAAGGCCCGAAGAATTGTTTGAGAAATACCTTATCCCACTCTCTGAAACGCTACCCGCCCTCTTCGTAACCCCACAGGTAGCCTTAGACGTCGTGCAAGCCTCCAACATGAGGTACGACCTGGTGCTCGTGGACGAAGCCCACAACATCCCTAAGCAAGAATGCTATCACCTCTTCGGGCTGGGCAGCAGCCTCGTCGTCTTTGGCGACGCCAAACAGGACATGACCCCCTCGGCCGAAGACGACCTGCTGGAATACTGCAAATCGCTGGGGAGCGCCACATACACCCTTGATTACCAGCACCAGAACACCCCCGAAGAGTGGCTGCGCTTCAACCAGATAGCCTTCGGTACACCGTTCAAACGCCTGCCCTCGGGCCTGTCGGCGCGCGATGTAACCGTCGTGAGCAACGTCGAAGGGCGCTACGACGAACAAACCGGCACCAACGAAGCCGAAGCACGCCAGGTGCTGGACTGGCTCAACCTCATCGAACAAACGCCCGCCAAAACGTACCCGGTGGTCGGCATCGCCTGCGCCACCGTAGAGCAGCGCGACCTCATCGCCAGCCAGCTACTCAAAATCCGACAGCGCAAATTGGCAGGCCACGAAAAAATCCAGCAGCTGCACCTCAACGGCTTAGGCGTGTATCAGTTCGCTGAATTGCAGGGCCAACACGTGGACGTGCTGCTGGTCTCGCTTGTACACGGGCTGGTGGATGCCCAAGGCACGCTGACACAACACCTGCACTTCTGGAACACGCAACTGGGCTTCAACCAGCTACACGTGCTCATGACGCGCGCCACACAGCGCATCTACATCGCTCACTCTATACCTGCAGGTCTCTATAAAGCACTGGCAGCCAACAAAAACTTCCGCGGCACCTGTGTCCTATCACACTTAGTTACCTTCGGTGAATTCATCCAGCAAGGCAACCACCGGGCCGCAGAAGAGCAATTAGCCCACATGCGCCAACTGCTGGACTACCCCGAAACAGCACACGCCACTTCCCTGTTCGCCAAAGAAGTAGAAATTGCCTTACAGCCCTACTTCATGCCCGGGCAGCTGCGCCGAAATGCCGAAGTCGAAGGCGTCGTGGTACCCACCGTAGCCGACAACGGACAAAAGCGCCGCCTGCTGCTCTATGACGGCGTCTTCGCACCCACCGAAATACCTTCCTATGAATGGGAAGAACAAGTCAAGCGGTATTTTGCCCGCAAAGGCATCGAAACCGTACCGACGTTCTCGGCCCAGTGGTGGAAAAGCCCGCGCCAAGAAGCCCGAAAACTCGCCGCCCAATTGCTGGCATAACGCTGAGTAGCCCACCGTCCTGTTCATGCAATTCTTACGTGCGGCTCTTCGATTGTTCTATTTCATCGGGTTTGCCATCGCCCTCATTGCACGTGTCCAGATCCATTTCTGGCGGCACGGCGAAGACTTGCACTGGTCGCTGCGCCTGCGCCAGCGCTGGACGCGCCGCCACCTGCTGCCTGCCCTTGGCGTGCGCCTGCGCGTAGAAGGACAACCACCCACCGGCCCTTGCTTAGTGGTGGGCAACCACCGCTCCTACATTGACCCGGCCCTCATCAGCACCGAAGTGCTGGGCTTCCCCCTCTCCAAGGCCGAAGTGGCTCACTGGCCGCTCGTCGGGCGCGCCGTCCGCCAGACGGGTGTGCTCCTGGTCCAGCGTGAAAACACACAAAGCCGCAAAAACGCCTTAGCCGCCATCGCCGCCAAACTCCGCGAAGGGTACCCGGTTATCCTCTTCCCTGAAGGCACTACCCACGCCGATGCACAAACGCGCAACTTCCGCCCAGGAGCCTTCAAAACCGCTATCGAGGAAGGCGTACCCATCGTCCCCGTCGCCTTAGACTACCGCGACGCCGGTGCCTATTGGGTCGGCGACGACACCTTCCTGCCCCACTTCGTGCGCTGCTTCGGAAAACGCCACAACGACGCCATCATCCACTTCGGCCCACCCATCCGAACCACCAACGCCGAAGAAGCCATCGCCACCGCACGCACTTGGATAGACGAAAACCTCCAGCACATCCGCCAAAAATTTTCCCAAAACTAACCCAAAACACACCGACCATCCTCCCCTTTCCCCTACCTTTGTGGCCACTTTCCGAACCCGGTCCCGTAGTTCAATGGATAGAACGGAGGCCTCCGGAGCCTCAGATAGTGGTTCGATTCCACTCGGGACTACTCCCACAATACGTAAGCGGCTGCGCCACCTCCCTTTGGGTCGCACAGCCGCTTTTGCATGTTTCCTTTTAGAATAGCCCGCTGACCACGCCGTTTTCGTCCACGTCAATTTTTTCGGCGGACGGCACTTTGGGCAGGCCGGGCATGGTCATGATGTCGCCACAGACCATGACGACGAAGCCGGCACCGGCGCTCAGGCGCACTTCGCGGATGTTGACGATGTGGCCGCTGGGGGCGCCGAGTTTTTTCGGATCGGTGGAAAAGGAGTACTGGGTTTTGGCCACACAAACAGGCAGGTGACCAAAGCCCTCTTCTTCCCATTTACGCAGCTGGCGTCTGACGCTTTCATCGGCAGTGATGTCAGCGGCGCCGTAGATTTGGGTAGCGATGGTGCGCATTTTTTCCCACAGCGAGAGGTTGTCGTCGTAGAGGAAGCGGAAGTTGGCCTGGGCGCGTTCTACGGTTTCCACGACAGCGCGGGCGAGGTTTTCGGCACCTTTGCTGCCTTCAGCCCAATGCTTGGAGACGACGACGGGCACGCCGTGAGGCGCCATTTTTTCCTGCAAAAGGCGGATTTCGGCGTCGGTGTCGAAGGTGAAGTGATTAATGGCCACGACGCAGGGCAGCCCGAAGCGTTCGCGCAGGTTGTGCACGTGGCGCTCCAGATTGACAACGCCTTTGGCCAGCGCGTCTAAGTTTTCCTGCGAGAGTTCCTTGAGGTCGGCACCGCCGTGGTACTTGAGGGCGCGCAGGGTGGCCACTACGACAACGGCATCGGGGCGCAGGCCGGCCTTTCGGCATTTGATGTCTAAGAATTTTTCGGCGCCCAGGTCGGCGCCGAAGCCGGCTTCGGTAACGACGTAATCGGCCAATTTGAGGGCGTTTCGGGTAGCGATGACAGAGTTACAGCCGTGGGCAATGTTGGCGAACGGGCCGCCATGCACGAAGGCGGGCGTGTGTTCGAGGGTTTGCACTAAGTTGGGTTTTATCGCGTCTTTGAGCAAGACCGTCATGGCGCCGTGGGCGTTGAGGTCGCGGGCACGCACGGGTTTGCGGTCGGTGGTGTAGCCGACGATGATGTTGGCCAGGCGCTCTTTGAGGTCGCTCAGCGAGGTGGCTAAACAGAAAATGGCCATGACTTCGGAGGCGACGACGATGTCGAAGCCGTCCTGGCGCGGGAAGCCGTTGGCGTGGCCGCCGAGGCCGATGACGATGTTTCGAAGGGCGCGGTCGTTCATGTCCACGACGCGCTTCCACTGGATGCGGCGCACGTCTATGTTGAGGGTATTGCCCTGGTGGATGTGGTTGTCGAGCATGGCGGCCAGCAGGTTGTTGGCCAGAGCGATGGCGCTAAAGTCGCCGGTGAAGTGGAGGTTGATGTCCTCCATGGGGATGACCTGAGCGTATCCGCCGCCGGCGGCACCGCCTTTCATGCCGAAGACGGGGCCGAGGCTGGGTTCGCGCAGGCAAATGAGGGCTTTCTTGCCGATGCGACTGAGGGCATCGCCTAAGCCGACGGTAGTGGTGGTCTTACCTTCGCCGGCAGGGGTAGGGCTGAGGGCGGTAACGAGGATGAGTTTGCTGCCCGGGCGTTCGGGCAGGGCGTTGAGGTAGTCGAGCGATACTTTGGCCTTGTAATGGCCGTAGGGTTCGAGCGCCTCCTCAGGGATGCCGAGTTTTTCGGCAGCGAGGGCGGCGATACGCTGTGGTCTTGCCCGTTGGGCGATTTCGATGTCTGTCAGCATAGGTTTGAAGTACGTTTGTTTACCTGTCAGGAAGCGGCGGGCAAGGTACGGCGGTCATTTTTTCCTGAAAAGAAAAGAGGCGTCATCTTGCGGGATGACGCCTCTTGATTGGCCACAGTGAGCCGAAGAATATCGGCCTATTACTTCTGCACGATGAATTTTTTCGTGAGTGTACCGTTGGGCGTGGCGATGCGGGCCAAATAAGTGCCCGCCGACAGGTGGGGCAGCGGATAAGTGAGGCGCTGGGAGGTCATGGCCGGGTAGTCCTGCATGAGGATGACGCGGCCCGTCATGTCGGCGATGGTGATGGTAGCATCGGTGGGTTGTTCCAGTTCGACGGTGAGGTTGAGCACGTCTACGACCGGGTTGGGCATGATGCGCAGCGTGTTGTCGGCCAGCGGCTTGTCGTCGGTGGTGCTCACCAACGAGATGACCATGCGGATGACGGCGTTGATGTTCGGCCCAAAGCCGCCCGTGTACCAGCGGTCGGAGAAGGTGAACGTGGAGGGGAAGTAGTAGCTGACGTCGTCGTTGAAGCCGTGGAAAACGACGTTGTTAGGAGCGGCATAGCCTACGGCCAGCAGGTAGCGAGCGCCTTTGTCGAGTTTGACGCCGATGAGGCCGGTGTTCAGGTCGAGGATAGGCACCTCCTGCATCAGGCCCCCCACCATGGTGTCGGGCGCGGAGTAGGGGCCTAAGCCGACCCACTCCAGGTCGGGCGATAAGAACTCATTGCCATTGAAGCCATTAGGGTCATTGAAGTCCACGTTATCTTTGACGCGCAGCAGGTAGATGGAAGCTACTACGTCTTTGACATTCAGCTGGTCAGGGTTGGTGGTGAAGGTGAAGCGCGCCAGCGTTGCCTGGTAGTTCTCCTGGCTAAGCGGGCTCATGGTGTAAAGGTTGGCCACATACCACTCTTGCGGAAGGTTGCTAGGACGGTAGGCCTGCTCGGGGGCCGGCTCTTTAGAGAAGATGCTGGCTGTAGAGAGGAACAGACTTTCCTTCTGATTATTCCCCGGAAACGCATCAGTAGAATCGGCAAGCACGGTGTAGCGAATCTTATAGACGCCTACCGGCAACTCAGGGACGAAGCGGCCAGGGATGGCGAAGAAGGAATCTTTGACGCCCGGAGCAAGCGTCGGGATACGTATGCTATCTGCCCAGATTTCTTCATTCGTGTCGGTCAGTACCGAAGCGCGCAAAACAATGTTTGTTTGCTGCAGGCGGCCCAAGTTCGACAGGTCGGCGCCAAAGCTGAACGTGTCCGTGATAATCTGCGAGGCCGGCTGGGCGAAGCTGGAAGCCGGGTAGAAGAAGTCGCCAATGGCTAAGTTGTGCGCGGGCGTGGGGTCCTGGTCGTAAAGTTTGACATCGTCCAAGTTCCAGAAATATTCCCAGTTGCCCGTCCACTGCCATTGCAGATACACGGTGGGCTGGTTGGCCGCCACGGAGGAGATGTTGATCACCGGAATTGTCGGGTTAGCCGACCAGCGTACTTGAGTAGTCAACCCTGGGAAGACAGTAAAGTTCGTCCAATTAGTGCCGTCCGTGCTGACGCGCAAGATGGCACCTGTTTCAGCATTCACGTCATATACGCCAATGTGAGTTTCAAACGAAATGAACACCTGCGCGCGGCCCGAGCAGTTGATAGGTGCCGAGGTGAGGCGCGAGATGTGGTTCGTGGGCAGGCCTCCCGACCTATCGGAGTCTAAGGTCATGAAGCCGTTGGCTGCCGTGGTTGCCTTAAATGGCTCCTGCTGGTTGAGCGGGTCGTTGAAGATGGGCGGGCAGCCGCCGGTCTGGCCTGCACCGGGGTTGTTACACCAAGTCCATAAGACGTTCTGGTTTGAGGCGTCGGTAGTCGTCCAGCCGGTAGGGAAGCCGCCAGCGAAGTCTTGCGTCCAGAACGGCGTTTGTGCCAGAAGCGCCTCAGCGCTCAGCAACAGAGCAAGCACGAGGCACAGGGTTGAGCATTGTTTCATAGCGTTGTAAAAAATTGTGGTTGAGAAAAATCGTGTCGAAAACAGACAGTAAAGCTATACGCGTGCATCGGGTAATGTCCTGAAAAATCTTCCGAAATGCCAGAATTGAGCAAAAATAGGTGGCCTTTTTACCATGAAGGGCTGAAGATAGGGCCATTCAAGCCTAACGAGCAGGTACGATATGCAGGGCGGCCAAGCAAGTTTGGCCGCTACAGGTCGAGTTACAGGTCGAACTTGATGCCTTGGGCCAGCGGTACGGAGTCGGAATAGTTGATGGTGTTGGTCTGGCGGCGCATGTAGGCTTTCCAGGCATCGGAGCCGGATTCGCGGCCACCGCCGGTTTCTTTTTCGCCGCCAAAGGCGCCACCGATTTCGGCCCCAGAGGTGCCGATGTTGACGTTGGCGATACCGCAGTCGGAACCGGCGACAGACAGGAAGGTTTCGGCCTCGCGCAGGTCGTTGGTCATGATAGCCGACGACAGGCCCTGCGGGACGCCGTTCTGCAAAGCAATGGCTTCCTCGAGCGTGCGGTATTTAATTAGGTATAAGATAGGTGCAAAGGTCTCGCGCTGCACAATATCCCAGTGGTTTTCGACTTCGGCGATGCAGGGTTTCACGTAGCAGCCGCTTTCGTAGCCCGGGCCGGTGAGGACGCCGCCCTCGACGACCATTTTGCCGCCAGCTTTTTTAATTTCTTCCAAAGCGTTGAGGTAGTTCTCGACAGCCTGGCGGTCAATGAGCGGGCCGACATGGTTGTTGGGGTCGAGTGGGTTGCCGATGCGCAGCTGGGCATAGGCTCTGGCTAAGGTTTCCTTAACGGTGTCATAGACGCTTTCGTGCACGATAAGGCGGCGCGTAGTGGTGCAGCGCTGCCCAGCCGTACCGACGGCGCCAAAAACGGCGCCGATGAGTACCACCTTGAGGTCGGCAGAAGGCGTAACGATGATGGCGTTGTTGCCGCCCAGCTCCAGCAGGCTACGGCCCAAGCGCTCGGCCACCGTGCGGCCCACAATGCGGCCCATGCGCGTGCTGCCCGTGGCGCTGATGAGCGGCACGCGGTGGTCTTTGGTCATGAACTCGCCCACACGGTAATCGCCGTTGATAATGCACGAAATACCCTCAGGCAGGTTGTTGGCCCTGAGCACTTTCTGAAACAAGTACTGGCAAGCAATGGAACACAGCGGCGTTTTCTCGGATGGTTTCCAGATGCACACATCGCCACAAACCCAGGCAATACACGCATTCCACGACCACACGGCCACCGGGAAGTTGAACGCCGTAATAATGCCCACTGGTCCTAGCGGATGCCATTGCTCATACATGCGGTGGCGCGGGCGCTCGCTGTGCATGGTCAGACCATACAGCTGGCGCGACAGACCCACAGCGAAGTCGCAGATATCAATCATCTCCTGTACCTCGCCCCAGCCCTCTTGCAGGCTTTTGCCCATTTCATACGACACTAAACGGCCCAGCGGATCTTTGTACTGTCGCAATATATCGCCAAACTGGCGCACAATCTCGCCGCGCTTAGGCGCCGGCACCTCGCGCCAGTAGCGAAATGCCTCCTGCGCCGCAGCAATGACCTGCTCATACTGTTCCGCCGTAGTGATGGTAACCGAACCAACGAGCACACCATCCACCGGCGAATGGCTCTGCAAACTACGAGCACTGCCTTTCAGGGCATTCTGACCCGTCCAGGTGCCCGGGTTTTTGGCCTTAAGGCCGAGCTTTCGGAGAAAATCTTTTTCCATAATGTGCTGTTTCTTAACCACTAAAACACAATAGCATAATAGCAGGACAGAAGCAAAGGCAAAGCGTTTGGCCGCCCTATCTAATTTAATGCTTCAGACGCTCAAAACACCAGAGACCATTCAACGTTATGGGTAGCCCTCTGGCATTTGCGGCGGCAAAAGTAGAGGGCCCGATAGAATGCAGGTTCATTTTCCTCGTTTTTAACCTCAAATGCAGTGACAAAGCCCCTACCTTTGTTTTTCAGACACCTTTTCAGACTGCTGCTCTCCCTTATGCGTCAAACAATAGGAATACTTCTGCTGATTTGCGGGTGGCTGCCCATGGATGCTCAGCCGCCAGTAGCCGACAACTCGACGGCGGATGCCGACGGGCCGCACGTGTTTTATCGCGGCGGAGAGCTGGTGGTCAAAGGGGCCGAGCGCCAAAACGGGACGCCTACACCTCTCATTCGCGAGCGACGCTACACTCAACGCGACGACGTCATCCTTTTCTGCTCGATACCCGAAACGGGCGACGCCTTTCAGTTGCCCCTCAAAAAACAGCTGCGACTGACCTCTTGCTACTACCCCGAGGCGGAGCGCATTTTAGTCATCTCCGACATCGAAGGCAATTTTGAGGCACTCAAACGCCTGCTGCGCGCCGCCGGCGCCATAGATGCTCAATTCCGCTGGACGTTCGGTCAAGGCCATGTGGTACTGCTGGGCGACTTCTTCGACCGGGGGCTGAACGTTACAGAGGTGCTGTGGCTCATTTACAAACTGGAAGACGAAGCCGAGCGCGCTGGCGGCGGCGTACACTACCTGCTGGGCAACCACGAAGCGATGAACCTGTGCAGCGACCACCGCTACGTGCGCAACAAGTACACCGAAAACGCACGCCTCTATGGCGAAGGCTACGCACGCTGGTACGACGAACAAAGCGAACTGGGCCGCTGGCTGCGCACCAAGAACGTCATCCTGCGCATTGGCGAGTACGTCTTCTGCCACGGCGGCATCAGCCCAACGGTGGCGGCCTCGGGAGTGTCGTTTGAAGCGCTCAACGACGCCGGGCGCCGCTATCTAGGTGTCCCGTTCGAGCGCATCACCGACCCAACGGCACTCCACGTCTTTCATCGAGAAAATGGCCTGCTTTGGTACCGAGCCGCAGCCCGCGGCAAGATGTCGCCCCTAGAACTCGATGCCGTTTTGGCCTTCGCCGGTGCCGAGCGCATGGTGGTCGGGCACACACTGATGCCGGAGGTGTCGGCGCTCTACGGCGGGCGCCTGCTGTGCGTGGATGTGCTGCACGAAGAGCACCTGCGCAGTGGAGACTTGCACACGTTAATTATTGAAAACGGTGAGCCTTTCATCCTATACGCCAACGGACAACGCAAACCGCTGCTGTCCAAGCCGGTGCTGCAGCACGCGCGGGGAGGGCAGTAGGCTCGCCAAACAAGTTCGGCGGGTACAGATATGACGTATAGTTTACTGGATTTGAACGCGCACATTCGGTATGCCCTGGCGCTTAATTTTCCCGAGGCCGTCTGGATAACGGCGGAAATTGCTCAGGTAACTGAATCGCGGGGGCATATCTTCTTAGACCTGGTACAAAAGGGCGAAGGCGAGGAGGACGTCGTCGTTGCCCAGGCCGCTGCCATTGTGTGGCAACGCCAGTACCGGCAGTTGCGCCTGCAGTTGGGCCGGGCCATAGATGAGGCCCTGTGCGAGGGCCGTGAGGTGCGCCTGCAGGTGCGCGTGGATTTCCACGAGCGCTATGGCCTCAAGCTTATCGTCTTCGATGCCGATCCGGCCTACACCATCGGTCGGCTCGAGCTCCAGCGCCGCCAGACGCTGAAAAAATTGGAAGAGGCGGGGCTTCTGGAGCGCAACCGCTCACTGCCACTGCCCCGCGTGCTGCAGCGGATTGCGGTCATCTCTTCTGAAGGCGCCGCCGGGTTGCAAGATTTCCAGGAACATTTGCGGCAAAACCCGTTTGGCTTTGCCTTTCAGCTGCGCCTGTTCTCCACGGCCGTACAGGGCGAAAACTTGGAGGCAGAATTCCTGCAAGCGCTCCAGCAGGTGAGTCAACAGGCCCAAGCCTTCGACTGCGCTGTCGTGCTACGCGGCGGCGGCGCGCGGCTCGACCTGAGCGGCTTCGACGCCTTGAGCGTTTGCCAAGCCGCTGCCCTGCTGCCCCTCCCGCTGCTGACCGGCATAGGCCATGAAACCGACGAAACAGTGCTCGACCGCGTGGCCTACGCCGCTCTGAAAACCCCCACTGCCGTGGCGGACTACCTCATACAGCACAACCTCTTCTTTGAAAGCGCCCTGGTCGAGCAGGCCGAACAGGTGCGCGAATGTACCCAACAGCACCTGCACCAGCAGCATCTTCAACTGACACACTGGGAGACCGCTGCCCAATGGGCCACCCAAACGCACCTGCGCAGCGCCCGGCAGCAACTCGCCTACGCCGAACAAACCCTGCCCACCCTCGCACACCAGATGCTGCGCCGCGCCCACGACCACCTGCAACGCGCCGAAGCTTTATGCCTGGCGCTACACCCCAACGCCGCCCTGCGCCGTGGCTTCAGCCTCACGCGAAAAAATGGACGCGCTGTAACATCCGTCCAGGACGCCCAACCCGGCGATGTGATAGAAACCCAATTGGCCGACGGCACCTTCCGGGCACGGGTAGAATGAAGGCCTTGCTTCGTATCCGCCAGCCTCGTATAATAAACAATCTACAGACATAGCCAAAAGGAACCACGAAAATTCAGAAAAGAGCACCTATTCGACGCTTCTTGTCTATCTTTGCCAGCAAGCCAAACACGTTTGGCCGCTACTCGAGATGGATACCGAACAACAATTTCGCGCAGTGGTGAAGCAGTGCCGCGCTGTGTTTGTCCAGAAAATGCACGACTACGGCACGGCATGGCGCATTCTGCGGCCATCGAGCATCACTGACCAGATTTACATCAAGGCGCTGCGCATCCGAAACATCGAAGAATGCGGGCACCAAAAAGTGAGCGACAGCATGGAAAGCGAGTACATGGGCATCCTCAACTACTGCGTACTGGCGCTCATCCAGCTGGAATTGCCCGCCGACGCTCCGCTGGAGATGGACGAAGACGAAGTGGCAAAACGATACGACCACCACATTGAGGAAAACATACGCTTGCTGCGCGCCAAAAACCACGACTACGCCGAAGCTTGGCGCCTCATGCGCGTCAGCAGCATGACCGACCTCATCCTGCAAAAAATCCTGCGCATCAAGCAAATCGAAGACAACGCCGGCCTAACCCTTGCCTCCGAAGGGCTGGAAGCCAACTACCGCGACATCCTCAACTACGCCGCTTTTGCGCTCATCCGCCTCAAGGAAGATACTCCCCTCCCGACTCCGTAACCCACCAAGCCCTGCTCGAGCTAAATACCACCTTACAAACGGTCAGAGCCTACCCGCCTGCATCCTCCTCATCCACTGCACTCCAGCCACATCACGCTTACTTACTACCCGCCCGGGCAATTCTCACGAAAGTCTTCACCCCCAGAACCATCCCTCGATCTTTTCACCTAAACTCTGTTGTTATGAATAAAGCATTCGTTTGCGTGCTGCTCTTCGCAGCACTGGGCTGCACCTCTCAAACTGCGCCGCAAGGTAAGGTCTCGCTAGACGGACGCACCTTCAAAATCGAAAATTACACGGGTGGACAATTAGAAGGTACCGAAATGATGATGTTCGAAAACGGACGAGTAACAAACGACGAATGTATCAAGTGGGGCTTCAGCGACGCCGCCTATACCTTAGACGATAAAGGTAATTTCCAATTTACCCTCACTAGCGAAACCGAAGGTAAAATGGAATGGGAAGGCAACGTCAGTGGAAGCACTGTTAGTGGAAAAATGGTATGGATAAAAACCGGTCAGGACAACATTCACTACACGTTCAAAGGCGAAGAAGTGAAAAAAGATTAGAGACACCTGAATACTTTTGTAAGAGAGTGCGCAAGGGTGGGTATAATACGCCTCCTGCGCACTCTCTCTGTATCAGGTCTGCGGCCAGCACTACTCCGAAGTTACCGAAATGCCTTTTTTTGCAGCGTCTTTTCATCTAAAGCTAACTGCCCACGTTATGACATCCCTGAGCTCGCTCATCCTGGCTTTTGCCCTTATTGCTGCTGCGCTCACCTTTGTAACGCACCGACTGCGGCGCACGCAAAACGTATTGGTCAGCTTCCTGCAATACTTCTGCGGCGTGTGGTTCATCTTCTCTGGCGCCGTTAAGGCCATTGACCCCATCGGCACGGCGTACAAAATGGAAGATTATTTCACCGCCTTCGAAAGTACTTTTGGTGGCCTGCAAAATGTTTTCGCCGGCCTTGCACCGCTCTTCCCGGCCCTGGCCCAATACAGCGCCGGGTTTTCCATCGTCATGATTGTGCTCGAAATTGCCCTAGGCTTTATGCTGGTACTGGGCTACTTGCGCAGCCTGACGGCGTGGCTGTTCTTTTTGGTGCTGTTGTTCTTTACCTTTCTGACCGGCTTCACCTACCTGACCGGCTTCGTGCCGCCCGAGGCTAACTTTTTCGATTTCGCCAGGTGGGGACCGTATGTGAAAACGCAAATGCGCGTAACCGACTGCGGCTGCTTTGGCGATTTCATCAAGCTGGACCCGAAGGTATCGTTCTTCAAAGACGTCTTTTTGCTGGTGCCGGCTCTCATCTTCTTGTTCCGCAGCCGGCAGATGCACCAGATTTTCACAATGCGCAGCCGACGCCTGCTGACGGGCACCGTGGCGCTGTTTTCGCTGCTCTTCTGCTGGTACAGCACTTACTACAACCTGCCCGTTGTGGACTTTCGGCCCTTTAAAGTGGGCACCAACGTACGCGAGCGTAAGGCACTGGAAGAAAAGGCACGCGCTAATGTCGAGATCATTGGCTGGGTAATGGAAAACACCAACACGGGTAAGGTAGAGAAAGTCATGATCCCGATGTCGCGCTTCAAGGAAGTCATGGAAAAATACCCCAAAAGCGAAGGCTGGAAGGTGAAGGACCAGATCAAGACCGAACCATTCGTAGAAATTGACGGCAAGCGCGTTGAGGTACAGGAGACGAAAATCAGCGATTTCATGATCGAAAGCGAAGACGGCGACGTTACCGAAGACATCCTGCAAGAGCCGGGCTACTCGCTGATGATTGTGGCCTATAAACTGTACGGCAAAAAGACCACCGAAACGCTCATCGTGCAGGATACCACGTGGGCCTACGATACGCTGCGTATCAGCGCCGACTCGGTGGTGCTTCAGCCCCGCGTGGCGGAAGTAACGCCGCGCAAGGAAACGCGCGAGGCCTTCGTGCCCGAAGCCTGGTACGGCGACCTTTTCCGCAATCAGATCAATGCACTGGCCCAGGCGGCCCAAAAAGAGGGCTGGAAGGTCTATGCCGTCAACACATTCCAGGATACGGAAGCCGCCGAAGATTTCCGCCGCAATGTGGGCGCCGATTATCCGTTTTATCACGCCGACGACAAGCTGCTTAAGACCATCATTCGCTCTAACCCGGGCTTAGTCATCTGGCGCGATGGCGCGGTGGTAGGCATGTACCACTGGCGGCACCTGCCGACACCGGACGCACTGCTGAGGCGGTTTCAGCAGTAGCGATTGGGGGTGGCCAAACAAGTTTGGCCGGTACGATGTAAAAAACCATTTTTTATGTCCAGAATAACCTGTTTTTTATTTGCTTTTCTTTTTGGCGTCGTTCAGGCGGCTGTTGCCCAAACCGCGGTGCCGATGCGTGCGGTTTCGGGTGTGGTGCTGCTGCGGGAGGCCAAAGCGCCTGATTTTCACGCGCTATTGCCGGCCCTACGCAAGGACTGGGGCTTCGTCGTGGACTCGTCCCAGTTGGGCGACAAGAAAATGACCCTGTACTCGGGTGGCCTTACGGTGGTGGTGCAGTATGTGAATTACCCCATGGCGCCTGCTGAAGTACGCTCGGCTGCAGAGGGTGCCTGGCTGTGGGGCACAGCGCGCGAAGAAGCACCGCGACATCAAGCCCAACTGACCCTTGCCGTCGTGGGGGCGGGTCAGGCCCCAGTAACTGTGTATAAAGCCTACACGCGCGTGGCTGCCGCTCTGCTGGAAAATACCCGCGCCTACGGCATTTATCTGCCGCGCCATTACCTGCTGCACTCGCGCGACTTTTTTCTAGAGGCCGCCCGGCAGATGAATCGCGACGAGCTGCCACTGTATTGCTGGGTCTATTTCGGCATGTTTCAACTGGACGGCCTCAGCTGCGCCTACACCTACGGGCTGGACGACTTCGGGATGCTAGACTTGGAGATTGTGCGCACACCCAAGAGTTTAGCCGAAGCACACGCCATACTGTACGACGCGGCACGCGAGACCCTGCGCAGCGGCAAACCCTGGCAGGAAGGTGCTGTGATAGAGTCGGTGGACGGCGAGAAGTTCCTCCTGCGCCGCGTACGTTCGCCCTATATCGAAAACCGCGAGATGTTGCAGCTGCAAAAGCTGTGAGCAAATAGCGCGGACGACGAGCGGCCTCTCCGCGCAGGCTACGAAGCGCGGAACGCAGGTGTTGCTAGAAGCGCCGAGAAAAAACGCTGCGTTTTTTTAACCTCTTACCCCTCAGCAGCCTAAAAAACCAGATGCGACATCTCCTGACGGGAGATGCCGCATCCCATCCGTGCATTCGTGGCTAAGCTCCACCAATACCACACATGATTGAGTGTCCATAAGCCCTGAGATTGCCTTTTCTCACCGCAGAGGACGCAGAGAAACGTAGAGGGAAATACCTCTGTGGCTCTCCGCGCCCTCTGCGTTTTTTTAACCGTTTGCCTCGTAGCAGCCTTGCGTAAGGTCAGCGAGGTAAAATATCGCCTCAACCAACAGAGCAGGTCAGAAGGCATAGGTCAACTCGCCCTCAGGCTACGAGGAACGCCTCCAGGAGGGCCTCAAAAACTACTTCAAAAAGCGCAAAAACAGGGCATTTCGGCCCTTTCAAATCGCCAGTTGAAACGCATTTTTGGCCTTGAATTTTAAAAATTTAAAAAATTGAAAATCAATTTTTTAATTTAAAAAAAATCAAAAAAAATCTGAAAAAACTTCGCTAACGAGAGTGCATAACTGTCCCTTCATCAGGAGTAGGGTGCCTGGACTTTTGACCTCGCAAACACGCAACAAAAAAACGCGAGGTCATCATGGCACACCTGAACAACAATTCACTCGTTAGCGCTGCTGCGCCCGCTACTAACACCCAACTGTCGGTCGTTCATTCGGTCATCATTATTGACATTACGGGCGTGTAAAATTTTGGGCGCCTGACCTTGTCTGTGGGTCGCTGTCGGCCTTTTAGCCCCCTGTAGGGCCGCCCCAACGGATTACGGAACGAGATTTGAGGGAATGCCGTAGGTTTGTTGCCGAACAATCTTCCTTTTACTCGCTCCGCCTTCCCAAACGGCGCCCAACATGCACGAACTCCGCGAATTGGTTTCTATCGTTACCAGGCAGAAACTCCGAGCCGCTTCCCTGCTTACTGTCAAAGCATTACAACCCGGACCGCTGTCCATGCGACTGTACGACTTGGTCTCCGAAGGCCAGGTGGACACCGACGAGCAAGCCATGGCAGCCCTGTATCCGGACAACCCGGACGCGAACATTTCGTACCAGCGCATCAAAAAGGCACTGCGCGACTACTTGGTGCAAATGCTGCTCGTCATTGACCTGCAACTGCCGCACTACAACCCGCGCCAGCGCACCTATTTTGAATTGTGCAAAAAATGGGGTGCCATCAAAATCCTGCTGGGCAAAAACGCCCATCGCGCTACCCTGCAACTGGCCGAAGAGGTGCAAAAACAGGCCCTGCGCTACGACTTCACCGACATGGCCTTAGACATGGTGCGCGCCATGCGCCTCTACTACGGCTCTATCGAGGGGAATGTCAAAAAGTACGAACAATACGGCGAACAGGTCAGGCTCCTAGAAGACGTACTGCGCTACGAAAACTTGGCCGAAGAGCTCTACACCGACCTGGTCATCCGATACATCAACGACAAATCCACGAAACACGACGTGCCCAAAGTGGCCCGGCAATACTTTGACCAGATAGCGGAAGCCCTCGAAAAGTACGACACCTACCGCCTGCATTTCACCGGCCGCCTCATCGAAATCATCATCCACACCAGCGTCAACGATTACCGCAAAACCATCGAAATCTGCGACAAAGCCATCCGCTTCTTCGACGCCAAAGACTACGTAGCCAACGTACCGCTGCAAGCCTTTCTGTACCAGGAAATGGTGTGCTACGTGCAACTGCGCGACTACGAAAAGGGCCGCCAGGCGGCCGAACGCGGCCTACAATTACTCGAACAGGGGTCGTTCAACTGGTTTAAGTACCAGGAGCTCTTCTTGCTGCTCGCACTGCATTCAGGTCAGTACCAGGAGGCTTATCGCACGTACAAACTCACCGTCAAGCACCGGCGTTTCGGCGGTCTGCCCGAAGGCATTCGACAAATCTGGAAAATCTTTGAAGCTTACCTATTCTACCTCATCCAGATTGGCCGCATTCAGCCCGACCAACCAGAAACCGTCATCAGCCGCATCCGAATCATGCGCTTCCTCAACGACCTGCCCATCTTTTCCAAAGACCGGCGCGGGATGAATATCCCCATCCTCATCTTTCACATCCTGTACCTCATCCTAACCAAAGAATACGACGCGGTGATTGACCGCATGGAGGCCATCAAAAAATACACTTCGCGCTATCTGAAGCGCGACGACAACTACCGCAGCAACTGCTTCATCAAAATGCTGCTCGTCATGCCCGAAGTGGGCTTCCACCGCGCCGCAGTCATTCGACACGCTGAAAACTACGTCAAGATGCTCAAGCGCGTGTCGTTAGACTTCGCCAACCAATCGCACGATATCGAACTCATTCCTTACGAAGACCTCTGGCAAATGGCCTTAGACTCTTTGGAAAACACCATCTACAAGCCCAGAATGCGAAAAGCCTCCGCCACCTGAGCCATTTAGGCCGCACTCTGAACCAAACGAATAGCAGACATCCGAGCCGGGCGTCTGCTATTTTTTTTGAAAAAAAATGCGCACCCAGAATATACCAATTCCTTTTTATCGCCAAATTTGCGTGTCAAAACACCTAAACGCGCTTTTCATCACTCTTCACTTTTCACACTAAATCCGTTTCACTATGAACACTTTTTTATCACTTGGCCGCTGGCTCTTCCCCATTCCCTTCATCGCGTTTGGTCTGATGCACCTCACTAATGCACAGGTAATGGCCGACTATGTAGTTCCGGCGTACATGCCTGCCAAAATCGTCTGGGTATATCTGTCAGGAGTTGGTCTGTTGGCCGCTGCCGTCAGCATGTATCTGGGCAAGTACGACAAGCTGGCCACCACGCTGCTGGCCATCATGCTATTGCTCTTTGCGCTGATGGTACACCTACCTGGCGTCTTGGAGGGTGGTGAAAAAATGGCCCAGTCCATGCCCAGTTTCCTAAAGGATCTTGGGCTGGCAGCTGCCAGTATGATGTACGCGCTCAACCAATCGCGCGACCACTCCATTATCGGATAAAGGGAACATTACTGCATGACTGAGGGTGTCGCTCGGAGGCTGGTGCGGAAGGGCGACACCTTAATTATTTATATTTTACACGGTGCCGACTATGGAAAATTTGGTTCGCGTAGCTTTAGCGCTGCTCTTGGTGGGTTGTCTGGCCGATATGCCCTACGGCTATTTTCGGGCGGTGCGTTTTTTGGGCACGGCGGGTTTCGTTTACCTGGCTTTTCAGGAGAAAGCGCGCAACAACGACGAGATGTTCTGGTTTTGGGTAGTATCGGCTGTTATCATCAACCCAATCGTCAAAATTTCGCTGGGACGGGTACTGTGGAACATCGTGGACGTTATCTGGGCAGCCATATTGGTGTGGCCTCTGCTGAACCGACGCCAGTAAACCCGTTTGGGAAAAAGTCCAGCCCTAATGTGTATGGCGCTTCACGCGCGCAAACGCCGTCATAGGGCCCGAATGGCCTCTACCGGGTCCATGCGGCTGGCCTGAAGGGCAGGTAGCAACCCGGACAGGATACCCACAATGGCCGAGGTGAAAATGCCGATGGCGACATTGCCCGCTGAGAGGTGGATGTCGAAATCCACTGCCTTTGAAATGGCCATGGTGGCCAACCAGATGAGCAGCAGCCCCAAAGCGCCGCCCACAATGCAGAGCACGGTAGCCTCGAAGAGAATTTCTAACAGAATAAACCAACGCTTGGCCCCGATGGCCATTTTGATGCCGATGAAGTTGGTGCGCTCTCTGACGGAGACAAACATGATGTTAGCCACCGAGAACATGCCCACTAAAAGCGCAAAAACGCCAATAATGAAGCCCGCAGCATTGATGACCCCAAACACGCTGTCAAACACATTGCTCAGGATGGTCAGGGTGTTCAGGGCAAAGTTGTTCTCTTCCGCTGGCCGAAGGTGTCGAGCGCTTCGGATGATACCTGTGATCTCGTCTTTGACAGCGGAGAGGGCCACCCCAGGCTTAGCTCGGGCAGCGATGGTGGATTTACCCACCCACATATTGCCTTCCCGGATGCGAAAACCGCGGCGCGCTAGGGTATGGCTGACAATGACGGCGTTGTCGAAATCCATGATGCGCAGCAGGTCGTTGCCCGAGGGCATCGTAACGCCAATGACGCGCAACTTGCGTCCGCCGATTTTGACCTGTTGATCTAAGCCGCTCATGCCCGCCGGGAAGAGCGTTTCGGCAATCTTGGCGCCGATGATGCACACATCACTGCCATTGGCGTATTCATTAGGCGAAAAGAAGCGTCCACCTTCCTGAAATTCTAAGCGGAAAATGTCGCTGCAATCTTCCGTAACGCTGATGAAAAAGGCATTTTCGACACTGGAATTGCGCCATTTGACCGTTTTAGCGCCCAGAAACTGCCAATAGCCAACATGGGAAGCCGTTTTCATGCGGCTTTTAAGCGCCTCATACTCGCGGTAACTCTGGTTAGGTCGGCGCATCCATTTCCAGAAGTTCTGTCCGGGGTCTTCCGACCAGGAGAATTTGTCCACATAGACCACGTCATTGCCCAATTTGGACAGGCTGCGCCGGATGTTGTCCTCCAGCGAGTTGACAGCGCTCTTGACGCCGATGATGCAGAAGATGCCGATGGTGATGCCCAGCAGCGACAGGAACGAGCGCAGGCGGTTGGCCGCGAGTTGCTGCCAGGCTTGGGCGGCACCTTCGCCGAGGATGCGGAGTATCTGACGCACGTTGTGGTGGCGTTTTTGATGAAACTAAGCCCTGCGAAAATGGACGCCGCCAGCGGCTGAACCCTCAAAATTTCGATAAAACGGCTCGCCGCTTCTACCATCTTACGGCTTTTGGCCGGGCAGCTGGCGCAGGTAGGTCTCCCAGCCGCTCTGGGCTTTGCCTTTGAGCACACGCGGAATCTTGGCCTGGCCGTTCATCTTGCCGTGCTGTTCGAGCCAGTGGTAAAAGATGTGGTGCGGCAGCAGTGTAACGCGCACATCGCGCAGGGCGTACTGGCGCTCGATGCGATAATCGTCGTTGATGCGCTGGAGATGTTCGTCTAAGAGTTGAGCGCACTGCTGCGGGTCGTGCGCTTCGGGGTGCTCTGCGCTGATGTACCAGTGATGGGCCCAGTATGAGCCAAAGGGTTCGGCAGCTACGGCGAACTCCTTGACGCCTAAGTGCAGCTGGGCATCGGCGGCGCGCAGGGCGGCGTTAAGGTTGTCCACCGAGACGTGTTCGCCCGTTACGCTGAGGAAGTGCTTGGTGCGTCCAGTGATGCGGAACAGCAGCCGGTCGGTATCGGCAAATTCAATGGTGTCGCCCAACAGATAGCGCCAGCAGCCGGCTTCGGTGCTCAGCAGCAGAGCATAAGGGCGTCCGGCCTCGATGTCGGGCAGCCAGAGCGCTTCGGCATTGGGGCGGAGATTACCCTCGTCGTCGAAGTTGGCATCGTTGAAGGGCACAAACTCGAAGAAGATGCCGGCATTGACGGCCAGCTGGTGCAGACGCGTACCGGGCCAGCGTTGGTAGCCGATGAAGCCTTCGGACGCCAGATAACTATCTACATACTGGACGGGCCGACCCAACAGCTGCTCAAAGGTGGGCTGATAGGGTTCAAAGAAGATACCACTGTGGAGCAGCAGCGAGAAGTTGGGCCATAGTTCGTGAATGTGCTTGAGGCCGTGGCGCTCGACGACGCGCTCCAAGATCATTTGCACCCAAGCTACGTTGCCCACAATGAAACCGATATCCCACTGCGGAGCGCGCTCGGCGATGCGCTCAATGCGTTGTCCCCAGTCTACCAGGTCGGTAATGTCGCGTTCGGGGCGGTAGTATTGCTTGAGCCAAAAGGGACGATTTAAGGCGATGATGCCCGACAAGTCGCCTACCCAGTGCTGGCCTTCGCGCTGTAGTTCGGTGGTGCTGCCCACCATGAGCATTTGCTTGGTAAACAAGTCAGCCGGCAGGTGGAAGTGCGCCATATCAAAGAAGACCTGGCGCGACAGCCGGCTCATGGAGCGGATGAGGTCACGCGTAACAGGCACGTATTTCGAAGCCGCATTGGAGGTGCCACTGCTTAGGGCATACCAGGGCACTACGCCGGGCCAGCACACATTCGGCTCGTCGGCACGGGAGCGGTGCCACCATTCACCATGAATTTTTTCATAATCGTGTATGGGCACGTGCGTGCGGAAAGCACGCACCGGGTCGCGTTGCCACAGCATGGACGCAAAACCATAATGTCGCCCAAAGGCCGTATGTGCAGCCGCTGCCAACAGGCGCAACAAAACCTTGCGTTGGCGAACCACTGGCGACAACCACTGCCGCGACCGCACGGCGCCCAGATGGATGCCGGTTTTGATGACGTGTCCAACAAATCGCATAAGGGATTGATTTTGAATGGTTAAAATAAATCAGGTTGATGTTTTCGCGGCGTTTCCCGCCTACTTTAAGACGCCAAAGATACAGCAATAACGGTTTGGGTTGCATTTGGCCCCAGTGGGTCCACCCGGAAACACAATAACGGTTTTCTGTCTTTGGCAAAAAAATATTGAGTTTCTTTGGGAAAATCTGACCAGGCACAGCATACCTTTGGGCCGAAAGCGTTAATCTGCCAAAAGAAGCATATCTCGTGGAGATATTCCAGCCTTTAGACCTGTGGAACTCGTTGAAGCAAGCCTACGAGAATGTAGCACACCTTCCGTTCCCCATCTATGCCAGCCGTTATGAAGACGGGCAATTCCTGTTGGCGAATGCGCAGGCGAGGGAATTTTTCGGGTTTAAAACAGATGAGCCGCTCAGCGCTTACCAGGTGCGCACGTTTTACGAAAATGAGAGCGAGCGCGGGCGGGTGCTGGAGACCATCCGAACCACCCCTGCTGGCGAGTGGAGTCAGCGTGTCCGGGTCTGCCTGATGATTGACGGCAAGTTGCGCCGCATCCACTTTATTTCACGGGTTTTTAGCGCGGAAAATGGCCGGCCTATGGCTTTGCTGTGCATGGCGCTCAATGTAGCCGATAGCGAGTGGTTTTCCGACTTTGAGGAAGACGCCCGAGAAGGTCTGTTCGAGGCAGCAGCCTATCATATCACGGACTGCAATGCGGCATTTGCCAAAATGCTGGGCTATTCGCGCGAGGATCTGCAGAAAACGCCCATTGGCGAACTGTTCTGGTCAAAAGAAGCCATAGACAGTCTTATCAGCCTCATAGAGGAACGAAAGACCCTTCGCCAGCACAACATCAAACTGCGCCGGCGCAATGGTGCCATGCTCATCGCACAGCTCAGCTGCGACGGGCAGTTTAATGAACTCGGCAAGCTGACGCGCGTGAGCGGCCTTATCTACGATGTCGTTTCGGAGACTGTCCAGAACGACTTACCTGTGGGCATCTTCCTCATCAGCACCGACGACAGCGGCGAAGACATCATCGCTTACGCCAGCGATGCTTACGCCCAGGTATTGGGTTACGAAAAAGCCGAGGACGTACTTGCTAAGCCCATTCGGCAATTTCACCCCAGCGAGGCCTCTTACAAGGCCTTCAAAGATGCCCTCGACCGGGAGGCTGCCAAAGGCAAGCCCTTGCTGGACCACTACATGGACGTCCGCGACCGCTTCGGCAACAAACGCAGCGTGGTGGTTAATGTGCGCTACGTGGACGGCGAAGCCCGAAGAATTCGCGTCGGCGCCATTTACGAGCTGACCGGCCACATCAACGAGCAATTGCGGGTGCTGAAAAACAACTTCGGCGCCATTCTACACACGTACCTATCCACCGTAACCAGCCTGCGCCGAACGCTGCACGACATCATAAAGGCCCAAGGCGAGGATCTGTTGCGCCCCAACAGCCGACTGGACTACGAACTGGCGCGCGCCGAAATGGCGGGCGGCGTCAAACGCCTCCAGGCGCGTTTAGATGAACTGCATCGGGTGGCCGCCGAACGCGGCTACGGCGAGGAGGATGCCTTTGAGCGCCTGCGACACAACTTGAAGAAAATAAACACTTTCGGCGCCTCACAGGAGCGTGAAAAAGACAATGCCGCCGTCTTCCGCCAGCTCTTGCTCCAGATGCGGCGCAACTTGCGGCCCGTTGGCGAGCTCAACCTGCCGCGCGAACCGGTGCGCAACCTGCGCATTGAAATAGAAGACATGCTCCGCCTCGCCAATACCGTATCGCTGGCCGCAGCCTTCGACGAATTGGGCGAACGCATCCCCGACTTCGAGTACTTCCGTGATTTCCTGCGCGGGCAGCCCCCTCGAGAAGAAGACTTCGAAGTCCTCAATCTGACCGATATAGCCCTCGATGTCTGCCGCGCTTTAGGAGAGTTCGCCGCACTACGAGGGGTGGACATTCGCACAGAGTTCAACCGGCGCGAGCGCATCCCGGTGCGCGCCCACAAGGCCCTGCTCAACCGCGCCCTGCATAGCCTGCTGCACAACGCCATCAAATACAGCTGGTCGAAAGGCGAAGAGCGACGCCCCTGGGTAACCATGCGCATCGAAAAACAGCGCGAAGGCCATGTCGCCATCACCATCGAAAACTGGGGCGTACCTATCCGAAAAGAAGAACTCGAAAACGGCGCCATCTTCGAATTCGGCACCCGCGGCAAAGAGTCCGACGACCGAAACCGATCCGGTACCGGCATCGGACTCTACGACGCCAACGACATCATACAACGCCACCACGGCACCCTCAAACTGACGTCCGAACCGACCTTTGGCAACCCGCCAAACGTCTATTCTAATCCCTTCATTACTCGGGCTTACATCACTCTGCCTATCGCTAACGTATGAACGAAGACATCATCAAACTACTATGGGTGGACAACGACCTCTACCACGACCTCACCGAACTCCGCATCACGCTGCTGCTCAGCGACGACTTTGAAACCGACTTCGCCCTCAACGCCACTGAGGGTTTCAACCTGCTCCGCCAGAACACTTATGACCTCGTCGTCGTGGACTTGCGCCTGCCGCCGGGGCCACACAATGATTGGGCAAAATACCAGAACAACGGCTTCGAGGAGTACGGATATGCACTGCTGAAAGAGGTCCATGAACGCCGCGACCTGCTTTTCTCACACTTGAAAGACACCTGTTTTGGCGTCTATTCTATTGACGATCCCAATGATGTACCGCAACTATTCGAATCGCCCATCTGGCTGCCCCGCCAAAACTACTGCCGAAAGACCGACCAGGCGAGCAACGATGAATTCCTCGATTACCTTCAAAAACTCCTCAAGTCATGTCGTCGTCGGTAACCTTTCTCTTCTGGAACGGAGGCTCACTCAGCGAAGAGTGGCTGGCCACAGCCGCCGGCATCGCCATTACCTTCTTTGTCTTCATCATGGGCGTGCCGGCATTCGTCCTCCAGACATTTATCGCCGGCAACTTGCGGGATGTGTACTACGAGCGTATCGGGAAGAAGTGGCGCTGGATTTTTGTAGTTGCCATTGGCATTATATTCCTGATATTTTTAGCTGGTAATACGGTTTTTGATGAGGCCATCTGCCGCTTTTTGGAAGGTAAAAATATTAGCAATGCTTGCTCCTACATGCCTCTGGTTATCATTTTGTTGTTGATGACCCTGATAGTATTCGGATTCTGGTACCTGTGGGCCAATTTTGTCTCTGCGCGTAGCATAGAGAAACGCCTCTCAGAGGGCGTGATTAAAGACGCCCAGAAACACTATCGGAAAGGAAGAACGAAAGAACTGGACCACGACCTGGAGTTGCTGAGCATCATGGCTTCAGAGGTGCGCGGCGGGACACCCAAAAAGTATTTCCTGGAACAGTGTGAAGTTCTGATAGAATATCTGATACAAGGAACAACAGAGCCTCAAAAACAGCCTGGACGACTTCGCTTTTCAAGTGTTCGCCGGTATTTAAGCGGTTGGCTGTCCTCAGAGCATACTCGCCTCCAGGCAGCGCCACCACGGTTGCTCTACGCACTATTAAGAAGGATTATCCAGGAAGTCGTTACTCCCAGTGTGGCCGGCAGCCGGGAAAAGGTCTCTTCTGAAAATAGAAAGCAGGCGCTGGATTTGCTCGCCCACACCTACAACAAGGCGCTCAGAAACGGCGACCACTCCTATCTGGTGGTTACCATTGGTCATTGCATGCATGAAATTGGCCTCGCTGCCTTGAAGCACAAAGACCACGCCGCGCTGATGGACGCAGTAGAAAAAATGGCTGAAATCCAGGGGCGATACAAGGAGATGTTCATCGTAGCCACGGCCGCATTCTGGGAAAACCAAGTCAAACCTGCCATTGCTGCCGCCCGAAAATTAGAGGCTGTACTACACGCTTCGGTGCGTGCAGAGGAAGCGGAAGAACAAAGAAAATATGCTCTTTACTACTGGCTGGGCCTGTTAGCCAACCTGTATGCTAAAGAGGGGGCCGCACGAGCGTTCGCCAAACGACATCTGTACAAATTCGATCCGCTGCTGACACCCGATACTTTTGATAGTGCTCGCGATTATTTTGCCAACCGCATGGCCTATTTTGACACCGCCGACTCGGTGCGCAAGCTGAAGGCAAGTATTTTCCACCGCCAACGGAGGCAATAAGCCCGGGGACGCAGCCCAGATAGTGTCTGCAGGTCTATCGCTCCAGTTCTAATACCAACGGGGTAAAGGCGCTCACCGCCAGGATTTTGTTTAAGGGCAAGGTTTGTCCGCTCAGCACGTCGCGCCCGGCCCGGAAGCCCTGCAGGCGCTCGGCAAAGCGCTTCAGGTCGAGTGTCCGCTCTTCTGGGGCTGTGTTGAGCACGACCATGACGGTTCTGGAATCGTCATAGCGGAAATAGACATACACGCCGCGCTCCGGTACGAAATGCATCAGCTGGCCTGCATAGAGGGCTGGCGTGCGGTAGCGGTAGTGCAGCAGGGTACGCAGGAAGTTGAATGCCTCCTGCTCTTGAGGCGTGCGGCCTTCGGCGGTGAATTTGTTCACCGGGTCGCCGGGCCAGCCGCCGGGGAAGTCTTTGCGGATGTTGCCGTGCGAAGGTGCCTCGAAGCCCGTGCTCAGGATTTCCGTTCCATAGTAGATTTGTGGGATGCCGCGCGTGGTGAGTAGCCAGGCGATGCCGCATTTCCAGCGGTTAAGATCTTCGCCAACGATGGAGAAAAAGCGCGTGAGGTCGTGATTATCCACGAACACCACGTTGCGCATGGGGTCTTCGTAGAAGTAGTCTTTGACGAGCGCGTAGTAAAGTCGGGCGACGCCTTCGGTCCAGGTTTGTTCGCGCGTGAGGGCTTCGTGGATGGCAAAGCAGAGTTGAAAGTCGAGCACGCCGGGTAGGTTGGAGTCGAATTTGGCGCGTTGCATGGGCTGGTTGTCGGCAAAGAAGCCCTGCGGGATGACGCCGTGCTCCCAGATTTCACCGAAGAGGAAGAGGCTGGGGTATTCGGCGCGCAGGGCGCTGCAGAAGCGGCTCATGAACGCCTGGTCGGGGTAAGTGTAGGTGTCAATGCGGAAGGCGTCAATGCCGGCGTATTCGACCCACCAGATGGCCTGTTGGATGAGGTAGTTGGCCACGTGCGGGTTGCGCTGGTTGAGGTCGGGCATGGAGGGCACGAACCATCCGTCGGTGAAGCGTTTGCGGTCGTATTCGGAGGCATAAGGGTCGAGCAGCGTGGTGGCGCGGTAGTTGGTCTGCGTCATGGTGGGCCAGGTGTTCACCCAACTGCGCATGGGCAAGTCGCGCATCCAGTAGTGGTGGTGGCCGATGTGGTTGGGCACAACGTCGCGCACGACCTTAAGGCCGCGCTGGTGGCAGGCGCGCACGAGCTGGCGATAGAGTTCGTTGGTGCCCAGGCGGCGGTCAATGCGGTACAGGTCAGTGATGGCGTAACCGTGGTACGAGGCTTCGGGCTGGTTGTTTTCCAGTTCCGGATTGAGCCACAGAGCCGTGATGCCTAAGTCTTGCAGGTAGTCCAATCGGTCGAGGATGCCCTTGAGGTCGCCGCCGTGTCGGCCCAGGAGTGAGTCGCGGGCCAGGGTGTCGAGCATACCGGGCACGTTGTCGTTGGAAGGGTCGCCGTTGGCGAAGCGGTCGGGCATAATGAGGTAGATGACATCGCGCGGGGTGAGGCCCTGAGCCTTGGGCTCGTCATTGCGTGCCAGAATAGGAAACTCCGCCGTAAAGCGCACGCCGGCACTGTCGCGGTGGGTCAGCACGATGGATACCGTTTGCGCGGGCGCTTTAGGCGCAATGTTCAGGGTGATAAACAGGTAGTTGGGGCTATCGCCACGCACGACGCGCTCCAGCGCAACGCCGCGCGTACGGCTCAGGCGCACCTCAAAAGCCTGCAGGCCGGGCCGATACAGCAGAATTTCCACGCGGTTGTGCCGCATACCCGTCCACCAATTGGGCGGCTCTATGCGATACGCATTCGGCACAGCGGGCACAACTTCAGGCGGTGCAACAGCAGGCAACTGAGCATGACCGGCATTTAGCCACACCAACCACAGAAGCAGCCACCACAGAGCAGTTCTTCTTTTCATCAAAAAACGTTGTTTTTTCTCATAAAAGCCGGCCATCCGTCATTAAAGACGCTTCCATCCATGAAAAGCCGCCTCCTCTTCCATTCAAACAATCTTCCCGTCGAGCATCAACTCTAGCTCGCGCATACGCGAAGTTGTAGGGTCGAAGGAGTCGTCTGCACTCGATGCTTCGCCCTCGGCGATGAAGATGTTCCAATCCTCGTCAATGGTGGCCATGGCGCGGTGCACCCGGTCATCCACGACGCGCGTATAGGCGATAACACGCCGGTCAATGAGTTCGCCTTTAGAGGTGAATGTCGCCAGCACGTACTCGTAGACCAGCAGACCGGCCTTCCACCACACCACAGCAGCGAAGTGCTCGGTACCTTCGATAGCAAAGCAAGGGACGTACTCCACCAGGTCATCGGCGTCGGTCTTCTGGTCTTCATAGGGCTGGATAAACTGCGCCGACAGGGCTTGGGGCAGCGGCTTGTTCTCCTGTGAGAAGATATGGTGCGTGTCTTCACCCAACACCACAGGCATAGGTATGGGCGGGAAGCGTTCGAGAAATTCGGAAAATGCGTTGGACATAAGGCAAAGGTAGGGCAATACCAGTACTGCAAGATTGCACCAATACAGGGATGACCGGAATGTCGCCTGTATGCAAGGGCGGCACAATGAAAAAGATTACCGCACGCGCTGATTAAAAACGTCTCTTTGCGTCTTTGAGTAGGGTCTAAATTTGTGAGCAGAAATCGTTCACCAGCTTTACCTCTATCGTGAAAAACATCAACGCAAAACTCGCTTACATCGTCCTGCCGCTTTCGGTAGTAGTGGGCTATTTAGTGTACACCTATGTAGCAGGCAACCCGGCAAATTTTGTGGACGGCGACCCTAAGGGACAGGCCCGCAACATGTTGGGCACGATTTACCAGGGCGGCGTGCTCGTCATCCCGTTGCTGAGTTTCCAGTTCATCGCTCTGGTGTACATCATCGAGCGCTACTTTTCGCTGCGCATGTCGCGCGGGCGAGGCGAACTGCGCGAGTTCATTTCCAAAGTAAAAAGCGCCCTGGCAGCCGATGACTATCAGAAACTTGTGGAAATCAGCGACCAGCAGCGCGGTGCCGTGGGCAATGTCGTCAAGACGGGCACCGAGGTCTTCCTGAGCCGAAAGTCTGCGGATAATGTGGATCAGAAAGACATCTACCTCATTCAGAAGGAATTGGAAGAGGCCACGCAGCTGGAAGTGTCGGAGCTGACGACCAACATGTTCATCCTGGGTACGGTAGCGCAGATTTCCACGCTGGTGGGTCTGCTCGGTACAGTAACCGGTATGATCCAGGCCTTTGCCGCTCTGGCGCGCGTGGGCGAACCCGACCCAGTGGGTCTGGCGGGCGGTATTTCGCAGGCGCTGGTAACGACCGCCTTAGGCATCACCACGGCGGCGTTCACCATTGTGTTCTACAACTCGTTCAACAACCAGATAGAGCGCATCACCTACACCATTGACGAGGTGTGCTTCAGCATCATTCACAGCCTGAAGCTCAAATTTTTTGTGGACTAAAAAATCAGCCAGCCATGCGTTTGAGCGCTTTATCCAGACCTAAAACACCGCAGATAGACATGACGCCGATGGTGGACATGGCCTTCCTGCTGGTAACCTTTTTCTTGCTGGCCACCACTTTTAAAACGGGCGAGATCGTGTGGGTGCAGATGCCCCGTTCGGTAGCCGGGCTAAACCTACCTATGACCGACCTGCTGACCATCTTTGTGGACAAGGACGGGCGGGCCTACCTGAGCCTGACCTCTCCACAAGCGCGACGCGCATGGCTGCAAAGGCACGCGCAGGTCAATCAAATTCAGTACACCGAAGACGAGTATCGGGCCTTCGAGACGATGTCGGGCTTTGGAGTGCCCTCCACCCAGCTGCGCGCTCTGCTGCAGACCCCTGCCGAAGAGCGCAAACGGTTCAAGCAAACGGGCATCCCTACCAAAGTGGGCGACAAAAACGAACTGGCCGACTGGATCATCCTGGCGCGCGTAACCGTCCCGCGCCTGCGCGTAGCCATCAAAGCCGACGCCACCACACCATACAAAAAGGTCGAGGACGTCATCAAGACGCTAACGGACATCAACGTGCTGCGCTTCACCCTCATCACCCAACCTAAAAAGCTGAACGACGATGCTGGATATTGACGAAATTCCCAATCCCAATCGCCTGCGCCGGCTGGGCCGGGTCAAGGAAAAACCCGGCATCGCTACGGACATGAACTCCATGGTGGACATGGCTTTCCTCCTGCTCACCTTTTTCATGCTGTCCACCACTATGTACCGCCCGCGCGGCATGGAATTGGTCATGCCCGTGCCCGACGACGAACAGACGCGCACCGAAGAGGTACAGGCCGTCAAAGCCTCCCAGGCGCTCACACTCATTGCCCTGCCCGACAATAAGCTGTACTACTATCGCGGCCTGCCCGAAGTCGGCGGTTTTAAGCCCTTGTCTTACGACAAAAAAGGGCTGCGCCGCTTCCTGCAGACGTTCGTCCAGGAGACCGAAAAGCCCGTCGTGCTGCTCAAACCACACCCCGAATGCGCCTTTGAAAACCTCGTCATCCTGCTGGATGAAATGAACATCAACCATATCGGTCGCTATGCTATTGACCGGGTAAGCGAACCAGAACTCACCCTCATGCGCAGCACCGGCATTCCGGTACCTGACTTGTAAACCGACTTGAAGCAACCATGAACGACACATACCAACAGCAAGCGCTCGAAGAAACGCTCTTTGCCTTCAAGAACAAGGCCTACGGAGCCTATGTATTGCGGCAGCGCCGCGCCCGACACCTGACGCGCGGAGTAGTGGGCGGCCTGCTTGTGCTGGGGTTACTGTACGGCACTCCGCTGTTGTGGCTATGGCTCCGCCAGCGGGCCGAAGTGCAAGAAAAGCAGGTTGAGGTCAATGTAACCCCCTACGCCGAATTGGCTGCACCGCCACCCGTAGCCGAACCCGAAAAGCCCAAACAGCCTGAACTGGCACAGCCTCAGGTGCGTACCGTAAAATTCATGAAACCCGTCGTCAAAGCCGACGAAGAGGTGCGCGACGAGGAAGAGATTCCCACCATCGAAGACTTGAGCAAAGCCAACCCCGCGCGCGTAACCCAGGAAGGTAGCGGCGACCTCTACGTGGACTACACGCCCAAAGTAGCCTTGCCCGAACCACCACCACCACCCGAGCCACCCAAACCCGCGCCCAAACGCGAAGAACCCGTGTACGACTTCGTATCCAAACGGCCCGAATTCCCCGGTGGCGAGGAGGCGCTTATGGCCTACCTGTCCGAAAACCTGAAGTATCCGCGCTTAGCTTTGGAAAACAACATCCAGGGCATCGTCGTCATCCGCTTTGTCGTGGATACCGAAGGCCGCATCTCCAACGTGGAAATCCTCAAAGACATCGGCGGTGGCTGCGGCGCCGAAGCCGTGCGCGTAGTGAAGTCTATGCCCGCCTGGACGCCCGGCGAACACAACGGCGTCAAAGTAAACGTGCGCTTCGTGCTGCCGGTGCGGTTCCAGTTGATCAAATAGCCCCCGCCAGTAGAGGTTTTTCTCGCTCTGAAGGAGGATAGCAATAGATTTCTTCGGTCATTGCCTGACGAAAAAAGCGCCATCCTCCGTGCAAGGAAAATGGCGCCCATATTGTTGCGCAAACGCTGCCGGCTCTGTCTTACTGAATCCGCACCGGGAATTCTACTTCAGCATCCACGCTGCCCGTTTGGTCAAGGTTGGGCAGCTGCTTGTTCGGATTGTGGCGCAGCGTGACAACGACCGACCCTGTAGAGGCAGCACCCGTTGCCCAGCGTGTCTTCAGACGGAAAGGACGGCCCTTCGAGTCCGTGTCTGTGGGCGTAATGGTCAGGTTCAGCGTCCCGCTGACGCGATACACCAGCAGATGCTCGTCGCTCTCCTTTTCGATTTCCTCCGTGATATCTACTTCAGGCGACTTGCTTCGGTCGTAGAAATGCACCTCAGCGTTGTACTCCTTGTTAGGCGCCAGCGTGATGTCTTCCACCGTAGGCGGCAGGCCGCCATCGCCGTCGGGGTCATTCCAGGTGAAGCGCCGGTCGAAGGTACCGTCGGTGCTTTTGAGGTGCACCACAACGGTGGTGATTACCTCGTTTTCAGTGTCATCGTCTTTGCGGCAGCCGGTGGCTGCCACAGCGAAAGCAAAAAGGGCCAGAAAACCAATTTTTAACAAATGATTGTTCATGATGTGTGTTCAGATTTTGTGTTTGAAAATGGAATAGCGACCCATGAGTGGGCCTGTTTTCAAAAATGCCATTTGCCCCACAGGCTGATGTTCAGCCCGGGTTCGTCGGCAAAGAATCGGAAGAAGTTCAGGTATTCGCGGTAACGCGCATTGGTGAGGTTGCGCGCCGTGAGGCCGGTTTCTAAGGACTGAGCCGGGCGTTTGCGCATAGGGAAGGTGTGTCCGATTTCGAGGCTCCAGACCGTGAAGGCTGGCGGAGCATCGGCTAAGAGGCCCTGCGCGGGGATGCGCATCTGGCGGAGCGTGGTGCTGCCCGTCAGGCGCGCGTACGTTTGCGGTATTGGGTGCGTAGCGTTCGAGCCTGCGCTGGGTGCGTTAGACCAGTACAGGCCATATTGAAAGCGGTCGGCCGGCATGAGCGGCAGCCAGTCGCGGCGGGGGATGTTTTCCGCCGAGTCAGGTGCCGTTCGGTAGGCGCGCAGCAGCGAGGCTCGGGCTTCAATAGCTAAGCCTCCTGACACTGGTGCTGTTACGGCGGCGTCGGCGCCGTACAGCACAGCGTTGGCCTGAGCGTAGAAGTAGGCCGGGAAGGCTCCGCGCGACGTGAGCACCAGCGTGCGTTGCGGGTCTAAGTAGATAAAGTTCTGCGCCTGATTTCGGAACAGCGTCAGCGTTCCATTCCACTGTTGGCGTTCGCAATGTGCGGTCAAGTTGGTGTTCCAGGCCTTTTCCGGCTGCAAGTCAGGCCGGCCTTCTTCGTAAGTGGCGGCGCCATGATGCACGCCGCGGGCGAAGAGCTCATTGACGTGCGGCGGTCGCCACGCATAGCCCGTGTTAAGGGTCAGGCGCGTGTATTGACCCAGGCGACGCACTACGCCGAGATTGCCCGACAGGCCGCCGAAGTGCACGGTAGTGTCCACGTTGAAGAGCGTGCCGGTAGTGCTGGCAGCGGTACGGCGATAATCGTAGCGCAGGCCCAGCTCCAGTTCCCAGGGCTTGGGAAAGTGTCGCCAGCGTTCGAGCCACCACAGGCTGCCGCCCCAGCTCTGATAGTCGGGGATGAGGCCGCCACGCCCGACTAAGTTGTACTGGTAGAGCACTTGGCCGCCGACGCCGCCTTCCCAGTGGTAGATGGGCGCGTGTTCTACAGCTGCGTCGAGCATGTGCGTCCAGATGCGGAAGCGCTGTTGCGGTCGGTCAGCGGCACTGCCCGTGCGGCGCACGACGTCGTATTCCTCGCGCAGGTTGAACTGCAGGGCGTACTGCGTGGAGAATTTCCAGCGATCCGAAAGCGGTCGGCTGGCCCGGTGGCGCGCTGTGTAGTGCCGGATGCGCTGGAACGGGCGCTCGATGTCGTAACGGAAGCGATTGTCGTTGTTGAGTGGCGTTACGCTTTCGATAGCTAGCTGCAGGTCGGTCAGGTTTCCTATGTGTGCAGCCTGAAAGATGCCGATGCGCTGGGCAAAGCGGCTCAGAGCGGTTTCATGTCGCCAGTGTCTGGTTTTTCCTTCGGCCAGCACTGAGAAGTTCAGTTCCTCCAGGCCGGTGTTGCCCAGCCAGTAGTCAGGTGCGCGCAGGTTACCGCTGCGTTTGGCAGCACCTTGCACACGCAAAGCTAATGCGCCTCGCCTGGGTTTCCAGTCGGCGGCACCGGCTAGGGTACCGCCCCAGCCGTTGCTGTTCAGGCCGCCGTAGAGCCAACCGCTTGTGCCGGGGCGCTGCCGCAATGGAGCGGGTTCCAGCACCACCGCACCAGCCATAGCACCCACGCCGTAGCGCACGCCCGCAGCGCCTTTGACCACGGAAATGCGCTGAGCCGTGAACGGATCCACTTCCGGCGCATGCTCGGCTCCCCACTGCTGCCCTTCCAGCGCTACACCATTGGCAATAATAGCAATGCGGTTGGAATGCAGCCCGTGAATGACCGGCTTGGCAATGGTCGTGCCCGTGTTCAACACCGCCACACCAGGCAACTGCCGCAGCACCTCGCCCAACGGCAAGGCCTGTCGCTGCGTCAGCGCCTCGCCACTCAAGGCTTCGGAAGCCTGGGCAGGCAATGGCGCTACAGCCCGCTCCTGCACCACTACCTCCGACAGAATATGGTGATGCAAGTAAAAATGGAACACCTTATTCTCCACCAATCGAATGACCTGCGTCTCGTGGTCGCATTCGATATGGCTGACCGTAACGGTATAAGTGGAGTCTTCGCACAGGTCGCGAATAATGAAAGTACCCTGCTCGTCGGTGATGGCGCCGCGGTTCGTACCGACAATATGCACCGACGCATAGGGCAAAGGCTCGCCCGTATCGGCATTCCACACCGCGCCGCGCAGCGGAATATCGCAGTGTTGAGCCTTCAACCAGAAGGCGCCGCCGAACACGAGCCAGGCCGCGCTCCAGAGACGCGCTGCTTGGACAGTCATTGCTTGCTTTTTTGTGAAAAAACTGGAAACACACAAGGAGGAACTTCCTGGCCTCCGCACATCAGGCGATACAGGACATTGCAGGTTTTACCCAAGCGAAATGCCGCACGCTCTGAAGAAGCGTCAGGCCAGAGGTGGGCCAGCCGGAGCGGCCGCAGGCCCAAAGGCCGCTACAGGCGGCGCGCGCGAACGCCGCAGCCGCAGCGGTGCAGCGTTATGAGTTTCCAGAAAAACAGGCAGGGCGCCGTGGGGCTCTGCATCAACAGCTACTATGCAAGGCCCGGCTGCCGGCAAATCGGGCGTGGCAAACCAGAACGCGCACACCCAGCAGTCATCGGCGCTGTAGCGCTCGTCGTGCAGGTGATACCTATGGCTCTCGTCGTAGCGCGCAGAGCACGGCAGTGCATGGTGATGCTCACAGTGCAGCAGCAAATGCCCCGTTCGCAGCCCCCAGGAGGCTACAAATGAAATGCCCATGAAAAGGGTACAGGCAAGGCGCATACGCAACACCATGAAACAAAGGTAGCACATCTTGGGCTGACATTTGGCCACCATTAGCCAAACGGCCCAGAACACGGTGTGAAATGAAACACCGCATCCACCTTTGCGTTTACCCACATGTGGGCAATCGGCCTGTCGCATACGGTATCAGACGGCCCTTTTGTCCAAAGTCTGGCGACACGTCTCAGTCATCGGAGAATGCGGCATTATTTTCGCCGCTACATTTTCACGTCGCCCGGACCGATTGCGCGCACCTTACTGCACTGAGAAAAGCTCTGCCTATGCGTTTGCTCGCTTTCTTATTTTTCCTATTCTGCCCCGTCTGGAGCGGGCGTAATACTGGCGTCCTTGACCCTCCGGCAGCGCTGATATTGGGTATTGACGTGTCGCACCATCAAAAGCGCATAGACTGGCGGCAATTGGTACAGCGCAGTGAGGTGCATTTTGTCTTCGTCAAAGCCACCGAAGGCGGTGATTTTCTGGACTCTCTCTTCTCCGAAAATTGGGCATGGCTGCGCGAGATGGGCATCCGCCGCGGGGCTTACCACTACTTCCGCCCCAAGCGCGATGGCGCCCTGCAAGCCGAGCACTATTTGCGCACCGTTGAATTGCAGCCTGGCGATCTGGCCCCGGTGCTCGACATTGAGACCACCGACGGCCGACGCCCCGAAATCGTACGACGCGAAGCCTTAGAGTGGCTGCAAAAAGTCGAGAAAGCCCTCTGTGTGCGCCCGATCATTTACACCAATCAGTATTTCTATGAGCGACACCTGGCGGGCTACTTCGACGACTACCCGCTCTGGATAGCGCGCTACTCCGACGAGCATCCGCGCCTGAACACACGGTCGTGGCACTTCTGGCAGTTTTCTGAAAAAGGCCGCTTGCCCGGCATTTCGCGCCCAGTGGACCTCAATGTCTTTCGCGGCACGCCCAGAATGCTCGACCGCCTGTGCTGGTATCCGCAGGAAGGACTGCCCATCTCTTCCTCCTCCCTCGATGCGCCCCCGTAAGCCGCACCCGACTCTTAAATCTTTCGGGTATCTCGATAAACCGACGAACAACAGGTTGACACTGCCCAGACCCGAGCGACACAGGAGTAGCATATTTTAACCAAAAATATCGCCACATGATGAAGATGCTTTTTAAGGCCCTATTATTAGGGTCATCCGCGCTCTTTTTAGTGAACGCATGCCGCTCGCGTTGCTGTGAAGACCCCGGGGTGGTCAGGATTCCTTCCTCTGATGCCTCAGCACCTGAACTCATCTGGATGATTACCCGTGCCACAAGCGGTGCAACACCCACCTCCTCCATCGCACCGTACTCGGGTGAAAACATTAGCATTACCGTCAGAAGAACTGAAACAGTCAGGGTATTCCTGATGGCTCGCGATGAACAGAGCGGAATAAGGCGGGTGAGAAGCACCTGCGGTTTTGGGCAAAACTGCTCATCAGGTAGTGCTGTGATTTTTTACGACGGCATCTTGCCAGAGTATGATCAGAGGCCAACACGTATGCGCGAGTGCGGAGTCGTAGAATGGAGCCTGCCCGAATACAGCATAGATACTCAACGCGGCTGCCCTCCTGGAATGAGCCTCGCCGAACTCATTTATGCTCTTGAGGGCACAGCCGAGAACAATAAAGGAGGCACTGCCACATCCAATCTGCTGATTTTCGTTGTGCCTTAGCCGTTGTCATGGCGAAAAGCCGGATAGTGCACCTTCCTTAGCGCATGTGCTGTCCGGCTTCTCTATTTGAAGTATCGGGTTTGCACGAAGAATCTGGGGTCGAGGGCCTTCAAGTATCGGGCGGCTGCAGGCGACAGGATGACCTCGATGTTGGACTCATACGTGGACGGGATGCGCCCGATGACGCGGGCATGCACGACCTGGCGGCTCATGGGGTTGGTTACGGCAATGGTGGAGCCGATAGCGGCCTCGCGGTGGAGGGCATAGAAATCGCCTTTTTCGTTGCTTTCGCGATTCCAGTAGCATACACCCTGGCCGCTATATTCGGTCAGCCGTTTCTTTTCCTCCTCAAAGCGGTCTCGGTGAGTTTGCTCGGGCACGGTTTCTACTACTGGTGTGGAGCGCCATTCGGCGGGTATGCCTTCGAGGCTCATCCAGCCGACGTGAAGCATTTGACCGGGCTGAATGTTGTCGCTGCGCAAGTGGTTGCGCTGGCGCATGGAGTCCATGGGCATATCGAAGAGGCGTTTGGCCACGTGGAAGAGGTTATCGCCCGGCTGCACGACATAATAAAGCGGAGCGAAGTGCTGTCGTTCAAACAGCGCGCCTTCGTAGCGCCGAATGGCGCGGTTGGGAATGGGAATCTTTAGCAACGTGCCCACGCGCAGCGTGGGGTCGTGCTGAAGCGCCGGATTGAGGTAATACAGCTCTTCTAAACTCATGCCGTAAAAGCGCGTCAATGAAAACAGCGTCTGCCCGGGCTTGACGATGTGATGCAGATACTTCTGTCCGTTCTCTACGGTTAGCAGCACACTGTCGCGCCAGGTGAGCAAGGGTTCGGCGCCTTTGGGCTGCGATTGCGGCTTCTGGGCGAAGGCCGTGAGTTGACTGATGAGCCAGAGGATTACGAGGGTTTTCGGTCGCATGGCGTTTCTCTCCGTATGTTTGTGGGCAAAGGTAAAGGTCTCTTCTGGCATAGAACAACCGTGGTGATCGCTATCATTCCGGCCCGTTACGCCTCTACGCGCTTTCCGGGCAAGCCGTTAGCCGACATTTGGGGCAAGAGCATGCTCCAGCGCGTATGGGAACAGGCGCGCAAAAGTACCCTTGTAGAGCGCGTCATCATAGCCACCGACGACGAGCGCATCTACGAACATGCACACGCTTTTGGCGGCGAGGTGATCATGACCCGCTCCGACCACCGAAGCGGCACCGACCGTTGCGCTGAAGTAGCTACCAGTATCGAAAACGCTGAAATCATCCTCAATATCCAGGGCGATGAGCCTTTCGTACAACCCGAGCAAACTGACCTGCTGGTACGCACGCTGACAGAAGCCCCCCCCTGCCCTATCGCTACGCTGGTCAAACGCATCCGCACGCCCGAAGAGTTGTTCAATCCGAATGTCGTCAAGGCTGTTTTTGCCCAAAACCGCCAGGCGCTTTATTTCAGCCGTCACCCTATTCCCTTCGTGCGCGGCGTAGCACCAGAGGTCTGGCTTACGGCGGGCGAATTTTACAAGCATTTAGGGCTCTACGCCTTTCGGCGCGATGCTCTACTGCAAGTGGCTCAGTTGCCCCCATCGCCGCTAGAAGTGGCCGAGTCTTTGGAACAGTTACGCTGGCTGGCGCACGGATACAGCATCGCCGTGGGCATCACCGACGCAGAGAGCATGGGCATTGACACCCCGGAGGACCTGCAGCGTTTGCTCGCCGGACCACGGCCCGACGAGCAAACAGCCTGACAGAGCGCTTTTTAGCGCAGCACTTTTGCTACTAAGTCAGCGGCTTCCTGGAACTCCACAGCGCCCATGACGCGCAGCCCTGACTCGTCTATAATTTTTTTGGCAATATCGGCATTGGTACCCTGCAGGCGTACGATGACCGGCACGGGAATGTCGCCAATGGATTTGTAGGCGTCCACTACGCCCTGAGCCACGCGGTCGCAGCGCACAATGCCACCGAAAATGTTAATCAGGATGGCTTTCACGTTGGGGTCTTTCAGGATGATGCGCATGGCTTTCTCTACGCGCTGCGCATCGGCGGTGCCGCCCACGTCCAGGAAGTTGGCGGGTTCGCCGCCCGAGAGTTTGATGAGGTCCATAGTGGCCATGGCTAAGCCGGCGCCGTTGACCATGCAGCCGACGTTGCCGTCCAACTTGACGTAGTTGAGGTCGTTTTCGCGAGCTTCCACGTCGGTAGGGTCTTCCTCGTCGGTGTCGCGCAGGGCTGCCAGGTCGGGGTGGCGCATGAGAGCGTTGTCGTCGAGCACCACTTTGGCATCCACGGCAATGATCTGCTCGTCGGAGGTTTTCAGGCAGGGGTTGATTTCAAAAAGAGAGGCATCGCTGCCAATGAAAGCAGCGTATAATTTTTGAACGAACGCCGTCATCTCTTTGTGCGCCTGACCGCTCAGGCCCAGGTTGAAAGCTACTTTGGCGGCCTGGAAAGGTCGCAAGCCCAGAAGCGGGTCCACGAACTCTGTAAACACGCGCTCGGGCGTCTTTTCGGCTACGGCCTCGATGTCCATGCCACCGTCGGGCGAGTAGATGATTACGTTGCCGTTGCGCGAGCGATCGGTCAGGATACTGATGTAGTATTCTTTAGGCTCGTGTGCACCGGGATAAAAGACGTCTTGCGCTACCAGCACCTTACGCACTAATTTGCCCTGGGGCGGCGTCTGCGGGGTAACAAGCATCATGCCCAGGATCTGGCTGGCCAGCTGGCGTGCCTCAGCAGGGCTTTTGGCCAGCTTCACCCCGCCGCCTTTGCCGCGGCCACCGGCGTGTATCTGGGCCTTAATCACGCACCAGTCCGACTGATACAGTTCTTTCAACTTGTGGGCCGCCGCCTCGGCCTCTTCGGGCGTATGGGCCAGAATGCCCTCCTGGATCTTGACTCCGTAGGATTTGAGCAGCTCTTTTCCCTGGTATTCGTGTAAGTTCATAGAAGGTGTGTAGCGTCGTTATGTTTTGGTGAAAAAATGGCGCCCCGACGCCGCAGCGGAGGGCGCGGCAAAGGTAGCGATTTGATGCAAAGAGCAACGCCAGTGGCTTCCAGAATGCATTGGCCATGATGAGCAAAACTGCCAGAATGCTGCACTGCTCCGGACGCATGCAGAAAGGGCACACGCCGTTAACATCCGCAACCTTTTCACTCTACCACTCCGCTTATCCACAGGATTTCAGCACGGCGCTGGCGGTCGAAATAGACTTTAATTTTTTTTCGGAAAGGACCGCTGCGGTCGGCGTGGAAATCAACGCGTACCTCGCCGCGCTGCCTCGGGGCAATGGGCTCTTCAGGCCAATCTGCGACCGTGCAGCCGCATTCGGTGCGAACGGTCTCCAAAGCAATGGCTTCGGATGCAATGTTCTCAAAAACAAAGCGATGCTCGACGGTACGGCCCTGACGCAGCTGGCCAAAATCGTGCTCGGTGCCATCCGGCCAGCGCACAACAGAGCTATCAGCAGCGCTAAGCAGCAGCAGAATGAGTATACCGGCGAGGGGTTTCAGCAGGATGTTTTTCATGACATCAAAAGAAGCCTCATTGAAATGGCCGCAAGATACGGGTATCCCCGACGGTTTTGCGGCCAAATCTGGGCAGACCTGATAGTGCCAAAACGCAAGACCGGCAGGAACAGTCCCGGTAACCGCCTGTCCGTTCTGGCAACTTTTTTCCTGCGGCTGCTATCGTCTGACGGTGATTTTCATACCTTTGCCGCATATCTCACCGGTCGGCGCTACCGACACATTTCTTTCCCACAGATAAGGCCGATGTTTTTTTCGAGCGACGTCTGATTTTTTTCAGCGCGTCGTAACGCTTGCTGCGTAGCCTGTACTATGCTTGATTTATCAAATAGCGGGTACACAAACGGCAGTGGCCCGATTATCTTTTTGTTTTAATGTGTCATCAAAACATGGTTTACAGCAACATTTTAGAGACCATCGGCAAAACCCCATTAGTGCGCTTACACAAAACGGTAACCGACATTCCGGCTCAGGTGTATGCGAAGCTGGAGTCCTTCAACCCGGGACTGAGCGCAAAAGATCGCATCGCGCTACACATCATTGAGCGGGCCGAACAGATGGGGCGCTTGCAGCCGGGCGGCACGGTAGTGGATGCCACGAGCGGCAACACGGGCTTCAGCTTAGCCATGGTATGCGCCTGGAAGGGTTATCGCTGCGTGCTGACGGTTACCGATAAAATCTCCAAAGACAAGCTGAACAATCTGCTCGCCATGGGGGCTGAAGTCGTCCTGTGCCCTAAAGATGCGCGCCACGACGACCCGAACTCCTATGTGCGCCGCGCCGAGCAACTGGCGCGCGAAATACCCGGCGCTTTTTACGCCAACCAGAATTTCAACATAGACAACCCTGAGGCCCACTATCTGAGCACGGGGCCTGAAATCTGGGAAGAGACCAATGGTCGCGTTACCTGGCTCATCGGCAGCGCCAGCACCGGCGGCACACTGTGCGGCACCGGACGCTATTTGCGCGAACAAAACCCCGACCTGCGCATCATTGCCGTAGATGCCTATGGCTCCGTATTGAAGAAATATCACGAAACAGGCATCTTCGATGAAAATGAAATTGGCCCTTACAACATCGAAGGCACTGGCAAAAACTTCATCCCAGGTAACGTGGACTTCGACCTCATTGACCGCTTCGTCAAGGTTACTGATAAAGACAGTGCCCTGCGCACGCGCGAACTGGCACGTCAGGAGGGCATCATGGCCGGCTACTCCAGCGGGGCAGTACTGCAAGGGCTGCGGCATATAGCAGGGCAGCTCACCCCCGACGATGTCGTCGTCCTGCTCTTTGCCGACCACGGCAGCAAATACGTGTCGAAGGTATTTGATGACGATTGGATGCGCAAACAGGGCTTCTTAGACGAAGACACGCTGGAAGAAGCCTCTGAGCCCACAGATGCGGCCAACTGGCACACAACGGTCTGAAGCAATCCACGACCACCGTACCTTTGCGCACTCATTTTCACACACTATGGACTTATTCGCACGCATTTTAGAGCAAGCCGGCCCGTTGGGCAAATACGCTGACATGGCCGAGGGCTACTACATGTTCCCGCAATTGGAGGGAGAACTGGGCAACCGCATGTATTTCCGGGGTAAGGAAGTCATTTGCTGGAGCATCAACAACTACTTGGGCTTAGCCAACCACCCCGAAGTACGCAAGGCCGACGCCGAAAGCGCCGCGCGCTGGGGCTTAGCCTACCCTATGGGCGCCCGCATGATGAGCGGCGAGACGAAACGCCACCAGGAGCTGGAGACCGCTCTAGCACATTTTGTAGGCAAGGAGGCCGGCTACCTGCTCAACTACGGCTATCAGGGCATCATGTCGGTCATTGATGCCCTGCTGACGCGCCGCGACGTCGTCGTGTATGATGCCGAAAGCCACGCCTGCATCGTGGACGCCGTGCGCATGCACCTGGGCAAACGCTTCGCTTTCGCGCACAACGACATCGCCAGCCTGCACAAGAACTTAGAACGCGCCCAAAAGATTACCCAAGAGACCGGCGGGGGTATCTTAGTCATCACGGAGGGCGTCTTTGGCATGCGCGGCGACCAGGGCAAACTGCGCGAAATCGTCGCCCTCAAAGAGCAATACAACTTCCGCCTGCTCATTGACGACGCTCACGGCTTCGGCATGCTGGGCAAAACAGGCGCCGGCGCCGCCGAAGAACAGGGCGTAACCGACGAAGTGGACCTCTACTTCAGCACCTTTGCCAAAAGCATGGCTCTGATTGGCGCCTTTGTAGCGGGGCCAAAAGACATCATCCGCTACTTGCGCTACAACATGCGCTCGCAGATCTTCGCCAAGTCGCTGCCCATGCCCATCGTAGAGGGCGCCATCAAGCGCTTCGAACTGCTCAAAACACGGCCCGAACTGCGCGAGCGCCTGTGGAAAAACGTGCACGCTTTGCAAAACGGCCTGCGCGAACGCGGCTTCGACCTGGGCGACACCAATACCTGCGTTACACCAGTGTACATGCACGGCGCCATTGAAGAAACCACCGCCTTAGTGCGCGACATGCGCGAAAACTATGGCGTGTTCTGCTCCGTGGTGGTCTATCCGGTCGTGCCTAAAGACATGGTCATCCTGCGCCTCATACCCACTGCCGTGCACACGGACGAAGACATCCGCCTGACGCTGGACGCCTTCTCCGCTGTGCGGGAGAAGTTGGAGAAGGGCATTTATCGGCAAATGCTGCAACAACCTGCCTGAGGCCAGGCATGGATACCGGGCCAAAAGACCTGTTTTCCGCGCAGGCTTCCGAGTATGCCCGGTTTCGGCCAGCCTATCCGGAAGCGCTTTTCCGTTTTTTGTTCGATCACTGCCCAGCCTTCGAGCGGGCGTGGGACTGCGCCACCGGTAATGGACAAATCGCACTGCAGCTGGCGAAGCGCTTCGCGCATGTGGATGCTACCGACATCAGCGCCCGCCAGCTGCAGCATGCCCAGCGGCACCCCCGCATCCATTACACCCTGGGGCAGGCGGAAACGCCTGACTTTCCGGATGCCGTTTTTGACCTCATCACCGTAGGCCAGGCGGCGCATTGGTTCAATCTGGAGCGCTTCTACGCCCAGGTGAAACGGCTGCTGAGACCCCGCGGCCTGCTGGCATTAGTCGGATACGCACAGCTGCACACCACACCTGCTGTGGCACCACTGATTAAGATGCTTTATTCAGACATTCTGGGGCCGTACTGGGATCCAGAAAGGCACTTGGTGGAAACGGCGTACCAGACGCTGCCCTTTCCCTTCGAAGAAATATCCTTACCACCCCTGCACATCGAGTACGCCTGGGCGCGCGCCCAGCTGTTGGGCTACCTGAGTAGCTGGTCAGCCGTACAGCGCTATGCGCAGCAAACGGGCCAGTCGCCTTTTTCGGCCGAATGGCTGGAGCAGCTGACCGCCGCCTGGCCTGGCGAAGAGTCATGCACGGTGCAGTTTCCGGTGTTTGGGCGCGTGGGATATTGTCGGTAAAGCCGTCCTTTGTTCAAGACCTGGCAAGCGCCAATACCTTTGCCGACACTATGGCTGACACTTACCGCACACTAGCTGCACCGGCAACAGGTGAGTTCAAAGACCGCGGCAGCAAATTTATAGCCTACGCCTTCCCTGTGCAGACGGAGGAAGAAGCACTGGCACACCTCGCCACCTTGCGTAGGGAGCATCCAAAGGCACGCCACCACTGCTTTGCCTGGCGCCTGGGATCGGATGGCCAGCACTTTCGCGCCAACGACGATGGCGAACCCTCAGGCACGGCCGGAAGGCCTATCCTGGGCCAGATAGATGCAGCCGGGCTGACGAACGTCGTCGTTGTGGTAGTGCGCTACTTTGGCGGCACTCTTTTGGGTACTTCGGGCCTTATACAGGCCTATCGCGAAAGCGCAGCCGAAGCCCTGCGAAATGCGCCTGTAGTGGAACGCACCATTCTGGCAGAAGTACATGCCGAAGTAGCCTACGCCGCACTGCCCGAATGGACAGGTGCATGCAAGCGCCTTGGCCTCGAAATCCTTCGCGAAGACTACGGCGAAATGAAGGCTACCCTCACGCTAGGCATTCCGCGCAGCCGGGTCGAGGAGGCCTTGCTCCGGCTAAAATCATATCTGTGGAAAACGACACCGGAAGATGCACGCACCCTTCCATGGCCTAATGGTGTGGCCTTAGAAGGGCAGATATAACTCGCCATCGAGTACGTTGCGCGAAATGACGATGCGCTGTACCTCTGAGGTGCCTTCATAAATCTGCGTGATTTTGGCGTCGCGCATCAGGCGCTCGACGTGGTATTCCTTCACGTAGCCGTAGCCACCGTGAATTTGCACGGCCTCTACGGTGTGCCGCATAGCTACTTCGGAGGCAAACAGTTTGGCCATGGCCGCAGCCTGGGCATAGTCAAAGTCCTGGTCTTTCAGATATGCAGCGCGATAGACCATCAGGCGAGCAGCCTCAATCTCGGTAGCCATATCGGCCAGTTTGAAGGCAATGGCTTGGTGTTGGGCGATAGGTTTGCCGAAAGCCTGGCGCTGCTTGGCGTATTCAACGGCCAACTCGTAGGCGCCGGCAGCAATGCCCAGGGCCTGTGCAGCAATGCCAATGCGACCGCCATTGAGCGTATTCATGGCGAATTTGAAGCCAAAGCCGTCTTCGCCGATGCGATTTTCTTTAGGTACTTTCACATCGTTGTACATGATGGTGTGGGTATCGGAGGCCCGAATGCCCAATTTATCTTCTTTGGCACCCACGACAACACCAGGCCATGAGGTCTCGACGATGAGGGCGTTGATGCCGCGGTGTTTCTTTTCCGCGTTGGTTTGGGCCATCACTAAGTGCACCTGCGATGTACCGCCATTGGTAATCCAGTTTTTGGTGCCGTTGAGCAGGTAGTAGTCGCCCATGTCCACCGCTGTGGTGCGCTGGCTGGTGGCGTCGGAGCCGGCTTCCGGTTCGGAGAGGCAGAAGGAGCCAATCCATTCGCCGGTAGCTAATTTGGTCAGGTAGCGGCGCTTTTGCTCTTCCGTGCCGTATTTCTCCAAGCCCCAACAAACCAAGGAGTTATTGACCGACATGATGACGGAGCAAGAGCTGTCCACCTTGCTGATTTCTTCCATAGCAATGACGTAGGAGAGCGTGTCCATGCCACCGCCGCCGTATTCGGGCGAGGTCATCATGCCTAAGAAGCCTAGTTCGGCCATTTTGCGCACCTGCTCGCGCGGGTAGAGCATTTTGCTGTCGCGTTCGATGACGCCGGGTTTGAGTTCGTTTTGGGCAAACTGGCGCGCGGCTTCGCGCACCGCTTCGTGTTCTTCAGTCAGACGAAACATAAGTTGATCTCGAAAATTTTATCAGGTAAAGAGCCGGCGCAAAGGTGCGACTTTACAGCTGAATGTGCTTTTCGGCGGCCTGCAAGACCTCTTTATTTGGAACGCCTCCACGGTGAACGAAGGCTACCACGCTGCAGTGGCGGTCCACCCAGTCGGCAGGCAGGGTGAGGGCGAACGAGCGCTCGACGGTTTTGTTGGCCTGAAGGGCAGGCAGGGCGTCGCCAGTGGCTGAGGTGAGCACGCTGCGCAACACGTGGCGGTGCAGGTAATTCGGTTCTGTAACTAAGTTGACCTTCTGGTAGTCCACGATGCTGTCCTGCGTGATGAGCACGGTCAGGCGATGATCGCCGTCTAAGTCTTGTTTGGGCGTGATGACGACCTGCGCCTCCAGGCGGCGAGTGGCAGGGTCATAGGTTTGCTTAAGATCCACGCCGACGAGCAATGGCTTTTCCAACTCTTCAGCAATAATGCCTGCCCAGATTTGGCGTGGCAGGTAAGGTTCCGTATCAGGGGGCACTACGCGGCGGTTGATGGCTGCCGTTGGGAAGAAAAACGCCGCACCGATGTAGTTGGCCATTTCGGTGCCCTTGGGCGTGCGAAAATCGTAGCGGCTTTGCGGATACGGCTGGTCGTAGCCCAATGCGGCATGGATAGCCACAACGACTAATTGGCCTTTGTACTGCTGCTGCAAGGCCGCCAGGGCTGCTGTGCCTTCGGGGCAGTTGGGACAGCGAACTCCAGTGAGCTCTTCGGCCAGCACGACACGCTTTTCGCTGCCGCCACCTCCACCACCCGAACCATCCGGCTCGATGATGACCCAATTTTCATCGCAATTGGCCAGCCAAAAGGCACTAGCGGCAAACATCCAGGCGAGGAGTGTCTTTTTGCTCATAAACGACTGTTTTTTAAAAGGTTGAGCTAAACTGCAGGCGTACGCCGTGGAAGGTCGGCTCGTAGCGGCAAATACCACCAGCACAGTTGATGCCTTCCACTTGCTTGACATACGCCAGCGAAAAACGGTTGGCCCGATGCGTGTACACCACACCAATGCTCGGATAGTGCAGGCCGTCGTACTTCGTCTTTTCGACGTCGTACTGCTCGGCATTCGCGTGCGGCACCTTGTACATGTCGGACACAAAGATAAGCCAATGCGGTGCCAGCCCTACCTCAGCCAGCACAAAAGCCCAGGAACCAAATTCGTCGTCGGTTAGCAGGTATTGAGCTTCTATGCGCAGCGAGCGGCGCGGCGTAAAGCGATAAAGCCATTCGGCGTAGGGCGTAAAAGCGTCCACATAGCCCTGCCATCCATTTCTGACCCAGGGCACGATGTCATTAGGGTCTTCCGGGTCGTCTTTGAACTGATAGGTGCTGATGTCGTATTTAAGGAACTGCAGGCCAAGCAGCAACTGCCATTGGCGGCCTTTTTTGTACGCGAATTCGGGCGCGATTTCGCGGTATATGCTACGCCCATCGAGCAAGTAAATATCCGAGATATTGAGACCAATGGTGGCATTTTTATTTAAGCTATATCGGATATCGAATTGGTAGCCCGTTTCGCCCAGTTCCTGCGTGTTGGGGGCAAAGCGGGCCGGCAGGCGGAACGTATTCTGGCGGGCCAACGGAGGCAGGTAATTGATCTGGCCCTGTACGCCGATTTGGAACGGATCGGTGCGGAAGCGGAAGTCTTTGGTGTACTTGGCTTCCAGCGTAATGCCCAGCCCTTCAGTGGCATAGGCTAAACTGGTGTAGAGCATGTAGCCGTCGGTATTGACCAGAATGCCCGTGATGGTGTCGGCCCGAATGCTGGCAATAGAGCCATTAGGCAGGTAAACGGTGTCGTAAACAACCAGCTGTCTGAACTCATTGAAAATAACATCGGGCGTTTTGTAAGCTCCCTCGACAAACCAGGTGAAGTTGCCGGCCGTCAGGGTGTTGTAGAGCGAAAAGGCGTAGGTGTTGTACTTGATGCTGTCGCGTCGCTGATATCGGCGCATTTCACTGACGACGCGGTTGATGGTCTCCCGGTCGGCAGTGCGCGCCACCGCACCGAAGCCCGGTGCTAAAGAAAAGTTTTTGGTAGAGTCGGGGCGAATAAAGCCCTCCAAAGCCCCGCCGCGAATGACAGCGCCGTAAGTGTTGAACTGGCGTTTTTGCCGACCAGTAAAGGCTTTGATTTTCCAGTTTTCGCCAAACCGATAGCCCGCCTGCACACCGTAGAGGGCGTTGTCAATCATGAGCGCCCGCTCCTCGTAGGCGCGAAAGAGGATGCCTGAGCCTATCTGATCGTACAGGTAACCGGCCGACACATCAAAGCCGTAAATCTCCTTGTGCACATACCAGCGCCCGATGCCCTCGCCCGTAAAGGAACCGGTAGGGTTGAGCAGGTTGGAATTGTTGAACAGGTCGAAACGCAACCCCATATCGAACCCCCAGTTGGAGTAGTTGAGCGCCAGCCAGCTTTCAGCGCCGAACTTCTGGTTGTCGTACTGCGGCGTGCCTGTAGCGCCAATTTTCGGGTCGGCGATGAAAAAATTGGCATTCGATTGCACATTGCCGGTGATGCGCGGAGTATTGGTCTGTGCAGAAATGTACGCCGCTGCCCAAAAGGCATACAGCATCAGTAGAATGAGCCTCATAACAATGCTATTACATGGGCATTTGTCTCGTCGGCAAATGTAGGGTGCCTCTGCTGTCTGCATTCAATTAAATCACCCGAAGAAAAATTTCAGGGTTATATATTCTGAAGATAGCATACATTAGCTACCGAAAATACGCAACATACTAACGGAGAAAAGCCTTTAATCCTCTGATTTTCAGGACTCCTAAGTCCAAACAAAGGCGTTTTTCTGGCTCTTTGCAGCTTCGAAGACAGCAATCTTTTTACCTTTTTATCCCTATCCGGTTTAACTCTGGTAATTGGCCAGCGGGCGTTATTTTATTTTTTTTTAGTAAAAAACGACCTGCGCGCCAGAGGGAAAGTTGATCTTGATCTTTTCTTAATTCATCGTTTACCGTCGTCGCTTATGAAAAGTCCGTTTACCCTCGAAGATTGTAGCCCTCGTTTCTGCTTCTCAGACATATCCCGGCTGTGCTATTTCAGCGCCATGTGGCTGTTGCGGTGAGTATTCGCCCATTCAGACGTCCTGACCCGATCTCTTGATTGGCCGCTCACCGCTAAAAGACAGCAGTCATGCGCGATTTAGTCGAACTCATCCACCGCCTTCCGTGGGCCAGGCTGCAGTCCAGCCCGGTTTGGAGCACCCTGCTGCCACCCGACACCAAGATGGCCCGCCTTTTTTCGCTCGTTCAGGCCAATGCAGACCTGACGGAGGCCGAAGCAGCTGCCCGACTATACGGCAGCGCCGATGCCCTCAGTCGCCTGCGCAGTCTGAAGAGCAAAACCAAAGAGCGCCTGCTGGGCGCCATTTTCCTGCTCGAACCCAACGAAGTAGGCTTCTCTGACCGCCAACAGGCACACTATGAGTGCCAACGCCGCTGGGCCACAGCGCTGGCCCTTTCGCACAAAAAGGTCTCCAGTATTGCCGTAGAGCAGCTCGAACTCATGCTTCGGCACGCCGAGCACTTCGAGTTTACAGAACTGGCCATGAGCGCAGCCTTCCATCTACGTCACCACTACGGCATCCTCATGGGCGACGTAGAAAAATACCGCCACTACCGCCAGCTGTACCGCAAGTATCAGGCCCTGTGGTCGCTCGAAAACGAAGCCGAAGAACTCTACGCCGACGTCGTGAGCGTCATGGCCAGCACACGCGCCCCCCAACAGGATATGGCCCGTACTGCAGAGGCTTACTTTCGGCGCATCGAGCCGCACCTGCAGACGCACACCTCATTCCGGCTACACCTCAACGGGCGCTTGCTGCAAATGCTCGCCTACAGCAGCCGACACGACTACCGCACCGTGGCCGACCTGTGCGAACAGGCACTGACCTTCTTCCAGAGCAAACCCTACCAAAGCCAACTGCCGCAGCAAATTTTTTACTACCAGCTCGTCGTCTGCTGCGTCCACCTGCGCGACTTCGGACGCGGGCAGGCTGTCCTGCGAGAACACGGACACATCTACCCACCCGGCACTTTCAACTGGTACAAGGTACAGGAACTGTACTTCCTGCTGGCTACACACACGCAACACTACGACGACGCCTACGACACCTGCACAGCCGTCCTGCGCGAAGCAGAGCTGGCCAAACAGCCGCCGCACATCCGGGAAACGTGGAAAATCTACGAGGCCTATGCCCAACTGCTGGCCCGCACGCGCCGCGCCGACCGCCTGCCCGACCCGAACTTCCGCGCGGGTAAGTTCCTCAACGAAGTGCCGACGTTCTCCAAAGACCGCCGCGGCATGAACATTCCGGTGCTTATCGCCCAGCTGCTGTTCGACATCCAGCAAAAGCGCTACGACGCCGCCTTAGACCGCGTAGAGGCCTTGAGCAAGTACACCGACCGCTACGTGCGCAAGAACGAGCTCTTCCGAAGCAATTGCTTCCTGAAAATGCTGCTGCAAATCCCGCAGGCGGCGTTCCATCGCGAAGCTGCCGCGCGCAAGGCCCAGCGCTATCGTGATATGCTGGCGCAAATGCCGATTGAAATTGCCAACCAGCCGCACGAGATCGAGGTCATTCCCTATGAGGATTTGTGGGAAATGGCGCTTGAGATGCTGCCGCTAAAACGTATGCGCCCGTAGTCAAACCCAATTGCCCCGATAATTTTAGGCCATCAAGGCCCGATAGAGTACTGTTAGTAGCCCTGCTGCACCAGGTAGCGCTCGGCATCCAGTGCGGCCATGCAACCCGTGCCGGCAGCCGTAACAGCCTGGCGATAGACTTTATCCTGCGCGTCGCCACAGGCAAAGACGCCGGGTATTTTGGTCGTCGTGCGGCCGGGTGTGGTGATGATGTAGCCGCTTTCGTCCAACTCGAGCCAATCGCGGAAGATGTCCGTGTTGGGTTTGTGGCCGATAGCGACGAAAAAGCCAGTTACAGGCAACACGGTGTGCTCGCCGGTTTTGTTATTGACGACACGGACGCCCTCGACGACCTGGTCGCCCAGTATCTCTTCGGCCTCAGTGTTCCAATGCACCTCGATGTTGGGCGTGTTAAGCACGCGCTGCTGCATAATCTTGGAGGCGCGCATTTCGTCGCGGCGCACCAACAGGTGCACTTTGGTGCAAATTTTGGCCAGATAGGTGCTCTCCTCAGCCGCCGTATCGCCGCCCCCGACGACGGCCACCTCCTGGTTGCGGAAGAAGAAGCCATCGCACACGGCGCAGGCCGACACGCCAGCATTTTGCAGGCGCTCCTCACCGGGGATACCCAGCCATTTGGCGCTGGCGCCCGTAGCAATGATGACAGTGGGTGAGTGGATTTCGTGGCCGCTCTCCGACCATACCTTATGCAGCTTGGGGTCGGAGAAGTCCACGCGCACGATCATTTCGTTGCGAATGTCAGTGCCAAAGCGCTCGGCCTGCCGGCGGAAGTCGTCCATCATTTCAGGGCCGGTGCGCCCTTCGGGGTAGCCCGGATAGTTTTCCACTTCGGTTGTGATCATGAGCTGCCCGCCGGGTTGAGGGCCGGTGTACATAACGGGTTTGAGGCCCGCGCGCGCCGCATAGATGGCGGCCGTATAGCCGGCCGGGCCAGAGCCGATAATTAAACATTTCACTTTTTCCATAGCGGCGACAAAGGTAGAGGCATCCGCTCAAGCAACAAGTAGGGTAAGACGATGCGGTTTGGGTGTTTTTCAACGATGCCGCAACGCCTATAGAGCGGCCTCGGCAAAGCCCTTCCGCTCACCGCACCTGCACATATGCCGAGCGCACTTTGCTGTGTCCAGTCCATAGTATTACCCGATAGAGTCCGGACGGCGCGGCCGTCAGCACCACTGGCCACTGGTGTTCACCACCGGGCAGATGGCGCGCCTGTTCCCACAACAGACGCCCGGATGGATCATACACCTGCAAATGCACTGGCCCGGCCTGCTCGAGCGCAAACTGAATGTTGAAGGTGCCTGAGGTTGGGTTCGGAAGGACGAGCAACGCCGCTGTATTCGACTGTGTTGGCACGGTTGCGCGTGTTGTTGTGTCGGCACACAGGTTGTCCAGCAGAGCCTGGTACTTGGGAGCCGTTTGCAGGTAAGGCGGCTGCAGGTCAATGTCGTTGAGCACCCCCCAGGAGCCATAGACGCTTTCCTGAGAGGAGGCTAAGCTGAAGTTGCCAAACAGGCGGCTGCCCCAGGCCCGGATAGTATCGAGCATGTCGTTGTACAGGGCGTAAATGCCTGGGCTGTACTGGGCATCCCACATGGCCTGCTGATAGGGATAAGGAATGCCGAAGACATTGCCCACGAAATGCTGGCCGCCTTCGTAATTGACGACCTCTTTACCGTAGAGCTGGACGTTGAAATAGTCCTGCCGTACGAAGGGCCGAAATTCGGCCCAATGGTTGCGCGCGTTGGTGAGGATGTCGTCCACGGTGCTGCCGGCGTGCAGGACGGGTTTGCCGTCGCCGGAGTGGTCGAGTCCGATATAGCTGGTCGGCGAGCCGTAGTCCCATTCGGATGGGGGCAGTTGCGCCAGGATTTGCTCATTGAGGTAGTTAAAGCCGGCTTGAAGGCCCAGCACGCGCTTGACGCGGTGTTTGCGGGAGCCGAAGACCTGATGCCAGATGCGAAAGACATGCCCGGCCTTTTCGGCCATAGCCCGGCCGTAGTTGAGGTTAGCCGGCCGGTTCTGATCGTTGTATTGGGCCTGATCGAAGATCCAGTTCCACACCTCGTTGCTGTATTCCAGGTAGATGGTGCGCGAAGTGTCTAAGCGGTCGCGAAAGAGTTCGGCCATGCGCGTGATGTACTCGTCGTCAGCAGCATGCGGCACGCAGATCCAGACGTCTTTTTTTGTCTGGTTGGCCAGGGCAATCATGACCTCGTAAGGTACGCCTTGAGGTGTTCCATAGGTGAAATAGTTGAGTGGGGTACGTTCGTGCCAATGGCGTACGGGATTATTATTAGTAGCGCCCCAATCCATGAAGCGCAGGGCCTGGAAGGGAGCAATTTTTTCTAAAAAGACCTCGTAGAAGGGATTTTCCTCCAGATTGACCAACTCGTCCTGCAAGCGCAGGAGGCGGAAGTTGCGCACAGGGTTGCCGGCCTGTGAGGCCTCGATGTTCAGGATGACAATATCGGTGCCGGTTACGTTGAACTGCAGGCGGCCGGGTGTGCTGCTGACGGCGGTGGCGTTTCCGCTGACGGTGATGGTGCCCTGCCCGTCGAACAGTAGCACGTAAGGTCCGGGGGGCAGATTGGCGCCTTCGGTAGAGACGACGTAGCGCACTTTGTTGGGCACGCCGTTGGCCATTTGCGGGATATGAGTGGGATAACCGTCGGGCGTTCGGGCGATGAGGTTTTCGTTGCCGTTGCTCCAGCAGTAGCAGGCGTCGTTGTAAGCCACGATGTTGGGCCGCACGTGTTTCATGCGGTTGCGCAGTGGGCGTTCGGGCACCCAGTCGGCGAAGCCGCTCAGGTTGGTGCCGATAGCCATGCGGCAGGCGGCGGGTTGCCAGCCCGGACAGGTAGTGCTATCCACGGGGACGCACAACGTGTAGCGGTCGGCGCAGCCTTCGGGGCTGGTGGCTTCGTAGGTGTAGGTGCCGGCAATCAGGTTGTGGAACTCGTTGATGTTCACAGGCGTCAGCACGGTACCGCTGGCGTTGCGCAGTGTGTAGGCCGCCGTGCCGTTGTTGACGCGCAGGATGCCACCCGTGCCGGAGCAGGTGGCCGGCTGCTCGAGCGCAAAGCTGCTCTGGCACGGGAAGGTGCCATCGGGCCGACGCACGGTAATAAGACGTGTTACCGTATGCTGTTGACCCGCAGCATCGCGCACAGTGAGCCGCACCGGCAGCTGGCCCAATACCGTGTAGGTATGTACCTGGCTCACACCGGTAGCGGTGGGCGAGCCGTCGCCGAAGTCCCACAGGTAACTGGCAAGTGGCAGCCCTTCGGGGTCGTAGCTGGCCGCCGCCGAAAAACTGACCGTGAGCGGCGCAATGCCATCGGTAGGCGACACCGTGATGACGGCCACAGGCGGCAGGTCGAGGGTTACGCTGTTGTCAGGCGCAACGCAGGCGTAAGATTTGGCCAGCCGAATTTCATCGGCAGCGCCGTTGTTAGGGCTGTTGCCTAAGTAGAGGTGTACGCTTCGGAAGAGGAAAGGATCGGGTGTGTTTTGAGCAATGGTTGGCGTCGGAGGCGGGCCAGCGGTACCCAATGTGGGCGGATTGACAAACAATTCAACAGCGGTGTGCTGGTCTAAAAACGTCAACTTCAGGACAAAAAAGGCCGTCGTACCAATGGTTACGGGCACAGTAGTGGGATAATAACTGTTGCCGATGCGGAGGGTCCAACGGCGTTGGCCGCCCACGTCGCTATGGCCTTCGAAGTAGCCAAATTCTACGCGCCGCTGCGTGCAGTCGTTGCACCAGGCGAGGGCTTCGCTGTGAATGCCGGCGAAGAGGGACTGGCTGTTGTTTTGGGTTTTGCGCAGCAGTGCGCTCATCCACAGGGTAGTACCCTTGCGGGTTCCGATAGCCTCGCTGCCAGGCAGGATGTAGTCGGCGAACGGGCCGTTAGGGTCTGTGTCGAGCAAGCGCCCGGCGGTCAGGTATTCGCGTCCGCCATGGGCCTGACCGCCACTAGTACGCAAGGCGCCATGTGTGAGCGAGCCGTCAGACGCCTGGTAGCCGGGCAGGGTGGTATTAAAGTTCTGAACGTACCAGGGCGCCGCCCAACCGCTACCGCCTTGTTGGTCGTGTAGGGGCATACCGGAGGTATAGTTGAAATCATCAGTGGCCAGGAGCAGACACGGCTGCCCAGAGGCTGCTATTTGCAGTAATAAAATCAGCGGGAGAAGTAAACAATTTTGCATAAGAAATAAGAGATTATGAAACGTAAGGGGCCGGGAGGTATAGTCTCTGATGTTTGCCTCTGCCAAAGAGAGGCGAAAGCATCGCTATTATGTTTTTTCCAGAGCGCCCAATTCTTGTGCGCGTTTCCACGCGGCGCTCAAGCCGGCATGAATATGGTCATGCAGCTGTGTTTGCGCAAAGACGCGTAAAGCTGCTTCCGTCGTACCACCCTTAGAGGCCACTTTTCCAATCCACTGCTCACAGCTAAAGTCGGCTTTGTTGTACAGATCCACCGCACCCGTGAACGTTTGGGCTACGAGCAGTTCGGCTTCGGAAGGCGAAAAACCCATGCGCTGAGCCGCCTCTATCATGGCGTTCATAAAAAAATACACATAAGCTGGTCCGGAACCGGAGATGGCCGTGGCCGCATCCAGCAGGGCTTCGCGCTCTACATAGAGTGTTTTGCCGGTAGTGCTGAGCAGATTTTGCACCATGACCAGTTCAATGCGCGTAACGTCTTCCGTGGCGGTGAAGGCCGTTACGCCGGCACCAATCTGGGCCGGCAGATTCGGCATGGCACGCACCACTTTGCGCACGCCCAAAGCCTCAGCCACCGTAGCCATGCGAACTCCGGCCATGATGCTCAGCCACACCTGGCCGGGAGAAGTCAGATGCCGGATTTGCGCAAACAGATCCGGCGCATCTTGCGGCTTCACCGCCAAAATGGCCAGATCTGCCGCCGGTACGCAGCGCTCGGGTACGGTTGTGAAACGGCCCTCGTGCGTTGCCTCAAGGGCTGTGGCCCGCTCCGCCGTGCGGCACAGGATGGTTAAGCTGTCGGGCGTAACAATGTGGCTGCGCAGAAAACTCTGCGCATACGTCAGGCCCATGTTTCCGCCTCCAAGGATGAGAATTCTCATGAGAAAGAAGAATTTCTTTACCGGTCGAAATGCGCTGCAAAAAAAAAGCCATCCCGTCTTTCGACGAAATGGCGCAACATAACCATGAAAACAATTAACCAATCAAATGCTAAGCTCTTTGCCGCCTTTTGGGCTCGAAAAATCGTGCCAAAGTGCAGCGTTTTACCTGGCGTGTGCTTAGCCTTGTTGTTTTGAGATGACACCTCTTTTTCAGGGAGATGTCATCTCGGTGTGTGTCGTTACGGCGCAGTGCTGCGCTGTCTCTGTTGCGGGCGGTTGCGTTGCTGTTGCTGCTCACCACGCGGTGCGCGTTTGTTGGAGAAGTCGAAGCCAAACGTGATGAAGAAGATGTTTGCCCGATAGTTTTTATACGGCTGAAGTTCTCCGCCCTGACCGTTGGTGGTGGTGAAGTCTGGGTTAAAGAAGTTGTTGAAGAAATACTGTACCTTGACGTTGAGCGACTTGCGGAAGTGGAAGCCAGCGAAGGCAGCCGTGGTGAATTGCGGCGTGCGTTCGCTAAACCATTCGTTGAACTTCGTCTTCCTTCGACGATCGCCGTCAGGGAAATACTTCTCTTTGTAATTAAGAGGAAGACCCGCCTCACCGCCGAAATAGAAGAAGTGGCCGTTGCGCATGTTGCCTAATTTAATGCCTAAAGGCAGGCCGAGCATGTAAATGCGGCGTTTGAACAGGTCGTTGCTGCTGGGGTTGTCCCGGGTGATAAGGCCGATATTGCGAATATTCCAGCCTAAGAAAACGCCGGCATTTTCAACAAAATCCCAATTGAAGTTGCTGCCGAAGTTGAATACCGGCGACCAGCGCAGAATAGGTCGTATTTCTCGCCCGTTCATTTCCACGGTGGCTAATGAAAAGATACCGCCGTCGCCCCCGGAGGTCCAGTAGGTGATCTGGCGTTGCTGGGAAGGCGGTTTGGCCTGAGGCTGAGCGTGCAGGGCAGCACAGATCAGCAGGAGCAGGGCTCCTGTGCATACGGACGTTTTTACTGGTTTCAACATAAAAATCAGGTTAAGTGAGTGAGAATGTCTTGTGCGAGCAAAGATGGGCTTCTCCCAACTTCCGCGAAAGCATTAGGGACAACCCAATCGCTTCCATAGTGCTCAGCGGCGGGTTACCTTCGCAAGAAGTCCTTCAGCGGTCGGTGTTCTTTTCAAAATCGCCGGCCTTGACGATAATCAGCTTGCTGTAATCCAAATACTTGCGAACCGTTTGGCCGACCTGTTCAGGAGTGAGTTTTTCGACCTTCTGCTCCAGTTCGGCATCCCATTTCAGAGTGCGTCCCCAGGCTAAGTAATTATTGAGTAGTTGAGCTAAGGCGCCGTCAGAGGAGCGGTCCACGCGGCGCGATTTGAGCCATCCGGTTCGGGCAGCTTCGATTTCATCGGCGGTGAAGCCGTCGCGCACGACGCGCTCGATTTCCTCGCGGAAAGCCGTTTCTAAGCGCGCCAGGTTGGCGGGGTTATAAATCATGAAAGCGAAGAAGCTGCCCGATTTGTCTAAGGCGCTGGCGCTGAAGTTGGCGCTGACGCTGTAGCTGAGGCCGTCCTTTTGGCGGATGCGCGTGGCTAAGCGCGAATTGAGAAAGCCTCCGCCGATGATCTGCCCGCCCAGCACGAGGGCCGGATAATCGGGGTCGTCGTTGCGCATGGGGAAGCCCAGACCGGCAAAGTAGGTGGCATTGGGCTTATCGGGTGTGAGCACGGTTTCCGCCTTGACGGGCACTGGCTCGTAGTCCTGGGCGATGCGCACGTAGGGGGTACGGCTTTTCCAGTCGCTGAAGGTTTCGCTCAGGGCTTTTTCGATTTCCTCCTGATCAAAATCTCCTACGACAGCACAGGTAGCGTAACTGGCGCCGTAGAAGCGGTGATAAAAGTCGCGCACCTGCTCCAGCGTAACGGCCTGTGCGGCGGCGATGTCTTCCTCGATGGTGGTGGCGCGGCGCGGGTCACCCACAGGGTATTGAGGCCTGGACAGGCGGTTGTAGGTATTAGCAGCCAGGGCCATTGGGTCGCTTTTTTGCGACTCTAAGCGGGTGATGTACTCCTTTTTCAATTTCTCGAACTCCTCAGCCGGGAACGACGGCTGGCGGAGCATTTCGCCGGCCAGGCGGATAGCCTCGGCCACGTGTGCGCGGTCGGTTTCGATGCTGACGCGCGCGGAGGAGGCGCCACCGCTGATGGAGATGCGCGCCTTGAGGCGATCTTGCTCGGCCTTCAGCTCGGCCAGCGAGCGTTTTTGCGTGCCCCGGTTGAGCATGGCGGCGGTCATGCTGCCCACGGTAACTAAGCCGTTGAGGCTTTTGAGGTCGCCCATGTACACGGTCATGACTACGTTGACGCTTTCGCCGCGGGTCTTTTTAGGCAGCAAGGCGTATTTCATGCCGTTGGGCAATTGTCCGCGCGTGGTGCGCCGCTCGATGTTGTCGGGGCTGGGGTCAAAGTCTTCGCCCTGGGCAATGGCCGTGCGGCCCTTGTAGTCCTTGAGCATTTCCGCTACATCGGGCGCCGGCGGCACCTCGACGCGGTCGGGGTTCTTGTCTGGAATGAAGAAGCCCAGCGTGCGGTTGGCTTCTTTAAAATAGTAGGCGGCAACGCGGGCCACGTCTTCAGGGGTTACTTTCTCAACGCGGTCGCGGTAGAGGAAGGCTAATCGCCAGTCGCCCGTGCCGATATAGTTGCTCAGGCTGATGCCGATGCGGTCGGATTGGCGGAAGGCCAATTCCCAGTTTTTGAGCAGGCGCGTTTTGGCCTGTTCTACTTCGTCGCGCGTGGGCGGGGTGGTTTTCAGCTTTTCTAATTCGGTCAGCAGGATGCTCTTCACCTCGTCGAGCGACTGGTCTGAGGCCACCTCTGCCGTGAAACCTGTAACGCCGCCCTCAGCGTATCCGCTGGCGGAACCGAACACAGAGACGGCTTTTTTAGTTTCCACTAAGGCCTTGTACAGGCGGCCGGTAGGGTCGTCGGTGAGCAGGTCGGCCAACACCACTAAGGCGGCATAGTCGGGATGTGAGCCGGCCGGCGTGCGGAACGCCGCAGCAAACAGCTGTACGTCGCCTACACGGCGCACCACGACCTGACGCTCGCCGTCCTGAACAGGTTCGCGCGTGTAGGTAGGGATAATCGTGCGCTCAGGCTTGGGAATAGGGCCGAAGTACTGGTGCACGAGCTCCAGCGTGCGCTGCTCGTCAATCTTGCCGGCAATGATGAGCACGGCGTTGTCGGGCTGGTAATAGTGCCGATAAAATGCCTGCAGGCGCTCGATGGGCGCGCCCTCGATGTCGGACTTTTCACCAATGGTGGATTTGCCGTAGTTGTGCCACTGGAACATGGCGGCCATCATGCGCTTGTTGAGTACGCCGTAGGGGTTGTTTTCGCCCATTTCGTACTCGTTACGCACGACGGAGAACTCGCTCTCCAAGTCCTTGCGGGCGATGAAAGAGTTGACCATGCGGTCGCTTTCTAAGTCGAGTGCCCAGCGCAGGTTGTCTTCGGTGGCTTCGAAGGTCTCGAAGTAGTTGGTGCGGTCGAACCACGTCGTGCCGTTGGGACGGGCGCCGCGTTCGGTCAGCTCCTGCGGGATGTTGGGGTGGCGCGGCGTGCCTTTGAAGACCAAATGCTCCAACAGGTGCGCCATGCCCGTCTCGCCATAATTCTCGTGGCGCGAGCCGACTTTGTACGTGATGTTTACCGTGATGGTGGGTTTCGACGGGTCAGGGAACAACAGCACACGCAAGCCATTAGGCAGGCTGTACTCGGTAATTCCTTCTACTGAGGTGATTTTTTGCATACCCGGCGGGAGCCGGAGCTCTTTTTGTTGCGCCATTGAAGCAGTGGAACAAGCCCACAACAGCAGGCTAAAAAGCAAAGCAAATCGAATTTGAGCCAGATACCTCATAATTGCAGTGATTGGATGAAAGAACAGGATGCGGAAAATCGCTTTCGCCGTAAGGTTACGACGCTTCTGCCATTTCATCTGCCTGTTCGGACGGGAAAAGACCATTTTCAGGGTGGGAAGTTGCATTTTTTCGACCAGTGGGCATCTTATTTGCAAGAGCGCTCCAGCACCGAAGCTTTCAGGCTGAGCATGGGGCAAAGAATTTACTTGATGAGTGACTGTCTCAATCTGCATCCGCATGTCCAGCGCTAAACAACCCATTTTTTTCCCGGGCCTCAACGGCATCCGCGCCATTGCTGCCCTGGCGGTGGTGGCCCTGCACATTACGGTTTACCTGAACCGCTTTGGGCTAAGCCCATACCTCATTGGCCGAATGCCCAACGGCAACCCTAAGGGTATTGACCTGGCCGTTTTTGGCGTAACCATCTTCTTCGCCCTGAGCGGCTTCCTCATCACTTACCTGCTGCTGGCCGAACAGGCCATTCAGCCCATCAGCATTAAAAATTTCTACATCCGCCGCATCTTGCGCATCTGGCCGCTGTACTACATTTACCTCATTGTTGCCCTCATTGTCAGCCGCATCGGCCAGGTGCCACACGAGTCCATCAGCGATCTGTTCTATTTCTTCTTTGCGCCCAACGTGCCCAAGTCGTTCCAGCTGCGCAGCGACCTGCTGGGCCACTACTGGTCGCTGGGGGTGGAGGAGCAGTTCTATCTGTTCTGGCCAGTGTTCGTCAAGGCGTTTCATCGCCGCCTGTTTGCGGCTACGGCGGTACTGTTGGCAGCATTTATGGCGCTTAAAGTCGTGGGCTTTTATGTCTTTACCAGCTCTGTCTTCCACACGGCCGTGGACGTCAACCGCTTCAGCTGCATGATGATTGGTGCCATGGGGGCGTACCTGTATTTTCATCAGCGGCAGTGGTTCATTCGCCTGGCGACGCATTGGAGCGTACAGGCGCTGGGCTGGTTGGTGGTGGCGCTGGCGGCGGTCAATCGTTTTCACTTAGCCAACATCATCAACCACGAGGTGATGGCCTGCCTGAGCACAGCGCTTATTATCGGTCAGGCACAGGGCAAAGGCTTGCTCAACTTAGACACGCCGGTGATGGACTATCTGGGTAAAATCTCCTACGGCATCTACGTCATTCACCCTTTGGTCATCTTTTCGCTCGGTTGGGTGTTTAATGGTTGGCTACCGGCCAGCAATGCGCTCCACTACGTCTTGGTGTATGCCCTGTGCACCGGAGGCACCTTGCTCGCAGCACACCTTTCGTACCAGTATTGGGAAAAGCCGTTCCTGCGCCTCAAAGGGCGTTACGCGCGAGTGAAAAGTGCGGCGTCGCGAGAGGAAGCCTGGAAGCAATAATGGTTTAGAGGCAACACAGAGTTCCATGAAATTCAGACACTTGTACAAATGGCTACTCCTCCTTTCTTTGCCCTGCTGTGGTTGGAGCAATAGCCCTCTGGCTTTGTACGATACTACGGATGCGGGTGTTTCCATACGTGCCCTCGTCCGCACGGAAAGCCGCGGAGACAGCTGCCCGGAATACATCGCGCTGCGGCTGACCGCCCATTCGGCCAGGCCTCAGGGAATAGCACATCTGCGCGTGGCACTGCGCTGGCAGCAGGACGGCGTCTTACACCCCCTCATGGCAGACAATACAGGGCGTAGTTTCGGCTCTTTTCATTTAGAAGAAGTGAAAAATCGCACTCGCTTAGTGTGGGAAAGTACGCAGCCCTTTCCATTGTTACCGGCAGACACTGCCCTGCTGCTTCAGTTGCGCTGGGAAACACCTGCTCAGGGGTGCCTGACTTTTGAAACATGGGAAGAGGTGCGCCTGACGTGTGCCGATGCCGGCGGTACCTGCCCGCTAGACACCCAAGTGCTGGCTGCAACGGCCTGCATTCAGCAGCGATTACTGGAAATATCAGCCTACTACGCCGCTGACGGTTCACCGCTGACGCACTGGGAGTACCACCTGACGCCCTGCGAGAGCCGCAACCATCCGAACTGCGAACGACGCGGCTACAGCGGCGAGCACTCAGCCCTCCACGTGTGCGCCTGCTCGCTATCTGGCGAGGAGCAGGGCGTGCGCCTGAGCAAGCAGGATGCCCTCCTGCGCGGCATCAGTACCGCCGATGTCATTGCTATCGTACACCACATTCAGGGCATCAGGCCCATAGAGGACGGATTGCACCTGCTGGCCGCCGACATGGACAACAACGGTACCGTAACGATGTCCGATGCGCTCACGCTGTACAGAATGCTGCTGGGCACCCCCCATCGGGAATGGTCAGAACCCTGGCGCTTCTGGCCTCAGATGCTGGCAGAGGCTGCACGTGCCACGCCCACTGCCTGGGAGGTGTTGCAGCCCGACGTAGGGACGCCCTGTGGTGAACCTTCCTCAGGGCAATTGAACCGCAATGCTGAGATAAGCCACTTCCGCCTGCCTTTCGCCTCCGATAGTGCCGCCCGACTGACGTTTATTGGCTTTAAAGTAGGCGATGTCAATGCCGATGTGTTGTCGCCGCCTTCAGGTGGCCCGCCCATTACTTGGGGTACCTATGCTCGCATGGGCAACGCGGGCAACCGCGCCGAAATACCCGTATTTGCCACAGAAAGCCAGGCCTTAGCCGGCTGGCAGATGACCCTGCACTACGACACGACGCTCCTGCACCTCTCTGAAATGCGCTGGACGTCCGTCCGCCGCGACAACGGCGACTACTGCGACTGGCATAGCCCCACACCGGGTGAAATACGCCTGCTGTGCCTCAGCGGCAACCAGCCTTATTTGCTCCAGGCAGGGCAGCCGATCTTTTTCATAGCCGGCCAATGGAAGCGCAGCGTGCGCCAGCCCATCGTGCCCATCCAAATCCGCCTGGAGGGCGACCTTCCCTCTGAGGCTTACGACACTCTGCTGACGCCCCGCCCTTGCCGCATAGCGACCTCCAACCAGCCGCTGCTGTACCCAGACCCTGACCCGCAGCATGCGGTAGAATGTCGGCTGGCCGTAGAACCTAACCCCAACCGCGGGGCGTTCCGCCTTCACATTGAGGCCAGCGCGCCCGTTCGAGGTTACTTGCGCCTGTACGACGCTTACCAACAGATTATTTACGAAACCGAAATGCGCCTGCCAGCCGGCCTCACTGCAATACCTTCGGCGCGCTTCGGCCCGCTGCCGCCCGGTCGCTATCGAGTCAGTCTGGCGACGTCGGAGGCGCATTATTCGCTGTCGTTTGTGCGGCAATGAGCACGAATGCTGCCATGTTCCATAGGGTCAGTTGCCAAATCAGCCCAACTTCACTTCATCTGACCACTAAGAAAGGCCTTACCCACATTTGCCCGGCCTCTCTGACCCAGAGGTGATAAATTCCCGGAGAGGGTCTGGGCAGTGCTGCGCTTGCCGGCCCTGTGCCTTGCCATACAGTGCGCCCGCTGAGGTCGGTAACCCACCATTGGGCGGGGGTACTTCCCGCCAGTTCGACTCGTTGGGCTGACGGGCGTACCTCGAAAACGCCATAGTTAGGGCTGGGCACCACGAGCCACCCGCTGTTAGCGTCGTCAGTCTGAGGAGTCAGACTGGAGGCTGCGCTTTCTACCCACACGATGGCCTGGTTGGTGCAGCGCGTCGTCTGGTGGTTGAACGTTACGCAGGAGTGGTTGGTAATGGTTTGCCCGGGCGCTACAAAGGGCCTCAAACGCACAGAGAAAAGGATAAAACCGCCCGCGCCGGAGCTCCCTGGTGTGGTAGGCGACAAACGAATATCCTCGAAATACCAGCGCACGACCTGGTTAGCCTCCTTTACCATATGGTATGGGTGGCTGGCAGCGAGCACCGTCAGCGTGGCAGCGTCGAGCCGGGGGTCGAGCGTATCGCGCACGACCACGTGATAGGCTGTATCTGCCCGAGGGTTCTGGAAGCGAATGAGGTAGGTGATCGCCGGCCCTTCAGAGCCGTCGGGCGCGGTCAGTACGGTGCTGCCGAGTACCTGAATGTCGGTTTGGGCAGTTGCCGAAGCACTAAGCAACAGGAGCACTCCCAGCCAACGAACACAACGAAGACACATAAGCGAGCAAGAGATGAGGAGTATTTACAGAGCAGAAAGGCCTTCAGCGCCGAAGGTAAAATCTTATCCGAAAACTGCACGGGTATTTTTTCCATAAATCCTGAAATGCCGGAGGCCTTCGGACTTTTCTGCGGCAGCAGAACGCCCGTGTTTTCTTTCGAGAAAAAACTTTAGCGGCTTCCGCCTCGAGCGTGTTTCTTTGCTGCTGTGCTTCATAGCACACAAAGTATTCACAAAAACGCATTGCTGCTTATGCCGTCTCGGCGTTTGTTTCTGAAAAACACTCTGTTGGCCGGCACTGGTATGCTTGCCGGCATTGAATTATGGCGCCAATGGCTACCTTTTCCGGATGACGTAGTGGGCGGCAGCACCCGCTGGCCTGCCGTTATCGCCACCTGGGACAACCGCAAAGCAACTGCTGCCGCCTGGCAGATCCTCTCTGCCGGCGGGCGCGCTCTGGATGCCGTAGAGGCCGGCGCGCGGGTGGCTGAGGCTGACCCTAACGACACCAGCGTCGGCTACGGCGGCTTGCCCGATCGCGACGGCAACGTTACCCTCGATGCCTGCATCATGGACGAATTCGGCAACGCTGGCTCCGTCACTTACCTGCAGCACATCAAACACCCCGTCAGCGTAGCGCGCCGCGTAATGGAAAAAACGCCGCACGTCATCCTTTCGGGCGATGGCGCCCTGGAGTTTGCACTCAGCGAGGGCTTCCCGAAAGAAAACCTGCTGACCGAAGAAGCCCGCCGCGCCTGGGAAGCCTGGAAGGTAAAATCGGAGTACCGGCCCGTCATCAACAGCGAGCGGCACGACACCATTGGCATCGTCGCCGTAGACGCGCAGCGCCGCCTGTCGGGGGCGTGCTCAACCAGTGGCATGGCCTTCAAGATGCGCGGGCGCGTGGGCGATAGCCCCATCATCGGCGCCGGCATGTTCGTGGACAACGAGGTGGGCGCCGCCGCCGCTACCGGACTGGGCGAACTGGTGCTCAAAACACTAGGAAGCTTCCTTATCGTCGAAGAAATGCGCCGCGGCAAACACCCACAAAAAGCCGTGGAAAAAGCTATCCGCCGCATCGCTCAGAAATACCCGCAACAGGCTCGCGAAAACCAGGTAGGCTTCGTCGCTCTCGACCGCCGCGGACGACACGGCGCTTTTAGCCTGCAGCCGGGCTTCAACTACGCCCTCTTCCAGGCAGAACAAAACCTTGTATTCGAGGCGGCCAGCCTCTTCGCTCGCTAACGCGCCCCCAGACGCTAAAGCACAACCGCCAATGTACACAGGAGCCGCGGCATGCCTTTTCAGAAAGCCAAAACCGGTAATTGATTGGTTAAAACGAAAAAGCCCCGCCGTCATGGCGAGGCTTTTCTTGGTGGCGGAGACAGGACTTGAACCTGCGACCTTCGGGTTATGAGCCCGACGAGCTACCAACTGCTCCACTCCGCGATATCGGGCGACAAAGATACAGTCATGAAAAAAATCTGTGCAAGATTTTTTAATCTTTTTTGGCGAGGTCTATTTCACATCAGACCTTCTGACAGACAACACACCTCAAGTGGGCGCCTCTTCCAGCAGGCAGAAGCCTGGCTTAAGGTCAGTTAAAAATAAAGAGGGCGCATTTGGGCGATGCTGGCCAATAGCGCTATACCTTCGCTGTGGTTTACCTGAGACTCTTTCGGGTAGGGTTGATTTGGGTTTTTCACAACATTTTACCAGCACAGCTGCCTTATGCAACAGATTTCAAGACTACTGGATGCCAACCGGAATTGGGCGAAGGAAATGGTTGAAAAGGACCCGGAGTTTTTCCAGCGTTTAGTGCACATTCAGCGCCCGGATTATTTGTGGATTGGTTGTTCGGATAGCCGCGTGCCGCCTGACCAGATCACGCAAACGAAACCGGGGGAGATTTTTATCCATCGCAATGTGGCCAATCTGGTCATTCATACCGACATGAATCTGCTCAGTGTGCTTCAGTACGCCGTGGAAGTGTTGGAGGTGAAACACGTCATTGTATGCGGTCATTACGGATGCGGGGGCGTAAAGGCGGCCATGACGCGCCACCATTATGGCCTCATCAATAAGTGGCTGCGGCACATTAAAGACGTCTATCGATTTCATCAGAAAGAGCTGGATGCGATTAAAGACGAAATGCAACGCCTGAACCGTCTTATTGAGCTCAACATTATTGAGCAAGTGTACCACTTGGGCGATACGTCTATTGTGCAGCGGGCCTGGAAAAAGCGTAATTCTCCGACTCTACACGGATGGGTCTATGAGTTGGCCGATGGCATCATCCGCCCCTTGATAGAGATTCAGCCTGGCTCGCACTTAGATCATCCTATTTACGAATTTGATGATTTGGAGGTATAGGCATGCAGAGCAATTATTAGGAGACAGGGTTCTTTTTTTTATTCTTTTTTGCTCCTTCCTGTTGCTGCCCAGCTTGGGCAACGATGGTTTTCACCTCTTCTAAGGTAAGTCTCTTAGCTTGTTCAGCGGTCATGCGCATGCCGTTGACGAGGGGTAATTTGATAGCCTGTTTGCCGGCGCGAATGAACGGCCCCCAGCGGCCGTTTTCGATGCTGATGTTTTCTTCAGGCCAGTGTTGGATGAAGCGATTAGCTTCTTTTGCAATTTTCGCCTCAATCAGGCCGATGGCCTGCTGTTCGGTGAGGGTGTCGAAGGGGATACGCGGCGGTACGGTTACGTACAGGTCGGCCCATTTGATGAAGAGCCCAAAGCGCCCTTTGCCTTTAGTGATGGGCTGATTTTGGTAGTACCCGATGGGCGCGTCGGTGGCCTGTTTGCTCCGGATAAGTTCGATGGCGCGCTCCAGCGTAACGCCGAAGAGGTCTTCGTTTTTCGGTAAAGAGACGGACAGGTCTCCCCATTTGACGTAAGGGCCGTAGCGGCCGATGTTGGCGCTGACTTCCTTGCCTTCGTATGCGCCGATGGTGCGCGGCAAGTCGAAGCTGGCTAAGGCTTCTCGGAGCGTAACGGTTTCGAGGGAGGCGCCGGGCTTGAGGTTGGCATAGCGCGGTTTTTCGCCTTTGGCCAGTTCGTCGCCGGTGCCTATTTGCACCACCGGTTTGCCTAAACTGCTCATGCGCACCAGGACGGTACGGTTGGTTTTAGGGTCTTTGCCCAGGATACGCTCGCCGCTGGCGCGCCCGGCCACTTTGAGTGTTCTCAAGACGTCTTCGTGGAAGGGCCGGTAGAAGTCGTCAATGGTTTTCGTCCATTCCTTTTTGCCCTCGGCGATGTCATCGAATTGCTGTTCGATTTGGGCTGTGAAGCCGTAATCCATGATTTTTTGGAAGTGGGTGTTGAGGAAGTCGCACACGATCATGCCCATATCGGTGGGATAGAGCACGTTTTTGGTGGCGCCAAAGGTTTCTTTTGCGGTGGTTTTCTGGATGGTATTGTCCTTCAGGATGAGCATCTGGTACTTGCGCATTTCGCCTGGGCGGCTGTCTTTGACGACGTAGCCTCGGTTGGCCTCCATGATTTTGCTGATGGTAGGCGCGTAAGTGGAGGGGCGTCCGATGCCGAGTTCTTCCAATTTTTTCACTAAAGCAGCTTCAGTATAACGGGCGGGCGGGCGGGTGAAGCGCTCGGTGGCGGTGAGGTTGTCTAAGGTAAGTGTTTGGCTGATGGTCAGGGGCGGCAGGATACCCTGGGTCTGCTCTTCGTCTTCGTCGGTGCTTTCGATATAGAGTTTGAGGAAGCCGTCGAATTTGAGCACTTCGCCTTCAGCGATGAGGCGGGCGTCGGGATGGGTGCTGATGGCGATGTCCACGGTGGTTTTTTCCAGTTCGGCATCGGCCATTTGGGAGGCCAGGGTGCGTTTCCAGATGAGTTCGTACAGGCGCTGCTCGTCGCGGGTGGTGCCGGCGGTTGGGTTTTCGATATAGGTTGGGCGGATGGCCTCGTGGGCTTCCTGCGCGGAGGCATTTTTGGTTTTATAGCGACGCAATTGGTGGTATTGGCTCCCGAATTGCTTGGTGATTTCGTCGCCGATGGCCTGCAGGGCCAGTTCGCTGAGGTTGGTGGAGTCCGTGCGCATATAGGTGATAAAGCCCTGTTCGTAAAGGCTTTGCGCTACGGACATGGTTCGGCTGACGGAGAAGCCGAGTTTTCGGCTGGCCTCTTGCTGAAGTGTGGAGGTGGTGAATGGTGATGCTGGGCGGCGGCGTGTGGGTCGCACCTGGATGTCACGGACGGTATAGGTAGCGCCGACGCATTTTTTCAGGAAGGCCTCTGCGCTGGCAGCGTCGGCGGGGCGTTCGTCGCTCTCGGCCCGGAAGCTGACCATTTTACCCTGCGCGTTGGGCGCCAGAAAGTCTGCCGTAATGCGGAAGTAGGCCTCCGACTGGAAGCGCTGGATTTCGCGTTCGCGTTCTACGATGAGCTTGACGGCCACCGACTGGACGCGCCCGGCGGAGAGCTGGCCTTTGATTTTTTTCCACAACAGGCCCGATAGCTCCCAGCCTACCAGGCGGTCGAGCACCCGACGTGCCTGCTGAGCATTGACTAAGTTGAGGTCAACGCGGCGCGGGTTTTGGACGGCCTGCTGGATGGCTGGCCGGGTAATTTCATGAAATACAATGCGCTTAGCCTGTTGCGGGTCTAAGCCTAATACCTCACATAGATGCCACGAAATGGCTTCGCCCTCGCGGTCTTCGTCGGTGGCCAGCCATACCTCTTCGGTCTGGCGCGCTGCTTCGCGCAACTCTTTGACGGTCTTTTGCTTGTCTGGGGGAATGACGTAATGGGGCTTGTAGCCGTTTTCAACGTCCACGCCCAAGTCGTTGCTTTTTTCTAAGTCGCGAATATGCCCGTAGGAAGACTTGACGATGAAATCGGCGCCCAAGTATTTCCCAATGGTTTTTGCCTTTGCCGGCGACTCTACGATGAGGAGTTTTTTGCCCATAAGTGGGGCAAAAGTACGGGCTTTTTAACATGCACCAACAGCGCTACTGGCCTTTCGCCGTTAGTGGCTTCTTAACGGTGGCATCCGGGCCGCTTGCTGGGGCGGCTGCTGGTGTCGCCTGTAGTGAGTCTGGACGCGGTCGCTTGCGTACCTCCTGATGGATGACTTCGCCTTTTTTGAGGCGCTCTTGCCATTCTTTTTTTCGCTTTTCTTTGAAGTAGGTAGCCAGCTGGCGTACCTCAATCGGGCGATTGTTCAGGCGACGGTGAAAGGCCAGTAGGAGAAAGTCCGCCATGTCATCCGGGTAGGTAACCCCCGCGCTGCGCAGGTAATGCGATAGGCGCGAACCTTCGTAAAAACTCCAGTCGAAGATCATTCGCTGCCCCAGCTTGCTATGCAGGCGCATGCAGACGCTGTCTTCGGGCAAGGCCCGGATGCGCTGGCGGTGGGTCTCGTCGGTCCACTTGTATAGCTCGGCAATGGCCTCGTCCAAGTTCTTGGGAATGTACACTCCGTTCAGCTGGTCTTTCTTGATGCGTTCCTGATAACGGCGCTGAAACTCCTCTTCGGTATCCGCCGGGCGATAGGGTTCTTTTTGAGAAAATGCCGGCGATACGGCCCAGCAACTAAAAACTGCAAGGCAGAATAAGCGAAAGGCGACCATAATTACAGGAATTTGAGTGTGAAACTACAGATCAAAAACGACGGAATGTCTGAGGCTGTGCCTTCGGGTGGCAAAATTAATTCGCCGTAAGGCGAAACTTTCATCCGCGCTTGATACGCCCTCCTCCGGCGGGCCGGTTCTAAACAACGGCCACTTCTTAACTGATCTTACGCAGACAGGACAAAATACTATCGTCTTCAGGCCGTAAGGTTGCCACGAATGCACGAATGCGAAACGAATTGAAAGCCCGGAGACGACACCTTCCTGCGGGAGATGTCGCCTCAAATTCGTGGCTACTTTTTTAATGGATAAGGCGCACGGTTGAGACGCCCATAGGATTCGGGATTTTTCTTTTTTCACTGCAGAGAACGCCGGCAAACGCTGAGAGAAATACTTCCGCGGCCCTTTGCACCCTTTATGTTTTTTTTGACCTTTTGCCTCATAGCAGCCTTGCGTAAGGTCAGTGCTTAACTGATCTCATACAAAGCTGCCTCGGGGCAAAAAGTAAAAACCGCAGAGGTCACATTAGGGTCGCAAAGGAGTTTTGTTTAGCGTTTCTTTGCGGCTTCGGCGGCCCCAAAAAAATCCCGAAGCCTGTGGAGAAGGCTCGAACAGGTATAGGCAACCCTGCTGTGCGTAACGTCAATTCTTAAAACCTCAGCAACAGGCAACCGCACTTGCCAGGCAGGCGTCAATGGCGCGTTGTCGCCCCGCCCTGACGCACGGAGCAACCCGCCAACTAAAAGTCTATTCTACCTGCTTTCTGAAAATGACGAGAAGAAACCTCCTTTTTGCGACGGTTTTAGGCATCTCTTTACTATCTCTGTACGCATTTACGCTATCCAAGCCACCCGCCGGCTGGAAAGCGCATGCCAGCGCATGGCTGCAAAACCTCTACGACTTCCGCCTGACGGCTTTGGGCGACACTATCCCGCCGCTAAGCGACCGCAAGGACAACTTCATGGCCCCCGGTGGTCGCAATCCCATTGATTTGCAAGACCCTAAAGTCATCGAAAAAAAGGTAGAATACGACCCCATCACTGACCGCTACATCATCGTCGAGAAGATTGGCGAAGATTATTTTCGCACGCCCTCGTACATGACCTTTGAGGAGTACATGCGCTGGCGCGAACGCCAGCAACGCGAGGAGCATTTCAACCGCATGTTGGGTGTCAGCACCCCTGGTAGCCGCAAATCGGCTACGGAAGACCCCGCGGCCAAATTTGACGTGAAGACCAGCTTAGTAGAGCGCCTTTTCGGCGGCACTAACGTGGACATCAAGCCGCAGGGCAACATTAACCTGCGCTTCGGGTACCAGTATCAAAAGGTGCAAAACCCCATTCTGACCCTCCGCCAACAGCGCATCGGCAACTTCGACTTCGACATGGACATCAACATGAGCGCAGCTGGCCAGGTGGGCGAAAAACTCAAAATCAACTTCAACTTTAACAACCGTGCAGTCTTTGATTTCGACAACCAGATGAAAATCCACTATGACCCGAAGGGATTTTCAGAGGACGAAATCATCCAGAACATCGAGGCCGGCAACGTCTCGCTCCCGCTGCGCTCCAACCTCATTCAGGGCGTTCAGAACCTGTTCGGCTTTAAAACGGGCATGAAATTCGGCCACCTGAACGTAACCTTGCTAGCCGCCCAACAGCGCTCGCGGCAAAACAACCTGACGCTGCAGGGCGGCTCTCAGGTGCAGCAGTTCATCAAGCCGGTAGACGATTACGATGAAAACCGACACTTCCTCATCAGCCAGTGGAACCGCGACCAGTTCGAGCCGGCGCTCTCCTGCCTGCCCGTGCCGCAGTCGCTGTTCAACATTACCCGCATGGAGGTGTGGCTGACCAATGTTACGCGCGTGCCCGATAACACCCGCGACATCGTCGCCTTCATGGACTTGGGTGAACCATTCCCTTACTTAGACGGCTCCGAACCGGACCGCCCCGACTTCTCGCTGCCCTCGCCGCCTGCGCGCGATATCAAGGGCCAACCGCTGCCCACCAATGAAAACAACCGCCTGTATTCGGAAGTCCTCCGGCTCGTTGCCCAGGACTCTACCGTCCGCTTTTCGGATAAGATTGTGGCCCGTCTGCGCAACGACTTGGGTCTGCAGCAGGTGCGCGATTTTGAAAAGGTGCGCGGTCGCTTGTTGTCGCCCAACGAATACACCTATAACGAGCAGCTGGGCTTCCTGAGCATTAACACGAACGTCCAGCCCGATCAGGTCGTCGCCATTGCAGTGGAATACACGTACAACGGCCAACCCTATAAAATCGGTGAGTTCAGCAGTGAAGTGCCGAATACCGACACGTTCAGCCAAAATGTGCTCTTTCTTAAAATGCTTAAGAGCACCACGGCTAACGTTCGCTATCCCATCTGGGATCTGATGATGAAAAACGTTTACTCCATTGGCGCGGTTAATGTAGACCCCCAGGAGTTTCGTTTTGACATCTTCTACGAGGACCCGGGTAAAGGTCAACGGCGCTTTTTAAACGCCGATGACATTCCACCAGGAGTAGCCGGCGTTCCGCTCTTGCAGCTGTTCAAAATGGACAGCCTCAACCTTCAGGGCGACCCCGGCCCAGACGGTATCTTCGACTTTGTGCCTGGGCTAACCATCAACTTGCGCAACGGCCGCGTCATGTTCCCCGTGCTTGAGCCTTTTGGCGAACATCTGGCCCGAAAACTGCGCGCTGCTGGCGCTCCGGAAAGTGTCGTCCAAAAGTATGCCTACCCTCAATTGTACGACTCGACGCTCTTTCGCGCGCGTGAGTTCCAGCAGCTCAACCGCTTCATCTTGCGCGGCTCGTACAAGTCTTCCACCTCTTCCGAAATTTCATTAGGTACCTTTAACCTGCCAAGAGGCTCCGTGCGCGTGAGTGCCGGCGGGCGGCAACTAATTGAAGGACAAGACTACGTGGTGGATTATAACATCGGGAAGGTGCGCATTCTCAATGAGTCCATTCTGCAGTCGGGTCAACCGGTTAATGTCAGCTTTGAGGACAATGCTCTATTTAGCTTTCAAAACCGCTCGATGTTTGGCGCCCGCTTCGACTACACCATCGGTAAGGATATCAACATTGGGGCCACGTACATGAATCTCTTCGAGCGGCCGCTTATCCAGAAAGTTAACTTTGGCGATGACCCTATTAACAACCGCATGTACGGGCTAGACTTCAACATTTCCAAGGAAGTGCCCTGGATTACGCGCCTCATCGACAAGATTCCGCTCATCGACACTAAAGCGCCCTCCACCATTACGGCCCAGGCGGAGGTAGCGCTCTTGCACCCGGGACACAACCGCGCCATCAACGTGGGTGATGACCGCGGTGGCGTGGTCTATATCGACGACTTTGAGGGCAGCACGGCAAACCTCCCGCTGGCCAACCCGGCCAACAGCTGGGTAATTGCCTCTGTGCCTCAAGGTGATCCGGCTCTGTTTCCGGAAGCGGACCTGAGCGACAACCTGGCGTTGGGCGCCAACCGCGCCCGCTTGTCGTGGTACATCGCTGACCCCAGCGCTCGCGATGCTGCGGATGCCAAAAATCCTTATACGCGCATCATCCAATTCCAAGACATCTTTCCGAACCGCCAGCTGACGCCGCTGGAGGTATCGGCCCTCCGACCTTTAGACGTTACCATCTTTCCGCGCGAGCGCGGCCCTTACAACTTTGAATTGCCCGATGGTTATCCCGGCATATCCCAAGGGCTAACCGTTCAAGGCGAACTTGACCGACCCGAAACTCGCTGGGCTGGCTTCATGCGCGGCTTATTTACGGTAGACTTCGAGGCCGCCAACATTGAGTTTATCGAGTTCTGGATGCTCAACCCCTACATGGACAAGGGAGACGGCTCCAACATCTCTAAAGATGGTGATATGTATATTGATTTGGGCAACATTTCTGAAGATATCATGCGCGATGGCCGTCAGTTCTTCGAAAATGCGCTGCCCACCGGAACCGGCATCGGCAGCACGACCAGTTCCGCCTGGGGGCGTGTACCGGTGTTGCCGCCTGTGGTGAATGCCTTCGACAATGACCCCGCCAAACGCCCGCTGCAAGATTTGGGCTTGGACGGCCTAGACGACGACGGCGAACGGGAGTTTTTTGCCGATTGGCTCAACATTATTCAAAATTCTGCTCTCTCACCCAATGCTAAAGCTGCTATTTTGGAAGACCCCTCTAACGATAACTTCCGCTTCTTCCGAGATCCTATCTACGAAGACACTAAACCCGGCCTGCTGGAGCGCTATAAGCGTTTTAACAGTCAGCAGGGCAACTCGCCCGTCAACGAAACCGTAAACCTCAACCCGTCGGCTACGAACTTTCCCGACGCCGAAGACCTCAACCGAGACAACTCGCTTAACGAAACCGAAGCCTACTTCCGCTATAAAGTGCCGCTCAAGAAGCGCACCATTACCTTTAGCGATGGCGTGCAAATGGAGGTTATCGACACCGAACACCCCGAACTGCGCGACCTCATCACCGACACCGTCGTCTTCGACCGCGACGGCGCCCGCTTTGTGTGGTACCGCTTCAAACTGCCGCTCGACCACCCGCGCCGCCAGACCATTAACGGGATCCAAGATTTTCGCTCCATCCGCTTTGTACGCATGTTTTGGAAGGGCTTCACTGAGCGCACTACGTTCCGCTTTGCCACCCTTGAATTAGGGCGAAACCAGTGGCGGCGCTACACCTTGCCGCTGCCCAACAAAGACCCCAACCAGCCCGGAGGCATCTGCGATGTAGGCCCGCCCACAAACTTCGACGTCAATGCCGTGAGCATCGAACAAAATGCTGCTCGAACACCGTTCAATTACACCATCCCGCCCGGCATCTCGCGACAACAATCCGTAGGGGCCTTTCCCAATATCCTGCAGAACGAGCAGGCTCTCTCCATGAACATGTGCGACCTTTCGTTTTGCGACGCGCGCGCAGTGTTCAAGATTCTCAACATGGACTTGCGGCAATTCGACCGCCTTAAAATGTTTGCACATGCCGAGGGCCGCAACGGCGACAAACTCGACAGCACCCACCTGAGCATCTTCATCCGCTTAGGATCCGATTTCATCAGCAACTACTACGAGTACGAGCTGCCGCTAATGCCCTCCGACGAAACGCGCCTAAACGGCAACCCTGAAAGCCGCGAGTACAAACTCGAAGTATGGCGACCGGAAAACAACTTTGATATTCCGCTGCGCCTGTTTACCGAAATCAAAAAACAGCGCAACGCCGACCCTAACTGGGATGTAGGTCTGCCTTTCGTGGGCAACGACCCCGACGAGCCACGCGCTCGGGTCAAAGTAGTGGGCAATCCTAACTTAGGCTACGTGCGCGGCGTCATGGTGGGCGTGCGCAACGTGGATCCCAACTTACAGCCTCACTGTGCCGAAGTGTGGATTAACGAATTGCGCCTCAACGGCTTCAACGAGCAAGTGGCCTATGCTGGGCAAGCGCGTGTAGACATCAAATTAGCTGACTTAGGCAACATCTCTCTTTCTGGGCGTTACACCGGCATTGGTTGGGGCAGCATGGAGCAAAAACTAGTGCAGCGACAGCGCGAAGAGGTAGTGCAGTACGATGTGTCGGCCTCCATCGAACTGGGACGCTTTTTCCCTAAAAATTCGGGGTTGCGCCTGCCCTTTTACGTTCAGTATTCTAACATTACCCGAACACCGGAATTTGATCCCTATGACCTGGACATCAAGCTGCGCGAAAAATTAAGCGAGGCGGACCCCTCCAAGCGCGATAGCATCCGCCGTGCCTCGCAAGAGGTTACCATCATCCGTGGTTACAATTTTACCAACGTCCGAAAGGACCGCGTCGGTGCTCCGCGCAAGGTGCGCTTGCCTTGGAACATCGAGAACTTCAGCCTCACGTATGCCTTCAACCAGGAGCGCCGCCGAACGCCTTTTATCGACTTTGATGAGCTGAATCGCTACAAGGGCGCTGTCGACTGGCAATACGCCACGGGCCTTAAGGCCATCGAGCCGTTCAAGAATTTGGTCAAAAACGACAAGTATCTCCGTTGGCTCAAAGAGTTCAATTTCAATCCTTTGCCCAATACCTACGCCTTCAATACGACCTTGGAGCGCGTTCGACAAATAACGGCTTATCGCTTTGCCGGAGAAGACCCAGCGCTCAATACCTTCTACAATCGCCGCTTCACTTGGGATCGCAACTACGACATAGGCTGGGAGATCACGCGCAACTTGCGCTTCAATTTCAATGCCCAGATGCGAAGCCTCATCGACGAGCCCCCTCCCTTTATCAACGGAGAGTTTGTAACCCCTGAGGAACGGCGAGACTCCATTTTGAAGAACATGCTACGGTTGGGCCGTCCTAAAAACTACACCCATAATTTCGGCCTTAACTACACGCTGCCGTTCAAGTATTTGCCGCTCTTAGACTGGATTACCGTCAGAGCCTCCTACAACGGCGGCTATACTTGGACGGCGCAATCGCTCAAATTGCAATTCATGGGCGATGTGCCGCCGGCTTTTGCCAATGAGGTCAATCTCCGCTCGCTGGGCCATGTCATCCAGAACCAAAGTGTGCGCCAAATCAATGGCGATCTGAACTTTGAGGGTTTGTACAACAAAAGCAAGTATTTAGCCCAGATTAACAGTCCCAGAGGCCGTGGCCCGTCCGGTCCTGTGCCGCCTGGCGGACGTGGAAACCCTCTCAACCGAAATCTGCCCGGCGGAGGCTCTGACCTGCCTAGCCTACCGGGCTTGCCCGGCGGCTCGATGCCGGGGCGTGATAAACCGCCCAGCGGACGCAACTTGAATGATCCGGCTGCTCCTGGCGGTGCCACTCCCACCGACCCATCGGCTCCCAGCGCTGGTACCGATAAAAAGGGCCAGAAAGGCAAAAGCACACCCAAAGAAAAACGCGAAAAGAACCAGAACCGCCAGCCCTCTACGGCCGAACGTATTGCTTTGCGCCCTCTGATGTTGGTGCGAAAAGCCCGCTTTACCTACAGCGAGAACTTCGGAACGGTGGTGCCTGGCTTCACGCCCGATGCTCACTTGATGGGCCTCAGCCAAGGCTTCAACGCCCCGGGCTGGGCTTTCGTTGCCGGCATCCAGCCCAACACAGACTGGCTCTTCAACGCTGCCGCCAACGGCTGGATTACCCAACGCCCTGAGCTCAACCAACAAGTAACGCGCAACTACACCCAGAACGCCGATCTCGCTATCACGGTCGAACCTTTCCGAGATTTCCGCATCGAAATTACCGCTAACCGGCAATACGCCCGTAACAACACGGAACTATTTAAAGACCAGAACTTTATCTTACATCCCGACTCTACCGATTATCAATCGCGCGCCTATCGCGATTTCGGCAGCTTCACCGTCTCCTACCTCTCCCTGCAGACGATGTTTGACCCCAATATCAACGGCCTATTTGCCCGCTACGAAACCTATCGTTCTACTATTTCTGACCGATTAGCCCAAAAATCCGGCAATTTTGAGCAGCACGACAAAGATGGCCCCGCGTATCGAAAGGGCTACGGTAAAATCCACCAGGAGGTCCTTATTCCCGCTTTTATCGCCGCTTATACCGAAAAAGACCCTAATACTGTGCCGTTGGATATCTTCAAAACGCTACCCGCGCCCAACTGGCGCCTCAATTACAATGGCCTGCACAAAGTTAGGCCCTTGGATAAGGTCTTTGCCAGCGTCCAGATCACCCACGCTTACCGAAATACGTTGACGGTCAATTCCTTTAACACCGATATCTTTTTTGACCGCAATAATCCCTACCAATTGGACACCATCAGTTTCAACTACATCGCCCAATTTGAGATACCTCAAGTGGTCATTAACGAGCAGTTTTCTCCATTGCTCGGCTTGGATGTGCGGCTAAAGAACGACATGACTTTTAAGGTGGATTACAAGAAAAGCCGTATGCTGGCGATGTCTTTTGTAGACTATCAATTGGCCGAGACGCAATCTTCGGGCTTTACCGTTGGCTTCGGTTATCGCATGCGCAACGTTAACATCGCTTTCCTTACGGGAAAGAAGAAACCCAAAGCGCGGAAGAAAAACACCCCCGACACCGCTCCTTCGGCACCTGCTCCGCCTAGTCCCTTTGGCGGCGGGCAGCAGGCCAACGACATGACGTTTAAATTCGACCTCGACATCCGCGACGACGTAACGCTTAACCACCGCCTCGACCAACTCGACGAAGCAGTGCCTACGCGCGGTGCCCGCATCGTGAGCATCAACCCATCGGTCGATTACGCCCTCAACCGCCGCCTGACGCTGCGCCTCTTCGCTGACTATCGCCGGACAGTGCCCAAAACATCGCAGTCGTTCCCTATCACGACGCTGAACACAGGGGTGATGGTGCGGTTCTCCTTGAATTAATGAAATGAGGAGTAGGGTATCCGTTTAGAAAGGCTTTAATACGGATCGAGAAAACACACCTCCGACAGCGCTTAGCAAAGGCGCTGCTGGAGGTGTGTGCCTATGCGTCCAAGACTACCACTTCGCTGAAGGCAATTACCTTTTCGCGGAGGCGCGGCCTTTTGGGTTATAAAAGTTTTGCTCGTGTTTTGACGCCACCAAAGGCCTCTGCAGCCTCAATAGCCCTGCTGCACTAAGTAGCGCTCGGCATCCAGGGCAGCCATACAGCCCGTGCCAGCAGCCGTAACGGCCTGACGATAGATCTTGTCTTGTGCATCGCCACAGGCAAAGACGCCCGGAATTTTAGTCGTGGTGCGCCCCGGCGTAGTAACGATATAGCCGCTTTCGTCTAAGTCGAGCCAGTCGCGGAAAATACTGGTGTTGGGCTGGTGGCCAATAGCCACAAAAAAGCCAGTTACGGGCAATTCGGAGCGCTCGCCGGTTTTGTTGTTGACGATGCGAATGCCCTCGACAACCTGGTCGCCTAAGACCTCCTCTGCCTCGGTGTTCCAGTGCACCTGAATGTTGGGCGTATTGAGCACGCGCTGCTGCATGATTTTGGAAGCGCGCATTTCGTCACGGCGCACCAGCAGGTGCACTTTAGTGCAAATTTTGGCCAAATAGGTGCTTTCTTCAGCAGCCGTATCGCCACCGCCTACAACGGCTACTTCCTGGTTTCGGAAGAAGAAGCCATCGCATACGGCACAGGCCGATACGCCGGCGTTTTGCAGGCGCTCTTCGCCAGGTATGCCCAACCACTTAGCACTGGCACCTGTAGCGATGATGACGGTGGGCGAATGGATTTCATGACCGCTCTCTGACCACGCTCGATGTAGCGCAGGGTCGGAGAAGTCGACGCGAACGATCATCTCGTTGCGGATATCGGTGCCGAAGCGCTCGGCTTGGCGACGAAAGTCATCCATCATCTCAGGGCCGGTGCGTCCGTCGGGATAACCGGGGTAATTTTCCACTTCAGTGGTGATCATGAGCTGTCCACCGGGCTGGGAGCCGGTGTATAGGACGGGTTTTAGACCCGCGCGTGCCGCATAGATAGCAGCTGTATAGCCCGCAGGGCCAGATCCGATGATTAGACATTTTATTTTTTCCATAGCGCCGACAAAGGTAGAGGTATCCTCAGGAGCCACAAGTAGGGTAAAAAGGTGTAGTTTGGGTGTTTTTTAACGCGTGGGTGCTAGCCTTAAGGCAGCAGAGGCCTCCTCCGGGAAGGTTTACTCGGCCCAACGTGCAAAAAGAAGCAATTAAGATGGGGTATCGGCCGAACCTTAACTTATCTTTGCTAACGCAATTTTTTCAGTTTTTGCCCTGAACCTCACTTTTCTACTTCCTAAAACGCAAACAGGCTGATGCGAGAATTATCTAAACTTTTAGAGGCCAACCGGAAATGGGCCAAACACATGGTGCAGGAGGATCCTGAGTTTTTTCGGCGTTTATTACATGTACAGCGCCCGGATTACTTGTGGATTGGTTGCTCCGACAGTCGCGTGCCGCCCGACCAGATCACGCAGACGAAGCCCGGAGAGATATTTATCCACCGAAACATCGCCAATTTGGTCATTCACACCGACATGAATCTGCTCTGCGTGCTACAATATGCCGTAGAGTTTTTGGAAGTGAAACACGTGATCGTATGTGGCCACTACGGCTGTGGTGGGATAAAAGCGGCCATGACGCGGCACGACTACGGCCTTATCAATAAGTGGCTGCGCCACATTAAGGATATTTACCGCCTACATGAGGCAGAACTGGAAGGGATTACAGACGACGAACAGCGCGTAAATCGCCTTGTGGAAATTAACGTCATTGAGCAATTGCACCACGTGGCAGATACGTCTATCATTCAGCGCGCCTGGAAAAAGCGCCAAGGCCCCCATCTCCACGGATGGGTGTACGACTTGAACGATGGTCTCATTCGCTCATTGATCGATATCCCACCCGGCACACATTTAGACCATCCGATCTACGAATTTGACGACTTAAAGATATGAGCTCAGACATAGGCGCCCTGGGTAAGGGTGACTTACCTTTTAGAAGCGCTTTTCTTTTTATCCTTTTCTTGCTCGGCTTGGCCGATAATGGCTTTCACTTGCTCGAGGGTTAGCGCTTTTGCCTCCTCGGCGGTCATGCGCGCGCCGTTGACTAAAGGAAGTTTGATGGCCTGTTTACCGGCGCGGATGAAAGGCCCCCAACGCCCATTTTCGATGCTGATGTTTTCCGTAGGCCAGTACTGAATAAACCGATTGGCTTCTTTTTCGATTTTTGCTTCGATGAGGGCGACGGCTTGCTGTTCGGTAAGTGCATCAAAGGCCAGGCGTGGGGGGACATTTACATACAGGTCTCCCCATTTGATGAATGGTCCAAAACGTCCTTTTCCCTTGGTGATAGGGCGGTTTTGGTAATATCCAATGGGCGCGTCGGCAGCTTGCTTATTCCGGATGAGTTCGACAGCGCGTTCTAAGGTGATTGCGAAAAGGTCTTCGCTCTTAGGTAAGGAGACGGCCAGGTCGCCCCATTTGACATAGGAGCCATAACGACCCGTGTTGACGAGTACTTCTTTACCTTCGTATTCGCCCACAGAGCGCGGGAGGTTGAAACAATTTAAGGCTTCTTCAAGCGTGATGGTTTCGAGGGAGGCCCCGGGCTTGAGGTTGGCATAGCGAGGCTTTTCACCTTTAGCTAACTCATCGCCTGTACCTATCTGCACCACCGGTTTTCCTAAGCTGCTCATGCGCACCAAGACGGTGCGGTTGGTTTTAGGGTCTTTTCCTAGGATGCGCTCGCCACTGGCGCGCCCTGCTATCTTCAGCGTCTTTTCAACTTCTTCGTGGAAAGGGCGGTAGAAGTCATCAATAGTTTTGGTCCATTCTTTTTTACCTTCGGCAATTTCGTCGAACTGTTGTTCGATGTTTGCCGTAAAGCCGTAGTCCATAATTTTTTGGAAATGCGTATCGAGAAAATCGCATACAATCATGCCCATATCGGTGGGGTATAGCACGTTTTTGGTAGCGCCAACGATCTCCTGGGCAGTAGTTCGTTGGATGGAGTTATTTTTCAGCGTCAGTATTTGATACAGACGCGCCTCGCCGGGGCGGCTGTCTTTGACGACATAGCCTCGGTTGGCTTCCATGATTTTGCTGATGGTGGGTGCGTAAGTAGAAGGGCGTCCGATACCGAGCTCTTCTAATTTTTTGACGAGAGAGGCTTCGGTGTAGCGAGCGGGTGGTCGGGTGAACCGCTCAGTGGCGGTGAGGCTGTCTAAGGTGAGGGTTTGCCCAACAGTAAGGGGAGGCAAGATGCTCTGGGTTTGCTCTTCGTCTTCGTCGGTGCTTTCGATGTAAAGTTTGAGGAAGCCGTCGAATTTAAGCACTTCGCCTTCGGCCGTTAAGCGGGCTTCGGGGTAGGTGCTAATGTTGATGACGACGGTGGTTTTTTCCAGTTCGGCATCGGCCATTTGCGAAGCCAACGTGCGTTTCCAAATAAGCTCGTATAAGCGTTGCTCGTCACGAGTATTACCCGCCGTTGGGTTTTCGATGTAAGTGGGGCGGATGGCTTCGTGGGCTTCTTGAGCGGAGGCATTTTTGGTTTTGTATCGGCGCGGTTGGTGGTATTGGCTGCCGAATTGCTTGGTGATTTCGCTCCCAATAGCATGCAGAGCCAATTCACTCAGGTTAGTGGAATCGGTGCGCATGTAGGTGATCAGCCCTTGTTCGTAAAGGCTTTGGGCCACAGACATGGTTCGGCTCACAGAAAAGCCGAGTTTTCGGCTGGCCTCTTGTTGAAGCGTAGAGGTGGTAAACGGCGGAGCTGGACGGCGGCGTGTTGGGCGCACCTGCACGTCGCGCACGACGTACGTGGCCCCGATGCATTTTTTCAAAAACGCTTCAGCACTAGCGGAATCGGCTGGGCGTTCGTCGCTTTCTGCTTTAAAACCGACTATTTTACCCTGCGCGTTAGGAGCCAGGAAGTCTGCCGTGATGCGGAAGTAGGCCTCTGGGCGGAAGCGGTGGATTTCGCGCTCGCGCTCTACAATGAGCTTGACGGCAACCGATTGAACGCGCCCAGCAGAGAGCTGGCTCTTGATCTTTTTCCACAGCAAGCCCGACAGTTCCCAACCCACTAAGCGGTCGAGCACTCGCCGCGCTTGTTGCGCATTTACTAAGTTGAGGTTGACGCGGCGCGGGTTCTGGACGGCTTGTTGAATGGCCGGCTTTGTAATTTCGTGGAAGACGATGCGCTTGGTCTGATGGGGGTCTAAGCCTAGTACTTCGCAAAGATGCCACGAGATGGCCTCTCCCTCGCGATCTTCGTCGGTAGCCAGCCACACTTCATTACTCTGGCGAGCAGCATCGCGCAATTCTTTGACTGTCTTTTGTTTATCGGGCGGAATGACGTAATGAGGTTTATATCCGTTGGCTACGTCTACCCCCAAATCATTGCCCTTCTCTAAGTCGCGGATGTGTCCATAAGAAGACTTGACCGTAAAGTCGGCTCCCAAGTATTTCTCAATGGTTTTGGCTTTTGCCGGCGATTCTACAATGAGGAGTTTTTTACCCATAAGTGCAGCAAAAGTACGGGCTTTTTAATACGCACAAGCCGTGCTACTGGCCTTTCGTCGCCGTACGCTTTTGGGGGGAGGCCTCCGGCGCTGCATCGGAGTTGAACGGCAGCGAGTCGGGGTGCGGCCGTCGGCGCACTTCTCGATAGATCACTTCGCGTTTCCGCAAGCGCTCTTGCCACTCTTGTCGCCGCTTTTCTTTGAAATGCGTGGCTAATTGGCGCACTTCTATATTGCGGCTGTTCAGATGGCGGTGAAAAGCCAATAGAAGAAAATCAGCCATATCGTCAGGGAAGGTAACTCCAGCGCTGCGCAGGTAATGCGACAGGCGAGACCCCTCGTAAAAACTCCATTCGAAGATCATCTTTTGCCCCAACGACCCGTGTAAGCGTATGCACACGCTGTCTTCGGGCCAGGCTCGAATGCGCCTGCGCTGAGCATCGTCTGTCCATTTATACAGTTGTTCGATCGCCTCATCTAAATTTTTAGGGATGTACACACCGTTCAGGCGGTCTTTCTTGATACGCTCCTGATAACGGCGCAAGAATTCCTCTTCTGTATCGGCAGGTCGGTAAGGCTCCTTTTGAGCATGCGCTAGCCCTCCGGCCCAGCTGCTGAGGACGAGGAGGCAAAGCAAGCGAAAGGCGACGATCATGAGCAAGCAAAGATTTGAGGTGAAAATCGAGGGTCAAGAGTGCTTTAGGAACGGTGAAAGCTGTGCCAAAGTACAAAATTAAGATGTCTATATGTGCTATTTGGCCCAGATCTATTCCTTCGCATCAAAGACTTAAACGGCTTGCAGTCCCGATAAGGTATGGGCAATCCTTTCGGAGCGGCGGCGCAATAGCCGTGTAGAAACACGGGTTCTGGAAGAGGTGCGATGTGCTTCTCCAAATTTTTTCGGCAGACAACACCCTTTTCGTTGGCGCTGCTCTTTGCGTTAAATCGCTACCTTTGCCGCGCCTGCCGCTGCGTGCGTTTGGGCGCCATCTTTCACCAAAACATAGGGACGTCGTATAACCTTCCATGAACTTACACGAATACCAAGGTAAAGCCCTGCTTAAATCTTACGGAGTTAAAATCCAGGAAGGCATTTTAGCCCACACCCCCGAAGAAGCCGAAGCAGCGGCACGTCAATTGCGAGAACAATATCAGTCCAATTGGTGTGTCATCAAAGCCCAGATTCACGCGGGTGGCCGTGGTAAGGGGGGGGGCGTGAAGCTGGCCAAAAGCCCTGAGGAGGCGCGTCAGTTAGCCAGCCAAATACTGGGTATGATGCTCGTAACGCCGCAGACACCGCCGCAGGGTAAACTGGTCCGCAAGGTGTTAGTGGCGCAAGACGTTTTTTATCCAGGCGCACACGAGCCTAAGGAGTATTACATCAGTATTCTGACCGACCGGGCGCGCAACGGCAATGTGATCATTTACTCGCCCGACGGCGGCATGGACATCGAGGCAGTGGCCGAAAAGACACCCGAGCGCGTGTTTACCGAGTTTGTAGATCCGCTCTTAGGGTTGCGCCCGTTTCAAGCGGCTAAGGTAGCCTTTAATTTAGGGCTGAGTGGGCAGGCCCACAAGGAAATGACGGCCTTTGTCCAGAAGCTCTATGCGGCTTTCATCGGCAGTGACGCCTCCCTCTTTGAAATCAACCCCTGCTTAAAGACTTCGGATGAGCAAATCATCGCCGTGGATGCCAAAGTGGTGCTCGACGACAACGCCCTCATGCGCCACCCCGATTTGGCTGCCCTGCGCGACACGGACGAGGAGGACCCCACCGATGTAGAAGCGCGCGAGTCTGACCTCAACTACGTCAAACTGGATGGCAACGTCGGCTGCATGGTCAACGGCGCCGGCTTGGCTATGGCTACCATGGACCTGATTAAACTTTCGGGCGGCGAACCGGCCAACTTCTTGGATGTAGGGGGCACAGCTGACGCGCAGCGCGTAGAAAAAGCCATGCGGATCATTTTGAAAGACCCTAACGTGAAGGCCATCCTCATCAATATCTTCGGCGGTATCGTGCGCTGTGATCGCGTAGCTCAGGGTATTGTAGATGCTTACAAATCCATTGGCGACATCCCCGTGCCGGTCATTGTCCGTCTTCAGGGTACCAATGCCGACATTGCCAAGAAAATCATAGACGAGTCGGGTTTGCGCGTTATGGGTGCCGTAGAGTTTCAAGAGGCAGCTGACCTAGTATCGCAAGTACTTCGCTGAGTACCTCCTCGTCCGTCAGATCGGCGGCTTGCTGAGTAGGCGTTGTAGATCCTCGGGCGTGTCAATGCCAATGCTGTCAGTATGGGTAATACCTACGGCAATGGGGTATCCGTGGGCCAACCAGCGCAATTGTTCTAAGGACTCTGCCGCCTCCAAAGGCGATGAGGCCAACTGAGCCATCTGCAACAACGCTTCGCGCCGAAAAGCATACAAGCCCAGGTGTTTGTAGAAAGTGCCTACTTGAAGCCACTCTTCTGGAACTACGCCGCGCAAGTAAGGAATAGGGTGCCGACTAAAATACAGCGCCTGATGATGCTCAGAAAAAACCACTTTGACGACGTTAGGATTGAACAGCTCCTCTGGCGCACTAATGCGTTTAACCAGCGTAGCAATGGGGCAGGTAAGGGCTTGGCGCAGGGTCTGCACCAATAGGTCGATTTGATCGGGCTGTACGAAAGGTTCATCGCCCTGAATATTGAGCACGATGTCTGCCTCTGGCAAGTGGGCCGCTACTTCGGCGCAGCGATCTGTACCACTTCGATGGTCGGCACGAGTCATGACCACTTCGCCACCGAAGCCAGCTGCGTGTTGGTAGATGTGTTCATCGTCAGTAGCGATCAGAACGCGGTCGACCTGCGCCGCCTGAGCAGCTCGTTCCCACACGCGCTGAAGCATGCTCTTCCCCCAGATGTCGGCCAGCGGCTTGCCTGGAAAACGCGTAGAGGCGTAGCGGGCCGGAATGATGGCAATGACCATTGTTGTTCTGTGTCGAAAGAGAGACTACCTTTGCCCGCAAACATACGAAGTGAGACACCATGCGACCGAAGACCCTTGCAATCCTTTGGCTTTTGGGCCACTTTACTTCCGTTGCCCAGAAGCCACAACCGCAGCCCAAAGGCCTCGAACCCCTGCTTACTTGGCGCGACAGCGTGCTGTTAACCGTGGAGGATGGGCAAAAATACCTGCACCACATCGTCAAGCCGGGCCAGACACCCTTTGCCTTAGCGCGTTTCTACGGCCTTAGTTTGGAAGAACTCTACTACCTCAACCCCGCCCTCCAGCAAGACCCAACTCTGCGAGTAGGCGCCTTGCTAAAAGTGCCCATCCCCAACCGAGCCATTCGGCGCTACGAAGGCGCGCTGTTCGAACGACAGCGCTTTGCCCCAGTGTTTTACGTGGTGCAGCCGGGCGACAATCTCTTTCATGTGTCTAAGCGACTTTTCGATATGCCTGTAGACTCAATGCGGCTGCGCAATGGCCTACTCAACGACCACTTGCAGCCCGGCCAGTTGCTTCAGGTAGGCTGGATGGGTCTTGAGGGCATACCCGCTGAGTGGCGCGTTACACCCGTTGTGGAGACGGTACCCGAACAAACGCACCGCGACCGATTCGAAGAGGACAAAAAGCGCCTAACGGAGTACAGCAGCCAAGGTGTCTGCTTTTGGAACCGCGAAAGCAACGAAAAAGGCGACTTTTACGCATTGCACCGCGAGGCCGCCATCGGCTCCACCATTGCGGTCACCAACCCTATGAGCCGCATCGTTGTGCATGCCCGCGTCATTGGGCGTATTCCCTCTACCTACGAGCCTAACATCGAAGTCATTCTGTCGCCGGCGGCTGCCCGGCACTTGAAGGCCCTCGACCCTAGATTTTTTGTCCAAATCCGTTACTTCAAATAAAAAGGCCGAGTAGTACACTCGCTAAGAAAGATGCCCTGTCTGGCTTTTGCTAGAGCGACGGCTATGCCCCAACGAGGATCAAAAGGTTAAATGTGGCAGTGACTCCTTTGTTGTTTTCTGCTGTGCCTTCGAAGGCATAACCAAGGTGAGTGGTGCCGTAGAGGAGGGCTGTAGAGTCGGTTGTGCTTCACGGTAGAGCGTCGAGTGAGGAGGAGGAGATAGGCAGTCCCTCCTGCGGATACCAGCATAGGCGATCGAGCATGCTGGGAGTGCCGCGAAAGACGTTGAGGTCCACTGGACGCAAAATGCCCGGCAGTTGGCCCTTTTCCGAAAACTGCCAAAACTGCCATGAGCGCGTGCTTAGGCGCGGGTGCTCGTCGGAGTAACGCGCAATCCAAAGCGGATAGTCGTCGAAGTAGCCCGCCAAGTGCCGCTCGTAGAAATGTTGATTGGTGTAGATGATAGGGCGAACGCACAGCGCCTTTTCTATCTTTTGCAGCCATTCTAAGGCCTCGCGCCGCACGATTTCCGAATGACGGCCGTCGGTGGTCTCGATGTCGAGCACGGGCACTAAGTCGCCGGCCTGCAGTTCAACGGTGCGTAGGTAGTGATCCGCTTGCAGAGCGCCATCGCGCTTAGGGCGGAAGTAATGATAAGCCCCGCGCCGAATGCCCATTTCGCGCAGCCAGGCCCAGTTTTCCGCAAAGAGAGAGTCGAGGAAATCGCCGCCTTCGGTCGCTTTTACAAAAACGAAATGCAACTCGCAGTTTTGCACCAACTGCTGCCAATCTATGCGCTGCTGGTGATGTGAGATGTCAATGCCCAATAACATAGCGGCCGGAAGGTCAAGCGAGCCGGAATGGCGCCCCCCCAAAACGGGGTAGAGGAGGAAGAGTAGGCAGGCAAGCAAACGCATAGACAGAACTTTTCACAGTGCAGGGAGATGCGTGTAATCGGTTCAGGTCGTTCAAAAAATAGAGCTGCTAAAATAGTGCCGCAGTTTTCGACGCTCGAGACGCACAGTGAAACTTTGGACGAAAAGGCCTTTTTATGCCGTGCGCGACGGGACTTTGACCCATTCGCGCTTTAGACAAACACCGACTCGGCCGCGCTGTTTTGTTGAAAAGCGATTTTAGGAGCCATCTGGTCAATCTTTTGCTGACACTCAACCACAGCGCGCTATCTTTGTCTTATGATTTTTGCCAATCGCCTCACTTACGCTCTTTTGCTTAGCGTATCTTTTTGGGTTGCCGAAGGGCTTCGGATAGGGCATTGGCTGTTGCATGAGAAACACAACCACCGAGCATTTCCTTGCTCGGCGCGCTACGACAAGAACCGCGCGCACCATCTGCACGATGAGCGCTACAGCATTGACGATTGCTGGATTTGCGCGTTTTGGTTTGCTATTCCCGATTTGCCGGTGGCAGAGCCATACTTGGTTACGGTCAGCGCGGGAGCGGAGGATATCTCACCTATTTTTCTAGATGCGTACGTAGCGATACTGCTTCCGCTGCGGCATTCGCGGGCGCCGCCCGTTGCGCCATCGGGTAATCAGCTTTTAACGCTGGCTGTCCTCTAACTTCACGCTCACTTGAAGATGGGGCGCTTCTCGGCTAGATTAAAGTCGAAAGGCTGACCCTGCGCAGGAGGCGTGGTTTTTTCCCATTCTTGTTTCCTGCTTTTTCACCAACAAAGAAGAAAGAAATGAGCCTCCAAGCAGCGCGTCTAGTGTGCGCGGCCTGGCTCGCGTTCGGTAGTGTTCTGGGGATAAAAGCTCAGCACTGCGACATACCCTTGCGCGGCATGGTGTGGAACGCCGACACAGGTGAGCCGCTGGCCTATGCTTCGGTGCACATCGTAGGCACAAATCTGGGCGCCACGACAGACGAAGAAGGCACTTTTATCCTCTACAATTTGTGTGAAGATTCCTCGTACACCATTGCCGTAAGCCACATTGAGTGCGAGCACAAGACGCAAGTGATTCGATTGGTAGAGAACAAGGTATTTCACTTTTACCTGCACCATCATGTCCTGTCGGAGGTGCTTGTGTTGGAACGAGCCGTTGCTCCACAGGCCGCCCAAGCTGCTGAGTCGCTGAGCGGCGAGGCGCTGACGCAGCGGCAAGCCCTTCCCTTGGGTGAAGCCCTACGACAGTTGCCGGGAGTGTCGGTGCTCAACACAGGGACGACCATTGCTAAGCCGGTCATTCACGGGCTGCACTCCAATCGCATCGCTATCGTAGCCAACGGAGTGACGTTAGAGGGGCAACAGTGGGGCGCTGAGCACGCTCCGGAGGTGGATCCGTTTACGGCCCAGCGGATTTCGGTCGTTAAAGGCGCAGCGGGCGTTCGCTACGGCGTGGGGGCTATAGCCGGTGCGGTGGTGTTGGAGCCAGCCCCTTTGCGGCAACGCCCTGGCGTGGGGGGGTGGCTCTACAGTGGCCTGAACAGCAATGGTTGGGGCGGCACTGTCGCGGGAGCAGCAGACTGGAAGCCCCAACAAGGCTCGTTAGCTTTGCGCTTGCAAGCTACGGCTAAGCGTAGTGGCAACTTGCGTGCGCCCGATTACTGGTTGAGCAACACCGGTCTGGAAGAGGTGAACCTATCGGCCCTGGCCGAAGGAAGAACCGGCCTTTGGAGACACGAAGCCATTTTAAGTCGTTTCGCTCAGCGCATCGGCATATTACAGGCGGCACATATTGGAAACTTAACCGACCTGCAGCGGGCCATAGGCCGAGCAACGCCCCTCAACAATGACGACCGTTTCACGTATTTCATTGCCCGCCCCTTTCAGCGCGTCCAGCACTACACAGCCCGCCATCGGGTGAAGCGCGCCCTTTCGGATCGGTGGAAGCTTTCGGCGCAGTACGCCATGCAGTTTAACCTGCGCGAGGAGTACGACGTCGTGCGCCGAACCGGAAGTGCTGCCGACCGTCCTCAGCAGCGCTTTCGCATCTGGACGCACGCCCTCGATGCAGCCATAGAGCACGAACCGATCCGCCACTGGGAAGGCGGCATGGGTGGGCAGCTGCTCTACCAATACAATTTGGTCGGCCGTGGTGGCCTCATTCCCGACTACCAGAGCTGGGGCGGTAGCTGGTGGTGGCTCGAACGCTGGCGCCATTTTCCAAAACCTTGGGAAGTAGAGGTAGGCCTGCGCTACGACTATCGGCGCACTGCCGCCAGTACTACTGGCTCACTTTACGAGGTGGACACCACCGTGTACTTTGGAGGGCTCTCAGCCAACCTCGGCTTGGTGCGCCGCCTCGGCCAGCGTGTGCGTTTGACGCTCAACACCGGCTATGCCTGGAGACCTCCACACGTCAACGAACTCTTTGCTCGCGGCGTACACCACGGCGCCGCCACCTATGAAGAGGGCCGTCCTGACCTGCAACCGGAAAAGGCCTGGAACTCTAACCTGTCTGCGCACTATGAGCACCAGCGACTATGGGGAGCCTTGACGCTGTTTCGAAATCAGGTCCAAAACTTTATCTACCTAGACCCACAGCGCACCTTAGTGCTGACCTCGCGCGGTGCATTCCCAGCCTATTTCTACACCCAAGCCAACGCCATGTTGTATGGCGCCGACGCTTCCCTAAGTGTTCCCCTACCAGTAGGGTTGGCCTTCGAAGGTCGTGCCTCACTCCTGCGCGCCTTCCGAATGGTGCCTGACTCGGCAGAGGGAACCCCTCAGCGCGACTGGCTGCCGCTGATGCCCGCTGACCGCTTTCAATACGGCCTCTATTGGTCTAACATGCGCAACACTAAGCAGCCCTCCGACCAAACGCCGCACACTTATGCTCGCCTGACGGGCACCACCGCACTTCAGCAGACGCGCATCCCTAAAGAAGGCCTCTTAGCCGAAGCACCTTCAGCTTTTACGGTGTGGAGTCTGGAAGTCGGACACACGTTTACCCTACGCAAACGCCCAGGGCAATCCCTGGAAACGGGCCTGACGGCGCGCAACCTCACCAATGCGCGCTACCGCGAATACCTGAACTTCTTCCGATTCTTTGTCGACGAACCCGGGCTGAACGTCAGCCTGTGGGGCAAATGGCATTTCTGAAAAACCGACCTGTCCTGAAGGCTAACTCTTGTCTTTACACGTACACAAAATCTGACCATGTTATGAACACACATTTGTTAAAAATAGGCTTTCTCACGCTGCTGCTGGTTGCGCTGGTCGCTACGAGCTGCCGCAAAGACGATGACACTGAGAACGAAGTGCTCACCACGGTGGTCGTGCATCTTAAAAGCGCAGATGGCACCTTCGATAAACGCTTCACTTGGGACGACCCCGACGGCGACGGCGGTTTGCCCCCTACGGTGGAAGATATCGTGCTCGCTCCGAATAGGGAATACGAAGCTAAGGTGTCCTTCTACGACCGAAGCAAGTCGCCCGAAGTGGATGTTACGAAGGAAATCGAGGCGGAAAGCGACAGCCACTTGCTGGTGTATAGCATAAGCAGCGCCTTGAACCTGACCATCACTCCTCTGGACATGGATTCTAAAGGATACCCTTTCCGCCTGAGAACTCGCTGGACTACAGGCGCTGTTTCTACTGGTTCGGTGCGTGTAGTATTGCGCCACAACCCGAGAAAACAATTGCCCAACCTCGACGAGACGGGCAGCGTGGATGCTGACGTAGAGTTTCCAGTGCGGATTCAGTAAGGCTGGCCAAAAGTGCTTGCGCACTTTTTGAGCATCGCTCAGCCCAACGGCTGAGTGATGCTCGCTTTTTTGTTTGGAGAGTTGCTTTCGAAAAGCACTTTCTAATTCGTCCAAACTCCAGAAATTAGCCCCTTCATGGAAGCTCCTACTATATTGGTTACAGGTGGCGCGGGCTTCATTGGAAGCCATACGGTAGTTGCGCTTGCCGAAGCGGGCTATCGGCCAGTGGTGCTCGACAACTTCTCCAACTCGCAGCAGGATGTGCTGGAAGGGTTGCGGCAAATTCTGGGGTATGAAGTTCCCTGCTGTGTGGCCGATTGTGCCCATCGCTCAGCGCTTTTTGAGGCAATGGAGCGCGAGCAAGTGCGCGGTGTCATTCATTTTGCGGCGTTTAAGGCCGTAGGAGAGAGCGTCCGGGAGCCGCTGCGCTATTACCGAAACAATTTAGATGCTTTGCTGACCTTGGTAGAGGTCATGCTTGAGTTGGGCGTACACGACTTGATCTTCTCCTCGTCCTGTACGGTTTATGGCGAGCCGCAGCAGCTGCCGGTTACGGAGGCTTCCCCCATCTTGCCGGCCATATCTCCTTACGGCAATACCAAGCAAGTTGGCGAAGAGATCTTGCGCGACGTTGTACGCGCCGGTAAGCCGCTACGCATCATTTCGCTGCGCTACTTCAATCCTATTGGTGCTCATCCGTCGGGGCTTATCGGCGAATTGCCCATTGGCGTGCCGAACAACCTCGTCCCCTATATTACCCAGACAGCTGCTGGCCTGCGGCCCGAGTTGGTCATCTTTGGCGACGACTACGCTACGCCCGACGGAACGTGCATCCGAGATTACATTCACGTGATGGACTTAGCAGAAGCACACGTAGCCGCCTTGCGCAGCCTAGAACGCTTGAGCGCACTGGCATCGTACTACGACGTGTTTAACATAGGCACCGGACAGGGAGCTAGCGTGCTCGACGTTGTGCGCGCCTTCGAGGACGCCTGCGGCCTCTCGCTTCCGTACTGCATCGGCCCGCGTCGCCCAGGCGATGTGGCCGCCGTATACGCTGATGCTACTAAAGCCCGCGAGCAGCTGGGCTGGACGGCTCATCGCACCCTGCACCAAGCCTTGGCCGATGCTTGGCGTTGGGAACAACGCCTACAACACCTGACTGGATCGAGGGCCAAGTGCCAATGAACAATCATGACGCGCCTAACGACCGACTTCTACTTGCGCGACGACGTACTCGCGGTAGCCCAAGACCTGTTGGGCAAAGTGCTCGTAACCCACTTTGACGGCCAGCGCACAGCAGGCGTTATTACAGAAGTGGAGGCTTATCGCGCTCCTGAAGACCGCGCTTGCCACGCCTATCAGAACCGCCGCACGCCGCGGACTGAAGTCATGTTTCGACCCGGTGGATGCGCCTACATCTACCTTTGCTATGGGCTTCATCATCTCTTCAACGTGGTTACTGGCCCAGAGGGAGTGGCTCATGCTGTGCTCATTCGAGCCGTAGAGCCAGTAGAAGGGCAAAACCTCATGTGCCAGAGGCGTGGCTATGCTCCTTGGGAGGACCTCTCGCCAAGAAAGAAAGTGGCCCTCACTACCGGACCCGGCGCCTTGGCTCAGGCATTGGGGCTTCACACTCACCAAAGCGGTCAGAGCCTGACAGACCGGCGCTCGCCCATGTGGATAGAAGACCAAGGGCTACACCTCTCGAAAGCAGACATCGCCCGCGGCCCGCGCATTGGTGTGGACTATGCCGGCGAGTGCGCCTTGTGGGAATGGCGCTTTTGGATGCGCCATTCGCCCTATGTGCGCTAATGCCTCGGCTACAGCACTTTCTTGCCAACGTATTTGCTCGCAAAATTTTTCCTCAGCAAAGACATTAGACAGCGAAGAACGACGCACATGTCCGAAGTGCAAGTTTGCTATGAAGACGATGCCCTATTGGCGCTGAACAAACCAGCGGGTATGCCCGCTCAGCCCGACCCTACAGGCGACCCATCGCTGCTGGATTGGGCGCAGGCCTACGCTGTGCAGCCCCTTCATCTGGTTAACCGCCTCGATCGGCCGGTAAGCGGGCTGATGCTGCTGGCCAAAACCTCGCGGGCTATGATCCAAGTGCAACAGCAATTTCGCGATAGCCGTGTACACAAGGAATACCTGGCCGTCGTTACTGGCTTGCCTCCCGAACCACAAGGAGAACTAACGCATTTCTTAGTTCAAAACCCGCGCACGCATCGCGTGCAGGCATACGCAGAAGAGCGCCCTCGAGCGATGCGCGCAGTACTCTGCTATCGGCTCATCGGGCAGGGCGATCGATACGCCTTTTTACTGGTGCAGCCCCTTACAGGGCGACATCATCAAATACGAGCACAATTGGCAGCCATAGGATGCCCCATCAAAGGCGACGTGCGCTATGGAGCGCGCCGAGCCAATACCGATCGATCCATACACTTACACGCCTGGCGCCTGGCCCTCGAACATCCTACAACTGGACGAACCTTATGCCTCGAAGCCTCGTGGCCGCAAACGGATGCCCTTTGGAAGGCTGTAGGGCAGGCGCTTCAAACAGGGCCTTGCTGATGCAAGCCGGCCCAGCAATGACGAGCGAAATCCCACAGCGATGGAAAACGAGCGGTTGTGGGAAAGTGCTCCAACGCTGCAGCCTCTTCTTCCTTACCCAATATGAGAGCGGTGTGCATGCCTAAAGAAGCGCCCATTTGCATGTCGGACAGCGAGTCGCCCACCATCCAGGCATTGGAAAACACTATTTGTGGAAAATCGCGCTGGGCCTCGTAGGCCATGCCCGGAGCGGGCTTCCGACAGTGGCAGCCTTCGTCGGGGCGATGGGGGCAGTAGTAGACGGCATCAATGCGCCCGCCAGCGCGCTTTGTTTCGGCCTGCATCTTTTGGTGAACAGCTCCGACGTCGGCGTGTGTCATTACACCTTTGCCGATGCCGGCCTGGTTGGTTACCACTACAATAGGGCTGAACAATTGGGCCAAGAGGTGCAGGGCCTGGAGGGCGTTTTTTTCAAAGACAAACTCGCTGGGATGTCGCACATAGCTACCTCTGGGGCGTTGGTTGATAACGCCATCGCGGTCGAGAAAAAGAGGGCTTTTAGGCATAGGCTCAAGCCTTGGTGCGTTTGCGGCGCGCGGTTTTTCGGCGAGGAGGCGTGAGCGGCAGGTCTTCCTCGGTAATGGTCGTTTTGGGCGTGCCGTCGGTCGAACTTTCTGCTGAGGGCGGCAGTACGGGTTCGATGTGGGCGCCCAAAGAGCGATAGACGGCGAAGTATTGCTCCAGGGTATTTTCCCACGAAAAGTCCACAGCGGCAATGCGCTCGCGCAAGACAGCAGTAGTGTAAGGGTCGTTGTACCACATGGAGGCAGCGCGGTAGATGGCATACGAGGCATCTTCAACGCTGAACTGCTCGAAGCGGAAGCCGCGGCCGAAACCGTCAGGTTCGCCGATGTCGGGCACGGTATCCTTCAAGCCACCTACGGCGCGCACGATGGGTATAGTGCCGTAGCGCATAGCGTACATCTGGTTAAGACCGCATGGCTCTACGCGCGAGGGCATAATGAGGAAGTCGGAGCCGGCATAGATTTGATGTGCCAGTCCTTCGTTGTAGTCCAGTACAGCGTTGAAGCGCCCCGGTGCTTCGTGGGCCAAAGCGCGAAATTGGTCTTCGGTCCAAGTTTCGCCCGTACCCAGCACAAGAAAAGCCACGCGCGCCCCGGTATAAATGAAGCGTCGGTAGACGTCGGGCAGCAGGTCGGCCCCTTTTTCGCGCACTAAGCGCCCAATGAAACTGACCAGCGGGTAATTGTCGGGCAAGCCAAACCACTCGCACAAGACGCGCTTGTTGCGGGCTTTGAATTTGGCCAATTGCCCCTCTTCCAACCGGTATTGGATGGCGGGGTCGGTTTTGGGATCCCACGTTTGCACGTCGATGCCGTTGAGGATGCCGCGCTGCTTGCGCCATTCATGCCGAAAGAGCGGTTCTAAACCCAGGCTGTTTTGGTGTAGTTCCAACAAATACGAAGGCGACACGGTCGTAACAGCCCAAGCGGTTTTGATGGCTGTGGCCATGGGGTTAATGGCCCCGTTCCAGTCCAGCAAGTTGCGAGCTGCCGCCTCGTAGGGAGGCAACAGGTGGCCATTTCTCCAACTGAAAGCCCCTTGATACTGGGCGTTGTGGATGGTGAAAACCGTGGGGACGGGGGCCAATTGCTGATACGCTGGGCAGTACTTCACCATCCACGGAATAAGCGCCGTATGGTGGTCGTGGCAGTGCAATACGCGTGGGCGGTGATACCACGGAAACGACAAGAGCCACTCTAAGACAGCTTGCTGGAAAGCGATATAGCGCGTGATTTCGTCGTCGTAAGGCCGCCCTGAAGGGTCGTTGTAAATGCCTGGGCGGTTAAAAAGCCCCGGGATGTCGACCACAAAAAGTGGATAGCCCAGCGTAGGGTTTGCTTGCTGCTGAATGCGGAAATACCACGGTTGCCAGTTGATCCAGGTAGTTCCCTCGAAGACGGTATTCCATGTTTGATGGTTGATCCAGCGCAAGTCGTACTTGGGCAAGATGGCTGCCGATAGGACGCCGGCCTGCGTATTATACTTGGGTAAGGAGCCAACGACATCGCCTAGACCGCCCGTTTTAGCGGCGGGGTAGCATTCAGCGGCAATATGGAGGATTTGTATCATGAACGGCGATTTTCACTTTAGAGGCGCGGTGTTTGGCTCTGGACGAAAAAGTCGTAGAAATTCGACAAGAAATGCTGCGCTGTTTCGTGTGCTAAGTAGAGGTAAAGGCTTTCCAGGCGTTAATAGCCAATTGTGCGGTGAGTTTTTCTAAAAAATAGCTGCCTGCTACTGGGTCAGTCAGTTCGGCAAAGCCGCTTTCTAGTTTAAGCAGGTGTTGTATGTTTCGGGCAATGCGTCGGCTGAAGGACTGAGGGTATTGAGCTAGGGTTTCCCGCCCAGCATCGTAAGGCAGCACAGTAAGGCGATTGGCCCCGCCCAGCACGGCCGACATGGCCATGGTGGTAGCCCTAATCATATTGGTGTAGAGTTCGTCAGTGTAGGCCTGTGGAGCGAAGCGCACGTCGAGTACCGGATAGGCCAACGGTAAGTTCCAAGCCTTCAAGGTATTGAGCCACAACAGGCGAAAGGCGCGCAGGCGAGCGATTTCGAGATAGTAGCTTTTGCCCACACACACGCTGAACTGCATCTGAGCAGCCAAAGTTGCTGGATCCAGGCCGTGCTCAGCGCCTTGGCGCAGGTATTCGTTTCCGCGCTGGAGCAAGCGAACCAATTCGTCGACAGCGCCGGCCGGGCCACGGTACTCGCGGTTTCCGTCAACGTTGAGGGTGAGGTAGCCCGGAAAGGCATCGCGGGCATAGGCGAATAAGTCGCCGATATAGCGCCAATCTGTAGCGGTCGAGGTGGCCAAGGGGTCGTAGTACAAGGCACCGCTCAGCCGCTGGCGGTCGATGCCTTGGTGATCGGCTATCTGCCCGAGCGCCTCGAGCACAGCCGCTGGCCCGCCCTCTACGGCTGGGCCGCTAAAGTGAAGTTGAATGTAGTCTATATAGATGCGGTCTAACAGTGCAGGCAAGTGCGCCCGCTCAACAACGGAGAAGTGCAAGCTCTCAGCGCCAAAAGCTAAGGCTTCAAGCGCTAGTCGGTTGGCGGCCTGCGGGTCGGCTTGTTCGATGTCTTCGTTGATGGCCCATACCTGGGCTTCCTCAGTCAAAGGAAGCGGTGGCTCGGCTTGGTCGTCCGGATGGGCAAAAGGGTCGATGCGGAGGTCGTCGCTCAGCTGCCAGTATAGGTCGTCGAGTGCTTTACCCCTGAGGTCTTTGGCGATGCGCTCCAACCATTCGCCCTTGCTAACGGGCGGGAAATCGGCGAAGAAATCTGCGGGTAAGCTCATGGCGCGGCTGTGTGCGGCAAAGATAGCAGCCGTATCTGTCTTGCGCTTCCGTCGTCTGTCTGAGAGTTTTGATGCTTGCTCCACAAGCGTCGGTCTTCTGAGCGATACGAACGCAGGGCGATCCTTTGTTGCACAAGCCACCGGCAATTGCCAGTAGTTTATTTTTGTTGCTCTTTGAAATTTGAGTGGTCAGAAGTCATGTTTTTTCACAACAGCATTCAGGGTTCATGTATCGGTATTTGCTTTACGGTTGGATGGGGGTAGGGGTATGGGCCTCTTGCTTTTCAGGTGGCTCACAGGCGCCAGAGGCTTCGTCGGCAGAAGCAGCAATAAAAGGCCCCGTCTTTCGGCGGAGTGTGGCGCGCCCGGTGAAGGAGGCAGATGCTCACCGCAACTGGTGTTTGGCCGAGTTCTCGGAGACGGAAATATTCGGCGCTGACACTACCGATTCGAGTCGGCGTTTTTTCTACTTGCAGCCGGGCGTTACTTGGCTGACCGTGGGCGATGACTTAGGGAGAGCCAATCTCTTCCTGCGCCCATTGCCTGAGGGCGATGTAGAGATTTTTACGGGAGAGCATTTTCCGCGTTGTTTGTCTCGACCCGAATACGTGTGGATATCAGCCCAAGAGCCGCATCGTTTTCAGTACGATAATCGGCAGTATATCCGCTTTTTTGCCGAAGTTCAGGCCGATGCTGGAGCGCTTAGGGTATCGCTGACCTTCCCTCCGGAGACTTTTTTCGCCGTAACGGCCCTGCGGTGTCCAAGGTGTGGCCTCTAAAAAGAGGGAGCGATAGTTTTTTAAAAGCGTGAACGTTTGAGCGTTTAAAGCGTTTCTTAGAGCCACGTTTACAGCGTAGTTTAGGCTTATGTATACAAATGCCAAGCCTACTCTTCTGCCTGTCGGCGTACCTTTGCTAATGAGAAAAAACAAGCGCACATGAAACGCTCGCATTTAATTGCTATAACTGTCATAGCCGTTGCCATAGGCATTCTCATTTCGGCTAGTCAGGACGTAACAACGTATGCCAACTTTGCTCAGGCCGCTGAAAAAGGCGATCGTGTTAAGTTGGTGGGGCAATTGGTTAAAGACCGTCCGATAGCCTACGACCCCGAGAAAGACCCAAATTACTTGGCCTTTTACCTGCGCGATGACGCCGGCGAAGTTCGCCAAGTGGTGCTACGAGCGGGCAAGCCTCAGGACTTTGAGCGCTCGGAGCAAATTGTGCTGACGGGGCAAATGCGCGGAGAGGTGTTTGAAGCTTCGGACATGTTGCTCAAATGCCCCTCAAAATACAAGGACGAAGAGATCTACGTGCGCTCAGAAAAGCAATAAGCAGCCGATATGCAATATGTGGGAGAGCACTTGTTGCCCGGGCAGGTAGGGCATCTGCTCGTAGTGCTGTCATTCGTGTCAGCGCTGTTGGCGTCGTTTTCGTACTTTTGGGCTACCCGTCGGCACGGGTTGCCAGAGGGAGCGGGTTGGCTTCAGTTGGGGCGCGGCGCTTTTGTCGTCCATGGGCTGGCGACGTTGGGCGTCATTGGAGCATTGTTTTTCATTTTAGTCAATAAGTACTACGAATATCAATACGCCTGGGCAAATGTGTCGGATGACCTGCCGTTCCAGTATACATTTTCAGCTTTTTGGAAGGAACAGCAGGGGAGTTTTCTGTTGTGGAGTTTTTGGCACATTGTGCTGGGGCTTGTGCTTATGTTGCGCGCTGGCCGCTGGGAATCGCCGGTATTGGCGGTGTTGTCGTTAGCAGAGGCCTTCATTGGCTCCATGATTTTAGGGCTTTATTTCGGAGAGTATCGGCTTGGGGTCAGCCCCTTCGATTTGTTGCGCCATACGATGGATGCTCCCATTTTTGAGCGGGCCGACTATTTGAGCCAGATCACGGGCAACGGCTTAAACCCGCTGCTTCAGAACTATTGGATGACCATACACCCGCCCACCCTGTTTTTGGGCTTTGCTTCCACCTTAGTTCCTTTTTCCTATGCAGTGGCAGGCCTCTGGACGGGCGAACACCGCGAGTGGCTGAAGCCAGCGCTGCCTTGGGCGTTGTTTTCGGCCGCTATTCTGGGGCTAGGCATTCTGATGGGCGGTGCTTGGGCTTATGTGGCGCTTTCGTTTGGCGGCTATTGGGCTTGGGACCCTGTAGAGAACACGTCGCTCGTGCCCTGGATCACGTTAGTGGCGGGCATTCATGCCCATCTGATTGCCCGTAATACGGGATACTCCATTCGCAGCGTATACGCCTTTTACCTGATAACGTTTGTATTGGTGCTGTATTCCACCTACTTAACGCGCAGCGGTATTTTGGGCGACTCTTCGGCCCATGCTTTCACGGAAATGGGCCTGGGCGCGCAGCTGATTGCCTTTATCGGCGTGTTTGCAGCCTTAGCCATCGCCTTGATGGCGGTGCGCGGAAAAGGCATTCCGGCGCCGCCACAGGAAGAGACTATCGCCTCGCGCGAGTTTTGGATGTTCGTCGGCGTCTTGGTCTTGTTCTTTTCGGCAGTGCTTATTACGGGCGCCACCTCGCTGCCGGTGTGGAACAAGCTGGTACAGTGGTTTAAACCGGACTACGTCGGTGCCGCCCTGAAGGACCCGGTGGCGCATCACAATCGCTATCAGTTGTGGATTGGTGTTTTTGTGGGGCTACTGACCGGCGTGGCGCAATGGCTTCGCTATCGGGAGCGCCATGCAGAGGTTTGGCGGCGCACATTTACTAAGCACATGTTTATTGCGCTGGTAGGGGCGGGAGTGTTAACGGCGCTTAATGCGCTCTGGCTCGATATGTATGCCTGGCAGCATTTTGCTTTGCTCTTCGCCGCCATGTTTGCTGTGGTGGCCAATGCCGATTATCTCGTCGTTTTTGCCCGCAAGAACCTACGGCAGGCAGGCTCGGCGCTGTCGCACATGGGTTTTGGGCTGTTATTGTTGGGCATATTGGGTACAGGGCTGAACAAGCGTTGGATATCCTCGAATACCTTTGCCATGGAGGGTCTTATCGAAGGTATGGGTGGCGAGGAGTTGAACAGAAACGTGCTGTTGCTCAAAGAGGCGCCAATGCCCATCCGCGGCTATGAAGCCACTTATTTGGGCGATACCCTCGAGCGCCAAACGCGCACGTTCAAGGTGCGTTTTCGCAAGCGCGACGCGCAGGGCAACTTTACTGGCGAAGAGTTTGTGCTGCACCCTAACGTCATGTATGACCGTCGGTTCTCGCAGGTGGTCGCGTCTAATCCTTCTACCAAGCACTACCTCACCTACGATATTTTCACCCACATCTCTTCGCTTCCTAAGGCCGAACTAGACCCGGAATTTGCCCGCCAGCAGGAGGATAGCATTCGCTTCGAGACCTATGAGGCGGCCATTGGCGATACCATCTTTACGAAAAAACACTACTTAGTGTTGGATGACTACACTAAGGCACCTCAGCATCCTGAGTATCGCCCCGAGAAGGGCGATTTGGCTTTTGGGTTGAAGCTGCGCGCCTTTTCACTAAACGATACTGCAGGCCATTCTGCCGCTCCTATGCTCTACCTGCGGCCTAAACAGGGCGCTTTTACCTTGCCTGCCCAAATTGGCGCTCTACAGATGCGCGTGCGCCTTACCGAAGCGTCGCTGGCGCGTCTGCTTGACGCCGACAACGCCTTACAGTATCGCACGTTGCGCCTCAAAGAAGGGGAAAGTGTGGGCTTTGAGGGCTATCGCGTCCACCTCGTGCGTCTCAACCGCCGCGTAGAACATCCTCACTACGATGCCCAAGATGGCGATTTGGCTGTGGCTGCCCAACTGCGCATCACCGCTCCAGACAGCACTTCGGCAGAAGTCGCTCCGGTGTTCCTCATTCGCGATAGCCGCCCACTCAACCTCAAAGATGAGGTGGCCCAATGGGGGTTGCACTTCCGCTTCGAGAACATTGACCCCAACACGGCCACCATGACCATTCTGGCCGCAAAGGCTCCTGAAGATCTCCAGCGCATTCCTATCGAGATTGCGGAAAATGCACCGCGTTCTGACTACATCGTACTTGAGGCTATCGTCTTCCCCGGTATCAACCTGGTGTGGTTAGGGTCATTGCTGATGCTTTTGGGCTTAGGGCTGAGCGCATGGAATCGGTGGGCGCAGCGAAGTCGCCTCATCGCTTGAGGGTGCGATAATACCTTTTGATGCCGTGCGAACAGCTCCTCACCCTTTGAGCAGCATTGCCCACTTTGGGGTGCACAAGGGCTTTCCTTCTGGTTGTTTGTTTACCGGTTTTCTGCGTTGATGTCCTCTAAAACCTTATTTCCTGGGCAAAGGTCAGCCTCTTGCAGGGTGTTAAGCGGCCGTTGGCAGGTGTTCAGCATGGCGTGCAGGTCGCGTCCGGCGGGTTCCAAATAGAGGATGCCGGTGAGGATTTCACCGCATTGTCGCGCTTCGTGCAGCCGTTTCATAGCGGCGATGCGGTCTGTAGGGCGCCAGTTAGGGTCGGGCTTGCGCAACACGACATGTGAGCCGTCGTGTAGGGTAACCACACAGGCCTCACCCCCGGCATAGTCGGCGGTGATTTCGGCTCTCTCCGTTATGTAATCTACGCTGGCAGTAACCTCGAGGTGCTCGCGCACATAGTCGTACGATTTAGTAGAGCCGGGGTTGTTATTGAACGTTACGCAGGGCGATAACACGTCGATCAGCGCAAAGCCCTGATGCGAAAGGGCGGCTTTGATGAGCGGAATGAGCTGCCCTTTGTCGCCCGAAAAGCTGCGCGCAACAAAGGTGGCGCCCAGTTCAATGGCCATTCCGCAGAGGTCGATACTGTGGAAGGGGTTGATGTGACCAGTTTTGTTCTTCGAGCCTTCGTCGGCGGTGGCTGAGTCTTGTCCTTTTGTCAGGCCGTAACATCCGTTGTTCATCACGATATAGGTGATGTTAAGGTTCCGGCGCAAGGCATGCACGAACTGGCCCATGCCAATGGAGGCGGTATCGCCGTCGCCGGAAATACCTAAGTAGATAAGGTCGCGGTTGGCCAAGTTAGCGCCGGTAGCTACGGAGGGCATGCGCCCGTGGACGGAGTTGAAGCCGTGCGAATTACCCAGAAAATAGGTAGGTGTTTTAGAAGAGCAACCAATGCCCGATAGTTTGGCTACGCGATGCGGCTCAATGGCCAGTTCGAAGCAAGCTTGAATGATGGCACCGCTGACGGAATCGTGGCCGCAGCCTGCGCAAAGCGTCGAGAGCGCGCCCTCATAGTATTGGCGCGTATAGCCCAGCGCATTGCGCGGGCTTTCTGGGTGGCGAAACTCGGGACGCAGATACGTCATAAGCGATAGTTTTAGTTTTATTGCAAAGGCGCTAAAGAAGAGGAGAGGTCAGGCAAGGACGTGAGGATGGCCATTGCCGCCCAACAGCTCTGTTGCTGCAGGGTGGTATTTAGCAATTTGGCTAACGATCGTAGCGGCCGTGATTGGAAAGCCGTCGTATTGCAGGATGGGGATGAGTTTTTGAGGCGAAATGCCCAGTTCGATCATCAGCAACGAGCGCATCTGGGCATCGCGGTTTTGCTCTACTACATAGACGCGCTCGTGTTGCTCAATAAAGTCGTGTACGGCCTGGCTAAATGGGAAAGCGCGCAGGCGCAGACCGTCCAAGTCAATGCCGATGGCGCGCAGTTCGTCCAGTGCTTCTAAGGCTGAGTAGGTCGAAGTACCGAAAAAGAGCATGGCTTCCGAGCAACGGGTCTGGGGCTGGAAGAATTCAGGAGGGGGCACGAGCTCTCGAGCGGTCTGCCACTTTTTCAACAGGCGGTCCATGTTTCGGCGGTACGCTTCGCCGTCTTCGGTATATCGGGCGTATTCATCTTTGGAGGAGCCGCGCGTGAAGAAGGCGCCTTTTGTCGGATGGGTGCCGGGGATGGTTCGGTAGGGTATGCCATCGCCATCCACATCTAAGTAGCGGCCCCAGTTTTGGATGTTTTCTAAGGCTTCGGCATCGAGGACCTTGCCGCGGTCGTAGCGGCGCTGGTCGTCCCAGCGGAGGGGAGGGGTCATGTGCTCGTTCATGCCCAAATCGAGATCCGTCATGACGATAATGGGCGTTTGGAGCCGCTCGGCGAGATCAAAGGCGCTGGCCGTCATTTCGAAGCATTCAGTAGGTGTGGAAGGGAAGAGCAAGGGGTGCTTCGTGTCGCCGTGCGAGGCGTAGGCAGCCAGTAGGATATCGGACTGTTGTGTGCGCGTAGGCATACCGGTGGAGGGGCCGCCGCGTTGAACGTCGATGAGCACAGCGGGTATTTCGGCAAAGTAGGCCAGCCCTAAGAACTCGTTCATGAGCGACAGCCCTGGCCCGCTGGTTGCAGTGAAAGCGCGGGCACCGTTCCACATGGCGCCAATGACGACGCCAATGGCGGCCAGTTCGTCTTCGGCTTGTACGATAGCGAACTTCTTTTCGCCCGTAATTGGGTCGGTGCGCAAGCGGTTGGCGTATTTCTCAAAGGCGTCTACAACCGAAGTAGAGGGCGTGATAGGGTACCATGCTGCTACAGTAGCTCCGCCATAAATGGCGCCTAACGCACAGGCCGTGTTGCCGGTCATCATGATGCGATCGCCCACGTTGTTGCGCCGCTCCACGCGCACAGGAAGCGGGCAATCGTAGTGCTCGCGCGCATAGTGGAAGCCCAAATCCAGTGCTAAGTGGTTGGAGGCAATCAACTTCTCTTTTTTCTTAAACTGCTCGATGACCAATTGCTTGACCACCTCCATTTCCACATCCAGCAGCGCAGTGAGCGCACCAACATAGACCATATTTTTCAGCAACTGCTGGACGCGTGGAACTTCGAAGTGTTTTTGGCAAAGCAAGATCATCGGGATACCGATGTAGTGGATGTCGTCGCGCAGCAGCGATTTGTCTAAAGGGCGGCTACTATCGTACACAAAGTAGCCACCCGGGCGCACGGAGCGCACGTCGGCGGCTAAACTCTGGGGGTTGACACCGACAAGCAAGTCTATGCCTGCCCGTCGGCCCAAGTAGCCTCGCTCGCTGACGCGTACTTCGTACCACGTCGGCAAGCCTTGAATGTTAGAGGGAAAGATATTTTTGGGCGTTACGGGTACGCCCATTCGGAACACACTTTTGGCAAAAAGGGTGTTGGCGCTGGCTGAACCCGTTCCGTTTACATTAGCGAAGCGGATGACGAAATCGTTGACCAAGTTGGACATGGCGTGCTTGAATTTGCTTGAGTCGGAAGAAGTGACCGTCAATTTGATGGGTTAAACAGGCTCTGCCACAGAGGCGCGTGCGATATCCCAGACTTTGCAGGCTTTAGTCACCTGATACAGGTACTTCTGCATGTCCCAAGCAGAGGTGGGGCACCGCTCAGCGCACAAGCCACAGTGAAGACATACGTTTTCATCTTTAATCATGACGCGACCGGTAGGTAGGGCATCGGAGACGTACAGCTCTTGCGTTCGATTATTGGCCGGAGCATTCAGGCGAGTGCGCAAGTCGTCCTCCTCACCATTGTGGGTGAAGGTGATGCAGGCTGTAGGGCAGATGTCTACGCAGGCGTCGCACTCAATGCACAAGCTGGAAGTGAAGACGGTTTGCACATCGCAATTCAGGCAGCGTTCGGCTTCTTTATAGGCCAGTTCGGGGTCGAAGCCCAACTCCACTTCCATGCGGCGGTTGTGCAGGGCTATTTCTTCAGGGGCGTGCGGGACGGCGTAGCGCGCATCTTTGACCACATAGCTGTCGTACAGCCACTCGTGAACGCCCATTTTCTGTTGAAACATATTGACGGTAGGGGCTGGGCGGTCGCGGTGCAGGTCTTGTCCGGTGCAAAACAAGTGGATGGAGATGGCCGCCTGGTGACCGTGGGCCACGGCGGTAATAATGTTTTTAGGGCCTAAGGCCGCGTCGCCGCCGAAGAAGACTTTTGGGTGAGTGGACTGGAAGGTTACGGGGTCCAATATGGGCATGTCCCACTTGCCGAATTCAATGCCTAGGTCGCGCTCAATCCAAGGAAAGGCATTTTCTTGACCGATAGCAATGAGTACGTCGTCGGCTTCGATAAAGGTGTCGGGTTGGCCGGTAGGGACGAGAGTGCGTTTGCCGTTTTCATCGTATACCGCCTCCACGTGTTCGAAGAGGACACCTCTGAGGCGTCCGTTTTCGGTGATGAAAGCCTTGGGAGGCATGCAGTTAAGGATGGTGACGCCTTCGCGCAGGGCATCTTCGATTTCCCAGGGCGAGGCTTTCATGTCTTTGAAAGGGCTGCGTACTACGACGGTTACCTGCTCGCCTCCTAAGCGGCGAGCGGTGCGGCAGCAGTCCATGGCCGTGTTGCCTCCTCCCAATACAACGACGCGCTTGCCGATGCGCTCAATATGCTCGAAAGCGACGTTAGCCAGCCACTCAATACCGATGTGAATATTGGCGGCGGCCTCTTGGCGCCCCGGTAGTTTGGCCAAGTCACTGCCTCGAGGAGCCCCTGTGCCGACGAAAATGGCGTCGTAATCTTGGGCCAGCATTTGGCGCATGCTGCTGACATAGTGATTAAAGTGAGTGTGGATGCCCAGGTGTAGGATGTAGTTCACCTCTTCATCCAGCACACTTTCAGGCAGTCGAAAGGC
>CALJPQ010000001.1 GCA_937980645.1 uncultured Saprospiraceae bacterium | reverse complement strand
TCCCATTCCGAACAGAGTCGTTAAGCCCGTCAGCGCCGATGGTACTGCGGTTGATGCCGCGGGAGAGTAGGTCGGTGCCAACAAAAAAACATCTACAACACGCGCCCTTGCAGCAACCCGCAGCAAGGGCGCTTTTGTTTTTGCAGGGAGCTTTAGGGTGCTCATCGCCGCACTGCCCTAATCGCTTGTACAAGCCAGCGCATCCAGATAATGCTCATCACGGGGGTAATTAGAAAACTTCCGGAATTGTAATAAAGCGCTGTCTCAAAATCGAGATGCAAGAAGTGCATCACGGCCCGAGTCATACCACAACCCCAACACTCTACATCGAAAAAGCGCTTGGACGGGCACAGGGTTTCACCTTCATCAAAGAAATCCGCTGGCAGCAAGAGTAGCACTGCGGGTAATGATATAAGCGCTAAGAGCCAGACCCAATAAAACCATTTTTTACGCATACGCACTAAAAGAAAAGGAGCCATTAAACAGCATGTCTAATGGCTCCTGGGTTTTGCCTGTCAGCTCATTAGTTGTAATAGTCTTTCATTTTCACCAAGGCATGGATAAAGCCCGGCAACCAGCACAAGAGCGTGAGGATCAGGTTCACAACCCAGTCGGAGCCGCTCCAGTCCGACTTAACACCCATAGCAAGCCAGGCTAAGCCCAGAATGGCCAGAAGGATGTAAAGGCCTTTAGTAATACCGTCGTTGCTTTTCTTGAGTTCTTTTTTCAAGAACTTTTGCGCCGCTTTCAACTTTATCGTGTTTTTTAAGCCCAGACGCTCGCCAGTGATCTCGCGATACTTCGACGGCGTCAGTGCCAGGAATTCCTCTACACCCATCTGAAGCATTTGCGGAGTGAGCGCCTGCACCTCGGCAGCATGGCGGAAAGCATCCACGGTACGGTGCTCCCCTTTGTCAAGGGCAAAAGCAGCATGGAACGATAGTACCATAAAGGCCAGAGTGGAAACAATAAATCTCATAACGCATTAAAGGTTAAGTTTACGCCTACTCTATCTAAGCTTTTCGGCATCCGCTTTCTTTTTGTCCGTAAAGGCCCCACAAACCTAAGCAAGGGCTTCGTTATGGTTGCGTGGCCAATAAGTTAAATAATTTATAATTCAAATTGCTTGGTAGATTACTTATGGCGTCTTACCTTTGCGCTCACTTTCGGTCTGCGGGGAATTAGCTCAGTTGGTAGAGCGCTTGCATGGCATGCAAGAGGTCACCGGTTCGAGTCCGGTATTCTCCACAACAAAAAACGTGGCTATCGGTACTGACCGATAGCCACGTTGCTTTTTGACGCAGAGCGCGTGAATTTACTCGAAGAGTATCCTTTTCGCCGCCACTCCTTGTGGGAAGTAAAGTTTAGCTACGTACATACCGTTGGGCAACCCATCGCGTTGCAACACATACGCGCTGGCCTCAATGCCGCGCACCTGGCGCACCATGCGTCCGCTGATGTCAAATACTTCAATGGCCTGGATCGGGTGCTCGCTGTCGCTATTGAACCATACTTCGCTCTTGGCCGGGTTCGGGAAGACCGTCAATACCATACCAGCGTCGAAGAGTTCTTCTGCCTTAACCGACACGCCTGGGCAGTCCAGACCCAAAGCGCGGCAGGCGCGCGGAGCATAAAAGGCCATAATTGTGTCAATCACCCGCCGGGCCGACACGGAGTCCGTGCTGCAATTGAGCGGCACAATCTGGCCGTTGGGCAGCTGCGTATTCGGAATGATTCGGTTCCAATCCCACGGCGAGGAGTCGTTAGCACCACGGTGGAAGGGATAGAAGCCCTCGCGTCCGCCGTTAGTAGTACGGTTATGCACCGAAATAGGATCGGTCAATAAACCACCTTGCGAAAAGACAGCATTTCTGCCTAAGCTATCCATAATAGGCTGGATGCCACACGAGCCGGTTACGTTAACCACTGGGAAGTTTACCCCAGGTACGATAACCAGGCCATCGCCACAGGGAGCGAACGGATCTTGCGGAACATGGAATGACAGGATGGGCGGCGTATTGGCATCTAACCAGGCTTTATCTCCCAGGGCCCCGCCGAGATTGACAGCCAGTTTAAAATCGGACGAGTAGCCAATATGGTTAGGTACATACAAGGTATCGCCCAGCGGGAAACCGGTGGCAGCGCTATACAGAGCATCCACAATGCCCGGAGCAGCCTGAATCCCGTAGGGATCTCCGTTATACTGCTCTATCACCATGGGGACTCCGTTAATGATGAACTTACCCGGCTCCGAGGTGGTCAAAATTTCGGAATATTTGTCAAGGGCGGCTGTATTCAACGAGATATAGCCACCTGTTCCCTGTCCGAAGAGCACGATGCGGTTCGGGTCAATGCGGAACTGATTGCCGTTCGTTGCCGCGTCTTTGCGGAAGTAGCGAATGCAGGTGCGGGCGTCCTGAATACCGCGATAAGCCGCATTGATCAGGGTGAAGCGGCGCTGAAGCTCGTCCAGCAAGTCTGGGCGCCAGCCTAGACGATAGTCTACCGAAGCAACGACATAGCCCATTCGAGCCAGGCGAGTGCAGATCTCTACAGCTGCTGGGTCATTACGCGTGCCCCCACATGACTGATTGACGCTCAGACCGGTTGCTGGGTTTATCCAGGGTAAGAAGTTACCCGTGTGGAAGTATAGCACCAGCGGGCGCTCTGGCAGCACATCACCTTCCGGCTCGTACACATCCATCACCAGCGGCTCCCGAACAGTACGGCCTAAGGTGCTGATTGTCAAAACCGTAAAATTGGAACCGTAAATGACACCATTCGTCCTTTTTACATTTGTAAACACCGGATCCAGGTAGCGGTGCGGTTGGGCGCCGGCTGTAGAGGCCAGCAGCATGAGCAAAGCGCCGAGCAGAAAAAGTCCTGTTTTTTTCATAGAAAGCAGTATTTAGTGAGCGTTAAATAAATTCACACATATACCCATTTGCGGGCAAAGTTACTTCTCGCGGAAGTCATAGAGTAGGCTAATATAAGCCAAACGACCAATTCTCGGCCCGCCATAGGTCTGAAACTGTTTGTTGTTGAGCACGTTGGAAGCGCCGATTTTGAGCGTGGTGTTCAGACGGGGAAAGGCAAAATTTACCTGTGCATCCAGCAGGTCATACGTAGGAATGAAACCTGTGAATTGCGGCGACCCCTCGAACATAAAGCCCTGGATCCATTTGTAAACCACGCTAAAGCCCCACACGTTTCGACCACGCAGGGGCAGGTCACGCGCCGATATTCCCAGGTTATATTTGTGCTCTGGCGTATTGAAAGCCGGAATAATCGGGTCATCAATTTGCGTGTTCAGGCGATTCCAGGAGTAGTTGGCCTGAGCCATAAAATAATTGGCAAAATAATAGTTCAGCCCGATAGCTACTCCCTGCGTAGTTACCTGATTGGTAGAGTTGGCCGCTACGCGATAAATGCGAAGGCGGTTGAACTCCGGCCCGAAAAAGCCAATAGGTAGGTCAATGCCGATATTGAAACCAATGAAGTCGTTGTAAAAGCTGTAATAGTAGCCAGCATCCACATAGAGCCTGTCAAATAGGGTAGTGCGTACCCCGAACTCCAATGTCTTCACCTTTTCCGGCTGAATGGGCGCTACATTGAAGTACTGCAACAGGTTAACGCTACCGCCAGGGCGCCGCCGATACTCTTGCAGCGACTCTAAAGTTATCAGGCTATCGAAACCTTTCAGATTACCTACGAGGAAAGCACGCCCTACGTTCAGGTTTAGGTACTGGTCGGTCAGCGTCGGGTTTCGGATGGCACTGGAAAACGAGGCCCGCAAGAAGGTGTTGGGCTTGGGGTTCCACACCACCGACGCCGCCTGCGTGCTCACCATGCGGAAGTTCTGGTTCTTGTCCACTCGCACGGTTCCGTTGAGTTTGAATTTACCCAAAGTGTGCTCCACACCCGTGTAGGCGCCCCATTCCAAATTAGTAATCCGAATACCTGCTGTATCCTTAAAAATGGTGCCTTGCGAATTAGGGCGATACATGCGGCCATTGCCGCCCACCACCCAACGGTCTATGAAGGAGGGCTTGAACACATATTCCCCGTGAATGTGGTACAGCGCCGACCGGTCAAAGAAGAGCGTCCCGCCTTCTGTAGATTTCCGGCTGGTAATGGCGTTGAACAGCGAGTCGAAGCGTGCTGTGCCGGGGGCAAAAAAGTCTTCGGTTGGGAATGAGCCTATGGGATTACCCACATTGGCAGCCGCTTCGGCTAAGCTATGCCAATAAGCCATGGAGTCCCGATACGTCTGCATCCAAGCAAATAGGGCCGTTGTATCGCCTAATTCAGGATATCCGTTTGGCACCATGCGCTTGAAATATACATAACCCAGATTGGCTGCTGTCCACCAGCGCTCATAGTCATTCGCCCACTGTTCGTTGGACTTAGAAGCTTCTTGCATGCGCAGCGCTGTGAAATACGGGTCATAAGAGCGGCCGGCATCTTCATTGGTAGCATACGCCCGGATAAAGAAGCGGTCGCGCTGGCGGAATTCGATGCGATTTTGAAAGAACAAAATGCCTCGCAGACTGAAGCGGTTATCGCCCTGATAGACTGTAGTGCCGGTACCAAAGTTAGAGGACAGGATTAGTTCCGGCGAGTCAAAATCCTTTTCGGGATTAGTGCGGAAATGCAGCGCCATATTGGCCTTGAAGTTTCGCGTATCGTAGTCCACTAAGTCCACCTCTTTATACCCGGTACGATGGTAGATGCCCAGACCGGCGCGCGTATTGTTCCACCAGCTGCTTCCACGTGCGTCGAAGCGAGGCTGGTATTCATCACCATAGATATTCACAGCGTCATAACGACCCGGGTTTTGCGCGGTAGTATAAAAATAGCCTCCCGACTCCGTACCGGTTACAGGGTCGTAGTTATCGGCTACCCAGTCGTTGGCACGCAGGTAAAAGAGATTCAGTTTCCCGGCAAACCAGTCCTTACCGTTTTTATTTTTTAACGAACCCGCATACCGAATGGCTGTCTCGAAAAGGTCGCGTTCACCGCCCTTGACGGAGGCTGCCAGTCCACGGTGAATAAAGGGGTTCTTCGTTTCCATCGAGATAACCCCATTAAAGGCATTGGGGCCAAAATACGCAGAGCTGGCACCTTGAACCAAGTCCACACTATTGACATCTAAATCGCTGGAACCCAGAAAGTTGCCCAACGAGAAGTTCAGACCCGGCGCCTGGTTGTCCACCCCGTCAATGATCTGCAGGGTACGCACCGGGCTAGTCGAGTTGAAGCCGCGCGTATTGATGATGGTAAAGCCCAACGAAGCCGTCGTCAGGTCAACCCCTTTCAGATTGCCCAGGCTGTTGTAAAAGCTGAACGAAGCAGCCTCTTTGATGGCAATCGGGTCAAGTTTTTCTACCGTCAGCGGTGCCGCCTTTTGCTTGTCATCTATGCGCTGGCCGCGAATGATCGTTTCCTCGATGATGATAGAGCTGGGCTGTAGCCGGATACTCAGGCGAGCGCTGGCATCTGAAACGGCTATCTCCTGGGCGATGTACCCCGTGTATGAGGCGCGCAACGTAACAGGTAAAGAAGCCACCTGAAGAGTGAATTCTCCGGCGTAGTTCGTCATGGCACCACCGCCGCCTGCTACCGATACCGTGGCGCTTACCAGATCTTCACCGGTCTCGGCATCTACGATTTTACCGCGTATAGTAACCTGCCCATTGGCAGCAGCAGACAGCCAGATACAGGAAAGTGCACTTAAAAAGAGATAGAGGTAGAGTTTCTTCATACACGACAGGTGGTTAGTTTTAAACGATATCAGCCCAAAAATATCCGGCATTTACCGCCGCATTGGCCATGCAAAAAACGCGAGAAAACTTAACTATTTTCTGAAAAAGAATAGCATCTAAAAAAAATATAAATCCGCCTTAAGGCCGAAAACTTTAGTTTTATTTCTATCCATGCAGGAGAGTCTCGGCTAATTGCCTCCAGGAGAAGCGCGCCTTTTCTGCGCGCACGCCTTCGATAAAGGTATGAGCACGGTCATACTCGAAGAAGTCACGAATTGCCTCGGCGATAGCCGTCGCCTCTGGACGAACGACGTAACCCGCAATACCGTGGCGAACAATCTCAGGCAGCCCCCCGACGTCCGTTACTAACATGGGCTTCTCGAAATGATAAGCGATCTGCGAAATGCCACTTTGCGTAGCACTGCGGTAGGGCTGAATGACCATATCAGCAGCGGAGAAATATAGACTCACTCGCTCATTTGGAATAAAATAGGTGTGCAAATGCACGCGCCCCTGCAGATGGTGTTGGTCTATCAGCGTTTGATAGGGCTGCCAGTCGCCATAGCACTCGCCGGCGATTAGGGCGTGCACTCCCGGAGCCTCAGGCAGGGCCTCAAGCAGTAAATCCAGCCCCTTATATGGGCGTATTAAGCCAAAAAAGAGAACTATCTGCGCCTCAAGCGGCAAGCCTAACTGGCGGCGCGCCTCTGCCTTCGGTATTGAGGCACCATAGATATCGTACACTGGATGCGGTGAAAAACGCACCTGCTGTGGGTCTGCATCCCGAGGCAAGAAGGTGCGAATTTCCTCACCTACCGCGTGCGACATGACGACAAAATCGTCGCACGAACGCACAAAGTAACGCGCCAGCAAGCGGTCGCCCGGTCGCTTTTCATGGGGCACAATATTGTCCACCAGCGCCGTAACTCGAAATGAATGCTTCGCAAAAAGGCGCGCCAGCCGAACAACGCTGCCCAAACAAGGCGCCATGAATGGCAGCCAGAAACGCACCACCACACGCTCGGGGCGCTCGCGCGCCAGTGCACGCGCTGACCACAGCCAATTAAGCGGATGAATAGAATTCAGGCGCGCCTCAATGCGCAAACCCGCCGGTGGAGGGTCGTCGGAGTACTGACTTTTGCCCGGGAAAAGAAAAGACGGATACTGTAGCGAAAAGCTGTACAGCACGACCTCATGCCCCATGGCCTGAAATTCGCGCGCCAGCCGCTCCGAAGAAGCAGCAATGCCGCCGCGCAGCGGATATGCAGGAGTAAGCAGAACGATTTTCATGAAAAAAGCCCCAACACGAGCTGCGCGGCAAACATACAACCTCCCAGTAACCGCCAAACTTGTTTGGCCCCAGTAACGACCAAACTTGTTTGGTCGGCTCCGGTTTACCTCCGCGACTGCCAAACTTGTTTGGTCGCCCCTAATTTACCCCCGCGGCCTCCAAACGCTCCTCGTTTGACCCAAATATCCGCCCAGCCTGAGTTTCCGACCGATAGGGTAGGAGAGCGCCCTACTCTGGTTCAGCCCGAGCGCCAACCCGCAACAAATCCTCCACCGACATCGGCCTCCGCCGCGTTTCCCAAAAAAAGCCGTCAAGTTTTTGCGTTTCCGTCAGGCCCACCTGCCGCATAGGCGAGAGTTTTCCTTTCGGTTCGCCGTAGAGTTTGACGCCACTCACGCGTCGGTCTTCAAAATACAGGCGCATTTCAGCGCATTCGCTTTTGTTGAGGCCCATGTAACGCCCGGCCTCATCCACGACGTAGTATAGGGCTTCGGCATTGCCTTCGACGTGCATCTCTCGGGCTTCGTTTTCCTCAAAAAACACGGTATTTAACCGGCCTTTTATCTGGTTGTACATGCGCGCATCCTCCGACTGCACCACCAGCGTATTCTCTCGGAGCAACATTTGGCTAATGCGGTTGTCGCGCAGACGCAGCATAATGGTATCTCCTGAAAACTGCGACGTGTCGGCCCAGAGCACGGGCATCTGTTCTTTTTTGAAAAAGTAAAACAGGCTGTCAGCAGCATGGTAGGCTAAGGAGTCGCAGGCGGCCTGAAGGTCTTTTTTGAAAATACGCACATCGTTGTAAGCCAGGAGGGTACGATTGTCGGTAGTGATATCGGGCTTATACGACAGCAGTGTGTCGGCGCTCAGGTAAAGAGTGTCGCCCTCCATGAGCGAGAGCATCAGCGGGCGGCCAGCGGCGGCTTCATCGCCAAAGGCGCCGTAGGCGTGTACGAAACTGGTAGCCCGGTTATAGTCCACCCGATGGGCCAGCAAAGTGTAGTCTTGGGCGGTATCGCGCCATTCCACTCGCCCTAGAGCCAGGCCGTTACCCAGTTCGTTGTTGAAGGCCAACGAGTCGGCCTCGATGATGTACGGTGGATCGCTCACGCGCCCGCGCCCGCTGATCTGGTACTGTTGCGTGCGGCGGTCGTAGTACACTTCGGCACCGTTAATGGTCTGGGCGCTGTCCCGGTAAAAGACATTGCCCACGAAGACGGCCTTTTCCGTCTCGGCATTGTACCGGATAACATCTGCACGCACGGAGCGACCCTGAGCGGGTTCTTCTACAAAGGCATCTCCTTCGAGTATGTATTCCTGTCGGGCACCGTTATAGCGGATTTTTTGGGCACGCCCGCGTTGTCCGTCCTGCTCGTATTGTGGGTTGTTCTCAAATACGGCAAAATTTTGCTCCAGGTCGTAAAATCCACCTTCGCAATAGAGGCGACTGCCGCGCTGACTGATAAGTGTGGGTGCTACAAACCGAACGATCTGCGTCTCAGTGCTGTACGTCAGCGTATCAGTGCGCATATTGAATTCGGGATCCACGACCAGCACATCCCCACTTAGATAGACCATTTTAAGTTCAACATCATAGTAGCCCCGGGTACTGGTGAGCTGGCTCACACCATTGGTCATGGTGCCACCTTCCCAGTACGTGGCCATTTTGGTCTGAAAATCGTAGTGCAGGCGGTTGGTAAACAGCTCCTGTCGCCCTTTGACCAGCACAACATCGCCGAAGATATCGCACACGCGCCGGTCGCCGAAATACAGCGCTGAGTCGCCGTACAGCCGCAGCGAGTCGCCCTGTTCTATTAGAACGTTGCCCGTTAGACGAGCATCGTTCAAGTCGAGCAGCGCCGTGTCGCAAAAAATGAGCGTATTACCGTGCCGCAGTCGCACCATGCCGCTCAACTTCTGCACGTAGCGACCTTCTCTGAGGAAGTATTCACCAAAAAGGGAAGACTCCACCCGGATCTTTTGGGTCGTATCCTGAGCAGAGGAGGCGCCTATTTGCGCCCACAAGAGCACTGGCAATAGCCCTTCCAAAAGGACGGTGAGTAAGAACGCGCGTCTGGAGACTGCGTATTTGAAAGGTATCATTCTGTTCGACTCCATCGAGATTTCATATAATAACCATCGCCTTCTCGGCTAATTTCTGCTTCCCAGACGTATGTCTTGGGCCAGCTTTTGAAAACCCGGCCAGCATTGTACAGCAACCACAGCACGAGCCTGTCCGGTTTTGGCTTCCAACCCTCCGAAGGTGTCAAATTTATCCGACTACGGTTACCGTCGTTACTAACTTGATAATTACCCGCCAGATAGCCTGCACTGGGTCGGGTAGATATTTTGAACTTCCCACTCGTGGCAGGCGCTGAAAACTGATGCAGATTGGGAAATGGTGGCTCAAAACTCAGCTCAATAGGAGCAATCGGATTTTCGCGAGAAATCTTTTCAATCCTTGCGCCATCAGCCGAATAGGATAGATGCACCCGATGCTGCTGGAACAATACCATGGACTCGCCTGAAGAATTCAGCTTAGGCAGCCGCCCATCGTAGTTTGGATTGAACCGAGTAATCAGCGGCTTAGGGCTGTAGCGGGTAAAGAGAACGCGTGCTCCGTCCAGCCAAACGGGCATTCGGTCTGGTTGATGGGACTTGCCGTCAATCACAACTCTAAAGTCCGTGTTTCGCTCGCGTACGAAATAAAAATCAAACAACCAGATTAACGGCAGTGCTGAGGGCTTCTCGGCAGCAGCGCCCATGGGCGCCAGCAAGTCGAAGGGCTTCCTTTTATTCGGATTGCTTTCCTCAATATGAATTTCGACTCGCCTTCCTGAAATGTCAGTAAAGACATAATGGGCGGAGACACCAGACGCCGTAAGCGTGTATCGAGTCTCCTCAAAATGGGTTTTCCGCATCTCAGCCAGACCCTTTCCAGCTATATCGTACTTGCCTGCCTGTGGTGTTACAGTCGGTTCGTGGTATATATCAACCCTGCCATCGCGACGCCAGCCGACTACCAAATGTCCGCTACCGTTCAAAGCATCGTCAAAGATCTGAGGCTCAAAACCTACGTAGAGCGTGTCCGGGTCTTTTTCAAAGTTGATAAGGAGCAGGCGCTCCATCGGTTCAAGGTCAATGAAAAACGGGCAAAGTACAGCAGGCATGTCTTTTTTCAATGTTAGCGAACGTAGAAACGAACGAAACCCGTTCCTCGTCGTTTAGCCGTTGTGAAATCTGCGCAAAGTTCGCTGATCTTGCTCTTCGATGGTGTATGCCATCTGTGTGCCGGCTCCGTTCAGTGGGTGCTGAAGCGCGACAGGGCGGGCCTTTTTCGCTTTGCGTCGCTGCAATCGGAAGTCGGACAACAGCTTCTGAAAGATTTAGGCATACCAGAAACGATGGACACTGTCGTAGTGGTGGTGGGCGATCGAGCCTACGTGCGCTCCGATGCGGCGCTCGAGGTAGTACGCCGGCTGGGGTTTCCCTGGTCGCTGTTGGCCGTCTTCAGGGTTGTGCCCCGTTCAATACGCGATGTTGTCTATGATTGGATAGCACATCATCGCTACCGGTGGTTTGGCCGGTCGGAAACCTGCTGGATGCCTCGGGCAGAGTGGAGGGAGCGGTTTTTAGAATAAACAGCAGTAAAGGTTGTGGCATGCCCCGGTGTGTGGCATAGCATGAAATTGGGCCTTCGGCAGGCCTTAAAAAACGGTTTTAGCGCCATAAAATCCATAAATAAGTATATTGATTACTGGCTTTATTTGCCCCTTGAACTAAAAAAAGTAAACATATGGCAAAATGGATATCTACCCTGTGTGCGGTTATGGCAAGTTTAACGCCTTCTTACATTGCAGCCCAGAGCGATAGTTTGCCACTGTACAGCCTTGGTCTGGTGCTCATTGAGGCCCCTTCAGCCCGAACCGATGCGGCACAGGTTATCACGGCCCAACTTTTGGAGCGCTATCACCGGCAGACGCTTTCAGAGGCCCTCAATCTGCTACCGGGCATACACATAGCTAACATTGGCGCGCGTAACGAGTCGGTCGTATGGGTACGCGGCTTTGACCTGCGTCAGGTGCCAGTGTTTGTGGACGGTATTCCGGTGTACGTGCCTTTCGACGGATACGTGGATATGGGGCGCTTCACTACGTTTGATCTGGCGGAAATTCAGGTGGCTAAGGGCGGCAGTTCCGTCCTTTACGGCCCTAATACTTTGGGCGGCGCCATTAACTTAGTAACACGTAAACCTAGCCGGCCTTTTGAGGCTAATGGGGCGTTGGGGCTTATCACCGCAGGTCGCCAGGCGCACCTGAATGTAGGCGGCACATGGGGCCAATTTTATGCGCAGTTAGGCCTCTCCCATCTGCAACGAGACTCGTTTCCACTGGCTAAAAACTTCACCCCTACGCGCTTCGAAGATGGCGGGCGACGCGCCAACGCCTGGAACGAAGACAACAAGATAAACGCAAAAGTAGGCTGGCAACCCGCCGCAGGACACGAGTACTCGGTGGCTTACCTTCGTCAGGAAGGGAAAAAAGGCAATCCGCTATATGCTGGTGCCGACGCGCAGAACAACCAGTTCAACCGCCCGCGCTACTGGCAGTGGCCTCGCTGGAATAAGGAAAGCCTCTACTTCATCAGTCGAACACCCCTGGGTAGCCAGACTTATGTCAAGACGCGCCTGTTTTACGACATCTTCGACAACGAACTGCGCAGCTATGACGATGCCACCTACACCACTCAAACCCGCCCCTATGCCTTTACCAGCATCTACGACGACTACACCTGGGGCGGATCGCTAGAATACGGCATCGAAAAATGGCCCCGGCATTTTCTCAAAATCGCAGCACACTACAAAAGAGATGTGCACGAAGAATTCACCCCCACCACACCGCGTATCCGCATGGCCGACGATAACCTGTCCATCGGTGCCGAAGATGTGATGCTTCTGGGTCCCGCTCAACTTAGCGCGGGCATCAGCTACAATCGGCGGGCTTCTTTGGAGGCTGCATACTATAACACACAACGTCAGGAAATTATACCTTTTGAAGAAAATTATAACGACGCCTTAAACGGCCAGATCAGTGCCGCCTGGGCAGTGAGCGGCCAGACGCGCCTGTTTGCCTCGCTGGCGCGCAAAACGCGCTTCCCTACACTCAAAGACCGCTATTCGTTTCGTCTGGGTGCCGCCGTACCCAACCCTGGGCTTGCCCCTGAAAATGCCTGGAACGTGGAGGTAGGTTACGAAGGCTGGCTGACCCAACACCTGCAGGGGCGCACAGCGTTATTCCATAGCCGCCTGAGTGATGTCATAGTGCTGGTGGACAATGCTGTACGCGACGAGGCCACTAACCGCCTGTTGGCCCAACAGCAAAATGCAGGCAAAGCTGTCTTCTACGGGGCAGAGGCCGAATTACGTTACTGGTGGGGGGCTAAAATGCGTATTGCGGCTCAGTACTCCTTTATTCGTCGGCGTAACCTGACCAATCCCGACCTCTTCTTTACCGACGTTCCTGAACACAAAGTGGCCGTCAGCGCGGAATACCACGTGCGTCCCGGTATCTGGTTCACCCTTTGGGGAAAATACTGCTCCCAGCGATACAGTACCTCCTACGGTACTACCAGCGGTGCCTTTGCCGTGGTGAATGCCAAAGGGCACGTACAACTGTGGCGCTTCTTGGCCATAGAGGCCGGTGGCTTCAACCTGCTGGACAGAAACTACGCCTTAGTAGAAGGCTTCCCGGAGCCCGGGCGAAACGGATTTGTTCGGCTGGTTTTTGATTATTGACACAAACACTGGAAATCAGAATTTTAAAAAAATCAAAAAGACGTCCCGGCAGCAGGGTAGGGTAGAGGCCTTACCTGCACAGGCCTTCGAGCTCTTCCAGGATGGTCTTTTTCCGCCCTGCCGGGATACTGAGTCGCTCTAAGGCCGCAGGCCTTTGGAGCAGGTCTTGCGCCAATACCAGTTTTTCCTCTTCAACCAGCATGCTTTTCTCCTGGCGGGTGAGGCTGTGCAGACAAGTCAGCGGATGCAGCCCTGTGCGGTTGACCCAGTCGCGCAAACCATACCCATTGGGCGAGTCCCAGCCCACCAATGTCATTTGGGCACAGACGCCATAGCGCAGAGCGTCTTCCGTATAACGGGTATTGGTAAATACGAAACAGCGCGCCGAATATCCTTTGGCCAACCAGGCATTCAAATCCCCCCGCAGCAAATCTTCATACCTGGCTCGAATGTAAAGAGCCACTTTAACGTCGTTGGTCAACTGCTGATTATTCCTAAACTTACACTCTCCAAATATAATTTCATTTTCTTTCTCAGCCAAAATATCTACTTCGTGTGCGATGCATTGGCCATTTCTGACTATGCCTTTTTCTACGGAATACCCGTCGGCTTCCAGCAGTCGGGCTATGAAGGTCTCAAAAGGGTAGCCTGAGGGCCCAAGCGCAAAAAGCGCCTGCTTGAGCGAATAGCGCGTGGCCGCTGTCTTGTTGTAGCGTCGAAGCAACCGATGGGCGCGCCGATAAACCTGCTTCGTTGTCGTCATCGAAGGCCAATCCCTCAAAATAGCCTGCACCACAGCATCCGCTTCGTCAGCCGTGGCACCAGCGCGCTGCAACGATGTGCGCAACTTCGATGGCTCAAATGCCACGACTTCACCAGAGGCTTTCCGAATAGGATTATTTAACATAATATAAATTATCTATCATAAATGAGCATAAAAATTAGCTTGCGGGCAAAGGACGTGAAAAAGTACCGCACATGCCGGAAAACGGTCTAACAGCTGCCTGGTAAGCTCGAAGAACTTTGTAGCATATTTTTTCAACAATAAATAAAAAAGGAGTTAGCTATGGAAAATGCAAATAATGGTAAGATTCCAACAGTAATGCCTCGCATTGGCGATCCGGCACCGGATTTTGAAGCGATGACGACGTTGGGTAAACTGCGCTTTTCGGACTATGCGCGCGGTCATTGGGTTATCTTCTTCTCGCACCCGGCCGATTTTACGCCGGTATGCACGACGGAGATGAGTGGCTTTGCACTGGAGAAGAAGTTTTTCGAGGAGCGCAATACGAAGTTAATGGGTCTGAGCATTGACAGCATTCACTCGCACGTAGCGTGGGTTCAGAATGTGCGCGAAAAAACGGGTGTACTCTTCGACTTCCCAATTGTGGCTGATCTGGACATGTCGGTGGCGAAGTTGTATGGCATGTTGCAGCCTGGCGAGAGCGAAACGGCTGCCGTGCGCGCGGTGTTTTTCATTGACCCGAATTTCACCATTCGCCTCATCATGTACTACCCGCTGAACGTGGGCCGTAACATGGAGGAGATCAAGCGTGCGCTGATTGCCCTACAAACAGCTGACCAATACAAGTGCGCCATGCCGCTCAACTGGAAGCCGGGTGAAAAAGCCATCGTGCCACCGCCTAAAACGCTGGACGAACTCAACGAGCGGCTGAAGAGCGACTACGAGATGGTGGACTTTTATTTAGCCAAATGCGAACTGAAGTAATTGCGGTATGGTATCGAGCGGGGGCGGGATCTGTATCTTTCTGCCCCCGCTTATTTTATTTAAATATCTGGTAGTCAGTATCATTGCAGGATGAAATACAATGTTGTAATTTTGGGTGGAGGCCCAGCGGGCATTGAGGCGGCACTTCTGGCCGCCGATTCGGGATTGCGAACGGCACTGGTGGCCGACATGCCGCTGGGCGGGCGTTCGACGTGGGGCAGTCTGGTGCCTTCCAAAATATGGCTGGAAGAAACCCACAAAGCCTTATCGCAGGGCCAACAGTCTTTCTCCTTGTCACAGGTGCGCGAAAAGATAAAAGCCCAAACGCAACGAGTGGCGCAAGAGACTCGTGCCCGACTGGAAGCCTCTGGAGCTTCCGTATATTCAGGCAAAGGTGAAGTCATTGCCCCAAACGAAATAAGAGTTTCCAACCCGGAGACTGCAGCGGCGTTAACGCTGACGGCACAGTATGTGATAGCGGCTACAGGCTCAGAGCCGGTATTTACGTCACAGGTTAAGCCCGCCCCGCCGCGCATCATTGCTCCGCGCTTAGCAGGAGCTATGGAGGCCCTACCCTCTCGACTGCTTATGGTAGGAGGCGGTGTTACGGGCGTCGAATACGCTTCGGCCTTTGCAGCGGCAGGTTCGGAGGTCGTTTTATTGCAAAAAGGCCCTCGCCTACTGCCACGTATGGATGCTGAAGTAGTGCAAGCCCTAGAAACTTGGTTAGCAGAAGATTTGGGCATTCAGGTTGTGAAAGACGCCTCGGTCATTTCGCTAAAAGTGGAAGGGGAAGAGGTCATCGCTCAGACAGCCGAAGGGAAAACCTATCGCGGTTCCCACGGCTTTATTGCCGCAGGCCGAAAGGCCGACACCACCTTCTGGAAAGGCGCTCCGGAACAACTGGCTTTGACGGAAAGTGGTGCCGTTCGAGTCAATGAATTTTGCCAGAGCAGTATTCCCAATCTCTATGCTATTGGCGACGCTACAGGAGCGCCCATGATGGTCAACCAGGCGCAAATGCAGGCGCGCATTGCCGTTCAACACATCTTACATGGCGACGCTTCAGCGCTGCGCCCTAAGCCGTTGGTGGAAGCCGTTTACACGCATCTACCTATCGGACAGTTAGGCGATACGGCCCTTTCCGACGAAACCTATCTTGTAAGGAAACCTTTTAGTCAACTTCTTAAGGCTCAAATAACCGGCGAAGAAAAGGGTGTTCTTAAAGTTAAGGTAAGCAAAGCCTCTGGACAAATCCTGGGCGCAGCCGCTTTTGGCGCACATGCCATTGACATCCTGGCGATGATACAGGTTGCTATACACCATGGCCTTACCTGGGAAGCACTCCGGGCCAGTCCCCTACCCCACCCTACCTACAGCGAATTGCTAACAATACTCTGACGAACAATGCCGACCCAACACCGCCTTTATGTAGCCGCTACCAATCAGCACGTAGGCAAAACGACCTGTACGTTAGGCATCACCTCGGCGCTCCTGGCGCGTGGCTTCAAGGTGGGCTATTGTAAACCGGTCGGTCAGGAATACATCAGCCTGGAAGATGGGCTGAAAGCCGATAAAGATGCGCTCCTCTTTGCACGCGCTCTTAATTTCAACTTAGAGCCGGCGGTACACAGCCCGGTGATTTTAGGTGAAGGGGCTACACAGGCGTTTTGGGATGCCCCAGTAGACTTCAGTTTTCAGCAGCAGCTGTTCCATGCCGGGCAGCACTTTGCAGCGGCTGACTTCGATTGGGTAGTCTTCGAGGGTACCGGGCATCCGGGCGTGGGCAGCATCGTGGGCCTTTCCAATGCTGTGGTGGCACGCTTATTGGGAGCGCGGGTCATTTTGATTGTTCGCGGCGGCATCGGCCGCACCATTGACGAAATGACGCTGGCCCTGGCCCTTTTCCGAAAAGAAGGCATTCCGATAGAAGGCGTCATCGTCAACAAGGTGTTGCCCGATAAAATGGAGAAAATCCGCCTTTATCTGGGCAAAGTGCTGAATGCGTGGGGGATACCACTGCTGGGTGTCATCCCCTACGACGAGAGCATGATGTTTCCGCTTTTTGAGCAAATACGAAAGGCCGTACAAGGGCGCGTAGTCTTTCACCCTGAAAAAATGGAAAATCGGATAGCAACGGTAGTTTCTGGCTCTTTAGTCGAAACCTATGACCTTAAGGCCCATCGAAATATCCTCATCGTTTCAAATGCCCTGCGCCTGCCCGAGGTATTGCGTAAAATGATGCACATGGCGCAAAGTCAGGGTGTCTCTCACCCCGATATTGCCGGCATCTTAGTAACGGGTGCTGAAGACGGCCACCCACCGGTGCAGGCAGATCCGTTGTGTCGCGACGTCATTCAGCAGTATCAAATTCCAGTCGTAGAGTCCGCCTTAGATACTTACGGTGCAGCCCTGCGCATTAATGCGCTGGAAGTCAAGATCAACACACGCACTCCCTGGAAAGTCAGACGCGCCACCGAGCTCATTCACGAAAACGTGGATATAGACCAATTGGTGGCGATCATGAGTACGCGACCAAGGGGATAGCCCTTATTGAAAAAATCACCGCTGCGGCACATTTACGAGGTATACGCCTGCGAGTAACTGGCCTTGCGTAAGCAAGCCGTAATATGCTTACTATCCAGTACCGATCTGGATATTCTCTTTCACTGGCAGCAGTAGCCTTACCAGAGCGGACGTCTCAAACGCGTCAACAATTGTGCCGTATATACAATTGGTTAACAGAATTATATGCAACTTTAACAACACACAATTCTTACAACTAATCTTGTGTTAAAGTAGCGATAACCGGCTTTATAGCGTGACTTATGTCACGGCACCCCCCATGTGGCGTAGGCCAACCTTTGCACCAGAAAATCACCCTGTACATGAGACTATTTGGTTGTCCGAGCCGAGAGCAAGGCGTCTGCACCTCTGTTTTGCCGACTGCAGAGCTTCTATGGTTGGGCAGGCTACTCCTCCATGATGATGTGTATTGTTAAAGTCTTTAAATTCAAGTAGACTCTATATTAAATTAAGTTAAGTTTAATTTATGCAAATCGCTCAATAGAAACTCATTTCAGGAAGTTATACAATACAAATAGTAACCGACAGAGCCTCCAGTAACTACGCCGATTTTGCTTTCTTTTTATGAGCACCATTGTAGTCATGCAGTGCTAAGGGGAGCATTTTGTGTCTGAAAATCATCACACAAAATCTTTTCACAACATGAAGCACTTCATTTTTTTCGCGCTCACTACGCTGAGCATCAGTGCCTTTGCTCAACCCATTGTGGGTTCGTACGAGCAGCTTACTATCTCTGGGCCAGATGAATACATCAACAGCCCTGAGGATGTATCCATCACGCGAGATCCCCAATCCAGTAAGAAAATCTGGATCTCGGGATTGTTTGCCCGACAGCGTTTTTATGCTATCCTCGACACGCAGACAGAAGACGGTTCGGTGTACAATGTGCCCAAGCAAAAGGTCGGTAATTACCAGATCAATATTGGTTGCCTTGTATATGATAATGAGGAAAATCAGGTAGTTATTTCTTTGAATAACAAACAAGACTGCGCAGGGTTGAGTGGCCCTATTCACGTTACCACGGATGAAGTTCGAGCTGGCGATATTCGCGTCGGTCGCAACGGTAAGGTAAAGGCGGGCGGTGTAGAAGTCAATAACAAGCCCGGCGAAGTTAAAGTAGATACGAAGACCATGTTTGAGGGCATCCAATACATTGGCCGGAAATACTCTCGGAGATAAGCCACCAGCAATAGAGCAATTGCTCTAAATTTTGAATTGAAATTCGCCTAGATCTGCGTGGCGGCTACCGAAGCTGCCGAGGCGCCTTACGGTATGATCTATTATTTATTAACAAACAAATCGCTTATTTTATTTATAAAAAACTTTGCAGTTTTCTTTTTAGCTCTATCTCTGATGGCCGGCGCTTCTTCTTGTAAAAAAGATGAGCTGTGCTTCACTGATGCTATGTCCGGCACTTATACGGGTGAATTGGTGGACGGCGTTATAGTAACCAATTCCGGCCGCGTGTCAGTTCGTAAGAACAGCTGCAGTGATCTCACCATCTCAATAGTGTCACCGAGCAGCAAAACGTTTACCGTTAGCACTATCCTGACGGCCTCTTCCAACGCCAACTCGAGATCTTACACAGGCCGGACGAGCACTAACGAGCCCGTAACTATTGACTACAACAACAAAGATGGTAGCCAGACGATAGACATTACTATTGGAAACATCACGTTTTCAGGAGTGAAGCAGTAAAAACTTCCGCAGATTTCTCTGTTCTATTATTGTAAAGCCAATGGCGGATGACCATAATTGGTTGTTCGCCATTGTTCTTTTAGATGGCAAAGGAGTCTACTTGAATGAGTGTGGGCTAATCGCCTCCCCAAACTAAAGCGTAGTATTCATCGCGATAATCCTCTTTTTTCATTTCCAACAGGTCTAACATTGTTGCTCCATAGAAATCGTTTAGAGCATCGGCATTTTGTGCATAACGCAACTCGACGAGGCCCTGCAGGATTTGATCTCGGCGCCACTGGTAAGTGTTTTCCATGCGCTGGAGGATGCGTTGACAGGCCTCATGGTGGTCGTCAATGCCGCCTGGAGGGATAGTAGTCCGTTGAAAAGCCTTTCGATTGCGCGCAATCATACGCGCCTCCTCTATAATGAAGTAGGCAGTATGTGCCCATGTATTGTCGGGCGGCAGCAAGTAACTGTACAGAACGAGCTGCAAATCTTCCTCGTTTCGGATTTGGTCTCGGCGTTTCGTCAGGCCGCTCCATTTCAGGTCCACGATAGCCCATTCATTGTCAGAGCGTTGGAGCACTAAGTCAGCGCGGCCGCTTAGAGGGCAATTGCAGAAGAGACCTTCCAGCGGGACTTCAGTGCCATAGATACTCCAACCATCGGTTCGGAGGGTTTGTATAAGGCTCCAGGCGGCTGTTTGTACGCGAGAGATTAAGTATTGCCGCTCAGGCTCACGGCCATAGAGCAGCAAGGTAGCGCCCTCCTTAGCCATTAAGGCTGGCGCTTTTTGGCGTACCCAGTCTATCACTGTCTGTTTTTCCCACTGTAAACAATCCGGCTCGCGCAAAAGAAACTCGAAGAAGCGGTGGGCTAACTTACCCAGGAGCAGCTGGTCGCGCGCAATACTGAGCAGACTGCTGGGATAAAAGCGCGTTTTATGACGGAAAAACCACCGATGCGGGAAATACAGCAATTGTTCTAGTTCTGTAGGGGTTCGACACACTGGCTCACCCAGGCGCTCGGGTTGAGACACTCTCAGGTGAAGGCTCGGTTGCGGTAAGGGCTGAAGAGGAGCCTTCTCCCGGACAGGCCACTCTCCTACCCTACCCTCCAGGGTTTCGATGTCCGGATGTATTATCAGGTTTTCGCAGTTCTCGAAAAAACTTTCTAAATTATTGATTAGCAATGATTTTTGCGCCTCTTGGCCACTTATTTGTTCTGGGAGCAAAAGCACAACTCTTTGGGTGGTTTGCAGAATGGGACGCTTCAGGAAGAATAGATGCCGCTGAGTTTGGAGGTCAGGGCTGGAGAGCTCTACTGAGCGTTGCGCCAACCATTGGCGCTCCTCGATGCGCCAGCGGTCGGGGAGCGGTACGAGCAGATCGTTGGCGCAGTTCCACCAGCAGAGCGCTTCTACCGGCGCTGCTATGGCGCCGGGACTTTGCACGAAGGGCAGTGCTCCCACTTGCGCAGCACAAATAGCCAGCGGGGCCGGTTCGTGAATGGTACGCACGATGCGTTCCAGTTCTAAGCGAGATATCCGGGTGCCAGGTTGTACTATCAATACGTCGCGTACGCGACGCGCCTGCTCGGCCAGTACCAACAGGCTGGACTGCGGCGCATGGGCGACATGTTCGAGTGCCCAGTGATAGAGATAATCGTAAATTTCTGCGGCCTCGGCTGTGGGCGCCTTGTCGTCGGCCGGGTAGCGCTTGCGGAAGAACCAGAAATCATAATGCTTGCGGGCCGAAGGAGGCGTCGTAGATTTTTCTAAATAATCATTCACAACGGCAAACCACGTATCGCTGAACAGCCCCGGTTTATCGGCCAGCACGCGAGCGATTTCTAAGGCCAGGCCATCATCGAAAGGCTTGAGCGGCAGCGTGAGAAATTCCATGATCTTGAACACATCGGCCGGTTCCCACAAAAAGGCAGCAGCCAGTTTGAGCGTCTGCAACGACGGGCGCGCCAGCGAAGCCGACAGGACACCCACGGCTGGAAGCTCCTGCTGTAGCAAAGCCTGCTGCAGCAAATTGCCTTCACCAGGCAACACCAACAGTGGGTGGAAATCGGCCGCTGTGGCCAGCCAGCCAGCCAGAAAAAGCGCAGCATCGCTATCGCGGCGTATCCGGATCAGGCGCACCGAGCCATCGCCAGCCGCAGGTCTGGAGGCCGTAGCAAGCCCACACAAATGCGCCTGCCAGTGCGCCAGGTCAGTGCCCTCAGCCGCCATAGGTGCAGTGGTCAGGCAAATGTCCACCGCCACTCCCCAGTGGCGTAATAGCCCTGCCAAGCGCTTTACATGTGGCGGCCATAAATACTCGGGCTCGTGCAGCGATAAGCGCTCTAAAGCCACCGGACGCGCCTGCAGCCACATCAGCACCCGCGCCCAGCGATCGGCTGCGCCCAGAATGCGTCCTTCGAAGGCCAATGCCTGCATCTTGGCCCGAAACAGCGGCTCCACACGCGCCAAATCGGTCAGCCGCGGCGGGGTGGTGGCGTCCGCCGCAAAGTCCCAGCCGCTCAGGAGTAACTCATCGCGCCAGCTCAACAACACTTCGGCCACGGCCCACGGGTCGGCCTCAAAGGAGGCACTGTAAAAGGGCGGCGTACCGTTAGATTCCGAAAGCACCTCTAACAGCGCCTGGCGATAAAATTCGATGCGCAGGTAGTCAGTGTTTTGCTGCTCTACCTGAAGGCCCAATTGGGCCTCTAACCAACTCAAGAGAGCACCTCCTCCGGCATATAGCACGCCTTCCTGGACGGGGGAGGAAATGCGGAAGACTTCGCCATCGAAATGCTCGCAGTAGTGGATGTGCATGGAAAAAGATCGGTTGGGTTTGGCGCCTAATGTAGGGTAAAAAAGGTTTTCCAGGCTTCGGGCAGAAAGGTCACGAGGTCGCCCGCGATGAGGCCGGATTGTGTGTGTTGGGCGGCGGCCAGATCGCCGGCGAGGCCGTGCAAATAGACGCCCAGCAGGCTGGTTTCAAAAGGCGAATAGCCCTGGGCCAGCAATCCGGTGAGGAGGCCGGTGAGTACATCGCCGCTGCCGCCAGTGGCCATGCCAGGGTTACCTGTGCTGTTGAACCAGCAGACGCCGTCGGGGCAAGCGATGCAGGTGTAGGCGCCTTTGAGGATGAGGTAAACGCCCAATTCTTGTGCTTTGGCGCGTTGCAGCGCGTTACGCTCGAAGCTGTTGGGCGTAGGGCCAAAGAGCCGTTCGAACTCTTTGGGGTGTGGCGTCAGGATAGAGGCCGGCGGCAAGTATTGGAGCCACTCTTTGCGTTGAGCCAGGATGTTGAGCGCGTCGGCATCGAGCACTAAAGGCACGCGCGCCTTTTGCAACAGGCGCTTGAGGGCTTGCGCAGTGGATGCCGCCTGGCCAATGCCGCAGCCGACGCCAATGGCTGAATAAGATCCTATCTCAGGCACAGCTACCCAGTGGTCGCTGTCCAGGCCCGTGTCGCACATGGCCTCCGGAGCGCCCAACTGCAGGATCTCGTAGCCGCTGGCAGGCACGTGAGTCGTTAGCAGCCCTACCCCCGAACGCAGACAGGCACGCGCCGCCAGCAACGCCGCACCCATGCTGCCCTTGCGCCCACAGATAAGCAGGGCGTGGCCGTATGTCCCTTTGTGCGAGAACCGATGCCGGGGCTTCACTATTCGGGCAACATCGCGCGCTGTCAAATAATTATCTGCAGCCTCTCGCCCTTCCCAAAAACCAGGGTGAAGCCCAATGCTGCCAAACGACCACTCCCCTACCCTGTCGGCATTCTCCGGAAAAAAAAACGCTTTACGCGGCGCTTCAAAACAAAAGGTCCTGTTCACATGAACGCACGGTCCTGTGGTTGGCTGGTCGGCAAACAGCCCGCTGGGCAAATCAATGGCCACCTTCTCGTTGGGCAAGCGGTTAAGCCATTCCACCATAGCGGCCCATGCTCCCTCCAAAGGGCGTGTCAGCCCTGTGCCAAATAGCGCATCCACCACAATAGCGCGAGCGCCAGGTGCCTGCGCTTCAGAGGGAGCCTTCAGCCACACCACTGGCACATTGCCGTGCACAGGTAAGCGCCGGACTTGCTCCAGAAAATCGGCGCTGTGCCGGCCAACGAAGTCGCACACACTCAGGGCCACCTCGTAGCCGCGCTGGTGCAGTAGCCGAGCCACCGCCACACCGTCGCCGCCATTGTTGCCCGTGCCGGCAAAAATGTGTACCGGACGTTGAAGATCAGGGTACTCCCCCGCAAACCAGGCGGCAAAAACGCCAGCCGCTCGCTCCATCAGGTCAATCGAGGATATGGGTTCGCGCTCGATGGTATAGGCATCCCAGGCGCGCATCTGTTCGGTCGTTGGTATTCGCATCTGCTAAGGTGCGTTTTTTGCCATGAAGAGCCTAGGCGGATGGAAAGTGAAGCGGATTAGAAAGGCATTTTTTAAAGCATAAACCGATGTGGACGTCTGGGCAAAGGTAATGAAGCCTCCTGGTTTCCGGGAAGGCTAAAGGTAAAACTTGAGGCATCGCTCTCTTGTTTGTGTGGCCTAAAATCTCACGAGGTGACACCTTCCCGGTGAGAGGTGTCGCCTCAAATTCGTACATGTTTTACAGGGTTTTTCCACGCACTTTTGCTCCATGAAAGACGCGCTTTTTTCTGATCTGAAAGTGGTGGAATTTGCCTCTGTGCTGGCAGGCCCGGCCGTGGGGATGTTCTTTGCGGAGCTGGGCGCCGAGGTAGTCAAAATTGAAAACAAGACCACCGCCGGCGACATTACGCGGGGCTGGAAGATACCCGGCGAAGACCCATCTTCCCCTATCTCCACGTACTTTTGTAGCGTAAACTGGGGAAAACGACATCTCTTCTTAGACCTGAATGACCCGAACGACCGGAGCATGGCGCTGCAATACACGGATGCAGCCGATGTGGTAATTGTGAACTTCAAGCCTTCGTCGGCGCGGCGTTTAGGTCTGGATGCCGCCGCCTTGCGAGCGCGCAACCCACGGCTGATTTATGCTCAAATTTCGGGTTGGGCCGATCCGGAAGACGAACGCCCAGCCTTCGACGTGGTGCTGCAGGCTGAGGCGGGCTTTTTGCACATGACCGGCGAACCCAACCGCCCGCCAGTCAAGATGCCGGTGGCACTCATAGACCTGCTGGCCGCGCATCAGCTGAAGGAAGGCATCCTGGTGGCCCTGTGGCAACGCGAGCGTACAGGACAGGGCTGCGAGGTGTCAGTTTCCCTATATGAAAGTGCCATAGCCTCTTTAGCCAACCAGGCAACTAACTGGCTGATGGCAGGCTGGGCGCCGCAACGCATGGGAACACAACACCCTAACATCGCCCCTTACGGCGACCTGTACACCTGCGCCGATGGCAAACAACTGCTACTGGCCGTAGGCACCGAACGCCAGTTTGAATGCCTGTGCCGCTGCCTATCGGCTCTTCACTTGTTAGAAAATTCAGACTTTCAAACCAATGCCGCACGTGTGCAGCACCGGCAGGCTCTCAACGAAGCACTGCAAACTATTTTTTCTCAAAAAAACCTCGATGACTGGCTGGAAATCTTGCACCCCAGTGGCGTGCCCTGCGCCCAAATACGCGACATGCCCGCCGTATTCACACAGCCCGAAGTCCAGGCCTTAGTGCTGGAAGAACCCGCCCCCAATGGAAGCCTTACCCAACGGGTGCGCACGGCAGTTTTTCGGATGAAGCCCGGGTGAACACACTACCTTTGTCAGCCGTTTTGGCATCGCCAACAGCCCTCTGAGGCCAGCGAGTCATGCGCACATTAATTCATATGGAAAAAGAAAAAATCATCGAAGCCCTTCGGCAAGTGCGTGATCCGCGCACAGGACAGGACATCGTCGCCTCCGGCATGCTACAGGAAGTCAGTGTAGAAGGCCACCGCGTCAATTGCACGCTGGCAGTACCTTCGCTGCAAACACCCGGTAAGGCCGAAATCAACTTTGCCTGCGTGGGCGCCATTGCCCAAATATACCCGGAAGCGGACGTCAACGTACACTTTGTTGCGCGTACCCCCGCCAGCCAGCAAGCCACCAGCCCAACGCCACAAATTAAAAACATCATCGCCGTCGCCTCCGGTAAAGGAGGCGTTGGCAAGAGCACGGTAGCCGTCAACTTAGCCTTAGGGCTGCAACAATTGGGTGCTCGCGTTGGCCTCATGGATGCCGACCTATACGGGCCAAGCCTGCCTACCATGCTGGGTCTGGTAGGACAGCGCCCCAAAGTACAAGAACTCCACGGACAAATGAAAATGGTGCCGCTACTGGCCTACGGCATGCCGACCATCAGCATCGGCAACATCATTGAGCCCGAACAAGCCATCGTCCTCCGCGGCCCCCGGCTGGCCGCCATCGTCAAACAGTTCTTCAACGACGTGCTCTGGAACGAACTGGACTTCCTCATCGTGGACCTGCCGCCCGGCACCGGCGATATACAACTGACGCTGGTACAAACCGTACCCGTTACGGGAGCCATCATCGTAACCACGCCCCAAGACGTCGCCGTGGCCGATGCCATAAAGGCTATGAACATGTTTCTGCTGCCGCAAATCAACGTGCCCATCCTGGGCGTCGTGGAAAACATGGCCTGGTTCACGCCAGCAGAGCTGCCCCAAAACAAATACTACATTTTTGGACAGGGCGGTGGTAAAAAACTGGCATTGGCCAGCCAATCCGTCCTCTTAGGGCAAATACCGCTGGTGCAAAGCGTCCGCGAAGGCGGCGACACGGGTAAGCCAGCGGTGCTGGAGCAAGGTAACCCGGTAGCCCAAGCCTTCCTGGAGGTCGCCCAAAACACCCTGCGACAGGTGGCCATTCGCAACGAGATACTCGAACCTACGCGCGTGGTGCAATTGGGAGAGGCCTGAGCGTCCTCGCCTGGCACAAGTGAGCGTAGGGCGTTCGGGCAGCACTCATCCCTGTCGCCAGACGGCTCCAAAAGGTGGATGCACAGACCCGTCTTTTGAAGCCGTCTGGCGCAATTTTCAAGCCGTCTTACTGAAGCTTAGCCCGGCATCGATAGCGCCCTGTGCTCGGTCGCGGATGCGCGGGTCGGTAGTGGAGTCGGCAATGGTCTGGCAGATGAGGCGCTCGTCTAATTGGTGCAGCCCTTCGACCGTTTGAATGCCTTGAGCCTGGGCGAGCGTGGCCATGACTTCCGAGACTAAGCGGCCCATAGCGCCGGTACCGCGATTGATGGCAATAGCAATGAGCGCCGTGAGCAGTCCCTCGGAGGTGATGAGGTCGCCCAGACGCGGTACCGTGAGGACAATGCCACCGATGCTGAGCTGCAAGCGTGTGTTTAGCGTAGGTTGCACATACAGGTCGTTGGCGGCACGCAACTGTTCAAGCACCAAGTCAGGCTCAAAACCGGCCTGAATGAAGGCGCCGTAGAGCGGCAGGTTGCGCTGGATGTAGAGCCAGGCATCGTCTCCTGCCAGGGTGCGGCCGTTGTCGTCCAGCACGGTGGTGGTGGTGCCGTTGGTGTCAATACCTACCGATTGGAAGACTTGGGCGAAGCGTGCCGGTGCAAAGCGTTTCATGTTGATGAGCAGGCGATTGAGGCTGCCTCCGGGCGCTGCAGCACCCACAAATTGGATACAGCCATAGGAGAAGATGGCACTGTCGTAGCTGTTAATGGCGTCGTACTTGCCTTCATGGGTGGAGACGAATTCTAGCGCGGCGGCTTGTTGACGTGTCAGGCCCACCGAGGCAACGCGCTCGTTGGGCAGATCAATCGTGGACTGCCCTGGATATAAGATACCCTCCGGATAACGCATGTGGACAGACTGCGTGAAGTTATCGCGCATGCGAGCCACGATGGTTGCGCCATTCTGTAGCGGTACCGTTAGCTCGAAACGCCGGAAACCTGCATCCGGCAGCACGCGCAGGGCAAAGCGCTGGCGAGCGGCTAAATAGTCGCTCGGCGACGTCGGATTCACTGCCGGTGGCGGCGTAGGTGCGGGCGTTGGGGCAGGCGCCGGAGGTGTGGGTGCAGGCGCTGGAGCTGCCGAGTGAACGGGGATGTGCAGTGTCTGGCCTACTCTGAGGTTGGTACTTTTCAGGTTGTTCTGGCGCTTGATAGCATCCACGCTAACGTTGAAGCGCCGGGCTATGCTCGACAGTGTATCACCGCGTGCCACCGTGTATGTAACCAGAGTGCTGCTACCGGAGGAGGAAGTGGGTGGCACCGTCGGAGGCGGTGTGGGCGGCGGCGCGGGCGCAGGTGTGGAGCCTCCCGGGATACGCAACACCTGCCCTATGCGCAGGTTATCGCTCGTCAGCTGATTGGCCTGGCGCAAGTCAGCCACCGATACGTTGTAACGCCGGGCAATGCTGAAGAGCGTATCGCCTGCGGCTACAGTGTAAGTGGTCATGGATAGCGTTTTTATTGAAATTGTGTCATGTGTACAATGCTATGCAGAGAACAACTGTATGGGCCCTGCAAAATCTGACATTTAGCGCACTCAGCCAAAAAAATTTACACGGTCGAAGGCTCTCATCCCCCCACTACCGCTTCCGCCAGCCCAAACGACAGCGTCATGCCTGCGCCGCCTAAACCGTTAACGATGGTTACGCCCGGTTCGGGGTGCAGGATGAGTTCGGTGCGGCCGTCAGTCATTTTAGGGTAGATGCCGTGCCAGGTTTCGGCTAAATGCAGGCGCGGGATGTGTGCAAACTCATTTAAATAGCTAAGCACCAGTTCGTTGCCATCCATGCGGTCGAAAGGGTCGAGCTCTAAGCCGTAGTCATGTGTATCGCCAATGGTCAGCTGTCCGGCAGCATTTTGGGAGACGAGGACGTGAACACCGCGCTGGACGTGCTGCGGGTATTTTTCCTCAAAAAAGCGCCTCAGCACGGGCAGGGAAGGCATCTGCGCAAAAGCGCCGTAGTGAATGAGCGTCAGACCCGCACACAAGGAAGCGCCCATTTGCCAGCCGTTGGGCTGAGGCAGTGTGCGCAGCATTTGCACCTTACAGCGCGTGATGGGTGCACGGGCAAAATGCTCCGGGTACAGAATCTCAAAATCGGCACCGCTGCACACGTAAATGAGGTCGGCTTCCCAGCGCAACCGGCCAGCCCATACGTACGGATGCTCGATATAGGTAACCGCCATGCCAAAGTGGAACCGCACTCCGTAGCGCTCCTCTAACCATTTGGGCAGGGCGGCGATGGCTTCGCGAGGGTCAACAATGAGCTCGTCGGCACTCCACAGGCCACCCAGCAGGCCGTTGGGCCGTACGGCAGGCGACTTCTCCGCTGCCTCCGCCGGCGTACACAAACGCACCGAAGCTCGTCCATCCATTTGCATAAACTCCTCCAGAACAGCCATTTCCTCCGGGTAGCGGGCCACCAGCAACGAGCCAGTCTCCTGGTACCAGAGGCCGGCCTCCCCCAGGAACTGCTTCCAAATAGCCCGGCTGCGCAGGGCGCGCTCGTACAACGGACCAGCCGACTGGCCGATGGGCCACACCATGCCAAAATTGCGAATGGACGCCCCCACTGCCCGGGGCGAACGCTCGACCACCACTACCCTACTGCCGCGTTCGGCCAGTGCGCGTGCCACAGCCAGCCCTACAATGCCGGCACCTACAACAAGGGCTTGCGATTTAGACATATCTTCCTGAACGTTTTTTCGATATTTCAGCAAAACGACTCCAGGTACAAAGGTGCCCGCTCTAGACCTCTACGTGCCCCTTAGCGCCTTGCGGTGCGTGCGCTATGGCGTGTTGGCGAGCAAAAAACGCCCACGCCCCAGTCATCAGCGCGCTACCCAGGATGGCTACGATCAGGAGTCCATTTTGAAAAAAGGTGTTCCACGACCACCCCACTTGCGTTAATTCTTTCATAAACAGAACTGAGACGCTACCCAGATAGCCAAAGGCGTCGGCAATGTACATCACAAAGCCCACGTTGCCTGCCACGCCGAAGGTGGCCAGCAGGCGGTCGAAGAGCAGGCCGTTGAATGGGACGTAGCTCAGGTAAAGCCCCAACCCTGTGGCAGCAAACCACGCTAACGGCCCCAACGAGCCGGCGCGAAAGGCTAAGGTCGCTCCTGCAGCCACCAACAAACCTCCGATGATGAAGATATGGTTGAACCACAGCGCCTGGCGGTTGTCGGTTACCCAGATCAGCTGGCTCATCAGTAACAGAACTAACAGCGCTACCGGCACTTCAGTGGTGGTGAAGATGGCTGCTTGCTGCCCATAGCCCAACTCGCTCCAAATTTCGGCGGCGAAGTTGTCGCGCACGTCGCGAATGAGCGTAAGCAGGATGTACACGGCCACAAGCAGGACGATACCTGGGCCGAAGTGCTGTAAAAATGCCCGCCGTTCGGCACCGCCCATAGGCTGCCGCTTCGTTCGCGCTTGCTGGTCGGCAGCGTCGGGGGCGGGTGTGTGCTCCAGTGCTTCAGCAGCTGCGAGCAGCGGAACAATAAACAAAGCGCCCGCCGCAAACGGCATCCAGTGCTCCGGCATCTGCCATTCCAGCAATAGCCATTTGCCTACCGACTTGACCGCACCCGACGAAAACACAAATGTCGAGGCCAACACAGCGCCCAAAAACTCAGTGCCCCGCCGGCCTTCCAAATAGCTGAACACCACCCCGAAAACCAACCCTAGCGGAATACCGTTGAGGAAAAGGAAAACAATGTCGAACGGCCGAGGCGCTAGGGCAAAGCCCAGCAATGCCATCCAGGCCGCGCCAATAAACAATAAAATCAGGCGCTTGCGCCCAACGGGCGGCATGGCAGCAATGAAGCGGATGCCATAGAACTTGCTCAGGGCATAGCCGCACGTCTGAGCCATGACCAACCAGACTTTGTAGGAAAGCCCCAGCCATGTCAGCCCATCGAACGTGGCAGCGGCATAGGGTTTGCGAAAGGCATACATACACGAATAGACCGCAAAGGCCGCCAGCGCCGCCTGCCAGGTGATGCGATGCGTCAGAATGCTCCGGCTCATGCAGATGGAAGCAGATACGCCATGGCCTCGCGCAAGTCAGCAACTAAGCGATCGGGCTGATGAGGCGCCAGATCTTCGGCAGTGTAAGCGCCATTGGTTACGGCCAACACCAGACCTACACGGGCATTGCGGCCCTCCTCAATGTCCACCGGTGTGTCGCCTACTTTGGCCACAGCAGCGGGGTTAGTTACCCCCGTTTGTTGCATCAGGTAGCGAATCATATGCGGATAAGGACGCCCCTGCTCCACCATGTCGCTGGCCACCCAGGCATCGAGGCGGTCTTCCCAGCCCAGCCGCCGGATGATGGTGTGGGCGATATCGCGGCTAAAGCCCGTGTTTAGGGCCACCTGAATGCCCGCAGCGCGCAGGCGCAGCAGGGTTTCCTCCGCAAAATCGGCCGGCTTTACCGCCGGATCAGTAGCATAGAAGCGGACCATTTCCTCCAAAAACCGCTGGTGGATAGGTTCTGTAAGAGCGATATCGGCACCGCGACGCTCCAACATTTGCCGGATAGCCAGAGGCTTAGGATATCCCATAACAGCGTTAGCTTCTGAGCGCTCCAACTGAAAACCAAAGGCCTGCATGGCAGCAATAAGCGCCTGATGCACAAAGTCGCGGTCGTGCACGGTAGTGCCGGCCATATCGAAGACGACGAGTTGGTACATGAGTCAGCTTATTTTCGGAGGATGGGCCAGAGGCTTTCGCCCACCGGGTGTTTGGGTTGATAGCGCAGGCCAAGCCATTCGGCCAGCGTCTGGGCATACTGGGTTTGATAGACCTGTCCCGGCATTTTCACCTCGCCTTTGGGAGGCACACCTGGGCCGAGGAGAGCAAACCATGTCTCGTGAGAGTCCGACACGCGCTGGCCGTGGCTGGTCCATTCAGATTTAACGGCATCGCCCCGGCCGTGGTCCACGGTGATAAACAGGCCTGTTTTGTTGCGGTATTTGGGGTGTGCCTGCACCCAGTTCCACAGGTCTCGGATCCACTGATCGGTTTGGTGCGCCGCGTCGAGGTAGAAACGGTAGCGGCCGGCGTGGCCCCATTCATCCGTTTCGCCGTAACCCACGTATAGCACGCGAGGGTTCTTGTCTCTCAGGTACTCTAAGGCGGCGTAATGTGTAAACACGTCGAGCTGTTCCGATACGCCGAAGGGCGAAAAGCAGTCGCGCTTCATGTCGTTGAGCAGCCGTTCGCGGGGCGTGGGCTTGCTACCGCCGCAGGAGTCGGGCCCCGAGACCACCGGAAAGCCCGCGCGCTGTTCGTTGAGGATGCGGTCGAAGGCGTCCCAGGCGCAAAAAGCCGCCACCCTGCCCCGAAAGCCCGGCTGCTGGTGGATGTACTCCAGCACGTTGACGTGCGGGTTAGGCGGATAGCTGTTCGTGTTGATAGCCGTATCCACATAGCCGCAAAAAATCTCGCTGTATCCCGGATAGGAAAACCAGTACGGGTTGACGTTGTCCACCCGATTGCCATAGCGGCGGTTCCCATAGATCTGGCCCTCTTTAGCGATGACCGTCCACAGGAAAGGCATCAGCTTGCGGCGGCGTTCTTGCAAATCGTCGGCCCAATAGGCGTCTAAAATCTGTTTCTGCTCGCCGTGATTAAAAGCCGGGTCAGCAGCCAGTGCCGTATCCACGCCGTAGAACACCTCCTGCCAGCGCAAGCCGTCTAAGGTGATGACAATCAGGTTTTCAACTTTCGCAGGCGCCTGCCCAAAGGCCACCCATGCCGCCAGGCTGAAGAACACGAGGGAGAATAGATGTTTTTTCATGAGTTAAAAGTGAAAAAGCGAGTTTGAAAAACAGTTTTTGTGGCCTCATACCCAAACCCTTTCGTGCCCTTGTGGTCAGAGGCGCTCATCGGGACTCGTATGGCCCAAATACGGCCAGCGGTTCGCGTTGGCGCGAAAAGTCGTTGAGCACATAAACCCAATAGCGCCGGCCACTCGGTTCCACGCGCACGACGATGTGCCCGTGTTGGGCCCGGAAGGAGCGCTCGACGACGTCAGCGCCGATGACGTTGCGGTTAGCCTCCACTATGTCGGTGGCGAAGAGGTCGCGCTCGCCTGGGTACAGACGCCTCGAATGCAGGCGGGCCAGCACGTCGAGTACCGGATGGTCAGACGACCACGCTTGGTTAATCCACACACGTGGCCGCAAGCAGCGAACAAAATAAGCGCTCAGGGCGTCGCGGTAGCCGTGGTGGTTGAGCGTAGCCACATCTACTGAACCTACCACGGGCCCTATGTGAGCCTCCGGGCTGTTCAGGTCGGTCTCGCCCCAGTCCGTTAAACCGGGTATGTCGCCACCAGTGAAGTAATCAAATGGGCCATAAGTGATTTTCAAGCATACGCTTAGCGGGTTTTCGCCCGGATAATGACCGGCTGGGTAGAGCGTCAGGTAGCTGCCATCGGCATAGCCCGTCCAGATGCGGCCACTGGCAGCAATGTTACGCACCTGAAAGTCGGGATATATCAGCGGACGATACTGGAGGGCAATCTGGTCGCGTGCGCCCGGGCAAATGCTGTCGTAGCGCAGGCGATTTTTGCCCTGGTGGTATCGGATGAAGGCCCAGTATTCGCGCAGGGTTTGTACGATGTGATAGGTATCGTCTTTGTTCTCTTCCGAAAAGGCTGGGCTGCGCAGGTCGGTAGGGAAAAGCCAGCCGCGGTCGAGCAGGTTCCGGATAGGGATTATATCCCCCACGGTTGTGATGCCCGTGCGGCAGTATGCGCCCGTGTGCGAAGGTGGGCAGCCGGCGTCCCACTCTCCGAAGTGGTCGTCGTGGAAGTGAGTTATGACCGCATAGTCTAGTGCCCCCTTGTCGCCTTTGGGGTGAAACTGTCGGATGTAGTCAACCAGCCATTCGCCAGCGGTGCGCGTTGTATCCGGCCGCAACAGGCTTTGCCGCGGCGAGCGCGTGCGCGGGTGCCGTTCAGAGGTTTCGCCGGCATCAATAAGCAGCGTCGTTCCATCCGGCAGCACACAAAAGGCGGCATTTCCGCGCCCCGTACTAATGTGGTGGATATCCAGCCAGCCCTCCTGCCAGAGGGAGAAGGCAGGCTGAGCTACACCTTTATTTTGAGTTAAGAATAGGCAAAGAGTCAGCACCAGAACGCGGTTCATGTTTGCTTAGGCTTTGGCGGCAAACATAGACGCATCAAAGACACAACAGCCGTAAAGCGCAGTTTAAGAAACCGTGAACAAATGTAAAGACCGAGGCCTATCTGCCGGCAGTAAGCACTTTTTGCCCTTGTAGTCGAAAAATGAAATTCTGGCTTAACCCAAATTTTACCAATACGTAAAGCCACTGGCGAAATGGCGTACAGGAATGCGGCTAACCTTTGCGGCGAACAAAACAAAAAGACCGCGGCAAAGTGGGGCTTTGCGCGCGGTCAGGCACTTAACTAAAAATGCTATTGTATGATGTACAACCAACTTTCATTCCGAAAGTTGAGCGCGTCGCTCGTTTTGTGCGCGCTCAGCTGGTTTTTCACCCTCGCTGCTGTGAGCGGCCAGACGCCGGTAACGGGTATTGTTCGCGATGCGAACACGCAGGAGCCCATCATCGGCGCCAACATTCAGGAAAAGGGCACGCGTAACGGCACTGTTTCGGGCGCGGATGGCACCTTCCGCCTCCTCGTTAAGGATGCAAACGCCGTCCTGGTGGTGTCCTATGTCGGCTATTTGCCGCAAGAGGTGCCCGTATCGGGCGGTGAAATGGAGATTCTGTTGCGCGACGACGCTGTGGGCCTGCGCCAGGTAACGGTAACTGCTCTGGGCATCGAGCGCGAAAAGAAGGCCTTAGGCTACGCCGTGCAAGAAGTTAAGGGCGATGACCTGACCCGTGCCCGCGAGACAAACATCGTCAGCTCGCTGGCTGGGCGCATGGCTGGCGTTCAGGTGGTAGGCAACCCGTCGGGCATCGGCAGCAGCGCCCGTATCACCATTCGCGGCGAGCGCTCGCTCAACATCAACAACAACCAGCCGCTGTTTGTCGTGGATGGCGTGCCCATTGCCAACCAGTTCTTTGGCAACTCGGGCCGTAGCAACCAGGAAGTGGATTACGGCAACGGCGCGGGCTTCGTTAACCCGGACGACATTGAGTCCATCACTGTGCTCAAAGGCCCCAGCGCTGCCGCCCTATACGGCTCGCGCGCCAACAACGGTGTTATTGTTATCAAAACGAAAACGGGCCGCGGCAGCCGCGGTATCGGTGTATCGGTCAACAGCACCACCTCCTTCGAGTCGCCGCTGCGCCTGCCCGATTACCAGAACGTTTATGGGCAGGGCCTCAACGGTGAATTTGAATTCAAAGACGGCAACGGCGGCGGTCTGCGCGACGGCGTGGACGAAAGCTGGGGGCCTAAAATGGAAGGCCAACCCATCAAACAGTTCGACGGCCCAACCACCAACGGCTTCCGAGGCGGCGACGTAGGCAACCTCTTCAGCGTCATCGCTCCGGTGGACCTCCCTCGCCAGTTGGCCATTCGCGGCGAAATCCAGCCCACGCCCTTCATCGCACGCCCTAACAACGTTCGCGACTTCTTCGAGACCGGGAACACCTTGACTAACAACATCGCCCTTACTGGCAGCAACGATTTGGGCAACTTCCGCCTGTCGTTCACCAACCTGAACCAGAAAGGCTTCGTGCCCAACACCGACCTAAAGCGCAACATTATCGCCTTCTCCAGCAGCTACAACCTCACCGCCTGGATGACGGCTACCATCAACGCCAATTACCTGAACAGCAACAGCGGTAACCGGCCTAACCTCAGCTACGGTACTGAGAACATCATGTACTTGTTCAATTGCTGGCTCCCGCGCAGTGTTGACATAGCCGCCATGCGCGACTACTGGCAGCGCGGCCGCGAAGGGCTGAACCAGTTCAACTTCAACTACAACTACCACGACAACCCCTACTTCAACCTCTACGAAAACACCAACAGCCAGGACATCAACCGCCTGTACGGCAACGCTTCGATCAACTTCCGCCTCACACCGGAACTAAACTTGATGCTCCGCTCGGGCACCGACGTCAGCGATGAGTTCCGCGCTCGACGCCGCGCCTACTCCACCCAGCGCTTTCCACTGGGCAATTACCGCGAAGAGAAAATCCGCTTCAGCGAACGCAACACCGACTTCCTGCTCAGCTGGAACCGCCCGCTGAGCGACCTGTTCGAGTTGGGCGTCTCCTTCGGCGGCAACCAGATGGTGCAGAAGCTGAACCAGACGGACGTAACGGCGCCGCAATTGGCCGTACCGGGTGTTTATTCGCTCAACAACAGCCGCGTAGCGCTCCTGTCCAACGCCTTCCGCTCTGAGCGCCGCATCAACAGCCTCTATGCTACGGCACAGCTGGCCTTCAACCGCTACCTGTATTTAGACGTTTCGGGCCGCAACGATTGGTCGAGCACGCTGCCCAAAGACAACAACAGCTATTTCTACTACTCGGCTAATGCCAGCGCCGTGTTTACCGACATATTGGGCATGGACCCCAACGGCGCCCTGTCGTTCGGCAAAGTGCGCCTGGGCTATGCTCAGGTGGGTAACGACACCGACCCTTATCAGTTGCAAGCCGTGTACTTTGCTCAGGTGCCCGTTCAAGGGCAGCCTGCGTATGCCGAGGGCGGCCAGATTCCGAACTCTGGCTTGAAGCCTGAGATCTCCAAGTCGTTTGAAGCAGGTATTGACCTGCGCTTCTTCCGCAATCGCCTGGGGCTGGATGTTACTTATTACAACACCAATTCGGAAAATCAGATCTTAGGTGTGCCGCTGTCCATCACTACCGGTTACAGTGCTCGCCTTATCAATGCCGGTCTGATTAATAATCGCGGCTTAGAGGTGATGCTCCGCTTAGTGCCGCTGCGCACACAGAGTGGCTTCGAGTGGAACGCCGACATCAACTGGTCGCGCAACTACAGTGAGGTAAAGCGCCTGTACACTGACCCGATCTCTGGCCAGGAAATCAAAAACTACGTCATGGCCAGCCGCTACGTAACTGTAGAAGCCCGTGTAGGTGAGCGCATGGGTGACATGTACGGTATCGGCTACGTGCGCGTCAGCAGCGACCCGAACAGCCCCTACTACGACCCGACCGGCCAAAACGTCGGTCGCATCGTTTACGGCACCAACGGCAAGCCTCTGGCTACCACCGAGCGCATCAAGCTGGGCAACTACAACCCAGACTGGCTCATGGGCATCAACAACAGCTTCCGCTATAAGTCCCTGTACTTCAACTTCCTGTTTGATATTCGAAAAGGTGGCCAGGTTTATTCCCATACGCAAACCGTAGGTCGTGAAGGCGGTATGATCATCGAAACGCTCGAAGGCCGCGCCGACGGCTACGACCTGAGCAAACCCGGCAATGGCGTCATCGGCGACGGCGTCATACCCATCCGCGATGGCGAAGGCAAAATCACGGGCTACAAAGAGAATGATGTCAAACTCTCTGCCCGCGAATGGCACACCACCATCACGCTGGGCCGCCGCCTCATTGAGGGCATGGTGTACGATGCTTCCTTTATAAAGCTGCGCGAAGTACAACTCGGCATCAACCTGCCGCGCAAATGGACGCAAAAAGCGCGCATTCAGAACGCCAGCATTGCCCTCGTCGGTCGCAACCTCGCCCTGTGGACGAAAGTGCCGCACATTGACCCGGAGACTTCCTCCACCGCTGGCAGCACGGTAATCCCGGGTGTCGAGTCCGTCGCCATCCCGAGCGCCCGCAGCTGGGGCTTCAACCTGAACTTAAATTTCTAAAACACGCCATCGCTCCTTTGGCAGCGGCTGTTTACGTCGCTGCCAAAGGGCAGGCATGCCCTTATTTCACATTCACTCTCTTGCAATTATGAAAAAGATTTCAGCCATTGCCATACTTGTTGCAGGGCTCTTCTTCTGGAGCGGCTGCACCAAAGACTTCGAGCAAGTCAACACCAACCCCAATGCCCCTACCTCTGTAACGTCCGGCTTGCTGCTGCCCGCCATTCAGCGCGACGTGATCAATACCCTACTGGGCGAAACCTGGGGCATCGGCAATATCGTCATTCAGCACACAGCCAAAAACCAGTTCGTCAATGAAGACCGCTACTTGTGGGGCGAACTCAACGCCATTTGGAACGCCGGATATTCCAAACTGCGCGACGTCGAAAACATCCGCCGCTCGGCCGTAGCCAATGGTGAGAAAAACTACGAAGCCGTCGCCCTCATTCTGCGCGCCTGGATCTTCTCCCTCATCACCGACGCTTACGGCGACGTACCCTATTCCGAAGCCATTCAGGGCAAAGAAGGCGTTTACTACCCCAAATACGACACGCAAGAGGCCATTTACAACGGCATTTTGGCCGACCTCAAGCGCGCCAGCGAAATTATTGGCACCTCTGCAGAGTCCGTCAGCGGCGACATCATCTACAACGGCAACCTGAACAACTGGAAAAAATTGGCCAACTCGCTGCGAATCCGCTACCTCTTACGCATCTCGCGCAAGCGCGACGTGGGCGCCGACCTGCGCAGTATCGTGGACAACCCCGCCCAGTACCCCATCTTCACCAGCAACAGCGACCACGGTGCATACACCTTCCGCGCTACCAGCCCCGACCAGTTCCCGCTACACACCACGCGCATCGGCTCGTTCAACGAATTCCGCGCCAGCAAAACGCTCGTGGACTACTTAAAAGCGACCAACGACCCGCGCATCAACATCTTCTTCCGACCCACTCCTGCCTCCATCGGCAAAGACTCCGCCATCATCCGCGGCATCCCTAACGGCATGGACGACGTAACGGCCCAAACCTACCTCGGTGGCCAGCAAAACCACTCGCAAATCTCTGATCTCTACTACGAACAAGCCATCTCGCCCAAAGGCATCAGCATCGCTAAAGGCTTTATTATGTCTTACGCCGAACTGCAATTCTGCCTAGCCGAAGCCGCCCAAAAGGGCCTCATCAGCGGCAATGCCGAAGATTTCTACAAAAAAGGCGTTGAGGCCTCTTACAGCTTCTACGGACTGACACCTGCTGCCGACTTTTTTACCCAGCCCGCTATCGCCCTCACGGGCACCAACCAGGAAAAATTGGAGAAAATCGGTTATCAGAAGTGGGTCTCCCTTTTCTTCCAGGGCATGGAAGCCTGGTTTGACTGGCGCCGCACCGGCATCCCCAAACTGGAGCCCGCTGTGAGCAACCAGAACAACGGCCTCATCCCAGTGCGCTTCATCTATCCCATCATCGAACAGGCCCTCAACGCCGAAAACCGCGCTGCCGCCGTCAACCGCCAGGGGCCAGACAACATCAACACCAAAATGTGGTACCTCAAGTAACCGCCAAACTTGTTTGGCCACAGTAACCGCCAAACTTGTTTGGCTTCCCCTTGAACGAAAAACCCACCTCCTCTGCGCCCCCTCCTCCGAGGCGGCGCAGTTTTTTTTACCCTGTCATCGGGGCCGGGCCCGAGAAGTGGAGATTGGCAAGGCCACAACTTCGCAAGAGCGAAAACAGAGTCTGCCCGGGCGGAAGTTTCAACGGAGCAAAAGCGTGGAGCCCTCAGGCTTTATTGCAGCAACACTACTTCTCCGCGCGACACTTCGCTGAGGGCCTGGCCGTCGTCGCGTACGTCGCGCAGTTCGAGCACCCACATGTATGTATTGGAGAGCGCCGAGGGGTATTGCGCATACCATTCCACCTCTCACTGCTTTGGAGGTACTCAAAGACCTCTGACAAGACTAGTATCGCGCACACCCGGCTCACGTTTTTTTCCGCCGTTTCATCTCCTCCTCGATGATGCGCTCCCAGGCCTCGATTTCGCGCAGTTTGCGCCGGTACCGGTAATGGCGCCACCATTGGCCGATGGACTTGTGGAAGACGATGAGCAGGAACAGAGTGACGCTCAGCGCCACGATGAGTGGCAGGCGGTTGGGGCGGTCTATCTGGATAGCATCCATTTCGCGCAGGAGCAGCGTGCTGAAGTCGCCGGTATAGACTTCCAGCGTGTGAGAGCCATCCTGGCAGACGGTACAGGCGGCTTTGCTCAGAGTGATGGTGGTATCCGTTTGAGAGATCATGTAGCGCATGCGTGTTACGCGGTCCTGGAGCAGATAGACCATAAACGGTGGTGTTCCGCCCACGAGGCGGAGCGTGAAGTCAGCCGGGGTCTGGCTTATGAGCGCTACTTGCACTTTTTCAAACGGCTGCAGGAAGCGGGGGCGGTCGAAGGGTGCGGTTTTACCCACGTCGGCGAGGGCGAAGGTGGTTACGGTATCGGTCAGTGCGCTCAGGTTAAGTTGGAAGCGACCGGGGGCGATATTTTTCAATTCCCAACGCCAGCGGTTGGCCTGGGCAGAGTCAATGACGGGCCTGATGGCGTAGTCGAGCACATACGACACCTGGCCGGGCGCTTGTGGTTGCGGCAGGCTGGCGCTCAGCGGTACTTCGCGCAGGGCCTTTTGCACGTTGGGCGAAGGCGGATTAGCGGCGCGGTATTGGTCTACGAAATCAATCATGGCCCGTATGCGTTGGGCTGAGTCGGGGATACTGACGGCTTTTGCATAGGCTTCGTTTTCAGCTTTTTGGGCAGCTGTTAGCGGCGGTCCTTGTAGTAGTGGGGGCGGCTGTGGTGTTGATGGGCGGGCTGTGGTGTCGGTGGTGGCCGTGGGCACAGCGGCTGTGGGCGTAGTTGGCGCTGCAGCAGGTGCAAAACTCAGCGTAGTGGAAATGCCGGAAGTCAGGATTTCCACACTGCCTTCTGGCGTGCGGCGCCAGACTCTGGGCGTCAGGGTCAGCGTGGCGTTGCCGCCACCTACGGCCTGAAAGCGCTGAAAGTGCCGCAAGCCGCGCGCACGCTTCTCTCCTTCGGTTGGAGCCAATGTGCTGCCGCTATGGCGATACTGAAAGCCTGAAAGCAGCTCCACTTCCGGAGGCGGCGTATCGTCGAGGAAGCGGAATTGCACTTCCAGATCAAAGGCGTTGCCTTTGGAAAAATCCAGCGTGTGTGCTGTGGTGTTGGCGTACGTGCTGCCGGCATGCTTGACATTCCAACTCGCCTCTACCCGATAAGTTTTTCCATCTAAAGAAAAAACAAAAGTCTGCTGTGCTCGCAGTGGCATTGCGCCGAAAAAGCACAGTACTACCTCGGCGGCCAATAGCCGCCCTGCACGGGCAAATGCCTGGTAAGCAGGAATGAAGGCTGGAGTGCTTCTCATGTGCGGGCGAGGCGTCTGGTGGGCAAAGCAAAACTATGCGGGATTAACGCGGCCATGCGTTGTTGCTGGCGTCGGCATCGGATACCTGTGGATGGCCCAGCTGCACCTGCCGAACGGCAAGGCGCTTGTGGAGCGGCACAACAAAGGTACGGCGCCCGTTTTTCCATACGTCGGCGGTGTACCAGAAGGTTTGCTTACTTCCGTCGGCGTAGGTAATTGTGCCGCTGATGGTTTGCGGCATTGTGCCGGTGTTTTCAATGATTACGCCTTTTTTCGTAACACCCGCTACCGACAGGTCTGGGTAGCCCCAGTCGAAGAACCAGGGTTTCCAGAACCAGTCCAGATTTTCGCCGGCGGCTTCGTTCCAGGTAAAAAAGAAGTCAAAGGGTTGCGGGTGTTTACCTTGCCAGCGCTCAATGTAGGTGGTCATGCAGCGGTGGAAGCGCTCATAGCCCAGCATCTGGTAGAGCGCGAAATAGGCCGCCTGTGGTCGGTTGTACGCCGCCACGCGGTAGGCTGGGCTGGCTAAATGCCGCGACGGCACCATGGGCGGCATGTCGGCGTCGGTGCCGGCAAAGTCGGGGTAGTTGCGCAGGCGGCCGGTGGCTTTGCCCTCTAAGGAGTCCGTAACGAGCACGTCTAGGAAAGCCGCCCAGCCTTCGTCCATCCAGGCGTAGTCTTGTTCGTTGATGCCCATCAGGAAGGGGAAGTACGTGTGCGCCGTTTCGTGTACCGTCAGCCCTACAGGGCTGCCGGGGTAGGTGCTGCCGTTGTTACACATCATGGGGAACTCCATGCCGCCGCTACCATTGAAGACCGTCATGGTGGGATATGGATACGGGTATCCGGGCAACCAGCGCGACATGAGGTGCAGGGCGTCGGCAGCTGCCCGACAAACGCGCCTGAAGTCAAGTGATTGCGGCTTGTAAGCAGCGCTCACGAAGGCCCGGCGTCCTGTTGTCGGGTCAACGACCGTTGAGGTGCCATCCCACAGGTAGTAACTGCTGGTGGCGAAGGCGAAATCCGGCACGTTTTCGGCCCGAAACTCGAAGGTGTGCGTATCCGTCGAGCGGAAAAACCGCGCCTTACTGCTATAGTCTTCTTTGGAAAAAATGGCCAGCACCGAGTCTGCCGTTTGGGCGCGCTGATAGCGCTGGTAGAGCTCTTCCTGCAGTATTTCCTGCGGGTTCTGCCATATACCAGTAGCCCACACCATGACGTAGGCCGGTGCGGTAATGCGCACTTGATAATCGGCGAAGTCGTTGTACATCTCCTGCAGACCCGTGTAGGGGGCGTCGGCCCAGCCGCGCAAGTCGTCATAAACGGCCACCTGCGGGTACCAGTAGGGTACAAACCACGTGGTGGAGTCGTACACCCCTTCGCGCGGGGCACCGGCGGCAGGCGGCACCTCGAAGCGCCAGGTAATAGATAAATCCAGTACCTGACCGGGCAGTTGATCTTCCTCAAGGGGGACATCCAGGAAAGTGGCAAAGCGCCGCCAGCGGCTTTTCTCAACGGCAATACCGTTGAGGCGCAACTCGATTACCTCGACACCTTCATCCGTGATGGCCTTCGGATTGAGGTCGTAAGCCCGCGGTGCATTCTTACGGTACAGGTCGTGCGCCAGTTTGAGGCGAATGACCTTTAGCGTGTCCGGGCTGTAGTTGAAATACCGAATGTCGGCCTGCCCCCGCACCTGGCGTTCCGGCAGGGAGAGCGCCGCTTCGATGCGGTATTCGGCGCGATTTTGCCAATACTTTGGCCCCGGGCGGCCATCCCAAGAGCGTGTTTGCTTCTCATAGGCGCGCCGGAGGTTGCGCGGCATGTAGAGCGATTGGGCCGACAGCGACACTGCGACGGCCCAGCACAGACAGAGCAGTAATGAGTTTTTCAGCATTTGTTCAAAGACCGAAGACACGGCGGATGTCGTCCACGGCGTCTAATTTTTCCCAGGTGAAGGTTTCCACTTCACGCGGTGTGGTCTGACCGTTTTCGCCAAAGAGCACCGTTTTTTTCTGGGGGGGGCGGCCAAAGTGGCCATAGGCTGCCGTTTCGGAGAAGATAGGGTTTTTCAGTCCCAGTTTTTTGACGATAGCCGCCGGGCGCAAGTCGAAGAGGTCCAGCAGGCGGCGCGCAATTTCGCCATCGCTGAGGCCTCTGACGCGGCAGGTTCCGTAGGTGTTGACATAGAGGCCAACGGGTTGGGCCACACCGATGGCGTAGGCCACCTGCACCAGCGCCTGGTCGCACAGGCCAGCGGCGACGAGGTTTTTGGCGATATAGCGCATGGCGTATGCGGCCGAACGGTCCACCTTGGAGGGGTCTTTGCCGCTGAAGGCGCCGCCGCCGTGCGCGCCTTTGCCGCCGTAAGTGTCCACAATGATTTTGCGGCCCGTCAGGCCCGTGTCGCCGTGCGGACCGCCGATGACGAATTTGCCCGTTGGGTTAATGAAGTAACGAATGTCTTTGGTGAAGAGCCGCTGCAGACGTGCGGGCAGGCGCTTCTTGACTCGCGGGATGAGGATACGCTGGATGTCGCGCGCGATGCGCTCCTGGCTGACGTTATCGTCGTGCTGGGTGCTGAGCACGATGGTGTCAATGCGGCGCGGTGTGTGGCGGTCGCTGTATTCCACCGTTACCTGGCTTTTGGCGTCGGGGCGCAGGTACTTCATCTGCTTGCCTTCGTGGCGTATTTCGGAGAGGTTGAGCAGCAGCTGGTGCGACAGTTCCAGTGCCAGCGGCATGTAATTATCGGTTTCGTTGGTAGCATATCCGAACATCATGCCCTGGTCGCCGGCACCCTGCTCCTCTTCGCTGCGGCCGACGTCCACGCCCTGAGCAATATCGGGGCTTTGTTCATGAAGAGCGCTGATGATGCCGCAACTCTGAGCTTCAAACTGGTACTCAGCGCGCGTGTAGCCAATGCGCTGAATGGTACGGCGTGCCACTTCCTGTACGTCCACATAAGCACGTGAACGCACCTCGCCGGCCACGACGACTAACCCCGTGGTTACCAGCGTTTCACAGGCCACTTTGGAGTCTGGGTCGAGGCGCAAAAACTCATCCAGTATGGCGTCGCTGATCTGGTCGGCAATTTTATCGGGGTGTCCTTCCGACACCGACTCGGAGGTGAATAAGTAAGGCATGAAGATAGGATAGTTGTTGTTTTTAATGAAAAAACGGGCAGCAGACGCTGCTTTTTTTAAAACCGCGCAAAGGTAGGCATTCGCCCCTGCAAAAAGGGAGCCTGCTCGGAACAATGCTGGCGTTAAAAGGATTTTTCCGACGCAAAGCCGACAAACGCTCACTGGTAATAGGGCAGCCAGCGGCATTCTTCGACGATCCTCTGGTACGAGGCCGTCTTTTCGTAGCGCTTCAGGCGTTTGTAATAACCGCTGTACGCCTCTGGCAGCTGGGGCACCATTCTGCTGCCGGGTCGGTAGCGGCAATCGGGGTGGGCGAACCACTGTTTTTGCTGGCAGCGGGCGGCCATAAAGGCAGCACGGGCAGCCAACTCGGGATTGCGCGCTTCGGCCAACGCCCGCTCGAAGTAGTAGAGTGCCAGGCTCACGTCGGTATTTTCCCGATTGCCGCTGGGGCTGCCGCGCAACGGAAAGACCGGCCCTTGCGCCAGTCGGTTCCAGTTGTAGCCACTGCGGTAGAAATCCGTAACCGCCCAGGCATGACCGAAGTAGGACATGTTGTAGTAGGCCAGTCCGACTAAATAAAAGTACCAGGCTGCCACCGGTTCGTTCATGGCTAAGGCTGCTTTGGCGCGTTGTTCGTACTCAATAATTTTTTCAGCAATTTCGATGCGGTTTAAAAGTAGGGTGTCGGTTACGGGGCGGTGGATTTTTTCATCAAAAAATTCTTTGAATGGGCTGAACTGCTCCATATAAAGCCGTTGGGTAGGGGGTATTTGCTGCAATACGGCAAGGGCGGCTTCGGGCTGTCCCTGTCCGAGCAGGTAGGCGCCCTTGATTTCGAGCAATCGGGATAGCATTTGTTCCATACTGGTGTCGCCAGGCATGAGTTTGAACAGAAAGACGCTGGTGTCGCTGCGCGCCAGTCGGATGAGGTCGTCGAGTTCGTCCAATTTAGGGTTGTACAGAATGGCGTTGGGGCCATAAGCAACGACGACGGCTTTGCCCAGATGCCGTTGGGCGGCGTAGCGATCGCCCAGCAGGTCGCGTGCGAAAGGGTCGAAAGCCGGTATCTCGCGGAAGAGTTTCTCATTACGCAGGTCGAAGTACACTTTATCTGTTGCTTCCGTTTTGCCGTCGAGTTTTAGCAGCTGGCTCAGCAGTTGCCATACTTCTATCTGGCGCTTCAAGGTCTGGTCGTATTTGTCGCGGGTCAGGCGTTCTAGCGTGCGCTTGAAGGTGGTATCGGCGGCCACGGGGTCGTTGGCCAAGAGTTCCAGATAGCCGGTCATGGCCTGCCACAGTTGGGGTTTAGGCGTCTTACCCTCGCGGGCGATGCGGCGGGTGGCTCGTTGCAAATCAATCAGACGCCGGGCAGCATTGTCATATGGCTCGCGCAGAACAGGACCACCTCTTCTCTTGCGTGTTGTGGCTGTGTAGAGGAAGATGCGCTCCAGTTCCTGTGTCATGCCTACGAGCATGAGCTCTAAGTGTGGGCTTTGCGGTTCGAGGCGATAGATGGCTTCCAGGTCTGCCACGGCAAAGGGCCGGTTTTTGGCGGCCTTAAGCAGGCGCAGCGTTGCGCGTTCGGTGTCGTTGCGGCAAAGGCGTAGGGCGGCTTTCCAATCGTTTTCATCTTTCAAATAGAAACTTCGGAAGGCCTGGATGCGCTTGGACGGGCAATGACGAAAGATAATGGAGTAACGATAGGCCGCCTCGGCCGTTTTACCCAGCCGCTGGAGGGCGCCGGCCAGGTGGCCCAGCGTCCAGTAGTAGGCCACGCTGGGGCGCCGGCGGTCAATTTTGGGCAGCAGATAGTTGTACAGGTCCACCGTCTGTTGCCACAGGCCGGCATAGTGGGCTAAGCGCACCACCTGATAGGCATAGCGCATGCGCAGGAAATGCGAAGAGGTGCGCATCAGGCGCTCTTTACCCTCTTCGATGAGTTGCTGCATGAGCTCGACGTTGCGTTCCGGGCGCGTCCAGCCGTCGTTGGGCTGGGTAACATAGGGTTCGCACTGGCGGGCAAAGACCAAGTAATCTATGGCCTCGATGCAGCCGTTGTAGGCCAATACTTCGGCGAAGGTGTTGCCGATGAACGGGTACGGTATCTGCTCTGGCTCGGCGCGCGCGAAGGCCAGGTCGCGCAGCATTAGCAGGTCGTTTGTGTTGGCCTGATAAACGACCATTTCCACGTCTTCAAGCTTGGCGATGTTGCAGAAACGCTCGCGCCATTCGGCGATATTTTCCTCGCGCTGGTGGTCTTGCTGGAAGTAGTAGCGGTCGTAGTAGTCGTCCCAGCGGGTGAAAAAGGGTGCGTAGGCAGCGTTTTTATTGATGATTTCGGGCAACAGGAAAGAATACCCATGGAAGGGCCGGGCCATTGGGTCGCAGTCGCCCTTGGGCGGCAACGGACTTTCGCGCCGATGGGCGGGCAACATCAGGAGTAAAGCGCCGAGTAGCAAGGTTGAAAAAAGTCGCATACCGGTCTGGGCTAAGCGCCGCTACTATCGGGGGCGCGGGGTGTTAGGTTCATCGTAGTCAATGCGTCCGCCCCACATCCGCATTTGGCTCAGTATCCACTGCTGTCGGTTGCGCACCAGTGAAGAGGGCCGCGCCGGGTTGCGCTTGAGCGGGTTGGGCAACACGGCGGCCAGCAGTGCGGCTTCTTCACGTGTGAGCCGGGCAGCACTTTTGTTGAAGAAATGCCGGGCAGCTGCTTCAGCTCCGTAGATGCCGTCGCCAAATTCGATGACGTTGAGGTAAACGGTCATGATGCGCTCTTTGCTCCAGAGGGTTTCTATCAGGAAGGTGAAATACACCTCCAGGCCCTTGCGCAGCCAGGAGCGGCCCGGCCACAGGAAAACATTCTTGGCCGTTTGCTGGCTAATGGTGCTGGCTCCCCGAAGGCGTCGGCTCTTGCGGTTGTGCTCAATGGCTTTCTCGATAGCCTGAAAGTCGAAGCCCCAATGTTCCAGGAAGGCCTGGTCTTCGGCGCATACGACGGCCAACTGCAACTTGGGCGAAAGCGCCCCGAACGACACCCAATCGTGCTTCCAGCGCACCAAGCGCTGGCTGTCGGTAGCCTGTTCTATGGTGCGAATGACCATAAGGGGTGTTACCAATACCGGCACAAAGCGATATAACACCACCAGGCCTACCGTAATGCCCAAAAACCAGAGCATCAGGCGTACAAACCACCGACGGACGTAAGCCCCCCAGCGGACATCGCCCGATTCGTTGCGGGGCAGACGCTGGTACCAGCGTCTCAGAGCGTTTTTGATGGCACGCAAGGCTTTTCTGCTTGTGGAGGTCGAGAGAAAGGTGAGCGGCACGGCACAGAGCCCTCATTATCCGGTGCCTGTGCCTCTGTTTTCTTTGGGCAAAGGTAGGGCAAAGAAAAAATTCACTTTGCCAGCGGGCGAAAGTCTGGGGCCGTCAAGGAGATATATGCTTAAGTCCTTTGCGCACTGCTCGCGCCATCTGGCGAATAGCGCGCCGCTCCGGCCGTTCAAAGGGCCGAGCGTCGCCATATAGCCGAAAGCCTGCCCAGTAGTAAGGATGACTCGTACGACTGTTACACTGCTCTAAAAAATCTCTTTGGGCCTCTTGCAGGGCATGCGCCTTGCTGTCCGTGCGCCGTTTGCGCAGAAGGCCGTAAAAGTCCTCCATAATTTTTTGGGAGGCGTTGTCCTCGATGGCCCAATCGGCGCCCGTTACACAGGCCGCGCCTGCATAAGCAAAGGCCCTTGCCATACTCAGACCGTACGGATGATAGTAAGCAGGTAAAGCGGTTTCGCAAGCCGAGAGACCTACCAGCCGCGCTCTCAACGAAAGGGCCAACACGTCGGAGGCGTACAACTGCTCTGAGCGGTTCTGTAGGGCACCTTTCCAATAAATCACCGCATCGTTGGCGGCCTGACTGTGTCCGACGATATGAATTAGCAGAGCCTTACGCAAGGTGTCGAGCAATTGCGCCTTGCTGGGTATGTCGTTCAGCGGCGTACACCCTACAAGGCGTCCGACGTTTCGAGCCTCTTCCATACCCTTCTTCAGATGCTCATCCTTCGGTGCCACTACGTAAGCGCAACGCTCCGGCCATGGCACCTCAGACCGTCGGCTGGAAAGCCAGTGATTTGCCGAATAGGCGTAATAAATGGCGTAGCGCCTCATCAAATAATTGTAATCGCAAGGCTGATGTGCTTTCTTGGACTTGGGTGGGGTTACCAACAGCGCTCCGAAAGGCACATTGGAAAGCGCTCCATGCGGTACGATGGCTATGCTTTCTACACGCCCCGACAGGCGTTGTTCCACGGGCTTGAACACGCGGCGATAAAGATCATAGGCCGGCTCGTAGAACCTTTGCATCCGCTCAGTGCGGGAGACGATAGCGGAACGCATGGCATCTGCCCACTCCGATAGCGGAAAATCCAGCGGTATCTCTATCACGTCGAGCGGCGCCTTGCGTGTAAGTGCGAAAACATAAATAGCCTCCTGACCAACAAAATAGCATAAAAGAGCCTCTTTCTTTCGGAGTTTGGCGGCAATCTGGTTGGCGTCAACCGGCCTGTGGGCGACGAGAAGCGACCGATATTTCCAATTCAAACTATCTAAAAAACCGTAGTAGGCCTTATTCGTACTCATCAAGGCTTCCATTTGATGAAGGAGAGTTTCCGAATGGTCTGGCGTTGCTTCGCCCAACATGCGCTGGTATCGGACGGTCTGCTCTAAACAAGCGGCGTACAGACGCTTGCTCTTGAGTATTACAGGGTCCGTTGCCTCCTTGACAACCTTAATCTGGGCAGGCCCCCAAACAAAATCCTGGCTTCGCTGCGCTGCCTCGAAGGCCTCATCCAAGTGTCGGCTGTCGTTGTTGCAGGCATACTGCCGATAGGCAATGGCAATGCCCGTTTCTGTCAAATGCTCTAAGCGTGAAGACAGGGCTAGCACCTGCTCCACGGTGCGCGCGGACTGACGCAGCTGATAAACTAACTGATAGCCCTCTTTAACGGTGTTGTGGGCTTTGGCCAGATATTCCTCTGCTTCAGAGGATTGATACAGAAGGAATAGATACTTAGAGCGTCTTTGTAGCGCCTCCAACAATAGTACACGTGCGTTATACGTCTGACAGGCAGGCCCTTGAAGGATTGCGATTGTCAGGTCAGCGTATTGGACTGCTTTGGGCAGAATGCCCTTCCGGGCATATATCTCGCTCAAGACCAAGTAGGCTTTGAGTGTGCTGGGGTGGGTCTCTGAAAAGACCCTTCGATAACAGCGTATGGCTTCCTGGATGTGGCTTTCCGCCTCATTCAGGCGATTCTCATCTGCATAAAGTTGAGCCAGTAGTTCGCGAAGGCTGGCTTCCTCCGGCACCAAAAAGTCAGCGCGCTGCAAAATCGCCAGATGCTCTTCTACGAGTTTAATAGCCTCATAGTGGCGCCCTTTTCCACGCCAAACCTGTCCTTTTATCCGAGTGGCTTTCGCCAGGAGGTGCAAGTCCTCACCAACATGCCGTTTCTGCATTTGTTCATATTGGTCGAGGCAGCGCTCGGCCAGGTCCAACATCTGCTGCCAGAGGGCTATTTCCGCTGCCACTAAGCAGGCTTCGGCTACGGATGCCAAGGATATCTCCGGGTTTTCAGCATGCCATTTTTGTGCTTTCAGAACGTCGTGCATGGCTTCGCTATACCTCCCCTCAGCTGCCTTGAGGCGCGCCTGGATAAGCAGAGCATCCGCCTGATAAGATGCCAGCGCCTCTCCATGGGCGTGCATTAAAGCCTGGGCGTGCTGAAGCAGTGCATGCGCGTCTTGCTCACTGGCCAGCTGAACATGGGCCGCGCTGGCACGTATCAACATTTGCACCCATCGCAACGTGTCCGCTTCAGCGCGGTGTTGCTCATACTGCGCGAGCATTCCAGCATACAGGCTTACGCCCATCCAATGGGCCTGCCGTTCATAGGAGGCTAACAGGTCCGTGAACGCCTGAACTAAATACGGATGACTCTGTAAGGTTAGCACAGAGACATTCGCCAGAGCTGACCTATAATAAAATATGGCCTGAGCATCATTCCCTTGAATAAAACCAACCCTGCCCAGACATATCTCGGCATTAGTAACAGCTTGCGACGCTGGGCCAAACTGCTCGGCTGCCAACCGCCGGAAAACATCGAAATACTCTGACGCCTCGGCAAAATGTTTTTGGCGAAACGCCAGCACCCCCATCATTCCATATGCCAGCGCCCTTCGCCAGCCATGCCCTAAACCCGCTTCCCGGCTTTCTTGAAGCCTTTGCTGCACACAGGCCTCTACCGTCTCGAGCGCTTCCTCGCACGGCATCGGCCCCATAAGCCATTGCACCACATCGCCTGAGGTGGCAGGCCAGGGCATTTCTGCACAAACTTGTGGCTCCTGAGCAGCCATCCTCTTCGCATTATGAATGGAAGTATCCGCCTGAATAGGAGCAAAACTGAGAACCATCGGCTGCCCCATTACGCTACTACTAAAAGCGCAAAAAGACATTATTAGCCAAATGGGTAAGAATTGCTTTCGCATTTTTGCATCAGTTTAGGCGTAAATTCTGTGCTTAGCGGATATCTACGTAGTGCTTTTCACACCCAAACATAAAGTTTTTTTTACCTGACGACCATTTTCCTCGTAACGTTAACCTGAATCCCTGTACTTGTATGCTGTTTTTCAAAAGGTCCTACAGCGATGAACAAATCGTTGCGCAAATCAAGGCGGGTGGCATGGTGCGCGAAGAAACCCTGCGTTACCTTTTTGCCGACTCCGGGTGGCGTACCGCTGCGCTTCGGCTCATTCGTTCGCTGGGCGGCACGCAACATGAAGCCGAAGATGCTATACAGGAAGCGTTCATCGTGTTTGATAACCACATCCGCACCGATCGTTATCAACAAATTGGCGGGCTTAAAAGCTACTTCCTGGGCATCTGCCGGGGCCGCTGGTACTCCAACCGTCGAAGCGTCCGCCGCCTGGTTTACAGCGACGACCCCGTCTCGAAGCAGCACCCCGACTACGACGAACCCGAAAAATGGGCCATAGAAAAAGAGCAAAGAGAGCATTTGCGAGCGGTAATAGACCAGATGGACGAACGCTGCCGCGAATTACTGCACCTGTACAAGCTAAATTACTCCATGGAAGAGATCGCGCAGGCATTAAAATTGGGAAATGAAAACAACGCCCGTCAGCGCGTCTTCCAATGCCGGCAAAAATTGGCAAAACTGATTCAAGATAACCCATTCTTTAACGAGCGTGAGCTTTGACAATGAACGAGTCCCTTTCCTATAATCGCATCGAACGGTACTTGCTGGGCCAGATGTCGCCCGAGGAACGCGCTGCCTTTGAGGCAGAGGTAGCGCGCGATCCTGCGCTGGCCGATCAGCTGGCCACTCAACAACGCGAGCACCAGGCTTTAGAGGTGTTGGTAGAAGACCACTTGCGAGCCCAACTCAGATATTGGGCCGAACAATACCCATTGAGCAGACCTACCCCTTGGTACCGTCAACAAGCCGTCTGGATGGCGGCGGCCAGCTTGTTGCTGTTAGGTATCCTCTACCTGGCCTGGCCCTCAACCCAAAAGCCGAATAATGCCCTGGTCGAGACAGAAAAATCAGTGCCACTCACCGAGCCACTAACAGCGCCAGCCCTCACAGAAGATGAGGCAGCCATGAGTGAAATGCCGGCAGAGGAGGCCAACACCGAAAGCTCCAACCAACGGTACATCGCCTTAGCCACGCGATACACCGAGCGGCCAAGGTTTCAGCGCATCGTCGTCCGAAACGAACAGGCGCCACTTTCCTACATGGACTCGGCCTATTTAGCCCTAGAAAAAGGCCAATACGCTAAGGCCATCCTACGCCTCCGGCGCATTCCAGAAAGCGACGACCACTACATCTCAGCCCAACACCTCATCGGGGAGGCGTTCTTTGCCAGCGAGGCATACGCTAAAGCCATCCCATACCTCCAGGCGGCGGCCAATACGCCGGACTACTTGCGCAAAAGCGAAGCCGAATGGCAATGGGCACTGGCGCTGCTCCACCTCGCAAATGCAGACGATAGCCGCCGCATCCTTCAACAGATAGTGAAAGACGCCACGCATCCGTACTACCGGAAGGCCAAGCAACTGCTGGGCGAACTGGCACAGCAGCAGCAATAAGGCGTCTATGTCTCTTCTGCAGCTGTTCGCTGCCCGCGCATCCACTCGGGCAGCGAACGCAGGGCGGCCAATTCGCGGTACTTGACACGCACCTCCTCCGCCGGAGCACCAAAGTACGTCTTACCGCCTTCTAGCGATTTGGAAACGCCCGAACCGGCCAGCACTACAGCACCTTTCCCAATGCGCACGGCCTGAATGACGCCTACCTGGCCGTAAAGGACTACGTTGTCCTCGATGATCGTCTCACCGCCAATGCCTACCTGGGCAGCAAACAGGCAGTTTTTGCCCACGATAGTATCGTGCCCGATGTGAATCTGGCAATCCAGCTTCGAGCCCGCGCCAATAATAGTATCCGAACTTACACCTTTGTTTATGGTGCATCCGGCGCCGATGTCCACTCGGTCTTCGATGACTACGCGCCCACCCGAACGCCATTTTTGGAAAGAGCCATCCGGATGTTTTTTGAAATAGAAGGCGTCGCTACCAATGATGCAATTCGGGCCAATGCACACCTGCTCGCCGATAATGGTGTACTCGCCGATGTACGTATTGGCCTGAATGTAGGTATGTGCCCCAATAACGACATTAGCGGCCACCACCACGCCCGGCTCCAGAATGGCCGTGGGGTGTATCTGCGCACGGTGGCTGATGGGCGCAGTGCACGGCTCAAAAGGCCGATATTCCCGAATGAGTGCGTCGTAGGCCTCAAAAGGGTTATCCACCACGAGAATAGCCTTGCCTGGTGGGCAGATTGCCGGAGCATTGAGCAAAATCACCGAAGCGGCACTATTCAACGTCTTTTGGAAGTATTTGGGCGCATCGGAAAAAGCAATATCGCCTGGCTCCACGCGGTGTATTTCGTTGATGCCGTAAGCATACAGGCTGTCGTCGCCGATGATTTGCGCCCCAAAGCGCTCGGCCAGCTGGCGCACGGGTATGGGTTGAGGAAATTTCATGAAAACAGCGAAATGGTGAGCGATGACGCGCAAAGGTACTGGTGCTTTAGGGAAAGCATCCCGCCGCGCACCACATTGGGATTATAGTGCTGTCTTTTTAGCCGGCTATCGCACCTCTATGAAACGAAACTCGCCTTGGTAGATGCCAGCCTCTTCCATCTGGCGCGTCAGCTGGCGTGCCTGGCTTTCGGCGTCGCCCTTTCGGCTACTCACTTTACCGACCATGACGATGTAGCCCTTTCCCTGTCCGAAGCACTCTTCGGGCACCACAGCGGCCTCAATACCAGCCCTTTGCAGTTCATCAGCCCGCTTATCAGCCAATTCTTTACGGACAAAGGTGTTGTCGGCCAGGAGCCATCCGCGCAGGTTTCGGTACGGGTGGCAAGGCTGCTGCACGGGGTCAGGTTCGTCTTCGATGCCGGACAGGTTGATGGTTGGGACTTCCTCGCCGCCAATGGGCGCCGGCGGCTTGGGTGGTGGTGGCGATACCGTTGCAGGTGCTGAGGGCTGGCGCACGGGCCGGTCCGGATACTGCTTGGGAATGCCGCGTGAATTAAGGTCATCGCCTTCATACAGGAACCCATATTGGTCTTCAGGATTGCCACTGCTCAGGTCGGCAATTTCCTCCACCGTTACCTCGTGGTAGGTGAATACGCGGTAAGCCAGCACACCGATAAGCGCGCAAGACAGCAGAAAAATCCATTTTTGCACACTCTGCCCTCCCATGTAGCGCCCCCAGGCGACCTCCACGACCTGGCGCGACCCGGCAACGGCCCGGCCTGCCGTTTTACCCAACCGGCCCAGGACTAAATATTGCAGCGGGCGCGTAATCTTGTTCCAGAACCGCGTTAAGGCACCAGGCATGCGTGCAGGGCGGTAATTCGCCAACACTCCTACATTGTGCGCCAGCGCCTGGTACCAGTCGCGCTGGGTAATCCAGTGCACCATGCGGCGATCCTTGCCGTAAAGCCCCAGCCGCGAAGGCGCCACTAAGGCGCGTACCGTGCCATCTGCCGAGACCAAAGCCAGCCCAAAGCCGTGGTAAATGCATTGGTTCCGCAGCTCTTCCAAATAGGGGTCGTTGGGCGCAGGAAAAACGTCGTCCGCCAGCGCTATCCATTGCTCATCGGCGTGGTAACGCTTAAACTGTTCAATGGCATAGATGTAGCGATACTTTCGCCAGCCACGCATCGAAAACGACCACAGCAGAGCACCCACAATGCCCATGCCCAGCACAAAGCCTGCGTTTCCCATCCAATCCAAATGCAGAAGCCACTCGAAACGCATTCCATAGGCAATCGCGTAAGCAATCGCCGCCGTTACGCTGCCGAAAGCTAAGCAATCCCACACGAAGTACCACGTATTTAGCGCGTACTTCACCTCACCAGCCTTATCTATGGAAGTGGCTTCAAAAGCGCAGAAAAAGGGCCGCCCTTCCGACGTGAAAAACGAAAAGACGCCGTCTGCAATCAGACCACCGGCAGCCACATTGTCCAACTGTACCGATTCCGTGCCCGGCTGGTAGTCGTAGCGGTGCAGGTAAAAATGCTTCAGAAAAACCGGGAAAATGCGCTTGATGTCCTCTTCGGTGAGCATGCTACTAGCGGCTGCTTATAGAGGCAAAGGTACAGGTTTGTCGGCAGTACAGCCCTGTGTGGTTGGCTCACCTCGGCGAACACATTGTTTGGCATTTCGCCAAAACCAAAAACAATATGTCTCAAAAAAGAATACCTTTGCCGCACCGGGCCTATCAAAGCGCCCGCCCATGCCCATGGACAATACCCTACTCCTTTTGATTGGCGCTATCGTGCTGGTGATTGTCGTCTTGCTGTTCCTGAAGCGAGCGCCCACCGGCGAGAGTATTTCTGCTGAGGTCTATCGCAATCTCCAGGCGCAAAACGAGGCCTTTCAAAAGGCCCTTCAGGCCAAAGAGCAAGAGCTTCGAGAGGCTACGGCCCAGATAGCTGCTCAGGCGCAAACGCTGGCCCACCAACGCGAACTGCTGCAAAACCAGAAAGCCGAGCAAGAGCAAATGGCTCGGCAAATGCGCTTAGAGTTTGAGCAGCTGGCCAACCGTCTGTTTGAAGAGAAATCACAACGCTTCAGCGAGCAAAGCACTCAGCAAATCCACCAGACGCTGGCGCCCTTGCGCGAAAAAATTCGCGAATTTGAGGAGAGCATCGAGCGAAAGTTCACCGATGAAACCCGCGACAAAGCCAGCCTGCGCAAAGAAATTGAGCAACTTCTGTCCCTGAACCAACAGCTGAGCCAGGAGGCACGCAACCTGACCGCTGCTCTTAAAGGCCAGAGCAAGGTACAAGGCGACTGGGGCGAGCACCAGCTGGAAATCTTACTTGAAAATGCTGGCTTGCTGCGCGGCGAACATTTCATCCCTCAGGCCACCTTCCGCGATGATGATGGACAAAGCAAACGCCCTGACTACATCATCCGCTTGCCTCAGCAACGGCACCTGATCATAGACGCCAAAGTCTCGCTGACGGCTTACGAGCGCTACTTCAACGAAGAAGACCCAGGCGCCCGCAACCAGCATTTGCAAGCCCACGTCAGTAGCCTGCGCAACCACATACAACAGCTCAGCAGCAAGAATTATCAGACCCTGCACCAAATCCAGACGCCCGACTTTGTCTTGCTTTATGTGCCCTTAGATGGCGCCGTTTCTACCGCCATGCAGGCCCATCCCGATCTGCTCCGCGAAGGGCTGGAACGCAACGTAGTCATCGTTACCAACAGCACCCTGGCCGTCATCCTGCGCATCGTGGCCCACATCTGGCGACAGGAAAAGCAAAACCGCTCCGCCCTGGAAATCGCCCGGCAAAGCGGCTTGCTATACGATCGGTTAGTTGCCTTCGTAGAAGACCTCCGCGCCATAGGGGACCGCCTCAACAGCGCGCAAAAAGCCTACGACGACGCTATGCGAAAACTCACCTCCGGCACTCGACGCGGCGAAACACTCATCGGCCGCGCTGAACGCATCCGCGAAATGGGCGCCAAAGCTACACGACAATTGCCTCCTGAACTCTTCGAAGACCTCTCAGATGAGGCCGAAGAAGACAGCGAAGCCGCCTCCTGACACCGCTTATTTAATGTCTTCCGGTTTCTTGCCGGCAGCCTTCACCACAAAAAACAACGCCGTGCCTACAAGCACGAAGTTAATGACGGCATTGATGAAATTGCCAATCAGAATGTTCCCAATGACCACCTGAGAAAAATCCGGATTGCCCGTGATCATGCCCAGAATGGGCGAAATGATGTCATCTACAAGGGAACTAACAACTTTTCCAAACGCGCCGCCAATGATAACGGCTACCGCCAGCGCGACGACATCGCCGCGCAACAGAAACGCTTTGAGTTCTTTTAGCATAAGATTTTCGTTTTGATGTGAACAGTTGCGATCTGCGGGCAAATGTAAGTTAAAAAACTCTTTTCAATACCGCTTCAAAAGAGGATGCCTTCCAAAAAAATCTGCTGACGCTGTAGGTAATGATAACAAAACCTCGAGGCAACAACAACTTAATACCGCCTTCTTCAGCACTTAAAACGAGCATCCGTGCTTCGCTCCAAAATTCAAACGTATGAAGCACACCTACATCAAAGCATGCTTATTTTGGGCAATATTGGCGATTTTCGCCATTTCGTCGGCCCAAGCGCAGATTAAAGTTAGCACTTTCGTAAGTGCTGCCAGCGACGATACGGAGGAGTACGTTGCCAACGGCACAAAAGACATCGCCTCCAGCGACCTGGAACTCGTCCAGGAAAACCCGGGCAATCCGGCATCCTTGCAGATCGTCGGATTGCGCTTTGCCAACGTACAGGTACCGAAAGGCGCCATCATCACATCGGCCAAAATCCAGTTTACTTACGACAATACCAAGACCCTTGACCCTTGTATCCTGTATTTCAAGGTGCAGGACGCTGACAACCCGACAACCTTCAACGACACAATACTATACGAGCTGCGCGACCGTCCCAAACGCACGGACAGCGTAGAGTGGGTAGTACCCAGCTGGGCCGGTGGCACTACGGGCACTCGTGGCCCGGCGCAACTGTCGAGCGACCTAGCAATTCTGGTGCAAACATTAGTTAACCGCCCAGGCTGGCAGGAAGGCAACGCTATGGTCTTCTTTGTAACGGGCCAGGGCACGCGCGAAGCAGAGTCATATGAAGGCGCTGAGGGCCATGGCAACCTCACCTACGCGCCCGAATTAATCATTGAGTACAAACTGCCCGCTAACAAGGTGTCCGTCTTCATTACGAAGGATACCGACGATATGGAGGAATACGTGGCCGATGGCAAAAAAGACGCAGGATCCAGCGACTTAGAGCTGGTGCAGGAAAACCCGGCCAATCCCAACTCCATGCAAATCATCGGTCTGCGCTTCGCCAATGTGAACGTACCTAAGGGTGCTGTAATCACTTCAGCCAAGATTCAGTTCACCTACGACAACACCAAAGAACTGAACCCGTGCATCTTGTACTTCAAGGCTGAAGACAGCGACAACCCTGTCACTTACAGCAATGACGCCATTTATGAACTGCGCGACCGTCCGAAACTGCCCGATAGTGTAGAATGGGTGGTGCCCAGTTGGGCCGGCGGCACCACAGGTACACGCGGCCCTGCCCAATTGTCGAGCGACATCTCAGTGTTGGTGCAAAAATTGGTCAACCGTGCGGGCTGGCAAGAAGGTAATGCCATGGCGTTTTACATCACGGGCCAGGGCACGCGCGAAGCAGAGTCGTACGAAGGCGCCGAAGGGCATGGCAACCTCACTTATGCTCCTGAATTGATCATTGAGTACAAAATACCTAAGACGGTCTCGGTGTTCGTCAATCAGGACACTGACGACATGGAAGAATACGTATCGGACGGCACGCACGACGTGGCCTCCAGTGACCTGGAACTGGTGCAGGAAAACCCTTCCAACCCGGCCTCGTTACAGATCGTGGGCATGCGCTTCAATAAAGTTGACGTACCCAAAAACGCAACCATCGTGGATGCCCGCATCCAGTTTACATACGACAACACGAAAACCCTCGACCCCTGCATCCTTTACCTGCATGCCGAGAAAAACCCGAACCCTGCCACGTTCTCCAATACGCTCCTGTACGAACTGCGCGACCGTCCCAAGCACCCGGACAGCGTAGAGTGGATAGTGCCCAGCTGGGCTGGCGGCAGTACAGGCACGCGCGGCCCCGCCCAGCGCACCACTAGCATTGCCACCTTAGTGCAAAAATTAGTTAACGACCCTGCCTGGACGCCCGGCAACTCCATGGCTTTCTACGTAACGGGGCAGGGCACGCGCGAAGCGGAGTCGTACGAGGGCGCCGAAGGCCACGGCAATCTCAGCTACGCACCCGAGCTGATCATTACCTACCTCAGCGATGAAGCACCTACAGCACCCATCGGTGTGTTCCCTATCGAAAAAGGCGCTGTTTGGTCATACTACGCCTCCGCTACGCCGCCCCCTGCCAATTGGAACGCTCCGGATTTCGACGACAAGCCCTGGAAATTTGGTCCGGCTGAACTGGGCTACGGCGATGGCGATGAGACCACCGTTATTCCATTCGGCCCAGATGCGAACAACAAGTGGCCGGTTTATTACTTCCGTCAGAAATTCACGTATAACCCCAACGCCTACGGCGTGGACTCGCTGATCTTCTTCGTAAAGCGCGACGATGGCATCGCGGTCTATCTCAATGGTACGGAACTCTTCCGCGACAACTTGCCCACCGGGCCGCTTACCCACCAAACGCTGGCCCTCAGCGCCGTGGCCGGTGCCGATGAAAACACATTTTTCCGCTTTGCTGTACCTGCCACCGCGCTAAAAAGCGGCCTGAACGTGTTGGCAGCCAGCGTACACCAAAACGACCCGAGCAGCTCCGACCTCAGCTTCGACATGTACGTACGCGAGAAAAAACCCGCCATGCAGCCCGTCGGCTTGCCCCTGCCCAAAAACTCGCTCTGGGCGTTCTGGGATAAAGGCTCTGTTAGCCCGGATTGGCAAAAACTCAATTTCAACGACACCGACTGGGACTACGGTGCTGGCCCATTGGGCTACGGCGACCCGGTAAATACGCTCGTCGGCTTCGGCCCCAATGCCAATGACAAGCACATCACCACATGGTTCCGCAAGCGCCTCAACATCAATAACCTTTCTGCACTGCCCGACACGCTGGCTTTCAACATCCGCCGCGACGACGGCGTGATCGTTTATGTCAACGAAGTAGAGGTAATCCGCGACAACATGCCCGCCGGCCCTATTACGGACAACACGTGGGCCTCCTCTATCGTGGACGGCGCTAACGAAACGACGTACTTCTCTTTCCGAGTCCCTAAGTCAGTGTTCGTGCCCGGCCTGAACATTCTCGCTGTGCGCGTGCACCAGCGCGATGGCACCAGCTCAGACCTGTCGTTCGACATGGAAATTGCCATTCCTCAAACGCCTCCCGCAGTAGCCTCTGGCTGCAACGGCCCAAATGACTTGCACATCGGCTGCTTCACATCTGTGGTGCCCGGCCCGCAGACACCCGACCTTATTATCCCGTCCTCACACCGCTTCCAGAAAATCATTGAACAAGGCGACCCGTACACCAAAATCGTACCCGGCGTGCCCTTCAATGTAACACCTGGTAATAACGACTTCACCGCCTTTGTCGGCAAAAACGGCAGCAGCACGGAAGGTTGGATCGCCATTAACCACGAATCCACCCCAGGTGGCGTAACCATTATAGACGCCCGTTACAACACCGTTACCAAACTCTGGGAATACGATACCATCCAACCCGTCAACTTCTACAACAACGACCTGGTAACCACCTCACGCAACTGCTCGGGCGGCATCACACCTTGGGGCACTATCCTAACGTGCGAAGAAACCTTTAATATCGGCGATGCCAACGGCGACGGCTATCAAGACGTGGGCTGGATTGTGGAAATTGACCCCGTAACAAAGCGCGTGAAAGAGTACGGCAACGGCAAGCAAGAAAAACTCTGGGCTATGGGCCGCATGTCCCACGAAAACGCCGCCCCGCACCCCGATCGCCGCACGGTCTATTACGCCGAAGACGGTGGCACCTCTTGCGTCTATAAGTACGTAGCTGACCAGCCGAACAACCTCTACAGCGGCACCCTGTACGTGCTGCGTCTGAATAATCCACTCATCAACGGCGTGCCTTCTGGCTCCACAGGTACCTGGGTGCGCGTGCCCAACACAACGCAAGCCGACCGCAACAATACGAATTTCATCGCTGCTGCCTTGGGCGGAACTGGATTTAATGGACCGGAAGACGTAGAATACCATCCGATTGCCGACAAGGTCTATTTCACCTCTAAAGGGCACGGCCGCGTCTATCGCTTCAAAGACAACGGCGACACAGTCTCCGAGTTTGAGGTGTTCGTCGGCGGTCAGGATTACCTGATCAACTACGGCACAGGCATCGTAGCCGAGCCCTGGGGAACAGGCAACGACAACCTGACGATAGACGACCGCGGCAACCTCTGGGTGCTGCAAGACGGCAGCCGCGACCACGTCTGGATGGTAACGCCCAAGCATACGCAATTCAATCCTGACGTGCTGCTCTTCGCCCGTACGCCAATCGGCTCGGAGCCTTGCGGCTTCCACATGACGCCAGACTTCCGCTTTGGCTTCCTCTCGCTCCAAAGCCCGAGCTCTACTAACGCCTCTACACAGCAGATTGACGCTAAGGGTAACATCCTGCGCTTCGACCGTTCCACATCCGTGGTCATCGCACGCGCTGAACTCCTCGGCACCGGCGTAAGCGCGAATGAGCCTGCAGCAGCCGCTCTCGACCTGAAGGTGTTCCCGAACCCTAATAATGGCGTATTCACCCTCGAATTAGAACTGCCGCAGACCGAACTCGTTCAGGGCTATCTGGTGGATATGCAGGGCCGTATCGTCCACTCCTTTAGCCACCGCTTACCCGACGGCACCAATCAGATGACCTTCGACCTGAAGGCGCTCAACCTGCCATCCGGCCAGTACGTCCTCTTCGTACAGGCAGGACAGCGCACGGGCAATCGCCGCATCGTTATCAGCAGCTCCGGCAAATAATCGCGTGCAAAACGCCAGCAGATGTTCCTGTTTTCTCTGAAAGAATCCGGGAGGGGGTACCCTCCCGGATTTTCTAATTTCAACTGTAAAACGCTGTGTTTTTATGAAAAAAGCCCTATACTCATTGGCAGTAACCTGCTTGTGCCTGAGCACCATTCACGCTCAACAGAGCTTGCTCAACCTCGAAACGGGTAAACACAAAATCTACACCTCTATAGCCGAAGGCCTGAAAAACCCGGCAGACGTGGTCATCCTTAACCTTCGAAGTACAGAAATGGCCGCGTTGCCGGAGGAAATTGGCGTCTTCCAGAATATGGTCTTCCTCAACCTAATGAAAAACACGCTCACTACCCTACCTGCGTCGCTCTATCGCTGCCGAGCGCTCAAAGAAATCAACGCCCGGCAAAACAACATTACCCAACTAAGCGAAGACATCGCACAGCTCCGGGAGTTGGTCGCCCTCGACTTTTCGCGCAACCAATTAACCACCCTGCCGCGTGCCCTCGGTAAGCTACCCAAACTCGAGGTCGCTACCTTCACGGAGAATAAAATCACAACGGTTCCCAAAGAAATCGGGCGCATGCGCTCGCTGAAAAATCTCTCCCTTAACGACAATCAGATTGCCGCTTTAGATTTCTCCTTCGCCGGCGCCAGAAACCTGACCATGCTTTCCGTCGCCAACAACCAGTTACGCTCGGTCAAAGGCATTACTAAAGCAACGGCGCTCACCGAACTGAACCTGCACAACAACCGGCTGCGCCAGCTCCCTGACGACATCGGTCGCTTACGCCGCCTCAAGGGCCTCATCGTGAGCAACAACCAGCTGGAACGCCTACCCGAAAGCCTGTGCGAGCTGGAACAGCTGGAAAGCCTGACCATTAGCTTCAACCCCATAAAGCAGGCACCAAAGGATTTGCACAAACTCAAGCGCCTAAAAGTCTTTATCGCTGTTGATGTCCCCTTCTCAGAGGCCGAAAAAGCGCGCATTCGACAGGCACTGCCGGCAGATTGCGACATTCGCTTTTGAGTAATGAAGAAGGTCTGATTGGCTCACGGTTGGAGATCGCCACGGCGTCCCTCGTTCCTCATTCTAACCAGAACAAATCTGCAGCGATAGCATCTGCCAATAACTTTCCTGCGCGGGTCAGCTGATACTGCCCATCGAGATCCAGCACGTGGCCCGTAGCTACGAAGCGCCGGATGCTTTGCTCAAAGTGTTCGACAAAATCGGCACCGAACACCTCGGCGATGTAGGCCGTTCGGCAGCCCCACATCGTGCGCAGGCGGGTCAGGACGTATTCGTTATAGCGCTGGGCCAATGTGAGCGTCTCGCGTTCGGCGGGGACATGGCCTTCGTTGATGGCCCTGATATACAGAGCGTTATTGGCAATGTTCCATTGCCGGCTGCTGCCGTCGAACGAGTGGGCCGAAGGGCCAATGCCCAAATAAGGCCGCCCAAACCAGTAGCTGCTGTTGTGTCGGGCATAGTGGCCGGGCAGAGCAAAATTGGAGATTTCGTAGTGGTCGTAGCCATGCCGGCTGGTTTCGTCCATCAGGTACTCAAACTGGCGTGCGGCCCGTTCTTCGTCCACGGGGCGACTTTTGCCTTTGCGCACAAAATGCGCCAGCGCTGTACCTTGTTCCACCGTCAGGCTATAGCACGACAAGTGCGGGATGCCGAAAGACAAAGCCAGGCGCACATTCTCTGCCCACCGCTCATCCGGCGCCTCCGGAAGGCCGTAGATGAGGTCTATAGTCAGGTGCTCAAAACCCGCCGCCTGTGCCTCAGGAATGCACCGCAGCGCCTGTTGGGCATCGTGGGCGCGGTTCATCCATTGCAGGTCTTCGTCAAAAAACGACTGAATGCCGATGCTCAGCCGATTGACTGGCGTGTACTGACGCCATTCGTGCAGCCGCGTTGGCGTCAGGTCGTCGGGGTTAGCCTCCAACGTGATTTCGGCATCAGGCTTTACCTCAAACAGTGCCTCAATGCGCTCAAATAGCGCGACTAAGTCAGCGGTTTCTAAAAGCGAAGGCGTGCCTCCGCCCAGATAGACCGAGTACAGCGGCTCTCCGCCTAAGTAATCTCGTTGCAACTCCAGTTCGCGCAGCATCGCCTGCAGCAAATCGGGCTTCCAGCGCAACACCGTCGAAAAATGGAAATTGCAGTAATGACATGCCCGTCGGCAAAAAGGGATATGTAAATAAAGCCCAGCCATTCAGCCCTGCTTGTGTGAAAGACACTTAACGCCCTGATAACAAGTAGTTTATATTCCCAATTAAACAGCACCTTATTGGTCAATCTGCTCGCATTGGAGCACAAAGGCCGCTGACCACACGCCGCCGGGTGGCACGGAGATGAGCCCTTCGCCATTCTCGAAGGCATTGATGAGGCACGTCATTGGCTCTACGGCGATGCTTTGCCAATGCGGCAGCGTGAAGACCTGAAAAAACGGAAACAGCGTCCGGCTCAGCGAAAGCGTAACGGCATAGCGTTCGCCTCGCAGGCAAACGTCATAGAGCGTCAGATGCTCTGCCGGGCGAAAGCAGTCGTCCAGTACCGTTTGCCCCAGCGGCTTCAGATGCTCGAAGGCGTCGTAGGCTTCCCGCTTCAGCACTGGCAGCATGCGCTCATCGAGTACCTCCCGGGTGCAGGGCGGCAACTTCAACGAGCATTCGCCTAATCGAAAATACGGATGCCATCCGAAGCCCAACGGAATGGCCGCCGAATGGCGGTTTTTTACCCAGGCGCACACGCCAAAGAGGCCGCGATACGTCAGACTATAGGCCACTTCCAGCGTCAGCGGGAATGGATAGCCGGCGTGATGACCGTTGTAATCGAGCCGGCAGGCTATCTCTGCGTGCTCATCCGTTAGTTCGATGCGCGTTGGCACGAAGGCTTCGCGATGCGCAAAACCGTGAATGGCGGTGTTCGTTTTAGGCTCATTTACCGCAAAAGCGTACTCTTGGCCCAGCCACCGATAGCGCCCGTCGCGCAGGCGATTGGGAAAGGGAAAGAGCAGCGCGCTTTTGGCCCACGTTCCGGCCTCCAGTTCGTCGGGCGTAGCGTAGCCGTCGAGCAATTCTTCGCCCCGGTAGCGCAACGAAAGTAGTGTAGCGCCCAGCCCAGGCACTACGCTGAAGCCGTGCTCCGACGCCGGCAAGTGAAAATCGTATCGCCGAAAGCGGCCAAAGGGAGTGATATTCAGTTCAAACATGTGGTCGCGTTGTTTCGTGTACGGGCAAAGGTAACGGCTCAATGGAGGTTTTCGCCCTATGTTTGCCCCCATGCGGATTGTTTTCATGGGCACGCCTGCCTTTGCCGTGCCGTCGCTGCAAATCTTATGGGAAAACGGCTACGACATTCCGGCCGTCATCACAGCCCCCGACAAACCGGGCGGGCGGCTGGGGCTTATGCAGTCGCCGATTAAAAAATTCGCGCTTAAACACGGACTACGGGTATTGCAGCCGGAAAAGCTAAAAAATTCAGCCTTTTTAGATGAACTACGCGCCTGCCGCGCCGACCTTCAGGTAGTGGTTGCTTTTCGCATGTTGCCCGAAGTCGTATGGGCTATGCCGCCGCTGGGCACGCTCAACCTGCACGCTTCGCTGCTGCCCAAATACCGCGGCGCGGCACCCATCAACTGGGCCATTATCCGCGGTGAAACAGAGACCGGCCTGACCACTTTCCTGCTCCGCCACGAAATTGACACCGGCGACATTCTCTTCCAGGAGCGCATCGCTATCGGCGAAAACGAAACCGCTGGCGAGCTCCACGATCGCATGATGCCCATCGGCGCCCAGCTGGTGCTCCGCACCGTCCAAGCCCTCGAACGCGGCGAAGCGCGCCCACAGCCACAACCCAATGCCGAAGCCACCCACGCACCTAAAATCTCCACCGAGACCTGCCACATCCGCTTCGAGCAGCCCACCGCGCAGGTACACAACTTCGTCCGAGGCCTCAGCCCTCACCCAGGCGCCTGGGCGTTGCTCGAAGGCAAAGTGTTCAAAATCCTCCGCACACAGAAAGAGTACACCCCTCCCACCCTGCCGCCCGGACACCTTGTGTTCCCGCCCGAAGGCGGCACTTGGGCCACCACCGCCGATGGGCACGTACAGCTGCTCGAAGTGCAACTCGAGGGTAAGCGGCGAATGTCGGGGGCCGAGTTTCGCAATGGCTATGGGAAGCGGTTGTCGGAGGCCAAGCTGAGGTGAACACAGTCTGAAACGATAGAGCATTTGCACCGAGTTGCGCATTTTTTGTTAAACCGACTTTAGATCAATGCTTCGCAATGCTCTTGAGCGGTAAGATAGCAGTTTTGCCGTAGTCGCTTCTACGGTTTGGAGAGGTACGTCGGGCTAAATGCCGGGATATGGACGACAACTGCGCATTTGCTACTTTTGCCGCATAGTGATCTGTGCTTATGCGAATACAGCTACTTTATCCGCTGCTGTTTTTACTTTTCCGTGCCCATGTGTCGGCCCAGTGCCCCATTACGGTGGACGCTGGCGAAGATGTATGGCTTTGTCAGGTTCCCGGCTCGGCCCAACTGAATGGCGCCATTTACGGTCCATATCTGAGTTTTTCGTGGTCGCCTACGACGGGCATGCAGGGATCGAATACGCTCAATCCCACGGTAACGGTGAATGGCCCAGCTACCTATGTGCTTACCGGGCGAGCGGTGGACCTCAGTAACAACCTGATTGTCAACGGCGACTTCGAGGGCGGCAATTTCGGATTTACCAGCGATTACAACTACAGCCCTACCAACTTAGTGCCCGAAGGCACATACGCTGTGCTGCCTAACCCTCAGACGGCGCATCCGGGCTTTGCCCCCTGCGGCGACCATACGTCTGGCGGGGGCAATATGATGGCTGTTAACGGTGCAGGTATCCCTAATCAAAATGTATGGTGCCAGACCGTAACCGTACAACCGAACACTCAGTATGTCTTTTCCGCCTGGGTAACGTCGCTACACCCCTCCTCACCGGCGCGACTACAGTTTTCCATCAACGGCAATACGATTGGGCCTATTTTCGTAGCACCCTCGACGACCTGCACGTGGCTCAACTTTTACACCACGTGGAACAGCGGAGCCAACACTTCAGCCACTATTTGTATTGTCAACCAGAACACGGTGCTGGGGGGAAACGACTTTGCCCTCGACGACATTGTCTTTTCGCCCGTGTGCACCGTAACAGACACCGTTCGGGTACACGTGGTGCAGCTACAGGCGGTGGCGGCGCCGGCTATTTCGGTCATTCCGTGCGAAGGCAGCCTGATTACGCTCAACGGCACGGGCTCTTCTACCGGGCCAAACATCACATACCGCTGGGAAACGGCCAACGGCAACATCGTTTCGGGCGAAACGACGCTCCAGCCGGTCGTCAATGCGGCCGGCTCATACACGTTAGTGGTAACGTTCAACAACGGCTTTGTAGAGTGCACACGCACAGCGACGGCCAACGTCATTCCAACGAACAACCCGCTAACGGCCTGGATAACGCCACCACAGCCGTTGGGCTGTGGGAACAGTGCGGTGCAGCTGCGCGGCTTCACTAATCAGCCGGCATTCGCCCGGTACCAGTGGTCGGCTGGGTTAGGTGGGCATTTCACCACCAAACCCGACAGCGCAACGGTATGGGTCAATCAGCCCGGCGTCTATACGCTGACGGTTACGAACACGATGACGGGCTGCACGGCTACGGCTACAGTAACGGTCATTGCCGCCACCGAACCACCTTTAGTTGAGGCGAATGCGAGCATTTCGGCATTCTACTGCACGTCCGATACCTTTCAGCTGAGCGGCAGTGGCTCTTCGAGCGGACCGAATTTTACCTATGCCTGGACGGCGCTACAGGGCGGGCGCATCGTCTCGGGTGCCGACTCCATCCAGGCGCGCGCCAATGCGCCAGGTATGTACATCCTGCAGGTAACCAACACCGCCAACGGTTGTTCCATGCGCGACACGGTGGTGGTTGCTGATAGGCGCGCGCTACCAGTGTTCGCTATAGACACGCCTGCCGTGTTTACCTGCGCGACTGACACCATTCGATTGCGCGGGCACGTGGATAGCGGTGCCGTGCGCGTTGTGTGGCAAGTGCTCGACGGCCCACCTTTAGCTGGCGACACAACAGCGCTGGAAGTGGGTGCTCTGGGGCCGGGCGTTTATATCCTGACGGCCACAGACACGGTCAACTTTTGCGTCGCTACAGACACAGTAGCCGTTCTGGCCGATACGCTGGCGCCTGTGGCGCACATCGGGCCTCCTGATTTGCTTACTTGCGCACAGCCAGAGGTCGTGCTTTCGGGCGTAGGCTCCTCTGAAGGGCCGGGCTTTGCCTATCGCTGGACGACCAGCCCGGGCGGCAATTTCACCAGCGCCGATACGCTGCTACAGGTGCAGGTAAACGCGCCGGGCATGTATTTTTTGCAGGTAACCAATCTCCAGAACGGCTGTACGGCTACAGCATCGGCAGAGGTGCAAGCCGATGACGACGTCATTGTGGCCGTGGCTAACGCACCGGAAATACTTACCTGTGTGCGGACACAAGTAATGCTTAACGCCAACGGCTCTACATCGTTGCCCGGCCTACAATATGCCTGGACGACGACAAACGGTCTTTTGCTCAGTGGCCCCAATACGCCTACCCCCATGGTCGGAGCACCTGGAACCTACGTTCTACTCATCACGAATCCGGCCAATGGTTGCACGGCATCCGACCAAACTGTGGTCCAGCAAGATACTGCCGCTCCGCCTATCAGCATCGCTCTGCCGGATACGCTGAGCTGCCAAACGACCGAAATAGTTTTAGTTGGGCAAAATGCGGCTGCTGGCCAGTTTCAATACCAATGGAGTGCCGCCAATGGCGGTCGCATTTTGCAAGGTGGGCAAACGCTGACGCCCCTAACCGACGCCGCCGGCGCGTACACACTCACGGCTTTAAATGCCGAAAATGGCTGTTCAGCAGTAGCTTCCACAACTGTGCTCATAGACACACTCCCACCTTTAGCACACATCGCAGCAGCGCCATCTATTACCTGCGCGACGCCCGAACTCCCTTTAGATGCCACCGGCTCCTCGTCGGGTCCTGTTTTTTCACACTCATGGGCAGCAGCCAATGGCGGTCGTTTCATCGGCAATACCAACACCCTTACTCCTACTGTGGACGCTGCCGGGCTGTACACCCTGACGGTGCTCAACACCCAAAATGGCTGCAGTCACAGCGCTACTGTTGCCGTTGCCATAGACACCCTGCACCCGCCTGCCGATGCCGGCCCAGACGGCGTGCTTACCTGTACAGCTCCTGTTTTTAGTCTTTCGGCAAATACTGGCCAGACAGGCCTTTATCAGTACCAATGGCAAACAGCCGACGGCGCTTTTGGCGGAAATCCAAACGATGCAACGGTGGATGCCCTTCAGCCAGGTACCTACATTTTGCAGGTAACGAACCCGCAAAACGGCTGCATTTCAACCGACACCGTGCGCATTACCGCCGACCAGGAGGTACCGCAGCCGACTTTTTTTATCAGTAACCCGCTGATTACCTGCCTTCACCAATATGTGGTGCTGCAAGTAACCAACCCGATGCCCACCTGGCAAATGGTATGGACAACTATCGGCGGTAATTTCACCACGCGCCCCGATAGCGAGGCAGTGCGGGTCAACGGCGCGGGTGAGTACCGACTGCTCGTTACCAACACTGCCAACGGCTGTACAGCAGAGCACACGTTCAACATCGGCGTAGATACGGTAAGACCACAGGTAAGCATCTTGCCGCATGGAATCCTCACCTGTACAGTGTCGGAAATTGTTTTGCCGGGCATGGTGCAGCCCGACACAGGCTTTACCTTTTTGTGGTGGCGCCCTGATGCCGGCATTCTTTCGGGCTGGACAACGCTGCAGCCCACAGCTACTGAGCCGGGCGAATACTGGCTCCAGGTGCGGCTGACGCGCAATGACTGCACAGCTGCCACCAGTACCATATTAGAAGTTAACCGGCTAGAGCCCTTTGTTGTAGCTGGGCTTGACACGACGCTTAGTTGCCTATTTCCACAAATTACACTGCAGGGTGCAGTCTTTAGCTTCCTGCCACCAGTAGTGCTCTGGACGGCCTCTGCAGGCGGGAACATCGTTTCAGGGGCCAACACTTTGCAGCCGGTAGTGAATGCGCCGGGTATTTATACGCTCACGGCCACCGACCCGCATAATGGCTGTTCCAGCAGCAGCCAGGTCAGGGTGTTGGCTGACCAGAACGCGCCCACGGCCACTATTGCGTGGCCCGATACGCTCACGTGTACCCGCACGCAAGTGATCTTGCAAGGCAACGGTAGCCCAAGCGGCATGGTCAGCGCCTCCTGGTCAGCCCTCGCAGGCGGAAACATTGCCTCAGGCGCCAACAGCTTTTCGCCGGTAGTGAACGCCCCCGGCCGGTACCTCCTGACGGTAACGAACCCGCAAAACGGCTGCACGGCTACGGCAGAACGCACAGTAGTACAGGATACGCTGGCGCCTGCATTAAATATACCATCGCCACCGGTGTTAACGTGTGCCGCACCCAGTATCGCTGTCAGGGCCTTGCCCGATACTGTAGCCTATACTTACCTATGGCAAACAGCAAGCGGCAGCATCGTTTCGGGCCAACAGAACGCCCAGGCGGTGGTGAACCTGCCGGGTGCGTACACCGTCGTAGCCACCGACCAGCGCACGGGCTGCACGAGCGCGCGCACTGTGAACGTGCAGGCCGACCAACAGCCACCGCAAATTAGCATCGCCGCGCCATCCGTGCTGACGTGCAGCACACCTCAGGTGCCCCTTTCGGCAACGGTAACCCACGCGCCCGCAAGCGCCATCAATGTGCAATGGACAACTGCCGACGGGCAGATTGTATCCGGGGCACAAAGCCTGAGTCCTGTCGTGGCCGCTCCGGGTACTTATTTGCTGACCGTGCAAAACACCATCAACGGCTGCACGACGAGCAGCACGACGCTGGTGGTGCAGAACATTATGCCTCCTACAGCGAGTATTAGCTCGCCGCCGCCCATCACCTGTGCGCAAAAACAGGTGACGCTCGACGCCTCCGCCTCTTCAGGGCAGGGAATACTGTCATATGCCTGGGCAGGCGGCCCTCTCCTCGGCGGCCAGGGTACGCCAACGCCTTTGGTCGGCCAACCCGGTACCTACTCGCTGACGCTGACCGATGCCGCTAATGGCTGCACGACCATGGCGTTAGTCGTCGTGCCTGCCGATACAGCAGCACCCGTGCCCCGCATCGCTCCTACCCTACCCCTGACCTGCGAACGCTTGGCGGTAACGCTCGACGCTTTCGCCTCTTCAGGCCAGATACCGCTGCTGGCGCAATGGACAACCGCCAACGGCGCCATCGTCTCTGGCGCTAACACACTGATGCCCAGTGTCAATGCGCCTGGCCAATACACGCTGTTGCTGACTAACGGGCCCAACGGCTGCACAGCAACAGCCATCGCGACCGTACAGGAAGACCGTACACCACCCAACGCAAACGCCGGCCCTGACCAGATGCTCTTCTGCCTGCAACCCGAAGCCACACTGACCGGCCAGAGCAGCACAACCGGCCCACTGGCCTTCCACTGGACAGTCGTGCAGGGCGGTCCATTCACTAGCGACTCCACCACTGCCCAGACGACTACACGCACGCCCGGAACATATCGGCTTACTGTTGTCCGCCTCTCCAACGGATGCACAGCCTCTGACGATGTACAGGTGGCAGAAATCGCGCCGCCGACCTTCGAGCCACACGTGGAGCAGCCCAATTGCCACCGCAACACCGGCAATGCCGCTTTTGTGGCCCTGGCAGGCGGTCAACCGCCGCTGCGCTATTCCATCAACGGCGGACAGACTTACACCCCCTCGCCGCAATTCAGCGGCCTGACGCCCGGCTTTTACACGTTGGTGTTAAGTGATGCCCTGGGCTGCACCGCCTCTGCGACTGTGGGCATTGACCCGCCATTTTTCCCAAAAGTCTCTTTCTACACTGTGGCACCTGTTAATTTGGGTGACTCCATTCGCTTAGAGCCCATACTCAACCTACCCACCAGCCAGGTGGCCGACTGGCAATGGATGCCCGCCGAAGGCCTTTCGTGCGATGACTGCCCGGCGCCTTGGGCCAGCCCGCTGAACACAACGCACTACCGCCTGCGCATCCTCGACTTGAACGGATGCCCAGCTGAGGCGCACGTACTCGTGCCCATCAGTCGCCGTCGCCTACTATATGCGCCCAACATCTTCTCGCCCAACGGCGACGGGCAAAACGACCGCTTCACACTCTACGGCAACCGGGCTGTGCTCACCATCCGCTCGCTCCAGGTATTCGACCGATGGGGTAACTTAGTATTTTCCGGGCAAGACCTCAAGCCCAACGACGAAAGCGCCGGCTGGGATGGCTCCTTCCGCGGCCAGGCGGTCACGCCCGGCGTGTACGTGTGGCAGGCCGTCGTGGCTTTCTTAGACGGCGTCGAGGAGGTCTTTGCCGGAGACGTTACGGTGATGCGATAACATTAACAACGACCGCACGGATCTGGCAGTGTTTTGAAAAAACGAGGTTATTCCCATCGAGATGAAAATCCGTCGTGACCAAATGCTCAGAGCCGGAGGGTATGCGCCAGCTGTTCCGCTACATGAATCGGCTGGGGTAAAAGCGCAGTTATTTGGTGCTGTTTGAAAAAAAGTCCCCGGAGAAATTGCCTCGGGAAGAACGCATTCGCCGCGAGGTGCACCAGATAGAGGACAGGGAAGTGATTGTGCTGGGAATGTAAATACTGCCCGAAAAGGGCCGAAATGGCCAGGTATCGAATTGGTCAGGAGCTCTTCGTGCGCGATTTTGGTTTGTCTTCGCCAAATATCGGAGCTGTGTATTGCTCATACAGAGCAAAGAGGTACTCTACCCGGCTCCGTTCGTTCGGGAACGGCTGCGGGCGATAGCAGAGGTCCACGGCTTTGTCTAGCGTCGCATGAGCCTTGGCCAGATCGGCTGGCATGGTTATAGGGTCATACAGGTCGGCCAGACTGCTGTTGGGATATCTGGCCCGCACATCAAGGACGGCCTGAGCGGCCGTTTCTACTTTCCGCCGATGGGCCTCGGTAGGCGTTGGCGGGAAAGGAAAGTTGTTGTAAACGATGTCTTTGGAATAGCGGTAATCGCTTTTCAGGCGGCCGGCAACCTGCCGAACCCAGGCCATGTGCATGGCAGAGGTCAAGATGCCGAAGAGGTAGAGCGATGCGCTGGGAATGATATGCACAGCATCGCTACACAAAGTGGACGGCTCGACATATCCAATGGGAATTACTCGACGCCTTTCAGAGGAAACACGAGGGATGATCAGATAGGCGGATATCGGCATATTCTCTACATGAAACCGTGTTGGCGTGTCGGCTAATTTTCGAGTAGGAGCGCTCACGCTGGACAGCCGGTATTGCCGGACGGCTTCAACGCGCTTCATCACTTCAGGCATGCTTCGCAATACTTCAGGTGGGCATTCGCCCAACCACAGGCACCAGCGTTCCCAACCGTTGATGAACTCATCGGCGCCGAGCCAGCGGCGGATATAGGGCAAGGCACGCGGCTCTTTTGCCAGAAAGGCATCCTTTTCTTCCGTCGTAAACAGGTAATGGCCGCCGTCTATGGGCTTGTTACCTATGCCAATTTCAGGCACATCGCACAGCGGCTTCTGCCGTCGCGTCAGGAGTGCATCACCGGCATCTACCAGATAGGGATTGATGTTTTGGGCTTTCACCTCCTGCGGCTCGCCGTTAAGGTGCTCATATTCGTAGAGTCGTTTGTTGGGAACATCAAAGTGAGCAAATCCGATGATGACGCAAAAGACTGCGGCATTTCCTCTGGCCTCGTTCGACCACCGGAAAGTGCGGTGGGCAAAGTGAATTTTAACGTGGTAATAATGCAACAGCACGTTCCAAAGCGCGCCTACCTGTTCGCCCTGGGTGATGCTGTTGGTGCTGACGAAAGCCACTTTTGTGCGGGTATTCTGAATGTGCTGAGCTGCTTTCAGGTACCAGCCGCAGACGTAGTCCAGCAGGCCGAGGCCTTCAAGTTCTGGCGCGATGTAAAGCAGGTCTGCCCGTTGTGCCTCACTCATCATTCTGGCGCCTACGAAGGGCGGGTTTCCCATGATATAATCAAAAAAGGCACCGCCATTGGCAGCCGCTGAAGCAACCGGCGCATTTTCGGCGGAAAATACAGCCACGTTTTTGGTGAAAACATTGACCGTCTGGTAATGTGCGGCGGGTTCTTCCACCTCAATGATGTTGACGTTTTCGGCATAGATGTCCTGAACGGGTGCTTCAAATACTTCGCGCCAATCCAAACGCAGGGCATTTCCGTGGACAATTCGAGCCGACTTTTCCAGTGGCAGACGGACGAAATACTGCCCGAATTCTTGCGACACCTTCATGTTCATCTGGTGGTCTATAAGCCACATGGCCACTTCGGCGACGCGCACGGCAAATTCGTCAATTTCGATGCCGGCGAATTGGTCTACGTTGACTCGGACGAGTTCACGGATATCCAGCACGCCCTGGCCGTTTGGATAAAGTTCGCGCAGGATGCGGATTTCCAGCAGGCGCAGTTCGCGATAGGCAATGATGAGGAAATTGCCGCAGCCACAGGCGGGGTCTAAGAAGCGGAGGCTGGCGATTTTTCGGTGCAGGTCGAGCAGGCGGTTTCGGTTGCCTCTGGCTTTTTCAAGCTCGGCATAGAGGTCGTCCAGGAACAGCGGTCGGATGACCTTGAGAATGTTGCGCTCTGAGGTATAGTGTGCCCCGAGGTTTCGCCGTTCTTTGGGGTCCATAACGGCCTGAAACATGGAACCGAAGATGGCAGGCGAGATGCTACCCCAGTCGAGGCTGCAGGCTTCGAGGAGCATGTCGCGCATTTTGCGGTCGAAGGCGGCTGGCCTCAGGGTTTCCTCGAAGAGTTTTCCGTTGACGTAGGGGAAAGCGGCCAGGTTTTCGTCGAGGGTTTTCAGGCGTTTTTCGGGCGGGGTATTCAGGGTATCGAAGATGAGGGCCAAATGAGCAGCCAGGTTGCTGCCGTCGGGTTGGGTGCGCAGGTCGAGGTACTGCTGAAAAGCGCCTTTTTCAAAAATACCGGCGTCATCGGCAAAGAGGCAGAACAGCAGCCGCACTAAGTAGCGCTCCAGGGCGTGGCCAGTGTAGCCGATGTCTTCCAGTCGGTCGTGTAGACGGCCCATTAGTTCGGCCGCTTTCAGGTTGACGGGGTCTTCCTCCTGATACGTACGCTGTTCATAGCCGGCGATAAAGCCAAACAGATATACGCGATTGGGCAGATCGCTCAACTCAAACTCATGTTGCTCGTCTGTGTCGAGGTCGTACAGTCGGAAGCGCTGAAAGTCAGACACGAGAATGTACCGAGGCAACTCGTGCTCTTTCAATCCCGGGAAGTAGTCCTTTGCCTGCTGAACGGCCCGATCGAGGTCTTTGCCCCGCGACTTATGCTCGACGAGGATGACGCCTTTCCAGAGCAAGTCAATGTAGCCTTTTTGGGCGTCAGCCTTTCTGACCGGTGTTTCAAATGTAGCCACCCGCCGTCGAGAGATGCCAAACACATGGAAAAAGCCGTCCCAAAAGGATTTGGCCTCAGCTTCCTCCCGCGTTTCGCCTTCCCATTCTTTGGCAAAAGCCTGGGCGCGGGCTTTGATTTCATTCCAACTCAGCGGCATGGGCAGGTCTTCTTTGATGTTGCGATAGGCAGCAAATGTACCTGAAATTTCAGCGATTGCTCCGCAGAAATGGGAAACTCACACATGGCTGTGTTGTCGCTTCGCAAATAAGCCCCAGGAACCGTTTTCCAATCCGTACCGCCCCAACGCCATTTTCGCGCCTACCTTTGCCCCATCCTTTGGCTTTCCTAAACCCACGCCCACGCATGAACCGGCGTCGCTCCCTTTTCTGGCTTTTCCTATTTCTCCTCTTTTCCTGTCGTTCGGCCCAAACGGGCAGCGGCAAAGACGACGGCATTATTGAAATCGTCTTCCTGCATCTCAACGACGTGTACGAGATTTCGCCGCTCTCTGACGGCTCGGGTGGGCTGGCGCGGGTGGCGGCACTGCGACAAAGCCTGAAAGCGAAAAATCCGAACACCTACACCATTCTGGCAGGCGACTTCATCAGCCCCTCCGTCATTGCTACGCTGCGCCACGAGGGCAAGCGCGTGCGCGGGCGGCACATTGTGGACGTGCTCAATGCATTGGGAATAGATGCCGTAGCTTTTGGCAACCACGAGTTTGACTATGACTACGACGACTTGCAGGCACGCCTAAATGAGTCCAATTTTTTGTGGTTGGGCACAAACCTGCGGTTAGTGCAGAGCGACTCGACAGTAGGGCCATTTTTCAAACAACGGCCGGATGGTCAGCGCGAAGCCTGCCCAGATTACCACATCGCAGAATTTGCCGATGCTGACGGCACACGCCTGCGCGTAGGGCTATGGGGCGTGACGGTAACGGTTAACCAAAAGCCCTACGTGTGCTACGAAAACCCGCTCGACGCCGCCGAACGCATGTCTAAAGCCTTGCGCAGCAAGTGCGATGTGCAAGTGGGCCTGACGCACTTAGACATCGAAGACGACCTGAAACTGGCTGCTCGCCTGCCCGAAGTACCGCTCCTGATGGGCGGCCACGACCACGACAATATGCTGCACCGCGTGGGCCGCACCACTGTGGCCAAGGCCGATGCCAACGCACGCACCGTCTATGTACACTATCTGCGCTACGACAAACGCCGCGGTAGGGCTCAGGTACGCTCCGAATTGCGCCGCATGGACGAACGCATCCCGCCCGAACCCAATACGGCAGCCGTAGTAGCCAAATGGGAAAAAATCAAAGAAGAAGCGCTCCAAAACGCCGGCTTCAACGCGAAAGCGCAGGTAACGATACTAAAAGCACCGCTGGACTGCCGCGAGGCACTCATTCGCCACCAGCAGGCGCCTGTGGGGCAAATGATCCTCAACGCCATGCTGGCTGCTGCGCGTGAAAAACCCGACTGTGCCTTGCTCAATAGTGGCTCCATCCGCGTAGACGATGTGCTGAGTGGCCTCATCACCGAGCTTGATGTCGTGCGCATGCTGCCCTTCGGCGGCGGTATCAGCGAGGTGGAAATGCGCGGCGCCCTGCTGCAACGCACCCTCGACGCCAGCCTGCGCAACAAAGGCAAAGGCGGCTACCTGCAATTAGCCCAGATCACCCGCGACGAGTCCTCCAACCGATGGCTCGTGCGCGGCCAACCGCTCGACCCTGCGCGTACCTATCGCGTCGTGCTGCCAGACTTCCTGCTGACCGGCCAGGAAACCAACATGGACTTCCTGAAGACCGACGGAAACCCGGACATCCTGCGCGTGTACAAACCCGACCCGAACGACAAAACCGATGTGCGCAACGATATCCGCCATACTCTCATCCGCTATTGGCGAGGTCAGTAGAATAGGGCCGTGGCAGTTAAAAACCAATCCTACGCAAAACCACTGTAAGGCGAGAAGTAAAAGGCACGAGCCAAGCAGACCATAACCATAGTGGCATTTTACTCACTGACGTTACGGACAGTTGAGGCGACTGTCCCGCTGGAAGCCATCTTTGCGCTTTCTTCGAGGCGCCTAAAATGGACTAGGCATTTACTTTGTAAGAGGAATAAATGCGCTTGCCTCGGCTCATGTTCAGGGTTTCGCCGCATAGCCCCGCCGCATTTGCTACCTTTGCGGCCGAAATGGCAGCTCTATTGCGAAAAATCTGGGCGGTGTATGCCGTTGTGCTGTTCCTGGTGCTCATGCTGGTACTGGGCGTGCCGGTATTGCTGTTGAACATGGCTCTGACGCCTGGCGAGCGTGCCCTGCGCCGTAACGTGCGCTTCTTGCACCACGTTTATACGCCTATTTATCTGGCACTCATTGGCATACGTCTTCAGGTGGAAGGTCAAGAGCATCTGTCGGCGGAGCGTTCGTACGTCATTGTGAGCAATCACGTGTCGGCGCTGGATTTCATCGTCAACGCGCGTGCCTATCCGGGGGTCTTCCAGTTCCTGGCCAAACAGGAGTTGCACCGCGTGCCGGTGTTTGGTTGGGTAGTCAAGAAAATGTGTCTTTCGGTGGATAGAAGTAATCCGGCCAGCCGGGCGCGCAGTGTAGCGCTGTTGCAGGAGCGTCTGGCCCAGGGCTGGAGCATCTTTGTGTATCCGGAAGGTCGCCGCAACCGTACCACCGAGCCGCTAGGGCCATTTTACGACGGCGCTTTCCGCGTAGCTATTCAGACACAGGCCCCTATTGCTGTGCAAACGCTGACCAACATGCGTGAGATTTGCGGAAAGGCCGATGGTTTAGACCTGCGCCCGGGTACTGTCCGCATCGTTTGGAGTAAGCCCATCGAAACGGCGGGGATGACCTTGGACGACCTCCCTCGCCTGCGCGAACAGGTGCGGCAAACGATGCTGGCACACCTGAACACCTCGCCATCGCCCCACCCGCTTGCCTCAATGAGCTAAGCCATCCACATGTCCTTATACCCTATCCTATTCTTCACTTTTCGCTTTCCATTTTTCCCGTCGTGAAATACAAAAACAACATCCTGGAGACCATTGGCAATACGCCTTTAGTCAAACTCAATCGGGTAGTAGCAGACATACCTGCCTTAGTGCTGGGCAAGGTAGAGACCTTCAACCCGGGCCACTCCATCAAAGACCGCATGGCCCTTAAGATGGTTGATGATGCTGAGGCCCAGGGGCTGCTCAAGCCGGGTGGTACCATCATCGAATGCACCAGCGGCAACACGGGTATGGGGCTAGCGCTGGTTGCTTGTGTGCGCGGCTATCGGGCTATTTTCACCACCACCGATAAGCAGAGTAAGGAGAAGATAGATATCCTCAAGGCCATGGGTGCCGAGGTTATCGTATGCCCTACCAACGTGGAGCCGGATGACCCGCGTTCGTATTACTCGGTGGCACGTCGGCTGAGCCAGGAAATTCCGAACTCCTTTTGGTGCAACCAGTACGACAACCTCTCGAACCGGCAAGCGCATTACGAAACTACCGGGCCGGAAATCTGGGACCAGACCGACGGTAAGGTTACGCATATCGTCGTGGGCGTAGGCACGGGTGGCACAGTGTCGGGGGTGGCGCGTTATCTCAAGGAGCGCAATCCCAAGGTGCAGATTTGGGGCGCCGATACCTATGGCTCGGTGTTTAAGAAGTATCATGAAACGGGCATCTTCGATCCCAAAGAGATTTACCCGTACATCACTGAAGGCATTGGCGAGGACATCCTGCCGGCCAACGTGGATTTTTCTCTGATAGACCTCTTTGAGAAGGTAACCGACAAAGACGCTGCTATCTGGGCGCGGAGACTTGCACGCGAGGAAGGGCTGCTGCTGGGCTATTCGGCGGGCAGTGCCATCGGTGCCCTCTGGCAACTGCGCCACCGGCTGACCAAAGACGACGTCGTGGTCGTCATTTTCCACGACCATGGCAGCCGCTATGTGGGCAAAATCTACAACGACGAATGGATGCGCCAGCGCGGCTTCTTAGAGGACGAACTCAAAGTGGCCGACATCATTGCGCACAAGAAGGACCGCCATTTCTATGCAGTACAAAAAACCGACACCCTTCAGGCGGCTTTTCAGCAGATGAAAACGCACGACATCAGCCAATTGCCCGTACTGGAAGGCGATGCCATCGTCGGCGTCATCACCGAGCGCCAGGTGTTGCGTTTGCTGCTGCAAAATCCGCTGGAGAACAGTCAGAAAACCGTGTCAGAATTTATGGAGGAGCCGCTGCCGACGGTTGCCGACGATGTGCCCATCAGCCAGCTGAGCCGTTATTTCAACAAGACCGTGCCGGCCGTCGTGGCCCGAGACCGTTCTGGCGGCGTGCACGTGATTACACCCTACGACCTGATTCAGAGCCTGTAACGACGCATGACCAACCTGGCCGTTTTCGCTTCTGGCACGGGAAGCAACGCCCGCCGCATCGCTGACTTCTTTGCACACAGCGACTGCGCGCGCGTACGGTTGCTGGTCTGCAACAAACCCGATGCACCCGTGCTGGACATGGCGCGCGAACGCGGCATTCCTACTCAGGTAATAGACCGCGCATATTTCTACGAAAGCGAGCAACTGCTATCGGTGTTGGCGGAACACGACATTGGCTTCATCGCGCTGGCGGGCTTTTTGTGGCTCATTCCACCCTATCTGGTTCAAGCGTATTGGCGGCGCATGGTCAACATCCATCCGGCCCTGCTGCCTGCTTACGGAGGCAAAGGCATGTACGGCATGCGCGTGCACGAGGCCGTCAAGGCCGCTGGCGAGCGCGAAACGGGCATCACCATTCACTATGTCAATGAGCGCTACGACGAGGGTGACATTGTTTTTCAGGCACGTTGTTCTATTGCTCCGGACGATACATCCGCCGACATTGCACGCAAGGTACAAGCGTTGGAGCATGAGCATTTCCCGCGCGTCCTGGAGCGCCTGATTTGCCCTACACTTGACGACAACACCACTGCATGACGCTTCGCGATGCTCTGCAACTCATCCGCTTCGAGCACTGGGTCAAAAACCTATTCGTGTTTTTGCCCTCATTCTTTGCCGCGCGGCTGACGGAGTGGGACGTTCTGCAAAATGCCCTGCTGGCCTTCGCAGCTTTTTCCGCCGTCTCCTCCGGCGTTTATGTTCTGAACGATTGGGTGGACGCCCCGCAAGACCGCAATCACCCGGACAAACAGAACCGCCCTATAGCCCGAGGCGCCATCCGCCAGCGTGAGGCATTCCTCTTGCTGGCGGTTACGGCGGCTACGGGCTTTGCACTGGCGGCCTTCCTGAACCCGACGGTACTGCTCATTTGCGCCCTATATGCGGGCATCAATGCACTCTACACCTTCGCGCTCAAGCACATCGCCATTGTGGACATCAGTCTCATCGGCACGGGCTTTCTGCTGCGCGTGCTGGCCGGCGGCGCCGCCACGGGCGTTGAGGTGTCGCACTGGCTCATTGTGATGACCTTCCTGCTGGCGCTCATTCTGGGCTTAGCCAAGCGCCGGGGCGAGTATGTGGTGGCCATGCGGGGGCACAGCTTCCGCAAGGCGCTGGAAGGCTACAACTTGCCGTTCTTAGATGCTGCCATGGTGGTATGTTCAACGGTCGCTATTGTGGCGTACTTGATGTACTGCTTCTCGCCCGAAGTAACCGAACGCATCGGCAGCGACCGCATCTACTACACGGCTTTCTTCGTTATTACGGGCATCCTGCGCTACCTGCAATTGACGCTGGTCTTCGGCCGCACCGAGTCGCCTACGCGTGCCTTACTGCGTGATGCCTTTCTGCAGTGGACACTACTGGGATGGATTGGCGCCTTTGTCTGGCTATTGTACCTGAATTAGACTACTGCTCTTTAGGCCAATTGCGAGCCACGAGCATGCCCAGTTGCTCGCCGCTGACCAGTCCTGCCTCCACGATGTCGCGCAGCTGATGGCCGGCATAGAAGCGCGCCATGCCGGCTTCGCGAGCCGCTTCGCGGAACGAGGCATAAGCGCGCCCATTGAACTGAAAGGGCACGCGCTCGCCCACCCATTGCGACAACACTGCCGCCGCTGCCGCCACGACCAACCCGTGCTCGCGCGAGCAGGTTTCGAGGGCATCACCTATGGGCAAAGGTTGCCAATCCGGGTCGAACATCTGGTGAATAGCCGATTGCGGGCTGTTGCGCATATACTGGCGGCTTTCGCGGGCACATTGAGTGTAGGCGTCAGCCATGGCGATACTCGTTGCCGTCAGTGTGCGCAGCGTCAGGGCAAACGGCAAGCGTTGTTGCGCACAAATGGCGCTGGCGATGCCCAGCCACTGAGCCGACGGCGGCTGCCCTTGCAGCCAGAATTCGACCTGCTGGCGGCGCTCCTGCGCCGCATTGGTGCCGCCGCGCTCAAACACCTCGCGCACAAACATGCGGTAGCGACTGCCTTCACGCAGGTCTTCGGGCGTCGGGTTGGCCCAGCCCAGCATAGCCAGGTCCTGGTCTTTGAGCAACAGCAGGCGCCGCTGCTGGCCCGCCTGAGCGTACAGGGCCATCGTCCGCGCGATGTCCTGTGCTGCCCTGCGTGAGTGCGCGATGAACTGAGGCGGCAAACCGCGCTGCAGAAACAGGTCTTCCAATTCCTGTTGCTTTTGGGTTAAAGAGGCCTGCGCAGGTATCAGCCCTTTGCCGGTCTCTAGGGCAGCCCACAATGCGGCGAAGGGATGGAATACCGAGTCGGCGGGAGCAAAAGCCAGCATGGCCGGCATATCGCTGATGACGCCGCGCAACGACGGCGTGCGAATGGAATAGCGGGCCATCGTCTCATAAGCCGCCATGAGCGCATAGGCATGGCCTTGTGCTATTGTCGAAGGCGGCAGGGCACTAGCCACTGCGGCATCGGTCAGGGCCTGAAGCATTTGCGGCAATTGCTCTTCGGCCAGCTGCCGCAGCGGAACCCACTGTTCCATTTGCTGCTCCACGGCGGCGCGCGGCGGCTGCTCTTTTTCGCGATAGCGGTCTTTGGACTTGCTCTTGTTCGATTGTTGGGCCAAAACAGCGCTGAAGGCCAGCAACACAGCAGCACTTAGCAAAAAGACTCTTTTCCAGGCGGAAGACATACGTAACCGTTGTTTTGATGATGAAAGGCAATGCTGTTGGCCGACGGGCCAACACCGATTGGGTCGTTAGCGCATAAGCGAACGACAGGCGCAGCCGGCCTATTGCCTAAAAACACTACTCCCGCACCCTGAGCACTCTCGCCGGATTGCCCACCACCACCGTATTGGGCGGCACGTCATGGCGTACTACAGCCCCCGCACCTACCACCGCACCCGCTCCGATGCGGACGCGCGGGAGCACCACGGCGCCCGTGTAGATGTCGGCGTTTTCGCCCACGTGCACCAGACCGGCCAGCACGGCACCCGGGCCAACAGAGGCTCCGTCTTCGAGCACACATTCGTGGTCAATAGAAGCGCAGGTATTGACCAGACAGCAGCGTCCCAGGCGCGCATCTACGCAGATGGTAGCGTTGGCGTATACCTGACTGCCCTCGCCCACTTCGGCGTTGTCGGCCACGAAAGCCGTGCGGTGGACGGCAACGATGGGCCTCAGACCATGTGCCCGGATTTGCGCGTGCAGTTGTCGGCGCACTGCTCCGTGCCCCGGCCCGATACTGACGATAAAATGCGGTGGTCGGGCCGCAATGTGCGGCTGTTGTGTCCACTGGACGAAGGCCTCCCAATTGCCCAGATTCGGAATACCGCGATACTCGCTCGCAATGTGAGGGTTGTTGTCGAAATAGCCGATGATGCGATACTGCTCGCGCAGCAGTTCGCACAGGACTTTGAAATTACCCGTGCCGCCCCAGACGATGAGTTCAGGCAACATGGACTTCGCTGAAGGAGTGGATGCCCTCGAGCACGTAGTCCACCTCTTCATCTGTCAGGTCGGCGTGCAGAGGCAGCGTGATGAAGCGGTTGTGTTCGGCCTCGATGTAGGGGCAGTTGTGGCCCCAAGGGGCGAAGAGTGGTTGCAGGCTCAGCGGTGTGTAATGGCAGCCGGTGGCAATGCCGCGGCTTTTGAGGTGGATCATCAGGTCGTCGCGCTGGTCGGCCCGGATGCCGAACATTTGGTAGCAATACGTTTCGGGTTCAAAAGGTAGCAGCGGCTCTACACCGGGTGTGCCTCGAAGGCCGTCTAAGTAGCGGCGAATGATTTGGGAGCGGCGCTGGTTCATGGCTGGCAGTTTCTTCAGTTGGGCCAGGCCGATGGCAGCGGCTAAGTCGTTCATATTGTACTTGTAGCCCAGTACGGCGATTTCATAGAACCAGTGCATGGCGTCGCGGTTGGCTGTTACGTAGGCCTGAGCGGTTTTCCAGTTGTCTTTGTCAATGCCGACCCATCGCATGGCGCGCACGTCGCGGAACAGTTCGGGGTCGTTGGTAACCATCATGCCACCATCGCCGGTGGTCATCAGTTTTTTTTCTTCAAAGGAATAGCAGCCGATGTCGCCCCACAGGCCGAGCATCTGACCCTTGTACACAGCACCTGCCGTGTGGGCGCAGTCCTCGATGATTTTTAGGCCGCGCTCGCGTGCCCAGGGCACCAACCGCTCCATAGGCACGGGATGCCCGGCATAGTGCACCGGCATGACGGCTACGCAGTCGGCGTCGTATTTTCGGTCAAGGTCGTCTAAGTCCATGCCCAGGGTAATGGGGTCGCTGTCCACAAACACCGGCTGGAGGCGGTTGTAAAGCGCTGCCGAGGCCGTAGCGGAGAAGGTCAGCGATGGAACGAGCACTTTTTTCCCTTCGGGAAAACGGAACACCGCCAGCGCCAAATGCAGCGCTGCAGTGGCAGAATTGACGCCCACAGCGGCAGCGGCGCCGGTGAATTTTTGCCATTCGGCCTCAAACTGGCTGACGTTAGGGCCTAGGCCAATCCATGAGCGCTCGAAGGCTTCGCGGATCATCTGGAGTTCTTCTTCGCCCACGGAGGGCTTGAATAGACGGACATTCATAGTGGGTGTAGATGGTGTGAAAAAATCTCAACCGTTGAAAAGCCCGCTCATGCGGTGGCTATACTGCGCAACAAAGGTTTGCCACGTCCAGTTGTGCTGGTCTTTTTCCGACAGGAACGGCTCGGCTTCGGGCCAGGCGATGTTGAGCGCAGGGTCGGACCACAGCAGGCCGCCTTCGTGTTCGCGGTTGTACGGGCTGTCCACTTTGTAGAGCACTTCGCTTTCGTCGGTTAGGGTACAAAAACCATGCGCAAAACCGCGCGGGATGAGAATCATGCGGCAATTGTCTTCCGAAAGTTCGATGGCATCCCACTGCCCAAAGGTGGGCGAGTCAGGGCGCAAATCCACAAACACATCGAATATGGCACCGCGCACGCAGCGTACTAATTTGGTCTCAGCATAGGGCGGAAACTGGAAATGCAGCCCACGCAAGATACCGCGCCGCTCACTGCGCGAATGATTTTCCTGCACCCAGGAGCGGTGCAATCCCTTTTGCTCAAAGAGGGACACGTCGTAGGCGCGCATAAAAAAGCCGCGCGCGTCGCGCAACGGCGACAGACGAATTTCCCACACTCCAGGCAAGCGACGTTGTACGAATTCCATAAGAGAATAACATCGGTTTGGGCAGGCGAAATGGCTTGCCGCAACAAAGGTAGGGAGGCCCAACAGGCATTTGCCCGGCGAAAAAGCCCATTTCGACGCCTATGCGGCGTTTGGGCAGATTTCTTAACACTGCCCTGAAATGTGGGCCGCACTTTTGCCCGCTCAAAACCGCCGTAGAGGCTGTCATCCATGTTTTTTTCCAAAAGAAAAATCCTGCTGCTGGCAGGTGTATTGCTGGTCATGGTTGGGCCTGTGTTTGCCCAAAAATCGCTGCCGCGTCGGCAAAAACTGCCTGCAGCGCTGCGCGAAGTATCGGGTATGGCCCGCACACCCGAAGGCCATCTGTGGTTGCTCAACGACAGCCGCAACCCGCCCGAGCTGTTTCGCTACGACCCCTGCACGCGCCAACTGCTCGAGGTGCGCACTCTGCCTGTGCCCAACCGCGACTGGGAAGACCTGACGTTAGCGCCCGACGGCACGCTGTACATCGGAGACTTCGGCAACAACGGCAACCACCGCCGCGACCTGTGCATCTTTCGCTATCACCCGCAGACGGAAGCGCTCGACTCCATTCGCTTTACCTACCCCGACCAGCGCGAATTCCCGCCAACGCGCTACGCCAACTGGAACTTTAACTGCGAGGCCATGGTGTTCTGGCGCGACAGCCTACACCTGTTTTCTAAAGCCGTCTTTGCCAGTGACTGCGTGGTCAAGCACTACGTCGTGCCGGCGCGCCCCGGTGCTTATGTGGCCGAACTGCGCGACAGCTTGCACCTGCCCAAACGGGTGGTTACGGGTGCGGCTCTCTCCGACGACGGACAAACGCTGGCTCTGACCAGCTACATCGGCGGCAGAAGGCTGGGCATATTCCCCTACGCCCATGCGACCGTGTTCTTCTTTCAGGGCTTTCCTGACGGGCATTTCCTGCGCGGGCGCATAGAAAGCCGGCGCCTGCCGCAATTTCCGCTGGCGCGCCAATACGAGTCCATCGTTTCCTGGAGCGAGGGCTGCTGGTTAGTTGCCAATGAGCGGCGTGCCTGGCAAAAGCAACGACTCTGGCGGGTGTATGGCCCCGGGTAGAGCAGGGATTTGACAGCATCTCCCGCCTTCAGCGGGTCCGGCAGGGCTGCTATCGTTTGCAGGCGGGCCTATTCACTTTGGGCGCACCAATTTCATTTCCTTCAGTAGATATCCCGCGCCGGCGTATTTGTCTATAATGAACAGGATGTATCGAGCGTCCACCATGATGTTTCGGCAGATAGTGGGGTCGTAGTACAGGTCGCTCATGGTGCCTTCCCACACGCGGTCGAAGTTGAGGCCAATGAGGTTGCCATAGGCGTCTAAAGCCGGGCTGCCGGAGTTGCCGCCAGTGGTGTGGTTAGTGGCGATGAAAGCCACGGGCATACGCCCATCTTTGGTGGCGTATGGGCCGAAGTCTCGGGCTTTCCACAGGTCAATGAGTCGCTGGGGGACGTCGAACTCATAGTCGCCGGGCACGTATTTTTCCATGACGCCGTCCAGATGGGTGCGGAATTCGTAGCGCACGGCATCTCGGGGGGTATATCCGCGCACCTGTCCGTAGGTGAGGCGTAGCGTTCCATTGGCATCAGGGAAGAAGCGTTTCTCCTTGAAGACCTCCAACTGGGCGGCCATGTACTGGCGTTGCAAGAGGTTGAGGGTGCCTTGCAATTCCTGCCATTTGGGGCCGATTTCTTCGTTGTAGGGCGTCGAGACGCCGCGCCAAAAGACCATGAGTGGGTCTTGTTGCAGGCGTCGGGCGATGCTGTCGGGCGTGGGGATGCTCATCAGGGCTTTCCAGCGCGTGGAGTCGGTGAAGGCGCTGTTGGCAAACAGATGCTGAGCCAGTGGCTCAAAGCCGCCGCGCTCTTCGGCAGCCTGGCGCACGAAGGCGCCGCCCCAATCAGGGCGCATTGTTTGAGCATAGCGTTCCGTCAGCGCAGCAAAGACGGCGCGATCCACTTCCGGGAAATAGCCTGCAAAGCCAGCGCGCACGCGCTCCATGACCTCCGTTTTGCGGGCCGAGAACGTACCCACCTGACCCTTCTCGTATTCGGTCAGCCAGCTGCCGACAGAAGCGACAGCAGCGGTTATCTGGATGTTGCGGAGGAAGGTCTCCAGATAGTTATCGCGTGCGTCGGCGTAGGGTTCTATTTCGCGGTAGGTCTCCTGGAGGCGGGGCAACAGGTTGCGATAGCGCATGGCCCAGGTAGGATTTTCGCCGATGCGGCGGAGGAATTCGGCTTCGTAGGCCTGTTTTTTTTCGATGGCTTTATAGGTGCGCAGTCCTTGCATTTCGCCGAGCCATTTTTTCCAGGCGTTGGCGATGCTGGCGTATCGGGCGATGTAGGCGATTTTAATGGCCGGGTCGTTGCGCATGAAGCGGTCGAGCGTTTTGAGCGCCCGGTCGCGGATGTCCACGCGCGTGGGGTTGGTTACTTCAGCAATTTGCTGGAGCGCTGCAGCGGGCAGGTACTCATCAGTGCGGCCCGGGAAGCCGTACACCATAGTGAAGTCGCCTTCTTCTACTCCGCTGAGCGAGATAGGCAGGAAATGCTTGGGCCGCAGGGGCTGGTTGTCGGGCGAGTAGGATGCCGGGCGGTTGTCTTTGTCGGCGTACACGCGCAGGAGCGCAAAGTCGCCCGTGTGGCGAGGCCAAACCCAGTTGTCGGTGTCGGCGCCGAATTTGCCGATGCTGCTGGGCGGCACGCCCACCAGGCGCAGGTCGGTGTATGTTTCGGTAACGAACAGGTAATACTGGTTGCCGTGATAAAAGGGCCGCACGAAGACGTCTTGCCACTTTTCGCGGCGAGCATTAGCGCGTATCTGGGCGATGTTTTTATCAATCTGAGCCTGGCGGTCGCGTTCGCTCATGCCTTCGGTTACGTTCTGAAGCGCCAGCGCCGTTACGTCTTCCATGCGCACGACAAGGGTGGCTGTTTCGCCCGGGCAGGGCAGTTCTTCCTCGCGCGACATGGCCCAGAAGCCGTTCTCGACGTAGTTGCGTTCCAGCGACGACAGCCGCTGAATGGCGCTGAAGGCGCAGTGGTGATTGGTCAGCAGGAGTCCTTGGGGTGAAATGATCTCTGCCGTGCAGCCGCCACTGTACTGGCAAATAGCGTCTTTAATACTGGGCCGGTTGGGCGCATACAGGTCATCGGCCTTGATTTTCAGACCCAACGAGCGCATTTCCTTTTCGTTTTGCTTTTCCAAATGCAGCGGCAGCCACATGCCGCCCTGCGCTTGCAGCAACACGGGCAGGAGCCAGAACCAGAGCCAGAGAGTCGTTTTTTTCATAAAAAATCCAGTCAAAACAAGTGTACGGGCGAAGGTAGGCCGAGAGCGGCAATTTTAGATGCGTAAGTCAAAGCGTCTCAGGAGCCCATATCCTCCGCTAGGCAGCACCCATTTGGTGCCTCGGCTGACGGGTTACTACTGTAATTGCTTTTCGGCGAGATGAAGAAACGACGAATTTCAAAACTTTTCGACCTTTGCCCCGACTCATTGGGGTGCCCTGTTTTAGGGCTGAGATCATACCCACTGAACCTGCCCGGGTCATGCCGGGAAGGGAATGAGCGGGTGGGAAGCATCACCAACGCACCCGAAACCCCTTCGGGGGCGGATGTTTCACCAACATGTTTTATCCTAACCATGTTTTTGTTTTCCGGTTGCCGACAGCTCGCCGCTTGCGGGCTGATGGGCCTGTGTTGGCCCTTGTTCACCTTCGCCCAAAACGCCCATCCTGACACCCTGAACGAGCCGGAGGCTAAATCCTTGCGCACAGTGGTCATCCAGGCCACGCGCGCTGGTGCCAAAGCGCCGGTGCCACACACCAACCTGACTGATGAGCAGATAGCGCGCACCTATCACGCTCAGGATGTGCCGTTTTTGCTCACGGGCATCCCGTCGTTGGTAGAGACTTCTGATGCGGGCACTGGCATTGGTTACACAGGGATGCGCATCCGGGGTAGCGACCAGACGCGCATCAACGTAACCATCAATGGCATCCCGCTCAACGATGCTGAAAGCCAGAACGTCTTCTGGGTGGACTTGCCCGACCTGGCCGCTTCGGCTGCTGAAATCCAGGTGCAGCGCGGCGTGGGGCTAAGCACTAACGGCGCCGGTGCATTTGGCGCCACAGTCAACCTCGACCTGTCGCGCGTAGAGCCTGAGCCGTTTGCACGCCTGACGAACACGCTCGGCTCGTTCAACACGCGCAAGCACTCAGCCTATGTGGGTTCGGGGCTGCTGAACGGGCGCTTTGCCTTTACCGGCAGGCTGTCGCAAATCACCTCTGACGGCTATGTGGACCGCGCCACAGCAGACCTGCGCTCGTACCACCTCATGGGCGCCTATGTGGACGACCGGCAGTCGCTGCAAATGCACCTGCTTTCGGGCCACGAGCGCACCTACCAGGCCTGGTATGGCTTGCCGGCGCAGTTTTTGGGCATAGATAGCCTGCGCACCTTTAACGTGGCCGGCACCGAACGCCCGGGCGGACCCTACCCCGACGAGGTGGACGATTATACCCAGCGCCACTACCTGCTGCACTACAAACGCAACCTCACCCAGGGCCTCGACCTGCAACTCAACGGCCACTATACGCGCGGCTTCGGCTTCTACGAACAATATAAAGCCGCCCAACCCTACGAAGCCTACGGCCTGGAACCACCTACGCCCGCAGGCGCACCTATTGAAGAAACCGATTTGGTGCGCCGCCGATGGTTGGACAACCACTTCTACGGCACAACGTTCGCCCTGCGCTGGGAACCGCCCATCAATCCGCCCGGCCTCAATGCCCCACCCGTGCTCACCTTGGGCGGCGGCTGGAACCGATACCTCGGCCGCCATTTCGGCGACGTTATCTGGGCGCAATACGACATGCCCAAAGGCCACATTTACTACGACAACGACGCCGACAAACGGGACTTCAACTTCTACGGGCGCATAGACTTCTTTCTCAAAAGAGGCCTCTCTACCCTACTCGACCTGCAATACCGCACAGTGCGTTACGAGTTTTTGGGCTTCGACCAAAACCAGAACAACGTAACGCAATCGGTCCGGCTGGGCTTTTTCAACCCTAAATTGGGTGCCCACTGGCAGTTTAGGCCAGAATGGGCGGCCTACGCCTTCTTCGGCGTGGGCAACCGCGAGCCTAACCGCGACGACTACACCCAGTCCACCCCGGCCAGCCGCCCGCGTCCGGAGCGCCTGTACAACTGGGAAGGCGGGCTGAAATACCGCACTGAGGGCCTTCAAGGGAGCCTGAATGTCTTCTTCATGGATTATCGAGACCAGCTCGTACTCGACGGACGCATCAACGACGTAGGCGCTTACATCCGCACCAATGTGCCACGCAGCTACCGCGCTGGCCTGGAACTGGAAGGCACCTGGACGCCGCTGCGCCGCCTGACGCTGACGGGTGCCGCCACCGTAAGCCAAAACAAGGTACGCGAATTCGTCGAGTACCGCGACAACTGGGACACTGGCGAACAGGAAGCCGTCGTCTTCCGGAACACCGACCTGGCGTTTTCGCCACCTGCCGTGGCTCGCGTGGAACTAAGCTGGGCCGTGTTGCCGCCGTCGCAAAAACGGCACGCCCTGAACGTGGCGTTAGCCGGTAAATACGTGGGGCGGCAGTTTTTGGATAACACGGGCAACCTGAACACAGTGCTGCCAGCCTACTTCTTCTCCGACCTGCGACTCAACTACGACATCGAGCACTTCATCGGGCAGCGCTTGAGTGTGGTTGTATCCGTCAACAACCTCTTCGATGCGCGCTTTGTCGCCAACGGGTGGGTGTATCGCTACATTTCCAACGGCTATGATGCGCGGCCCGATGATCCGTATGTGCGCTACGAGGGCAATGGCGTCTATCACCAGGCGGGCTTCTTCCCGCAGGCGGGGCGCAACGTTATGGCAACAATGGTCATAGCCTTTTAGCACTTACGCTACAGCGGGATATTCCCGTGTTTCCGCTGCGGGCGCGCTACGGCTTTGTGCTCGAGCATGGCAAATGCGCGAATGAGCTTACGGCGTGTTTCGCGCGGCCAGATGACCTCGTCAATGAAGCCGCGGGCAGCAGCCCGGTAAGGATTGGCAAACGTATCAGCGTATTCGCGTTCTTTTTCGGCCAATTTGGCCTGCGGGTCAGGGGCGCTTTCGATTTCCTTTTTGAAAATGATTTCGGAGGCGCCTTTGGCTCCCATGACGGCGATTTCGGCAGTGGGCCACGCGAAATTCATGTCGGCGCCGATGTGTTTGGAGTTCATCACATCGTAGGCGCCGCCGTAAGCTTTTCGGGTGATGACCGTAACGCGCGGCACCGTGGCTTCAGAAAAGGCATAGAGCAGCTTGGAGCCATTGGTAATGATGGCGTTCCACTCCTGGTCGGTACCGGGCAAAAAGCCGGGCACATCTTCGAGCACCAGAAGGGGGATGTTGAAACAGTCGCAGAAGCGTACAAAACGGGCGGCTTTTTTGGAGGAATTGACGTCCAGAACGCCGGCTAAGCTCATGGGCTGATTGGCCACAATGCCGATGCTGCGCCCGGCCAATCGAGCAAACCCTACGATAATGTTGTCGGCGTATTGCTCGTGAATTTCAAAGAAGGAGTCTGCATCCACAATTTCAGCAATGACGGCCTTCATGTCGTAGGGGTGGTTGGGATTTTCGGGGACGATGCTGTCTAAGGCCGGGCGATACTCTTCGCCCAACGTGTAGGACAGGTTCGGCACCCGGTCCATGTTGTTTTGAGGGATGTAGCTGAGCAGGCGTTTGATTTTTTCGATACATTCTACATCATTGGCAGCCACTAAGTGGGTTACGCCCGATTTGGTGGCATGGGTGTAAGCGCCACCGAGTTCTTCGCTGGTAACATCTTCGTTCGTAACGGTTTTGACTACGTTGGGGCCGGTAACGAACATGTACGAGGTATTTTCGACCATGATGATGAAATCCGTCATGGCAGGGCTATACACGGCGCCACCGGCGCAAGGGCCCATAATGGCCGAAATCTGGGGCACTACCCCGCTGGCCTGCACGTTGCGGTAAAAGATGTCGGCATAGCCGCCCAGCGAGCTGACGCCCTCCTGAATACGCGCGCCGCCGGAGTCGTTGAGACCAATGACCGGCGCACCGTTCTTGACGGCTAAGTCCATTATCTTGCAAATCTTTTCGGCGTGTGTTTCCGAAAGCGAGCCGCCAAAGACAGTGAAGTCCTGGGCAAAAACATAGACCAATCGGCCGTGTATGGTACCGTAGCCGGTAACGACGCCATCGCCCAGCACTTGCTGTTCGCTCATGCCGAAATCGCTGCATCGGTGCGTAACGAGGGCGCCGATTTCTTCAAACGAGCCGTCGTCGAGCAGGAAGTGGATGCGTTCGCGGGCAGTGAGTTTGCCTTTTTTGTGTTGGGCCTCGATGCGCGTCGGGCCGCCGCCGAGTTTTGCTTCGGCGAGTTTTTGCTGCAAAATTTCGTTTTTATTGCTCATGGTAATCGTCATCTGCGATTAGCGGACTAAGGAAATGTATTGCAATCCAGGGCGGTGCTTCTGGTGCAGGACGGCCAGGATGTCCTCGAAGACATCGGCCTGGTGCACAAAGTCAGTTTCGTTCAGGTCGAGCAGGACGACGGGTATTTCGGTTTCTTGTTTGAAGTATTCCAAGTAAGCGCTTTGCAGGGCGTGCAGATATTCTTCAGGCACTTTGTGTTCCATGGTACGACCGCGCTGGCGGATGTTTCGCTGCAACACCGGGACGGGGCGGTGCAGGTAGAGCAACAGGTCGGGCTTGGGAAACTGGGCGTTGAGAACAGAAAAAAGCCGTTGAAAGAGGCGGAACTCCTGCTCGTTGAGGTTATTGCGGGCAAAGAGGAGGGTCTTCAGGAAAAAATAATCGGCTATGGTAAGGGTGTTGAAAAGGCTGGGGCTGGCGAAATGCTCCGACAGTTGCTTGTGGCGCTCGGTCATGAAGAAGAGCTCGACCGGGAAGGCATAGCGTTCCGGGCTTTCGTAGAAATAAGGGAGGAAAGGATTGTCGGTAAACTGCTCCAAAATGAGTGTGGCCTCCAGACGCTTAGAGAGCATCTGGCAGAGCGTGGTTTTGCCGGCGCCGATGTTGCCTTCGACCGCGATAAATGCGTACGGGAGCACGAGTCTGCGTAAGAGGGACTGAATGGAGGGATAAAACCGTTACCGCCGGAATTTGCGAGGAGACGGCATTCGGGGCATCGGGGGCATCTTGCCGCTGCTGCCCATCATTTGTTGCATCATTTTGCGCATGTCGTGGAAGTTTTTAATAAACAGGTTCACTTTTTCCAAAGGCACTCCACTGCCTAAGGCAATGCGCTTTTTGCGGCTGAGGTTCAGAATGTCCGGGTTCGCCCGCTCCTGCGGTGTCATGCTCTTAATCATGGCCTCGACGTGGAGCATCTGTCGGTCGTCAATGTTGACATTGCGCAGCATTTTATCCATGCCGGGTATCATACCCAGCAGGCTCTTGAGGTCGCCCATTCGCTTGATTTGTTGCATCTGGCCGAGGAAGTCGTTGAAGTCGAATTTGTTCTGCTGCATCCGCTTTTCTAAGCGGCGTGCTTCGGCTTCGTCCATTTCCATTTCGGCCTTCTCGACCAGCGACAGCACGTCGCCCATGCCCAGAATGCGCCGGGCCATGCGGTCGGGGTGGAAGACGTCTAAGGCTTCCAATTTTTCGCCCGTAGAGACGAATTTGATGGGTTTGCCGACAGTGTATTTGATGGAAAGGGCTGCACCACCGCGGGTGTCGCCGTCTAATTTGGTCAGCACCACCCCATCGTAATTGATGCGCTGGTGGAAGGCCTCAGCCGTGTTGACGGCGTCCTGACCGGTCATGGAGTCCACGACAAAGAGTGTTTCGGTGGGTTCAATGGCTTTTTTGATGGCGGCTACTTCGGCCATCATGGCTTCGTCCACAGCGAGGCGGCCGGCGGTGTCCACGATGACGACGTTGTGGCCGTTTTCGCGCGCATAACGGATGGCGTTTTGCGCGATGCGCACTGGATCGGTGTTGCCGTCTTCCCGATAGACGGGCACATTGATGGATGCCCCCAGCACACTCAGCTGGTCTATGGCGGCAGGGCGATAGACGTCGCACGCTACCAGCAGGGGCGACATCTTGCGCTGCTCTTTGAGGTGGCGCGCCAGCTTGCCGCAAAAGGTCGTCTTACCGCTGCCCTGAAGGCCGGCCACCAGCACAATACCCGGCGTACCTTTGACATTGATGCCCACCGACTGGCCACCCATGAGCTCGGCCAGCTCGTCGAAGACGATTTTGACCATGAGCTGGCCTGGGTTCACGTTGCGCAAGACGTTCTCTTTTCCCAGCGCTTTGTCTTTGACTTTATCCGTGAACTCCTTAGCAATCTTGTAGTTGACGTCGGCAGCTACTAAGGCGCGGCGAATCTCTTTGACGCTTTCGGCAACGTTAAGCTCGGTCAGGCGATTGGTGCCTTTGAGCAATTTGAAGGCGGACTCTAAACGGTCGCTTAAACTTTCAAACATGGATCTGCTGTAAATGAGTGGTTCTTACAAAACCGAACGCGCAAAGGTAGTGCGTCGGTACGTGCTACTTAGCCATAGAGCGGGCAAAACGTTTGTACTTTTGTCCGCACAAGACCTATGGTTTCATTATGAAACACTTCTTCGCCACAGCACTTCTCCTGACGCTCCTGTTGTTCAACACTCCTTTGATCGCGCAGCCGATGCACAGCTTTGCCCTGCGCCCTACGCAGTACAATTACCACGCGCCTCTGCGCGACAATAGCCCTTCATTTTCCGATATTTTTGGAAAAAACAGTGGCGGTGGTGTGGAGCTGACGTACTACCGCCGTTTGCTTCCCAATATCCTGCTGGGGCTGCCATTGCGGCTGGGTACGGCCCAAACGGAGCCGCAAAGTGGCAATGCCGGACGGCGCGAATGGCTGCTGCACTTAGATGTACTGGCACAGCAGCATTTCCTCCGACCCACGGCCGTGGTACAACCCTACTTACACGCGGGTGTCGGTGGGGTGTACAACTTTGACCGACAAGACTTTGGCGTGCACTTCCCGGTGGGCATTGGCCTGAATGTGCGCATCATTGAGAATGTTTACCTCACCGCCCAGACGCAGCATCGCTTCGCCAACGACAGCCGCGATGTGTGGCATCATGCGCTGGGGCTGCAATTCAATTTTGGCAGGGAATTGCCGCAACGCCGCAAAGAACCATCCGACCCCGACAAACCCGCCGACCGCGATGGCGATGGCGTACCCGACAAAGATGACCTATGTCCCGACCAGCCCGGCCCGGCCGCAACGTTTGGCTGTCCCGACCGCGACGGCGACGGCGTAGCCGACCGCGACGACCGCTGCCCCGACAAGCCCGGCCCGGCTTCCAACTTCGGCTGCCCGGAAGTTAGCCAGGCTGACCGCGATATCCTGGCAGCAGCGGTGCAAAATGTCCAGTTCGCCACCAACAGCGCCAATCTGCTACCCTCCTCCTATGCCGTACTCGACCAGGTGGCCGCGCTCATGGCCCGCTACCCGGAGTATCGCCTCATCATCAGCGGCCACACCGACAGCATAGGCGATGACAAGTTCAATCTCGACCTCTCTAAACGACGCGCCAAAGCCTGCTACGATTACCTCGTCAGCAAAGGCGTGGCCCCGCATCGCATGACGCACGAAGGATACGGCGAAACCCGGCCCATCGCTGACAACAATACTGAAGCGGGCCGCGCCAAAAACCGACGCGTAGAATTTGAACTCCGCCTGAGATAATCCTCAGCATTTAACCGGAGCCTCCTCAGCCAGCTCGCTGAAGAAGTCGGTCGTATCCTCGTCAGGCCGGTCTTTGCAAGGAAAGTCCTTCTCGATGAGCAGGTGCAGCGAACCACCGCCGGGCAGGGGGACGAATTGCTCCATGCCCACGGCGTCGGTATTCATCCATTCCTGCGCCTGTTGGGCCGGTACGACAACAGAAATGCGACTGCCATCGAAGCGGGCGCCCATTTCGGGCGCGTCGTCGCTGATAAGCATTTCCCAGGCGAAGACAGGCCCTTCCGGGAAATGCACGGCGGTCTCCAGCCATCGTTCGGTGCGCAATTGCGAGAGTTCCGATTTACGCAGGCGCAAGCGTATGCTGTCGTGTTCGCAACGGATTTTCATGATGTTGTGCTTTTTATGTCAGGCAAAAATCGCATTCCTCCCCGGATGGTGCAAATCTTTCAAATATAACGGGGCCACCGCGTTGCACACGCGGCGGCCCCGAGTGAAAGAAATTCCGGTTAGACTCGTGCTTATTTTTTCTCGTTGAAGTCGAGCACCAGTTTGAACTCGACGCGGCGGTTGAGGGCGCGGCCGGCTGAGCGCTTGTTATCGGCGATAGGCCGGGTGTCACCGAAGCCTTCTGCCTTGAGGCGGTCAGCCTTAATGCCCTTATAGACTAAGTAGTCGTAGCATGTTTGCGCGCGGCCCTGCGAGAGCACCAAGTTGCGTTCGGGATTGCCTACGTTATCCGTGTGGCCATGAATGAGCAGTTTGTAATCGGGATAGCGCTGCATGACTTTGACGATATCGTCCAGAATTTTGAAGGATGAGCTGGTCAATTCCGTTTTGCCGGTGTGGAACTGGATGTTCTTGGTCGCAAAAGCGAGGCGCTTTTTGTCCTCTTTTTTCACCTCTGGGCAGCCGTAGTTGGTGGTTGGGCCAGGGGTAGTTGGGCACTTGTCTAAGTTGTCGGGCACGCCGTCGCCGTCAGTGTCGGGGCATCCGTTGAAGGGTCCGGCGACATTCGGGCAGGGGTCTTTGTCGTCGGTGATGCCGTCGCCGTCGCTATCACGCACAGGGGGGCAACCATTGGTGGCGGCGCTGCCGGGTTCGTCGGGGCAGAGGTCGTCTTTATCGGGCACGCCATCGCCGTCGCGGTCGGGGCAGCCGCGGGCGGTGCCGGGCTGGTCGGGGCAGAGGTCGTCTTTGTCAGGTACGCCGTCGCCGTCGCGGTCAGGGCAGCCGCGCAGGGTGCCGGCCACGGTGGGGCAGTCGTCGTCTTTGTCGGCAAAGCCATCGCCGTCCTGGTCGGGGCAACCTTTAGCGGTTGGGCTCCCGGCCACAGTGGGGCAATCGTCTTCCTTGTCGGGCACGCCGTCGCGGTCGTAGTCCGGGCATCCGCGAGCAGCGGCCGGGCCGGGCTGGTCAGGGCACTGGTCGGCTACGTCGGGCACGCCGTCGCCGTCGCGGTCGGGCTGTGGCTTGTTGGGCGACTGATGCAGCAGATAAACGAAGCCAACACCGAGTTGAGCATTGTCGCGCACATCGGCAATGGCTTTACGGTATTCCGCCTGAGCGTTGATGAAAGCGTACTTCGACAGGCGAAGATTAGCCCCTACACCGAACGGGATCTGGAAATGCCCGTTTTTGAATTCTTCTAAGAAGAAGCCGCCGCCGGCGAATAGGTACGGCGATACGCGCGCCTCACTGCTGATTTTGCCCAATTGGGCAATGACATCGAGGCTGCTGATAACGCTGCGCTCTTGAGAGGCTGGCGTTTCGCCTTGCTGGGGCAAATGGGCCAGGCCCATTTTCAGGGGCACGCCGATGTTGAGGAACGGCGCAACGTTGCGCATGTAACCCACTTCGAAGCCCTGGCCTAAGTTCAGGTCGGCGCCATTGGGCAGCCCGAAGTCAATAAGGGCTAATTTGGCGTACAGGGCGTTGGGGTAATCCCGGTTTTGGGCCGTGGTCGTGGTGGTGGTGATGTGCAGCAGCGCACACAACAGGAGCGGGAGTAAAAAAGAAAACTTGTTCATCTTGAAAACCGATTTTTAGGGCGGGCAAGACAAAAAGGATACCAACTAACCTGGCCCAGGTAAGCAGATAGCACCAAAGCGCGCCATTTCGTCCGCTATGCGACGAAATGCGAGCGTGTGGTCGGTAAAGGCGTAGAATAGGGGCGTAAACGCCAACCTGCGGCATGGTGGCTAAAGTAAAAGGCGGCCAAACCACAGCAGCCAGACCAGAGCCAGCAGGCCAGTGGCGATGACTACGCCGCGCATAGCCAAATCCCAGCGCCGCCGCTTATACAGGTGCATGGGCAGCAGGTTGAGCGTCAGGGCAATCAGGCTCAGCGTGCGCTCCCGAAACGACGCCGAAAAGCCTTCGCCGCTGGCAGCGCCGGCTTTTTCCAATAGGCCAAACAAGTTATAGAACAATAAAAAGCCGACTATCGGCAGCAGCAGGGCAAACAGCAGCCCGGCCCAGATTTCGTTGCGATTGAACATGTGTACAGGTGAATTTTTGCGCGCTATTCCCATCCGACCCGGACGCCGGTGGAGGCACTAGGTTTTTGTCAAAGAGGCCGATAGAGTCGGCTCCCACTACTTTTTTTATTTGCCCTTTTTCCGCTCTTCCTGGAAGCGGATAACGTCTTCCATCACTTCGATGAGCTTGTCAGCACCGATGCGCTTCATGAGGATTTCGTGTTTGCGGTCGAGGATGAAAATCTGCGGCGTGGATTGTACGTCGTACAATTGTTTGTAGCGGCTCTGGATGTAGGGGTCATAGGTGTTGATGAAGAGGCTTTCCTCGAAGCCCTTTTCTGCAACGCCATCCCAGCAGGTTTTGAGCACTTTTTCGGGCGTATCGGCGTCGTCTTTACCCGTAACGACGGCCGTACAGACGTTAAAAACTTTGATGTTGCGATCTTTAAATTTTTGAGCGAACTCCACCATATGCGGAGCAGCTTTTTTGCAATGCCCACAGTCGGGCGCCCAGAAGAAGAGCACCACGTAGTCGGCATCTACGTCCCAGAGCGACACGGGGCGGTTGTTGCGGTCACGCACAAAGATGTTGGGCGCCGTTTTACCAATCAGGATGGGCTCTAAACGGCGGGCGTTGTCGCAGATTTTTTCCAGATCCTCAGGCTTAACCCACGGGGTGCCGCCGTTGCAGTAGTACTTCTGCGCCACATGCACATAGCAGGCGTCCATACCTACAATGTTGGATTTGGCGTAAGTATTCAGGAAATGGATGAGGAAGTACTTGTACGTCTCCGGGCTATCCTTGACGCGCTGTATTACTGAGTCAATGGCGACATTGATGCTGTCGGGATGTTGCGGGATTACTTTGCTTACAAAATTATCCACTTTGGGGTGCAGCACTGGGCTGCGCAGCAAGCAAGGGTCGGCAATGTTGATGTTGTCGAAATAATGCTCCCGATACCAGTAATACTTTTTAAGCTGGATCTCTTTGGCGTCGGCACCTTCAAACTCGGGTACTTCCGGCTCGATGGAGCTCTTGATGATTTTGGCGCTCATCGTTTTGGGGTGTTTCTGAATGAGGTCATGCTGATATTTACGCACCTGTTTGTCAATTTCCGTGCTCTGCTGGACGATGCGTGCCGAGTCCGTCGGGTTTTCCTTTACCTTTTCCAAAAGATTTTTCAGGCTATCCACGGCAGAGCGCTGCTTGTTGAGGTAGGCTAAGTACTCGTAGAAGAGTTTGTTGTCGTCGGAGCCTTTGACTTTCATCTTGCCCACTGGGTCTTTCACGTCGGTGGTCATGGTGAACTGCTGGCCGTCTTCGGGCAGCAAGAACTGAATAAAAGTATTGTCGGGTCGCAAGACAAACAGGTACACACCGCAGGGCAGCAGGGTATCGGCTTTAAAAGTGAAATAGCCGTCAGCGTCTATCTGAGCGGTGTCTTTCACGTAGGGTTTGTCGCCAAAGTAGAAGCCCAGCACGACTTCTTTTTCGGTGTAGTTTTCTAGTTTGAGGCGAATGTGGTGGCCTTTCTTTTGGGCCAGGAGTCCTTCGGCATTGACGAGCAGAGCAAACAGAATGGCGATACCAATACGCAGTAGCATAGCGGCTGAAGTCGTTTTTGAGAATTATACGAAAGAAAAGCGAAGGGTTGCTTGCGATGAGCGGCGGAAAGGTCAGGCCAGATTGTACTGTTTGATTTTTCGGTAGAGGGTACGCTCGGATATCTTTAGTTCTTCAGCGGCTTCTTTTCGGCGTCCGTGATGTTTCTTGAGCGCGCGGCGGATGGCTTCCTTTTCGATTTCATCTATGGCTAAAGGCGCATCTTCTTCTTCGGCCGGATGGAGCGGATGCGCTGGTGGGCGGGTAGGTTCGATGACGATAGGCGTCTTTTGCCCGACGATGCCAGGCGCTGTGGAAGCGGAAGGCGGCACGTAGTCCACCATGGGCGAAAAACGGCGCAGGGTTGATGACTCCGATATTTGAAGGTTATTCCGATGGATGATTTCGAGCACTAAGTTTTTCAGGTCGTTGAGGTCGTTTTTCATGTCCAACAATACGCGGTACAGGATTTCGCGGTCTTGCATTTCACTGCCTTTAGCCTGATGATGTTCGAAGGGCACGGGCAGGTTGCGGGCAAAGAGGTGTGGCATGTGCTGCTGGAGTGTCTCGAGCGTGATAAGGCGCTCTTCCGAGAGGATGGATAGCTGTTCGGTTACGTTTTTCAATTCGCGGACGTTGCCGGGCCAGCGATAGTTCTCCAGCACCTGTTGGGCCTGTTCGGTCAGGCGAATGGGCTGCATGCGGTATTTTTCAGCGAAATCGCTGGCGAATTTCTGAAAGAGCAGAGGGATGTCTTCGCGCCGGTCTTTGAGGGAGGGTACCCGGATGGGCACTGTACTAAGGCGATAGTACAGGTCTTCGCGGAACTTGCCCTGCCGCACCCGCTCTTCCAGGTCTACGTTGGTAGCGGCAATGATGCGCACATCGGTTTTGAGCACTTTGGAGGAGCCAACACGGATGAACTCGCCGTACTCAAGTACACGCAGCAGGTATGCTTGTGTATCGGGCGGCATTTCGGCCACCTCGTCCAGGAAGATGGTGCCGCCGTTGGCGGTTTCAAAATAGCCTTTGCGGTCGTTGATCGCGCCGGTGAAGGCGCCTTTTTCATGGCCAAACAGCTCGGAATTGATGGTACCTTCTGGGATGGCCCCACAGTTGACGGCGATGAATTCGTTATGCTTGCGCGCCGAGAGGGCGTGGATGATTTTGGAGAACACTTCCTTGCCCACACCGCTTTCGCCCGTGATGAGCACAGTCAGGTCTGTGGGTGCTACGCGAATGGCTGTTTGCAGCGCTGAGTCGAGCAGCGGCGAGGTACCTATTATGCCAAAGCGCGCTTTTATCGCTTGCAGAGAGGTCATGGTTATGCAGGTAGGCGCAGGATTAGACGATTTCGCCCAGCAAGGTGGCGCTGGTCGCGTCGTGAATGCGCACATGAACGTAATCGCCGGGCTTGAGGTTTTCCTTCTTAGGGAAGACCACCATTTTGTTCTGGCTGTTGCGTCCGCAGAAGTCGCGGCTGGAGCGGCGAGAGTCGCCTTCGATGAGCACCTCGAAGGTTTTGCCAATGTCGGCCTGGTTGTGCCGCAGGCTGACAGCCGTTTGCAGGCGGATGATTTCGTTCAGGCGGCGTTTTTTTACCTCTTCGGGCACATCGTCGGCATACTTGCGGGCAGCCAGCGTGCCGGGGCGTTCGGAGTAGGCAAACATGTAGGACATGGAAAAGTTGGCCCACTCGATGATGCTGAGCGTGTCCTGGTGTTCTTCCTCGGTTTCCGTGCAAAAGCCAGCGATGATGTCGCTCGATACAGCAGCCTCAGGCAGGATACGCCGAATAGCGCGGATGCGCTCTTCGTACCAGGGACGATCGTAAGTGCGATTCATCAGCGCCAGAATGCGGCTATTTCCGGATTGCACCGGCAGGTGGATGTACTTGCAGATGTTGTCGTAGCGCGCCATGGTGTGGAGCACCTCGTCGGTCATGTCCTTGGGGTGGCTGGTGCTGAAGCGCACGCGCAGGCGTGGGTGTGTCTGGGCAACCATTTCCAGCAACTGGGCAAAGTTGACCACTGCGCCCGTCTCCGGGTTTTCCCATTTGTAAGAGTCCACATTCTGACCCAATAGCGTAACCTCTCGGTAGCCACGCGCGAAAAGGTCCTGAGCTTCGGCTACAATGCTGAATGGGTCGCGCGAGCGCTCGCGACCGCGCGTGAAGGGCACCACGCAGAACGAGCACATGTTGTCGCAGCCGCGCATGATGGAGATGAACGCTGTAACGCCGTTACTGTCTAAGCGCACCGGGCTGATATCGGCGTAGGTCTCTTCCCGGCTCAGCAGTACGTTGACCATGCGCTGTCCTTCCTCCGCGCCGCCAATGAGGTTGGGCAAGTCTCGATAAGCGTCGGGGCCAACGACGAGGTCCACCAGCTTTTCCTCTTCCAAAAAGCGCTTCTTCAACCGCTCAGCCATGCACCCCAGCACCCCCACGAGCGCGCCCGGGCGTTGCTTCTTAACGGTCTCGAACACGCGCAAGCGCTTACGAACGGTCTCCTCTGCCTTCTCGCGAATGGAACACGTATTGATGAGAATCAGGTCGCTCTCTTCTATGTTGCGCGTGGGGGCGTAGCCTATCTCGCGCAAGATGGCCGCCACAATCTCCGAGTCGCTAAAATTCATCTGGCAGCCATAACTTTCAATGTAGAAGCGCTTATCGCCTGGAGCGGCTGTTTCCTCCCAGGCTTCTTTATACAATACGCTGCCCTGGCGGGCCTCATCTATGGTTTTCAGCCCTTGCTCAACCATCTGCTCTTCGTGTGTCATGCTGTGGCTCTCTTTTTAGCGCGGCAAAAGTACGGCAAAGGTTTGGGAGATGATGACAAAATGGCAGCATCCGGCCGCATAAAAAGGCGGCGTTGGAGGTGGTGCTCAAGAGCTGTACTTCCAACGCCGCTGTATTTAGTGCTGTCTGACGCGCATTAGCGGGCGATAGTAACGTCCCCGGACTTGATTTCCGTTGCGCCGTCGGCATATTCCAGTTCAATCACGTAGGCATAAACGCCGGGGGCAGCATTTTGCCCGCGCCAGCGCCCGTCCCAGCCGACGGCTGGGTTGTTGGGTGCCACGTCGAATTTTTCAAACACGCAATCGCCCCAGCGGTCGTAGATGCGCATGGAGCGGATGTTGACGATTTCCGGGCCGGTCGAGACGAAGAAGGCGCCGTTGGCACTGGAGCCGGGTGCGAACACGTTCGGGATGTAAATGCGTGGCTCCCGGAGCACGGTTATCAGGATTTCGTCGCGCGCTACACATCCGGCCGTGTCGCGCACTTCTATGATATATCGTGTTGTTCGGCTGGGTTTGGCGATAGTGGTCAGCAAATCCGGTGCATTCAGGCCCACGGTTGGTGTCCAGGTGAAGCTCGCCAAAGGTGCGCCTGCAATGAGCGCCTCTACGCGAATGCTGTCGCCTAAGTAGATGGTCGTGTCAGGGCCTAAAGCGACGACCAGCTGAGGCGGGTCGGGTAGGATGAGCCCCAGCTCGCTGTCGCAGCCATTAGCATCCACCACTTTAATGGTGTAGCTATCGGCAAGCAAACCCTGGAAGACGATCGGCAGCGTGGATACAACCTGAGCAGGTCCGTTGTTCAAGCCCACGGCATAGGGGCCTAAACCGCCCTGTATGCTGGTTACTAAGATACGCCCCGTGCGTTCGCCAAAGCAGCGCGGCAACTCAAGGGCCGTCAGTATCTCCGTGCGCGGAGGCTCCGACAGGGTGAAACTATCGCGGCGCGAACAGCCCAGGTTGTCCTGGAGCGTGGCTACATAGGTGCCCGCACCCACGTTGCGCAGTTCTGGCCCTTGCGCGCCATTGCCCCACTGCACCGATATAGGCGGCGTGCCTCCGCTGATTTGTAGGACGATGAAACCATCCGCTTCACCCGCACAGCTGATATTGTGGCCATTGCCGTAATCCGAAAGGGTGGCGCTAAGTGCTATTGGTGGCGATACTGTTACCGTGGCCCCCTGGCCTATCGTTTGCGGGCACTGGTTGCCCTGGGCAACAAACGCGCTGATGGTGTAGGTGGTAGTAACCGGAGGGCTGACGCGCACCGTGGCGCCGCTCTGGATGTTGGTCAGCGGAATGAGCGCAGCGCCGCCCGACAGCGTAACATTGTAAGCCGTGCCGCCCGTTAGTGTGAGCGTCAGCGTAGCACTATCGCCCACACACAGGGCTGCCGGTGCGGCGCTGATGGCTGCCGTCGGGCCCTCCTGTACGCGAATGCGATATGTGCCGCTCACCGTACCGGTGCAGAACTGGTCTTGCACCGATATCAGCTCGAACACCTGCGGTTGCTGGACGTTGTTACTCGTAATGGTGAATACGTTCTGAGGGGCCGACACGGCATTCTGCGGTACACCATTGATGCTATACACAAACTGGAAGGGCGCCGTGCCCGTGAAACGCACCTGGAAAAGCGCATTGCTATTGGTGCACACTGTGGTATCACCCGAAAGAGTTGCCGTGGGCGGTTCGCGGAATACGACTGGCACCGGCGCCGATACCGACAGACACGGGCTGAGCGGATCCACCGTGCCTGCCGGTGTGGGCAGACCAGCTACCGCCGAAATATAGTACGTTGTGCCTGCCTGCATGCCCGGCTGGAAACCAAAGACTGGCCTGTTGCTCACCGCAAGGATGCCCGCTGGCAGCGTCGCCGGGTTCTGGTAAAGGATGTACTGCAAGGTATCGCCTGGCGCCAGCGTCGTATTCACGGCATTGGCCGTGCGTGCCGAGTCGGGCAGACATACGTTCAGCGATGGTGTTGGAATGGTGCCGGCACTGGTGATACAGCTGCAAGTGGCCGAGCCTGTGGCCGTGGCCGTACATCCAGCCGGCGAGGATACCACCAGGCTATATGCCTGCCCACTATTGAGCGGGGCAGAGGTGAACGTATTGCCCACAAAGGAGCCGTTCAGGCCGCTTACAGTAGGGCTACTCACCCCCGACACGTCGAAAGTTACGGTGTAGGTCAGTGTGGCCGGATTGCAATTGGTGCTCAGGTTCTGGATGACGGGCAATGGGTTCACGGTAACCGTAGGGCTGCCACTGACATCCGCTGGGCAGCCATTGCCTGTGGCGCTGACGAGGTTGTAGGTCGTAGTTGACGCTGGCTTCACGACTAAATTGAACAACGCGCTGTTCGTGTTGATAGGTGGCTGATTGACGCCACCTGCTTGATAAATTGCCGTAAAAGGAGGCACTCCAGTGAAGGCGAACGACAGCGTAGTAGAGTCGCCGGCGCACAGGCTGGCATCACCACTTAGGGCTACCGTTGGTCTGGGTTGCCAGATGATGGTAGCGCCCGGCGATACCGAAGCACACGGGTGATTAAGGTCTATGCCTGTAACCGGATTGGGGATACCTGCCAGGGCAAAGATATAATAAGGAGTCCCTGGTGACATCGTACCCGGGTCGAAGGCAAATGTGGGCGTATTGCTCAGGTCTAAAATTGTCCAGGTCGTAGGTGAGTTAGTGGTTACCAGTGCATAGAGCAAGGTATCAATGGGGCCGAGGTTAGCGCCAGTCGTTGGATTTACGGAGACAATTTCACCAGCACATGGAGTTAATAGCGGCTGCTCCATGGCGCCGGCATCCGTTACACAGGCACAGGCCGCCGTCCCGCTCACCGTATCGGCGCCACACTGCCATTGGTCGCGCGCTGTAATGAGATAGTTCACCGGAGGTGCTGTCGGATTGCTCGTATAACGGCCCGTAACCGGGTTATAAGAGCCACCCAGCAGGCCCGTGAATATGACGAAGGGCAGGTCGCCTTGCACGACATCCAGTTCCAGAACAAACGTCAGGTTGTCGGGGGCGCACGTAACGGTTACGTTGTCCAGCATAACCGGTGGGTGTACTGTGGCGTTGGCGGTACCCGAAGCTGTTCCCGAACACTCGGCGTTAGAGACCGACACCAGCTGGAAGGTGGCATTTTCCTGCAGCGTAGCGCTGATGGTGAACGTCGCCTGCGTGGCCGTAGCCGTTTGCGGCTGACCGTTCAGCGTGTAAGTTAAATCAAAAGGCGGGGTACCCGTCAAGGAAACAGGTATAAGCGCTGTGCCTCCGACGCACAGGTCGAAATTGCCCGAAAGAGTTGCTGTTGGTTTAGCGCGCCAAACGACGGGAGCACCGGCCACCACCGATAGGCAGGGATCGCTTAGAAGGACGCCCAACGGCCCGCCCTTGTTGCCCGCTACCGGAGAGAGGTAGTACGTCGTGTTGATGCTCATAGTTGTCGAGTCAAACACGAAAACAGGTGCCGGCGCCACTGCTACAATGGTTCCCAGCGTATCCGTAGGGCTGGTGTGCAGGACGAAAATCAGCGAGTCTTCTACTTCCAGCTCTTCCAGACCCAGGAATAAGCCAAACAGGGTGTCGCCTACACAGGCAGTCAGTGCCGTCGTATCTATCTCACCCGCATACGTCAGACAGAAGCACTGCGAAAGGCCCTGAATGACCAACGGCGTACATTGGTTGGCATCGCTCAAGCGCAAATTGTAAGGGTCATTGATGGGGATAGGCACACTGGTAAAGCGATTGCCTACAAAGCTGCCGCCAGCGCCCGTTACCGAAAACGGCGGAGCGCCAAGGGCGTCAAATTGAACGGTATAAGTCTGGTCAACCAGATTACATAGTATCAGCAGGTTTTCTATTTCAGGCGGATAATTGACAAACACGGTGGCCTGGCCAATCACAGAACCGATACATCCCGGCGACTCCACGCTGACCAGTCGGTACACCGTGGTGGTATCTACTTTTACCGGAATTAGATACGGGTCGTCGAATGTCTCCACAATAGGTTGTACAACACCATCAATAGAGTATTCCAACAGGAATGGCCCGCTACCCGTGAAATCTACTATCAGAAATGTATCGGCATTCTCACAAACGGTGATATCGCCTTGCAATTCAGCCGTAGAAGGGGTAAACACAGCTACAACAGCAACCCCTTCCACGGTACCCGGACACCCCGAACCATTGCTGACACTTTCCAGTGTATAGAAGACACCATTGGGCGGATTGACCGGTATGATCAGCGGGTTGTTGTTCGTATTGATAACTGGCTGCGGGTTTCCATTCGCCCGATAGACTACGGTGTAAGGCCCTGGGCCGGTAAACGTAATCGTGATGGTCGTGCCACTGCCCCCCTGGCATATCTGTCCGCCCCCAGAGATGGTGGCCGTCAGTGGCGGCAATACATTCACCCGCGCCGTGCCTGAAACCGTACCACTACATCCGTTGGAGCTGACACTCAACAACGTATAAACGGAAGTGTCCGCTGGCGCAACGCGGAGTATTTTGGGACTGGAGAAAGCGGTATCTGGCGGCTGCGGAACGCCGTTGATAGCGTATGTGAAAACGAATGGCGCCGTCCCGGTAAACGTGAGGGACAGGTTCGTCGAGTCGCCAGCACATATGGTAGCACCGCCCGCAATCGCTGCCGTGGGTGGATTGCCTACCAGGGCCACCAGTGTATCGCCAACGCTGGACTCGCATAGGCTATCGCCCACAAAGAAAATGCGGTACAACGTTGTGCCCAGCGGCGGAGTAATCGGAATGCGCAGTAGCGTATCGGTAGTGGTAACGAGCGGCAACGTATCTGCTTTCATCGTGTCCGTCCGCACGGAGTATTGCAGCCGGAAAGGCGGCAAGCCGGTGATTTTAATGCGAAGGGTATCCGTTTGGCCCGCGCACAGGCTGAGTGTATCGTTGAGGAACGTAGCCCGCGGCGCCGGACGCGCAAAGACGGTGTCGCGTCCGCTGGGGATGCCGATGCAGCTATCGGCCATGACGCTTTCTAACTGGAAAATATGCTGCCCTGCTGGCAGTGGCGGCGTCAAGAAGACGTGCGGATTATTGTTCGTATTGATGGGCGGCTGATTGACACCGTTGATAGAATAGACAAAAGAATAAGGCGGGTTACTGGTCGAAAACTGTACCTGGAGCGTGTCGCGCTGACCAGCGCATATCGTATCCGGTCCTATCCGCGTCAGCGTACAGGAAGGTGCACCCGTAACTACCGCTAATGCGCTGGCATTCGGGCCTTTGCAATAGGCATCCTCCAACCCCTGAATGGTGTAAGTCGTGGTAGCCGTAGGGAAAATAGGATACACCCACGGCGACTCATTGACCACAAACGAGCCAATGGTGTTACTGCCCGCCTGAAGGTTGAACGACCACCCTGGCTGACCATTGAAATTCACGACCAACTGTACCGAACGGCCCGGGCAAACCGTCGGTATCGGGTTGATGCTCGCCGACGGCGGAGCGTGTACCGTTACCGTCGTCTGAGCAGGTATATTGCAAAGGGCCGTTGTAAAGGTGAGCAACTGCGGCCCAAGCAAGCCTAAGGGATTGAAAAACAGACCATTTACACTTGGACCTGACCACGTCCCATTGGGCACGTCAGGGTCTTGTATCTGCGTCAGGTCAAACGGCCCGCCGTTCTGGCAAACATCCGCCGTACCCAAGTTGGGCTGTGGGCAGATGACGTTGAAAGCCATATAATTGGTGAACGTCTGATTGCAGCCGGGAGGCAGCGGTTCCACGATGCCTACCACCCAGAATGGGCCGTTATTGCACATATCCTGCGTTACCGTAGCCGTGTAGGGCGGTATTTCAATAGGTGAACTGCCCCCGCCACCGCCACCGCCGCCGGGTATACTGGGGAAACCGCATCCGGCATTGCCATAGAAACTGGGAAAGCCCGCATCCGTAACAAAAGCACCATCGCCGCCAACCAATTGTGCAGTGTTGTACGTCGTACTCCACGAGCAACCGCACGTCAGCCCAAACGTTACCGTCTGCGAGCCGCCACTGTTCGGAAATGCCTCGCCGCTGCGCGTACAGCCGTTTTGCATCACATAGATGACCGGCGACAGCGGACAAAGGCTACCAAAGTTGTAGTTATAATCGTACGCGGCGCTGGTGAAGATCACCACCGGGACACCCGGTGGAACCACATCGCCCGGCCCAGCTCCAATCACAACGGAGTTAGAGCAAATAGATTGAATGCTGGCTATTGCGTTGCCGCTGGGCTGCTGCCACGAGCATCCCACGCCAATGTCAGCATCGCCTGCACTGTTATTGGGAAAGGTCAGCGTTGCATCGTCCACGTAGAAGCCACTGCCCGACCAGATGGCCATCATTTCATTGTTTTGCTCAGTGCCACAGGCATTCACAAAAAGCGCCAGTATCCTGGGGCAAGAGCCACACGAATTAGGTGGCGTTGCGCGCACTTGAGAGCAGCCCAATAGCGTGCCCTCACCGTTGTACGGGTTAAAGTTCGGTGTCGTGCCGTAGTACCAGTTGACACACACGCCCGGCATCAAGCCCGTGCCCGTAGCCCGTAGCGTAAACTGGTCGCCCGGGCATAATGTGCAGGGCGTCAGGCCCGGACGGCAACTATTCGACGTGAAAGTTGCGTTTTGCCCCAACATAGGGCAAGGCTGGCCCTGCGACGAGAAAGACATTATCAGGCAGGCAAAGCCAACGGTAGCGAGTAAAATCACTCGAAACATGGTCAGTGTCGTGAGTCGTTTGTTCATGGGAGGCCCAAAATTGATTACGGAAGATTGTTCACAAATACAGTCGTGCGCGAAGGTAGGGCGTCCTTAATTTTGGCCGCTCAAATTTAACCGTTCAACATGTACGAAGCGTTGTTAAAAAATCTCCAAAGCCGTGGCATAACCTTAGTCGCTGTTTCCAAAACCCATCCCGTCGAGCGCATTCTGGAACTTTACCAGCGCGGCCAACGCGACTTCGGCGAAAACCGCGTGCAGGAACTTTTGGAAAAAGCCCCCCACCTCCCCGCCGACATTCGTTGGCACCTCATCGGACACCTGCAAACCAATAAGGTGCGCTACATCGCGCCGTTCATCCACATGATTCATTCGGTGGACTCTTTGCGGCTTCTTGCTGAAATTGAAAAGCAAGCCGCCAAATCCGGACGCACCATAGATTGCCTGCTTCAGTTTCACATCGCCGAAGAAGAAAGCAAATTCGGCCTTTCAGAAGACGAAGCCGATGTCTTGCTGCAAAGCCAGGAATACCACACCATGCGTCATGTACGCATCTGCGGCGTTATGGGCATGGCCACCTTTACCGACAATACCGACCAGGTGCGCGCTGAATTTCGCCACCTGCGCTGCATCTTCGAGCGGCTGCGAACAACGTACTTCGCCGGTGCTCCGCACTTCCGCGAGATCTCTATGGGCATGTCGTCCGATTGGGAAATCGCCGTTGAGGAGGGCAGCACCATCGTGCGCATTGGTAGCCTGATTTTTGGGCCGCGTTCTTGAGGAGGGAAACACCTACTTCGATCGAATGCTCTCCGCCACTTTGCGCATGCTTGGCTCGAACTTGTCGCCCGAAATGTCTAAGGCCAGCACGCTTTTCAGCTGCTGGATGATTTTGCCCAAATTGTTTTTCAATTCAAACAAGCGGTCGCGGTCGTCGTCGAAAGCGCGAGTGTCGCCGCCTAATTGCCGCAGACGGGCGATTTTATCGTCCATTTCCTGCAGTCGCTGCTGAAGTGCCTCCTGAGCAGTGATTTGGAAATCAATGTCGAAGGCAACGTTGTCCAACCGCACTGGAATGAACTTTTTGTCGGCCAGCCAGATGGCGTACATGACCGCTACACTCTCCTGACCTACCCAGCCCGACTTCAGGCTGCGCTCCGAGACGATGGAAATCACAGCATCGCACGCGCGCACCGATTGCTGGATGAAGGTCATGATGTTCATGCCCGCCGGCATGTCGTCTTCGTCCAGGATGGTCTGAAAGCCCTGCTGGCGCAGGTAATCGCGCACTCGTCGCGCTACTTCCGCATCGCTATGGTTGTACGAAATAAAGACCTTTGGTCGTTGGGCAGGCGGATTTGGCCCGTTATCGGGCTGAGAGTCTTCGGGCGCTGCTTCTATGGCTGCATTGTTTACGCGAGCTATTTCCAGGCCATGTTCTCGGAAGTCAATCAGGCCGTCGCGGTATTGCTGGTTAGCGCGATTGAAACGTGCCAGCATAAGCGTGGCCTCATTTGGCTTTACACCCATGAGCAGTTCTAATGCTTCTTTCGTTTTTCCCTGAGCAATGAGTGCTCGGATTTGTTCTTTCATCCTGTCAGAAAATGCCGGGTTTTGTCGGCGCTCAAAGGTAAAGGCGTTTCAGTTGGCGAGCACCATAGCTGACCCGGCGCAAAAGTTTGAGGTGCAACCGTGCACTACTTGTTTTCGAGTGCCGGGAATGCCGGTTCTACCGATACAGGCTTGTTTTCAGGGTACTCTTGCTTGAAAGGATGTCGCTGCACCCAACGCTCTTCAGGCGTGAGGTAGCGCAACAGTGGTGCACATACACGCCGCACAAATGGGTGCTGCATTCGGAGGTACAAATCACATTCCTCGGGTCGGGCCCCCACGGAACTCTTGATTGCCAGGGCTGTGCGTCCGAAAACGACGCGCTCACAGCCGCGCTCGATGCCCAGCCGCACCAGGTCATACAACATGTTGAGATACAGCTGGTATTCGGCATTAACAGTCTCTTCGTAACCCAAAAAATGGGCTTCTAAGGTTGCTCCGTTCTCAATGGCCGTGTGAAAGCCGATTAATTGGCCCTCCCGATACCAGCCTATGCAGTGAAAGGCATCGCGCAGGTGGTACTGCAGGGCGAGTAGATAATCTTCGTGGAGGTGCACCCAATGGAAGCCGGAGTGCTCTGCTACCGAAGTGTAGAGCGCATACAGGTGCGTCTGGGCTTGTTGTGCCTCGCGCAGGCTGAGCCGACGCCGTTCTAAAGGAGCCGCCTTTTTAAAGGCTCTTTTGGCCCTGGTGCGGTACTTAGTGTTCATGGCGGCCAGATACTCGTCAAAAGAGTGGAACGAAAGCGGCAGCACCATGTTGGGCTGAACACGAAAAGGCGTGTATTCAGCCTGGAGCAGGGCTATTTTCAGGCTGGCTCGTTCTGGTGATACATCTTTGAGCAGCACTGCTGCTGGTCGCCAGCGCCGGGCGGCGTCTTCCAGCGCACTCAGCAGCAAGGCTACGGCTTCGTCAAAGGCGATTGCACCGTCTTTGAAGTAAAAACCATGCTCTCCGGTCAGCAAGAGATTGCCGCACAGCACCACCTGCCCTTTCACACAGTCAGCCAGTTGGCGTTTGAACGGTAGCGACAGGCGCTGAAGCCAGCCCGCTGCACCTGTCGTCAGTTCGCGCAGATGCGTACGCCCCTCAAAGTTAGCCCGCTGAAGTAAGGCTACCCCGATGGGTTCGTTGCCCCGATAAAAGACGACGTAGCCGAGTCGCATGCCCGGAGGTAGGCAGGCTTCCAGCGCGGTCAAATAGCGGCGGCTCAAAAACACGTTGTCTGCAGGCGCGGCGAGGTCCCAATCGGCCGCGGCAGCATCCATAGTAGGGAAAAAGACATAGCGTTTCTCCGTGTTCGTCGGTTCAACACATCGGCTGGTACGGGTAAAAGGGCACAGTTCAGTCAGCATACGGTGGGTAAAACGCAGAGCAAAACACGTACATATCCAAATGGTTGGTCATTGAGGCAAAAGACGCCATTTTTCAACCTCCGCCAACGCGGCCTGCGCGTCGGCCCAACCCATTGGCGTCATCACCCCCAAACCATCGTAGTACAAAAAAAACAACTCCAGTATATGGCGGATGATGCTGTACTGCTGCTGAAACTCCGTCCAGGACTCAACAGATATAATGCGTAGCGCCGGGTCAGCAGGTATGGCCAGCACTTTGTGGTCGAGCTCGCCGCCATCCTGGAGCAGCATGAGGCCTATCGGCAATACCTCCAACACGCTACCTCGCGGTTGGCTTTCGGCCAGCACCAACACATCTAAAGGGTCTCCATCGCCGCCGCGTTCTTTGTCCATGAGGGTGGAAGGGATGAAGCCGTAATTCACCGGATACGGCAAAAACGCCACTACGCGCGCCTGCCCATGGCGCATGTCTGGGCGCAATTGCCCCGTCGTCTTGTCCACTTCGTATTTTTGGTTAGTGCCTGCGGGTATTTCTATCACCGCATTCAAGTAGCCGTGCTCCGAAAAAGACGGCAGGTGTAGCAGGTGGGTCATAGTGCTCCTCGAATTGTTGAAGTGCAAAGAGACGACGGTTTTCCAACACCTTTCCCTCCTGCGTCGGATAAACTTCAGGCTTTTGCCTCCACCTGCGATTAGTCATCGAAAAACCCTTCGCACCTTTGCAGCCGACCTCCGCAAGGCATCGGCAGCCGTGTGTGCGCGCGTTTGTAGCTTTGCCGCGGCTAAAGGCCCTCTTGAGAGCATCAAGCGCTATTTTTAACACAGAAAAACAACATTTTATGAAAAAAACATGGTTTCTCGGCGCCCTGCTGTTCGCTCTTTCGGCAGCGGCTCATGCTCAGAAAAAAGGCGTATTCGTATCGGATGCGGTAGTAGCCGTTGCTCAGCCAATGCAGGTGGATTACAAAGGCCTGGTGCGGAAGGCTTCGGCCAAAGATGCCAAAGCACTCCAGGAGTTGTTTGAATTCACGCGTCTGCTGGACGGCGCAGCCCTGAACGACCACCTGCAAACCTGCCTGGAACTCATACCCGTTGCTACCGACGAGGTGTATGCCAAGGCTTTGGAGAGCCGCAGCCCTGGTCTGAAGTCATATCTTCTCAAGAATATGGCGGCCGCTCAGGAGCGCGCGCAAAAAGAGCCGCTCAAAAAGCCCATCGGCGAATGGGCACCCTATACGTGGGAGGCGCTGAACGGGCGGGAGGTGAACATCGTCAAACCCGAGGCGATGAAGAGCAGCGGTAGCAGTCCAACCGGCATTGACGCTGTACAAAACCAGATGGCGCCTCAGCCCGGCGCGCTGACACCCACGACGACGCCCGATGCCCTGAAAGGCAACCCACCGGCGCCACCAGCAGGCCGTGGCAACTGATACAGCATGAAAATTTACACCAAAACGGGCGATGCTGGCCAAACGGGCCTCTTCGGCGGTAGCCGGGTATCCAAGAGCCATATCCGCGTTGAGGCTTACGGCACCGTGGATGAATTGAACGCCTTCATTGGTCTGCTCCACGACTCGCTTAGCGATGAGCCGGTGCGCGAACTGCTGCGACAGGTACAGCACCGGCTCTTCTCTATCGGCGCCACACTGGCCGCAGACCCCGCCGGCCCGCCATTGCCGCCCGATCTGAAGCCTGAGGATATCGCTTTGTTAGAAGAAGCCATAGATACCATGACCCAGGCCCTGCCACCGCTGCGGCACTTTATCCTGCCCGGTGGCCTCCCTACCGTTTCGTTGGCGCATGTGTGCCGCACCGTTTGCCGGCGCGCCGAGCGCATCGTGGTGGCTCTGCATGAACAGGAGACGGTGCCCGAGGAGGTATTGCAGTACCTGAACCGCCTTTCCGATTACTTTTTTGTATTGGCTCGTTACCTGGGACACCAGGCTGGCGCTGATGAAATCAAATGGGCACCGCGCACATAGCGCTATGAGTAGAAGACGCCGCAGAAAAAGCCATAAGAAGGGCTTACCTCCGGGAACGCTGGTGTACACCGGCGAACACACGTCGGTGCACGCCTCGGTGCACACTATGCGCTACAATGAAGCTGATTGCCAGGAAATCCAGCGCTATCAGCCCGAGTGGTGCTCCGCACCCTTGAAGGTGCTTTGGGTAGATGTGCACGGCTTGACCGACACGGCCTTGGTGGAACGTATCGGTGCCGATTTCTCCCTGCACCCGCTGGCCCTGGAAGATGTGCTCAACACCCACCAGCGGCCCAAGATGGAGGAGTATGACCATGTGCTGCTCTTTATCGTACACAACCTGCGTCTCGACCGCGCCAGCAACGAATTGCATAGCGAACAAATTTCAGTCTTCCTCGGCCGGCATTTCGTTGTCTCCTTCCAAGAACACCCCGATGATACCTTCCAGGGCGTGCGCGAGCGCATCCGAAAAGGAGCCGGACGCCTGCGCAAAAAAGGACCCGATTACTTAGCCTACTCCTTGCTGGACACCGTAGTGGACAATTACTACACCGTGCTGGATGACCTGGAAGCCAGCCTGGCCGAATTGGAAGACCAGATTTACCAACCCACTACCACTAACCACCTGAAAGCCCGTATCTTCACCCTTAAAAGCGCCCTGACCCACTTTCGGCGCTTCCTCATGCCCCTGCGCGATGCCTCGCTGCGGCTGTACCGAACAGAAACCGACTTGATAGACGATACCAGCCGGCTCTACCTGCGCGACCTGGCCGACCACGTGGTGCAAATCCTCGATGGGGTGGATAATTGCCGCGAAATTCTATCCGGCATCGAGTCTCTCTATCAGGCCGAAATCGGCAATCGCCTGAACAACATCATGCGCCTGCTGACCATCATCAGCACCATTTTCATCCCGCTGTCGTTTGTCGCCGGCATCTATGGGATGAACTTTGACTACATGCCCGAATTGCGCTGGCATTACGGCTACTTTGCCGTGCTGGGCTTCATGGCCCTTTCGGCCGGGGCAATGCTGTATTATTTTCATCGAAAACGCTGGCTATGAGGCCTCTTGGCCAGCCAGGTCGGACTATTGCTTATGAAATCTATCGCTGTTTTTTGTGGTGCCAACCCGGGCACCGAACCTTATTTTGCCCAAGCTGCTGCCGAAATGGGCCAACAACTGGCCCAACGCGGCATTCACGTCCTCTTCGGTGGCGGCAGCGTAGGCCTAATGGGTGTATTGGCCGATGCCGTGCTGGCACACGGCGGGCACATCACAGGCGTCATTACCGAGCAGCTCAATGCTTTGGAACTGGGCCACCCGGGCGTTAGCGATATGATTGTGGTAGAGTCCATGTCGGAGCGCCGCACGCTGCTCATCAAGGGTACCGATGGTGTCATTGCCCTGCCCGGCGGCTACGGAACGCTGGATGAGCTGTTCGAGTCGCTCACGCTGGCGCAGCTGCACCAATACCGCAAACCTATCGGCCTCCTCAACGTACGAGGCTACTACGACCCGTTGTTACATATGCTGGACCGCATGGTGGAAATGGGTTTCTTAAAAAAACAAAACCGCTATCTCTGCACTGTCGCTGCCGACGTCTTGGAATTGCTGGCTCAAATGGAGCAATACGAATTCGCTGCGACGCCTAAATGGCTGTAAAGACAAAACGGGCATTACGCAAAAAATACCGCTATTGCTCCGATAGCAGTCGGCGCACTTCCTCCTCGCTGAGTCCACTCTGAAGCGCCACTTCCTGGATCGAAGCACCGCTTTGCAACAATACTCGAGCCAATTTAATCGCATTGGAGTAAGCCTGCTTTTGCGCTTCTTCAGCTTGCTTTTGCGCTTCTTCAGCCTGCTTTTGCGCTTCTTTAGCCTGCTTCCGGACTTCTTCGGCCTGTTTCTGGACTTCTTTGAGCAGGCTTTTAGCTTCTCTCAGTTCCTGCCGGGCTTTCTTTGCTTCTCTGGATGCTTGCTGAACGTCCTCCTCTCTTTGCTTTAGGCGGACCTCCAGGGTTTCCATAACAGCGGCATCCATGTACGCCCATTGTTCTTCGATAAGTTCTTCCAGCACATCCTCCTCTAAGAGGGGGTGTTGCAGGTAGCGGATGATGTCCATGTACTCCTCCGGCGGTTTGGGCAGTGTAAGTTCGAACGGGCGTGGCCCGACGTAACGCTGGTCGAACAGCATCAGCAATCGCTCCAGAGGTGTGCGCACTTCTTCGGGTAAGCGCTGCGTCTGGATGACGTACGTCGTGTGCGTGAGCAGGTCTAAGAAATCTCGACTTTCGATTTCGGCTTCTTGCCCGGTCAAAAGGTCAATCACCCGCTGATTCACCTTAATGGCGGCGTACGGAATGTCGCGGAGGTTGTAGCCCAAAATATAGATGGTGATGATCGGCAGCGGCCCATAGGGAGCGGCCGGTTCTTCTACGGTGCTGACGGGCGCTTTCTTTTTTTTCTCGGCTTCCTGCTGGCCGGCGTACACCCAGCCTAAGTACGAGCGGAAGCGCAGGATGTTGGTCGGCAGTTTTGACTTTTGCAGTTCCAGCATCACTTCCTCTTCACGGCCACTTTTGTCGCGTATGACCGCGCGAAAGTCCATGCGGTATTGGGTCAGGCGCTGCTTGCCTTTGCCCGTCCGAACCGTTATCTCTTGCGGCATCGGGCGCAGATGCACCACCTCTTTGTCCAGGATGACCGACAGCACCTTTTTGGCCAACTTTTCGTTGGACATCAGGTACTTAAACACGTAGTCGGACATCGGGTTGGCGATGATCATAAAACGAAGGTAGCGTCTTTAGCGCTTTTTATCGAGGTTACTGACGCAAAATTTTCTGAGCACCCCAAAAGCCGGAAGGGCTGCGTAGCTGGGCAAGGTAGGTGCCTGCAGGAACGCCGGACAGGGTCACCCCTGAAGTGTTTGGCCCGTTCAGACGCGCCCGCAGGACTTCGCGGCCCTGCAGATCGAACAGCGTCAATTCAAAGACGGCATCGTTTGCCTGTGCAGGTAGTTGCACTAAGATGCGATCGCCCTGAACGGGATTGGGGTAGATACTCCAGGCCAGCGCACCGGGTGCAGTGCTTTCGGTGCTGGACGTCTTTTCCGGGTCGGGCTGATAGCAGGTGAGGTGTTCGAGCAGAGCACAGGCGCGCATCCAGTAGTCGTTGAGCGGCTGGGCGTAGGCAGCATTGTCGTAGATGTTGGTGTGGCCACCGCCGGGTATGGTTTTCAGATACGACCACGTCCCGGCCTGCAGCGCTTGCGGATGCAGCACGCCACTGCCCTCCAGGTAGGCCAGCCCGGCGGCAATGCCTGTCGTGTAGGGCACAGTGGCATCCGCGGTACCGTGTATGCTGGCCATGGGTGGCTCATTGGCCCGTATCCAGCCACGCCGATACAGGCCGCCCGACAGGTTGAGGACGGCCCCTACCGCAGAGGAATACTGCTGATTGGTCGGGCTGCCGCTGTTGCCCTCCAGCCCGCCATTGTTGGCGATGAGGGTTTGCATAAAAGGCGGAATGTCGTCGTCTTTATCCAGAAAGGCCGTGTGCAACGCCGCCACTGCTCCTGCGGAGTAGCCGCCTACGAAAATATGTTCCACGTCGGCGCGAAAGCGGTTTTGAGTAGCAGCGTCTTCGCGGAAATAACGCACAGCGGCTTTCATGTCGCCCACAGCTTTTACGGCGGTATCCATGATTTTGGTCGAGTCCGGAAAGCCCAGCGGGAAAATGGGATATAGCCTATACTGAATAGATGCTGCTACATAGCCGCGCTGAGCCAATAACTCGCACCAGCGGGCCATGTCAGATTTGTTGCCAAAAATGAAACTCCCTCCATGCGCCAGTACTACTACCGGGCGCTTTTGCGCCGTGTCGCCTTGCGGCTCATACACGTCCATCGAAAGGGTAATGGGCTGGCCTAAATGGCTGATAGCCGTCGCGTAAGGTACCGTTGTGCGCTGGATGTTGGCGAATAGGGGCATCTTATATCGGACGCCGTCACAAGAGGTATTCTGACCCGAAATCGAGCGGACAACGAAGGGCAAGAGCAGGCAGAGTAATACGTAGCGCATAAGCAGTTCAAACCTTTTTTCACAGAAAAACAAACAAGAGGGTGCAAGGCTTTTAGCCTTAGCCCCAAAGTTAGGGCAAACTAAACAAACGAAGTGTGTGGACTGGGCCGTCGGAGGAACGCGGCGCATTCTACTTTTGCGGCGGATACCACTGTAGAAAAGCATGGAGGCCTATTTCCGACAGCGAACGAGGTGGCTAAGCAGGCTTGGCCGTTATGGCCATTTCGTAGCGCTTTGGGGGATGGTCGGAGCGGCGATTGCGGGCTGCGGCAGCGATAAAGAACGCATCGTTGCGGAAAAGGTGGCCGAGCGCGTGGCCGAATTTCGCAAGCGCGAGACGGAGAAATGCCGCCAGGCTCTGCTGGCCGAAGCGGAGCATTTAGTGGACTCTCTGCTGTTGGCCGAGGCGATGACCGAGGTATTGGACTCACTGCGCAACAGGGTTCCGCCCAGACCTGTAAAGCCGCCAGTGTTGCCGCCCTGGGACTCTTCGCCCGTCCGCCCCATATTCGACACTACCCGCCAACAATAGCAAACCCGCACCTGGAGCAGGCAACGCCTCTGGCAGCGGGCGCGTCCCTGTAAGTCGCAACCATACACCGCGCTCATCGTAAGCGATGCGAGCATTTCCTCTTTTCGGGCGCCTTTTGTTGTGGGCAAGCATCAACGTTCAAGCGATGACCGACAGCGCCGCCCAAACGCCCGTCAGTCAGCCCCTGTCGAACCTGCGCTGGCGGGTAGTGGAGGCTTTTGCGCCCGTACAGGCACTCGACTCGCTCACTGTGGCGCCTGACCTGGTGGCTGTACAGGATGCAACCACCGGCCAGCCCGTGGATGCGTCCCTGTTTCGGGTAAAGAACCATCTATTGCACACCGACACTGCACGCTTACGCTCATTGGCGCCGCACATCACACACTTGCGAGTAACGTATCGGGTCTTGCCCGTCAATCTGGCCCAGCCCGTGTTTCGCTTAGATACAGCCATCATCCGTCGGGCGGGCAGGCCCAACGACATCACCTATGATTATCGCCCGTTTCAGCCAACTACACTTCCCTGGGAAACGGGCACACTGCGCACTAATGGCGCTTACGTGCGCGGCATTGGGCTGGGCAACAACCAAAACCTGACCTTCAACTCCAACCTCAACCTGCAATTAGAGGGCCGCCTGGGCAATGACATCGAGGTAGCCGCCGCGCTTTCCGACAACTCCATTCCGCTACAGCCTGACGGCACTACGCGCCAGCTGCAGGAATTTGACCGTATCTTTATTCAATTGCGCCGGCGCAATGCAGCGCTGATGGCAGGTGACCTCGACCTGACGCGGCCAAACGGTTATTTTTCCAACTATTTCAAGCGCGTGCAAGGCGCTATGGTGCGCTGGCAACCCACAGGACCGCGCCAGCCGGAAGTGCGCACAGCCATATCCATTTCGCGCGGCAAGTTTCAGCGCCAGATCATCAACGGGCAAGAGGGCAACCAGGGGCCTTATCGCCTCCAAGGCGCCAGCGGCGAGCGCTTTATCATCGTGCTGGCCGGTACGGAAAAGGTCTTTCTCGACGGCATGCTCCTGCGCCGCGGATTTGAAGATGACTACGTGATTGACTACAATCTGGGCGAGCTTACGTTCACCCATCGCCGCCTTATCTCCAAAGATAGCCGCATCATCGTCGAGTTTGAGTACGCCGTACAGACTTACCTGCGCTCTACGGCAGCCGCAGAAATCGAACAACGCTTCGGAAAGGGGCGCGTGTACCTGCACGCCTACTCCGAACAGGACAGCCGCACTGCCGGCAGCGCCCGCGACCTGACACCAGAACACATCCAGCGCCTGGCCGAAGTGGGCAACGACGTGCAAAAGGCCTTCGCTTCGGGCATAGACACACTGCCCGTAGAAGCTGCTCTCGACCCCACACGTGTGTGGTACGCCGAGGCAGACACCGTCGTCTGTGGGCAAATCGTGCGCTTTTTGCGCTATACCACTGACCCGACGCAGGCGCGCTTTACGGCGCGTTTCACCGAAGTGCCGCGTGGCCAGGGCAACTACGTACAGGAAACCACCGGCGCCAACGGTCGCGTGTTTCGCTGGGTAGCACCCGACCCCATCAGCTGCCAGCCGCAGGGCAACTTCGAGCCGGTAGTACGCCTCGTCGCCCCTGAAAGCCGTCAGCTCTTTGCCGCAGGCGGCGAGTGGAAGCCCTCCGAACGCACGCACCTGCATGTGGAAACCGCGCTGAGCCACTACGACCGCAACCGCTTTTCGACCATCGGCAACAAGGAAAACACCAGCTGGGCTACCTTCGCTCACCTGCGCCACCAGCTGCTGCCCCCTGCCGCTCAACAGGCGGGCTGGCGCCTGCAGGCAGCCGCCACCTACGAGCACACAGGCCGCAACTTCGCCCCTCTCAATCCCTACCGCCCCGCTGAATTCTCGCGCGACTGGAACCTCTCCGGCACCGACAGCACCACTGCCGAACACTGGGCGCGCGCCGGCATCACGTTCCAACGACAACACTGGGGCAGCGTGCGCTACGAATTCGGCGCCTTCGCGCGCCCAGGCCATTATGACGGCCAGCGCCACCTCTCTCACTGGCGCTGGCAACGCAACGGCTTCGATTTAATGCTGGAAACCAACCTCTTGCGTTCGCAAAGCTCGATGGAAAGCACGCGCTTTTCACGACCCAAATTCGACTTGAATAAAACGTTCTTTTCCAACGAAAAAAAAACGCTCCTGAAAGTCGGGCTCTACGGCGAGCGCGAACAAAACGAACGCCGCACAAGGGCCACCGACTCACTACAGGCGCTTAGCTTCTGGTACGACTTGGCCCGTGCTTACGTCGAATGGGGCAGTGAAGGCGCACCCTGGCGCTGGAACGCCAGCTGGATGCACCGCAACGACTATGCCCCAGCAGGCAAAGGCTTCTCGCAAAACACCGCCGTGGACGAGGCCAACCTGAACGGCACCTGGAACCGACCACCGCCTGCACCGGGCAAGGCCACTCACCAGGTCAATTGGAACCTCTCCTGGCGCCAGCTGCGCGTCAAGGACCCAGAACTAACAACCCTGAAGCCTCAACAAACGTATCTGGGCCGCCTCGATTACTCCACCAGCTTCTGGAAAAATGCGCTGGCCCTGACCTGCGGCTACGAAATCGGCTCCGGCCAGACGCCACGCATTGAGTACACCTATCTGCGCGTCAACCCAGGCGAAGGGCAGTACACGTGGGTGGACCGCAACCAGGACAGTGTGCTGACATTGGATGAAATGGAACTGGCCGTCTTCCCCGACCAGGCCAACTACGTCCGCATCGGCATCACCACTCCCGATTATCTGCCCACGCTCAATACCACATACAACCAGAGCTTGCGTATAGAACCACGCCTGCTGGGCATCTCGCGCCAGAAGCGCTGGCTGTATCGCCTGAGCAAACTGTCCCTCCAGAGCAACCTGCAGCTGTCGCGGCGCATATTGGCCAGCGCCGCCAACGGGCAGGTGTGGAACCCCTTCGACCTCAGCGTGGCCGACTCGGCCTTAGTGGCCCTCTCAGCGGTATCCCGTCAGGTGCTCTATGTCAATCGCGCCGACCCGCGCTGGGACGCCTATTTAGCCTTCGCCGACAACCGCCAACGCACCGCCCTGACCATCGGCGCCGAAAGCCGAAACCTGACCGAACTGACCTGGCACGGACGCCTCAACCTGCATACCCACTGGACCACCGAACTCGACCTCTCCCGAGGCCAACGCCGCAACGACAGCGAACTGTTCAGTAACCGCCGCTTCGACATCCGCTTTGGCAGAATTATCCCCAAACTCACCTGGATACCGCTTGCTGCCTTCCGCCTGTCGGCCCAATACACCTTTTTTCAGGGCAAAAACGCATTACCCTCCGCCGAAAATGCCCGCCAACATGCCTGGGGCGCCGAACTCATGTGGTCCCCAGCCAGCCAGCCCAACAATCATGGCTTCCGGGCAGCAACCAACATCCGCGCACGCGCCAGCTTAGCCAACATCGCCTTTGAAGGTGCTATCAACTCGCCCGTTGCCTTCGCCATGCTCGAAGGCTTGCAAAACGGACGAAACTACCTGTGGGGGCTGCAACTCGACCGGCAACTCTCCAAAGCCATGCAAATCAGCCTGCTCTACGACGGGCGAAAAACAGGCGAAAACCGCGTGATACACACCGCCAGGGCACAAGTGCGAGCTATTTTTTAAAGTCCGCTGTCATCTATTCGGTCGTAACTTTCTGCCAACTTTAACAAAAAAATCTCACCTGCACTGCAACTTATGTAGTGGTCGAGTTGTCTATTTGTTCATTGAAAACATAGCGAAAGGTATTTTAACATTTGACATACGTTCCTGACCATGAAACAAAAGCAACTTTTACGCTACGGAGGCGCCCTGCTGCTCGCAGTAAGCCTGTTCTCCCTCTTGTATGTCAATATAGATGCTGCCAACGGGCGAAAGGCCTTAGGCCATACGTACAGCACGGAAAAGGTGATGCCACGCGAAGACGAACGCGGCGAGGCGCCTGACCCAGCCTCCGGCGCTGCACTGATCAGCCGAGCCCTTAATCTGCTGCATCGTCTGGTATCCAACCTGCCGGGCCGCTATTAGATCTTTTAGACCACAAATGCACCAAGCAAAGGCAACATTTCCTATAAGCGAGGTGTCGCCCTTATTTTTTAAAAAGGTGAGCGCCGCAGAAACCAGGACGCTGCAACGCTACTAAGGCCAGCGCCTAAGAAGGCCCCAAAGAGTACGTCGAACGGGTAATGGACGCCCACATATATTTGCGAAAAGGCCACCAACCCTGCCCAAACCAGTAGCCCCCTGCGCCAGCGAGGCCGACGGCTAAACAGCGTTGCTCCCACAAAGACCGCAAAAGCAAAATGATTGGCGGCATGCGAGGAGGTAAAGCTATATCCGCTCCCGCATGAGGCCCTGAGCAATACGGTCTGTTGCACGGATGGGTCATTGCACGGCCGAAGCCGCTGGACATTTTTTTTGACCACCGAACTGCTAATAAAATCCGCGGCGCCTACCAAAAGAACGACACCCAGAATAAAGAACCAGAACTGCCGCCCGCGCAACTGCAGCCGGGCAAAGGCCAGCACATATAAGTACAGCGGCGCCCAGAACCACTTTTCCCGACAGAGCGGCAGCAGAAAATCGAAGACCGGATTGGCCAGCTGGCCATTGATGAAATGAAAAAGCGCCAGATCGAGCGTTTGGAGCCACGCCATCGTTCAGGTTGGTTTTTGGGCAATGAGGATGAGGCGTTCGGAAGTTTCAGGGTCGAATGGCGCCAGGTCGTAGCTGCCGAAGGTCTGTTGGAGGTGCAGGCCGACCCGCTCGAACATCGCCCGGAAGTCGTTCAGTTCAAACAGCCGCACTCGCTCGCGGAAGAAATAGGCGCGCCCATCGGCCTCAAATTCGACACGCTTATAGACACGGCCCGAGCGAATACTCTTTTTGATGTGGAAGACGGTACCGTTGACCGTTCTCTCTTCCTGACGCACTAAGTGGCGACGCACCCAGTGGGCATTAAAAAAGTCGAGTAGGAAGAAGCCACCGGGCTTCAGCCCTGCGCATGCGTTGCGCAAAGCGCGTTCGTGTTCAGCATCAGTGTCGAAGTAGCCGAAGCTGGTGAAGAGATTGAGCACCGCATCGAAGTAATTGACGCGGAAGGGCTGCCGCATGTCGTGCTGGTAGAAAGCCAGGTGGTCGTTTTCGAACCGGCGCGCGTAGGCGATGCTGTTTTCCGAAATATCCAGGCCGGTAACGTCGAAGCCTTTTTCGGCCAGATAGCGCGCATGTCGCCCGCGCCCGCAAGCCAAATCGAGGATGAGCGCCCCGGGCGGCAGGGCCAGCGTCTGGAGCAATTGGTCTATAAAAAAGCGTGCCTCCTGTTCGTCGCGACGCTGGTAGAGCATGTGATAATAGGGCGAGTCGAACCAGGCAGCAAACCATTCGCGGGCCATGGCTATTCGTTTTTTGGGCGAAAGGTACGCTGCAGCAATTTCGCGTGCCGAAGTGAGCGTATTTTCACCCGAAAAAACACGCATGGAGGTTTTGCTGGTGTCGGCTACGCCCTTTGAAATAGCACCAATCTTAGAGCGTTTGGAGCGCGACTTCGAGAAAGGCCCGGGAGGTGCTTTCACGCGGGGAAACCTGCGTGTACTCCCGATCATTACCGGTGTTGGGCCAATAATAACGGCATGGCATTTGGGGCGACTTTTCACGCAATATCGGCCCGATTGGGCGTTGCACGCAGGTGTGGCGGGTGCTTTTGACCGCTCGCTGGCGCTGGGCGACGTAGTTCAAATCATTACCGACCGTTTTGCCGATGTGGGCGTGGAAGAAGCCGACGGGCACTTTACCGATGTGTTCGATCTGGGGCTGGCCAATCCCGACGAGCCGCCATTTGAGGGCGGATGGCTACACAATGCGGCAGCGGCAGAAGCACGCTTCCTGCCTGCCGTTACAGGCCTCACCGTTAGCCGAGTGCATGGCTGTGCTCCTTCCATCGAAGCCACTCGGCAGAAATACCCGCAAGCGCAGGTGGAAACGATGGAAAGCGCGGCCTTTTTTTATGCCTGTCTGCAGACAGAAACACCGTTTTCACAAATACGCGCCCTATCCAACTACGTAGAACCGCGCCGGCGCGAAGCCTGGAAGCTCGACCTGGCCATCGAGCGGCTAAATGCCGTAGTGGCCGATATGCTGAGCCTATTGGTAGAATGCCTCTAAATTTAAACTTCACCCGACCACATCCGTTGTCAATTACTGCTATCCATGCCTTTTGCGCCATCCGAACTCATCCTGAACCCCGACGGCAGTGTATATCACCTGCACCTGAGACCCGAACAAGTAGCGCCGACCATCATCACCGTAGGCGACCCCGACCGTGTGGCTAAAGTGAGCCGGTACTTCGATGCCGTAGAGTGCCGCGTTCAAAAGCGCGAATTCATTACTCACACCGGACGCATCGGCCGGCTGCGGCTGAGCGTCATCTCTTCGGGCATCGGGCCAGACAACATAGACATTGTTGTCAATGAAGTAGATGCCGTTTTTAACATAGACTTGCAAACCCGCCAGCCAAAGAAGGAACCCACGACGCTGACATTCGTTCGGCTGGGCACAGCGGGCGGCCTGCAGCCCGAAGTACCAGCAGATAGCTTCGTCGCATCAGTGGGCGGGCTGGGCTTCGACGGCCTGCTGCTGGCCTATCAGGCAGAACCAATGTGGAAACATCCATTGGCCACAGCCCTGCGACAGCATTTTGAGCCAGCCGGCGGATTGTTGGCAGCGCCCTACTATGCCTCAGGCGATACAGCCTTGCTGGCAAATTGGTTTTCCAAAGGCTTCCACCACGGTTATACGGCCACCCACGGAGGCTTCTATGCGCCACAAGGCCGACAGCTGCGCGCACCCCGGCGTCTGGCAAACTATCTGGACTATCTGCAGACCTTTGAATACGAGGGCCAGCGCATCCTGAACTTAGAGATGGAAACAGCAGCCCTCTTTGGGCTATGCCAGCTGCTGGGGCACCGGGCAGCATCCGTGAGTGCTATCATCGCCAATCGGGCTTTGGGTCGCTTCAGCGATGACCCCGAAGCGGCGGTACAGCGGCTGATTGAATACACCTTAGAGCGCCTGTCCGCTTCAGCGCCCTGAGCGCACGTCGGTGCGGGCCATCCCTCGCACCAGCATCTGGCGACGCAGGCCAAGGGCAGCGCGTTCTTGCGGTGTTAAACATGCGGGCGGATGTGCGAGTATCTGGTCCAACTCCACCAGTACTCTGGACAATGGCTGCCAATAGCTGCGCTCATCGTCGAGAATATCCTCCAGCACGAGATTTTTCAGGCGTTCCCACTCTGCCTCAAATAAAGGTGCTTCCCCAAGGGCCTGGTCAAGGCTGCGCAAAGTAGCCCAATGATGCCCGGCTCCGAGGTTACTGGCGCTCTCTGTCCAGCTCATCGGGAAAACCCATACAGGCAAGGGAGACTCCATGCTATCTATCGGATAGAGTCGAAGACAAAGTTGGGCAAAATAGTCGTCCTGTTGGCCTTCCGTCTGCTGTGCTTCGCGTGCCAATGCACCGTAATCTAAGGCAATACCACCCCGATAGCGCCGGAAATAGCGCAAGTATTCATCGAGCCAACGCAGGTTGGGTTGCGCCTCTGGTGTGGGTCTCCGCAAGCCGTAGCGCAAAGCCGTCTGGAGCATATCGCGCAGAGCAAGTCCAGCCCGCAGATGTTCGGCCAGTTCAGAGTCAGTACCGACGTCCTGCGCCGACCAGCGAAGCAGGCGTTGCGCATAGAGTGTTCCGAAAAGGGCTTGCAGGCGCTTTTCGTGCTGCCAACGAAGGGTTTCTTCCACCGTTTGCCCCTCGAGTTTTACCAGCCCTCCGAAGACCCATCCCGTCTGGCCGTCGGAGGTGCGCACGCGCAACCATGGTTCCCACAACAGCGAACTGCCCAGGTAGATGCCCGACAGGTGAGGGCTGACCTCACCCGCCTCGAAAAGAGCTTCGCCTGCGCGCAACGACCGAATTATCGCGCCGTTTTCTTCAGGTGTTTGCCGAAGCGATGTAGCTGCCACAGTGCGGAGCACCGAAACATCGGCTGATCCGCCGTGGCAAGCCGCAAACCACAAAAGCCAATGCGCTACAATAAAGCGCGATAAAAAGCAGGTAATCAGACACCTCATAATGGCTTCAATTGTCGGGCTAAACGCCGCCCTCGAAGGTGAAGTATGCCTCCTGTTCATTAGAATGCCCTTAGAGTTGGAGGAGTTTTACTTTTGGGTAACATTCTGCCCATAACTTCGCCTTCCACTTTGTAAACAAACATGGTTGAAACCGAAAACAAGTCTTCTTTTACGGAACTTCATGGCCTGACGGAGGCCGAAGTAGCCGATAGCCGTGCCCGGTACGGCTCCAATATCCTCCAATGGCACGAGCGCCGGCAGCTGGCGCATCTGGTCTGGCAAACGCTCCAGGAGCCTGTTTTCCTGCTCTTGCTGGTAGCCTGTGCGTTGTACTTTGTATTAGGCGATTACACAGAGGGCTGGCTGATGGCGGCGGCAATCCTTTTTGTGATGATAATCGAGGTTGCCCAGGAGTACCGAAGCGAGCGAGCATTAGAGGCCCTTCGCCAATACACGCAGCCCCTGGTGCGGGTGCGTCGCGGTGGTCGCGAGGTGCTGGTGCGTTCGGAGGAGTTAGTAGTAGGCGATATCGTGTTGTTTTCGGAAGGCGAGCGCTTGCCTGCTGACGCCATCGTGGTACACCAGAACGACCTGACAGTAGATGAGTCGCTCCTGACAGGCGAGTCTCTACCCGTGTCCAAATCGGTACAGGCCGACCAAAACCGCCTGTATCAGGGTACGGTAATCGCCACTGGCATGGGCGTCGGTCGTGTGGAGGCCGTTGGCAATGCTACTGAGTTCGGCCGTCTGGGCCGCGCCGTTGAGGCGACTAAGCCGGAGCCAACACCTCTACAGCGCCAGCTGGAGCGCTTCGTACGTCAGATGCTATATGCGGGTCTGGCGGCCTTTGTCCTGGTATTGGCCATCAACCTCTTTTACACACAACAACTCGCCGCAGCGTTGTTGTACTCGTTATCGCTGGCCATGGCCATCCTGCCCTCCGAAATACCCGTGGCCTTTGCTTCTTTCATGGCCCTGGGTGCCTATCGCATGAGTCAGCGCAGCATCTTAGTCAAGCAGCCCAAAACAGTAGAGAGCCTTGGCTCGGCCACTGTGATTTGCTTAGATAAAACAGGCACCATCACCGAAAACCGCATGACTGTGGCTGAGGTGCTCGATTACTCTGGCCGCAATCTATGCCTGGAATACGCCATGTGGGCCAGCGAGCCAGAGCCGTTCGACGCCATGGAAGTGGCTATCCATGAAGCTTACGCACGCCAGACTGCCATAGACCGCCGCCCACATTTTCGCCTGTTTCGCGAGTACCCGCTGGGCGGAACTCCGCCTATGATGACTCATGTGTTTGCAAGCGTGCTGGGCGACGATGACCTCATCGTGGCTGCTAAAGGTGCGGTAGAACGAGTCCTCTGCGTCTGCGCATCCGTAGATGACACCACGCGCAAGGATGTATTGGAAAAAACACAACAGCTGGCTGAAAAGGGGTACCGCATCCTGGGGGTAGCCTCGGCAACCTGCACCTCCGGCAAACTGCCCAACAGCCAGGACGATTTCCATTGGCAATTTGAAGGACTGGTAGCCCTTCATGACCCACCCAAGCCCAATATCCGGGCCGTATTCGAGCGCTTCTATGCCGCTGGTGTTCAGGTGAAAATGATCACCGGCGACCACCCGGCTACTGCCCTGAACATCGCCGAACGCAGCGGCCTACGCCACAACGGCACCACATTGACAGGCCAGGAAGTCATGAACATGACGCCACAGGCCCTGCAGCAACAGGTAGGCCCTACCTCCGTCTTCGCCCGCATGTTCCCAGAGGCCAAACTGCGCATCGTAGAGGCCCTGAAGGCCAACGGCGAAGTCGTGGCCATGACCGGCGACGGCGTCAACGACGCTCCCGCACTCAAAGCCGCCCAAATCGGCATCGCTATGGGACGCCGAGGCACAGAGACCGCACGCGCAGCAGCCTCCATGGTATTGCTCGACGATGACCTTTCGCGCATGGTAACGGCCATCGAAATGGGCCGCCGCATCTATGCCAACCTGCGCAAGGCCATCCGGTACGTCATCAGCATCCACGTGCCCATTGTGCTGACGGTCGTTCTGCCACTCATGTTCGGCTGGCACTACCTGTACATGCTGGCCCCCGTGCACGTGATCTTCATGGAACTACTCATGGACCCTACCTGTGCGGTCGCTTATGAGAACGACCCGGGCGATCCCGACTTGTTGGAACAGCCGCCGCGTCGTCATCAGGCCTCTCTGTTCTCATTCGGCGAAGTGATGCTTAGCCTCATCCAGGGCCTGGCTATCACGGCCGGCATCTTTGTGCTATATCACTACGCCATCGCTCAGGGTGCCAGCGAGGCAAAAACACGAGCCTTTGTATTCGCCACGCTCATGGTCGCCAATATCTTCCTGACATTGGCCAACCGCTCCTTTGAGCACAGCATTGTGCATACCCTGCGCTATCCCAACCGCACCCTATGGCTCGTACTGGCAGCAGCAGCCCTCGTGCTGGCTGCCGTCCTGTTCGTACCGTGGGTGCGCGGGCTGTTCCAAATGGAAGCACTTACCCCCACCGAGCTGGGGCTCTGCACACTGACCGCATTTATCAGCGTCTTCTGGGTAGAACTGACCAAACGGTGGCGCTAAGCTCATGCGAGGCTCCGGCCTCACATCCACCTATCCTCAGGGCTTTGCCCTGCACCAGCTAAGAGCGCCGCATACAGCGCCCGCAACCGCAGCGCGCTCTGGCGCACGTCGTAGTTCTGTTCTACATGTACCCGAGCGCGCTGTGCAAAGGCTTCGTATTCAGCGCTTTCCATGGTGTAAAAGCGCTGGATGCTTTGCGCCAATGCTCCGGCGTCGCCTTCCTCGACCAGCAGACCCGTTCTCGCATGTGCCACCAGCAGCGGCAAGTCGGCGTGGCGCGTGGCCATCACGGGCAGCCCTGTGGCCTGGGCCTCGAGCAAGGCCACCGGTGAGGCCTCGTGGTCGCCGTCGGCAGCGCGCTGGCTGGGATGGATTAAAGCATCGAATCCCGCCAGAAAAGCCGGCATCTGGCGGTGTTCTACTGGAGGCAGCAGCGTTACACATGCCCCTAATCGGTGTTTTTCGATGAAATCCAGCACCTGTCGGTACAGCCGCTCATCGTAGCGCTCGCCTGCCAGCGTCAAGTGCAGGCCGGGGCAGGCCGGAAGCGCCTGGCGTACCGCCTCTAACGTCGTCAGATGGCCCTTTTTGGGCGTAAACGTAGCTACCTGCACTAAGTGCAGACGCCCGGCAGGTTTGGTTCTTTTATGAAATGAGAAGACCGACAGGTCCGGGCTGGGCGGCACAATGGCAATTTTGTCGGAAGGGCAACCTAAGGCGCTCAAACGCGCCGCTCCAAACGGGCTGGCCACCACCAAGCGCGCTGCCTGCTCGAACAGCCGCTGGTATTGTTGCCGAAAGGCCGGGCGTACGTGCAGAATTTTCTCGTAGTCAAAGCCATAGAACGTTACTACCAACGGTCGGCGCAGTCGGCGAGCCATTGGCGCATACAAGCAGCCCACCGGTCCAAAGTGTGCATGCAGCACATCGGGGGGCGAAGTGCTCAGACGCCCCGCCAGCCAGTAAGCATAGGTGGGCAAAAAGCGCTGCGAGCGCGTGAACAGGCGGCGGAAGGCCAGAAAATCTGCCTCCGAGCGAGCATCCAGCAGGCCCGATAGCTGAAACGGATACCGGTAGGCCCGGAACGAGGACTGCCAGAACTCACCTTGAATCATCCAGGGCGCGCCGATTTCCACCTGCGTATCAGGCAGATACCGCAGCAGGTAGCTGACCCAGTTGAGCGTCGTAGGCAGATAGTAATCGAACAGGTGCAAGACGCGCATGGGCGTGGGCGAGCCGGGATTTATTTGGGAAAATTGCGTCGCGGCATCCAGCGCGCGTTGCGGATGAACTCAAAGGCAATGGGCAGCAACGACACGGCAATGATGCCAAAGACCACGATTTCAAAATTGTTTTTCACAATGGGTATCTGGCCGAAATAGTAGCCAGCCAGCGTCAGACTGGTAACCCACAGGATGCCGCCGCCGATGCAGTAGCCGATGAAACGGCGGTAGCGCATCTGACCCACACCGGCCACGAAGGGCGCGAACGTGCGCACGATGGGCACGAAGCGAGCAATGACGAGCGTTCGACCGCCATACTTTTCATAGAACTCCTGCGTGCGCTCCACGTGTTTGCGTTTGATAAACCAGTAATCGCGCGTGAACACGCGGTCGCCCAGAAATTTGCCGAAGAAATAGTTCGTATTGTCGCCCAGAATGGCCGCACAAAAGAGGATAGGAATGAGCAGCCACACGTTGAGAATGCCCGTTTTGGCCGTGATGGCCCCGGCAGCAAAGAGCAGCGAGTCGCCGGGCAAAAAGGGCGTTACCACCAAACCCGTTTCACAGAAAATAATGAGCGCCAGCAGGACATAGGTGAGCAGCTGGTAGTCGCGCATAATGCTTTCCAAATGGACATCTAAATGGCGGATGAAGTCAAAAAACTGAGCGAGCAAGTCAAGCATGAAACGAGGTGGACAGTGGTGAAGGATAAAATGCTTTTAATACGGCCCGACGACGACCATGGCCACACCGCGCAACGAAGAGCCATCGAGGGGCGTCAGGATGAGTTCCAGAACGGCAAAGCCGCTGGCGAGAGAGTCCGGCAATTCCAGACTGAGCGTTAGTGGCCCGGCGTCGGCCGATTGTGCGGGCCAGGTGAATAGTTCCTGCCCCAGCACCGAGAGCAGGCGCAGGCGCACCTGGCCGCTTTCAGGTAAGAGGGTCTCTACCCTCCCCTGCCCGTGCCACGGGTTGGGCACGACCCGCAAGGGCAGCCTCGTCGGCCTTTGGGCAGTCGTCGTCGAACAATCATCGGGCAATTCCGGGCAATACAACCGACGCGCCAGCGTGCAATCGAGAATAAACGGATTGGGCTTGTTTTCCTGATAAGGTGCTATGCGCCACGTTCTTATCAGTTCGGCCGAGTCAGCGCGGTCCTGGTAATGCCACTGGCACAACGTGGCGCGCTGGATTTCAAAAAAGTTCGGATCCGCATTAAGCGCTTCGGTCGTGTACATGGTATAGAAGTAGAAGACAGCGCGCGCTACATCGCCTTTAGCGGCCTGATGCGGCTCAAAGTTCGTGCTGTTCGATTTGCTGTACAGGTGGGCGTTGGCTGCGGGTTTTGAGGTCAGGACAAAAGTTCGGTAGAACCATTGGTTGGTTTTTTCGTCCGGTATATTGGCAAAAGGCTTATTACTGCGAGCGATATTGACAGGCGTACGGGCCGGGAAGAGGTGGTGCATGTCGCTGCGGGGGTTGCCGCTGCCCGCGCCCTTCGACTGCGGATAGACGTGTTCGGCGCTGATGCCCAACGGGCCGCCGTCCTGATACAGGTATTGCCGCGGTTTTTGCGTGCGGTCTAAGTACAGCGCGTGCATGGAGTAGATGCAGCGCACGCTGTCGTCATCTACAGAAAAGACCCGTGCGTACATGGTGTCGCGCGCATTGGCGTAATTCAGCACTTTAGAAGGCTTATACTGGGTTACCACCGCCTGGTACAGCTCTGAACCATTCAGGTTGGGAAATACGGGCGTATAAACCTGAGCATCAAGCCTGTTTGGCAGCACCTGCACCCATGAGAGCAGCGCGAGCAGGCAAGCTAACTGAACGGAGAACCGAATGTACAGATTGGGCATCAGGTACAGATTACAATGAGAATGGGAATAGCGAAAAGGTCAGGTGCCTGGTTCAGTGGCTTTCCAGGATTACAGTTGTCAGGCCTCGTAGCGGCTGGCCATCGGGCCGTATCAGGGTCAGTTCTAAAAAGGCAAAGCCGTTGGCCGGCCGGTTAGGCCATTCGAAGTCGAGCGCAAAAACGCCCGCTTCGGCCGATTGTGCGGGCCAGATGGCCAGTTCCTGCCCCAATACCGAGAGCAGGCGCAGACGTACCTGACCGTTTTCGGGCAAGATCGCTTCTACCCTACCCTGCCCGCGCCACGGGTTGGGCATCACGCGCAAAGGCAGCATGGGCGTCTCTGGAGTTTTAACCGATACCGTCTGGCAATCGTTAGGTAGCTCCGGGCAATACAGCCGGCGCGCCAGCGTGCAATCGAGGACGAAGGGATTGGGTTTGTTTTGCTGATAAGGTGCTATGCGCCAGGTTTTTGTCAGCTCAGCCGAGTCGGCGCGGTCCTGGTAGTGCCACTGGCACAGGGTAGCGCGCTGGCTTTCAAAAAAATTCGGATCCGCATTGAGCGCCTCCGTGGTGTACATGGTGTAGAAGTAAAACACCGCCCGAGCAATATCCCCTTTGGCCGCCTGACGCACCTCAAAGTTGGCGACATTTGACCTACTGTATAGGTGTGCATTTACGGCAGGTTTTGCAGTCAGGGTAAAGGTTTTATAGAACCACTGCTGCACCTGTTCGTCCGGGATGTTGGCATAGGGCTTGTTACTACGGGCTTCGTTGACGGGCGTTCGGGCCGGGAAGAGGTGGTGCATATCGCTGCGGGCGTTGCCACTGCCGGCACCTTTCGACTGTGGGTAAGCGTGTTCCGTGCTGATGCCCAGAGGGCCACCGTTCTGGAACAGGTACTGGCGTGGGTTTTGCGTCCGGTCTAAATACAGGGTGTGAGTCGAGTAGATGCAACGCACGCTGTCGTCGTCCACTGCATAAACGCGCGCAAACATGGTGTCGCGGGCATTGGCGTAGTCCAGTACTGTTGCAGGCTTGTAGTTGGCCACCAGCGCCTGATAGAGCGCCGAACCGCTCAGCGCCGGAAAAACAGGTGTGTAAACCTGGGCATTCAGCCGGCTGTGAAGCGCCGGAGCCAGCAGGAGCAGTGCAAAAAAGACGTAACAGAGGGTCTGTTGGCCAGAATGCCAACGGCGATGGGTGAGCGCAGCAAAGCAGTGCATATTTTTCATAGAAAAGAACCTTTCAGCGGGAATGCCCTCACTTGGTCTTTTTGCGCTGCTGTTGTTGTTCGCGTTTGGCCTGTTCTTCGCGCAGGCGCTGTTGTTCGCGCATCATAGCATCAATGCGGTCGCGCCACCCGCCGGCTTTTCGCGGGCGGTTCTTGTTAGCCTCTAATTGCGCTTTAATTTTCTCGTGGTCAATCAGAAACGCCTTGGTGAAGAAGGTCTGGCCAATGTTGAGCAGGTTGCTGAAGCACAGGTACAGCGTCAGACCCGAGGCGAAGGTATTGAAGAAGAACATAAACATGACGGGCATGCCGTACTGCATGTACTTCATGACGCGCATCTGTTCGGGATTGCCCATGGCAGCGCTGTCCATCTGACGCATCGAGTACCAAGTGTACCACAGCGTGGTGGCCACCCAGATGAGTGTGAAAGCACTCAAATGGTCGCCCAAACCCCAGATGCTGAACGGCAAACGAAGCGCCACATCGTAACTCGACAGGTCGGCCGCCCATAAGAAACTGGCCTGCCGAAATTCGATGGCTGCCGGAAAAAATCGGTACAGCGCAAACCATATCGGCATCTGCAACAACACCGGCAAACAGCCGCCTAGCGGATTGACTTTGAACTCCGAATACAGTTTCATCGTCTCCACCGACAGCGTTTGCTGATCGTCGCCGTACTTCTTGCGCAGCTCCTCAATTTTAGGCTTCAGGGCCGACATTTTTGCCTGGTTGTACACGATGCGGTACGTCAGCGGGTAGAGCAACAGCTTGACGATGAGCGTGAGTACCAGGATAATGATGCCTGCATTGCCGATGAAGCGCGCCAGCAGGTCGAACAGCGGATGGATGACCCAGCGGTTGATGGCGCCGAAAATGCTGGAGCCGAAGGGAATAATGTCTTCCAACGAAATGCCGTACGCGCGGAGCAACTCAAACTCGTTGGGGCCGGCAAAGACGGTCATGTGCGCTTCGCCGTCCTGGAGCGGGATGCGCGCCGAAGTGCGCAGGGTTTTCAGGGCTGGGTCGGCGTTGGTGCGCATGATGGTCTCGCCCGTAAAGTCGGTAAACGTGAAATTGCGGGCGATGAGCGATGTGTTGAAGAACTGGTTGGCGTGGCTCACCCAGCGTACCGGCCGGTCGCCCAGTGTTTCGACGTCATCGCTGCGGCAGTTGCAGTAGTCGGGAGAGTTGTCTTCGGGCTTGAAATACACCGTGGACATAGTGCGCTCATAGTCCTGGTTGGGTTCGAGTTTGTCTAAGTGGTTGACCCACTTAAGGAAGAGCGCTTCATGTCCGGGAGCAAGGGTTTGGTTGGGCTGGTGTACGCGCACGCGGTAGTCGAGCTCGTAGTTGTTGTCGCTGAGCGTATAGCGCTGCTCAAAGTAGCCACCATTGGTCGTAGGAGCGCGGAAAATGACCGTGCGCCCTTCTTGCGTCGGCTCGAAGTACAGCTCGGCCGAGCTGATGCGATTGGGCGCTCCGGCCGCAGGTATCAGGTACTCGAAGCGATTGTTAGGATTGGCCAGCAGGCGCACGGGTGTTTTCACCAATTTGCCGGTACTGTCGGGACGACTTTTATAGTATTTTTTTAAAAAAACCTCTTCGATGCGCCCGCCTTTGCTGTTAAAAGTGATACGCGCCAGGTCGTTTTCCAACACGACGCGCCGGCTCTGGCCTGTGGCCGCCGGCGCAAATACACCATAACGCCCGGCAAGTGCGCCTGTGTCCAGTACCGTTTGAACCGTCGTTTTGGCCGGATTATCCGAAGTCTGAACGCCTGGCGTTGTCAGGGTGTCCGTTGCGGCAGGTTGCTCTGGCGAGGCTGGCTGAGGCGGCTGCGGCGGCGCCGAATACTGCATCCACAAATACACCAGCAGAAAAATCAGCCCCATGCCGATGATGGTATTCAGTGTGCTCTGTCTGTCTTCCATGTCTTTCCTTGTTGCGTCGAAACCTGCCAAAAGGCCCCTCCCGGAAGGTTTCGATAAAAACGCCGCAAAAGTAGCGGAAAAGAAGCGGTGCGTTTGCCTCCCAAGCAAAGGTTTCCGTCGGATTGATGTAAAAACTTTCAGTACGGGCCAAATCTGCTCCGAGCGCACTCGCTTGAACCCGGAGAATGGACTTCTGGCGCTTTTAGAGCACCCGGCCACTTGCTTCAGACAAAGAGCGCTTTGACTGACAATTTCCCTGACTTTATTCCGAAGCGGCGCAGTGGTTCAACGTTTTTTGAGCGATGGAAAAAAAATATCCGGCAGATATTTTCAACATGTGCAAAAGTCGCCTTAACATTGCCCCAAGTAGTTTTTGTGTTTATTTGTTTGGGTTAGAGTCCCTCGCTGCAATAAGCGGGGGATTTCTATTTTTAGCCTCTGAAAATCAGTCTATTGGCCCCATTTGCGCAGTTGCTGCAAGACGGCATTCAGGTCTTTAGGCGGTTCGGCGCGGAATTCCATGCGTTCCTCCGAAGCAGGATGGTCGAAGCGCAGGCGGAAAGCGTGCAGAGCGGTGCGCTCCAGCAGCGGGCGCTCCTCATCGCTGAATTTGCCCATTTTGTACGCCCGCCCTTTGATTTCGGAGAGGAGCAGAGCCGTGCGCCTTCCGTAGAGCGCGTCCACAGCCAGGGGATAGCCAATGCTCTGCAGATGTACGCGCGCCTGGTGTGTGCGGCCGGTTTTGAGCAGCGCTTCTACCAGTGTGAAGTTTCTAAAGCGCTCCAGCACGCGGTAAAAGGTCAGCGAAGGCTTGCCCCAGGCGGCTACCACCATCTTGCCGGCAACAGTTGGGTGCGGGCCGATGGGCCGGTCAATCTCGCCCTCGTCTTCCTGTACTACACCGTCCACCAGAGCTAGATAAAACTTGTCCACCGCGTGGTGCTCAAATTGCAGCGAAAGATGTCGGTGCGCCTCTTCAGTGCGTGCGAAGCACAGCACACCGCTCGTCTCGCGGTCGAGCCGGTGCACCACGAGCACCCGGCCGTAGCGCCGCTCCAGCCATTCGTGCAAGTTGTCGGCATTACCAAAGCGGTCGGCTATCGTCAGCAGGCCGGCCGGCTTGTTCACCACCAGCACGGCCTTATCTTCGTAGAGCACTTCGGGTTTGAGCATAGCAATTTCAGACATTAAAGACGCCCATGCTCAGGAAGGTAGAGAGGCTGAAGTGGTGCTCTCCACCCGTTCCTGAGTCACCTCTTTTATCTTGAGCGAAGCAAAGCGGTGCACCCCGCGGAGATAGTGGGCAAAGACAATGCTGCCCGCATACCTTCCGGAGTAGTTGGAGTGCCCAATGCGGTTTTGCTCCACCAAACGGCTGAAAATCTGTCGTTTGCGCCGCATTTTGAAGAAATTTTGATAAAAAGAGCCATGCGCCCGCACGATGGCACCAATAGCGCGCCATTGTCCTTTGAGCAAAAAGCGGACACCTGCCACGCCGTCGAGCAACAGGCGCGCCGGGATGAGCCACAGCAATTTGGCCGCTGTTTCGTTTTTCAACAAGGTGAACAGGCTGTTGCGAAAGTTGAGAAACACCTTGCGCGGGTTTTCATACTCCAGCGTGCCGCCGCCGAGGTGATAAACGACCGATTGCGGAATGCACCACACCGAATAGCCGGCGCGCTTAAGTCGCCAGCACAGGTCAATTTCCTCATTGTGGGCGAAGTAGTCGCCATCGAAGCCGCCCAGTCGGCGGTACAGGTCGGCACGGATGAAAAAAGCCGCCCCGGCAGCCCAGAAGCACTCCTGGGGCGTGTCGTACTGGCCGTGGTCTTTTTCGCAATGGCCAAAAATACGTCCTCGGCAGAAAGGATAACCCAAGTAGTCAATCCAGCCCCCAGCGGCGCCGGCGTATTCGAAGCGGCTTTTGTCGCGCCAGGCCAGGATTTTGGGCTGGGCCACCGCTATGCGAGCATCGGCCCGCATGGCTTCGAGCAAGGGCGTCATCCAGCCGGGTGTTACCTCGACATCCGAATTTAGGATGACAAAAATACCTCCGCCCTCGATGCGCGCTAAGGCTTCGTTATAGCCTCGAGCAAAACCGTAATTGTGCCCTAATTCCAGCACCTCTACCTGCGGAAAGCGCGCGCGCAGCATCGCTACGGAGTCGTCGGGCGAGCCGTTGTCGGCCACCACGATGCGTGCCCCTGGGCTGTGGGCCAACACGCTGGGCAGATAAGTTTCCAAATGGGCGCGCGTGTTGTAGTTGAGCACGACAATGACCACTTCATCAGCAGCACAAACGATTCGGCCTGCCGAAGGCTGCTCGCGCAAGCGGATTTGGGTTAAGCGCTGCCGTATGGCCTCGCGGTCAGCCTCAATTTGCTGGCGCAATTGATGCAAATCGGCTAGTTTTCGGTCTTTTCGGATGAAATCGAGCACTTCCATGCGCAGACTCTGGCCGTAGAGGTCGCCCTCGAAGTCGAGCAGGTGTGCCTCAATGGTGCGCGCTTCGTTGCCCGAAAGCGTGGGCCGATGACCGATGTAGAGCATGGCGTCGAAGGCATCACCATTGGGCAAATGCGCGCGCGCAGCGTAGATGCCGTCGGGCGGCACCAGTTGGCGTGCCTCTTCCAGCTGCAAGTTGGCTGTGGGGAAGCCGATGGAGCGCCCTACCTGATGGCCCGGCACCACCGTTCCACTCAGCACAAAAGGATGGCCCAACAGCCGATTGGCGCGCGCCACATCGCCCGCCTCCAGCGCCCGGCGTATCTTGGTCGAGCTGACGGTTACCTCGTCAATGAGCTGGGCCGGAATTTCCACTACCTGAAAAAGTCCCTGTGCCTCATAGCGGCGCAAGAACTCGATACTACCCTCGCGCTGAGCGCCAAAGCGATGGTCGTAGCCGATGACCACCACCGCCGGACGCAGGTAGCGCAGCAGGAAGTCCTCGACGTATTGCTGAGCGGAGTAGCGTGCAAATTCAAGGTTGAAGGGGGCGAATATGGCGTAGTCCAGCCCGGCTTCTTCAAAGAGTCGTGTCTTTTCAGAAACGCTGGTAATCAGGCGAAAGGAGGCATCCTCCGGGTACAGTACCGTACGCGGATGCGGCTCGAAGGTGAGAACGACGCTGGGGCCGCCGCGCTCCCGCGCTAATTGCTGAACCTGTTGCAGAATGCGCTGGTGCCCTATGTGAACGCCGTCGAAAGAGCCAATCGTCAGGACGGCATCCTTCAGCGGCGGCAAGTGTTCGAGATTAGAAAAGACCTGCATGGTGGCGGCAAAGATAGACCGGGCACTTTACGCAAGCAGAAAGATGCGTGCCCGGTGTGCAAGAACAAAAGCCCTGCCGAAGCTCAGGTGTACGGGTACCAGTGCTTCCATTCCTGGCGCAGTTTTTCGCGCGCCCGTATTTCGGCGGCGTTATCAGCGGGTTCGTAGAAACAAGCGCCCTTGAGCTCCGCTGGCAGGTAATCTTGTTGAACGAAATGCCCCGGAAAGTCGTGGCTATACCGATATCCTTCGCCGTACTTCAATTCGCGCATCAGGCGCGTAGGTGCGTTGCGCAGGTGCAAGGGTACCGGAAAGACTTTGCCCGCGCGCACGACTTCGAGGGCTTTGTCTATGGCCAGATAGGCCGAGTTGCTCTTAGGCGATGTGGCTAAATAAATGGTGCACTCCGACAACACGATGCGCGCCTCGGGCATCCCGATGGCCCGCACGGCGTCCATAGTAGCCGTGGCCAACAGCAGGGCGTTGGGGTTGGCCAGACCGATGTCTTCGGCGGCCAGAATGATGAGCCGCCGGGCGATGAACTCGATATCTTCGCCGCCTTCCAGCATGCGCGCCAACCAGTACAGGGCTGCGTTGGGGTCGCTGCCGCGCACGCTCTTGATGAAGGCCGAAATGACGTCGTAGTGTTGCTCACCCCCCTTGTCGTACAGGGCAATATTTTGCTGAATTTTATCGCGCACAAACTCGTTCGTGATGCGCACCGGCTGGCCTTCAGGCACAGCGGTTACCACCAATTCCAGCGCATTCAGCAGCCGGCGCGCATCGCCGCCCGAGTACAGCAATAGGGCTTCCGTTTCAGCCAGTTCCACTTCGCGTTTTTTCAGGGCCTCATCCTCCTGAAGCGCTCGGCGCAGCAGCAATTCCAATTGTTCTCGTGTTAGTGAATGCAGCACATACACCTGGCAACGCGACAGCAGAGCCGGGATGACCTCAAATGAAGGGTTTTCCGTTGTGGCACCAATGAGCGTTACGATGCCCTTTTCCACCGCTCCCAGCAGGGCATCTTGCTGGTTTTTAGAGAAGCGATGAATTTCATCAATAAATAAAATGGCGCCACGCGCCTGAAAGAGCGTCGCCTTTTCGGCGCTTTCGATAGCCTCGCGAATGTCCTTGACGCCCGAATGGATGGCCGAAAGCGGGTAAAACGGCTTTTTCAGGTGCTGGGCAATGAGCTGGGCCAGGGTCGTTTTGCCCACGCCGGGCGGGCCCCACAGGATGAAGGACGGGATTTTGCCCGCCTCAATGGCCTGGCGCAGCACGGCGCCCTCGCCCACGAGGTGCTCCTGGCCCACGAATTGCGACAGGTCGCGCGGGCGCATGCGTTCGGCTAACGGCGTCATGGTTGGCAGTGTTCTTTCGCCGAAAAAAGCGGCGTCCTATTCGTCGGCAAAGATGGCGGTTTTACGCTCGCCCGGGCGCGCATAGCCGCGGTACATGCCTTCGGAATTGAATGGCATGGCAATGGCGCCGTTCCTGTCCACCGCGATGAGGCCTCCTTCACCGCCTTTTTCCACCAGTTTTTTCATCATTATCTCATGGGCTGCATCTTGCAACGAGGCGCCGCCATAGACCATGCGCGCCCACACATCGTGCGCCACGGCGTAGCGGATGAAGTACTCGCCGTGACCTGTACACGACACTGCGCAGGCGTCGTTAGAGGCATACGTGCCGGCGCCGATGACGGGTGAGTCGCCCAGGCGGTTCCAGCGCTTGTTGGTCATGCCGCCAGTAGAAGTGGCCGCAGCGAGGTTGCCCTGGCGGTCTAAGGCCACCGCGCCCACCGTCCCAAACTTGTAATCAGCCAGGTCGCTGGAGACACTGCCTGTTTTATCGCCCCTCTTCAACACCCGCTGAAGCGCATCCCAGCGCTCCTGGGTGAAGAACCACGACGGCGGCACAGTGTCTAAGCCGTTCTCGATAGCAAACCGCTCGGCGCCTGGGCCGACCAAAAAGACGTGCGGCGATTTTTCCATGACGGCGCGCGCCAGGCGGATGGGGTTTTTTACAATGGTAACGCTGCCCACTGCGCCGGCGTTCTGGGTGCGGCCGTCCATGATGCTGGCATCCAGTTCGTTGCGGCCCTCGTGCGTGAAGACAGCGCCGCGTCCGGCATTGAACAGCGGGCAATCCTCCAACCAGGAAACCGTTTCAGTAACAGCGTCTAAAGCCGTCCCGCCCGATTTCAGGATGGCCTCCCCGACCTGAAGGGCCGAGTCTAAAGCCGACCGATAACGCGCCTCTTGTTCAGGTGTCATGGCCTGGCGAGAGAGGGTGCCAGCACCGCCATGAATGACTAAGACGTAATCTGGGCGAGTGTCGGCAGCCTGTTTTGCAGTGTTTTCGTTAGCAGTGCAATCGGTCATAACAACAGCAATAGCGAGCCAGAAGAGCGTGCGTAGCATGCGTGTGGTTTTGTTTTTTATCCCAAATGATGGGGCGAAAATAGCCGCTATCCGCGTAACGCTCCTCACCTGTGTAGCGCATAACCCTACCTGAAGTCGTTACGCTCAGAGGTGTCGTCTTCGGGGGTACGAGAAGGCGGCACCTCCACAAATGCGCAAATAATTTTTTACCACAAAGACACGAAGAGGCTTAGCTACGAAAGCAAGAATTTGAGGCGACACCTCCCACCTAAAGAGGTGTCGCCTTTGACTTATCATTCGTGGCCACAAACCGTTCTAACCGATTTGCCCTATTTTTGCCAGCGGCGACACCGCCAGCACTCTATGGAAAAAACCATTCACCACATCATTCGAGGCGATAGCCGCTGGATGCGCGAGCTGGACGATGCCAGCATGCACGTGGCCATTACTTCGCCTCCGTACTGGCAGATCAAGGACTATGGCACAGAGGGCCAGATAGGCTTTCACGATGACTACGAGACCTACATCAACCACCTGAACTTAGTGTGGAGCGAATGCTACCGCGTGCTCCTGCCGGGTTGCCGTTTATGCATTAACATTGGCGACCAGTTTGCCCGCGCCGTTTACTATGGCCGCTACAAGGTCATTCCTATCCATAGCGAAATCATTCGCTTTTGCGAAGCCATCGGCTTCGACTTCATGGGCAGCATCATCTGGCAAAAAACCACCACAACCAACACCACCGGAGGCGCCAGCGTTATGGGCAGCTTCCCTTATCCACGCAACGGCATCGTCAAGGTGGACTTCGAATACATCCTGCTATTCAAAAAGCCCGGCGAAGCGCCTAAACCCACACCCGAGCAAAAAGCGCTGGCCGCCCTGACGACCGAAGAGTGGAACACCTTCTTCCACGGCCACTGGAACATCCCCGGCGTCCGACAGGAGGGCCATCTGGCCATGTTCCCAGAGGAAATTCCGCGCCGCCTCATCCGCATGTTCTCCTTCCCGGGCGAATGGGTGCTCGATCCCTTCCTCGGCAGTGGAACCACCTCGCTGGCCGCCCTGAAAATGGGCCGAAACTCCTGCGGCTACGAAATCAACCCGCAATTTATCCCTATCATTCGCGAAAAACTGACCGCTCACCAGCGCTCCCTCTTTGAAGAGGCCGACCTGCAATTCCGAGAACAGCAACTGCCAACCCTCGACCTGGAGAAAAAAATAGCACAGTTGCCCTATGTTTTCCACGACCCACACCGATTGGACAAAAGAGTGGATGTCAAAAAACAGACGTACGGCTCTCGGATAGACGCTGCCGACAGCACCCAGCGCGAAGCCCTCCTCTCTGTGCGCGAAGTCCTCTCGCCCGAACGGGTGCGCCTTTCTAACGGAGAAACCCTGCGCCTGCTGGGTATTCAGCCCAACCCAAGCCGCCGTGAAGAAGCCATGGCTTTTCTCAGACAGAAAACTAAAGGCAAGCGCGTCTTCTTCCGCCTCGACGCCACCGCCCAACGCGACGAACAGCAACACTTGCTGGCCTATCTGTACCTGGAAAACAAAACCTTCCTCAACGCTCACTTGCTCAAAAAGGGCCTCGCCTTCGTGGATAACTCACGAGAGTATCGGTATCGGAGGAAATTTAATGCACTGGTAACTGGCCTTGCGCATGGCTGCTGCGGGGCAGAAGGTTAAAAACCGCCGAGGGCGCAGAGGGCAGCGCAGGTATTTTTCCTGTGCTGACTTTGCAAACACTTCTCACCGCAGCAAATCCCGCATATCCGGTTCGTCGTCGGTGTTGCCCAAGCCGCTGTCGGCGAGGAAGTCCTTGAAGGTCCAGCGGTTGAGGATGAACTCCTTGTTGAGCACCTCAAATTCGGCCAGGCCGTGGAGGACTAATTCCATGAACACGGGCACCTCTGTTGGTGGGATGTTGTGGCTTTCGACAAATTTGCGCAAGCCGGCTGTCTGTTCCAGGCTTTGCAAGAATTCGCGGTCTTTGTGGCGGTGCAGCAAGTCCACAGTATTGCCGCCGGAGAACCAGGCTTTGATGACGCCGTAGGGGTCTTTTTCCTGCCCGCGGCGCAGTTTGGCGGGGTTAGGGAAGTGCTTAAGGAAGGTTTTCTTAACAGCCTGCCCGATGAGGCGCAGGGCCACCGAGTGAGGGCCCTCCTGCTCGCCCTCATAGACCATTTCTACTTTTCCAATGATAGCCGGGATAACGCCCCACAGGTCGGTAATGCGCGCTGTGGTGCTGGTGTCGCCATTGAGCAGCATGCGGCGCTCGGCCGTAGAGTACAGGTTTTCGTAGGCGGCGATGGTGAGGCGGGCGCTGACGCCGCTGCTCTTGTCCACATACTCACTGTCGCGGGCGGCAAAAGCGATTTCTTCGATGAGGTCTTTAAGCAGTTCGGGCACGCGCACCGTTTCGCGTTGGGCTGGGGCGATGCGGGCCTCTTGCTCGGTGATGCGCCGCCCGATTTCAATGGAGGTGGGGTAATGGGTCGTTATTTGGCTTTCGATGCGGTCTTTGAGCGGCGTGATGATGCTGCCTCGGTTGGTATAGTCCTCCGGGTTGGCCGTGAAGACGAACGTGATGTCTAAAGGCAGGCGCAACTTGAAGCCTCGGATTTGCATATCGCCCTCTTGCAGGACGTTGAATAGGGCCACCTGGATGCGTGGCTGCAGGTCAGGCAATTCGTTGATGACGAACAGGCAGCGGTGTGCGCGCGGGATGAGGCCGAAGTGGATGACGCGCTCGTCGGAGTACGGCAGGCGCAGGTTGGCAGCCTTGATAGGGTCCACGTCGCCCACTAGGTCGGCGATGCTGACGTCGGGGGTGGCCAACTTCTCCACGTATCGCTCGTCGCGGTGGAGCCATTCGATGGGCGTTTCGTCGCCGCGTTCGGCGATGAGGTCGCGCGCGTAGCGGCTGATGGGGGCTAAAGGGTCGTCGTTCAGTTCGCTGCCGGCCACCACGGGGATGTACTCATCCAGCAGGTTGACCAACAGACGCGCCAGGCGCGTTTTGGCCTGGCCACGAAGGCCAAGGAGCAGGATGTTGTGCCGGCTCAGCACCGCGCGCTCCAGGTCGGGCAGCACAGTGTCGTCGAAGCCATAAATGCCAGGGAAGATGTTTTCACGGCGGCGTATTTTGTCCAGAAGGTTCTGGCGCAGTTCGTCTTTGATGCTTTTGGGCTGGTACCCTGAGGCCTTCAGCGCGCCCAGCGTGCGCACGTGGGTGAAGATGTTCGTCGTCGTCATGGCTGCACAAACGCATGAGGGCCAGTTTTGTTGGGGGGTTTCCGACCCTGAAACTGCGCCTACCTTTTAGCATACTTTTCGCAGTCGGTCCAGCCCTGCCTTTGCTTTGGCGTGCAGGCTGATGCGGTATTGCTGTGGTTTGAGGCGCAGGCAGGTCTGATAGGCATCTTTGGCGAGTGCGCAGCGTTGGGTCTGCTCGTACAAGATGCCCAATTGCAGGGCCGACTGGCAGGCGAAATAGGCTGGGTTTTGGGCGCCTTGTTGGAGGGTCTGGCGGTAGTAGCGTTCGGCTTCGCTGCAGTGTCCTGAGGCGTGGGCGATGCGGGCCAGGCGGTAGGTATATTCTAAGGCAAGGACGCCCGTATAGCGATGTGCGGGCTGTTGTATGAGAGTTTCACGGGCGCGCTGATAGTATCCGCCATCGAATAGCAGGCGGGCGCGCAGGAGGGTCGGTTCGGGCATGGGGCCTTCGCGGGCCTCACGCCAGGCGGCCTGGTCTTGCTCGGTGCGAGGCCGTCTGGTAGCTGCAATGCGGTTCATCCAGAGGCGGTAGCCAGCGGTGTCGCCATGCAGCAGGGCGTGCCAGGCGATTTTCTGGCAGGCTTCCCAGCGGCCTGTCTCGCCCAAAAAATGGCGCGCGAAGCGACGCAGTGGTTCGTCGGCATCGGGGTCTAAGCGGTTCAATTTCAGCAAACCTATCAGGTAGTAGCGCTGCCAGAACGGATGAAAAGGTTCGCCTTCTGGGCTGGTTTCTAGCAGGCGGATGGCCTCATCGTTGCGGCCCGAGCGCGCCGCCACAACAGCTAACGAGTAGGCTGCCAACGGGTTCTGGCGCGCATTCCAGCGCGGCCCTTGCAAGACACGCCAGGCACCTTCTTTGTCTTCCAGCAGGTTTAGGCGCAGGAGTGCAATGGCCAGCCGGATTTCTTCTTCAAAAAATAACGTCTCAGGATCGCCTTCGGCCAGCAGGCGCTCCAGTTCGCCGATACCGCCCCACACTGAGCTCCTGACACCGCTCAACAGCTCGGCAGCCCAGCGAAATTCGTCGGGCAAAACCCCTAGTAACGCCTGCACGATGGCTACACTTTTTCGGTTGAGGGCAAAATGCGGGAATTGTTGGCGGTTTTCGTCCAGCAGTATACAGGCGCGGCGCGTCTCCTGGGCACAGGCCAGGTACCTGCCCGACTTACCCATGAGGACTGCCTGCTGCAGACGCATTTCCGCTTCGGCGTAGCGCCTCCAGGGCGAAGTGCCGTTTGTGCGTCGGATGGCCTGCAGGCGATTGGCCGTCTGTTGATAAAAGTACTGGGTACTGGCTTCCTGGTCGTCTAAGAGCACCTGGGCAAAGTCTATGTAGTTTTCCAGCAAATACGCAACCGGCGTCGGCGGCCCGTTTTGCCGTAAGGCCTGGAGGCCCTGGCGTGCTTCCGACAGCCGCAGCGAGGTGATTTGGCGGTAAATGGTTTGAAAGGCGAGAGATGGCAGCTCTGTGCGTTGAGCCGCCAGGCTGTTGGGCCACAAGCCTAATGCAGCGAGGAGGATACCATACCTGAAAAGAGCGGTCTGCATCGTGTTTTGCATAGCAACGGGTGCCTCAGGTCTGTCGAAGTGCCTCCTGATACAGCGCCAGATGTTGTTGCGCCACGATGGTCTGGGCATAGCAGTGCTCGGCCTTACGACGGGCGGCGGCGCGCAGCTGTTCGGAGCGTTCGGCCACCCAGGCGATGGCTTCGGCCAGGGCCAAACTGTCGCCCACTGGAGCCAGGAAGCCATTTTCTTCGTGCTCCACCATTTCTGGGATGCCACCAGTGCGGAAGCCCGCCACGGGTGTGCCGCAAGCCAGCGCTTCCATCACCGTATTGGGTAGGTTTTCTTCCAGCGAGGGTATGACGAACAGGTCGGCGGCGGCGTAGGCCTCGGCAATTTGCCGCGGATCGGAGAGCGAGCCTAATTCGCGCGCCGGGCAGGGCAACTGGCGCAAGGTCTCTGGCTGTGCTTTGCCCATGACCAGCAATTCCAAAGGCAGATGGGGCCACTGCTGGCGCACATGACCTAAAGCTTGTACCAAATGCCCAAAACCCTTCCAGGGATTTTCAACCTTGACCGAAGCAAAAAGCGCCACCACAGCAGCGGACGGAATGCCCAGGCGCTGCCGAAACGCTTGCCGCTGCTCCGGCGCAGCAGGTGTAAAAAGCTGGATATCAATAGCGTTTGGAATGACCTGAACGGGATAGCCACTCAGCAGACTGCTGCTTCTGGCGCGCTGGCCCAGCCATTCGCTGCATGTGATGATGTGCATTTGCGGCGGGAAAAGGCGCTTCTTGCGCCGCCAGATGCGGTGCGACAGGTCGCATGGCCCGGGCCAGCGTAACATCGGGCAATGGCCGCAGGCGCGCGTGTATTCCTCACAGCCGGCACTGTGGTGGCAGCCGCCGGTGAAGGCCCACATGTCGTGCAGGGTCCAAACGATAGGCTTGCCTGTTTGGGCCAATTGCTGGAGGTTGCGAAGCGACAGGAAGCCCTGGTTGACCCAGTGCAGGTGAATCACGTCGGCCTGTTGCACGACGGGGTGGCGCGACATGTCGCAGCCAAAATTGGCCAACGAAAACTGGAAACGCACCGAGCGATCGCGCTCATAGGGCAGAAACGACAGCCGCTCCGCATAGAACGGCCAGCGCGAAGGAGCATCGGCTGCCGTCAGCGTCCGGGCTTCTGCACCGATGTGGCGCAGGGCACCCTCTAAGCGTCGGCAGGCGATGCCCGCGCCGCCGTGGGGGTAGGTGGTCAGTAAAGCAATGTGCATGTCCGGGTTTTGGGGCAAAGCTCTGAACAATTGCTCGAACTTTGCGTCCATACTTGCGCAAAGGCGCAGGGCACCCGACGCCACGCCATTCAATCATGAAAAACTACATCATTTACGATCTGGAGGCCACCTGCTGGGAACATCGCCCGCCCGGTTACGTGCAGGAAATCATCGAAATCGGCGCCTTTCGCGTCAATGCCTACGGCGAAATACGCGGCAAGTTCAACCGTTTCGTGCGCCCCATTGTGCACCCTACCCTGTCGCCTTTTTGCCGGCAACTTACCCAAATCAGCCAGCAAGACGTCAATCGGGCCGCTACGTTCCCAGAGGTCATCGAGGAATTTTGGGACTGGGCCCGCATCGGCGAAGAAGACTACACCCTCTGCTCTTGGGGCTCCATAGACCAAAAAATGCTCGTCCACGACTGTCGCCTGCACCGACTGGAAACCGACTGGGCCGAAGCCCATGCCAATCTCAAACAACAATACATGCACATCAAAGGGCTACGACGCCCCGTAGGGCTGAAAAAGGCCATCGAAATCGAAAACATCCTCTTTACTGGCACCCACCATCGCGGCATTTCAGACGCCGAGAACCTGACCAAAATTTTCCTCAAATACTTAGGACACTGGGCCGTTTGACCACTTCACCAGCAACTCGAGATGGCGCTGCATTCTTAATATCAACTTAACCTGCACAGCGTCTGTGAAGCGTCTGGAGACTTAGAATTTTGACGCAAAATTTGACACTATGCGCACAGACATTCTTACTCTGGAACAAGAAACGCTCTCTGCTGTGGAAGTGGAGGAAACGCTCCGAGCAGCCCTCACGGACGAAGACGGGTCTGAAGATGAAGCAGCGAACGAGGAAGATGACGCCCTCGAAGAAGACGACCTCGAGGACGTGGAAGACGAAGGCTTCGACGACGAAGAGGACTCCGACGAAGAAGACCTGGACGACGAGGAGTACGTAGATGAAGATGACGAAGCGGCGGCAGAAGGCGAGGCAGACGAAGAAGAGCCGGCCTGACACCTGGGCTATTTTCGGGCGGCTGTTGCTGCTGGTAGGTCTGGTGATGGCAGGCAGCACCTGTCATCAGATGCGCAGTGTGGAGCGCATTACAGTGCGAGGCTCAGACACGGAGGTGAACCTGGTGTTTCGCCTGGCTGAAGCCTATATGGCCGAAGACTCTGCTGTTTCCGTCAGCATTGCGGGCGGCGGTTCGGGCGTTGGCATAGCAGCCCTGCTTAACGGCAAAACAGACGTCGCCAACTCGTCGCGCGCGCTGACGGACAAGGAAATTGCACTGGCGCGGCAACGCGACATTCGCTTAGTGGCGCACGTATTTGCTGCAGATGCTTTAGTGGTGGTGGTCAATCCTGCGGTAGGTGTGGATAGCCTGACCTTAGAGCAATTGGGGCGCATCTACGCTGGCGAAATCCGCGACTGGGCGGAGGTAGGCGGTCGGCCGGGGCGCATTTCGCTCTACGGACGCCAGAGCAACTCCGGCACTTTTGTCTATTTCCGCGAGCGAGTGCTGGGGCGCGACTTTTCACCGGCGCTCAAGCAGATGAACGGCACGGCGCAAATTGTGGAGTCCGTCATGCGCGACCCTTACGGCATTGGTTACGTCGGGTTGGGCTATGTGGCTAAAGCCGACGGCAGCATTCGTCAAGGCGTGCGCGTTGTGCGCCTAAAGGCCGATGCTAAGCGGCGGGCCGTCTCACCGCTGGAGGAGGCGGCGCTGCGCTCGGGCGAGTATCCGCTCGTGCGCCCGCTGTATCAGTTCACTAACGGGCATCCCTCTGGCAAGCTCAAAGCCTTTTTTCAGTTTGAAGCCAGCCCGGCAGGCCAGCAACTGATCTTGCAAAACGGCTATTTGCCCCCCTGGCCCGATATGCTGGCGGCTTACCATGCGCTCCGCCCTGCTTCTTCTTATGTGGAAACCCTGAATTACTACACCGAAAAGCGATGACGAGCCGCCGCTATTTCTGGAACAGGTTCTTTGAAAAATCGCTGGCAGTGTCGGCGTTTGTCTCCATCGCTACGCTGCTGGGTATCTTTTTGCTGCTGGCCATCCACAGCTGGAGGGCCTTTGAACGCATTGGGCTGGGCGAGTTTTTCTCACTGAATGCCTGGAATCCGGCGGCGTACGATACTCCCTCCTACGGCATAGGCGCGCTGCTGCTGGGTACAGCGCTGACGACGCTTGGCGCCACTGCCATTGCTGCGCCCATAGGCGTGGGCATGGCGTTTTTTCTCTCGGAAATTGCCCCTCTTTGGTTGCGCAATCTGCTGAAGCCCATTGTAGAACTCATGGCAGCCGTGCCCTCGGTGGTGATGGGCTTTGTGGGCATTGTGCTGGTTGGGCCTTTTCTGGCGCGGGTATTTGGCCTGCCCAATGGGCTGAATGCCCTTAATGGCTCTATCTTACTGGCTTTCATGGCCTTGCCCACCGTTATCAGCATTTCGGAAGACGTCGTGCAGGCTGTGCCTCGAGCATACAAGGAGGCCAGTTATGCTTTGGGGGCCAATCGGTGGGAGACGCTTACGCGGGTAACGCTGCCGGCCTGCTATTCGGGCCTGCTGGCAGCCATCATGTTGGGAGTGGGGCGCGCCATTGGCGAGACGATGACCGTGCTGATGGCCACGGGCAATGCCACGGCCATACCGCAGGGCTTCTTCTCTTCGGTGCGCACTATTACTGCTACAGTAGCCATTGAAATGGGCGAGGTACCTACCGGAACGACGCACTACTACGCGCTGTTTGCCTGCGCTTTAGTCCTCTTCCTCATCACCCTGACCATCAATTTCGCCGCTGAGCGCGTGGCCGCTCGGCTGAGAAAACGCGGACAATGACGATACGAAAACTCCGGATGTGGATAGGCATGGCCTCCCTGATTGTCTGCGCTTTGGGCGTGGCAGCCTTTATGGTCATCATGCTCTTCGACCTGAGCCGACAGGGCATTCCGGTGCTCAGCTGGGAGTTTCTGACCAGCTTTCCGCGCCAGGGCATGACGGCGGGCGGTATCTGGCCGGCCGTTTTCGGCACAACGGTGGTAACTCTGCTGGCTACACTACTGGCTGCTCCGTTAGGCGTGGCCTGCGCCGTATGGCTGGAAGAATATGCCGGCGAGGGCGCGTTTACTCAGTTCACTCGAGCGGCCGTACGCAATTTGGCAGGGGTGCCCAGCATCGTCTATGGCCTCTTTGGCCTGGCCATCTTTGTGGAAGGCATGCGCATGGGGGCGTCCATTCTGGCTTCGGCCTGCACGCTGGCCCTGCTGACACTGCCTTCGGTAATTGCTACGACCGAAGAAGCCCTGCGCCAGGTGCCGCGCGCCTTGCGCGAAGGCGCGTTAGCCTTAGGCGCCACACGCTGGGAAACCACTTACAGCGTGGTGCTGCCCACAGCGTTGCCCGGCATCCTGACGGGCGTCATTCTGGCGCTCTCCCGCGCCGCTGGCGAAACAGCGCCCATCCTCTTCACCGGCGTGGCTTTCTACACCCGATACCTGCCCGCCTCGCCCTTCGACGAGTTCATGGCATTGCCCTACCACCTGTACATCCTATCCACCCAACACCACGACCCCGAACTGGTGCGCCCGCTGGCCTACGGAACGGCCATCGCACTGCTGCTCTTAGTCTTCTTGCTCAATCTCGTCGCTTTCGTACTCCGCGCGCAATATCATCCGAAAAAACGCCTGTAAAACCGCCATGGAAAAGCACCTCCTGCAGATAGAAGACCTCCACCTGTACGCCGGCTCGAAGCACGTCCTCAAGGGCATCTCGATGAACATCCCCGAACATCAGATCATCGCCCTGATAGGCCCTTCGGGCTGCGGCAAAACGATGTTGCTGCGCAGCATCAATCGCATGCACGACTTAAACCCTGACATCCGTATCGAAGGGCGAATCTTGTTCAAAGGCAAAAATGTTCTGGACCGCCACACTGACCCAGTACAGCTACGCCGCCAGATCGGCATGGTTTTTCAAAAACCCAATCCGTTTCCCAAATCCATTTTTAAGAACGTCGAATACGGCTTGAAAATTAACGGCATGCGCCATTCGGCGCACATACGCGACGCTGTAGAAAACAGCCTTAAACAAAGCCACTTGTGGGACGAAGTCAAAGAGGAATTAGACAAATCAGCCCTTGAACTTTCCGGCGGTCAGCAGCAGCGCCTGTGCCTGGCCCGAGCTATTGCCGTAGCACCCGAGGTCATTTTGCTCGATGAGCCTTGCTCCGCATTAGACCCCATCAGCACGGCTAAAGTAGAGGAAACACTGTTGGAACTCAAGCAACTGTTCACCATCGTCATCGTAACTCACAATCTCCAGCAGGCCCGACGCATTGCTGACCAAACAGCCTTCATGTATTTGGGCGAGCTCGTCGAGTACGGCCCAACGGTGCAAATGTTCGAGCAGCCCCAGCAAGAACTGACGTACAACTATCTGCACGGACATTTCGGATGACAGCCACAAGACCCCTTAGGCGATGCTTGGGCGGGCTTGCTTTTCTAACGGTGTGTGCAGGTTGGGCTGGGGGTCAGCCCAGCGGTTTTTCATGCACCGCAGTGTCAATACCCTGGATTTTGGCGCATTCGCCCTTCTGTCAGGTCTATTTCGCTTTGAGGGATGGGCAGTAGCTCGTGTTTGCCCGGCACGAAGAATTGTTTGCCCAGGGCTTGCATAACGGAAGCGGCGCGTCCCCAGCGCAACAGGTCAAACCACCGATGTTGTTCCATGGCCAATTCGGCGCGCCGCTCGCGGTAGATGCGCTCGCGCAGTTGGGCCTGGTCGGTGGTTGTTACATCGGGTAGGATGAAGTTGTTGGTGCCGCGGGCGCGTTTTCGAACCTGATTGAGGTACTGCAGGGCCTGGCTGGCTTTGCCGTTTTCGTTGAGGGCTTCGGCTGCCAACAGCAAGATGTCGGCATATCGGAGGATGCGGATGTTGCCGGGTCCGTTGTCCTGCAGCCCAGGGTGGGCGGGCACCCAGGCCTTCTGGTTGTAGCGCTCGTTAATGATCTCCGGGTTGTCTTGCACGATGGTGGAGCCGTCGGGCAGCACTTCGCCCACGTAAATGACCGTGGCCTCGCGGCGTGGGTCGCCTGGCTCATACGACGCCACCAAGTTATCGGACGGCCGATTGAAGCCCCAGCCTAAATTAGGCACACCGCGCACCCCCTGAATCATGTTGTAAGGCGAGGCCCCCGGACCTGCTATGGGCGCAGGCAATGCGACACAGCCAATCTCGAAGACCGACTCGGCGCCATTTTCGCCTACGGGCAGGAAGTTGTCCGAATACCGCGGCAATAGGCTGTATTGACCTGAGTTGATGACCTCTAAGGCGTACTGCTCGGCCTTGGCGAAGTCTTTCTTTACCATGTACAGCTTGGTCAACAACCCGCGAGCGGCGCCTTTGGTGGCGCGCCCTAAATCCGCTGCTGCATATTGCGACTTTTCGGGCAGTACCTCGAGGGCTTCTAACAAGTCGCGCTCAATTTGGTCGTAGATGACTGCTTTGGGCTGTCGCTCTTGTGCGTAGTACTCATCGCCCGTTAGAGGGCGAGTGATGAGTGGTAAGTCGCCAAACCATTGCACCAACAACAGGTAAGCGTAAGCGCGCAGGAATTTGCACTCGCCGACTAAGCGGGCGCGCAAGGCGGCATCCATGTCGATGTTCGGAATTTCGCTAATGGCGATATTAGCCCGCGCCACTACGCGGAAATAGCCTCGCCACACTGAGGCGAAAGCGATGTTGGTGGCATCGAAAGTGAAGCTATCCAGCTCCAGCATGTAGGGCGCATCATTGGGCGTAGAGCCTTTGTCGGCATCGTCGCTGATGATATCGGTGCAACCTAAGTAGGGCAAGCCCACGCAGTCCCAGCTGCGAAACTGATTGTAGACGGCATTGGTGGCCTGAATGGCCTGTTCGGCATTTTGGAAAAAATTTTCGTACGTCAGCTGCCCTAAGGGTTTCCGGTCTAGAAAATCTTTTTGGCAGCTCAAGACGGCTAAGGTGCTAAGCAAAAGAAGAGAGGGTATGAAGGAGCGAGCGAGGCGATTCATAGCGCAAAAAGTGTTTGGAGGTGAGGTGCTGAGGAGAGTTGAGAACATCAAAAAGTTACATCCACTCCGAAAGATACGGTTTTGGCAATGGGATACGAGCCGTAGTCCACGCCGGCGCTGAAGACGCTGCTGCCCGGGAACTCGGGCGAATAGCCGTCATAGGCTTGGCGCGTCCAAAGGTTGGTGCCGTTGAGGTAGAAGCGGGCGCGCTGAATGCCGACGCGCTTGGTGAGCGACGGCGGGAGGGTATAGCCCAATACGATGCTGCGCAAGCGGAAAAACGAGCCGTCCTGGACGTAGAAGCTCGACATGCGGTAGTTGTGCCCGCCGTTCGTAACGCGAGGCACGCTGTTGCTGGTGCCCTCACCGGTCCAGCGGCCCTCGTAGTAGCGCTGGTGCCAGTTGTACACGCCAAAGCGAGCCATTTGCCAAGCACTGACGACCTTGTTGCCCTGTACTCCGAAGAAGTCGGCTGCGAAGTCGAGGCCAGCCCATTCAAAGCCGGCCGAGAAGCCGTAAGTGAGCCGAGGTATTGGGCTTCCGAGAAACACCTTGTCGGCATCGGTGATTTTGCCGTCGCCGTTGATGTCCTCATAGCGAAAGTCGCCCGGTTTTTCGTTGCCCAGCCGCGGATATCGGTTCAGATCGTCGGCATTTTGAAAAATACCGGCCACCTGAAAGCCGTAGAACTCGCCGATGGAGCGGCCTACGATGGTGCGCGTGGCGAAGTCTCCTTGTGCGGTTCCTGCAGCGCGCACTTCCGATTTGCGGGCGTCGAGTTCTACCACTTCGTTACGCACGGTAGAGAAAATGGCCCCCAGGTTGTACGATACCTTGCCGCGCGTGTCGCGCCAGCTGAGGGTAACGTCCCAGCCGCGGTTGCGCACGTCGGCTACATTGACCACCGGATTGCCCGCCGAGCCAACGTAATCTGGAATGGGCAATTCGTACAGGATGTCGTAGGTCAGCCGATGGTACCAGTCCACTTCAGCGCTCAGGCGTCCATTGAGAAGGGCCATTTCGAGGCCGACATCCGTTTGCGAGGTTTCTTCCCAACGCACGTCGGGGTTCGACAGCGTGGTTAGGGTTGCTCCTGTATTGAGGGCCTCATTAGGTCCAAAGATGGCGTATAAGTTGCCTTGGATGACGCCAAAAGAGGGGTACAGCTGTGTCTTGTCGTTGCCGACAACTCCCCAAGAAGCGCGCAATTTGAGGCGGTCGAAGAGGCGTTGATTAGCCATGAAGGCCTCCTGAGCAATGTTCCAGCCCACGGCAAATGACGGGAAGTAGCCCCAGCGGTTTTTGGGCGAAAACCGCGAGGAGCCATCGGCCCGGAAGGAGGCCGTTAGCAAATAGCGCTCAAAAAGCGTCAGGTTTATCCGACCCAAATAACTGACCATGGCCCACTCCCCGGCTCCTCCGTAGTTGAGTTGCGTGGTGTCGTTGCCGGCCGAGAGGTAGAGCAGTTCGTCAATGCCTGCTGGGAAGTTGCTGCGGCTAGCGCCAAAATATTCGAAGCGCGTTTCCTGAGCGGTGTAACCCGCCAGCGCATTCAGGCGCAAGTGTTTCCATTCGCGGTTAAAGGTCAGGGTATTTTCCCACAACCACGAGCGGTTTTCGTTGAAGCCTAGCTCCAACCGGTCGTTGGCATTGCGCTGCGACACCGATACTTCGAACACCGGCTCGTAGTATCGGCTGCGCGCTATGCCGTAGTCTAAGCCGAAATTAGAGCGAAAGGTGAAGTATTCCCCCAATTTGAGGTCGCCGTAAAGTGTGCCCACCAAGCGATTGTTTCGCGAAAAATTGCGGCTTTTGTAGAACAAATCAGCAGCCGGGTTACCGATGGCGGTGCCGAAAAAGGTGGGGTCTGAAAATCGGCCGGTAGAGTCTCGTTCGGCGTAGATGGGCGGCATCCAGAGCGTCGAGAGGAGTACTCCAGGAGCATTTTGGCTATTGGCCGAAGCAAAAGAGACGTTGTGGCCCAGTTGAACGGTTCGGTTCACGCGATACTCGTTGTTGAGCCGCAGCGTAACGCGCTCGAACTCCGACTGGCGCACAATACCCGACTGGTTGAAGTAGTTGCCAGCGATGTTGTAGGTGAATTTATCGGAGCCTCCTGCGGCGCTCAATTGTACGCTTGCGATGGGGGCTTGCCGATAAGTGACGTCTTGCCAATTGGTACCCGCACCCAGCGCCTCAGGGTCGGGAAAGAACGGCTGGCCCCGCAGTTCGTTGTACATCTGAGCAAATTGGGCGGCATTGGCCATAGGTATTTTTCGGGTGAGTGCTTGTGTGCCATAGTAACTGTTCAGGGCAATGGCTGCGCGCTCGCCAGCTTTGCCGCGCTTAGTCGTGATGATGATGACCCCATTGGCTCCGCGGTTGCCGTAGATGGCCGTAGCGGAAGCGTCTTTGAGCACCTCAATAGACTCGACATCTTGCGGGTTAACAAAGGAAGCGTCTTCCAACAGCATGCCGTCCACCACATAGAGCGGGTTAGCGTTGTTCAGGGTGCCCGTGCCTCGTATTCGAACGACTGCTCCCGCCCCTGGTTGCCCACTGGCCGGCACCACATAGACGCCGGCGATCTTTCCCTGAAGTGCTTGGTCAACCGATGCCGTAGGAATGCGCTCAATTTCGCGCGTCTTCACGGTGCCGACGGCACCCGTCAGGTCGCTCTTGCGCTGGGAGCCGTAGCCAACTACGACAATTTCGCCGATGACCTCACTTTGCGGCACCAGCGCCACATCGAGCGAGGTGCGCCCTTGTAGGGCCACTTGTTGTTCTACGTAGCCGGTGTACGTGAAAATGAGCGTCGCGTTGAGATCGGGAACTTCCAGGGCATAACGCCCCTCTGCGTCGCTGATGGTACCCATAGGGGCGCCTTGTACGGCGATGGTTACGCCAATGAGGGCTTCGCCGGTTTCAGCATCGCTAACGCGGCCCACTACGCGCAGTTGGGCCGTTGCTGCCGTGTGGGCGAGCAGGCCAAGCAAAAGAATGGGAAAGAGTTTCATAGCGTGCTTCTAGTGTATTTTTGGGCCAAATCGGTGCAGACATCTCGGTGCTGTCCCTCTTTTGGTCGTGATGAATGAGCGGTTAATTTCGCAGGAGTAAAAAGTAGTTTGTGGAGTATAGTCATTGAAGTTCGACCCGCACCGGTTGCCCATGGGCCGAGTGGCTACAGATCCAGAGGTCGAATGCTCCGGGTTCTGAACCGAAGGACATGTCCCGCCGGTAGAAGCGTAGGTCGGTCTCGGTAAGGGTAAAGGTTACGGTGCGACTTTCACCGGGCTGCAGATGGATGCGCTGAATGCCTTTGAGCTCGCGCACGGGGCGAGTGACACTGCCTACTTGGTCGCGCACGTAGAGTTGGACGACCTCTGTACCGGCGCGGTCGCCTGTGTTGCGCACTTGAGCGCTGACGCGCAGCGTATCGCCCGCCCGAAAAGTCAAGGCTGAAGTAGTAGGGAGTGAGTACTCGAAAGAAGTGTAGCTAAGGCCAAAGCCAAAGGGGAACAGCGGGCTATTGGGGGCATCGAGGTATTTACTCGTCCATTTGCTGTTGGGGTCAAAGGGGCGCCCGGTGTTTTTTTCGTTGTAGAAAATGGGCACTTGCCCTACCGACCGCGGGAAGGTCATAGGTAGTTTGCCGCTGGGGTTGTAGTCGCCTAAGAGCACGTCGGCCAAGGCATTGCCGGCTTCTGTACCCAGCCACCAGGCCTCCACGACGGCTGCGGCGCGCTCGACTACGTTCGGAATGGCCAATGGCCGACCGTTCATAAGCACAACTACGAGGGGCCTGCCCGTAGCCGCCAGCGCTTCGACAAGGGCCTCTTGCTCTCCCGGCAGCGAAAGCTGCGTACGCGAAGCCGCCTCTCCACTCATGTAAGCGGCCTCGCCAACGGCTACTACGACAACATCTGCCTTCTTGGCTAGGGCTATTGCTTCGGCGAAACCGCGGCGGTCGTTGCCCTCCAGCTCGCAGCCTTTAGCGTGCCCGAGCACCCCTCGGCTGGTCGCTCGCAACCCCTCCAGCAAGCTCACGCAGTCGGAACCACTGCCGGCCGCACTCCAACTGCCGATGAGCTCGTCCTTGTTGTCGGCTAAAGGTCCTATCACCGCAAGGCGCGCTGTGCGCGACAGCGGCAGCACCTGGCCCTCGTTTTTCAGCAAAACGATGGATTTGCGGGCCATATCGCGAGCAGCAGCGCGATGTTCAGCACTGAGTATGAGGCGTTTTTCGCGCTCTGGATCGCAGAACTTGTACGGATCTTCGAACAGCCCCAACCGGTATTTCAACTTTAAAATGCGTCGCACAGCAGTGTCGATTTGAGCCATAGAAACCCTGCCGGCCTCTAAAGATGCTTTCAAATACTGCTGAAAAACAGCGCCCTGCATGTCCATGTCGACGCCAGCGTGTAGGGCCAGTTCGCCCGCCTCTTGCTCGTTGCGGGCGACGCCGTGCGGCACCAGCTCGTTGATGGCCGTGTAATCGGTAACCACAAAGCCCGTAAAGCCCAATTCACGGCGCAGCACGTCTGTGAGCAAGTAGCGGTTGCCCGTGGCCGGCACTCCATCGTAATCGTTGAAGGCTGTCATGACGGTGGCTGCTCCGGCCCGCACTGCGGCCGCATAGGGTGGCAAGTAATACTCGCGGAAAAAGCGCTCGCTCATGTCTACCGTGCCGTATTCCCGTCCGGCGGTAGGTGCTCCGTAGGCGGCATAGTGTTTCACGCAGGCGGCTACAGCGTCGGTGTGCCCCAAGCCCTTGCCCTGAAAGCCTCGCACACGAGCCTCGGCGACCCGACACGCCCACCACGTGTCTTCACCAGCGCCTTCCATAACGCGGCCCCAGCGTGGGTCGCGAGTGAGATCGACCATAGGGGCAAACGTCCAGTGCAACCCAGCCGCCGCTGCTTCGGTGGCAGCAACGCGGGCCGAGCGCTCGATGGCCTCCAGATCCCAGCTGGCCGCTTCCGCCAATGGAATGGGAAAAATGGTCTTGTAGCCGTGAATAACGTCGTAGCCAAACAGCAGCGGAATCTTCAGACGCGACTCCTCTACGGCCAAGCGCTGCAATTCGCGCGTAAAAGCAGCCGTGTGGCTGTTGAACAGCGCTCCGCAGCGCCCCTGGCGAATGTCTTCGCGGTAGCCTTCCCGAATCGTTGGCCCGGTGGCTTCCCAATCAGTGGTGAACAGCGTCATCTGGCCAATCTTTTCCTCTACTGTCATGAGCGTCAGCAGCGAGTCCACCAGACGATCTTCTGACGACGATAAAGGTACTGAGCTGCCCTGGAAGGAAAAGAAAAGGGCTATTCCCGCAAAAATAGCGGCAGCCATGCTTCCCAGCATTTTAAGCTGCGCGCCACTTCGGGACTGAAACGGCAAACGAGCGAGGAAAGAGGTAAGCATAGTTTCGAAAAAGCGAAGTCGTTTAACCCGTGAACGTAAACATGATCCAGGCCACAATGCCCACTACAAGCGCCGAAGCCAGGATATCCCAAAGGTCGTAACTGGCCTTTAGCTCGGCGCGATGCTCTTCGGAAAGGGTAGCGTAGGTTAGGCCGTGCACCTGCTCTTCGGACTGAGGAGGTGTGAGTAGGCTGACCACTACGCACACGACGATGCAAAAGAGAAAAAACCAACTGGCAAACGTCAAGAAGTTAAGATCACCGAAAGCATACAAAAGCCCCTGAGGGTTGAGCGCTGGCCGGCTAATCTCCAGCACAAGGCGCACTACCGCTACCAACAGGCCCACCATGAGCGTAGCCATGGCGCCTTTGGCGTTGATGCGACGGGAGAAGATGCCCAGTAAAAACACGGCCGTGATGGGCGGAGCAATGTAGGCTTGTACCGACTGCAAGTACTCGTACAGCACGCCGGAAATGTTTTGCATGATGGGTATCCAGGCAATGCCCAACAACACGACGACAGCAGTAGCTAGGCGACCCACGCGCACCAACTGAGTCTCCGGAGCGTCGGGGCGTATCTTTTTATAGACGTCCACGGTGAAGAGCGTCGAGCAAGAATTGAACACCGAGGCCAGCGAGCTCATTAGCGCCGCAAGGAGGCCCGCAGCCACCAGCCCGCGTAGGCCGTGAGGCATCAGCTGCGCCATGAGCGCAGCAAAAGCCTGGTCAGGCCTATCCCACATCAACTCGCCTCGGTTTTTTAGGGCTAAAGCGACGACGCCCGGCAGCAAGAAGAGGAATACGGGCATGAGTTTGAGCAACGCACCAAAGATAGTGCCGCGTCGGCCCTGCTGCAGGTTGCGCGCAGCCAATGCGCGCTGTACAATATATTGGTCGGTGCACCAATACCAAATGCCGGAGATGGTACTCGCCATGAGAAGCGACGGCCACGGAAACTCTGGGTCGTCGGGTGGGCGCCACATGTTGAGGTACCCGGGGGCCAAGGCTTCGCGCATGCCCGACCATCCGCCTACAGCTTGAAAGCCAAAAAAGGTCAGTGCCCCAGCGCCGAGGATCAAGATCACCGTCTGCAGGGCCTCAGTGTACACTACAGCCCGAAGGCCGCCCAAGGCGGTGTAAAGGCCAGTGAGGACCACGGTGATGAAAGCCCCTAACCAAAAGTCAATGGCCAACAGCGTAGAAATGACGATGCCGCCCGCATAGATGGTTACCGATACTTTCGTGAGCACATAGGCCAGCAGGGAGAACAGCGTCAGGAACCAGCGCGCTTGAGGGCTGAAGCGGCGCTCTAGAAACTCGGGCATGGTAAAGACGCGGCTGCGCAAGTAGAAGGGCAAGAACACCCACCCCAGCAGCAAGACGATCCAAGCGTGCAATTCGTAAATGAGCATCGGAATTTTGCCGCCTGCGCCTGCACCCGCCAGTCCGACGACGTGCTCCGAGCCAATGTTCGAAGCAAAGATGGAAGCCCCCACGACAAACCAGCCAATGTTTCGACCCGCCAAAAAATAGTCGGTGCTGTCGCGTTGTCGCTGCCGAATGACCCACACGGCCAGTAGGAGAAGTATTAAAAAGTAGCCGCCGATAACAGCCCAGTCAAGAAGGTTGAAGTGTTGCATAAACAGTCGCTTTGAGCAGTGAGAAGGTGTTTCGCCGTTGCTTTTTGCGGATAGGTGTTCCAATTATTCTCGGCGGTTTCGGCCGTGCTTTTTCGCAGAGGATGAAGGCGTTTTTCGCTGGGCAAAAAGCCACGCCATAAGCGACGGATTATAATACGTCTGATGCCAGATGGCGTGGGCTAAAGTCTCATATTCGGTGTATCGGACGGGCTGGCCGTGTTTGCGCAAGGCTTCGGCTATGTGGCGCGAGCGCGAAGGCGGCACCACCTCGTCTTGCCGACCGTGAAAAATCCAGACAGGTACGTTTCGGATGCGATGCGCTTGGGCGGGGTCGCCGCCGCCGCATAAGGGCACTGCTGCCGCGAACCACTCTGGCCGACGCATGAGCAAGTCGAATACGCCAGCGCCTCCCATAGAGAGGCCTGTCAAATAGAGGCGCGAGGGGTCAATGTCTGGCTCGTCGCGCAGCAGTTGCTCGATGAGGGTCATCAGCAGGCGCATGGGTTCGGTGGGAGTTTCGCTCCAGGTAACAGCCGTGCGTATGTCGGCACCCGACCAGCGCGCATCGGGTGGGCATTGGGGCGCGAGCACGTAGCAGGGGTAACGTCGCTGGTGCGCTGTTTCGGCAAACGCCAGCACGCCGTTGAGCAGTTGGCGCTCATTGTCGTAGCCGCGCTCGCCTACGCCGTGAAGAAAAACGACGAGTGGCAGGCGCACGCGTTGACCTTGGGCATCCACCAAATGCCCTTGAGCGTTTCGGCGCAGGCCGTAGTTGGCCGTTGCTGGTAGCCCGTTGACGGGGCGCAGCAGCCGATAGGGTAGGGCACTGGTCTTGTCTTCTCGGAAAATGCGCCTTTCAAAGAGCCATTTCGGCTCTGCCGATATTTCTGGGTTGGGTTTGACCGGTTTCTCCGGCGGCAGCGGTGCCTCGCGGAAAGCGTCTAACCATCCTCCGCTAAAGCCTGCGCGCATAAGGCCGGTGCGGAGGTAGGGATTTTTTTTCATCACATTCCACAACAGATTGCTGCGGTAGTTTTCCAGCATGAGCAAGATAGGCCCTTGGTCAATCCCTAAATAGTCTTCGGCAAACCAGCCCTCGGGCAGGCGCCCATCGGCGGTGAAAGTCAGGTTAAAAGCATCCTTAAAGCCGTATGGTCCCACCAGGCTATCGTAGTAGGTTTCCCACATGGCCTGTAGGGCGGGCAGGCAAACTTCGGGAGCAAAAGGCACAGAGCCTCCCGCAGCCGTAGGCGCTATGGTTCCGTCGTCTTCCAAATAGTCGCTGGCAACCCCTCGAGCGTGATAGGCGTGAAAAGACTTCCATGTGTCGGGGCGGCACAGGCCCTGACCGTAGCGCTGGACCCACTCCATAGGGCCGTCGCAAGCCGTTAGTCCCCACGTGTTTTCTGAATAGCCTTTGAACTGCTGCGGATTTCGGAGGCAATAGGCGCGGTTGGCCAAAGTGGCCCGGCGGCTGTTTTCAAAGTAGTCCATTCCCTTTTGGCGCATGTACCGGTCTTGGATGCCGCGAAAGTCTACCCAAACGTGGCTGTACTGATGACCGAAGAGCGGGCCGAAGTTGACATGGGGCTGGCCTTCGAAGTCATCCCAGTAGTAATTGAGCGTCCAGGCATCCCAGCTGGAGGCGGGAATAGGATGGGTTGGCGAGCCGAGGGCCAACACATAGAGAATCATGGCTTCCGTGTATCCAAACCACTCGGCGCGGAGGAAGCCTTTTTCGGGGCGCCAGCCCATGCTAAGGCGGTGATTAGGCCCCAGCATCCAGTCCCACTCTACCCGGCGGTAGAGCGTGTCCGCCAGTTGGCGAATGGCCTCTTCTACGCTGTCGTCGCCGTCAAAATAGCTCATGCACGACAGCACCCCGGCCATGAGCAGTCCGCTATCTATGGACGACAGCTCTACATCCCGGTGGCGCCGCCCGCGCTCGTGGTCAAGAAAATGGTAGAAAAAACCGCGATAGCCAGCCATTCCCTCCACTTCTGGGCCTTGGGGCAGCGTTAGAAGCGTTTCTAAAGTATGCCTCACGCGCTGAGCAGCCTCTGGACGGCTAACCCAACCGCGCTCAATGCCGACGATGTAGGCGCTCAAGCCAAAGCCCGTAGCGGCAATGCTGGAAAACGCCTTCGTCGGCCAACGGTCGGGTATCTGACCCAGCGCATCTGCCCGCTCCCAAAAATAAAGAAAAGTACGCCGCTGAAGTTCCTCTACGCTAAATGGAACGCGCTCCTGAGCGGCCATTGCGCTGGCCATCCAGCACCACAGGTATGTGAGAAACACCCGCATAATACCGACAAATTTGACTGACGCAAAGAGAGGCTGCCCCCGCCCAAACATCACCAGCGGCGGGCAGCACTCTAGAGGAAGCGGTTGATGCGTCAGTTTTTGATGAATTTTGCGATACCCACGGGCAAGCCCTGAGCATCGAAAGCCGTCAATAGGTAAACACCCGCTGGAAATTGCGATACATCAACGTCCGTGCGCACGTCGCCACCGGTGTTTACTTCTGCCAAATGCCGCCCTATGAGGTCCGTAACGGATACGCGGGTTACTTGCTCCAAGTTCTCCACCCGAAGCCATTGCTCAGTGGGGTTGGGAAATACTCGCAGGCTCGCCAGCGGGAGCGGCTGCCACACCGACACGCTGGTGCAGGCGCCGTTGCCGATGACGAGGTCGTCAAAGTAAGACGTTACGTTTTGTCCTGTGGCGTTGATGCCCAAGTCGAAGAAGATAGTCAGTCGCTTAAATTCCGAATTGTCGGGCACAGCCGAAAAGTCGAACGTCAGCTCTTCCCAGGCGTTCAGCTGAGTATTGGCTACGGGGATTTCGAGGAAGAAGCCGTTAACGGCGTCGCCCTCGACTTTGACGGCAAAGTTGCCAATGTGGTCCATGTGCACTTTGGCGCGCACTTGTTTGACGCCTTTCCAATCAATGGGCGCTTCTAAGTCAGCATACATGCCGGCGAAGGGCAGCGCGTCGCCTGCCTTAACGAATTTGCCCACCTTGCTCGACGTATTGATACCCGAAGGGTTAGGGTTATCCACTACCTCAAACTGGTAGCCCGCCTGCTCCAGTGAGCCATTAGCGAAATAGCGGAAATTAGTGATGCTCGTTTGAGGCGACTCGTAGTCGGCAATGCAGCCGTTGTAGCCGGCGCGCGCCCAGCGGATGTTGTCCAAATAGTAAGTGCCGCCGCCAGTAGGGCTAAGCACGTTGACGAAGATGACCAGTTTCCTGTTCTGAGTGCCGACGTATTTGCTGAAGTCAATGTTGAAGCGATACCAGCGGTTTGCTGCCTTGAGGGTATCGAAGATTTCCACAGGTGTATCCCCGCCCTCGAGTTTGAAGAGGAAGGGCACGTTGTTGAACGGCGACCAGACCTGCACTTGCAGTTGGTTGTACACCGACAGGTCGGGCGGAGCGGCGAATTCGTAACCGATGCCGGCAAATTCGGTTCCCGGCCCCGCGGGGTCTCGGTATTCGCCTACTTTGAGCGAGCCGTTTTCAGGGGCCAAATGCGGGTTGTTGACGACACTCACATCACTGGCGCCATAGAAGATCTGAACAAAGTTGCGCTGGCATTCAAAGTCATCAATGATGTTGGGAATAGGCACTGTACCTGCGCACGGGTCTACGGTGGCTTTGGATTGGCGCAGGTTGTCGATGCACCAGCTTTCGCCCGGGGCGGCCGTGCCAGCGTTGAAAATAAAGCGCACTTCGTTGAAGTCCTTAATGTTGTCGAAGGCGGAGAAATCGAAGTTGAGCGTTTCCCATTGCCCGGGAGTAGTAATAGTGGCTTCGGCGGACTTGTTGCCTTGGGTAGGGGAGCTGAGTTGCACAATGACTTTGCCGCCGCCAGCAGGGCTGAGCACATCTACGTTGAACTGCGGGAACACCGAAAGGTCGAAAGGCGTCAGCGAGAAGGCTTGCAGAGTAGAGAACGGCGACGAGCCTTTAGCGTAGCAGCCGACGTTGGGTGAGTCGTTCACGCTGTTCGGACTCGGGTTAGGCGTCGGGCCGTTGAAGGTCCCGTGCAAGGCGGTATTTTGGTCGAGCGGTTGCCAGCCTAAGCTGATGCCGCCTTCAAAGTCCTCAATGACTACATCAGTAGGTGCCGACAACTTAACGTTGTCGAAGTAGTATACGTCGCCCGGCTCTCCGTTGACGCCCGCGTTGAAGAACAGCACCCAGCGCCTATGACCTTTGCCGGCCTGGTCGCTGAAGTCCACTTTAGCCGTCGTCCACTGGTTGGGCACCATGGGCACGAACACTTCTTTAGGCGGGTTTGGGCCGCCTTCCAGTTTGATGAGAAGGTTGCCCGCCTTGGGCGACCACACCTGTACAGAGAATTGGTTGCGTTGCGATAGGTCTATGGGCGTTGGATAGGCTATTACCAAGGCCGCCCATTCGGTACCCGGGCCGGCGGGGTCGTTCCAGCGACCGACTTTGGGCGAATTGTTGTCGCCGGTAGGGTAAGGGTTTTTCACGACGGAGAGGCTATCCCATCCCAACGCGTAGGCAGCATTGCGGTTGCACTCAAAGTCATCAATAACGTCAGGGTCGAGGGTAATGCCTTTGCAGGTGTTAGGATAGGCGCATAGATTATCGAAATAGTACGTCCTGTCGTCGCCCGTGTTGCCCGGGTTGAAAACGATGAGGATTTTGGTGATGGTGTTATAGCTTTCAGCACCCGACATGTCGAAGGTCAGGCGTTGCCACGCGTTGGCTACGGGTACGTACTTTACCTTTTCCAGTGCTTGCCCTGTGCCTTCTAACTTAAACAAGACGCTGGTAGGCTGCGGCACCCACACGTCGAGGGCAAATTGGTTGTACACCGACAGGTCAATAGGGCCAGTGCCTACGGTGCCGAAGGCAAAATTGTAGTCGAAATTAGGATTATTGGTAAAACTGCCCACCGTAGCTGTACTGTTCACCTGATTGGGAGCAGGGTTGGCGATGGCGCCATTGAAAGTGCCGTTCAGCCCTGTCCAAGTAATGTCGGAGCTGCCTTCGAACGTTTCATAGCAGCGCTCGGCGCGCACAGCCACGATGTCGTCGAAATAGTAGGTTTTGTCGTCGCCCAGTACGAAGGAGTTGAACGACACCAACAGCGTTTTCAGGTGTGTGTACGAGGCGCCTGCCGACAGGTCGAAGGTGTACTCTACCCATTGGTTGGCCACGGTAATGTCCACGAATTTTTCCACAGGTGGCCCTCCTGGGCCTTCCAGCTTGAGCAATGCCTTGGAGGGCGCCGTGGGCGACCAGATTTTCATCTTGAACTGGTTGAACTCGCTGATGTCTACCGGTGTAGCAAAGGTGTGCAAGGCAAAGCAGAAGTCGAAACCAGGGTTGTTGGTGTAAGAGCCTACAAAGTCGCTCGTATTGATGCCTGATTTGTCGGGGTTGGCGATAGCACCGTTGAAAGTGCCGTTGAGGCCTATCCAGCTAAGCGTAGGGGTGCCGCTCTCAAAGTCTTCATAGACGACTACTTGAGCGTTTGCTGTCGGCCAAAGGAAGAGAGCAAACAGTGCAATGAGCAAAAGAGGTTTCATACGAGACTGTTTTTAGTGAAAGGAATAAGGATGCGATTGTTCTTGTACAAATGAGTCTTTTTGAGCCAGGTAGTTTAATCGTCCGTTATCCAAAAATACCGAACAATAGGATGGGCATCAGGTATTTGTAGGCGCATCAGATACCAGCCTTTAGGCCAGTGAGTTGAAGAAAACGGAAAAAGATTTTCGCCGGCATTTAGCCAGCCTTCCTGTCGAGCAATAGCAGGGCTTTTGCCCAACACATTCAGCACCTCTATTTGATAGGGCAATGCCTTAGGTGCAGTTATTTTCACCCAGAAAAAACCTTTGCCCACTGGGTTGGGAAATAGCGCACATTCTATCGCTTCCGTCGGTAGCGTTGGCGCCGATACCGAAGAGTCGGGTTGAAAGCCGCACGCCAATAGTGCTGGCTCGATTTCCGGGTTTTGCATAAACAATCGCCACAATAAGCCGGTGCGGTAGTTTTCAATCATGGCTACGATTGGGCCTTGGTCAATGGCTAAATAGCTGTTGGCAAACCAGTTTTGCGTCAGATTAAAAGCGTCGTAGAAGCCGCAAATGCCCCATAGTCGCTCGCCCAAATGGCGGTAGAAGTACCGCAAAGCGGCCATGCTTTGTTCTGGCGTGTAGGGCATGGAGGCCAAAGCAGCCGTTGGGGCTATGGTGCCTTGGTCATTGGCGATATCGAAGGCAAAGTAGCCGTTGGGGGCGTCGCAAGCGGTGAGGCCCCAGCATTCAGCGCTATATCCGAGGAATTTTTTCGGGTTCAGTTTGGCGTATTCCCACTGGATGAGGGCGTGATGCCGATTTCGGATGAAATAGTTGCAACAAGCATCTCGCCAGCCGCGCGGGTCGAAGCCCAAGTAAGAGTAGTGGGCGAAGAACATCGGGCCGCCGCCGTTTAGGCCCGTGTAGATAGGGTAGCCAAAATAAACGGCTGGTGTACAATAATTGGGAGAGACCGCCCACCCGCTTTGGTAAAGGCTGCCGGGCACCGGATGCGTGGGCGAAGCAGCAGCCAACAGATAGACGAGCTGGGTTTCGTTGAAGCCCCGTAGGGGGAAGTTCATCTGCCAACCGTAATTGGGCGACCAGTGCCAGTACAGCACAGGGCTGTTGTTGCGCCGAAACCACGACCACTCCACGCCGTGCCACAAGCTGGTGATGGCGGCGCGCAGGCCCGCTTCTTGCGGGTCGTTGTGGTCGAAGTATTGGCGCGCTGCCAATAAGCCTTGCATCAGAAAAGCCGTTTCTACCAAGTCGGCCCCGTCGTCATAAGCGCTGAAGGGCAGGGCCTTACCCGTAGTGCCGTTAATCCAATGAGAAAAAGCTCCGTGAAATCGGTCGGCAAATTGAAGGAAGGAGACGATCTGGATAAGGCGGTCGAGCGCTTGCTGGCGCGTGATCCAGCCGCGCTCAGCGCCGACGAGAACAGCCAAAATACCAAAGCCCGTGCCGCCTGTAGTAACGGTGAACACACTGCTGATGCGCTCGCGAGCCATGCCGCTGACGGGGTGGGCAAAGTCCCAAAAATAGCGAAAAGTGTAGCGCTGCACCATGTCGAGCAATTCCTCGTCGGTCATGGGTGCAGTTTGGGCGCAGGCCGTTTGAGAAAAGTCGCTGATGGCCAAGCCATTGTTGCGCACGCTGCGTATGCGGTAGCAGCGCGTCAGGTAGTCGCCTTCGTCGCCCGTCCAATCTACAATAACTGTGGGCGCAGGACCTACCGTGCGCAGGTGTTCGAACGTATGACCGCCATCCATCGAGCGAAAGACCTGATAACCTGTAATCTGGGCGTCGTTGACCGGCTGCCACCGTACTTCTACGTGTTTTTCGTAGCCATCGGCCCCCACGTAAGTAGGAGGATCAGGGACTTGCCCCCTCAGGAAAATAGGGCAAAGCCCTACGAACAGTACAATTTTGGCAGTAGTAATCTGGCGCATAGCACAGCAGCAGTCGAATGAAACCTCTAAACACAAAGTGAATGTGCGGTGATCGTCTGAAAGACAAAGGTAAAAACGCGCAGAAGTGAAGGAGTGGTGATACACATCATCCTGCGTGTTTATTATCATTCCCCGTGCCAAAGAAAAACAGGCCCTGCTGCTGTCGCTGCAGCGCTCGCTGCATTTTTTCGGAAGACGCCTGCTGTATGGCCGTTAAGAGGCGTAAGGAGAGTCGTAGCCCAAGATGCGCAGCATAGAGTCGGCGTCTTGTTCCGGGAACACTTCCCAGTCGGTCAGTTCTCCGTAATAGTTTCTATCGATCAAAATGTGCTTAGGCGAAGGGATAAGGCAGTGCTTAAGGCCTCCATATCCGCTAAGCGACTCCTGATAGGCGCCCGTATGAAAGAAGCCAATGTAGAGAGGGTCTTCTGTTTGCTCGTCGTAGACGGGCAGATATACCTGATTGATGTGAGCCTCAGAGTTGTAGTAGTCGGCGTTATCGCAGCTGATACCGCCGATGTTGACGCGTTGGTGCTCTTTTTCCCAGTGGTTGATGGGCAGTAGGATAAATCGCTCTTTAATGCCCCAACTGTCGGGCAAGGTGTTGATGAGGGAGTTGTCGAGCATGTACCACAGCTCGGCGTCGTTTTGCTGCTTTTTTCCGATTACAGAGAAAATGACAGCACCGCTCTCTCCGACGGTATATTTGCCAAACTCGGTGTAAATATCGGGTTCGGGCACCCCTTCGTCGTCGCAATACGCTTTGATGAGGCGCACGATTTCGCCCACCATGTAGGGGTAGTCGTAGTCGAAACCCAAAGAGTTGCGAATGGGCATGCCACCTCCAATGTTGAGCGCTGTAACCGTAGGGCATTTCTTGCGCAATTCGCAATAGGTTTTGATGCCTTTCTTTAACTCGTTCCAGTAATAGATGGTGTCCTTGATGCCCGTATCTACGAAGAAATGCACCATTTTAAGCACAAACTTGGGATTGGGTGCAATTTTTTCCTCGTAAAATCGAACGACGTCGCTTTGGCGAATGCCAAGGCGCGAAGTGTAAAATTCGAAATTCGGCTCTTCTTCGGTGGCCATGCGGATACCGATGTTGCACTGCTCTTTTTGGACTAAGGCGGCGTAGTAGTCTAGTTCAGCGGCATTGTCGCATATGGGAATGACGTTCTGGAAACCCTCATTAATTAGCCGGGCAATACCTCTGAGGTAGGCCAAAGGCTTATAGCCGTTGTTGACAATGGTCGTACTCTTGTTGATTTTGCCCAGCCGATAGAGCCGCCAGATGAGGTCAATATCGAAAGCGGAGGACGTCTCCAGCTGGGTGCCGTTTTTTAACACCTCGTTGAGGACAAAGGCAAAG